>NZ_JAJOMA010000012.1 GCF_021129235.1 Kineosporia mesophila
GGAAGATCCGGCGGACATGAATGTGCGACCCTGGCCGGTGGGTTGATGATGTGAAGCCCTGAAGGCCTGATGCGGTCCCTGCGCGGGCCGTTGTCCGGGCCAGATGGCACCTCTGGGCGCTGTCGGGGATCGGCCCCGGCACCCGGGGCCCGGCCCGGCTGCTTGCCTACGCAGAGCGAGCACCTCGTGCGTGCGTGGAACTTTTCGGCGGCCCCGGCCAAGAAGGCCCCTCGTGCCACCCGCAGCCACGCCGACAACGTGACAGCCAGGCCGGCAACGCATCCGACGGCTTGCCCCGCCCCGCTGATGACCTGGCCGTGGGCAGCCCGCCGAACCATCGTCGACGTCTGCCAGATCGCCACGACGGACCCGGTCGGGCTGTCTTTCATCACCCGTCCGGGCGCAGGCCGCGGGCGTCCAGCTGTTTCTGTTCGGCCGCTCGGTCAGATCGATCGCAGCCCGGCCGGCGTCACCGCTTCCACGGCCTGACGGAGATCGGTGACGCAGGTGGCCACGTCGCGGAGGGCCGTGTCGATCGTGAGGTGAGGGCGGTCCCAGGGTTCGTAGTCGCGGCCGACGATGGCGTCCCAGCCGGGTGGGACGAGGCCGGGGACGTCCACGGATCGATGTTCGGCGCGGTGGCGGTGCTGGGTCGTGTCGGTGCAGATGATCTCGGCTTCGAGGGCGCGGACCTGGGCTCGGGCGGCGACGTCTCGCCAGGCCTGGCGGGTGACGGCGAGCGGGTTGACTGACTCGGCGATCACGGTGAGTCCCTGGCGTAGGTGTTCCTCGGTCAGGGCGTAGGCCACGGCGTATCCGGCCACGCCCACGGGGTGGGTGGTCAGGCCGGAGCGGACGATGGCTTGTTCGACGGTGTCGACGCGCAGGTGGACGGCCTGGGTCTGCCGGGCGAGAGCCTGGGCCAGGGTGGTCTTTCCCGTCGCCGGCAGACCGCACAGGATGATGAGCATCATTCATCCTCCTGCACATCGGCCCCTGCGGGTGAGGGGAGTCCTTGGTGATCGCGCACAAGGTCTTGGCCATGGCGCGCACGGCATCGCAGGACCCGCAGGGGCAGGCCGGGGCGACCGGTGGGCGTGATCCCATCCAGATTAAATGGGAATGATTACCATTAGCCGACAAGAGGGCGAAGAAGCGACGAAGCCGCGTCCCACCGAGGGTGCGCGAGGCGAGGGTTGCCGAGTCCGCGGCCGGCCGACTGGAAGTGGATGCATCATGAGGGTTTCCGTTGATCAGGACCGGTGCGTGGGTGCCGGGCAGTGCGTGCGATGGGCGCCGGAGCATTTCGAACAGGACGAGGAGACCGGGATCATCCGGCCGTTCGAGGGAGAATTGACGATCAAGATGGGGACCGGGGTCGAGGGAGCAGTCCGGGCCTGTCCGTCCGGTGCCCTGCGGTTACGGACCTGAAGCGATGACAGAAGGGGGGCCGGCCGTGAAGGCCGGCCCCCCTTCTGCGGTCAAGGGCTACAGAACTCCTTCGTCCGCCTCCAGGTCGAGGTCGGCTCCCGAAACTTCGAGGTGGCGAGCCAGTCCGGCCAGGCTCGGGGTGGCGAACAGATCACGGGCCGACACCGGAACGCCGAAACGCTCGCGCACCGCGGCCACCAGACGCAACGCGGCCAGGCTGTCGCCACCGGCGGTGAAGAAGCCTTCGTCGGGATCGATCGCGGTCGTTCCGACGGCTTCTGCCCACAAGGGACTCAGCGCCTGCTCGCACGAGGTCAGCGCACGTCTCCCGTCCTGTGCGGTCCTGGTCTGCTGCCCGCTCTCGGTGCTGATGGCCAGGGCCAGGAGCGCGCCGCGGTCGACCTTGCCGTTCGTGGTGAGCGGCAGCGATTCCACCCGGGTGATCCGGGTCGGGACGGCGTGAGCCGGCAGTACGGCCAGCAGAGCATCGCGGATCTCCTGGACCTCGTCGGGGGAACCGCTACCGGACTCCAGCACGGCGTGGAGGGTTCGGCGGTTGCGGGCTCCGGGAGCCACGACCACGGCCCGGTTGACGCCGGGCAGGCTCTCCAGGGCGGCCTCCACCTCGCCCAGCTCCAGGCGGTGACCGTTGATCTTGACCTGGTGGTCGGTGCGGCCCAGGAACTCCAGGGTGCCGTCGGGCCAGAAACGGCCCAGGTCGCCCGTCCGGTAAAAGCGTTCGCCGCCCACCGGGACAAAGCGTTGAGCCGTGCGATCCGGATCGCCGCGGTAGCCCCGGGCGACACCGCGTCCGCCGATCCACAGTTCCCCGGGCACCTGGTCGGGAGAGTCCTGACCAGACGGGCCGACCACGCGGTAGTGCTGCCCGGTCAGTGCGAAACCGTACGGGATGGACGTCCACTGTCCCGGCACGTCGCGGACCTCGAAGGAGTTGGACCAGATGGCGGCCTCGGTGGCGCCGCCCAGGGCGATCAGCCGGGTGTGCGACGAGGTGGCGCGGCGCAGCCGGTCGGCCAGATCCAGGGGAACCCAGTCGCCGGAGACCAGGCCGAGGCGCAGGCTGCCCGGCAGTCCGCCGGTGCCCGCCTCGGTGATCAGGAGGTCCAGCAGGGCCGGCACGGTATTCCAGACGCTGACCCGGTGCGTCGTGAGGTGACTCAGCCAGCGAGCGGGGTGGCGGCGCGCCTCTTCCGAGGGGATGACCAGGGTGCCACCGGCGCCGAGCACCCCGAAGATGTCGAACACCGACAGGTCGAACTCGAGCGAGGACAGGGCCAGAACCCTGTCCTGGGGGCCAACTCCGTAACGAGTGATGATGTCGCGGCAGGTGTTGGCCGCCGCGTCGTGCGTCATCTCCACCCCCTTCGGCTCGCCGGTGGAGCCGGAGGTGAAGATGACGTAGGCCAGGTCGGAGGGACTGACCGGTACCGGTGGCACCGAAACATTCGAAACATTCGAAACCACCGATGCGGCAAGGTTCTCGGTGATCACCTGGGCAACGCCCGCCAGCCGGTACAGCCGGTCCCGGCGTGCGGGGGGTGATGCCACCGACACCGGGACGTAGGCAGCACCGGCGGCCAGCACCCCCAGAGTTGCGGCGATCTGCTGCGGACCCTTGGGCAGGGCCACCGCCACGAGATCGCCTCGCCGTACGCCCCGGCCGATCAGCAGACCGGCCCAGCGGCCGATGTCCTGAGCCAGTTGCCCGTAGGTGGTCACGGGCGCGCCGGGCTCATCGGCCGCGATCAGGGCGGGGTGATCCGGTGAGCGCCCGGCCCGTTCCAGGATCGGGGTCAGGAGAGTGGCGGGAGGACCGCCGGTGCCCGTGGCCGAGACCCGGTCGCGCACCTCACGCTGGGCGGTGGGCAGCAGGTCGGGCAGGGGTTCGTTCCAGTCGTTGCCCGCCAGCCAGGTCAGCAGCGAGAGGTAGGCCTCGAACATGGCGTCCAGAACGCCCTCGCGCAGGAGGCCCTGAGCGCTGTCCCAGGTGACCTGCAGTCCGCCGCGGGAGGGCAGCACCTGATTGTCCAGGCACACCTGCGGTGACTGCGAGAGTCCCCAGATCGGCTGGGGGAAGCCGGGGGAGCGGTCCATGCTCACGCCGTCGCCCACGCCGATCGCGCTGGTGAACACCACGGGTACGGGCTGGACATCGCCCTGGGCGGTGGCCAGCCGGCGAAGCAGCCAGGAGGCGGGCACCTGGCTGTGGTCCAGGTCCTCACCGGTTCGCCGGTGTACCGCACGCACCGCCGCGGCGAAGGTGGTCTGTGCGTCGCGCCGGTACCCGGCCGGTGCCAGGGTGGTGAAGTCACCCACCGTGCGGTCGATCTCGGGGTGCACGGGGCGCCGGTCGAAGCGGGTCAGCGTGACGGTGACCCCGGTGGTTGCGCTCCAGCGGGCCAGGACCTCACCGTAGGCCGCCAGGAGCAGCGACGGCACGGTCACCTTCGAGATCCGCGCCCGGTGCCGCAGAGCCGCCCAGGTCGCGGGAGGCAGGAGCCGCTGGCGTCGTTCGAACCGCAAGCCCGACGTGGTCGCGGGCTGCTGCAGCAGCGGCAGTTCGGGTGCCGGAGGCAGATCGGCCAGACGTCGTTCCCAGTGGGCCAGGTCGTCGGGGTGAGGTTCGGAGTCCGCCTGGGCCAGGACGTAGTCGCGGAACGAGGGCCCGACCGGGCCGAGGTCGGCGCCGGGGTCGGTGTACAGGGTGTCCAGCTCGGTCAGCACCCGCATGATCGACAGGGCGTCGAGGACGATGTAGTCGTAACCGATCCCCAGCCGGGTGCGGGTTCGCCCGTCCTGCCGGTACCGGACGGCGGCGATCTCCACCAGTGGTCCCCGCTCCAGGTCGACCAGGCGGTGCGACAGGCGTTCGCGCAGATCGGTCAGGGCCTGGCTCGGGTCGGTCTGGTCAGTGGCGTCGGCCACGTCAATCCGCACCGGTGCCGGCTGCTCGGGGATCCGCTGCTGTGCGTCCTCGATCACCGCGTGCAGCATGTCGTGGCGAGCGGCGACCGCGTCCCAGGCCGCCTGGAGGCGGTCCAGATCCACGTCGACACCGTCGAACTCGTTGTACTGCCAGGTGCCCACGCCGCCCAGTGGCATCTCGGGGTTGCGGCCGGTCAGGTAGGCCCGCTGCACATCGGTCAGAGGGAAGGGGGAGTGACGCTCGGCGGACCCGTCGCCGGAGCCCAGCACCAGCGTCGGTGCAGTTCCCGATGAAGCACCCAGGGCCAGGCCCCGGCAGAAGTCGGCCAGGCGCGGGCGGGAGAAGACGGCACCCAGGCCGGCTCCGCCGGCGCCCAGCCGGTTCAGGGCCACGAGCAGGCGGGTGGCCAGCAGCGAGTCGCCACCGAGGGCGAAGAAGTCGTCATCGCGGTGGACGGCGTCAAGACCCAGGACTTCCTGCCACGCGGTCGCGACGGTGCGCTCCAGGGGTGTTCTGGGTGCCTCCCCGGCGGGGGCTTCGGGGCCGGCCGTCAGCAGGAGGGTCCGGACGGCCTGACGATCCACCTTGCCGTTGCGGTTCAGGGGCAGGGCGTCGGTCGCGGTGAACCACGAGCAGCGCATGTGGGCAGGTAACCGCTCAGCCAGCCAATCGTCCAAAAGCAACGAATCATGGTGATGTACAACGACAACGAGGGCCGCCAGCTGTGTGCTCGCACCGGCCGGCACCGCCTGGACGGAGGCCGCGACCACTCCGGGGTGAGCCGTCAGCGCGGCCTCGACCTCGCCCAGTTCGATCCGGTGCCCGCTGACCTTGACCTGATGATCGGCCCGCCCGGCGAACTCGAGCCGGCCCCCGCTGCGCACCACGGCCAGGTCCCCGGTGCGGTACCAGCGTCGTCCGTCGCTCTCAACGAACCGCTCAGCTGTCCGTGAGGGATCACCACGGTAGCCGGCGGCCAGTCCGGCTCCACCCATCCACAGTTCGCCGACGACGTCGTCGGGCCGGTCGCGCCCCTCGTCATCGACGACCCGGCAGGCCACCCCGTCGAGCGGAACACCCCATGGCAGGCTGGGATTCGTCGCGTCCCGATGATCGGGAAACACGTCGAGGACGGTCGAATGGATGGCGGCCTCGGTCATTCCGCCGAGAGCGGCGAAACGGCAGGCGGGAGCGAGAACGTGCAGGCGAGTCGGTAGATCGCCGCTCACCCGGTCGCCACCCAGCAGCACGGTCCGCAACGGCAGAGGACTTCCCTGCGCGGCGCGGAGCAGGAGGTCGAACACGGCAGGCACGGTGTTCCAGACGGTGACGCCGTGCTGCCGGACGGCCCGGTGCCAGGCGACCGGGTCGGCCCGGTGTTCCTGCGGCAGGACGACCAAAGTTCCCCCGGCGCTCAGGAGCCCGAACACGTCGTACACCGAGAGGTCGAACTCCAGGGCCGAGACGGTCAGGACGCGGTCGTCCGGGCCGACACCGAAGTACCGGTTCAGGGCGTCGATGGTGTTCGCGGCCGCGGCGTGGGAGATCTCCACGCCCTTGGGCTCACCGGTGGATCCGGACGTGAACAGCACGTAGGCAATGTCGGAGGGTGCCGAACGAGCCGTCACCGGTGTCCCCGGGCGGCCGGTGCTCCCGGAAGCGACGAGCAGAGGACGCGCGCCCGCGGCGGTCACGTCGTCGATGTGGTCGGGGTCGGTGAGTGCCAGGTGCGCACCCGAGGCGGCGTGGATGCGGGCCCTGCGGACGGCCGGCTGGTCCACCCCGACGGGGACGTACGTGCACCCGGCCAGGAGGATGCCCAGCACCGCGATGACCTGTTCGGCCCCCTTGGGAAGGGTCACCACGACGCTGTCGCCGGGTTGTGCACCGGCCGCCAGGAGGTCCCGGGCGGTCTGCTGGGCGAGATCGTGCAGATCGCGGTAGGTCAGGGTGTTGTCGCCATGGATCAGCGCGGTTCGTAACGGGTGAAGTAGGGCGTGGTCGAGAAAGGGGGCCTGCAGTGTTCGGGGCGGATGGCGTCGTGAGGTGGCGTCGAGAGCCGGTCGTTGCGGCCGGGTCACCACGACGTCGGTGCACTGCCACGCTGCGGGATCCTCGGCCAGGGCCGTGACCAGCGTGCGGTAGGTCTCGAAGGCGGCGCGGGCCGGGCCCTCCCGCAGGGCGTCCAGCCGCACGTCCCAGTTCAGCAGCAGGCCACCCTCGTGCTCGGTGACCTGGGCGTCCAGCCAGACCTGCGGTCCTTGCGAGACCGTCCACACCGGCCGGCCGAAGCACTCGCGGACCTCGGGGCCGTAGATCTCGCCCAGGCCCACCGCGCTGGTGTAGACCACCGGCGCCAGCACCGGAGCGCCGTTCCGCCGGGCCAGGTCACGCAGAACCTCGACGCCGCCGTAACTTCCGTGCGCGACGGCGGCATGCAGATCGGCGCGCACCCGGGCCGCGCGCTGCGCGAACGGCCTGCTGCCGGAGACGTCGACACCCAGGAGCACCGAGGAGGAGAAGTCACCGACCAGCGACTCCATCTCGGCAACGATCGGCTGGCGCGCGAACAGCGGCAGGTTGAGCAGGAACCGGGGCTGCTCGCACCAGGCACCGATGCTCTCGGCGAAGGCGGTGGCCAGCGCGGCCGAGAGAGTGACGCCGTGGGCTGCGGCGGCCCGACCGAGGGCAGCCGTCGTCTCGGGACTGGCCCAGTGGTGGAACCGGACGCTGCGGGCCAGGTTTCCGGGGGCGCCGGCGTCCGGGCGCAGTGGTAGTCCCGGAGCGCCGGGCAGGTCGTCAGCACGCTCGGACCACCAGGCCCGATCCCGCTCGCGGGCCACGGCGTCAGTCGCCTCCCGGGCCCTCAGGTACTGCCGGTAGGTAGCTGGTGGCTGCGGTGCCGTCCAGGTGTCGTCGGTGTAGGCGCGGGCCAGGTCGGACACCAGGACGCGAAGGCTCAGGGCGTCGGCGGCGATCATGTCCAGGTCGATGTGCAGCCGCGTCTGTCCCTGCGGCAGCCGGCTGAGCTGAATATCGAGAACCTGACCGGCATCGACGTTCATCCGCCGGTGGGTCAGACGATCGCGCATCCGCTGCAGGACGTCACCGCGCTCGTCCGCAGTCAGGTGCTGCAGATCGTGCACGGTGATGTCGGCCCGTTCGGAGACCGCCGGGGGCTCGGTCCACTGCCGGCCCTCGGGGCTGACCCGCATCCGGAGCATGCTGTGGCGCCGGACGACGTTCCGGAACGCCGTCCGGAGCCGGTCGGGATCGACACCTTCGCCGTCGAGCTCGACGTAGAAGTGCGCCGCGACGCCTCCGTAGGGCTGTCCGTCCTGGCGGCCGACCCAATACGCGTGCTGCAGGGTGGCCAGGTCGAACAGCGAGCCGTCATCGGGGTCGCCCGGGGCGGGCCCCGGCGTGGTGGGGGTGGTGGCGCAGGACGCGTGGATCGCCTTGCGCCAGCCGGCGGGCGTGGGATTGCCGACGAGGTCGGAGAAACCTACGTCCAGCCCGGCCCGGCGCCATTGGCCCACCAGCCGGATCACGGTCAGGGAATCCAGGCCGACCTCGAAAAGGTCGGTGTCATCGGTCAGCTCGGCCGGATCGAGGTCCAGGGCGGCCGCCAGGGCGGTGACCGGATCCAGGGAGAGGGGGCTCATCGGTGGTGTCCCTTCGGAACGGATGTCAGAAGCGCTCGCAGGGCCTGCTTGTCGACCTTGCCGACGGGGGTGAGCGGCAGCCGGCTGATGCTGTGGACCTGCTGGGGTGCCTTGTAGGCCGCCAGACCGCGCTCGCGCAGGTGGGTCGCCAGGGCGCGCACGCTCGGTGCGGGACCGTCGTGGACGAGGACGGCCACCGCGGCTTCACCCCAGTCCTGGTCCGGGATGCCGACAATGGCTACCGCACGGATCCCGGGCAGGTCGAGCAGGTGGTCCTCGATCTCGATGGCGGCGTACTTCTCGCCACCCCGGTTGATCTGGTCCTTTACCCGGCCGACCACGACGACGTGCCCGGTCGGAAGCCGGCGCACCAGGTCTCCGGAGCGGTAGTAACCGTCGGGGGTGAAGGCCGGGTCGGGCACCGGGCCGTTGTAATAGGCGCTCAGGGTGTAAGGCCCGCGCACCAGCAGCTCACCGGCCTGCCCGTCCGGGACCGGTGCACCGGATGCGGGATCGACGATCAGCAGATCGTCTTCCGGGCAGCTGGGCCGGCCCTGGGTGGTGGCGATCAGTTCCGGCTCGTCGTCCAGTGCGGTGTAGCAGATCAGTCCTTCGGCCATGCCGTAGACCTGCTGGATCCTTGCTCCCAGAGCCGGTCCGGCGACGCGGGCCAGCTCGTCGGGCAGCCGGGCGCCACCGACCTGCACCACCCGCAGGGAATGCAGGGCCTCGGGCCAGGTCTGGGCCTCGGCGAGCCAGTGGGGTACGAGGGCTGGGGTGAGCGCGGTGTGGGTCACACCCTCGGTCTCGATCAGGGCGAAGGCGGTGGCCGGGCTGGGATCGGGCGCCAGGACGACGGTTCCGCCCGAGGCCAGGGTGCCCAGTACGCCGGGGCAGGCCAGAGTGAAGTTGAAGCCGATGGGCAGTACGGCCAGATAGACCGTGTCCGGACCGACGTCGGCCGCGGCTGCACCGAGTTCCGCAGTGAGCAGGTAGTCGGTGTGGCTTCGCGGGATGAGCTTCGGCCGGCCGGTGGTGCCACCGGAGATCAGCAGAAGGGCCAGGTCGCCGGGGGCCGGACCGTCGGGGTCGTCCGGATCGGGTCCCTCGACGGGCAGGAGCCGGCGACCCGGTCCGGGCGCGGGAACCGGGCCGTGATCGAGTTCTTCGTCCAGATCGGCCAGCGAGACCCGATGCGGTGTGCCGGCCTTCCCGGCGACGATGACCGTGGGTGGGGCCAGGCCCCTTTCCCGGAGGGTCCGGCCTACCTGGTCGGCCATCTCACGCAGGTCGAAGCTTCCCTGCCGATCGGCCACCACCAGTGCCGATGCTCCTGAAGTCGCTGCCAGATGGACGATCTCGTCCCGCCGGTGGGCCGGCATCGCATGCACCGGCACGGCTCCCAGGCGCTGCAGGCCGAACCACACCCGCAGAAAGTCGGCCCGGTTCGGTAGTTGCACCACGACCCGGTCGCCCCGGCGCAGCCCGATCCGGGCCAGACCTGCTGCTATTCGGTCGGCGGCGCCGTCCAGAGCGGCGAAGGTCAGCCTCTCCTGCGGGTCCACGACGGCGGTGCGGTGGGGCCAATGTCGCGCCCATCGGCGCAACTCGCCACTGAGAGTAGCGCTCTTCCATAGCTGTGAGTACCCGGAACTGATGGTGAAGAAATCGTTCACCGGGGCGGGGTCCGTCACGGTCTCTGCCGCCTCCCTCTGGCGTCATCGTGCTCAGCTGTGCTTGCATGAGGCTACCTGATTGTGAAAATCATTCTCAATTGGTAGGCGGCGTGAAAGTGCCGGACGTGACTCCCGGACCGATGTCCGGGCCGCCGGCCAGGTTTCTCGCGGCATGGCCGCGGGTGTGAAAGGACGGCATCCACGTGGGGCTTGACGAACTTGTGCGCGAACTCGACGAGGCCGGAGTGCGATTGTGGGTGGACGACGGGGCCCTGCGGTTCCGTGCCCCTCGCGGT
Source organism: Kineosporia mesophila (assembly GCF_021129235.1). Lineage (GTDB taxonomy): Bacteria > Actinomycetota > Actinomycetes > Actinomycetales > Kineosporiaceae > Kineosporia > Kineosporia mesophila. The sequence goes on from NZ_JAJOMA010000012.1 coordinate 10,016, forward strand.
GCCTTCGGCCAGAACCTCCGCGACCAGGTCGCGATGCATCGAGCGGCGCTGCTGGAGCGATGGGGTGCCTCGGGCGGTCTGGGTGGCGCGGACACGCTGCCCCGGGCCGTGCCGGATCCGGGTTCGGCCCATCGGCCCTTCCCGCTCACCGAGGTCCAGGTGGCCTACCTCGCCGGCCGCAGCGGGGCCTACGAGTACGGCGGGGTGTCCTGCTCGGCGTATGTCGAGATCAGGCACGCCGACCTCGATCCTGAGGCCGTACGCCAGGTCTGGACAGAACTGGTGCACCGGCACGGGGCCCTGCGCACCCTCGTCCACCCGGACGGGACGCAGCACGTGCTCGAACACGTTCCCGACCTGCCGATCGGCTACGACGACATCCGCGGGCAGGGCCCGGAGAGCTTCGAAAATGCCTTGACGGCGAACCGATCCCGGCTGGAAGGGCGCACGGCTGCGCCGGACCGGTGGCCACTGATCGACCTGCATGTCACCCGCGGTGACCAGGCGGCCGTCCTGCATCTGGGGATCGACCTCCTGATTGCTGACTACGCCGGTGTGCAGCAGCTCCTGGCCGAGTACCAGGCGCTGCTCGATCCGGATTCGGCCGCGGTCAGCGCCGGAGAGAGCTCCGAACTGACCTTTCGCGACTACCTCACCGCGCGGCGCTCGATCACCGACACGGCCCGTTACCAGCGCGATCGTGCCTACTGGGCCAGGCGGGCCCAGGCCTTGCCCGGCGCCCCTGAACTGCCCTTGGCCACCGGAGTTTCGCGCGACGAAGGCCCCGCGACGTTCAGCCGTCGGGAGCGCACGCTCTCGGCCGGCCAGCTGGCCGGACTCGAACGCCGTTCTCGGGCCCGGGGGCTGACGGTGTCGTCGGTCCTGATGACCGCCTACGCCCTGGCCATCGGCCGGTGGAGCCGTAAGCGCGCCTTCACCCTCACTGTTCCGACCTTCGGTCGCCTGCCGCTGCACGAGGACGTCGACCGGCTGATCGGCGACTTCACCACCATCGAACTGCTCGAAGTCGACCTGAGTGAGCGTCTCGATGTCACCGGCCACGCCCGGGCCGTGGCCGGGCGCCTGCTGGAAGACCTTGACCACGCGCTGTTCCCGGGCACCGAGGTAGCGGCCGAGGTGGCCCGGCGGACCGGCCGACGGCCACTGCTGCCGGTGGTCTTCACCAGCACGCTCGACCTGCCGGTTTCCCCTGCGCCGGAGACGGTCGAAACCGTTGTCGTGGAATATGTCTCCACCCGAACCCCTCAGGTCTGGATCGACTGCCAGACCGTGCGCCGCGGAACCGACCTGATCCTGTCCTGGGACGTGCGCGACGGTGTCCTGGCCCCGGGGGTCGCCGAGGACGCCTTCGCCGGCTTCGCCGATCTGGTGGCTTCCCTGGCCGGGGACGACACGGCCTGGGACCGGCGAACGCTCGCCGACCTTCCGGCCCACCAGGTGGCCCGGCGCGCCGAGATCAACGACACCGGGTCCTGGGTGCCGGATCGGCTCCTGCACGAAGACGTCCTCGCCCAGGCGGAACGCACACCCGACGCGGTGGCGATCGACGGCCCCGGCGGCGTTCTCACTTACGCGCAGCTGCTGAACCGGGCGCGTGCGGTCGCCTCTGCCCTGCGAGGGGTGCGACCCGGCGAACCGGTCGCCGTCTACGTGGACAAGAGCCCGGAGCAGATCACCGCAGTCCTCGGGGTCATGCTGGCCGGCGGTGCCTACCTGCCGGTGGAGATCAGCCAGCCGGCCGCCCGGCGGGCCGTGGTCCTGGACAGCGCACAGGTGCGCAGCGTGGTGACCTCCGCCCAGCTGGCTGCCCACGCCGACCCCGCCCGGGACGGGGTGCGCCGGGTCGTCGTGGTGGACGAACTGCCGGACCGTGCCGACGAGGTGACCTCCCCGGACGTCAGGCCCGACGACCTGGCCTACGTGATCTACACGTCCGGATCCACCGGCGTGCCCAAGGGCGTCATGATCAGCCACCGCGCAGCGCTGAACACTCTGGACGACGTCGCCGAGAGGGTCGGCCTGGGGGAGCAGGACGCCGTCCTGGGGCTGGCCGGACTGGGGTTCGACCTGTCGGTCTTCGACGTGTTCGCGGTGCTGGGACGAGGTGGCCGTCTGGTCCTGCCCGATCCCCAGCGCCGGGGGGACCCCTCGCACTGGGCTGAACTGGCTGTTCGGCATCAGGTTTCGATCTGGAACTCGGTGCCCGGCCAGATGCAGATGCTCGTCGACCACCTGCGGACCGACCCTGCCGCCGTCCCGGGCGCCCTGAGGGTGGCCCTGCTCAGCGGGGACTGGATCCCGGTCACCCTGCCGGACGCCGCCCGGGCCCTGATGCCCGGCCTGACCGTCGTCAGCCTGGGCGGAGCCACCGAGGCCGCGGTCTGGTCGATCTGGCACACCATCGGCGAGGTCGACCCGCGGCGGCCCAGCATTCCCTACGGAAAACCGCTCAGGAACCAGACCTTCCATGTCCTGGATCAGGATCTGGAACCGGTTCCGGACTGGTGTCCCGGCGAACTGCTCATCGGTGGCATCGGGGTGGCCCTGGGATACCTGGGTGATCCGCAGCGCACGGCCGAGCGCTTCGTCATCCACCCGGTCAGCGGCGAACGGCTCTACCGCACCGGTGATCTCGGTCGCTACCGGCCCGACGGGGAGATCGAGTTCCTGGGCCGTGAGGACACGCAGGTGAAGATCCGCGGATACCGGATCGAGCTGGCCGAGGTGGAGGCCGCGATGCTGGCCCACCCCGCGGTCGGTGCCGCCGCCGCGGTCGTGGAGACCGAACCCTCCGGCGCCCGGCACATCGTCGGGGTCGTCGAACCGGCCGTCCTGGATGCCTCGCCGGACCCCTGGAGCCAGGAGTACCCGCTGGCTCTCAGTGCAGCGAAGGAGGCTTCCACCGAAGCCCAGAACCGTATCGACGAGGACGCTTTCGCCGCCTTCCGCGACGCCCTCGCCGATGCTGCGGTGGCGGCCATGACCGCTCTGCTGCGCGAGCGCACGGCAGTGGGAACGAACAGCACGACCGAGGACGTCTGTGAGGCCGTGGGCGCGAGCCAACAGTCAGCGCCGGTGGTTCGGCGCTGGTTGCCCGCCCTCGCCGCGTCCGGGGTGCTCGCCCGGGCGGTGGACGGAACGTGGCGCTGGACCGACCCGGCCGCTTCCGGCGACGGCGACGGCGACGGGGGCTTCGGTTCCGCTGTGACGCGGCTGCAGTCGGCGGCGGGTCAGCTGGAGTACGGCTCGGACCTCGCGCGCATCGTCACGACCTGTATCGAGAATCTCGGCGGGCTGGTGGACGGCAGCGTGGACGTGCGGGAACTGCTTTTCCCCGGAGCCCGTCCCGAGCTCATGATGGGTGCGTACCGGGACAACCTCGCCGTCGCCCACCTTCACGATGCTCTCGGGGCGGCGCTGGGCGCCATCGCCGGCCGGCGCTCGGCGCCGCTGCGGGTGCTCGAGGTCGGTGGGGGCGTGGCCGGCACGACGACCCGGCTGGTTCCGGCCCTGGCGGCCGACCGCCCCGCGTACCTGTTCACCGATCCCGCGGCGTTCTTCGTCGCCGAGACGGCGGACCGGTTCCCCGAGCATCCCTGGGTCCGCGCCGCCCGCCTCGACCTGAGGAAAGACCCGGCCGGCCAGGGATTCGCGGCCAACAGCGCGGACGTCGTGGTGGCGGGCAACCACCTGCACGCCCTGCCCGACATCGACGCGGCGCTGCGCCACGTGCACAGCCTCCTGGCGCCCGGGGGGTGGATCGCGGTGATCGAGCAGACCCACGACGAGGACCCGGCGCTGCTGGTCTCCACCGAGTTCCTGGAAGCTGCTGCCGGTCCCGTCCATGACGCCCGCGCCACCCAGGGGCAGGCCTTCCTCACCGCTGCCCAGTGGCACACCGGTCTGGAGGCGGCCGGCTTCGAACTGCGCGGGGAACTGCCGGGTGCGGGGGAACCGCTGTACCCCACCGGGCAGCGGCTGATCCTGGCTCAGGCCAAGACCACGCGGGCTGTCGTGGAACCGCAGGCCCTGACCCGTGCCGTGTCGGACCGGTTGCCGTCCTACATGGTCCCCAGCCGCTGGACGGTCGTGGACCACCTGCCCCTGACCCGCAACGGCAAGGTCGACCGCACGGCTCTGACCGCACTGGTGGTCGCGGGATCGGCCGCCCCGTCGGCCGTCAGCGCGGGTGGCAGTCCGCAGGGTGCGCTGGAGAGCCAGCTGGCCGACCTGTGGGCCGAGCTGCTCGGCGTGGAAAAGGTCGGGCGGGAGGACGACTTCTTTGCCCTGGGCGGTGATTCGCTGCTGGTCGCCCGGCTGGTGGCGGCGCTGCGTGAGCGCGTGCCGGGCGTGGTCACGGCCGAGTGGGAGGTGGTGCTGCGGGAGATGCTGCGCCGTCCCACCGTCGCAGCGCTGGCGGCCTACCTGCGCGGCCTTTCGGGGGCGATGAAGGACGAGGTGGGCGCCACCGCGCAGAAACGGACGAACGCTGTGGTCGCGTTGCACGGTGATCCGGACGGGGCCGGACCGCTGACCGTGCTGGTGCACGCGGGCACGGGAACGGTCATGCCCTACCGGGCGCTGATCACCGAGATCCGGCGTCGCTCGGCCGGCACCGGGCACGTCGTGGGGGTGGAGGTGCCACACCTGCCGGACTTCCTGCAGGCCGATCCGGAAGGGCTGATCGAGGAGGTCTCGGCCCGCTACGTGAGGGAACTGGCTCCGCTGGCCCGCGGGCCCGTCCACGTCATCGGCTACTGCCTGGGTGGCCTGATCGCCACCGAGATCGCCCGGGGCCTGGCCGAGGCCGGGGCCGAGGTGGCCACCTTCACCGCGATCAGCAGTCACAGCCCGCGTTTCCGGCTGGACGACGAACTACTCAGCGAGTACTCGTTCGCGATCATGATGGGCATCGACCCGCAGGCCCTGGGGTTCCCGGCCGACGAGCTGCGCGTCGCCGCGGCCGCCGATGCCGCCCTGGTGGCGGGCGACGGCGTCATCGAGGAAGGAGCCTTCACCCGGCTGGGCGACGACTTCGCCGACGTGCGTGAGTGCTTCACCGAGCTGACGGCCCGGCCGAAGGCGGTGCGGGTGGAACGGATGTGCGAACTGGTCCCGGCCACGGCGGGCATGTACGAGCCCGAGCACATGGACCGCCTGCGTGAGACGTTCCGCCAGAGCGTCTTCGCCATCACGCGCTACCAGCCCGAGCCGTACGCCGGTGACATCACGTTCCTGCGCCACAGCGGCGCCTACCCCTTCCCGGGCAGCCGTGACGCGGTGACCCGGCACTGGTCCGACCTGTGCCTGGGTGACCTCAGCATCGTGGACGTTCCCGGTGACCACTTCACCTGCATCGACGTGGACCGTGCGGCCGGGCTGCTGGACTCGCTGATGGACATCACCGACGGGGCGGTGCTGCGATGAAGCCGATCGGAGTGCTGGGTGCTTCCGGCGCTGTGGGAGCCGCTGCCGTCGAGGCGCTGGTGCGTCTGCGGATCGGGCCCCTGAGGCTCGGCGCCCGCAATAGCGCCCAGGTAGCGAGGACCGCGCGGGAAGCCGGCCTCCGCGTCGTTGAAGGACCGTCCGGTGAGGAAGCCGTTGCCGAGGTGCTGGCGGTCGATGTCACCGACCAGCACCGGCTGCGGGAGTTCGTCCGTGGCTGCGTGGTGGTGCTGGACTGCACCGGGCCCAGTTATGAACTGGGAGAGGCGGTCCCGGTAGCGGCGCTGGCCGAGCAGGTGGCCTGTGTGCTGGTCACCGGGGAACAGCCGGTCCACGACGCCCTGCTGGCCCGCGGACCGGCACCGGTCCCCGTGGTGCTGTCGGCCGGGACGCTGCCCGGACTGTCCGGGCTGCTGCCGCGACTGCTGGCCGAGGCAGTCACGGGCCCGGACCCGAAGCCGACGGGGTCGGGGCCGGCCGGGCCCAGCGGTGACCAGAAGCATCCGGCTGTGGGTGCGAGCCTGGCGGTGTACACCGGTGGCCTGGAACGGGCGACCACGACCGTCGCGGCCGACCTGGTGCTCTCGCTCGGTGCTGCCGCCAGCGGAAACCTTTTCGGTGAGGCCGGTGCTGCGTGGCGCGAGGGTGCCCGGCGCTCGCGGGTCCTGACCGCGAACGAGGATGCCGAAGCACCGGGTTTCGAAGGTCGGGTCGGGATCCAGCCGTTCCTCAGCCGTGAGGCCGAGCGGGTGGCGGAGGCCCTGAACCTGCGCGACCTGGACTGGTATCACGTGCATCCGGGGGCCGCGGTCCGGGCCCGGCTGGCCACCCTGCCGGCCGCGCGGCACCGCGAGGTGCCGATGGAAGACCTGGTGGAGAGCATCCTGCGGGCTGCCGAGGTGGATCTCAGCGGTCGTAATCCTCACTACCGCATGGTCTTCGAGATCACCCGGACCGATGGCCGTCAGCAGTCGCTGCTGGTGCGCAGTCCCGACAGCTACCGGCTGACCGGGGCCGTAGGTGCCTGTGCGGTCGCGCAGATTCTCAGCGGAATGGTCCGCTCAGGTTTACATTTCGCCGATCGCGGCCTGGATCCCCGGACACTGATCGAGCACCTGCGGCTGGCCGACCCGGGTACCCGTATCGACATCGTCGACGGTGGCGCCGAGGACGAAGAGGGAGTGCTGTGACCGCGCGGGTCGTGGTCGTCGGCGGTGGCTTCGGGCGCATCCACGCCCGAGCGGTGGCTTCACGCCCCGACCGGTACCAGTTCGCAGGCGTCGCGGGACGAGGTGGTGCGGCATCCAGGGAACTGGCCGCCGTTCACGGTGTCCCGTACTTCGATCTGACGGACGGATGCGACGAGGCGGCCGAGGCCGCGGACGTGGCGTGTGTCGCGGTGGGCTCGGCCATCTCGGGTGGTGACGGCAGCGCTGTCGCCCAGAACTTTCTGGCCCGGAAGGTGCCCGTGCTCCAGGAACATCCGCTGCACCCGGACGAACTGCTGGCCTGCGCGCGGGTGGCCCGCGAGCACGGCGTGCAGCACCGGATGAACCTGCACTACCGGCACGTCCGTCCGGTCCGGGTTTTCATCGATGCGGCCCGGCGCCTGGCGCAGCGTTCCGAGATTCTGTTCGTGGACGCGGCCTCTCCGGTGCACGTGCTGCATCCACTCATCGACATCCTGGCGGCGGCGCTCGGTGGGGTCCGGCCGTGGTCCTGGAAGGATGTGGCGGGGTCGGGCCCCTTACGGTCGGTGACCGGCACGTTCGCCGGCGTCCCGGTGACGCTGCGCGTGCAGAACCAGCTCGATCCGCTCGACCGGGACAACCAGGCGCTGCTGTGGCACCGGATCGCGGTGGGTACGTCCGCCGGGGTGCTCACCCTCGCCGACACGCACGGCCCGGTGCTGTGGAGTCCTCGCTGGCATGCCGACCGGGACGAGCACCGGCGGCTGGTGACGGAAGGCCCGGGGGCTCAACGACTCGGGCAGTCCAGCACCACGGTGCTGCCCGGCACCGACGCCGTGGCCATGGCCGAGGTCCTGGCGGACCGGTGGCCGGAGGCCGTGGATCAGGCCTTGAGCGGTCTGCTGGCGGCTGAGGGCTCCGATCCGCTACGGCAGGCGCAACTCGATCTGTCCACCGCCAGGATCTGGAACGACGTGACCACGCATCTGGGCCCTCCGGAGAGGATCACTGCGCGGGCGCCGGTGAAGGTTGCGATCAGCGAACTGATGGACGATGTGGTCGCCGACGAAAGTGCCTCCGGTCAGCAGGAGGTTGCCGCATCGGGCTACTCCGTCGAGGCGGAGTTCTACGACCTGATCGCCGGGCGGCGGACGACGTCGGCGAGCGAGGTGGTCAAGGCCCTGGCCGGGATCCGGCCGGAGGACGGGCCGGTCGTCGAGATCGGGGCCGGCACCGGCATCCTCACCATGGCCGTGGCGAAGGCCTGGCCCGGGGTGCGCATCATCGCGGCGGAGCCGGATCCACTGATGCGGGCCGTGCTCACTTCCAAGGTGGTGCGGGACGCGGACCTGCGCGAGCGCGTGAGCGTGACCGATGGATCCGCTCCGGACCTGGAGTTGCCCGAGCGCATCGGGGCGGCCCTGGTCTGTGGGGTGGCCGGGCACCTGGAACCTGAAGCACGGCAGACGTTGTGGCGCCGGCTGAAGGAAAGGATCGTCCCCGGAGGGCCACTCGTCGTGGAGCTGCTGTCCGTCACCGCCGGGGCCCGGTTCAGCGACCTGCGGCTCGGGCAGGCCCGGATCGGTCAGGACGACGTGCAGTGGTCGTTGTCCGTGGCTCCGGGCCGAAACGGTGCCAGCCTGATGACGAGCAGCTGGCAGGTGTCGCGGGAGGGCTCGGTCCACCGGTCGGAAAGTGCCCATCACGTCTGGCGTCCGACCAGCCTTCGGGACATCGCCGCCGAGGCGGACCTGCCGCTGGTAACTCTCGTCGAGGGCGGCACGGAAGGTGCTGTACCGCTGGGGGTGCTGCGTTCGCCGCCCGACCCGGCCACCTCGTCCTCACTGTGATCGTCTCTGCCCGAACCAGCACTGAAGGAGCCATGACCACCACACCCGACCCCACCACCGCCGGCCTCGCTGATCAGCAGGTGCGTTGCCCGGTCACCGGGGCGTCCCTCGATGATTTTCCGTTCAGCCGCGAGCAGCCGTTCGCCCCACCGGCGCGCTACGCGCAGCTGCGGGAGAGTGATCCGGTGCCTCAGGTACGTATCCCCACCGGCAAGACCCCGCACCTGATCACGCGTTACGCCGATGTGCGGGCCGCTCTGGCGAATCCGGCGGTCAGCTCGGACGTGCGGATCCCGGCCTTCCCCGCCATGGGAGCAGGGGAGCAGGAGGCGGCCGCGCGGGCGCGTCCGTTCATCCGTACCGACCCGCCGGACCACACGAAGATCCGCCGTATGCTCGTGGCCGAGTTCACCATGCGTCGCACCGAGGCCCTGCGCCCGCGGATCCGGGCCACGGCCGAGCGCCGGCTGGATCGGATGGAGGAGACCGGTGCCCCGGCCGACCTGGTGGCCGACTACGCGAACGTGCTGTCGACCACGACGGTCCTGGAGCTGTTCGGTGCTCCGGCGCAGGACGTGGAGTTCTTCCGCGACGTCACCCGGGTCTCGGGTGGTCGTGACAGTACCGCCGCGGAAGTGAATGCCGCGCTGGGACGGTTGTTCGGCGTCCTCAATGCCCTCGTCGACGCGCGGCTGGCGAATCCGGGTGAGGACCTGCTCTCGGCCCTCGTGGCCCGCTATCTGGTGCCGGAACTGATCACCCGGCAGGAACTGCTCTCCACGGTGGGCATCACGATCGTGGCCGGGCGCGAGACCACCACCAGCATGATCACGCTCGGTGCGCTGTACCTCAGCCGGAACCCGGGCCTGCGCGAGCGGGTGCTGGCCGACCCGTCACTGTGGCCCTCGGTGATCGAGGAGCTGTTGCGGGTGCTGTCGGTGGCCGACACCATCCCGCTGCGCGTGGCCAAGGCCCCGGTCGAGCTCTCCGGCGGAACGGTGCCGGCCGGGGAGGGCATCATCGCGCTGCTGGGCGCGGCCAACCACGACCCGGACGAGTTCCCCGATCCCGGGCTGGTCGATCCCGACCGGGCCCAGAAGCATCACCTGGCGTTCGGGCACGGCATTCACCAGTGCCTGGGGCAGAACCTGGCCCGGGTCGAGCTGCACGAGGCCCTCTCGGCCCTGTTCACCCGGCTGCCGGGCCTGCGCGAGGCCGACCCGCAGGGATCCCTGGACGTGAAACCCGACTCCGCCACCTACGGCCTGGAATCACTGCGGGTGGCCTGGTGACCGGCTCGTGGGTGCGGCGATTTCGCGAGCGTCCCGCGGCAGCGGTGCGCCTGGTCTGCTTCCCGCACGCCGGAGGGGGTCCTTCGTCGTTCCGGGCCTGGGACACCCTGCTGCCGGACTCGGTGGAACTCCTGGTCGCGGGCTATCCCGGCCGCGAGGACCGCTTCGGTGAACCGGCCGCGGGCAGCCTGGACGAGATGGGCCAGGCCCTGGCCGAGGCTCTGGTGCCGGTCCTGGACCGGCCGTGGATCGCCTTCGGGCACAGCATGGGCACCATCGTCGCGTGCGAGACGCTCCGGCACCTGCGGGAACTGGGTGTCCCGGAGCCGACCTGGCTGTATCTGTCCGGCCGGCGGTCGCTCGACCGGGGCCTGGGTGGTGCGGTGCATCGGCAGGACGAGAACGGTCTGCGGGGCGAGCTCGAGCGTCTGGGGGGCACGCCGCCCGAGGTCCTGGACGATCCGGTGCTGCGGGCGGCGGTGCTGAACAGTGTGCGTGAGGACTACCGTCTGGTCGAGACCTACCGGCCGACTCCCGTGCCACCGCTGGACTGCCCGATCCGGGTCCTGGGCGGGACGGACGACCCGGAACTGCAGGGTCCGGACGATGACGGCGCCTTCGGCTGGACCCGCTTCACCACCGGCCCGGTCAGCACCCGGATGTTTCCCGGCGACCACTTCTATCTCGTGCCCCGGCGGCGGGACGTGGTGAACGACGTGCTGTCCGTGCTGGATCCGGCCCTGAGGAGTTTGCGCTCGGCCTGGCTGGACGCCCCGTGACGGCGCTGAACCAGGAGGTGAGCGCCTACGGGGACATGGCCGAGTTCTACGAACTGGTCGCCGAGCAGCAGGCCGCCCGCAGCGGCCCGCTGCTGCGGCAGGCCCTGTCCGGACTCCAGGACGTGCCCGGCACGGTGGTCGAGATCGGCGCCGGAACCGGCCGGATCACCGAGATCATCGCTGAATCCGTGCCCGGGGCGCCGATTCTGGCGGTGGAGCCGGCGCCGGGGATGCGAGCGGTGCTGGTCTCGCGTCTGGCCGCGGACCCGGGCCTGCTCGCGCGCGTCACCGTCGCCACCGATGCCGCACCCGATCTGGCTCTGCCGGAACGCATCCGGGCCGCGGTCGTGTTCGGCGTGGCCGGGCACCTGGACACCGACAGCCGCACCCGACTGTGGTCGAGGCTGCGGGAGCGGCTGTCGCCGGGCGGGGTCATCGTGGTCGAACTGATGGGGGTGCGCGGCGCCCGCGCACTCCCCGAAGCGCGGCAGTTGCGCGCCGGCATCGGCGATCACGTCTACGAGTGGTGGGTCAGCGGGAGGGCGGAGGAGGCGGGCGGCATGCGTTTCGCCTCGCGCTGGACGGTCAGCGACCAGACCGGACGCGTGCTGCGGGAGGTGCGCGGCGGGTACCTCTGGCACACCGTCGGGATGGAGGAATTGGCCCGGGAGTCGCGACTGCGGGTCACGGCGCTCGGTGGCCGCACCGGATCCGGGCTTCCCGAGGTCGCGGTTCTGCACCGGCACCGGGAAGGACAGTCATGACGGACACCCTGACCTCAAGGACCATCCCGGCCGGACCCGGCGGCATCGACGCCGTGGTCGAGGCCGCCGTGCGCCTGGCTGACGGTGGGCCGGTGGTGGTCTACGAGAACGGCGGCACGCTGCGCTGCGCGGTCGGCCTGCGGGCTGAACTGGTTTTCTGCGCGGACGTTCTCACCACCACCTGGTCCGACCCGGTGCCGCATCCGGATCTGGCCGATGTCGCGGGCGCCCTGTCGGCCTGCCCGTATCCGCTGTGGCGGGCCTTCGGGTGGGCGCGGTTCGAGCTGGCCCTGCACCGGGCGGGCCAGGAGAGCGGGGTCAGCGGGCAGGAACCGCTGCTTCACCTGGTCCTGCCCCAGGTGGAGCTGGTCGTCGAGCGCGATGGCGGCCAGGTCGAGATCCGGGCCGCTGAGCCGGATCAGCAGCATTCGGCTCGGCAGGCGCTCGAACAGACGGTTCCGGTGGCCCCGCGCGGACCCGGACCCATCGAGGCCGACCTCCTGGCGGGGGCCGGCCCCTATCGGGCCGCGGTCGCCCGGGCGGTGCAGGACATTGCCACGACGCGGCTGGAGAAGGTCATCCTGTCCCGCGAGGTGCCGCTCGCCTCGGCCCCCGACCTGGTGGCCACGTTCCTGGCGGGACGCCGGGTGGTGACGGCGGCCCGGTCCTTCCATCTGGACCTGGGTGGCTGGCGAGCTACGGGGTTCAGCCCGGAGACGGTGGTCGAGGTGCAGGCGGACGGCCGGGTCAGCACCCAGCCGCTGGCGGGGACCAGGGCTCTGGGGCTGGGATCGGAGCGGGACGAGGCCAATCGGCTCGACCTGCTGTCGGATCTGAAGGAGATCGCCGAGCACGCCACCAGCGTGCGGCTGGCCGTGCAGGAGGCGGAGTCGATCTGCGAGCCGGGATCGGTGCGGGTGGAGGACTTCATGAGCGTGCTCCCGCGCGGTGCCGTGCAGCACCTGGCCTCGCGGGTGGCCGGTCGTCTGGCGCCGGGCCGGGGTGCCTGGGACGCCTTCGGCACGTTCTTCCCGGCCGTCACCGCGTCGGGGATCCCGAAGGCCGAGGCCTATGAGGCGCTCGTGCGCCTGGAAGGTTCTGCGCGCGGGCTCTACTCAGGTGCGGTGATCGTCGCGGACCACACCGGGGCCCTGGACGCGGCGCTGGTGCTGCGCAGCGTCTTCACCCAGCAGGGACGGTCCTGGTTGCGTGCGGGGGCCGGGGTGGTGGCGGCCTCGACTCCGGAGCGGGAGCTGGAGGAGACCTGCGAGAAGCTGCGGAGTGTGGCGCCTCATCTGGTGAGCTGATCAGGATCTGGTGAGCTGGTCAGGTCGCTGCGGCGTCGGCTCCCAGACCGGCCAGGATCCAGTTCAGGCCGGTCTCGAAGATCTCCTCGTCGTCGAGGGTGAAGAACTCCTGGCCGATCCGGGCCGTGACCGGGTGCCGTTCGGGGTCGATCGTGGTGAGTCCGCCGACGAAGGTGTCGGCGCGCTCGCCGCGGGGTGGGCCGGCCCGGTCCTCCACGGCCACCCGGCTGAAGGTCCAGCTCATGATCAGGGCCGTGCCGCGGGCCGTGCGGGCGTCATCGAGACCGGACCCGGCCAGGGCGGCGGCCAGGTTCTCGAGGAGGCGGTAGGCCTGCGGGCCGGCCGGGCCGTTCTCGATCAGCCAGGCGGCGGTGCCGGGGTACTGGCGCAGGACCGTCCGCTGGGCCCGGGCCCAGGCCCGCGCCCGATCGTCCCAGTCCGCGTGATCGGTCGTGTGGTCGCCGGCCACATCGTCCTCCCGTGCATCGCCCTGGGGTGCGGCGGGACGAATGTGGGAACCGATGCGGTCGACGACCAGGCGGGCGAGTTCCTCCCGGTCCGCGACGTGGCGGTACAGGGCCATCGCCGTCACCCCGAAGTGGCCGGCGACCGCTCGCATCGTCACCGCGGGCAGACCTTTCTGCCGGGCGATGTCGAGGGCGACCAGCACGATCGCCTCCTGGTTGAGGGTTTTCACCACCGAATCGTAACCGCCGGGCATATTGAAAATGATTCTCAGTAGCGTGGTATACATAGTAAACATCCGGCCGTCGGCCGGATCTGATCGAGGAGATGAAGGGGTCGCATGATGGCCACGAGAAGCCGCAGACGGGGTACCGGGGTCGCCGCGGCGCTGGCCGTGTCGCTGGTGCTGGGGGCCTGCGGGGGAGAGTCGGAAGCCGGCGCCGAGCAGGGCGCCGATGCCACCGGCGGGACGCTGCGGGCAGCGTTCGCGGGCGGGGCGTCGGAGACACTGAACTACCTGCAGGGCCCGACCGGTCTGGACTACGTGCGGGCCAAGCTCGTCCACGCCCCGCTGTGCGAGCTGGATGCCTCGGCCGAGGCCGGCGTCTCCTACGGCGTGCTGAAATCGATCGACGTCTCCGACGACCTGTCCGAGTACACCCTCAGCGTGCGCGACGGCGTGAAGTTCACCGACGGCTCGGCCCTGACCAGTAAGGACGTGCTGTATTCGCTGCGGGCGCCGCAGTTGCTGAAGGGGCTGCCGTTCACCCAGCTGGTGGCCCGCGGTTTCGACCTGGAGAAGGCCACCGCTCCCGACGCCTCGACGGTCGTCCTGCCCACGCTGTCGCCGATCGCCGACGGCCGGGACCTGATCTGCCAGAGCATGCTGGCGATCAAGGACGGGACGACCGAGTTCACGCCGCAGACCCCCTCGTCCGGTCCGTTCACGATCACTGCGTTCGAGGCGGGCCGGTCCACCACGCTGCGGCGCAACGAGACCTACTACGGCCAGGCGCCGTCGCTGGACTCGATCGAACTGGTCTCCATCCCGGACGGTACGGCCCGGGTCAACGCCCTGCGCCAGGGCCAGGTCGACTACATCAGTGGCCTCACCCCCGCCCAGGCCCAGACCCTGGAGGGGGTGGACGGCACCGCGGTCAGCACCGGCGAACTGCCCTACGCCTCGTACCTGCAGTTCACCATGAGTCCGGCGGCCCAGCCGTTCGACGACGTGCGCGTGCGGGAAGCCTTCCGGCTGGCGGTCAATCGCGAACGCATCCGGGAGAACGTCTACTACGGGCACGCGTTCATCGGCAACGATGTTCCCGGCCTGGGGTTCCCGAACTACGACACCTCGCTGGAGCAGCGCGCCTACGACCCGCGACGGGCCAGGGAACTGCTCGCCGAGGCCGGGGCCGCCGGCATCGAGGTGGAACTGACCGCCGGGCCGGAACTGGCCGGCATGGTCGAGACCGCCACCCTGGTCGTGGAGGACCTGCAGGCCATCGGCGTCAAGGCGAAGCTTCGGGAACTGGCCGCGGGTGAGCTGTACGCCGACTTCGGGGCCTACGCGAAGCTGCCGTTCAAGGCGGGCTACACGCCGCCGGCAACGTTCGAGCCGAACTGGACGCCGGGCGCGTTCCCGGACGTGGACGCGCTGGTGCAGACGGCCCGCAGCGCCACCTCGGCGGAGGAGCGTCTGAGCGCCTCGCACCAGGCGCAGCAACTGCTGTGGAAGGAAGGCAGTCAGCTCGGGGTGATGTTCGTGCCGAACATCAGTGCCGCGGTCGAGGGTGTGTCCGGGATCAGGGAACTGCAGTTCCCCGATCTGGCGCAGGCGACCGTGTCGCAGTGAGCTGGCTCGCGGTGAGGGTTGCCGTGTGCGCGGTGACCCTCACCGTGCTGTCGGTGCTGGTGTTCTGGGCCACCGACATCCTTCCCGGGGACGCGGTGGGCGCGGTGTCGGGCCCGGACGCCACGGACGCCGAGCGTGAGGCGGTGCGCCTCGCGCTCGGGCTGGACCGTCCGCCCCTGGAGCGGTACCTGGACTGGGGCGGCGGTGTGCTGCACGGTGATCTGGGGACGTCGATGGTGTCGGGCACGGACGTCACGGACATCGTCGGCGCCCGGCTGGAAGCCAGCTTCGCGGTGATCCTGCCGGCGGCCGGGTTGCTGCTCGTGCTCGCCGGAGGGCTCGGCACCTGGGCCGGACTGCGGGCGGGAAGCCGCCTGGACCGGGCGCTCTCGGGCACCACGCTGGGGCTGATCGGGACCCCGGACTTCCTGATCGCGACCGGCCTGCTGTTGGTGTTCACGCTCTGGTGGCCGGTGCTGCCGGCCGTGGCGATCGTTCCCCTGGGTCAGTCGTTGTGGCAGCAGCCCGAGCTGATCGTGCTGCCCGCCGCGGCCTTGGCCCTGGGCGGCTTCGGGTCGACCATGCGCCTGCTGCGGGCCTGTGTGGTGCAGTCCGCGGCCTCGCCGTACGCCGAGTTCGCCCGGCTGAACGGGGTGCGCGGCGCACGGTACGTCTGGACGGTGGTCTCCAACGCGGCCGGCCCGGCCGTGCACGCGTTCACGATCATGCTGGCTGGTCTGCTCGGTGGTGGCGTCGTCGTGGAGACCCTCTTCAACGTGCCCGGTCTGGGCTATGAGCTGACCCGTGCGGTGGGAACCCGGGATGTCCCGCTGATCCAGGCGATCAGCCTGCTGCTGGGAGGCGCCACCCTGCTGGTGCTGCTGGCCGGGGACGTGCTCGTGCGCCTGCTGGATCGCCGTCATCCCCGGGAGGGACAGCCGTGAGCGGCCTTCGCCGATGGGTTTTCGCCCTGCCGGTGGGCGCCGTCGTGACGGTGGCGGTGATCGGTCCCTGGCTCGCCCCGGGCAGCATCACCGCGCCGGTGGGCCGTCCCTTCGAACCCGGCGGCACCGCTCACCTCCTGGGGACCGACGTGCTGGGCCGGGACGTCCTGGCCCGCGTCCTGGCGGGTGGCCGCACCCTGGTCCTGCAGGCGATCGCCGCGACCCTGCTGGGCAGCCTGGCCGGCCTGAGCGTCGGGATCGGGACCGCGCGGACCTGTCACCGCCGCACCGCCGCCGCCGGGCAACGCGCGGTGGATGCTTTCGCCGCCGTCCCCGCCGTGCTGGTCCTGCTGCTGGCGGCCTCGGGCTCGGCGGGCAGCGATGTCGTGGTGGCCGTGGCGATCACGGCGGTGAGCATTCCCTTCTCGGTCCGCATCATCCACGAGCGGACCTCCCGATTGATCACCACCGACTATGTGTGCGACGCCCGCGCCCGGGGAGAATCCGGGTGGGCCGTGATCCGGTACGACCTCCTGCCGGGTATCGCCCCGGTGGCCCTGGCCGAGGGCGGGATCCGGTTCGTGGCCGCCACCCAGCTCGCGGCCACCGCCGGATTCCTCGGCCTCGGAGCCGGGGCACCGACGGCGAACTGGGGCCGGATGGTCCGCGAGAACAGCACCGGCCTGAACGCCAACCCGCTGCCGGTCATCGTCCCGGCCGTCCTGCTGGTCGTGCTCGCCGTCGGGATGAGCGCGCTGCTGGACCGGCTCGCGGTGGAACGAGCCGGTGGCCTGGAACAGACAGGACAGCTGGCATGACCGGGGTTCAGGGACTGAGCGTGCTCACCCCACAAGGCCGAAAAATCCTGGACGGCGTAGATCTCGACCTGCGCCCCGGCAGCGTCACCGCCCTGATCGGACCCTCCGGGAGTGGCAAGAGCACCCTGGCCCAGGCCCTGGTCGGACACCTGGGCCCCGGACTACGGCGTACCGCCGGCACGGTCGAGGTGAGGGGGCACGACCCGTTCACCGCCTCAGGAAGAGCCCAGATCCGCGGTCGGCTGGCCGGCTACCTGCCGCAGGACCCGGCCAGTGCGCTGGACCCCCGACGGCGGGTGCTGGCCCAGTTACTGACGGCCGCGCGCACCGCCCACCCGAAGACCGGTCGCGAGCACCGCAACCAGCTGGTGCGGACAGCCATCGCGACAGCGTCCTTCGACCCGAACCTGCTGCGGCGACATCCCGCCCAGCTGTCCGGCGGGCAGGCGCAGCGCGCCCTTCTGGCCTGGACGTTCGTGACCCGTCCGGGGCTGCTGATCCTGGACGAGCCCACGAGCGGACTGGATCCCGGGACCGCCGCCCAGGTCCAGGCCGCCTTCACCACCCTTCCCTGGCAGCCGGCGGTCCTGGTGATCAGCCACGATCACGACCTCGTGGCCGCAAGAGCCGACCAGATCCTGGAACTGGACGACGGCCACCGACGGGTGCCCGCCGCGTCCCCCAAGCTCCGGCAACCGCAAGCGATCACGCTAGGCTCCCGGCCCCGGTCCGTCGTCCTGGAAGCCTCCGGCATCGTCATCGAACGCGGCGGACGGCGCTTGCTGGACGACGTCACGCTCACCGTCGGCACGGCCGAGATGATCGCTGTCCAAGGCATCTCCGGCAGCGGGAAAACCTCCCTCGCCCGCGCCCTGTGCGGCTTCGCTCCACCAGCCCGGGGGACCCTGAGAGTGCACGGGACGCAAATAAACTGGGACGCCGCGGTGCGTGCGCGCCGACGCCAGCCCTTCATCGCCTACGTGGGGCAGGACGCGCTCGCGGCACTGAACCCGCACGAGACCGTCCGCCGCACCCTCCATCGCGCCATGAACGCAGCGGCCCGGGCCGGGCGCCCGGCCGGCGCCGATCCGATCAGCGACCTCGCCTTGCCGCAGGACGTTCTCGATCGCACCCCGGCCCGGCTCAGCGGTGGCCAGCGGCACCGGGTGGCGCTGGCCCGGGCCCTCGCGTCCGCTCCCGACGTCCTCGTGTGCGACGAGACCACCGCCGCGCTCGACGCGACCACCACGTCCCACATTCTCGACGCCCTGGACGGCTGGCGGGAAAAACACCGCACCCCCATGGTCCTGATCACCCACACCCCGAGCGTCGCCGCCCGAGCCGGGCGCGTCCTCACCATCACCGGAGGCCGACTGCGATGACCGTCCCCGACCTGCTCCGGCCCGTACGAACCGCCCTGGGTGCCGCCCTGACCCTTCAGGCGCTGGCCGGGCTGCTGACCCTGGTCCCGCTGATCACACTGATCGAGTTCGCCGGCGCGTCGCTGAACGAGGACCCCCTACCGGGCCGGACCGTGGTGATGGCCGCCGTGTTCGCAACGATCGGCTCCGCCCTGAGTTCCGCTGCCGCCACCTGGATCTCGCACCGCGCTGATGCGAAGCTGACCTGGCAACTGCAGACCCGGCTGGCCGGCACCGTCCGGCGGCTACCGCTGCCCCACGTCAGCGGCGCCGGTGCGGCCCGGATCAAGAAGGTCGTACAGGACGACACCGAGGCCCTGCACTACCTCATCGCGCACACGCTGCTGGACATCACCGGATTCGTCGTCACGCCCCTGGCCGGACTGGTGGCGCTCGCCGTCATCCAATGGCAACTGGCGCTGGTGGCCCTGATCCCTCTGCTCCTGGGCATCACCTGGTACCTCACGGCACTCAACGCCTCGGGCGGCGGCTTCGCCGAGTTCGGCCGCACGCAGCAGGCCATCAACACCAGCGTCGTCGACTACGTGCACGGCCTGCCCGGAGCCAAGGTCTACGGCGGCGCCGGGGGAGCGCACACCCGTTATCTCGATGCCGTGCACGCCTTTCACGACTTCTTCCGGGGCTGGTCGAAGGGCACCTCCGTGGTCACCACCGCCTCCTGGCTGATCGTCACCCCGGGCCTGAGCGTCAGTATGTTCGTCCTGGTCGGCTGGGTGGGCCGAGAAGGGGGATGGGTGGACGCCCAGGGGCTGGTCGCGGGAGCCCTGCTCGGCCCGGCCATCGGTGCACCGGTCGCGGTGATCGGCCCGCGTCTTCAGGCCCTGCGCTCGGGACTGGCCGCCGTCGGGTCCATCACTGAGTTCCTCGGCCAGGAGACGCTTTCGTGGGGTCATGCGTCGGCCCGTGGTGTTGTGGCCCTGGAAGGTGTGAGCCACCGTTACGACGGCGGACGGGCCGCGCTCACGGACATCACCCTGGAGCTCCCGCCGCGAGGGCTGGTGGCGCTGGTCGGAACCTCGGGCAGCGGCAAGAGCACGATCGTGGCCCTGCTGGCCAGATTCACCGACCCCAGCCAGGGCCGGGTCCGGCTGGGCGGCAGCGACCTTCGCGAGATGCCCGAGGACGAGCTCTACCGGCGGATCGCCTTCGTCTTCCAGGACACCGGCCTGCGCCGGGCCAGTATCACCGACAACCTCACCGGTGGAAGGGCACTGGCTCATGAGGAGGTGATGGAAGCTACTCGGGCAGCCGCCGTCCACGACGAGATCATGGCGTTGCCGAAGGGTTACGACACCGTCCTGGGCCTCGACACCGACCTTTCCGGAGGTCAGCGCCAGCGCGTCTGCCTGGCCCGGGCCCTGCTGCGCCACCCTGATCTTCTCGTCCTGGACGAAGCGCTCTCCGCGGTCGACGCCCAGACCCGGCGCGATCTGATCGGCACCCTGCGGGCCGAGGCCTCACAACGCACCGTTCTGCTCATCACCCACGAGATGCGCATGGCCAAGAACGCCGACCTGATCCTCGTGCTGCAGGAGGGACGTCTGGCCGGGCAGGGCACCCACGACGAACTCCTGGCCTCCTGCCCCGCCTACACCGCACTTCTGACCGATGAATCTTCCCTCTCGCGGAGCTGACTTTCATGCTGCTGGACCTGATGCGCATCCTGCCCCGCCGGGAGCGCCGGGACCTGCTCCGCCTGGCCGCCTGGCTGGGCGCTGCGGCCATCCTTCACGGACTGGCCCTCGGAGCCGCCGGTCTCGCCGTCGCTGCCCTTCTGGACACCGGTTCCCTGACCTGGCTCATGGCCTTGGCGGTGCTCGCCACGGTGTTCGTCGTCGTGCAGTGGATCGCCCAGATGATCGCCTTCCGCGTCGGCAGCGAATCCGCGCGGGCCCTGCACGTGCGGCTCGGCGAGCACCTGGCGGTTCTGCCGCTGGGCTGGTTCACTCCCACCCGCCAGGCTGACGTCGTGACCAGCGCCAGTTCGGGCGTGACGGCGCTCATGTCCTACCCGGCCCTCCTGCTGCGCCCAGCGCTCTCGGCCGTCGTCACCCCGGTGGCCGCTGCTCTCGTCCTGGCGCTCCTGG
Organism: Kineosporia mesophila; assembly: GCF_021129235.1. Taxonomy (GTDB): domain Bacteria; phylum Actinomycetota; class Actinomycetes; order Actinomycetales; family Kineosporiaceae; genus Kineosporia; species Kineosporia mesophila. Next base: position 30,275 of record NZ_JAJOMA010000012.1, read on the forward strand.
ACTGGCGTTACCCGATCGCGGCCCTTCTGGCCGTCGGCATCGCCTGGCTGGTCAGCGGGTACAGCACCCGACTGGCTGCTTCCGTCGACTCCCGCCGCCACCAGGCCGCCGCCGAAGGCACCAGCCGATTGCTGGAGTACGCGACCCGCCAGCACCTGATCCGGACCGACACCGGGCCGGACGACACCGGAGACCTTCAGCAGGCCCTGGCCCGCGTCCGCGACACATCCCTGCGCTCGGCCGGCACCGTGCTCCCGGGGCTGCTGCTGTTCAGCGTCACCCTCAACGCGCTGTTCGCCGCCCTGATCGCCCTGGGCGTCCTGGGGGTGGCCGCCGGTAGCCTCGAAGTCACTGCGTTCATCGGTGCCCTGATCGTGCTCACCCGCCTCAGCGCGGTGGCCGCCACCGGGGCCGAGCTCGCCGCCGGCCTCAGGATGCAACGCGGCGCCCTCACCCGGCTGGCCGGCATCCTGAACAGCCCTCCTCTCCTGACCGGCGAGGGCTCGGAAGAGACACGGACTGGCGTCGTCGAAGTCCGGAAGGTGTCTTTCCGGTACGGGGAAACTCTTGTTCTGGAGGATGTCTCGTTCACGCTGCCACCGCGGGGTCTGACGGCCCTGGTGGGGCCGTCCGGTGCCGGGAAGACCTCCCTGATCCGGCTGCTGGCCCGCTTCTGGGACCCCACCTCCGGATCGATCACCCGGGCGGGCCACGACCTGCGCATCCTGACACCGGAACACCTCTACGCCGGCCTGGGCACCGTCCTGCAGGAGGACTACCTGCTGGATGCCACCATCGGCGACAACATCCGGGCCGGGCGCCCCGGCGCGTCGGAGACCGAAGTGGCGGCGGCGGTGGAGGAAGCCGGCCTGGCGCAGACCATCCGGGACCTGCCCGCAGGCCTGAGCACCCCGTGCGGCCCGGGTGGCAGCCGCCTGTCCGGAGGGCAACGTCAGCGCGTCTGCATCGCCCGGGCCCTGCTCAAGAAGGCCCCGCTCACGCTGATGGACGAGGCCACCTCGGCGCTGGATCCGGAGAACCGCCGCCTGGTGATCGAGACGGCCCACCGCCTGGCCCGCTCCGGCAGTGTCGTGCTCGTGGCCCACGACCTGGAATCGGTCACCGACGCCGATCAGATCCTGGTCATCGAAGGAGGCCGGGTCGTTCAGCGAGGCACACACCGGGAACTGGCTGAGCACGAAGGTCTGTACCAGCGGCTTCTGAACGATCAGGCACGGGTGACAGGACGAACATCTGGCGACAGCTCGCTTCCGGGTGCAGATGATCACGAAGTGTCCCCGCAGTACTGAAGTTTCCGTGACCCGGGACCGGTGTCCAGGGGGTGTCTCGGTCCGGCCGGGCCGAGGCACCCCCTGGACACGTCACTGCTCCCCTGTGGTCAGGGCTGATCGATGACAGCCAGGACAGCGAAGAAGTAGTTCCGGAAGCTGGCCAATCCCTGGTACCACTTCTCGTCGGCCGAGAAGCCTGGCCGCTGGAAGAGTTCGCGGAAGTGGGCGAAGGTGGTCCAGGCGCCGAAGTTGATGACTTCGCTGCCATCCAGGCTGCGATGGAAGTTGATGGCCTCCAGTCCCGGCGTTCCGATGGACCGGGGGGCCGAGACCCGGGCTGCCTCCAGAAGTTCGTCCTGGGCGTGGGGCGGCATTGTGAAGACGCCGAAATGAGCGTGCGGGGTTGCGGTCCGGGAGAAGAGGGTCTGCTGACCGGGCGCGACGAAGTCGACGCTGAACGTGCGGGCATCGACCAGCTGGATGTCGTTGGCGTCGGTGAACGCGGTTCGTAGGGACCATTCGGGACGCACCTGGGTGACGGCGGGGTCTGTCGTATTCCACTGGGAGTACAGGGCGATCTCGCCGCCCTGCCCTTGCAGGAGAGTGGCCGAGACGAAACCCTCGGTGTGGCGGAGGGATTTCTCGAGGTGGTCGCGGGCGGCCCGGGTGGCGGCCGACGGCACGGCTGACGCGGTCGGATCGGGTGGGGTATTGGTCACCTGGAACTTTCCGTCGGTCGGCAGGCCGCTCTCGGTATGGGTCGCAAAGCGCTCGATCACGGTGATGACGCCGCTGTCAGGGCGCACGATCATGGTGTTCATGGTTCTCCTCGGATCGTTGACAGGTGTTCGGACCGTACAACAATGTGCGTGCGCACGCAAATATTAATGTTGTAGGCTGTCCTCATGCAGAAAGACGGTAGGGCCCGGTCGCTGGAGGCCGACGATGACGAGTTGTGGCGTTCGTTCGGTCGGCTCATGCAGCGTCTTCCCCGTGAGATCGACGAGGACATGATGCGCGAAACCGGCCTCACTATGACGGAATTCGCTGTCTTGCACGCCCTCAGCGCTCAGGCCGGGGGGACCTTGAGGGTCACCGGCATCGCCGCCGACATCGGGCTGTCCAGCAGTCGTGTCAGTAGGGTCGTGACCGCACTCAGTGCGCGTGGCTGGTGCCGGCGCACGGTTGACAGCAGTGACGGCCGGGCGGCCCTGGCCGAACTGACCTCCTCGGGCCGGGCGAAGGTCGAGGAGGCGCTGCCGCATCACACGGTGCTGGCTCGCCGCCGCATCCTTGATCACATTCCCTCGGGAGAACGCGACATCGTGCTCAGGGCCCTGAAAACCATCTTGGAAGCCCCACAGTGACCCGGCTCGGCCCCGGCGAGCCGCCCCCGAGTGTCCGGAGACTCACGCGGTTGACTCAATCGGCCTGGTGAATCTCGTTGCCCATCAGTTCATCGCGTCATTCCGCATCGGACCGGTGGGCGTTCAGGACGCGGGCGTGTTGCTCGTGATCGGACGACTGCTGCACCATGCGCACCGCGCGTTCGCGACGTTCCCCCATGGCTCCCTCTTCTCGAGAACTGGAGCGCCCGAACATGCCGGGGCGGTTCGTTATTCGGACTGCTGAGCCTCCTGAGCAGGCAAGCGCTCAAAGAGGTCGAAGGCTTTCCCGGCGATTGCCCGGAGCTGGTCGGCCTCCACCGCGCGCGACCGGACCAGGGCATCGAATGCCTGAAGGTCCTTGGCCGCGATTCGGGTGGCCAGCTCCCTGAACTCAGGCTCCTCGGACATCCGGCCGGACACCAGGTCCAGACCGACACTGGCGCCGGTTGCCGAGATCATGGTTCTGGCGACCGAGGAACGGTTCAGTCCTAGCCGTTCTCCAGCCTCCAGCGCAAGGCACGCAGTGGCCATGTTGGCAACCAGCAACACCTGGTTGAGCGCCTTGGCCTGCAAACCCGATCCCACCTCACCGTGGCGATGCACGTGCGACCCCATCGCCTTCAGCATGGGCAGCACAGTCCGATAGGCCTCGGTGGGCCCGCCCGCCATGACCGTCAGTTCACCGGTGAGGGCGCGGGCCCGCAGCCCGCTGACGGGCACGTCCATGACGACTATGCCGAAGGCCCGGCACTGCTCGGCCAGACGTTCTGCGAACTCGATCGTCACGGTGGAATGGATCAGGATGATCCCGCCCGCCGCCATGCCTTCGACAATTCCGCCGGCGCCGAGCACCACCTCGTGGACGTCGTCCTCACTGAATACCGCCACGCCCACCACATCGCTGAACGAACCCATTTCGGCGGCTGTTTCGGTCTGCCGGTAGGAATGCTCGGTGAACTGAGCGAAAGTCTCCTGGCGCCGGGCCCACAAGGTGACCTCAAAGCCGGCCGCCATGCAGCGGCTCGCCATGGGGCCGCCGATGTCACCGAGGCCCACGAAGCCGATGCGTATGCGGTCACTGTGTTGATTGCTCACCAGGACACCTTCCCTCAGAACGGCCCTGCCAGCCTGCCCGAGAAATGGTCACCCACCGTTCTGAGGCGAGGTGGCCAATCGCCGCAGTGCCTTTTCCGAGGCCGACCCACTGACAGCGGTCATCACGATCAATCGCATGGCCGGGTCATGGGGAATGGACAGCGAGTGATGCACCACGTCGAGCTTCCCGAGCACCGGGTGCCGCATGCGATACGTCGCCACGTCCCACGCGTGTACGCCGTGTTCGGACCACATTTCCGCGAATTCGACACTCTGGGCGTTCATCTCGTTGATCAGCGTGATCAGCCGGGGATCGTCCGGATACGTTCCGACGGCCAACCGCAATCGCCCGACCACGTCGCGAGCCTTGTGCGCCCAGTCCGGGTAGAGCGCCCGGACGTACGGGTCCAGAAACACCATGCGGACGACGTTGGGACGAGTGGGGAGCGAATCCGGAGCGCTACGGTCCGCCTGCGGGCCGATCAGCGCGTGCCCGGCGGCATTCCAGGCCAGCAGGTCGGCGCACAACCCGGTGAGAACCACCGGCGTCGTACCGAAGGAGTCCATCAACTGCCGAATTTCGGAGGTGACACAGTCGACCTCAGTCGACCGGCGGCCCCTGGACGTCTGCCTCCGGGCGAGCGTGTGCAGGTGCAGTCGCTCAGTCTCACTCAGCCGTAGGGCCTGAGCCAGGGCATCGAGTACCTGTGGCGAGGCGATCAGCGATCCCTGCTCCAGCCGGGTCAGATAACTGGTGCTGACTCCGGCTTCCTGCGCAACCTCGTCACGGCGCAGACCCGGCACCCGGCGGCCCTGATGGATATCCCGAAGACCCAGGTCGGCCGGCTGCAGACGCCCCCTCCGCGCAGCGAGGAACTCTCCTAATGAATTCACCCCTCCAACTCTGCCGCACGTCCGTAGGGGCCCGGAGGGCAGTGCCGCCCGGCCCGGGACTGTCTCATCAGCGGTGGAACCAGGAACCGGCTGCGCACCGTCGGTCCGTGTGAGCCGGGCGCGTGCACGAAACCGCTGGGCGTCCATCACCCGCACGCCACTGGCCTGCTGCGACGGGATCAATGGGTGATCAGACGTCGGCTCGGTCTCGCCCTGCAGCGGACGAGACCGAGCCGACGCCGAGGTACGTGCCCGGGCTTTCTCCCTTTCGGTGACCAGCGGGCCGACCGGCGCAGCGGCCGTAGGTCAGCCCGGTTCAGCCGGCCTGGTGGGACCGTCACCGAACTGTCGACGCGGCACGCGTACGGGGTTGTTACTTCTCCAGGGTCACGGCGCTCGTGGCGACCGTGATGTGCTGACCCTGGGCGTTGAGAAGCTTTTCGCCCTCGGCGTCGGTGACACCGGCCGACTTCGCAAAGCCGGCTGCGTTCTGGGCGACCTGACCGGTGAAGGACACGGCGTCGCCCTTCTCCACCGTGAACGGCGATTCCCCGGCCTTTCCGGTGAGCTGGACCCAGACGCGGTCGGTGTCGCCGGCGCCGACCCAGAACCCCTCGTCGGCCGGGACCGACTGCACTCGCACCGCCGTGGCTGTCGCCTCGGTACCGGTGTACGCGGACAGGTCGCCGTCGGCACCGATGTCCGTGGCGTCGGCCAGCGGAAGCAGGAGTGCCTGGTCGGTGGTGATGGTCCCAGCCCCGTTGGCCGAGGTGCCCCCGGCCGTCGTGGCTGCCGCGCTCGAGGCATCGCTCGATGCCGGGCTGGGCGTGGACGCCCCGGCGGGCGCCGTCGTTGTGGCCGTCGGCGCGGACGGGGTGGCGGTGCTGCCGGCGCTGCTGGGGTCGTCATCGCCCCCCGCGCAGCGGCTCAGCAACAGGAGAAGAAGAACGAGTAGCACGATGAAGACCAGCAGGGGGATCAGCCAGGCCGGACGCTTGCCGGCCGGGCCCCCGACGGGACGGGCGCCTGGGGATGAGTGGGGGTTGTGCTCTGCCACAGCAGTGTCTCCTGAACATGGGATGGATCTGGACCGGGTCGTGCCACGTAGGTGCCAGACGGCCGCACCCTTACCCCGCTCTCTCACGACAGCGGGTGTCTGTGCATAAATGCGGGGTGCTGATGGGCTCCCTCCCGAGGTCGGCGCGGCGTGGTGGTAGCACGAGTGGTGATGGCGGTTTCGGTGGTGCTGCCTGGCCGCCCTGGTCCTCGTAGCCGTTGCGGCCAGGCAGTTTTCGGGTTCGGCAGTGACGCCCTCAGTAGTGGGAGCTTCCCGGGTTCTGGTCCCAGGTGGTGTCGGTCCGGACCCGGGCGCGGGCACTGTCGGCCTGGGCCTGCACGTTCGGCGCCGAGGCGACCTGCTGGCCGATGTTGCGCTTCTCGGCGTCGTACGTGGCCAGCGTGTTCTCCCAGCGGGCCTGCATCGGCTTGATCCCGCCGCCGCCGACCGCCACCACGACCACTCCGACCACCGCGGCCAAGGTGGCGTACAGGATGCCGTCAACGACGTTCTGCGCGATCTGCAACTGGTCCAGAGCGGCGATGATGCCGAACGCGAGGATGAGGACCGACGCCGCGCCGGCCAGGACCCGCCCGTAGGACAGGCCGCCGAGGCTGCCTTCGATCAGGGTCTTGGCGCCGGCCGCGATCGCCGAGGCGATCACGACGATGACGATGGCCACGAACACCTTCGGCAGGTACGCGATGACTGCCTGTAGGTACCCGCTGATCGGGTTGGGACCGAACACCCCGAACGCGGTGGACAACACGAACAGCATGATCGTGTAGAACACCAGCTTGGCCAGGATGTCCGAGGCATCGTACTTCGACTGCTCCAGCGCCCGCCCGACCCCGCCGCGCTCGACCGCCCGGTCGAACCCAACTCTTTCCAGGACGCCGTTCAGGACCTTGGCCAGGACCTTGGCAATGATGTACCCGACGATCAGGATCAGGAGGAAAACCACGAACTTGGGCACGAACGTGGCGATCGTCGACCAGGCGCTGTTGACACCCGATTCGTAGTCGATCTTGGACAGCGGCGCTAGGGCGTGCATGAGTGGTAGTCCTTCCGTGGCAGAAACGAGGAAAAGCCGACGAGGGGCGGCCGGGACAGAGCTGGACGACGGCTGCGGACGCCGTTGAGCTGCTCGTACGGTGAAGAAGACCCGGGTCGGGCGCGACCATGACGCACAAATTTCGAACGTTTTCGCCGGCGTCCGGGCCGGTGCGACAGCAGCCCTGGCCCATCCTGCGGACGGGGCAGCCCTCACCTCGATGTCTGGCTGGTGAGCCGCCGCGAGTGCACCTGACCAGGGGACGGGTGAAGCTGGGGGACGGGCCGTAGGCTCGGCCCCTGCGGGCCGGATGGTGGCCGTGACTGTGCCACGGGCAGGATGCTGACGATTCGGGAGCGCTCTTGAGCACGAACATGCACGATGATCTGACTGACCTGATGGCCCCGCTCCGCCGGTACGTGGGAGCGCGTGTTCGGGTTGATGATCGGGAGGACATCGTTCAGGAGACCCTGACCCGGATGCTGAAAGCCCGGGCCCGGGTCGAGCCCGGTACGGAGATTGCGTACGCCCTGGTGGTGGCTCGTCACGTGATCATCGACCGGGCCGCACAGGAGTCCAGGGCCCGGGACAACCGGCCCCGGCTGATCGACCTGACCGCCCCACCGCTACCGGACGACATCTTGCTCGGGGTCGAGGAACGCTACGCCATTCGTGAGGCGCTGGAGCAGCTGCCCGATTCCCAGCGGGCGATGTTCCTCGCGCATGTGCTGAACGACGAACCGCTGACCAGCCTGGCGAACGATTCCGAGACGACCAGCGGGTCAATCGGGTCCTTGATGGCCCGGACCCGTGCTCGTCTGCGGGTGGATTACGTTCTGGCGCTGCGGGGAATCAGCGAATTGCCGTCCCCCCGCTGCCGGCCGGTTCTGCTGGCGCTCTCCGGCGCGGACACTCGACGGCAGCAGGCGCTACGCGCCGGGCATCATCTGCTGACCTGCCCGGTCTGCGATTCGATCGCCGAACCGCTGATGCGTCGCCGGAGCGCGCTGGCGGCATTCCTGCCCTGGCTGGGGCTGGGGCCGATCGTCGCGTGGTTGCGTCGTTCCCTGCGTACGGGCGCCGGGCAGGCCACAGCCGCCGCGACCGGGACAGCTCTGGCGGGCGTGGTGTTGGTCAGCGTCGTACATACGCTCGACAGCAGCCCTTCGGCATCAGCTGCGGCCACGGCCGGCGCCCCGGTAACGGCGCCGGTGTCCTCGCAGCCGGCAGACGGTGTTGCCGCGATCACGCGGCTGACCGACGACCGGTCCTTGTCCGCGGGAAACGTTCCTCTGGCGTCCCTGGCCGGTACACGGGTCCGCGGATCGTCGGTCACCGTGCTGGAGGTGGCCGCCAACGAGGGGTTCTGGGTCAAGAACCCAGGTGGCACGAAGGTCTGGGTCCAGCTGTCGGACTTCGGGACCGAGTCCGCGGTCAAGGTGCGCCGCGATGACACCGTCAATTTCGTCGCCACAGTGACAGCTCACGGGTCTGACTTCGCTGATCGAGTAGGGGTCAGCGCAGCTGAGGGCGCCGCCTTGCTCACCGCTGAGCACGCGCATCTGACGGTCCGGGAGCGGGACCTTCACCACTCCTGACTCGTCGCCGGCTGATCCACCTGGCCTGTCGTGGGTAATGGCGGCCGGGTCGGGACCGGGGTGCCCCCGGGGCGGTCACTCACACTCGGAACGTGCTCACCAGTGACTGCAATCGGGCCGCCAGCTGCTCGAGCTGCAGCGCGGCGTCCTGGGTGGCCTTGGCATCGGCGGTCGTTCGGGCCGCCACGGCCGAAACGCTTTCCACCGTGGTGTGAATCTCCTGGGCGCTGTGGGCCGCATCGGCGCTGCTGCGACTCATTTCCTGGGTGGTGGCGCTCTGTTGTTCGACAGCGCCCGCGATGCTGGCGCTCACTTCGTCGATCTGCTGGACCACGCCCTGGATCTGGCCGATCGAGCCGGCGGCGGATGCCGTGCTGGTGCGGATCGCGTCGACCCGGTTGGAGATCTCGTCGGTGGCCCGTGCTGTCTGCAGGGCCAGCTCCTTGACCTCGGTGGCGACCACGGCGAAGCCCTTACCGGCTTCTCCGGCCCGGGCCGCTTCGATCGTCGCGTTCAGGGCCAGCAGGTTGGTCTGCTCGGCGATCGCGGTGATCAGCTGAACCGCTACGCCCACCTCGGCCGCCGTCGACTCCAGGTCGGCGACCTCGTCCCGGGCGGTACCGGCCACGGCGACGGCCTCCGCCACCACCTGAGCGGCCCGGCCCGCGTTGCGGGCGATCTCCCCGATCGCGGCGTTCAGCTCGTCGCTGCCGTTGGCCAGGCCGTGTATGCCCTGGGTCACCTGTCCTGTAGCGGTCGAGGCCTGACCGGCCCGCGCGGCGGTCTCGTCCGCGGCCACGCGCAGCCGGTCGGCCAGCACGGTCAGTCCGCCGGCGGAGCTGGACAGCGAGCCGGAGGCGTCGTTGATGGACGACACGGCGGTGGCCACCTTGGAGCAGAACCGGTTGAACGCCGCGCCGAGCTGACCGGCTTCGTCGGGCCGGTCCTCGTCCAGCCGGGCGGTGAGATCGCCGTCCCCGTCGGCGATCTGGCTCATCCGGTCGCGGGCTCGTTCGAAGGGGCGCAACACCCACCGGCCGATCAGGAAGGTCACCGTGCCGGCGATCAGCAGGGTGACCAGAGCCATGATGATGATCATCGTTCGCAGCCGGTGCGCGTTCGCCAGTACCGAGGCCGCCGGAACGGTGACCACCAGCGTCCACCGATCCTGCGGGCCCAGCGTGAGCTGACTGGCGACCACCAGTTCGCTGTCTCCGTTGCGGGTGATCCACCGGGTGACGCCGGAACTGCTCGCGGTCCGGTCGACGATGTCGGCCAGCTGCGGGGAGTCCTCGCGCAGTGAGGAGGTGGCCTTGAATCCGGCACCGCTGGCCGCCACCGTCCCGGCCGTGCTGACCAGGGTCGCCCGGCCGGTTCCGTAGGGGGTGATGCCGGAGACCAGACGCTGTTGTTCGTCCAGGGCCACGTCGACGCCGGCCACCCCGACGCTCTTGCCGTCGATGATGATGGGGACGGCCACGGACGTCACCAGCATGTTCGTGCCCCCGATGTCGTACGAGTAGGGCTCGAGCACGAGCTCCTTGCCCGTGCTCAGCGGCTTGGTGTAGTAGTCGCCGCCCGCGCCGGTATCGGTGTATCCGGCAATCGCCCGGGATCCGTACCCGCCGTCTGCCGGGAAGTAATAGGTGAGGTACCGCCCGGTCTTGTCACTGTGCTTCGTGTTCACGTACGCGGCGTCCTGCCCGTCGAACGCGTTCGGTTCCCAGCCCGTCCAGGCTCCGTACAACCCCGAATGTGTCTTCAAGGTGGCGAAAATGGTCTTGTCCCCGACCAGTCGCCCGTTCGGTGCGGACCGGTCGGCCACTAGAGCGTTGGCCAGGTCCTTGGCGATCTGCAGACCGCCACTCAGCTGCTCGGCGGCGGCATCGGCACCGCGACCGGACAGTTGCTGCGCGTACAGCTCGGCATCGGACCGGGCCCGGCTCTGGACCTGCACCGTGACGACAGCCGTCAGGGCGCCCAGGGCTATCACCAGGGTGATGACAATTCCCAGGACCAGCCGGGCCTTGAGGGTGATGAACAGCCTGTGCATCGAACCGCCTCGGGTAAGGAACACCTGCTGCCTGTATCGGCCCGGGCGGGGTTCCGGTTGAGGCTCGGATGGCGTGCTCGGCGGCAAGATCGGGCTGACGGAAGATCAGGAGGGCGAGTCCCACCCCTGAGGGTGGTGTGCGGTGGGGGTGCCTCGTGCACGATGCAGCAGATGATCATTCGTCACCTTCCCCCAGGCCGGGTTCAGGGTCCCCAAGCATCGGTACGCCCGTGAGTGAGATTTCGGCGAGGCCGGTATCCGAGCCGGTGCCGGGCGGACCCCGCGATCGCACCGGTGTGAGAGACGACGGAGGTGCGCTGTCGTCACCGGGTGGTCTGAGCGATCCGGAGGACGACGGTCTGCGACAGGAAATATTGCACCTGAGAACGGCTTTGGAATCACGGGATGTGATTGGTCAGGCCAAGGGGGTGGTGCGGATGCTGACCGGCTGTGGCACATCGGCGGCGTTCGAGGTGCTGGCCGCGATCTCCCAGGACAGCAACCGTAAACTTCGCGACATAGCAGCGCTCATTGCCGACAGTGCCGCCGCCCGCACTCCGCTCCCCGCCGAGGTGAGCTCCAGCTGGAAGAGCCACACAGCCGCCGCTACGGCTGCGGCGGCCGGCGGGGGCGAATCACTCCCGGGCTGCTGAGTCCGTCGGACGGTTCACCACGGATGGCCCTGGCTGGGTGGTCGGTGGTGCTTCCTGAGGGTCCTGGGTGGTGATGTCGCTGACGTGGATGTGGCTGGTCTGGACATTGATGGCGGTGGCGGCGGGACCGAGGAGCTCCAGGAGGACGGTGGCGGCCTGGGCGCGGATGCGGTCGGCGGCGGGCAGGATGGCAGTGCCGTACTGAACGATGAGCTCGATCAGGACCCCGGTGAAGGTGTCCTGCCCGGCAATGTTGACGTGAATGCCGGCCACGGCGGTACCGGGTGTGTGTCCGTCGAGGGCGTCGTGCAGGTAGGCGACGATGACTTGCTCGCTGACGTGGACGGTGCCGCCGGGGGCGTGGGCCCGGACCGGGAGAGAGCGGCGGGTGGCGCGCAGTGCAGTGCTCAGGACGCGGGGGGCGACCTCCACCCAGCGCTGGTCGGCGTGCTCGGTCAGGGCCCGGCTGGCCAGGTCGATGAGGGTCTGAGTGTTCGCCGGTGAGCCAGAAGCGGCGTCGGCACGGCGTGGTTCCTGGGTGGGTTCGTGGGTGGTCATCGCCACGTCTCCATCCTGGTGGCCAGTGTGGTTCTGGCGCGGTGCAGCTGGCCGCGGATCACAGTGGGCGTGGTGTCGAGGATCTGGGCGATGTCCTCGTAGGACTGTCCTTCCATCTCCCGCAGGATCCAGCTGGCTCGCTGGCGCCACGGCAATTCTGTCAGAGCCGCCGAGAGAGCCTCCTGGAGTTGTCGCTGGTCCAGTTGCGCGGCGGGTGCGAGATGGGCCTTCTCCGGCCGGGGAATGAGCAGGGTGTCGTCGACGGGGACGGGCCGGCGTCGGCGGCGCTGGTTGAGGACCTCGTTCGCGGTCACCGTGAAGAGCCAGGTACGCAAGGCCGACCGGCCGTGGAAGGTCTCGATGTTCACCCAGACCTTGGTCCAGGTGGCCTGGAGGGCGTCCTCGGCGTCCTGGGTATTGCCCTCGAGCATGTTCAGGGCGTAGCGGAACATCGCGGGACCGTGCCGATGGAAGATCGTGGTGAAGGCCGAGCGGTCCCCGAGGACGGCACGGCGCACGAGCACCGCATCAGCGGCGGGCTCATCGGCGACCTCGGCGTTGCCTTCCGGTCGCGGGCCGCGACCCACATCTGTTTCCGGGGAATCGGGAGGCCCGGAAACAGCCGGCGATTCACACTCGGGCCGTGCCATGTCGTATCCGCTCCGTCGGTGTCCTGCTCGTGCGGTGGCCCCACCCACAGCCTGACCTGCTTTCCCGGGTCGGTCCGATCATGGATGATCGCCGCGCCGGGCGCCTTTCGGCAGCGACCCGAGGTGTGTCCACGGGTCGAACGGGCCATCCGGCAGTGTGACGGCTGTCACTATATATCGAGCGTGACGATTGGGATCGGACCGTGTCTAACAGGGTGCGTCGCTACGACGTGATGACCTGAGGCACCAGGTCATGCGACATCTACGAAGGAGCTGTTTCTCATGGCTGACATCGTCTCTTCCTCGGCATCGAGCCAGGTGACCGGCTCCTCGTCGGCACTGTCCACCTCCGCGCTGGCCAGCGAACAGGGCAAGACCTCCATCGCCGACACCGTGGTGGCCAAGATCGCGGGAATCGCCGCCCGTGAGGTGAGTGGCGTGCATGCCCTGGGCGGTGGCACCGCTCGCGCGGTCGGTGCGCTGCGCAGCCGTATCCCCGGAGGTAGCACCAACCACAGCCAGGGCGTCACCGTGGAGGTCGGCGAACGCCAGGCCGCGGTCGACGTGCAGCTGGTGGCCGAGTACGGCGTGTCGATCGCCGACCTGGCCGCCGGGATCCGCCGTAACGTCATCGGCTCGATCGAGGGGATGACCGGTCTGCAGGTCACCGAGGTCAACATCGAGGTCCAGGACGTCTACGTACCCTCCGAGGACAACGACAACGACCAGGACGACAGCGCTCCCCGCGTCCAGTGACGTCGGCCGGGGCACCGCGCCCTGCGCCTGTCCCTGTCGGCCGTCCCCCTGAGCCCACGGGCCGTAACGACCAGAGGGCGGCACCGGCCGGGCCGGCGGACGCAAGGGTCGGCGATCAGGGGGTCGCCGGGCGGGTGCCGGACATCAGCGAGGTCATCGCCACGGCGGTGCTGGCGGTACCGGGAGTGGCCGATCTGCACAGTGGCAGCTTCGGGCAGGTGGCCAGCTATCTGCCCGGGCGGTCCGTCACCGGTGTGCGGGTTCGTCCGGACGTCACCGACATTCATGTGGTGCTGTTCTGGGGTGTCCCCGTCCTGGAGGCTGCCGAGCGGGTCCGCACGGCGGTCGTACCGCTGATCGAGGGGGTGAGCGCCCGGATCGACGTCACCGTCGAGGATGTCATCGGCCGGGAACCGGGCGGCCCGGGCACCAGCATCGCGCTCCCGGCAGATCCGGGAACACGACCAGCGACACCGTGAATGCTGCGGCCTTCGACCCCGGGGACCCGCAGGCGGTACCGCGGCGTGAGCAATGGCGACGCGAGCAGCGACAGATCGCCCGGTTGCATCATCCCGACGTGGGCGGTGACCCGAAGCGGTTCCTTCGTCTGATGCGGGAGCTGGACCAGCGCCATGGCATCACCGCCGCCGGGTCACCGGGAACGGCGGGGCCGGACGCCCCGGTCCTGGTCGTGACGAGAACGGGTACGGCCGCTCTGTGGCGCCGGCTGCGCCGGTACGAGCGGGTCGTGCGGTCCCGTCTTCCCCGGCGGGTGCCGGGCTCGCGACGTCACATCGACCTGTAGGCCTCGTCCCTGGGCTTGAAAACTCTCTCTTTCATTCTGTTTTTGTTCTGGAGGACATGACATGGCTACCTCGACCATCGGTCTGATCGCCGGATTGCTGCTAGGTATTGCCGCGGCGGCCGGGGGTTTCTGGGGTTTCCTCATCGCCCTGGTGCTAGGGGTCGTCGGCTACGCCGTGGGTGGCCACTACGACGGTGAGGTCGACCTGAGCCAGTTGCTGGGCGGGCGCCGACGTGGATGACATCGGCACCGACACCCCGAACGCCACGCATCGGCCACCGGCCAACGGTGGTATCGACGCGATCGCCGAGCGGCAGATGCAGGAGCTGGATCGGCGCGCTCGCCGGGATCCGGCCCAGCGCGGTGATCTGAGCATCGCTGACCGGGTGGTGGAGCAGGTGGCGGTCCTGGCCACCCGCCAGGTGCCCGGTGTGGCGGTCACCGGCTCCGGTCTGGAACGGGCGGTGGGGCGTCAGTTCCCCCGGGCCCAGGCCCACGTCGCCGGCAGGCGCGCGCGGCTGGTGATCCAGGTCGCGGTGATCTGGCCGGCGGCCCTGCCCGAGGTCACGGCCGCGGTCCGCGACAGCGTCCACGAACGCGTCAGCACGCTGGTCGGCATGCATGTCGACGCCGTCGACGTGAGCGTCGTCAAGATTGTGCACACTCAGACACATCAGGACCGGAGGGTCTCATGAGCGCCCCCGCACCCGAGCAGCCCGCCGGGTCCGGTGTCCCGGTCGTCCCGTCCTCGGGTCCGCCGGTGCGCTGGCCGGACCAGCAGGCGCCGGTGATGCCCCAGGCCAAGACCCCGATCGGGGCGGGCCGGATCACGGTGGTGGGTATCGCGCTGGCTGCGCTGACCGGCGCCCTGGGGGTGATCGGCGTTCACGACGGGCTGGCTTCCGGCGGCATCATCGACGGCCGCTCGTGGATCGACTCCGGCATCGATACGTTCGACGGTCTCAAGCCCTCATGGTGGGCCGTGCCTGTGGGTGTGGCCATGGTGCTGGCCGGGCTGTGGCTGCTGACGGTCGCCGTGCTCCGGCGCCCTCGTACCGCCGTGGCCCTGACGTCCCGGACCGGCGTGTTCCTGCGCCCGGCCGATGTCAGGAAACTGGCGGCCCGGGCCGCCGACGACGTCGACGGAGTCACCAGCGCCCAGGTGAGCAGCTCGCGCCGCGCCGCGAAGGTCACCGTGGTCGTGACCGGCGACGACGGGCGGATCGGCCAGGACGTTCAGGACGCCGTCGCCGAGCGTCTGGCCGCCCTGCAGTCCCCGCCCCGCCTGACCGTCAAGACCCGGACTGGAGTGGCACCGTGAGCCGCCTGACCATCACCGTCGACCGCTGCGTAGCGTTCCTGCTGGCCCTGATCCTGATCTTCGGGGGCATCGTCACCACCGTGTGGGGTGTGGACCGGGTCGATCCGTTCACCGGGGCCCTCGACCTCGGTCCGGTCGCGGAGGCCACGGACAAGTCGTGGTGGCCCTGGGCCGTCGGCGGTACGGGAGCCGTTCTGCTTCTCCTGGCCCTGCGCTGGCTGTTCTCCCACCTGCCGCGCCGCGGCATCGGGCCGCTGAAACTGGCCGGGACCGGGCGGGCGGGCCGCTTGCTGGCCGACGGGAACTCGGTGGCCCAAGCCGCCGCTGTGGCCCTGAAGGGGGTTCCCGGGGTGCGGTCCGCGCACGGGCGGGTTCTGCGCGAGCGGGGCCAGACCGTTGCCCGGCTGGATGCCAGCATCGACGCTGATGCCGACCTGGCCGGTATCGCCGAAGGCGCCGACATCGTCAGCTCGCAACTGCGCCATGTCCTGGGCCGCGACGACCTGGTCTGCCAGGTCCAGCTGCGCCTGGCCGCCCGGGACCAGACCCGTGCCCGCGTCCACTGACAGATCTGTGCCAGGCCCCTCGAATCCTGTTCAACTCGCCGCCCCCGGAACCGGCGGGCCGACTCATGAAGGACCAGCCGGATGAGCAATTGGGTGACGAGCGGTGCTGCACTCGAACCCCCGCAGGTGCTCCATGAGCCCAGCCGGGAGCAGCTTCTCGAGGAGATCGAGGATCTGCGCGCGGCGCTGGAGACCCGAGACATCATTGGTCAGGCGAAGGGCATCATCCGGTTGCTGGCCGCCACCGACGACGACCGGGCCTTCACCCTGCTGTGCCAGATCTCCCAGGACACCAATCGGCCCGTGCGCGAACTGGCTGTTGTGATCGCCGAACGGGCCGGCATCGGCCAGCTCCTGCCTGCCGATGTCATGACAAGCTGGCAACGCCGCACCGACTCCACCACGCAGACCTCCGCAGCATCTCCTCCGCTGTGAGGGTTGGCCACCAAGTTGTTCGATCCAAAGCTTTTCCGGTTCATCCACGAGCGGTCCAGTCCACTTTTCCTTCCACACCGGCAAGGGCGTGTCAGCGTATGAGCATTCAAGATCAGCCCGAGCAGAACCGTCGGCAACGTCACGAGCTGCACAATGCGTCCGTCGACGAGTCCGCTGCGGCCGCTGGAGCCTGCGCACAGGTTCATCTACCGACCGGCCGCATCTGCGTCCGCGGACACGGGCACGACGGGTCCTGCGACTTCACCTCACCGGACCAGGCGCCCAGCAACCATTCCCGCAACTGAACCACCATCACGAGATCTGGCCGGTGGACGGGTCCACCGGCCAGATCTTTTTGGACGGTTCATCGGAAGCCGTCAACCGGGACGAGGTCGTGATCACTTCTCACGGGCGCAGCCGATGATGCGTGACGGTACTGGGCGGGATCTGACGGAACGTGCGAGGCCGGCTGGTTCCTTGCTCAGGACGACGACATCCTGTTCCCGGGTGGCCCCGGCTCCCGCCTACGCGGTGTCCGGCGGGAACGGCAAGGAAATCACCGTGAAGATCACTCGGCTGGAAGGTGCTCCGGCCCTGCAGAAGGCGTTGCGCGAGCACGGCATTGCCGCGGACATCACGTATCTGCCGCCCGGCCGGGCCTGTGGACCTGGACGGTACTCCGAGGTCGACACCCCCGGCCTGTCACTCAAGACCAGTGCGGACGACCTTGAGGTGACCATCCCGGTCGGCGCAGTGGGGGAAGGAGACACGTTCGTCCTCTCGGCCGCCGTGACTCCTCTTCCGAACGGTGTTCAGGCCAACGTCCACTTCGGTGTCGCCCAGGGCGCGGTGGCCCCATGTACCGTCATCGACGCGCCCTGAGCTGGTCGACGGCACCAGCGGCCGCGCCAAGATCGCAGGCAGGTGCGGAGGAGCTGCTGGAACTGCGGGCAGGCCCCACCGGAGAAGGGTGGGGCCTGCCGGTTCCTGCGCCTCGGGTCAGGCCTTGCTCTGCATGCTGGAACGAGCGGGGTTGCCCTGTTCGTCCTTCTTGGGGTCCTTCTCGTCCTGCTTCGCCCTGACACCGGCCTCGATCTTGGCGCCCAGATCCGCGTCCACCTGACGCCAATAAGCAAAAGCCCTGGTCAAGATCGGCTCGCTGACCCCGTTCAGCAGATGGCCCACAATGTTGGTGACCAGTCGATCCCGGGCCGCGTCGTCCAGCACCTCGCGCACCAGCGTGCGCGCCTGCCCGAAGTCGTCGTCCTCGGCATGCAAAGTGGCTGCCGACCGCACCATTTCACCGTCGGAGGACCAGGTACCGCCGTCGTCGGTCCGCGACGGGTCGGCCGCCGGGCCGCCGTAGGAGTTGGGTGCGTACACCGGGTCGGCGACGTTCTTCATCCGCATCGCCCCGTCCTTGGAGTATGCGTGTGTCTCCACCTTGGCCGCATTGACGGGTATCTGCTTGTAATTCACGCCCAGTCGCGCCCGGTGAGCGTCCGCGTAGCTGAATCCCCTGGCCAGGAGCATCTTGTCAGGAGAGAGGCCGGTGCCGGGAACGACATTGTTGGGCTCGAAGGCTGCCTGCTCAATCTCGGTGTGGTAGTCGGTGATGTTGCGGTCGAGTGTCAGCCGCCCGACCTCCTGGAGCGGGTAGTCGCCGTGCGGCCAGACCTTGGTCAGGTCGAACGGGTTGAAGCGATAGGTCTTCGCGTCCTCGAACGGCATCACCTGCACCTTCAGCGTCCAGGACGGGAACTGGCTGTCGCGGATGTGCTCGTAGAGGTCACGCTGGTGGTAATCGGTGTCCACGGCGGCCATCTGGTCGGCCTCGTCCTGGGTGAAGGTCTCGATACCCTGATCCGTGATGAAGTGATATTTCACCCAGTACCGTTCACCGGCGGCATTGATCCACAGGTAGGTGTGGCTGCCGTACCCGTTCATGTGCCGCCACGTGCGCGGGATCCCGCGGTCACCCATCAGCCAGGTGACCTGGTGCGCGGACTCCGGTGACAGGGACCAGAAGTCCCACTGCATGTCGTGGTCGCGCAAGTTGTTGTCCTGGCGTCGCTTCTGCGAGCGGATGAAGTGCTGGAACTTCATCGGGTCGCGGATGAAGAACACCGGTGTGTTGTTGCCGACCAGATCCAGGTTGCCGTCGCGGGTGTAGAACTTCACCGCGAAGCCGCGCGGATCACGCCAGGTGTCGGGTGAACCACGCTCGCCGGCAACGGTGGAGAAGCGGATCAGGACGTCGGTCTTCTCACCGGGGGAGAAGACCGCGGCCCTGGTCCACCGGCTGACGTCGGCCGTCACCTGGAACGAGCCAAATGCACCGCCGCCCTTGGCGTGCGGCTGACGCTCGGGGATGCGCTCGCGATTGAAGTTCGCCATCTGCTCGATCAGGTAGTGATCCTGCAGGAGCAGCGGCCCGTCCGGTCCGACGGTCAGAGAGTGTTCGTCACTGGCCACCGGGATCCCGGCGTCAGTGGTCGTCACGGGGCGTTCTGTGCTGGACATGCCCGAAACCTCCATTAATCTTGAACCATTCAAGAATGCCTGAGTCCAGCTAGCTCGCCACCGCAGGTGGACAGGTCTTGACGTGATG
Source organism: Kineosporia mesophila (assembly GCF_021129235.1). Taxonomy (GTDB): domain Bacteria; phylum Actinomycetota; class Actinomycetes; order Actinomycetales; family Kineosporiaceae; genus Kineosporia; species Kineosporia mesophila. Next base: position 49,061 of record NZ_JAJOMA010000012.1, read on the forward strand.
TCTTTTACGTCCCTGTTGATGCCCCGACCGCCGGCGGTGACCGTGGCTACGACAGGAACCCCGGCTGCCGCAACATCGGCACTCGGCACGACACCCTGCGGCCGTACCGCCAACTCCGGCCTGACCGGTCGCGCGGGGGCGCGGCGGCGGGTCGCGGGCTTGGCCGAGCCCTCAGGGGCGCTGGCCACAGGTCGGTCAACTGTGTTTCCAGCCGGTGCATCTCAGGATCCCGGCCTAGGCGGGATGCCGGGTGAGGTTGCCGGACAAAGGACGCGTCGCTCCCCAGAGGACCGCACCGGCCACCAGGGCGGCCAGGACGAGAGCCGGCATGTCACGCCGGTGGATCCAGAGTGTGGGCAGCCCGGCGTAGGGAATGCGGATCACGCCCACACCCCGCACTCGCTCGCGAGCCACCGGCGGGTCGGCGACCCGACCGGCGTCCCCCCTCGTCACCAGGTCCCCGTCGTCCTCGGTCCGGACCAGGCGGTGCGTCACCGACCCGGACCCGGAAGACGACGCCACCACGAGGATCTGGCCGGGCCGCAGGTCCCGCCCGGGTGATCGGCTCAGCACCACGTCTCCCGCGCGCAGAGACGGCTCCATGCTCGTGCCGGTCACCACGTGGACGCCGTGCCCGGTCAGGACCAGTGCGCACACCGTGAGAACGGTCAGTACGATCACGGCGAGCGCGGTCCGGGCCAGCTGGACCAGGGCCGGCCGCAGCCACGGGGGTACGGTCATGAGTTCGTCGCGGCCCAGGTGAAGGTGACCGCGGCAGTTTTTCCCTGCGCCGTGTTGTCGTCGGCCAGCGTGTAGGTGAACCGGTAGGTGCGGGTGCGGGCGGTGACGTTACCGGCGTCCGGGGACCAGCTGCCCAGGCCGTTGGCCGCGCCGTCGTGCGTGGCGATGGACGACAGTGTCTCGTCGCCGGCCAGCGTGGTCTCGGCGCTGAAACCGCTGCAGTCCGAGAAGGAGCCGCTGGTTCCTTGCACCACGGTGAGTTTCAGGGTCGAGGCCAGGCCGCTGCCGGACAGGTCGCCGGGGGCCACGTACATCTTGACGTCCGCCGGCAGGGATCCGGTGTAGCTCACCCGGATGCATCGGCTGCCGGTCCGGCCGGGGTAGAGATTGTCCACGGTGAACAGGGCGCTGCCGGTGTCGTCGTCGGTGAGGGTCACGACGGCTGAGCGGAATGCGTTCGGCCCGTTGCCGGTCGAGCCGGAGAACGCCGCGCCGGTGCTGTTCACGGTCAGCCCGAACACGATCACCGCGCCGATGGCGACCGCACTCAGGACGGACCAGATCCGCAGGGTGCGGGGTGGGATACGCATCGCGGTCAGGAGTTCAGGTCGGTGACGTAGGTCCCGAACGGCGCCGTGGTGACCAGCGAGGTGACGACCCCCGATACCTGGGTGGGCGACGTGCGGTCGGTGAGGTCGCCGAGCCCCAGCTGCCCGATGCTGTTGAGGCCCCAGCACCAGAGCGTGTTGTCGGTCCGGGTGGCGCAGGTGTGGGCGACGCCGGTGCTCACGCCGGTCCAGGCGGTGCCGGTGCCGACCTGGACCGGGCTGAGGCGTTCGGTGGTGTCTGCCTGGCCGAGCTGGCCGTTGGCTCCGGCGCCCCAGCACCAGAGGCTGCGGTCGTTCTTCACGGCGCAGGCGTGCCAGCGTCCGGTGGCGACGGTGTTCCAGTCCGAGGCCGTGCCGACCCGCACCGGGGAGGTCTGCGGCGTGGCCGACTTGGTGCCCTGGCCCAGCTGTCCGCTGTCGTTCGTCCCCCAGCACCACAGCGTGCCGTCGGTGCGCACCGCGCAACCGAAGGCCTGACGCGCGTCCACCTGTTTCCAGGTACTGAGCGAACCGACCTGGGTGGGTGACGTCTGCGACGTGGTGCTGCCCAGGCCGAGCTGCCCGGACGAGTTCAGGCCCCAGCACCAGAGCGTGCCCGTGGACCGGACGGCGCAGGTGGTCTGCAGGCCGGAGGTGACGTCGCTCCAGCTGGTGGCCGAGCCGACCTGAGTGGCTGAAGAACGCTGGGTGGTGTCGCCGAGACCGAGCTCGCCCTGGCCGTTCTCGCCCCAGCACCAGAGCGTTCCGTCGTCCCGGACTCCGCACACGTGCTTCTGGCCGATGCTCACCGACGACCAGGTGGCCGTCGAGGAGGAGGGGACGACGGTGAGGCTCGTGCGTGCGGTGGTGTCACCCTGCCCGAGCTGGCCCAGGGAGTTGTCGTCCTTGCACCACAGCTGCCCGGTGTTGCGCACCGCGCACAGGTTGCTGCGGCCCGGCCCCAGCCGCTGCCAGCGCGTGCCGGTCACGAGTTTCACCGGTGCGGTGGACCACTGGCCGAGCTGATCGTCGAAACTGTAGCCCCAGCACCAGATCGTGGTGTCGGACCGGAGGCCGCAGGTGTGTTTGACCCCGGTGCTGACGGCTGTCCAGTCGGCCCCGGTGCCGACCTGGGTGGGCACGGGCCGGTCGGTGACGTCACCGGTCCCGAGGACACCGTTGGCGCCCAGTCCCCAGCAGAAGAGCTGTTTGGTGGTCTTCAGGGCGCAGCCGTGGTTCTCGTTGATGTCGACGTCGGACCAGTTGGTGTCGGTCCCGACACGCACCGGAACATTCTGGTCGGCGGTGTTGGAACCCTGCGCGAGCCGCCCTCCGGCGCCCCGGCCCATGCACCACAGCTGTCCGGAGCGGATGCCGCAGGTGTAGTCGAAACCGGCCCGGATCCGCGTCCAGTCCGCGTCGGTGCCGACCCGGACCGGGTCGGCGTTCGTGCCCACGGAGCCCCGGCCCTGCTGCCCGTTGCTGTTGCTGCCCCAGCACCACAGCGAGTTGTCGGTCTTGCGGGCGCAGCCGTGGAAGTAGTGGATGTCGACGTCGGCCCAGTCGGTGGCGGTGCCGACCTGGAGCGGAGCGGTGTTGCTCTCGCTGAAGCCGCCCTGGGCGTTCTGGCCGTAGATGTTGCGGCCCCAGCACCACATCGTGCCGGTGGTCCGGAGCCCGCACAGGGCCCAGTCGCTCTGCGAGACCATCTTCCAGTCGGTCGCCGTGCCCACCTGGGTCGGTACCGCCCGGGCGGTCGTGTCGCCCAGGCCCAGCTGCCCGTACTCGTTGCGGCCCCAGCACCACAACGTGCCCGCGGTCTGGACGCCGCAGGTCAGGCCTCGTCCCGCGGCGATGTACGTCCAGGTCTGGGTGCCGACCCGGAACGGCGCGTAGGGCACGTCGCCGGTGGTTCCGTTGCCCAGTTCGCTGCGGATCGGGGATCCCCAGCACCACAGTTCGCCACCCGACCGCAGACCGCAGGTGTGCGCGTCCCCACTGGAGATCTGCGTCCACCCGGTGAGCGTGCCGACCTGCACCGGTGACAGCGCGGGGGTGCTGTCGTACCCCCAGCGGTACAGGCTGCCGATGGCGAGGTTGGCCCGGGCCGTGAACTGCGAGCCGGGATTGCCGGTGGTGCCGGTGAAGCTGGTCTCGGTGACCGGTAACAGCGCCGCGACGACACCGATGAGAAACACGACGGGAGCCACCGCCCAGGCCTCAAGCGCCTTCCGTCTGCCCATCGAAACCCGCCCCGCCTGCTCGATCCAGCACCGCTACAGGCGTATCGGCCGATCGGGGTGCGGCCTGAACCGGAACGGGTCAGGGCCTTCTCGTCCCCGGGGTCAGACCTCCGGTCCGGGGAGCCGGGGCACTCGCCCGTCCTGAGTCATTCATCCAGGCGGGAAAGGATGCTGGCTGTTTAGGTGAGCGTGGCCGTCCCGTCGCTGATGTTCACCTCACCGTTGTTCCAGGCCATGGTCACGTCCGAGCTTTCGCCGCACCTGTCGTGAGCCGACGACCTGGGCCGGCAGTTCCTCGTGGGCGTGGCCGAGGCTCCCGAGGGGTCGACCGCGCTGGAGATTGCCGCCTCGGCACTGCGCCGTGCAAGCAGTTTCTTCCCGAAGGAGCGGCGGGAGTTCTCGATCCGGCGGGCCGCCGTGGTCACGGCTAATCCCGCGCTGCACGAACGGGAACTGCTGAAGATGGCCGGCCTGGCCGTGTCCCTGACGGCGGCGATTCACGATCGCGGCATCCCCCACGCCACCGCCCGGCTGGCCGCCGAGTCCTGCCTGACGGTGCTCGGCGTGAGTTTCGAACGCTGGATCCAGGAGGGCGAGACCGCCGCGTTCCACGACCTGGCCATCGCCATCCTGGCCGAGCTGGTCGCGGCACTCACCCCGCCGTCGTCCTCTGACCGGCGTCCCCGACAGGCCGATTGAGGACGACGCCTGCGCGCCGACAGGGCGAGGACGAGGACGCCTGTCGGCGGAGCCCGTAGGAGCTTCTGGATCGCCCCGGCCCCGATGACCACGCTCGTTCAGGCCCGGTAGAAGGCCGGCGAGGAGGAATCCGCTGGGACGGGCTGGTGGCCTTCAGCCCGGGACCCTCTGGCGGCGCCCACTCTGCGCGGCCCGGGTCACCGCCGCGATGAGTGTGGAGTTATGCGTGGCGAGCGCGAAGTCCGGCACCGTCCGGGAACCTGTCCTGAGATCCTGGGCGATCCGGGTGTACACCTCGGCGACGTTCAGGGCGGGCCCGCCTCCCGGAACGACGGGCGCGTCGGGTTCCGCGAACCCGACGCTGGCGGTGAGGGTCAGGTCGCCGCCCTGCACGCCGTACAGGGAGCCACCGCGCAGGCGCAGCCATCCCTGCGTGCCCCGGACCACGAAGTCGAACTCGGCCTCTTCGGGTGCTACGCCCCCGATGACCGAGGCGTTGAACACCGTGCCGTCCCCGACGCCGCCGAGAATGTCGGCGTGGTCGGGTACTTCGCGCTTCGCCGTGCTCCGAGTGTCCAGGACCTGAACCGTCGGGAAGAGGATGGGGGTCCGGGCCTCGACCTCGGACACCTCACCCAGGAGAGCCTCCAGCAGGTCCAGGGTGTGCCCGGCGGTGATCGTCAGGAGATTGGCTCCGGCGGCGGCCTCGTCGAAGTACCGGTAGGACGAAAGGGTGGCGGGCCCCATGCCACTCGTCGTGGAGACGATCCTGGCGGTCAGGGGACGCCCGATGGCCCCGTCGGCGATCATCTGCGCGGCCCGGCGCACCGACGGGTTGAGCCGGCCCTGGAGCCCGATCACGGTCAGCGCCCCCTCACCGGCGGCCTGCAGGGACTGGACCTCGGCCAGATCGACCCCGAGCGGGGCCTCGCAGTAGACCGTCTTACCCGCCTTCAGGGCCGCCTCGACCAGTGAACGGTGCGCCGGCACCCGCACGGCGACCGTGACGATGTCGATGTCGTCGTCCTCGATCAGCGCCGGGGGATCGGCGTACCAGCGGCGGGCCCCGAACGCTTCGGCGGCCGCTCGCGCGCTGTCCTCGTGCCGGGTGGCGACCGCGGCCAGCTCGACGTCGGCCAGTGCGTTGATCGCGGGTACGTGGGACAGCTGCGCCCAGCTGGCCTTGGTGTCGGCCCCGATGATCCCGACCCGGAATGCGCGGTTCATGTCGTCCTCCAGCGGTGGTGGTCCCTCCAGGCAACCCCGGCCCGCTCCGGCCGGCCAGGCCCGGTCGAACCTGGGCACCCGGTGACCAGGTTCGATCGGGTTCGACGGTGGTCGTTGCCGGCCGGTAGATCCTGGTCGCCACCCACGTTCCTCGGCCCGCGAGCGTTTCGCGCGCGTCGTGGTGGATGCGGACGGCCCGATCGGCGCACGGATGGTTGCCGGCGCGCCACGACCCGGAATGGCGCCGACCGGGCGTCAACGGGTTTTTGGTCCCTCGTGAATCTGGCGCAACTCCAAGGCCACTGCAGGAGGTAGCGGTTCGTCGATGCCGACGTGAAAAGCCTGCAGGAAATAGGCGGCCAGCCGCCGGGACGCTTCCACGGAGCCTTCCTGGGTGGCGGCGACGAGGCCGCTGTTGGCCAGGAGAGCCATGGTGACGTCGGCCGGGTCGAAATCTGGCCGTAGCTGCCCGGTTTCCTGGGCGCGCCGGACCAGGTGAGCGACACCGTCTTCGGCATAGGTGCGACTGCGCTCGTAATCGACAGCCTCGGGGAACTGGGCAAGGAACGCGGTGGTGAAACCTCGATCGGTGGCCTGCATGACGAAGACCTCCTCGATCACACGACAGAACCCACGCCAGGGATCGGGGTCGTTCAGCGCGCTTTCCAGCACCTCCACACAGTGCGCCATCTGCTCGCTGAAAGCCTCGGTGACGAGCGCGGCCCGCGAGGGGAAATGACGGTAGAGCGTGGCCGTGCCCACCCCGGCACGGTTGGCGATGGCCGTGACCGGGACGTCGATCCCCCGGGCCGAGAAGGCTGCGCGAGCGGCCTGGAGGATGCGCTCACGATTGCGGCGCGCATCCGTTCGCAGAGCGGCAGCCGGGATCGTCCCGACGTGTTCGTCGGCGGGCTCAGCCGGCCGGCCGGCCGAGGGCTGGCGGTCAGCATTTTTGTGAGACGACCGAGGAGCCATGTCTCCCAGTTTAGCTCAAGTGGGCGGTGCCGCCCACTTCTCGGGCTACGGTGAATGCGCTTGAGGGGCAGTCAGTGTCGACAGCGCCCGGCCGCACTCCCACCATCCTTTCCTGATTCACCAAGCTCTGCGAGGGTTCTGTGACCACTCAACGCCATTCGCTGGCAGAAGCCCCGGCCGGCTCCGGGAACGCGCCCGACACCCGGCAATTGCGTCTGATCCTGATCGCGGTCTCGGTCGCACTCATGGCGGTGATTGCCTCGGTCTCCGGCCTGAATGTGGCGCAGAACGAGCTGTCCGTCGCCTTCGGGGCCTCGCAGAGCGGCGTGCTGTGGATCATCAACATCTACACACTGGCCCTGGCTTCCCTGCTCCTGCCTCTGGGTGCCATCGGCGACCGCTGGGGACGCCGGACGATGCTGCTGGCGGGGCTGGTCGTGTTCGGCATCGCGAGCGCTGCCGGTGCGGTCGCCCCGAGCGCCGAGTTGATGCTCGCGGCAAGGCTTATGGCAGGAGTCGGGGCCGCAATGGTCATGCCCGTCACGCTGGCGATCATCACGTCCACGTTCCCGGAGGAGCAGCGGGGCAGGGCCATCGGGGTGTGGACCGGTGTCGGTGGTAGCGGCGGGGTGGTGGGCCTGTTCCTGTCCGCATTCCTGGTGGATGCGGCCGACTGGCGCTGGCTCTTCGTCCTTCCCGTGGTGCTGGCCGCGGTGTCGATGGTCATGACGCTGAAAGTCATTCCCAACTCTGTCGAGCAATCCGAGCACGGCTTCGACGTCGTCGGTGCTCTGAGCTCCGTCGTAGCCGTGGCCGGGCTCATCTTCGCTTTGCAGGAGGGCCCCGAACGCGGCTGGAGCGACGTGACGACGCTGGTCGGTTCGGCGGTCGGCGTCCTGAGCGCGGCGCTCTTCGTGGTCTGGCAGCTGCGTCGCCGAGATGCCGCCCTGCTGGACGTGCGGCTGTTCCGCGAGCGCGGTCTCAGTGCCGGGTCGATCACGCTGGTGACCGCCTTCGGGGTTCAGGCGGGCATCATGGTGGCTCTTCTGCCGTTCCTGCAGGCCGTCCTGGGCTGGTCCGCGCTGGTTTCCTCGCTGGGCATGCTTCCCATGGCCGTGATGCTGGTCGTGGCAGCGGGCCTGGCCCCTGGCCTCGGCGTCCGGATCGGTACGCGGGGGGCCCTGACCATCGGAATCGCGGTGATGACAACGGGGTTGGTGCTCTTGGCCCTACGCGTGTCGGCCGACGGCGGCTACCTGGCGGTCTTGCCGGGTCTGCTCGCCCTGGGATTCGGCTCGGGTCTGGTGATGACCCCGTCGACCGAGGCCATCACCGGGGCCTTGCCGCCGGAGAAGCAGGGTGTCGCCTCCGCCCTGAACGATGTCACCCGCGAGTTCGGCACCGCCCTGGGAGTCGCGTTGCTAGGAGCCCTCCTGTCTTCCGGCTACCGCAAGGCCATGGCCGGCCAAGCCCTCAACCTCCCGCCCGACATCGCGCAGACCGCTGGGGACGGCATCGCCAACGCTCTGGCCGTTGCGAACGGGGCCGGCGCATCGACGCAGGAGCTGGTCCTGGCAGCTCAGCAGTCCTTCGTCGAGGGATGGCAACAGGCCATGTGGGTGGGCGCCGCCATCACCGGTGTCCTGCTCTTGGCCGTGGCCATTCTGGGGCCCCGGGCATCAGCTGACCCCGACCACGAACCAGTGCCCTCGTCCCTCCCGGGGTGACACCGACTCCGCCTGAGGTGACGTCGTGCATGGCGGCTGCCGACCCTCACCGAGAGCAAGGGCCGGCCGGCCTACCGCGGGTCGCACCGACGAGCGGGGTTCGCGTCACCCGTTCTCCCGGGGTCCGACGACCCGGTTACGGCCGAGGGCCTTGGCGCTGAGCAGGCGGTGGTCGGCCAGCGCCAGGAGCTCGATGCTGGTGTCCGCCTCGGTGCCCAGGGCCACGCCGAAGCTCGCGGTCACCTTCAGCCCGGGAGACAGCGCCTGCCACCCGTGGTTCTGCACGGCGGCTCGCACCCGCTCGGCCGTGGCCAGCGCCCCGTCGAGCGGGATGCCCGGCATGACCAGGGCGAATTCCTCGCCGCCGAAGCGGGTGGGGGTATCGGTGTCGCGGCAGTTGGCGCGCAGTATGTTGCCCAGTTCCCGCAGGACGGCATCTCCCACCAGATGGGTGTGAGCGTCGTTGACCCATTTGAAGTGGTCGACATCGAGCAGGATCAGGGAGCACGAGCGCAGGTCGGAGGCCAGCAGCTGGTCCAGGCGGCGGCGGTTGGGCAGACCGGTCAGCGGATCTTCGAGGGCCTGGCGGCGCAGGTCCTCGGAGTGACGGTTGAGATCATCGTTCGTGCGCTGCAGATCGGAGGCCTGCATCCGCAGCATCGCGGCCTGGGCCTGCGCCTGGACGGTCTCCAGCCGTACCGCGGCCACGCTCGCGGCGCGCTGGGCCTGTTCGGAGATCTGCTCGGTGACCAGGACGAACAGGCGCTTATGGGCGTCCAGGGCACCGCGCAGGTCACCCAGTTCCTCCAGGGCCATCGCCAGCGATCGGGAGGCGGAGATCTCGTACTGCCGGGTCGGCGCCTCGGCGACCCCCAGCGCCATCAGCTCGGCCGCTTCGCGAAAACGTCCCAGCCCGATGAGGATGGCCCCCCGGGCCTCCCGGTGGTGCGCGATCATTTTCCCGGTGTCGAGGGCGGGGTCGACCGTCCAGCTGTCGAGCAGGTGCAGTCCTTCCTCAGGCCGGCCGATCTCCGACAGCATCTCGGCGAGGTTGCCGAGACTGGTGTTCTCGGTCAGCCGGTTGCCTGACTTCCGGGACGTCAGCATGGCCGTCCTGGACAGCGAGACGCTCTGTTCGCCCCAGGCCTGGGCCTGCTCGGTATCGCCCCGGTCGATCGCGTCGGAAGACATCGCGGCGTAGACGTAGGCGAGGGTGGCCAGGGCGACGCATTCGTCCGCCGGGTTGCCCAGCAATTGCGCTGCCTTGCAGTAGTTGTCACCGAACTCCAGGGCGGTGTCCCATTGCCGCAGGGCCGCGTAGATGTTGGTCATGGCCCGCAGGGCCGACACGCTGGCGGCCAGGTCGCCGCTCGCCTCGGCGGCCCTGGTCGCGGCCAGGCCTTCTTCCAGAGCCGCAGCCATGTCGCCGATGTCCAGGAAGATCCGGGCCGCCACCTCGTGGGCCTGGACGGCCGAGGCCAGGTCGTCCACCTCCTCGCACAGGGTGATCGCCCTCAGCGCCTGGGTCAGGGCGTCGGCCATCTCGTTGCGCAGATGCAGGACCCGGGCCACCAGCGCGACGGCGCGCGCTCGCATCAGCTGATCGCCCACGGCCTCGGCCAGGGTCTCGGCCTGCCGGGCCCGGGCCTGGGCGCCGTCCAGGTCGGAGGCGAGCATGGCTGAGCGCGCCGCGACCAGCAGCGTGGCCGGTGTCGATCTCTTCGGTACAAGGGGTGACAGGGGCACAGTCCCGACGGCCTCCGATCAGGGATCGGGAGTGTATCGACAGCTCGCCCGGGAAACTTGAACCCGAGTGAGTCGTCTCCACAGCGCAGGGGGTTGGCGCCTGCAGTGGTGCAATTGGTGCGGCCACCCATGATGAGCTCCATGACCGCCCTCTCCCTGGCCGAGGCGCTGGAAGCGCTGCGCCCCCGCATCGGTGGCCTCCGGCTGGACCTGCCCGTGCCCGGCGCCGACCGCGCCCGCCAGGCGCAGACCGAGCTCGTGGGTCAGGTGGACGACTACCTCCTACCGCGCCTGCGCCAGCTGGACGCCCCGCTCCTGGCCGTGGTCGGGGGATCCACCGGGGCCGGAAAGTCCACCCTGGTCAACACGCTGATCGGCGACAACGTCACCAAGGCGGGTTGGCTGCGCCCGACCACCCGCGGGCCGGTCCTGGTGTGCAGCCCGCACGACCTGCGCTGGTTCAGCGAAGACCGGATCCTGCCCGAGCTGGCCCGCACCAGCGGCGACGGCAGCCAGGGCGGCGGACGCAGCCTGCACGTGGTGCCTCACGCCGGCGTCCCGGCCGGCCTGGCCCTGCTGGACGCCCCCGACATCGACTCGGTCGTCGCCGAGAACCGCCAGCTGGCCGGCCAGCTCCTGGCCGCCGCCGACCTGTGGATCTTCTGCACCACCGCCGCCCGGTACGCCGACGCCGTCCCCTGGGAGTTACTGCACACCGCGCAACAGCGCAGCACCGCGCTCGCGGTGGTGATCAACCGGGTGCCCCCGGAGGGCCTGCGGGAGATCAGCTCCCACCTGGCGGCCATGCTCGACCAGAACGGCCTGGCCCGGGCCACCCTGTTCGCCATCCCGGAAACCGGGCTGCACGGCGCCGACGACCGGCTGCCGGAAGAGATCGTCGCACCCCTGCGAGCCTGGCTGGATCGTCTCGCCGGCGACGCCGACGCCCGGTCCGAGGTCATCCGCACCACCCTGGACGGCGCTTTGCAGAGCATGCGCGCGCGAGTCTCGTCGCTGGCCCGGGAGGTCGACGAGCAACTGGCCGCGGCGGCGTTGCTGCGCGATGCGGCCGAGGACCTCTATGCCGATGCGGTGCGCGAGTTCGACGACGGCATCCGCAGCGGCAGCGTCCTGCGGGGTGAGGTCCTCAGCCGCTGGCAGGAGTTCGTCGGGACCGGGCAGCTGACCCGCGACCTGGAACAGCGCGTGGGGCGGCTGCGCGACCGGGTCACCGCTTTCCTGACCGGTCGCCAGGCACCGACCACGCCGGTGCAGGAGGCCCTGGAGAGCAGCGTGCAGACGCTGCTGCGGTCGGCCGCCGAGCGCGCCGCCGAACGCACCGTCGATGCCTGGCGCGACGGCCCGGCCGGGCGGGCCCTGCTGACCGATCACGCCCAGACCCTCGGTCACACCTCCGGCGAGTTCGAAGCCGCCCTGGAGCACGAGATCCGGGCGTGGCAGGGCCGCGTCCTGGAACTGGTGGCAGCCGAGGGCGGGCAGAAACGCTCCATGGCCCGGCTGGCCTCCTTCGGCACCAACGGCGCCGGACTGGTGCTCATGCTGGCCGTGTTCGCGCAGACCGGGGGACTGAGCGGGATCGAGGTCCTGGTGGCCGGTGGCACCTCGGCGGCCGGTCAGAAGGTGCTCGAGGCCGTGTTCGGTGACAGCGCCGTGCGCACGCTCGCCGCCCGGGCCCGCGCCGACCTTCTGGAGCGGGTCGAGGTCTTGCTGGCGAGCGAACAGCAGCGATTTGTGGACGTGGTGGACGCCGCCGCACCCGACCTGGACTCTGCGCTCGGGTTGCGTACAGAGCTGGAGACCTTCGAGAGGGCCCGCCGATCCATGCGGTCGCTGACGCGCCCGGGCGCGGCCGAGACCGTCGAGCCCGGCCCGGCACCGGTCGCGGCCACCCTTCCCCTGAGCACCCGGGGAAGGAACTGATGCTGCTCACCGGGCGGCGCACCGGAATTGCCGAGCAGCTCGAGGCTTTGGACGAGGTGCTGACGCTCTCGCGCGAGCGCCTCGATCCGGACATGATGGCCGGCGCGGAGCAGATCGCGGCCAAGGCCGGTGACCGGCTGCGGTTCGGTGAGGCCCACACGGTGGTGGCGCTGGCCGGGGCGACCGGCAGCGGCAAGTCGTCGCTGTTCAACACGCTGGTGGGTGAACCTCTTTCGCAGGTCGGGATGCGCCGCCCGACCACCGCGGCGGCCCACGCGGCGGTCTGGGGCCAGGACGACGCGACGTCGTTGCTGGACTGGCTGGAGGTGCCCCGCCGTCATCTGCTGGGCGCCGGAACCGACGCCGAGCTCGAGGGCCTGATTCTGCTGGACCTTCCCGACGTCGATTCGGTCGAGCGCAGCAACCGGCTGGAGGCCGAACGGCTGGTCGAGCGCGTGGACCTCCTGGTCTGGGTCCTCGATCCGCAGAAATACGCCGATGCCGCCCTGCACGAACGGTATCTGGCCCCGCTGGCCGCGCACGCAGATGTCATGCTCGTCGTCCTCAATCAGATCGATCGTCTCCCACCGGAGGCCGGCGCCGGGTGCGTGGACGACCTGACCGCCCTTCTGGCATCCGAGGGCCTGGCCGCCGCGCCGGTGCTGTCCGCCTCGGCCCGCACGGGTGAGGGCATCCAGGCGTTGCGAGCGGTCCTGGCCCGGAACGTGGCGGCCAAACAGGCCGCCGTGCGCCGTCTCGCCGCGGACCTCTCGGCGATGGCCGAACGTCTGGACGACGTCTGCGCCGGTGTGACGAATCAGGTCGTCACGACCGCCGACCGCACGTCGTTGACCGACGCCCTGAGTGCGGCAGCCGGCGTGGACGTGGTGAGCGAGGCCGTGGCCGGGGCCTACCGGTTGCGCGCCCGCCGGGCCACCGGCTGGCCGGTGAGCGCCTGGACCTCGCGTCTGCGCCTGGATCCGGCCCGTCGCCTGGGGCTGCGTGACGAACCTTCTGATCTGGTGCGTACGTCGTTGCCCGGACCCTCGGCGCTGCAGCGCGCTCACGTGGACAACGCGTTGCGCCGGATCAGCGATCGCGCGTCGTCGGGGTTGCCGCAGCCGTGGCCGCAGGCCATTCGCCGGGCCGCCACCAGTTCCCAGAACGAGATGCCGGACCTGCTCGATCGAGCCGTGGCCGGCACCGACCTCGGCCTGGGCCGGCGTCCGCACTGGTGGCGGGCGGCTGGAACGGTGCAATGGCTCTTCCTGGCCGCCGCGGTGGCCGGGCTTGTCTGGCTGGGGGTGCTGTTCGTCGTGGCCTGGCTACAGCTGCCGCAGCCTCCGCTGCCGCACTGGGGTCGGCTCCCCGTGCCGACCCTGCTGCTGGTGCTCGGGCTGGTGAGTGGATTCGTCCTGGCTCAGATCTGCGGGATGTTCGCCCGCACCGGAGCCCGGCGACGGGCCGGGCAGGCACGCCGCCGGCTCAACAGCCGGATCAGTCAGCTCGCTGCCGACACGGTGATCGCGCCGGTCGAGCGTGAACTGTCCACGCACGTGCTGATCCGCTCGGCGTTGGCACGGATGCGTGGCTGACGCCCCACCTTCTCGTATCTCCGCCAGGCCCTGGTGCCGGCGCCCGACCGAGGAGGACGGTCCATCGTCTCGTGACGCAGAAACCGGGACCGGATAAAAACTTCCGGTCCCGGTCCGGTCAGCAGCCGGACACCGGGCCTAGGTCACGGCCCGGTGTCCGGTGCGATCTCTGTCAGCGACGCTTGCGCCCCGTGGTGCCGGTGGTGGTGTCGTCGTCCAGAGAAATGCGCTCCTTGCGCACGTCCTGCTCGACGGTCTGGCTGGACTCCTCCACGGTCTTGTCGAGGCGGACCCGCTCGACCGGGACGGCTTCGACATTGACCACCGGACGTTCGGTGTTGAGCACGACTTCGTGTTCGGCTTCGCTGATGGCCGGGCCGTCGAAGGCATCCCCACGATTGGTGTCGGTGATGGGTTCACTCACCAGCCGCGCCTTCTCGGTCCGGATCGGGACTTCGACCTGCTGGGTCTCGGTCTCTACCCACTTGTGCAGACGCGCACGGCCGGCCTGAACCTGCTCGGTGCCCACATTCACGCGCTCCTCCGAGCGGGTCATGCTCCCCTGATCGCTGCGGTCGCCGTCGTCGTAGGCGGGCCGGTCAGTGGTGTTGCCGTACTGCTCGTCGCTGTACGGCTGCCTGGTGCCACTGGCGGCGGTACCGGCCCGGTTTCCCAGACGGCTGACGTCGGCGAAGGTCGAGCCTTCCGTCGTGTACGGCACGCCATAGTGCTCGTAGAGCTTTCGCTCCTCGGCCTCGCTCAGGTGCTGCTCGGCGCTGACGTTGGGGGCGTCCTTGATGGCGTCCTTGGTGTAAGGGACGCGCAGGCCACCGTCGGTCATGGAGGCTTCCGCGAGCGGGACGAACGACTCATTCTTGCCGAAAAGGCCGGTGTTCACGGTGACCCACTCGGGCTGGTCGTGGACCTCGTCCACGTACACCTGGCCGATCTTGCCGATCTTGGTGCCGTCCTCGGCGTACAGGGACTGGCCGATGACACTGGCGATCTGAGACTTGTCGAACATGAAGATCCTTCTTCCATTCGTGTTCTTCATTGCGGGGAAACGTCTTCGGGCAACAAGGCGACGACGAGTGAGCCTTTCTCTTTCAGGAGAAGAGGTTCGGAAAAGGTCGAGGTGCGAACGGTTGCTGACCTCGGATATGCAGATGGTCCTTAACCACCTGAAACTCTGTCGCCCACGGGTAGATGCAGATCCGGTGATCGGCTGGACCGCGCTGCCGTCGCTCACGGTCGTCCCTCACCCACCATCGCTGCTGTCACTGGCAGCGCCATTCGAGATGGGCTCTGATGCAAGGATATCCGTCCGGTGGTCATGCCATCGGACGGTGTTGAGATGGTAAACGCCGCACGGCCGCGATCACGAGAAGGAAATCCGGCTGGATCGCCGACCCCTGTCCTCCCGTCGATACGACAACCGGAACGGGATCGGCAATCCGTTCCGTATTGCATTGTGCCACGCACATTATCGCGTTCCACGGGGGTCCCGTCCGCTGATGGTTCCGGACCAGTGATCTGGTTGGAAATGAAACATGTTAATCAGCAGATCATTTGGCCACGGTCTTCAGGTCGACGAGGCGCCGGTATTGTCCGAAGGTCCTCCGGTTCTCCGGTCGTACCGGACGAGACCGGCAGTGCTCTGCCGAGGAATCCGCGCAACCGAGGCACGTTCCACCGGGCTCGTCTGCCTCCCGGCACCGGGGGTGCACCGAGCGGGCCGCGAACGGTCCTGTGTTCGTTTCATCCCGCCGGCACCGACAGCTGCGCCGACCACACCGGCGACGGTGACCAAACAGGCGCAGAGGATGGTGATGGGGATGGTCTTCAAGAGCTTCGGTGTCCTTTCCTGGACAATGGTGGCGCGGGGGCCGCAGGGAGATCTGGGACGGTTCGCTACGTACACGCACTCACGGGCGGCTCATGACGCATCTTTTTTCGGGCACCTCGCCCCGTCCGTCCCACCACGGCCGGGTGCGTGGACTTGCTGAAGCGCGCGAATGGCATTTGATGAGCAAGTCCGCGCTCACGGCTTGTGGTCATGGTGGTCACCGTCAGGAGGACCAGCGCGTGCTCGACCCAGAGGGCCTCGATGGCGAGATCGGCCGCCCCGGTGCGCGAGCGCTCGTGGCGGAGACCGAGATCGTGGATCTGATCGATCCGCTGCGCCGTTACGTCATGGCGCACACCCGGCAGCCGGCAGACGCTGATGATGTGGTTCAGGAAGTGTTGCTGAGGATGCTGGACATCCGCGACCGCCTCGCGCCGGGATCGTCCCTCGCCTATGCGATCGTGACCGCCCGGAACCTGATGACGACGCAGGCCCGGTCCACAGCCACCTTCTGGCGCAATCGCCACCGCCTGATCGATCTGCGCGAACCGGCCGAGCCTGACAGCGTCGCGATCGGGAGGTCCGAACGAGATGCGCTCCGGGTTGCCTTGGGGGAACTTCCGCCCGGTCAGCGTGAGGCCCTTCTCTCCCATGTGCTGGAGGAAGAGCCGGTCACGTCGATCGCGGTCCGGGAGAACGTCAGTCCCGGATCGGTGGCGGCCCAGCTCGGCCGGACCCGGGCCCGGCTGCGCGTCGACTACACGATGACCGCACGCCGGGCCCGTCTGCCGACCGCGCGCTGCCGGCCCGTCCTGCTGGCCCTTTCAGGAGGCGATCTGCGACGGCAGACGGCACTGCGGGCCGGGAATCATCTACTGAACTGCGAAACCTGCGCTGAACTGGCACCACCCCTGGTGGAACGTCAGCGGGCCCTGATCGCGTTCCTGCCCTGGCTCGGGCTGGGACCGGCCCTGGGGCTCCTCCGGCGAGCCTTCCGGCATCCGTCGGTCCAGGTGGGTGTCGCCACCACCGCTGTGGCCGCAGCGGGAGTGGGCGCAGTCGTCTGGGTGTCCGGCCCGGAACCCGTCGCGCCATCGCGGCCGGCGGTTTCCTCGTCACCCACCCCCATCACCGGAGTCTTCCGGCTGCCCGGCGGCCAGCCATTGCTCCCGGTGCCCACCGACCTGTCGTCCTTGGTGGGGGACCAGGTCGAGGGTCGAGCGGTCGCCGTCTCTTCCGTCGCGGCGAACGAAGGCTTCTGGGTCGGGGACCACACCCGCGGGCGGATCTGGGTGCAGTTGAAGACCGATGGCCGGGAGTCCCGGGTAACCGTCGATCCTGGCGACGTCATCAGTTTCACCGGTGCACTCGCCCGCACCGGTACCGGCTTCGCCGAGAAGGTGGGGGTCAGCGCATCCGACGGGGCACCCCTGCTGGCCCGCGAGGGGGCCCATATCGTAGTGAAGACCGGCGATCTCAAGATCATTCAATAGTTTCCTGCCTCAGGCGCCGGATCACCCGGTCGTCGGAGGCACGGTGAGAACCGGCTTCCACCCGTCTCGTCGGCCACGACGTGGAGCGCGAGACGGACGGTGCCGCGGATGGTCCGGGGCCTACGGCCGCCGGACGAGGGTGACGTGGGACAGGCCCAGCAGGCCGTCCAGGGGGACTCTGGCGAACGTCTGATCCGGGTCGACGGTGTAACCGTTGTCGCGGAGCCGGCCGAGGAGCAGGGCGGCCAGCGGCATCACCATGTGCCGGCCCAAGCAGCGTTCCTGAACGTGCCCGAAGGGCAGATAGCCGGGATGGTTGTCGGGGTCCAGGTGCTTCCAGCGCTGGGGTAGGAAGGTGTCTGGTTCCTCCCACAGCGCAGGGTCTCGCTGGCTGAGGAGGTTGAGGAACAGCAGGTCGTCGTCGTGATGGATCCGGTCGTCGAGGGCGGGGTACTGCGGCGAGGCGAAGCGGAGCAGGTTCCAGGACGGTGGCAGCAACCGCATGGCCTCGTAAAGGATGTAGTCGTCGGGTGTGTCGTCGTCGAACGGTGCTCCCATCCACATGGCGCTGGTGACCAAGGTGGAGATCAGCAGGCAGATCGGCGCTGCCAGCCGGCGGTACAGCACCATCGCGTGCCGACGGTCGCGATAGGTGACCTTGCCGGTGCTCATGGCGGCCAGCTGGGACATGTCGCCCGGCCCGCTCCGGCCGGTGATCCGGTGGAAAGGCCCGGGCAATGGTCGCCGGGGGCAGGCAGCCACCACGGTGGCAGCCGATGTCCAGGTCATGTGGGGCAGCAACTGCAGGCTGCGACCGGCGAACATGCGCAGTAGATAAGGATCCTGACCAAAAACGAGATCACGCAGATAGCGGTGGCCCACCTGGGGCCAGCGTCCTGACAGGTCGGTGGTCCAGGCATTTCGGGTCTGGGCCTGAGCGAGTGCGGAACGCACGTCCTGGCCCAGGGCGCGCATGCCCAGTGCGGACTCCTGCTTGCTGATCGACCGGCCGAAGATGGGCTTGAACGTGGGTCTCTCGGTCGGCCCGGCGGGACGGGCGGCCAGCAGGGTGTTCATCAGAGCCGGGCCGGCCACCCCGATCGTGTCACGCTCCAGGCGGAACAGATCCTGCCCCCGATGCTCACCCATCAGCCGTTCCAGACGCGAGGCCATGATCGTCGTCCGCTGATGCCGACCTTGGTGGATGAGCACATCAACCTCTTCCCGCAACGTTTTCCGATGATCACCGGCGGGCGCCGGGTGCCGTCGAGGGCCGGTTCCGGCGGGCACCAGCCCGCCGGAACCGGGGAAGCTACCTCAGATCCACGCGTACCAGGCCTTGCTCTTCAAGCTCTTACGGTGAGTGATCTTCTGCGTCATCAGCCGGATCATGGCCATGGGACGAAACCCTCTCTTGTGGACGCCGATAGCAATGACAACGTTGATCCAGAAAACCGCTTTCCGCAACAAAAACTACCTATGAGATTTTTCGGACATCCCTCAGAAGGCTGTGACCAGGTGATTTTCGCGATTCTCGCCTGCCCCGGCCTTGACCCCACCGCGGCCCCCGAACGGAGGCCGATCCGCCCCCTGGCCCTGTGCCCGGGGGCGAATTCAGAGGCGGACGGCTGTTCGCACCAGGTCGGCGACCGCGAGTGAACGGCTGCTGGGCGGCCAGGCGATCACCGTGGTGACTCTCGGCGCGTCCACGAGGGGCACAGCCACCGTGTCGTCGCGCAGCTGGGACCGGCAGGAGTCCGGCGACACCATCAGCGTGCGGCCCAGGGAGATGAGTTGCAGGAGCTGGGAATGGCTCTGGACCTCGGGGCCGGGCCCGGGCGGGTAGGAGCCGTCGGAGGTGGGCCAGCGGGGCCGGGGCAGGTCCGGTACGTCGTCCAGGTCGCTCAGGCGCAGGCTCGGGTGGGTGCTGAGGACGTGCCCGGCCGGGAGAACCGCGACCTGCCCTTCGGTGAGCAGCTCTTCGGTGTCGAAACCGGTGGTGTCGTCGAACGGCCGGTGCAGGAGCGCCACGTCCGCCCGGCCGCCGGCCAGCAGGCGTGCCTGCTGGCCGGGCCCGCAGAGCATGACGTCGACCGGGATCGATCCGGGCTCGGCCGCGTAGGCGTGCAGCAGCTTCGCCAGCAGCTCGCTGGAGGCACCGGCCTTGGTGACCAGGACGATGCTGGGCCGCCCGGCGGCGGCCAGCGCCGCCCGCCGGGTGCGGTGCTCGGCGGCCTCCATCGCCTCCAGAGCCGCACGGCCCTCGTGCAGCAGCACGGCGCCGGCCGCGGTCAGGCTCACCGAGTGGCTGTCGCGCTGGAGCAGCTCGACGCCCATCCGGCGTTCGAGTTGGCTGATCGCCCGGGACAGGGGCGGCTGGGCCATACCCAGGCGCTGCGCGGCCCGGCCGAAATGCAACTCCTCGGCCACGGCGACGAAGTACCGCAGTTCCCGTGTCTCCACCGCCCCAGCGTACGCCCGCACCCGCCTGGCCATACCGTGGCGGTATCGCGCCTGACCGACACGGTGTTGGACCCCCGGTCCGCCCCGGCCGCACGATCGATGGCATGAGCGAAACGAAGACCGCCCTGGTCACCGGCGCGAACAAGGGCATCGGCTACGAGATCGCGGCGGGCCTGGGCGCCCTGGGCTGGAGCGTCGGGATCGGCGTCCGGGACCGGACACGCCGGGACGAGGCGGTGGCCCGCCTGCGAGCCACCGGGGTGGACGCCTTCGCCGTCCCGCTCGACGTCACCGACGACCGCAGCGTCGCCGAGGCCGCCGACCTGATCGCCGACCGGGCCGGCCACCTGGACGCCCTGGTCAACAACGCCGGGATCACCGGCGGGCACCCGCAGCAGCCGAGCACCGTCGACCCGGACGTCATCCGCGCGGTCGTGGAGACCAACGTCATCGGCGTCATCCGCGTCACCAACGCCATGCTGCCGCTGCTGCGCCAGGCCCCCTCCCCGCGGATCGTGAACATGTCCAGCAGCGTCGGCTCCCTGACCCGCCAGGCCGGTCCCGGCAGCGAGACCACCACCGGCCCGGTCGCGGTGGCCTACGCCCCCTCGAAAACCTTCCTCAATGCCGTGACTCTGCAGTACGTGCAGGAACTGGCCGGCACGAACATCCTCGTCAACTGCGCCTGCCCCGGATTCGTCGCCACCGACCTCAACGGATTCCGCGGCCTGCGCAGCCCCCAGGAAGGGGCCGCGACCGCGATTCGCCTGGCCACCCTCCCCGACCACGGACCGACCGGAGGCTTCTTCGAGGACGCCGGCGTCGTCCCCTGGTGATCCCTCCTCCCCGCAGCCAGTCTCTTCTGGAGAAAAAGTCAATGAAAATAGCAGTTCTCGGCACCGGCAAGGTCGGTACAGCCCTCGGGACCCGGCTCGCCGCCGCCGGCCACCACGTCGTCCACGGTTCCCGGACCCGCGCCGGTGAAAGGGGAATCCTCACCCAACGCGAGGCCGTCGCCTCCTCCGACGTGGTCGTCACCGCCATCCCCGGCACCGACGTCCTCAGTACCCTGGAAGACATCGGCGACGACGTCCTGGACGCCAAAATCGTGCTCGACCCCTCCGCCGCCTTCACCCCGCAGATGACAATGGCCTACCCCGGCGACAGTGTCGGCCAGCAGATCCAGACCCGATTCCCGCGAGCGCGCGTGGTGAAAACGCTCAACACCATGAACTTCACCGTCATGGTCGACCCCCTGGCCTCCGTGCCCCAGGCGACCGCGTTCGTCAGCGGCGACGACGCCCAGGCCAAGACCGTCGTCACCGGCCTGCTGGCCGACCTGGGCTGGCCGCACGACAGCGTCCTGGATCTGGGCGGTATCAACACCGCCCTGGCCACCGAGCACGCCGCCCCGCTGTTCTTCGCGACCGTGAGGTCCCTGGGGACGGCGACCTTCAACATCTCCATCTCCCGCCACCCGTCAGGACAACCGCGATGAGTGCCCCTTTCACCGAGGCCGCCGGCCTGCCCGTCAACACCGCCCAGCCCGTCCTCACGTACAGCCCCGTGACACTGAGCGTCCCCGGCCGCCCCGTCCCCTTGGAGATCAAGGTCTCCGCGCCGGTCCACGGTGAGAACCTTCCCGTCATCCTGCTCTCCCACGGCCACGGCGCATCCAACTTCCTGGCCTCCCTGCACGGCTACGCACCCCTCGCAAACTTCTGGGCCGCGCACGGTTTCGTCGTCCTGCAGCCCAGCCACCTGGACTTCACCGGCCTGGGGCTACGCGACGACGCCGCCGGAGGCCCGCTGTTCTGGCGCTCGCGGGTGGAGGACCTGCGCTTCGTCCTCGATCACGTCGACGACATCGAAGCGGTGGTGCCGGGGTTGCCAGGGCGCGTGGACCGCAGCAAGATCGCCGCGGTCGGGCACTCCCTGGGTGGTCACACCGTCAGCCTGCTCGCCGGGATGACCGTAACCGATGCCCGCGACGGGAGCGTCCTGGACCTGCGGGACAAGCGGATCACCGCCAGCGTGATCATGGCGGGTCCGGGCTCCGGTGACGGCCTGGCCGCCCCGGCCGCCGGGATGTTCCCCGACCTGGCCGGCAGCAGCTTCTCGCAGATGACGGGGCAGGCTCTCGTCGTGGTGGGGGAGAACGACCACAACCCGGTGTTCAGTGAGCAGGACAACTGGCGGGCCGACGCGTACTACCGGAGTCCGGGCCCGAACAAGACGCTGCTGACCCTGTTCGGGGCCGAGCACATGTTCGGCGGTGTCTCCGGTTACGACGCGGGCGAGACCACCGACGAGAACCCCGAACGTGTCGCCGCCGTACGGGCCCTGATCTGGGCCTACCTACGCAGCGCCCTGGATTCGGACGACCCGGCCTGGGCCGACGCCGTCGCTGCTCTGACCGCGCAGCCCACCCCGTGGGGTCGTGTCGAGGTCGCAGCGGGGTTGTGAGGAGTTCCCGGCCCCGGTCTATCGTGCATCCCCTGTCTTGAGATAGGTGCGGTTCGAGAGGATAGGGAAGTTCCGTGGAGCGCAAAGATGCTGTCGCACAGTTTGAATCGATGTACGCGGCCGGGCTGCCACCGTGGGTGGTGGCGCATCCACAACAGGCGATCGTCGACCTGGAGTCGTCGGGGGTAATCCGCGGCCGGGTGCTTGACGTGGGCACCGGAACCGGTGAGCACACGATCCTGCTGGCCCGGCTGGGGTACGCCGTCATCGGTGTCGACCTGGCTCCCCAGGCCGTGCAGCTGGCTCAGGACCGCGCCGCCGGGTACGGGGTCACGGCCAGTTTTGAGGTCGCGGACGTGCTCGCCGAACCGGGCGTGCAGGCCCTCGGCGAATTCGACACCGTGCTCGACAGCGCCCTGTTCCACAACCTCGACGCTGAGGACCAAGCCCGGTACCTCGACGTGCTTACGCAGATCCTGCGCCCCGGCGGCACGCTGGTGATCCTGGCCCTGGCGGTCGGCGGCAACTTCGGCCCGGAGGTGAGCGACCAGGAGATCCGCTCGGCCTTCACCCGACCCGGCTGGTCGGTGGAAGACATTCGCACGAGCGGGTACACCGGTGCGCTGCGCCCGCAGGCGAGGGCAGATCGTTTCGGGCAACCGCTCGGGTCGGAGGTCACCGTCCCGGCCTGGCTGGCCCTGATCCGCCGCTCCTGACCCTCTCGGGAGAGACGTTCAAGATCAAGCCCCGGCCCGTCGTGCCCGTTTTCAGCGAGCGGACCACGAACTGGGTTGAGTTGGAGGCCTCCTGGAGGCCGGGGGCACGGGTGACCTCGACCGGTGTGGCCAGGACTGTGTCACCAGCCGACGTCTGAATCTCCGCCCAGACCTCGGCCGGCATGTCTTCCTGGGGGACGGAGAACACGGTGCCCGAGGAAGCCTTGATACCGGCCACATCGGCGCCGATTGCCAGAATGGCGTACTTCGGCTCCACTTCCTCCCGGCCGATGGGCGTCGACTGATGCTGGAACATCGTCCTCGTGCGGAAACCACACCTCGATCATGGGGGGCCAATAGCAATGAATCACTACTCCGAGTTCCCGGAATTTGACCAGGTATATTTCGAAAATAGTTGGGTGTTGAACATCGAAGCTACTCCGGGGAAGCTGCGAATCACTCTCGACGTCGTACTTCGAGAACGTCATCCTATGTTCACGTCCCCAGTCGCCGCGGAACAGTACTGCTATCAAAAGGGCAGCCTGACTTTTGAGGGCGTCTCAGAGATCCACTGGTCGGGACAGGAAAGTATGGTCGCTGCTCGAGACAACATAGATGGACAATTAGACTTCGGAGGCCTGGACGATTTCGTCATTTCCGGCGAATCGAGTTCGCTGACAGGTAATTTCGGATTCATCACCGTGATTTCACGGTTTCCAATACTTGAAATGGAAGCGCGGCCGTGATGCTCGCCACCCGTCAGCTCGACGGGGAAGATCCCGGCCGCGCCGACAGTTCCTCGCAGCGGCGCCAGAGCGCATCCACCAGGCCCGCGTCATCCACCTGAGGGTTGGTCCGGCGCCGGCCGGCGGGCTTGGTGTGGGAGTAGAAGCCGCCGGGCTCCCAGTCACGGCCCGGTTGACCCTCGACGAAATACGCCAGCCGGCGGCCACCTTCGCGCGACGACGTCAGCACGATCCGGGCCAGGGGCGTGCGGTACATGACGCGCGAAACAGCGCTGTTCGTCTCCGACGCGAAATTGGTGCGGATGTTGCCCGGGTCGAACGCGACGGCCGAGATGCCCTGACCCGCGTACCGGGCATCCAGGCCCCGCGCGAGCAGGATGTTGGCGAGCTTGGCGTCCCCGTACGCCCGCAACGGTGAATACCCGTGCTCGTGCTGAAGGTCTTTCAGGTCGATCTGGCCCACCAGCCGGGCCGAGGCGCTGGAGGTGTTGACGACGACCCCGTCCCCCTGTCGCAGCAGGTCCAGGACCAGCGTGGTGAGCAGGAACGGGGCCAGGACATTGACCTGGAAGGTCTTCTCGTGGCCGTCCTCGGTGAGGGCGCGCTCGCCGAGAATGGCACCGGCGTTGTTGGCCAGGACGTCGATCCTCCCGGTCCGGGAACGAATGTCGGCAGCCAGTTTCCGCACGTCGGCCAGGCGCGCGTAGTCGGCGCCGATGAACTCGCACCCGAGCTCCTCGGCGACGGCCGCACCCTTGGTCCGTGACCGCCCGACGAGGATGATGCGGTGTCCCTTCCCGGCGATCTGCCGGGCCGCCTGCGCCCCGATCCCGTCGGAGCCACCGGTGATGATGATGGTGCGTTGCGTCATGCGCCCATCGTCACGGCACGTCCACGACGGCACCACGCCCTCCTGTGGGGGGTGCCGTCAGGGCTCCCCACGATCCGGCCCCCGGTCGTAAGGTGCCGCCGTGGTGAAGAACGTTCTGGGCGAGTACCTGCGGGCCCGCCGCGAGCAGGTCGGGCCCGAAGACGTCGGCATCCCCGCCAGCAGTTCACGCCGGGTCCCGGGCCTGCGTCGGGACGAGGTCGCGATGCTCGCCGGGATCAGCACGGAGTACTACACCCGGCTGGAACAGGGCCGCGATCGCCGCCCGTCCGCCCAGGTCCTGGACGCGATCGCCCGCGTCCTGCGCATGGACGCGGCCGCGACGGTGCACCTGCACCGGCTCGCCGAGGGGACCGGCCGCCCGCGCCGGGCGGCCCGGCGCGTCGAGCGGATCCGGCCGGGGGTGGCCGAACTGGTCGACGCCCTGGCGATGCCGGCCTGGATCGAGGGCCGCTACCTCGACATCCTCACCGCGAACCCACTGGCCCGTTCGCTGTCTCCGCTGTTCGAGCCCGGCACCAACCTGCTCCGGTCGGTCGTGCAGGCCGTCGCCGCCGGTGACGACGTGGTCTCGGACGCCAGCGTGCGGGGTCTGCTGGCCCAGTTGCGCGGTACGGCGGGCAGCGACGCCGAGGACCCGTATCTGGCGGCGCTGGTCGGCGAACTCATCCTGATCAGCGACGACATCGCCCGGGCCTGGTCCCGCCACGAGGTGCAGGCACCTCCCGCCTCGACGACCTATCACCTCGACCACCCGCAGGTCGGCCCGCTGGACCTGGTGATCGAGAAGTTCCACCCGGTCGGCGCGACGGATCAACTGCTCGTGATCTGCCGGGGCGCACCGGAAACACCGACTGAGCAGTCCCTGTCGCTCCTCGCCTCGATGCACGGCACGGCGGGACAGCCGGTCACCGGCCCGCAACAGGTCGACCTGGAACGGTGAGATCTCCGTCTGTTCGACCCGAACAGACGGAGATCTCCGGTCCGGACGCTTCAGCCGTCCTGGGGTGCGATCAGGGGCATTGCCACGGCGCCGCCGGCCGCACGGCGAAGGTCAGGGTCACCACCGCGCCGGGGGCCACTGCGGTCCCCGCCGCCGGGCTCTGCTGGATGACCTGGTATTTGGCGTAGTCGCAAACGTTGTCGTGGTACTCACGGAATCCGAGGCCGAGACCGGCGGAGATCAGGTCGTTGATCGCGACCCCGACGTTCTTGCCGACCTCGTTCGGCACGATCACGGTCGCCTGAACCTGAGCGCTCTGAGTGGTCCGAGCGCCTCGGGAGGCTGCGGGTGCGGCGTCGGCGGTCGCGGAGGTGGCCAGCGACAGCGCGAGCACCGCCGTAGCGGCCGCGGTCAGGCCGAAAAGACGCGTTCGTAAGGGAGTTGGCATGTCGATCTCCATGGCGGTAGGAAGTGGGTGACACGAGGCAGTCGTGTTCGGGTGAGCGTGGAACCGGCCCGATCGACCGGTCTCAGAGTGGCGTTCTGGGCTGGAACGGCGCTGAAATGCTGGTCGCCCCAGGGCCCGAAATACCGTGAACTATCGTTGCCCGGGCTAAGCATTTTTCGCGATGGGCAGGAGACCGAGTGACGAGCAGTGCCGTGCCCACCGGCAGCTGGATCCGGCGCCTGATGACCTGGGTGATGCGCCACCCCCGGCACGTCTGGCTCTCCCTGGTCGGTGCGGTGGTCGGGGGCGTGTGCCAGACGATCGTGCCGCTGGCCGAGCGCGAGATCGTCGACCGGGTGAGCTCGGACCGCACGGCGTCGGTGTGGCCGTGGCTGCTGCTCATGGCCGGGGTGGCGGTGCTCGGGTTCGCGATGGCTTATCTGCGGCGCTACCACGGCGGCCGGGTGGCGCTGGGGGTTCAGTACGACCTGCGCAACGCCATGCACGAGCACCTGCAACGGATGGACGCCCGCACGCTGGAGGGGATGCCGACCGGTCAGCTGGTGGGACGGGCCAGCTCGGACTCCTCGCTGGTGCAGGCGCTGCTCAACTTCTTCCCGATCATGAGCAGCAACGTGCTGCTGGTGCTGCTCTCGATCACCGTCATGTTCTTCCTGGCGCCGCTGCTGGCCCTGGTCGTGCTGGTCACCCTGCCGGTGCTGGCGTGGCTGTCCTACCGGATGCGCAGCCGTGTCTTCCCCGCCAGCTGGGAGGGCCAGCAGCGCGAGGGCGACCTGGTGCAGCTGGTCGACGAGGGCCTGAGTGGGGTCCGGGTGGTGAAGGCGTTCGGCCAGGAACAGCGGGAGCTGCGCCGGGTGAGCGACGCCGCCCGCACGCTCTACGGCACCCAGATGCGGGTGGTGCGCCTGCAGTCCCGGTTCCAGCCCGTGCTCGCGGCGGTGCCGCCTCTGGGACAGGTCGCCATCCTCGCGCTGGGTGGCTGGATGGCCATGAACGACCGGATCAGCCTGGGCACCTTCCTGGCGTTCTCCACGTACATGGCCCAGCTGGTGGCACCCGCGCAGCGACTGTCCAGCATCGTCATCGTCGGCCAGCAGGCCCGCGCCGGCCTCGAGCGGATCTTCCAGCTCCTCGACCTTCCCCCGGCTATCACCGATCGTCCTGGGGCCATCAAGCTTGAGGACGCGCGCGGCGAGGTTTCTTTCGAGGACGTCGGGTTCGGGTACGAGGAGGGGGCGCCGGTTCTCGAGGGGTTCGGTCTGCGCGTGGCCGCCGGTGAGCGGGTGGCCCTGGTCGGGCCCAGCGGCTGCGGCAAGTCCACCGCGCTGCTCCTGCTCAGCCGGTTCCATGACGTGCAGTCCGGCTCGGTGCGGCTGGACGGCCACGACGTCCGCGACCTCACTCTCGGCTCGTTGCGCGCCGCGATCGGCACCGCCTTCGAGGAGAGCTTCCTGTTCTCGGCGTCGGTCCGGGACAACATCGCCTACTCCCGCCCGGACGCCACGCCCGAACAGATCGAGGCGGCGGCCCGGGCCGCCGGGGCGCACCACTTCGTCGAACGACTGCCCCAGGGCTACGACACCGTCGTCGGCGAGCGCGGCCTGTCCCTGTCGGGCGGTCAGCGCCAGCGGGTGGCGCTGGCCCGGGCCCTGCTCTACGACCCGGCCGTGCTGGTGCTCGACGACGCGACCAGCGCCGTGGACGCCACCACCGAGGAGGCCATCCACGCGTCCCTGCGCGAGGTGATGAGGGGCCGCACGACCATCCTGGTCGCGCACCGCCGCTCCACCCTGCACCTGGCCGACCGGATCGTGGTGATGGACGAGGGGCGGGTGGCCGATCAGGGCAGCCACGAGGAGCTGATGGCGCGCTGCGAGCTGTACCGCCGCCTGCTCAGCGGGATGGAAGAGGAGGCCGAGGCGGCCGAGCAGACTCAGGCGATCACCCCGTCAGCCTGGATGGATGACGCGTCGCAGGGCGCCCAGACCGTGAACCGGGGCGGCTTCGGGGCCCCGGGGCTGGGGACCGGTCTGGGGGGCGGAGGCAACCTGAAGGCAAACCTCGCCCCGACCCCGGGCCTGCTGGCTCAGGTCGAGAAGCTGCCACCGGTGCAGGATTTCGTCACGGTGGACCTGTCCACCGACGCCCGGCCCGACCCCGCGTTCAGTCTCCCGAGGCTCCTGCTGGAGTTCCGGCGTCCTCTGCTCCTGGGCCTTCTCCTGGTGATTCTCGATGCCCTGGCCACCCTGGCCGGCCCGGCGCTGGTCAAACTCGGGGTCGACCACGGCGTCCGGGCCGGCTCGCAGGAAGTCCTGTTCGCCGTGGTCGGCGTCTACCTGGCCCTGACCCTGGCCGACCTGCTCGATCAGATCGGCCAGACCTTCGTGACCGGCCGGGTCGCCCAGCGCGTGATGATGTTCCTGCGGGTGCGCATCTGGGCTCAGCTGCAACGGCTTTCGATGGACTACTACGAGCGCGAGATGGCCGGTCAGATCATGACCCGGATGACCACCGACGTGGACCAGTTCGAGTCGCTGGTGCAGAACGGGGCGCTCGCGGCGGTGGTCTCGCTGGTGACGTTCGTCGGTATCGGTGTCACCCTGCTGGTGATCAACCTCGAGCTCGGGCTGCTCACACTGGTCGTGGTGCTACCCCTGACCGTGGCCACGGTGCTGTTCCGGCGCCGCGCGAACGTGGTCTACAACGAGGCCCGCGACCTTGTCTCGATGGTCAACTCCAGTTTCCAGGAAGGGATTTCGGGGGTGCGTGAGGCCCAGGCATTCGGGCACACCGAGACCACCGGGCGCAGCTTCCGGCAGTTGAACCGGGAGTATCTGGAGTCCCGCTCCGGGGCTCAGCGGCTGTCGGCGATGTACTTCCCGTTCAGCCAGTTCCTGGCCGGGGTCGCCGGGGTGATCGTACTGGGGGTGGGGTCCGGGATGATCCGCGACGGCCGGCTCAGCACCGGTGCGCTGATCGCCTTCGTCCTCTACATCGACCTGTTCTTCTCACCCATTCAGCAACTGTCGCAGGTGTTCGACGCCTGGCAGCAGACCACCATCTCGGTCGCCCGGATCGGTGAGCTGATGCGCACGCCGACGCTGACCCCGAACACCGCCACCCCGGTGCATCCGGCGCAGGTGTCGGGGCGGGTCGATCTGGAGGAGGTGCACTTCGCCTACCCCCAGCGCGTTGCTCGCCGCACCCGGCGCCGGGGACCGCTGGACGCGCGGATGACCGGGCCGGAACCAGCGCTCCTCCCACCGCCGGAAGCCTTGCGCGGCCTCGATCTTCGCCTGGCTGCGGGGGAGACCGTGGCGCTGGTGGGGGAGACCGGCGCGGGGAAGTCGACCCTGGTCAAGCTGCTGGCCCGGTTCTACGACGTGGACTCCGGGCGGGTCGCCCTCGACGGCCACGACCTGCGCGACCTGGACATCCACGAGTTCCGCTCCCACCTGGGCTACGTACCCCAGGAAAGCTTCCTGTTCACCGGGACGGTGCGCGACAACATCGCCTACGGACGCCCGGACGCGACGGATGCGCAGGTGGAGGCGGCCGCGCGGGCGGTCGGTGCGCACGATTTCGTCGCCGCTCTGCCCGGTGGGTACCGGCATCGCCTGGCCGAACGGGGCCGATCGCTGTCGGCCGGTCAGCGGCAGCTCCTGGCTCTGGCCCGCGCCCAGCTCGTCGACCCGGCGATCCTGCTGCTGGACGAGGCGACGTCCAACCTCGACCTGATCACCGAGGCCCGCGTCAACGCCGCGATGGAAAAGGTCGCCCGGGGCCGCACCACGGTGGTGATCGCCCACCGCCTCCAGACTGCCCGCACGGCCGACCGCATCGTGGTGGTCCACGGTGGGCAGATCGCCGAGATCGGCAGTCACGACGAGCTGGTCACCGCCCAGGGACGTTACGCGGCGATGTGGAAGGCCTTCGAGGTCACCCCGACCTAGGGTCGCCGGTCGTGGTCAGTTCTCGTGAACACGTTTTCTTCGTGATCAGGCGGACCTTCCCCGGGGCGGATTCGCATGATCACGAAGGGAAGGGCCCGCGGCAGAGCACCCCTCGCCTCCATCGCCCGTCAGGTGGGCTACTCCAGCGAGTACGCGTTCCCGGCGGCGTTCAGCCGGGAGTACGGCGTGGCCCCGGGGCGTTTCCGGCGGGCCTGACCGAGCGGATCGCGGTGTCCGGTTCGGGCAGGGCGCCTCTGTGGTCCCGGTCTCATTCGTCGATCTGATGCAGCGTTTCCTCCCCAGCGACCACTACGGCGACAACGGGGGCAGGAAAGGATGTAATGGTGACAGTGGACGAACAGCTTGGCCTCGGCGCGGCGGCCGATGCCGAGCTTCTGGCGTCGGTCCGGGCGGGGGACCAGGAGGCGTTCACCGAGCTCTTCGAGCGGTACGCGCAGATCGTGTGGAACTACGCCTACCGGCTCACCGCCTCCTGGGCCGAGGCCGAAGACGTCGCCGGGGCCGTGTATCTCGTGCTGTGGCGACGGCGGGGCGAGGTGCGCATCGTCAACGGCAGCGCGCTGCCGTGGCTGCTGAAGGTGACGAACACGCTGGTGCGCAACGAGCGGCGCCGACTGGCTCGTTATGTGCGGGCGCTGCCCCGCATCGCCTCGAACCACGCCCAGCGCGACCACGCCGAGGAACTCAGCGAGCAGGCCGCGGCCCGGGCCCGGCTCGAGCGGGTGCTGCACGCCGTGCGCCGCCTGCCCCGCGCCGAACGGGAGGCCGTGGAGTACTGCGCCCTGGGCCGGATGACCACCGCGGACGTCGCCGAACTGCTCGGGATCACCGAGGCCAGCGTGCGGTCGCGGCTCTCTCGCGCCCGGGCCCGCCTGCACACGATGACCGACGAGAATGATGAGGGACGATGACGAACGACATGAACGAGGCGCTCGACGACGCCGCGCTTGCACCGGATCGGGTCATGCCCCCCGACGTCCGCCGGCGGCTGCGGGTGCGGAGCTCGACCCGGCCGACCTCGGCCCGTACCCATCTGGTCACGGTGCTGAGCGCGACCGCGGTCGCTGGGGTGGTCATGCTGGCGATGCTGGGTGGTGCGCAGTGGCGTGGCGGCGGCAGTGCGGTCCCGGCCGCCGCGAGCGACCCGGCCCTGGCCGCTCAGGGCGGATGGACGCAGGAGGACATCCGGAAGGGAAACCACTTCTGGACGGCCGCGGAACGCTACTACGCGGTCGCGAACTGGGCCTCGGCCGAGTCCATCCGGCGGTGCTCGGACGACCGCCCGGGCTGGGAACCCTTGCTGACGGCCTCCGTCCGGGGGGTCACGACGGTTGCCTTCGCCGACGGTGACGAGCGGATCTTCTGCGAGCTGACCGCCGACACGGTCACCGTGTCCAAGCCCTTCCTCGCGGACCGGGGGGCGGCCGGCGCCTCGATCGACCTGGTCTCGCCCCTGGGCTCCGTGGCCGGCGTCGTCTCCACCGACGTCACGCAGGTGCTGGTGTCCGCCGGCTCCGACCCGGACCTTGCGGATGCGGCCGTGATCAGCAACGGGGTGTTCCTGCGTCCCAACTCGGTTCCCGCGGGCAGCGCGTCGTTCGCGGTGAAGGTGAACGGCACGCTCCAGACCCAGCGGCCGTCCTCCGGAATCCAGAGCCACCCGGCCGCCGCACCCGATCCCGGTTCGCCGACGAACGATCTGGTCGCCTGCGTGCAGGAGACCGACCTGCCGGTGGCTGATCCCGGACGCTGGGAACGCGGGGCCTCGTCCGACATCGACGGTGAACACCTGCAGCTGTGGAGCTACGACAGGATGCTGGCGATCTGCCGCACCGACGCCTCGGGCGCCGGCTCGGTACGGGTGGTCTCCGGGGACGACCCCACGGTCACCACCGAGCCAGAACTCGCGGCCACCAGCGATCTTGGCGCCACCCAGGAGATCTTCTACGACTTCCGGCCCGACTCCGGCGGCGAGTCCAGCGACACGGTGGCCCTGGCCGGTGCCGGCCTGCCGTCCGGGGCGGCCAGCGTCGAGGTGACCCGTCCACGATCAGGCCTGCTGAGCACCCGGGTCGTCGGGGACACGTTCGTCCTGACCGGGATCCGGCTCAACGAGACCGGCACCGGAACTGATCCATCGACCCTGACGGTCCGCGACGCCGACGGAGCGGCTCTGGTGAGCATCGACCTGGCCGACCTCTGAAGCGGGCGACCCGGCAGTTTGACGCCATCGATGCCGCTGAGCGTTCCGTGGCCCGTCGTCAGTCAGCGGGTGCGGACACGAGCAGGGAGGCGAGCTCGGCGTCCGAGGCGTCCAGCGCGTCCCGGTCGAAGGTCGCTCCGGAGGCCAGGAGCTCGTGAGCGCCGGTGCGCTCGGCCAGGCCCTCGAGGTGCGCGGCCACGGACTGCCGGGTTCCCCAGATCATTCCGGCCAGATGAGCGTCCACCCGCTCGGCCAGCCGCCCGGTCATCGGCCGGGACCTGATCGCGGAGACGGGTTCCAGCGCGGGGAACACGCCGGTCTGGCGTGAGCGTGCCATCGCCCAGGCTTCGGGCAGGGCCAGTTCACGGGCTTGTTCCGGGGTGTCGGCGATGAGGACTTCGGCCGAGATGATGACGGACGCACCCGCGTCACCGCGGAACTGGGTCCGATAGGTCGTGAGCAGTTCTGGCAGTTCTGGATTCGCGAGGATCGGTCCGCCGATCACGACGGGGAGCCCGAGGGACGCGGCGATGCCGATCCCGGCGCCGGTGGCCAGGACGAAGACGGCGATCGGTTCCGGGGCGGCCGGGTGGGCCGTGACGTCGGCGGTGCCGCGGAGGTAGGCGAGCGTCTCGGTGATGTCGGCCGCGAAGGTGTCGGTGCCGGCTTCCTGACGCAGGGCGCGGCGCACCGGGGCGGTGAATCCGAGCGAGCGGCCCAGCCCCAGGTCGACGCGGCCGGGGAAGAGCGCTGCCAGCATCAGCCACTGCTCGGCGACGACCAGTGGCTGATGATTGGGCAGCATGACGCCGCCCGAGCCGATCCGGATCGTGCTGGTCCGGGCCCCGACCGCGGCCAGGAGCACAGCCGGTGCCCCGGAGGCGATCCCGGGCACCGCGTGGTGCTCGGCCGCCCAGAAACGCTCGTATCCGTACCGTTCTGCCCTCTGGGCGCGCTGGATCGAGTGGACGAGAGCGTCGCCCTCGAGGTGCCCGGCCCGGGTGCGGGAGCGGTCGAGCAGCGACAACCGGAGCATCGGCCTGCTCCTTCCTGATCTCGGGACGGTTCGCTGGGTCTGGGTGCCGCCAAACTGCGAACCCGGCGGATCCCGTCGTCATTCCTCGCGGGGTCAGCAGAGCGGACACTCGCCCAGGCCTTCGTTCCGACAAGGCCGCCGCTCCTGAGGCGGGGCTCTGTACGGGCCGGTCCGAGCACGTCCCGGGCCGTTGGGCCGGGTGTGTCAGCGTCACTCTGTGGAACGGGGTGGTCCGTTACCGCCCGGTTCGCGTCGCCCATCCTGGTGACGCCCCCGGTGCCTCCTGCCAGGACGAGACGTTCGCGTCGACGAACGGAGCGTCGCTGAAATTCAGCCATGTCCCGGGACCGGAGTCGTTCCTCGGTCGGCCAGCGGGCGCCCGACCCTGATGCATTCCTGACTGCATTCCCGACCCTCCGGAAGAGACTCGATGCCCCCGACACCCGAAGCCACCGACCTGAAGGCAGCCGAGGCCGGAACCGCGCCCGGAGAGCACTATTCCACCCGGTGGTGGATCCTCGCAGTGGCGTGCCTGGCCCAGTTGATGGTGGTGCTGGACGCCACGATCGTGAACATCGCCCTGCCGACCGCCCAGCAGGACATCGGCTTCTCCAACGACAGCCGTCAGTGGGTCGTCACCGGCTACGCGCTGGCCTTCGGGTCGCTGCTGCTGGTCGGTGGACGCCTGGGTGACCTGGTGGGTCGCAAGACGACCTTCATGGTGGGCCTGGTCGGTTTCGCCGGTGCGTCCGCGCTCGGTGGCACCGCCACGACGTTCGGGCTCCTGGTCGGGGCCCGGGCCGGGCAGGGAGTCTTCGGGGCGCTGCTGGCTCCCGCGGCCCTGTCGCTGCTCACCACCACGTTCACCGACCCGCACGAGCGGGGCCGGGCCTTCGCCGTGTTCGGTGCACTCTCGGGGGCCGGTGGCGCGATCGGCCTGATTCTCGGTGGTGCCCTGACCGAGTACCTGTCCTGGCGCTGGTGCCTGTACGTCAACCTGCCCATCGCCGTCATCGCCCTGGCCGGTGGCTTCCTGCTGCTGCCCCGCCAGCCCCGCGACGATGACGCCGCCGGCCTGGACATCGCCGGATCGGTCCTGAGCGTCGCTGGGCTCGTCTCCCTGGTCTACGGTCTGGCCAGCGCCGAGACCGACGGCTGGACCAGTGGGAAGACGCTGGGCTTCATCGTCGCCGGTCTCGTGCTGCTGGCGGTCTTCGCCTGGTCGCAGACCCGGGTCGCGTCGCCGCTGCTGCCCCTGGCCGTTCTGCTCGACCGCAACCGCGGCGGATCGTTCCTGTCCGTCGCGTTCGTCGGCGCCGGCATGTTCGGGGTGTTCCTGTTCCTCACCTATTACCTGACCATGATCCTGGGCTACGAGCCGCTGCCCACCGGCCTGGCGTTCCTGCCGATGATCGGCGGCATCATGTTCTCCGCGCAGACCTCGCCCGCCCTGGTCGAGCGCGTCGGGGTGAAGGTCCCGGTCACGGCCGGGTTCCTGATCGCGGCCGTCGGCATGCTCTGGTTCTCCCGGTTGGCGCTCGACAGCTCCTACGCCGGTCACGTCCTGCCCGGCCTGATCGTGGTCGGACTGGGCATCGGCCTGATCATCGCCCCGGCCATGAGCGCGGCCACCGACCGCGTCGACCCCGACCACGCCGGCGTGGCCTCGGCCGCCGTCAACACGTTCCAGCAGATCGGTGGCTCCATCGGCACCGCGGTGTTCAGCGCCGTGGCCGCCAGCGCCGCGACGGACTATCTGGTGGGAAAGAACCCGGCCGACGCCGCCGTGGTGGCCGGCTCCTACCTGGAGAGCTATACCACCGCGTTCCTCTGGGCCGCCTTCGTCTTCGCCGCCGGAGCCGTCATCAGCGGTGTGCTCCTACGGCACGGCGCCCTGGTGCGCGACCCCGATGCGGCCCCGGTGATGGCTCACTGACCCACCTCCGCTCCCTTGGCTCGTGATCAGGCAGAATCTCCCCAGAGTTCCGGGGAGGTTCTGCCTGACCGCGCAGGTGCGGTGACTGGGCAGTGAGAAGATGCGTTGCCGCCGGCCGCGTGCTGATCGACCTCGATGCGAAAGGCTCAGAGGGCCAGGACAACATCTTCCGGTTTCGTGGCCGCGTTGATCGCCATGACCGCGGCGGCGTCGTCGCCGGTGCGGGCGAGGCGGTCGGCCAGTTCAGGCAGACCGGCCTGATCGCCGAACCGGCTGTGCAGAAGTGCGAGCAACACCTTGGCCGTGCCTTCCTGGCGGCCGCGTTGCTGGAGTTCGATGCCGAAGTCGATCTCGCTGTAGAAGTCGGCGACGTCGTTGACGGTCATGGTGTTCTCCTTCCGGATCCGTTCAATGGTAGAGCGATCCAGGGTGATCGGGGCAAGCGTCATGGCGGCCCAGGCCAGGACCGACCGGCGGTGTGCGGGCTGCCGGCCGATCAGGTCCAGAGTTGCGGCCAGGTGATGTCCACGTTCTTCCTGGGTTCCGCGGCTGAGCACGGCCAGCGGGGCCAGACCGGGACGGGACAGCAGGAGGGCTGGGTCGAGCTCTCTGAGGTAGATGGTGCGTAGTCCCAGACGGAATCCGGCGTCGGGGTCGTCGCGGGACTTCAGGCGTCCGTTGCCCAGGACGATGGCGACCTGAGTCAGTCGCATCCCTGGATGCTTGAGCATGATCTGCCCGCGGTAACTGGTCATGCGGGCGGCCATGTCGGCTTCGGGGGTGCGCATGTACTCCATGTGCAGGAGCTGCTCGGGGCCGGTTCGGACAAGGAGGTCGGTCTGCCAGGACTGGTCTTCGAAGGAACCGGGCAGGAACACCGCCGGTTGGTGGACCGGGATGTCGAGCAGCGTGGCGAAGGCTTCGAAGTCTCCTTCTACGACGGGCCGGATCACCCGGTCGTAGATCGGGCCGGGGCGTTTCGGGCGTTCTGCCATGCATCACAAGCTGTCGCAGCGCGCGGTCTGCCCGCCCGCACGAGGTGGGGTCTGTGGACAACGGTGGGTTCGTGCCGACCTGGGGAAGGTATGACGACCGCACGGCCGGGAGGCAAAACCAGAGAGCCTCGGCCCGAAGACCGAGGCTCTGGAGAGACGAGCTAGAGCAGGTGGTCGAATTCGTTCTTCTTGGCGCCGTCGATCCAGGCGTCAAGCTCTCCGGGTGTGAAGCTCAGGACCGCTCCCTCCGGGTTCTTGCTGTCACGGATCTGAATGGCTCCGTCGTGCCGGCGCATCTCTACGCACTCGCCGCTGTTCGCGGACTTGGCACTCTTGATCCAGTCGGCGTTCGTCACTGCCACTCCCTGATGTCGCGGGATGCTGCCATCGCTGACCGCGCAGCTTCCACGTAGCTCTCGATTATCCGGGGCTCCGAGAGTAGCCGACCCCCTTCAATGTGCTCGGTGTAGACCGAGGTCCCGAGCTCCGTCTGAACCAGGGTGAAGTTGCCTCGCATGCCGCCGTGCGGTGGGCTGCTCGAAGGGACGTACTTGAGGTTCACCCCCTTCCGCTCGGCCAGGGAACGGATCCGCCGCAGTTGCTCGTCCATGACGGTCTGAGAACCGACTCGATGTTCCAGTGCCGCCTGGCTCATGATTACGTCCAGGCGCGGGTCGGAACGGTTCCAGAAGGTCTCTTGCCGTTCCTGTCGCAGTTTGATCTGCTCAGCTTCCGCCGTCGCGGTCTCCAGGGGCCAGGCATCGAGCATGGCGCGGTGATACTCAGCGGTCTGAAGAAGGCCGTTCATCAGATCGCCCGCAATACTGGTGAGCTGCGTCGACCGCCGCTCCAGAAGCACGTAGAGCCCGAAGCGCGCCGGGTTGGAATCCACCCACGTACCGTCGGGCTGCTCGGTGGCCCGGGCCATCTCGACGAAGAGCGCTGTGCGGGGCGGTTCGATCCCGTAGAAGGTGCACAGCGCCTGGATGTGGTCCCACTTGTACGGGCCCTTGCCCGTCTCGATCCTCCAGATTTTCTCTTTTCCGCCCAGGAGAGCGATTTTCACGTCGGCATAGGTGTGGTTGGCGCGCAGACGCGCCGCCTTGAGCTCGGCACCTAATTCCGCGGCGATGGACCACCGCTGATCCCCCTCGGGTGACATGTAGTGAATGTTCGCATACTTTCTGCGTTCGATTTGACCCGTTCGGAAATCGAACGTTGGCTCTGGCTGGACCATCCCGGAGAGTGGTTCTTGTTCGGCCGGGTCATTTTCCGCAGGTGCACCGAAAGTCGTTTCACGGGGGGCGTGGTGGATTGGAACACCGAAGAGGTGGGAAAGCTCGTGTCTCATCTGCGGCGGCAGGGAATACCGGTTCATCAGGCATCTGTGACCCAGGAGAATTGTCTGGCGGTACAGTTCGAGCCCCATCTCGCACAGGCCGAGATCCTGGAAGGGCTGTTGCTGTCGTGGCCGGGGATCGTGGCCGTGGAGCGGGTGGAGGCCCGCGTCATGTACGCCTACGGGTCGGGTAACGTCCAGGCAATACGGAGGTTTCGGGATGGACGACGGACCTCGCCATCGTGGTGGCGGTGGTTCCGGTGAGACCGGGCCCGCGTCTTTCGGCACTGGAGCGAGCTCACGCGGGCGTTGCGATGGGTCGTGAGGAGATCCTGGTCGGTGACGACGTGACCTGCTCGGTGCTGGCCCTGGAGTTCGTGCTCCGGTCCGAAGACGTCACGGTCTGGTTCGGGAACCGGACGCTGGCGGTGATGGACAGGGGCTTCTTCGCGCAATGGCTCTGCGAAGGAGGCGATTACGTGGTCGATGACCTGGCCTGGACCGTGGAGGGGCGGTCGGTGCTCCTGACGATCGACGGCAACCGAACCTATGCGGTGACCGGCCCGAGCCTGAGGCGACTCGCGCACCGATGCGAGTGACTTCGTCCTCAGTGCATGGCCGGTGACTTACCCCACGGGAAAAGGAATTTCCATGACGCGACCCAGGCCTGGGCACAGGCACCTCAAGGCACTCCCGCCCGCCCACAGGGCGGCGTCCCCGGTCACCGTGCGGGCGAGCGTGACCATCACCCTGACCGCTTCCCAGGTCCGGCTCCTGGGATTCCTCGCCGACCGGTGCGAACCGCCCCGGGCGGTGCGGCACTCGAACTACGCCACCCTGCAGGCCCAGGGCCTGATCTACCTCCATGGCGATCTGGCCAAGTACCGCGTCACCGCGCTCGGGCAGCGAGCCATCCAGGAACTGGCCCAGTGACCTCGTCCTATCCGACGACGGCCCCGCTCGCGCGCACGGGGATGTCCTCGGCCCGGTAGTAGACCGGCAGGCCCCGGCGGTGGGCGATGGCCACGTCCTGGTCGGCGCCGTGGGAGTCTCCGGGCAGACGTAGGACGGCGTCGCAGTGCTCGAGCAGGCGCTGCGCGGTGGGGTACATGACCTTCTCGCTCAGGGGGTCGGTCGGGTCGTGGGGATCGGCGCCCGCCGAACGCAGGACGGGGAGGGCCACCCATTCCCCGATCATCGGGACGTGGCCCGCCGCGAAGACGGGCCAGGCGGCCGCCTCGAGGCGGGCGAGGTTGGTGGCCATCTGGTCCGGGTCGTCGCCGGTGCCCGATCGGTAGGGTCCGGCGATCAGGATGAGGAGCGGTCTGTCGGTCATGGGAGTTAGACTAGGCAGAGCGTGAACAAACGTGCAAGAACGTGAAGGAGTACGAATGCTGGCGGCGGAACGACGAGATCTCCTCCTGGCCCGGCTGCGGACCGACCGCAAGATCGTCGCCAAGGACCTCGCGGCCGAACTGGGCCTGTCCGAAGACAGCATCCGCCGCGACCTGCGTGAGATGGCCGCGGCCGGGCTGTGCCAGAAGGTCTACGGGGGAGCGGTTCCCGCCTCGCCGGCGGTGGTCGACTACGGCAGCCGCACCACCGTCGCGCCGGACAGCAAGCAGGCCGTCGCCACCTTCGCCGTCACCCTCGTCCGGCCCGGGGGCGTCGCCATCCTCGACGGCGGCACCACCACGCTGGCCGTCGCGCGGGCCCTGCCCCGGGATCTGGCGTGCACAATCATCACCCACAGCCCGACCATTGCCGTCGAACTGCTGGGTCACCCGTCCGTCGAGGTCATCATGCTCGGGGGAAGGCTTTTCAAGCACTCGGCCGTCACCTGCGGGGCGGCGGCCGTCGAGGCGGCCGCGGGTGTCTCCGCCGACGTGTTCCTGCTGGGCGTCACCGGCGTGCACCCGGTGCACGGCCTGACCACCGGTGACGCCGATGAAGCGGCGATGAAACGGGCCCTGTCCCGCCGGGCGGCCGAGACCTACGTGCTGGCCAGCGCCGAGAAGCTGGGCACCGCATCGCGTTACGGCGTCGTCCCGTTCGACGACATAGCCGGGGTGGTGACCGACGGCGTCCCGGGCGAGACCGTGAGCGAGTTGGTGGCGCAGGGAGTCGGCGTGCTCAACAGCGACCGGTGAGCGTGGTGGCCGCGGCCTTCCTGGTGGTCGTCGGGTTCGTGGCCGGAGTGTCCGCGAGTGCCGGTGCCATCGCCTCGATCATGTCCTACCCGGCGCTGCTGGCCGTCGGCATACCGCCTCTGGCGGCCAACGTGACGAACTCCGTCGCCGTCATCGGCATCGGGTTCAGTTCGGCGCTGTCCTCCCGGCCGGAGTTGCGGGGCCGGGCCCGGCGGGTGGGAGTGTGGTCGGTTCCGGTGATCGGTGGAACCGTTGTCGGGGCCGTGCTTCTGCTGGTCACCCCGGGTGATGTCTTCGCCTGGGTGGCTGCTGCCCTGATCGCGACCTCGGCGACGATGCTGCTGTTCCAGCCCCGGATCGCGGCCTGGCGGGCGCGGCGGGGAGGTCGTGAGCCAACGTTCCTGGTGCCGGGGCTCCTGCTGGCGGTCGGGGTCTACAACGGGTACTTCGGGGCCGGTACGGGCATCATGCTGCTCACGATCCTGATGGTGACGGCCGAGTCCCGGCTCGTGCACGCGAATGCGCTGAAGAACGTGCTCCTGGGGGTGGCCGACGTGGTCGCCGCCGTGCTGTTCGCCGTGTTCGGGCCGGTCGACTGGGCGGCGGCGGTGCTGCTCGGGCTCGGATGCCTCGCCGGTGGTGCGGTCGGCCCGGTGATCGCGCGGCGTCTTCCGGCGTCACTGCTGCGGCGGATCATCGGCGTGCTGGGTCTGCTCATCGCCGGCTGGCTGCTGGTGGACGCTTCCCGGGGGTAGGGCGTAGGCGTTGCGTCTCTCACGTACCGGACGCATGGTGCGAAAGGGCATCATGGTGCCCCGTACGTGGAGGGGGCAGAAATGATGAGACGCAGGTATCGCGGCGAGCGCTTCGACTGGGTCGGGTGGGGCGTGGCGGCGGTCGTCGTCCTGGTTCTCCTCGTCCTCTTGTTCTGCTGGTGGGCTTTCCACGGCAGCGTTTTCGGGGTGCTGCGCACGGTCTGGGCCTCCAGCATGTGGAAGGCGCTGATCGTTCTCGTTGTGCTCGCGATCGTGGGTGCAGTCGTCGATGATGGACGACGACGCCGGCGTCTGGGGGTGGGCACCCTGTTCCTGGTGGGTTTGGTCGTCCTCCCGTCTCTGGGGGTCTGGGGCGGGTACTTCCGGGCGGCGCAGCTGTCGGAGTCGATCACGGTGACCGAGGGCGCCCAGCCGGCCTACGCGTGGCGTACGCCGTGGGCGGTGGCGGCCAGCGCGGTGACCAGCCGGGCCGGCAGCGTGGTCGGCACCTTCGAGGAGGACGCGACGACCTTCCTTCCGGCCACCGGCGGCTACGTGACCCCGGTGCGTGCGAAGGGCTGGGTCAAGGGCTTCGACCAGGTGGTCGTGCAGACGCCGGGTGAGAACGGCGAGAACACCGTGAAGGTCTGCAATTTCGACGCACAGGTCCCGGTCGCCCGGGGCTGGTTCCAGTACAATCTGCGCCGGGCGCTGTCGTTCGTCGGGGGAGACCTGATGGCCGACCCGGACGACGTGTGGGTCTACTGCGAGGGGTCGAAGGCGCGTCTGGTCGTTCCCGTCACCCGGTACACCGGCTTTCCCGAGCAGCACGAGGTGCCCGCCGGGGTGGTCGTCTTCGAAGGTGACAGCGCCGTTCTGGACCAGGACGTCACGGCCGGGGAACTGCCCGGCCCGGTCTACCCGATGTCGCTGGCGGCCAAGCAGCGGGAGGCCTCGCACGCCGAGAACGGCTTCATGGACCGGCTGTTCCGGCGCAGCGGTTACGAAACGGTCGGCAAGGCGGGCGAAGGACCGGACGCGGGCAACGAGTCCGAGTTGCTCCTGCGGCGCACCGACAGCTCCCGCTGGGACTTCGTCACCGGCCTGACGCCCCGCGGCACGTCCACGTCCGTGACCGCGGTCTCCACGATGGCCGCCGACGAGGTGCACGACGGGAAGCTGAACACGCTGACCGTGCACAGCATGAAAGATGCCCGCCAGGGAAATGCTGCTCTGGCCAACGCCATCATCGCGGCGTTCCCGCAACTGAACTGGAACGCCAACCAGCTCACGCTCAAGGAGGTCGCGCCGACCTCCAGCGGCACCTGGACCGCCTCGATCACCAAGACGACCACGGTGACGCGTCTGGTCGAGATCGCCAAGGACGGCGCCATGTGCCTGACCTACACCAACGGCGACCAGATCGACTGCGTCGACGCGGGAGGGAACTCCGAGGACGACCCATCGGCCGAGGAGGGGCAGGCCTCGGCCGGTGAGGATCTGAAGGGCCTGAGCAACGAGGAACTGGCCGAACTCCAGCGACGGGTCGCCGACGAATTCGCCCGCCGCCTCGGGGCCGACGGGGAGACCGCCGGGGAATGAGACGTGCCGTGACTGCCTGGGTGCCGCACACCTAGGCAGTCACGTCCTTTCTCGCCGGGGCGGGTCCGGGCAGGCTCGTCGTCATCGAGCAGTCCCGGCGAACGGCGAAAGAGGAAGAACTGATGACGACGACAGCAACCGTGACGCAGTGGATCGAGCGCTACGTCGCAGCCTGGACCAGCGCGGCCCCTCAGGACATCAAGGCCCTGTTCACCCCGGCCGCCGAGTACCACGAGCGCCCGTACGAGACCGACTGGATCGGCCGCGAGGAGATCGTCGAGGGCTGGCTGTCCCGGCAGAACTGGCAGGAGGGCGGGTGGACCTTCGACTGGGAGATCCTGATGATCACCGGTGACACGGCTGCCGTGCGCGGCACCGGCGTCTACCGGGAACTGGGCACCTTCGAGAACCTCTGGACCGTGACCCTGGACGCGAAGGGCCGGTGCTCCCTGTTCCGGATGTGGAACAACCAGATCTGACGCTCAGACCGTGTGCAGCGACCCGACGGCGGCCAGCGCGTCCGCACTCGGGGTGCCCGCAGCGGCCGTCCCGACCAGGAGCTGCTGGCCCGGGGCGTCGTGCACGTCGAACGTCTGATAAGTCAGCTCGATCCGCCCGGCCTCGGGATGCACGAAGATCTTGTAGGCGCGCGTCAGCGCACCCACACCCTGGTCGTTCCAGAGCGCCCGGAACTCCTCCGAGGTGGCCAGCATCTCCTCGACCAGGGAACGGATCCCGGCGTCGTCCGGGAAAAGGCCCGCGTTCAGCCGCAGCGCATGCACGGTGGCCCGCACGACCACGGCCCACTCGATGAACACGGTCGCCGCCGCCGGATCCTGGAACAGGATCCGGACCATGTTGCGGGTGCCTGTGAACGGTGACAGCAACGCCGTGGCGATCGGATTCGTGGCCAGGATGTCGAACGCCGGGCCCAGCACGTACGCGGCGGCCGTCGGGAACGACTCCAGCAGACGCAGCAGATCCGGGTGCACCGTGTCACGCGCACTCCCCTGACCCGGGCGGGGATTGAGCCCGGCCAGACGGAACAGATGACCCTGCGCATCGGCGCTGAGCCGAAGCGCCCGCCCGATCGCGTCGATGACCTGCGCCGAGGGATTGCGCTCGCGGCCCTGCTCGAGCCGGGCGTAGTAGTCGGCGCTCACCCCCGCCAGCACGGATACCTCTTCGCGGCGCAGCCCGGCTACCCGTCGGCTCCCGGCGTGCAGCAGGCCGAGCTCGTCCGGGTCGAGGCGGGCCCGCGCGGCCCGCAGGAAGTCACCGAGCTGGTTGCTGGAGTCCGCGGGCATGGCGCCATCCTACGAACTGCGCGTGGTGAAGGTGGCCGCGCCCTGCATCCAGACCACCGACGTACTGGTCTCGCGCAGGCGCCAGCCCGCCGGGGTCCGCACCGCGGTGCAGGCCAGGCGCAGGCCGCTCGTCAGATAGGGCGCCTGCCCGTCGCGGTAGAAGTACACGAGCGAGTTCGCCGAGGCCGCAGCTTGGTCGCCCCGGACGTCCACCAGCAGATCGGTGGTCAGGTGCTGGGTGTGTTCCCCCTCGACCTCGGCCTGGCGCATGAAAGCGACGAGGGTGTCGAGGCCGCGGATGTCGCCCGAGCGCGGCGAGCGCCCCACCACGTCGTCGGTGAAGACGGTGCCGGCGTCGTCCCATCGCTTTTCGTCCAGTAGGAGCGCGAAGCGCGAGAACAGGTCAGCGATCTCGATACGGTCAGCGATCAGGGTGTCCATGGGCATGACACCCTTTATAGGCCGATCCCGCCCCACAGGCGGGCGTATTCGGCGCCGGCCTTCGGATTGGTGGCGAAGTCGCTGAGCAGGTACGGCTCCCGGTCGTGGAAATAGGTGTCCAGCAGCACCTTCCCGCCCCGGTCGAGGTGACGACGCAGGAACGT
Organism: Kineosporia mesophila; assembly: GCF_021129235.1. Classification (GTDB taxonomy): domain Bacteria; phylum Actinomycetota; class Actinomycetes; order Actinomycetales; family Kineosporiaceae; genus Kineosporia; species Kineosporia mesophila. The sequence goes on from NZ_JAJOMA010000012.1 coordinate 92,475, forward strand.
GTGCATCTCGGTGATGTACCGGGGGTTGTCCCCGCCCTGGTGCCCCGCCCACTGCGTGCCCGCCGCGACACCCCATTCCGGCAGAGCCAGGGGAACCCGGCGCTCGAGGGCGAAGTCCGACCACCAGGTCAGGCCGTGCGGCATGCTCCAGTGCTTGGTGATCCAGTCCGGGGTGTTGTAGGGCTCGAAACAGTCGTAGGCGTCCACACCCACCCACTCCATGTGCTCGTCCATCCACACCCGCTGCGCCCAGTCGGCCCGCATGCCGGTCTGGGAGCCGCCGATGTTCGCGTTCAGCCCGACCAGCGCGCGCTCGCCGAGGATGTCGCGGAAGATACTGGCGTACTGGGCGAATCGCGCCTTCCACTGCGGAAGGTTGGCCTCGGACAGGAACCACGGCCAGTTGTCGATGTTGAATTCCCAGCCCAGCCGGATCACACAGACGCGCCCGTCGGCCTGCAGGGCAGTGGCCATCTGCCGCAGCGGCCCGGACAGGTCGTCGTCGAGCGAACCCCCGTCGTAGGCCATGGGCACGCCCACGCTGATCAGGTCGCCGAGGTCGGCCGGGGGCAGCCACCACATGTCGGCCAGCCCGGCCGGCCCGGCGTCACGACTCGGGAACGCGGCGAAGTGCCCGATCGGCCGGCCCCGCTGCCGGGCGAAGGCCCGGGCCTCGTCGACGGAGTGGCCCGTGGTGTGCACGCCCGAGGACCAGGTGATCAGATCTGGTTCAGCGGGCTCGGGCGAGGGGCAGATCCGTCGTGCCAGGTCCCGCCAGCTCATCGCCGAAATATGACAGACCGGGCCAACCACGGCAAGCACATCAGTCTCATCAGTCTCATCAGCGGAGCTGGGAACCGCGGTGCAGATGATCGAAGACGACTTGGTCGACCGGGGCGACCCGGTCCCGGTCGGAATAGGCCAGCCAGACCAGCTCCGCGATCTCGCTACTGGCCACCGGCGTCCCCTCGTAATCGGCGGTGTAGCACGTCATCCGCACCATCGTCCCCTCCGGGTGCCCGTCCGCCTGGGCCTCGAAAGTGCCGACGTGAACGGCAGTCCCGGGGTGGACGACAACCGCCAGCTCCTCGCTGACCTCCCGCACCAGGGTGTCGAGGTCGCTCTCACCGGCCTCGCGCTTGCCGCCCGGCAGGTGGTACACGTCCTTCCCGCGCGAGCGGGTACTGAGGATCTGGCCGTCCCTCACGTGGATCAGGGCGATCTTGTCGATGAGCGTCGTCATACTGGCATCGTGCCGTAGCGGGGAGAGTGCATGACGACGTTCGGGCTGGTGCCGGGGGCGATCGAGTTTTTGGACGACGATGCTGCGGTCGGTTTCGTGGAGACCGCGGCACCGGAGCTGTCCGCCGAGCACCGCACCGCGATGAACGCGCACTGGCACGAGGCGGCGCAGGCCAATGCGGCGCTGTTCGACGGGCCGGTGGCGGCCGTCACCGGGGTCAGGGACGACGTCGGCGGCCGGATCGAGGTGTCCTGGGCCCGCACGACGTACCGACGCCATGCCCTGCGTCGGGTGCCGGGTGCCCCGACGCTGTCGTGGTTGTTCGCGGCCGTGGTCCAGCCGACTCCCGCCGGTGTGCTGCTGGGGCGGATGGCGGCCTGGACGGCGTCGGGGCCGGGGCAGTGGGTGCTGCCCGGCGGCTCGATGGAACCGCCGGAGGCGGGGCAGGCGATGAACGAGGAGCTGATCCGCCGGCATGCGGCGCGGGAACTTCGCGAGGAGACCGGGCTGACGGTCGAGCCCGGCCACCTCGAACGATGGGCACTCGTGCGCAGCGCCCAGGGCAACGTCGGATTCGTCTACCACGCCCCGCCCCAGCCGGAAGCAATTGTCCGTCGGTGCTTTTCCGGGCACATCCGACGGGAGCGGGAGCACGGTGAACAAGCGGAACTGACCGGTGTCGCGTTCGTCGGCGGCCCGCAGCAACTGGAGGAACTCGACGGCCCGGCGGCGGTGAGTGTGCCGCCGCTGCTGAGTCGTTACTGGCAGCGGGCCCAGCCGGACAGTTCTCCGTGACCGGTTTCCCGGAGCGCTCTTTCGGACGTCGCCCACAGGCGCGCGGCCGCCTCGGGAAAGAAGAGCGCACGGTGGGGTGGGCGCAGCCGGTCATTGCCGTAGAAGCCACCGGTGCTGAGTTCTCCGGCCGGGGCGGTGACATCTCCACCGTGGCCTTCCGGGACGGCACACTGGTGGTGCTGGTCTCGGCCACCCACGCCGACGGCGGCTCGGCCGACTCGGATGAACGGGATTTGCGCCGTCACATCGTGCAGTTCAACGGTGAGGACGCCGCGCAGAAGACGGCCTGGCGGGCCGGGGCGGACGGGTGCCGGCGCTGGATCAACGACGGCTCGACCTTCAACTGCCTCAAGTACGACGCCGGGATGCAGGGCCCGGACGACCTGCCGGGCGGTGCCCTGACAAGTACATCAACCTCGAGCACGTCTGGGCCGTCTGCGGGGCCTACACCATGGGCAACCGCAGTCAGCTGGAGGTCGGCACGTACCTGAAGTCCGGTGGCAACGCCCGCCTGACCCTGACCTCCGATGGGCTACGGGCTGTCGACTCGCTCGGAGTCACCCGATATTCCACGGGTAAGGGTGACCGGCTGGTCCCGCAGGAGGACCGGAACCTGTTGCTGTACGCAGGATCCCACGCAGTGTGGGCCAGCAACACGTTCGGCTCCGGTGCCGCCTGGCTGCCAGTGCGCGACGACGTCGCGTTCGCCTCCTGCAGAGCGACGGCAACCTGGTTCTGTACGACAGGCAGGGCGCCGCCACCTGGGCCACCGGCACCTTCGGCAAGAGCGCCGGATGGCTGGTGCGGGGCACGGACGGATCGCTACGTCTGTACGACGTCGCCGGCAAGCAGATCTGGACCCGCTGAGAAGCCCTGACGGTGCAGAGTTGTTGCCCGGCACGACGGGTGCAGGTGTTCGGCTCGGGTGGAGTCCGGCAGGCCTTTTCGCTCGAAGGCGCAACGCCTCACCGGAGCCGGGCCGCCAGTTCGGCGCTCAACACCGGGTGTCAAGGGGCGAAGATCAGAATGCGGTGACGCGGGGGTGGCCTACATTTTCCTTGGCTGCGCGGACAAAACCGCCGGTTGCTACAAACCCCGATGTTGATGGCGTTGCGCTACGCCGGGGTTCCCGGCTCCATCGTTGCCCTGTCCCGCAGGCAGTGACGCTGTTCCAGTGCTGATCGGAGAACACGTGTCCTCGCTGCCCTCAGCGGTCCTTCTTCTGATTTTCGTGGTCTCGGCCGCGGTGATCTGGGGTGCGGGGATCAAGCTGTCCGCCTACACGGATGTCCTGGCCCAGCGTCTGCATCTGGGAGCTGCCCTCGGTGGGGTGGTCCTGCTGGCGATCGCGACCAACTTGCCCGAGATCGCGATCACCGTCAGCGCGGCACTGTCGGGGGAGACGGAGATCGCGGTCGGTAACCTGCTCGGCGGTATCGCCCTGCAGACCGTGGTCCTGGTCGCGCTGGACGCGTTCGGGGTGCGTGAGCGCAAGCCGCTGACCTACATGGCCGCCAGCTTGACCCTGGTCCTGGAAGCCGCCCTCGTGGTGGCCGTGCTGCTGGTCGTCGTGGCCGGCACCCAACTACCCGCCGATCTGATCTTTGCCCGGTTCACGCCGGCACCCGTGCTGATCGTCGTGCTGTGGGTGCTGGGCCTGGCGCTCATCGGCGGCCCCGGTAGCCGTCTGCCCTGGCAGGACAACGGTGAAGCACCCCAGGGGCAGGAACACCCCCGCGGCCACGCCCGTGAACAGACCGAGAAACAGGCCAGCGACCGGGGAACCAGCACCACCCGGGCGGTCCTGGTCTTCACCACCGCCGCACTGGCCACCCTCGTCGCCGGGGTCACCATCGAGACCAGCGGCGAAACATTCTTCGGCAACCTCGGACTGTCCGGTGTCCTGTTCGGCGCCACCGTGCTGGCCGCGGCCACCTCCCTGCCGGAACTGTCCACCGGGCTGAGTGCTGCCCGGGCCGGGGACTACAAGCTGGCCATGGGTGACATCTTCGGCGGCAACGCTTTCCTGCCCGTGCTTTTCCTGCTCATCACCCTGATCAGCGGCGAGGCCATCCTTCCCCACGCCCAGGCCAGCGACATCTACCTCACCGGCCTCGGGGCACTCCTCACCACCGTCTATCTGGTGGGGCTGGTCGTGCGCCCCCAGCGTCAGATCCTGCGCATGGGCATCGATTCCATCGCCGTCCTCATTCTGTACGTCATCGGCGTTCTGGGGCTCATCGCCCTGTCATAGCCAGACCTCGCAGCAAGGGTCACCGCACCCCCTGGTGCTGTAGGAGCACTCTCTTCCCATGCATGGCGTGGACTTCGACGCCTTCTACGCGGCGTCGTCGCGGCGTGTCCCCGCGCACATCAGCGCCATGGTGGACAGCCAGGCCGACGCTGAGGACGCCGTTGCCGAAGCGTTTCCAAGGGGCCAGTTCGAACAATTTGCTGAGCGCGAAGTTGATGTCCGGCCAGGCGCAATGTCTTTTGTTCGCTCGTCTGTTTCGAGGCATGCAGAAGCGGCCGGGTCGCCACGACCCACGACCAGGCCGCTTTTGTGGTGCCGGCCAGGAGCCGTCGGTTATCGGGTGGGGAGGTGCCTCGGCCGGACGAGGGTCGCCGGTGACGGCGGTTGCGGAAGTTCCCGAACGGCCGAGAACGGGCACCCGGACGGCTCGGGACGGCTCGGGACGGCTCAGGCCGGTGCGGCCGCGTGCGGCCCGGTCTCCGCGGTGACGTTGGGCGCCGGGGCCGGGCGACCCAGGTAGTAGCCCTGGGCGGACTCGCAGCCGATGGCGGCCAGACGGTCGAGCTGCTCCTGGTTCTCGACACCCTCGGCGACCACGTCCAGCCCGAAGGCATGGGCGGCGGTGATCATCAGCTGGACCAGGGCGGCGGTGCCCGGGTCGGGCGAGTGCAGGAAGCTCTGGTCGATCTTCAGGGTGTCGACCTGGAGCTTCTGGAGCTGGCCGATGGAGGTGTAGCCGGTGCCGAAGTCGTCGAGGCTGACCGTCACGCCGATCTGGCGCAGTGCCCGCAGGTGGGCGTCGGCGGCCGGCTCCTCCATCAGGACGGTCTCGGTGATCTCCAGGATGAGGCGCTTGGGGGTCAGGCCGCTGTCGGTCAGCGCCTGGCGGACCTCGTCGATCAGGGAGCGGGTGGCCAGGTGCCGCCCGGAGATGTTCACGGCCATGGTGGCGTCGGCGTGCCCGGCCGGGTCCTGCTCGGTCCAGGCCACCAGCTGGCGGGTCGCGTGGTTCAGCGTCCACCGGCCGATCGCGCAGATCAGGGTGGACTGCTCGGCGGTGGGCAGGAAGGCGTCGGGCGGGACCATGCCGCGCTCGGGGTGACGCCAGCGGATCAGGGCCTCGTACCCCCGCAGCCGGCCGGTGGCCACGTCCATGACCGGCTGGTAGTGCAGCTCGAACTGGTCCTGGGTCAGGCCGAGCTGAATGTCGGCCTCCAGCTGGGCCCGGGCCGCCAGCTCCGCGCGCAGGTCCGCGTCGAACATCTCGGCCCGCCCGCGTCCGTTGGTCTTGGCCCGGTAGGCCGCCATGTCGGCGTCCTGCAGCAACTGGTCGGCATCGACCTGGGCGTCACGGGCCAGGGCGATACCGACGCTGGCCCCGATGACGGCGTGCGACCCGGCCACGTTGATGGGCTCGCTGACGGCTGCGACCAGACGGCCGGCGATCTCCATCAGCTCGGCGGGCGCGGGCACCGGGTCGATCAGGACGACGAACTCGTCACCGCCCTGGCGCCCGAGGGTGTCACCCACCCGCAGGACCGAGCGCATCCGGCCGGCCGTCACCTGGAGCACCTCGTCGCCCGCGGCGTGGCCCAGGGTGTCGTTGACCCGTTTGAAGTAGTCGAGGTCGACGAACAGCACCGCGACCTCGTTGCCACCACGCCGGGCCCGGTGCAGGGCGGCCGTGGTCAGCTCCAGCAGATAGGCGCGGTTGGGCAGGTTGGTGAGTGCGTCGTGCGCGGCCTGGTGCTGAAGGTCGTCACTGAGGCGCTCGCGCTGCGCCGTGGAGGCCTCCAGCTCACCCATGGCCACCCACATCCGGGCCGGCACGAGCACGGCCAGCAGGACGGACGCGGCGATGGTCGCCCACCCGTCCACATTCATGTCGGCGGTGCGGTCGACCAGCTCGACGGCGGGGATCACCAGCAGCGCCGCGTACATCGTCATCAGCCGGGCCGGTGACATCCGCCGGAACGCGGCGGGCTGCGTGGCGGCCGTCGTCCGCGCCGCGAGCAGGGCGGCCAGGCCCCAGGAGGTGTACATCACCAGGTACGCGCTCTCGAACGGCCGGTCCTGGGTGTTCAGGGCGCCGTCGGTGAGTCCGTAGACCGTGTCGCCCACCAGCGCCACACAAGCGCCCAGGAGCACCAGCCGGGTCGTGGCCCGGGGCAGGGTGGTGGCGGGGTTCAGCCATACCCGCACCACACAGCCCAGCAGCACGATGTCGGTGATCGGATAGGCGGCGCCGACGATCTCCCGCAGGCCGAGGTCACCGTTCAGAGGGACCGCCAAGGCCACCCACAGAACCAGCCCGCCGGCGGCGGTCAGCACGGCGCTGTCCAGGAACCCGGCGATGTCACCGCGCCGGCCGCCGTGCAGCCGGCTCAGCGACAGCGCCACGACCCAGTAGGCGCTCAGGTTGAAACCGTCCATCAGGGAAGGGAACGGGATGCTCTGCCCGGTCGACAGGTACCAGGCGGCGGTCGAGTCCCCGGCCACCGACAGCGCGACGCCGAGGGCGAAGAGCGTCCACCCGGTGCGGTGCGCCCGGTCGGCGCGGGCAGCGGTGAGCACCGCCACCACCGCGCACAGGCCGACCAGCAACTGCGCGGTGACCCGGACCGGGCCGTCCGGGGCCAGCCAGTAGACCACGACGAGGACGCCGACCAGCACGAGGTACCTGCGACCGCTCTGCACAAGCATGCAGCCCTTTCGACGGGGCGGACGCCGCGGTCAAGGCTCCGGTGGCCGGTTACTCCCAACGGCGGTGTCAGCCGGCCAGGAGCAATGGGGCACGGAAGATCGCCGTCGGCAGGCGGTACATTGACCACCGATGCCGCGAAACCACCTGCCCGACCACGACGCGCCCACCCGCGGCGGTGGCTGGATCCCGCACGGCTACCACCTCGAAACCCATTCCCACGCCGACGGTCAGCTCGTCTACGCGGCCGTCGGCGCGGTGGCCACCACCACCGCCCGGGGCACCTGGGTCGCCCCCGCCGGGCGCGTCACCTGGACCCCTCCCGGCTTCGGGCACTCGCACCGCTTCTACGGGCGCACCGACATCCGGCTGTTCACCGTCCCCGCCGCCCTGTGTCCCGAACTTGCGCCCGTCCCGTCCGTTTTCGCCGTCAACGCCCTGCTCCGCGAGGCGCTGCTGGCCCTGACCGGCGACCGGGAACCACGACCGGGCGCCGACGACCGGCTGCGCGCGGTGGTGGTCGACGAGCTGGCCGCCGCCCCCGACGACCAGTCCCTGCACCTGCCCGAACCCCACGACGACCGGCTGCGGGCTGTGACCGGCCTGGTGCACGCCGACCCCGGCATCGACGCCACCCTTTCCGAGCTGGGCCGCCGGGCCGGCGCCAGCGAGCGCACCCTCAGCCGCCTGTTCCAGGCCGAGCTGGGCATGGGCTTCCACCGCTGGCGCACGATCCTGCGCGTGCACTACGCCCTGGCCCTGCTCACCGACGGCCGCTCGGTCACCGACACCGCGATCGAGTGCGGCTGGTCCAACCCCTCGACCTTCATCGACGCCTTCACCGAGATCGTCGGCCAGACCCCCGGCCGCTACCAGGCCGGGTTCCGCGACCGGCCCTGAGAATCTGGCGGGTTATCGGTACCGGGTGTCCGCCCGTCGGTGGGCGCGCAGCGACCCCGCAGCCACGCTGAAGGCATGACAGAACACACCACCGTGATCGTCGTCGGCGCCGGGGTCGCCGGCCTGACCCTCGGCAACATGTTGCAGCGCAACAATATCGATTGCATCATCCTGGAACGACGCAGCCGCGAGTACGTGGAGCAGAGGCAGCGGGCCGGAACCGTCGACACCCGGGGCGTCCGGATGTTCCGGGAGTGGGGCCTGGGGCAGATGGTGGACGCGGGTGGGCACCCGGAGGTGGAGGGCGGCTTCTTCATCGACGGGCACGCGATGCCCATCGAGGTCGACGACGACAACGAGAGCATCTTCATCCCGCAACAGACCCTCGTCCACCAGCTCACCGATCGGTTCCTCGAAGGCGGGGGAGACCTGCGGTACGAGATCGACATCACCCTGGAGAACCTCGAAAAGCCGCTCGTGCGCTATCAGGACACCGTCATCGCGGGCGACTACCTGGCCGGCTGCGACGGCGACCGGGGCGTCACCCGGGCCTCCGTCCCCGAGGGGGCTCTCACCCGCTACTCCCGCGAATACCCCTACTCCTGGGTGAGTGCGCTCGCGGCGGTACCGGCGAGGACCTCCGGCATGGGCATTCATGAGCGCGGCCTGGCCGGACTGATCCCGCGCGGCACCGAGAACAGCCGCCTCTACCTGCAGTGCCCGGTCGGTGACACCCCGGACGACTGGCCCGACGAGCGGATCTGGAGCGAGATCGAGGCGCGTTTCGGCACGGCGGTCGCCACCGGCCCGATCATCGACAAGCAGATCGTGCCGCTGCGCAGCGTTGTGCACGAGCCAATGAGTCACGAAAGGCTCTATCTGCTGGGCGATGCCGCGCACATCGTGCCGCCGATGAGCGCGAAGGGCATCCATCTGGCGCTGTTCGACGCGGAGACGTTCGCCCGGGGTGTGATCCGGCAGGTGCGGGAGGGTGACGGGAGCCTGCTGGAGCAGTACTCGCAGACCTGTCTGCACCATGTGTGGAACTACCAGGCGTTCGCCGCGTGGATCACCGATCTGATGCACGACGCCGGTGATCCGTCGTACACCGGTGAGTTCCGCAAGCAGACCGCGCGGGCGGAGCTGCAGCGGCAGTTCGAGTCGGAGGCCGCGAACCGGGTGTTCAGCGAGCTCACGTCCGGGGTGATGTAGAGGCCGGCGGGCCGGGGGCGCAGTTCTGTTCGTGATCATGCAAAACCTCCCCGGGGAGGTTTTGCATGATCACGAACAGGGGGGTGGGCTAGGCGGGCGTGAGGTGGCGGTGCGGGAGCGGGCTGGAATACACGACGCTGGTGGTGATCCCGCCCAGCGTCGCGAGTTTGCCGGTGATGCGCTCCAGATCGCGCATCGACCGGGCCAGTACCTTGAGCACGAAGCAGTCGTCGCCCGTCACATGGTGGGCCTCCACCACCTCGGGCGTGGTGTCGAGCACGGCGTAGAAGGGCTTGTAATTGCCCGTGGGATAGGCCAGGCGCACGAACGCCGTGACCGTGTACCCCAGCGCCTCCGGATCGAGGGTGACGCTGAAACCGGTGATGACACCGGCATCGGTGAGGCGTCGCAGCCGGTCGGCCGTGGAACTGGCCGACAGGCTGATGGCCCGGCCCAGGTCGGCGACGCTGATCCGTCCGTCACGCTGGAGCTGGTCGAGAATGGCGTGATCGGTCGCATCGAGCGGCGGCCGTGGATTCGTCGGCATGACGGCGAAAGTACCAGCGGATCCACGGACCGAAGGCGACAGGACCCGCGAACACCCCTGGTTCGTCCGTTGCCGGCCGCCTTGAATGGTGGACATGCAGAACCCGATCTCCGCAGCGGATTTCTTCGCCGCCAAGCTGGCTCACCAGACCGACCCGGCCGACCTCGCGGCCGCCCGCGCGAGCGGCATGGCCCCGCTGATCCTCGACGTGCGCTCCGAGGCGGGGTGGAGGCAGGGGCGCATCCCCGGCGCGGTGCACCTGCCCGGCCCGCAGGTGGCCGGGCGTATCCACGAGTTCGCCCCGGACCGGGACGCCCCGATCGTCACCTATTGCTGGGGGCCGGGCTGCAACGGCAGCACCCGCGCCGCTTTCGCGCTCGCCTCGATGGGGTACACGCGGGTGCAGGAGATGATCGGCGGGGTCGAGTACTGGGCCCGGGAAGGGCTGGCCGTGGTCACCGACGCCGGGCGCTCCCGCCGGGCCCCGGACGACCTCGTCGCCCCGGTCCGCGGGGGTGTGAGCGCAGGGTAGGCAGGCTGCGCCCCCGACACCCGTTCGGGCCTCGTCGCCCGGCCCGAACGGCTCCCTGGGGATGGCCCCGATTGAGGACGAAGTGCTCACCCCGCGCGGTCGGCTCCCCTCGATCGGGGGGCCCTGGACTCCGGTCGGGTAGTTGCGGGCCCGAAACGGGCCGTGAGTCGTTCATCGGTGCCGCATCCCGGACGACGCCTCCTCGGATTATCTGAGAGATGTTTCGAGCGGGGGCCTTCGGGATGCGGCGAGTTTCGAGATGGGGTGTGGCCGGGGCGATCCTCGTCCTGGCCGGGCTGGTCGGGCTGGTGCTGGTCGCCGTGCCCGCGCAGGCCGTCATGAACCGGTCCTTCGCCATTCGCTACCAGGCCAATGACAAGGGCGACATCCTGCTGCGGGGCAACAGTCTGGTCACCTGTCCGTCGGCGGCCACCAACTGCCCCCAGGCGCGGGACAATTCAGCCACCGGAACCGCTCTGAACAACAACTCGTACAACATGGAATTCGTCAACACCGACACGGACCCGGCCACGGCGTCCAGTTCCACGGCGAGACTCACGCTGCCGGCCAACGGTTCGGTCATGTTCGCGGGGCTCTACTGGTCCGCCTACACCGGTGGCAGCGGCCGTACCGCCCCTCCGAGCACCACGGACAAGAACAAGCTGCAGTTCATGGCCCCCGGTGACACCGCCTACCGGACAATCACCGCCGGCCCGAGCACACCCACCAACCCGGTCGACGGAACCGCCGACGGCACTCCCTACGTGGCCTTCGCGGACGTCACCAGCATCGTGCAGGGGGCCGGCACGGGCGACTACACGGGCGCGAACATCTACGCGGCCACCGGCCCGGACTCGTACGCCGCCTGGTCGCTGGTGGTCGTCGTGCGTGATCCCAGCCTCCCGCGCCGCGACCTGATCGTCTTCGACGGCTTCGGCACGATCCAGAGCAGCCCCTCCACCGATGCCACGCTGGACATCCCGCTGACCGGCCTCTCGACGCCGGCGTCGGGCAACGTCGATGTGCGCCTCGGTGCCGTGGTGTTCGAGGGTGACGCCGGGCTGACCGGTGACCAGTTCCAGATCATCGCCCCCGACAACACCACCACATCGCTGTCCGACGCCCTGAATCCGGTGACCAACGTCTTCAATTCCACGAACTCGGACAACGGCGTGGACGTGCCCGGCCGCAACCCGACCGGGAACCTCTTCGGGTTCGACGCCGATGTGTTCAACTCATCCGTCGCACTGGGAAATTCGGCCACCACGGCGACCCTGCGGATGACCACCACCGGGGAGAGATTCTTCCCGGCGGTGGCGACCTTCGTCTCCAACAGTTATGCGCCCCTTCTCGACATCACCCGCACCGCAACGGTGAACGACACCGTCGCGGACGGACGCACACGCACGGGCGACCGGATCACCTACACCATCGACGTCGCCAACGACGGCAACGCCAACTCCGTCAACACCAAGATCACCGACTCGATCCCGGCCGGCACCACCTACGTGCCCGGTTCGCTCACCGTCGACGGGAACCCCGTCAGCGACGCGGCCAACGCCGATGCCGGCGAGGTGTCCGCGGGCACCGTGTCGGTCCGCCTGGGGTCCGGGGCCGGGGGCTCCGCAGGAACGGGCGGCACCCTCACCACGGCGCCCGCAGCCGGTTCCACCACCCGGATCACCTACACCGTGGAGATCACCGACCCGTACACCGCCGGCGGCTCGGTGAGCGGTGGCGCCACCCAGGCCACCTACGCCGACATGGCCGGCCGGGCGTTCGCCGCCACGTCGAACACCTCACCCGCCACACCGGTCGCCCCGGCGCGCGCCGACCTCGCCGTCACCCAGACGACCAGCCCGGCCGTGATCCAGCGAGGGACGCCGGCCGGCGTCACCTGGACCGCCACCGTGACCAACAACGGTCCCGACACCGAGACCGCGCCCCGACTGGTCGAGACCCTGCCGGCCGGGGTCACCGGCGTGAGCGTCGTCGGCGCGACCTGCACCAACTCCGGCACCACCTACACCTGCTCGGTCGTCGGCCTGGCGAGCGGGGCCTCGAAGTCCGTCGCCTTCACCGCCACGGTGCCCGCCACCGGGGCCGACCCGACCCTGGCCGGTGCGGTCGTCTCCGGCGCGGGCACCGACCCCACCAGCGGGAACAACACCGACTCGACCGGCGTCGGGGTGAACTCCGCCCCGACCCCGACCGCCGACTTCGCACCCCTGAACTCGCCGGACTTCTCCACCGACATCAACGTCCTGGCCAACGACACCGACCCGGACACCGGCGACACCCTGAGCCTCTCGTCCGTCACCGCACCGACCCACGGCACGGCGACGATCGTCGGGGGGAAGATCCGCTACACCCTGACCGACCAGACCTTCATCGGCACCGACACCTTCACCTACACGGCCTGCGACAACCGCGGCGGCTGCTCCACCCCGACCACCGTCAGCGTCGCGGTCAACGACCACCGCCGGGCCGACCTGAAGGTGACCCAGACGGCATCGCCCCAGGTCGTGCAGCAGGCCGGGAACCGCACGGTGACCTGGACCGCGGTCCTCACGAACCAGGGCCCGCAGGCCGAGCCCAGTCCTGTTCTGGTGGAGAAGCTCCCGGCCGACGTCAGCGCGGTCACCTATACCGGCGCGACCTGCACCGTCTCCGGCATCACGCTCACCTGCGCGCCGGGTGCGCTGGCCACCGGCGCCTCGGCGACCGTGAAGTTCACGGCGACGCTGCCCTCGACGGCGCCCGACCCGTCGTCCGCGACCGCGACACTGTCCGGGTCGCTGCCGGACCCGGACCCGTCCAACAACACGGCCGTCGCCGTGGTCGGTGTCAACCGCCCGCCGCTGGCCAAGGCCGACACCGCGACCCTGGCCGCCGACGTGCTCAGCCTCGACCTGCCCGTGGCCGCGAACGACAGCGACCCGGACTCCGACCCGCTGACGGTCACCGCCGTGACCAAGCCCGCGCACGGCACCGCGACGATCGTCGACGGGAAGATCCGGTACACGCTGACCGACAACACCTTCAGTGGGGACGAGACCCTCACCTACACCGTCTGCGACAACCGGGGCGGATGCTCCGACGCGACGGTCACCCTCGCCGTGGCCGACCACGAGGTCGCCGACCTCGTGGTGACGCAGACGGCCGACCCGAAACTGGTGCAGCGCGACGGGCCCCGGGTGGCCACCTGGATCGTGTCAGTGAACAACGCCGGACCCGAACGAGCGCTGAAGCCCGTTCTCGTGCAGACCCTTCCGGCCGGCGTGACCGCCATCAGCTCGTCCCTGGCCGCCTGCACCGTCACCGGGGTGGTCGTCACCTGCCCGCTGGACACCCTGGCCGACGGTGACACGGCGAAGATCACCTTCACCGCGACACTTCCCGCCGACGGGAGCGATCCGGCCACGGCCAGCGCGAGCGTCACCTCCGGCTCCCCGGACCCGAAGTCGTCGAACAACACCGGGGCCGTGTCCATCGCGCTGAACACCGCCCCGGTCGCCGACGACGACGCGGTCTCCCTGCCCTCGACCGCCGTGAAGGTGACGATCCCCGCCCTGTTCGGCGACCAGGACGCCGACGGTGACCCCCTCGTCCTCCATTCGGTCGAGAAGCCGAAGCACGGCACCGCGACCATCGTGAAGGGCAAGATCGTCTACGAGCTCACCGATCTCACCTTCAGCGGCGACGAGACCTTCAGCTACGAGGTCTGCGACGAGCGTTCCGGATGCGACACCGCCCAGATCACCGTGCACGTGGCCGGCCACCAGCACGCGCCCGTCGCCGTGGCCGACAAGGTCAGCGTGGTGGCCGGCAACCCGGTGACGATCGACGTCGGGGCCAATGACCACGACGCCGACGGCGGCCCCCTGACCGTCAGCAAGATCACCAAGGCGGCCCGACACGGGACGGCCGTCCTGGTCAAGGGCAAGATCGTCTACATCCCGGACGACGGCTTCGTGGGAACCGACACGGTGTCCTACGAGGTCTGCGACTCCACCGACCTGTGCGCCCAGGCCACCGCCACCGTTCAGGTCACCGCCGCACCGCCGGTCGTGAAGCCGGACACCGCCACGGTACGACCCGGCGGCACCACGGTCATCGACGTGCTGGGCAACGACACCGACCCGGCCGGGTACCCACTGGGCAGCCTCAAGATCCTCGGGCAGCCCGCCGGCGGCACCGCGACGGTCAAGGGCGACACGATCCACTACACGGCCCCGAAATCGGCCCGGGCGGGGATCGTCACCATCCGGTACCAGGTCTGCAACAAGACCGGCGCCTGCTCGGAAGGCGTTGTCGCCCTGACGATCGCGGGGGACCCGGTGAAGGATTCGGGCACCGGTTCCGCCCTGGCGTACACCGGCAGCCGGGTCCTTCCCCCGCTGGTACTGACCGCCGTGGTACTCCTGCTCGGCGGCCTGATGACCCGAGGACTGCTCGCCCGCGGCCGGAGCCCCCGTGGCCGGCACAAGGCATAGGGCGGTGACGCGCCGCCGGGGCCCGGCGGCGCGTCAGGTGGTGGCCGCGCTCGCCAGTATGGCCATCGTGACGGGGCTTCTCGGTCTGATGGGTGCCGGTGGCTGGTTCTTCTGGACCCGGCACACCGGCAGCCAGAAGGCCTCGAACACCGTCGAGGCGCTGCGGCAGGAATGGAGTCAGGCGCCACCGGTGGCCCGGGCCGTGACCGGGGTCTCCCGAAAAGCCGCCGTATCGGTACCGATCCATGGCCGGGCCTTCGCGATCATGACCGTGCCGCGGTTCGGTGCGCACTGGCAGATGCCGGTGTTCGAGGGCACCGGGACGAACGTGTTGCGCGGCGGGGTCGGGCACTACGCGAGAACGGCGTTGCCCGGCGAGATCGGCAACTTCGCGGTGGCCGGTCACCGCACCACCTGGGCCCGTCCCTTCCGCGATGTGGATCATCTGAAGACCGGCGACCGGGTGATCGTGCAGACCCGGCAGGCGCGTCTCACCTATCGGGTCACCGGGCACGAGATCGTCCGGCCGGGGGACACCGACGTGCTCGAGCCGGTCCCCGGGCAGCCGGGCGCGGTGCCCGACCAGGCCCGGCTGACCCTGACCACCTGCCACCCGGAGTACTCGGCCTGGGAGCGCTGGGTGGTCCACGCTGTGCTGGTGCAGACCGAACCCCAGTAACGCTCATGGCCTTTCCCACGATGGTCCAGCTGTGGCCCAGCCGGGCCGGGGGAGGTCAAAGATGTCCGTTCAAAGTTCATTTCGCCTGGTCCAGGTTCTGGCCGTCACCACCGCGGTAGGGATGGGGGCCCTGGGGACCCCGCCGTCCGCGTCCGCCATTGATCGGACCACAGTGACGACGGCCTGTCCGCCCGGCTGGCTCGGTACCACCACGAACGCCGAACCCCAGATCAGCGCCGACGGACGGTACGTCGTCTTCACCGGGTACGCGCCGGACACCGAGAGCGGCGACCGGACGATCTTCCTGCGCGACCTGAAGCTGCGGCGCACCACCGTGGCCAGCGACCCGGTCAAGGGCGGCTACAACTTCCTGCCGAGCATCAGCGCCGACGGCACCCGGGTCAGCTACCTGAACCTCGGTGGCGACAGCCCGGCCAACGAGGCCGGAATCTGGGTCTACGACCGGCGCACCGGTGAGCGCACCTCCGAGGGCGGGGGGCACGTCTGGACCTCACCCATGCTGGACGCCCACGGCCGGCACCTGACCTACACCCATCTCGAGAACGGCAATACCAACCACGCCTCCGTCTTCGTCCGCGACGTCGACACCGACCGCGTCACCCTGGCCAGCGCCAACCTGGAGGGAAAGACGGCGAACGACACCTCGATCGAGCCGGAGATCAGCGCGAACGGCCGCCTCGTGCTGTTCAAGTCGTCAGCCACCGATCTGACCAAAAATGCCTCCACCGCAACCGTTCAGGGGGCGCTGTACGTGCGTGACCTGCGCGCGAACAAGACCAGCCTGATCCCCGACCGGTTCGGGAAGCCGGCCTCGGTGTTCCGGTTCAACCAGCGCCTGAGCCCCGACGGCCGGTTCGTGCTCTACACCGACACCGACGGGGTGTGGCGTTACGACCGCCAGACCCGGCGCACCGCAGCGGCAGCTGTGCCGCGTCGCGTCGAGTTCGACTCCTCCGCCGACATCGGCAGGGGTGGGCGACTCGTGCTGCTGCAGACACCCGGCAGCCTCGTCCTCCGGCATGTCGGCACCGGCAAGGAAACAGGTGTCGACGCGCTGCCGGACGGCTCCTTCGACCTGGGCCAGCCGGGCTACCCCGGGGCGATGACCCCCGACGGCCGGTACGTGGTCTATTACACGAGCGGGATCGACCGCGACCGTGCGGAGAAGGCCGAGGGCGTGCTCAACATCTATCGGCGGGATCTGCGGACCAGGACGACGCGTTTGGTGAGCACGAGCGATGCCGGTGGGGCGTGTGAATAGGCGTCGATCGAAGTGAAAACGGCATCTCCCTACCAGGGGGCCGTCCCTATTCGCTCTGCTGCTGACGCCAGTTCGTCCACATCAATCGAGGTCCACGGCGCCGATATCCCGAGGGCCGACCAGCGACAACTAAGAGCGAGGGACCTATCTGCGGGGAGGGGAGAGAGCCACCAGTGCGACTGGCCTCCCGCCGGCTCTCCATGGCCCCCGTTGTACGAGATGTGCAGTGCTGACGTTCGGTTCAGCACCTGTGCGGGTGAGCACCAGACCGGCGCCTTCGTATCGACGCGTACGCCAACCTCGAAGCCGTCGAAAGCCGGCGTCGGAGTGTGCTCCACGCCCGGACCGAATACCACCTGGTTCGAACAAGAGGGTTCGTCACCCCGGCTTCCCCTGAGCCAGGACGGCATCGGGTCTGCCTGCTGCAGCTCTGGACCCAGACGCACGGAGACCGAGAACAGGACTCCGTTCGGCCAAACCGGAAAGGGGCCTACACCGGCGAAAATCGGGTTCTCGGCGTACAGGACGTAACTTTGCGCGGAGATGCCCGGGAACGTATCTACCGGCGGCCGTGACTCGACAGGCATCTTCGACCCTACTGTTCAGCGAACCGAGGAGAGTGAGTGTAGGGCTTGCAGGGGTCCTCGTCCGGGTGGGCGCTCTCTTCCTGCATCGCCGCCTGGTGGCGGGGTTCGACCTCTTGCAGGTAGGCCTGCCGTTCGGCCTCGGTGTCGAAGTAGAGGCTGATCCCTTGGCAGGCCAATTCACGATTATTGACGCTGTAGTGAGCTTTTCCCTCGATTTCGAGCTGCTCGAGGTCGGTGATCGTGCGTCGATGCCCCTCGTAGACGGGGCTGAGGACCGAGGCGTCGATGCCGACGTTGCCCGTCTCGTCCCGGAAGACACCTTTGCCGGCAGCGACGGCCGTTCCGGCACCGGCCAGAGCGATCACGGCCGCGAAGGACGCCACGAGGAATCCGGTTCGGGGGCGTCGCCGGTGTGCGTGCTGCTGGACCTGTGAGTCGGGCTCGTGCGTGAGGTTCCCGGTCATGAGGTGCTCCTCGCGGTGGGCCAGCCGGCGGCTGTCCGGGACGGGCCGAATCGCTGTGGTTGTTCCCTTGGGATCGGCCTCAAGCGCAGTCGTGTTGAGAACAATGAACCGGCGCTCTGGTGCTGACTGCGCGCGAAGGGGATGTCCCACCAGTTTCCCCGCCTCGAGCAGCGGGTACCAGGCGGCACCGGCCACTTCGAGGCACTGGAGGACAAGCACGAACTCATCGCCGCCGGGCAGGCCGTGGCCATCGGCCCGCCCCTCGACGCCGCCACCGGTCTGCACCCCGGCCTGACCACCGTCCCCCTGCGTGGTGTCGAACCCGGCCAGGTGGCCCTGGCCACCCGTACCGGAGACCGCAACCGGCTCTTCACCAGTTTCCGCAAGATCGCCGAGGCCGTCCTCACCAGTGCCGCTCAGCCACCCGGCCGAGTCGACCACCCGGCGGACCCGGCGCGGGCATGACCCTCGACCGGGAACGGGGCCACCCGGGGGAGCCCAGGTGGTTCCTAGACGGACGATAAGGCCGGTGCGCACCCTCGTTTCCGCCCGCGTGGCAGTATCGCGGCGGTGAGTTCCGTGCAGCGGGTGGCCAAGAGCCAGGCATCGATGACGCACGGCCAGGGGGTTGCCCCCCACCGGCATGAGAACGGCCTGCTGCTCTATCCGGCGGCGGGCGTCCTGACCACCACCACCGACCGGGGCACGTGGGTGGCTCCGGCCAATCGGGTGACGTGGACGCCGCCGGATTTCGAGCATCATCACCGGGCCTACGGTGACACCGAGGTGCGGATGCTCGAGGTCCCGGCCGGACTGGGTGATCGGCTGCCGGGGGAGCCGGCCGTGTTCGCGGTGTCCGCGCTGCTGCGGGAGGCTCTGCTGGTGCTGACGGGGGAGCGGGAACTGCGAGCGGCCTACCGCGAGGCCCTGCGGCAGGTGGTCGTGGAGGAGCTGATCGACAGCCCATCCCAGGATCTCTATCTGCCCCGGCCCGTCGACGATCGCCTGCGGGCCGTCACCGACCTGCTCCATGCCGATCCGGCCGACTCCTCGACCCTGGCCCAGCTCGGCCGGGCCGTGGGGGCCAGCGAGCGCACGCTCAGCCGCTTGTTCCAGACCGAGCTCGGCATGAGCTTCCATCAGTGGCGCAGCCTCTTGCGCGTGCAGCATGCGCTGGTGCGGCTGGTGGAGGGCGAGGCCGTCATCGATACTGCGGCCCGCCTGGGCTGGTCCAACCCGACCAGTTTCATCGAGGCGTTCACCGCCGTGGTCGGGCAGACGCCGGGTCGATACCGGGCGGAACTGCGCCACGCCTCGGACTAGATCGGCTACCTGGCGGGTTTCTGGTATTTCCTGTCGCAGTACTGGTGCCATGCAGGGTCGTGTTCTCGGCAGGGTGTCTGTGTACCCAGCGAAAGGAACACCGGTGTCACAGACCGTTCTGACTGACGTGCGGACCCATCCCCGGGCCTGGCTGATCCTCGCGCTGATTCTCTGCGCGGAGATCATGGATCTGCTCGACAGCACCATCGTGAACGTGGCCGCGCCGAGCATCGCGCGCGACCTGAACTCGAGCACCACTGCACTGCAATGGATCACAGGAGGTTACTCGCTGACCTTCGCCGTCTTCCTCATCACCGGGGCCCGGCTGGGTGACCGGTTCGGGCGCCGGACGCTGTTTCTCGTCGGGGCCTGGGGTTTCGTCGTCTGCTCGGCGGTCTGCGCCGTCGCCCCCAGCACCTCCGTGCTGCTGTCCGGGCGTCTGCTCCAAGGGGCTGCGGCCGCGCTGTTGATCCCGCAGGGCCTGGGCCTGATGCAGGCGGTCTTCAGCCCCTCGGACCAGGGCCGGGCGTTCTCGGTCTTCGGTCCGGTGGTGGGGCTGGCCGCCGTCGCCGGGCCGGTGCTCGGTGGGGTTCTGGTCGGCGCCGACCTGTTCGGGACCGGCTGGCGGCTGGTCTTCCTCATCAACCTGCCCGTCGGCCTGGTCGCCGCCATCGGCGCGATGCGGACCTTCCCGCCGGCGCGGCCGGACTGCGCGCCTCGCCTGGACCTGGTCGGAACCGTGCTGGTCGGCGTCGCGATGGCCCTGCTCACGTACCCGCTGATGCAGGGCCGGGAGGCGGGCTGGCCGGCCTGGATCTTCGTCCTCCTGGCCGCGGCGGCCGTGGTTCTGGGTCTGCTGGTGCTCTGGACCCGTGCCCGTCTGGCGGCGGGACGCGAGCCGCTGGTGAAGCCGTCCGTGTTCACCCACCGCGGTTTCTCCGCCGGTGTCGTCGTCACGCTGGTCTTCTTCGGGGGGTCCTTCGGCGTCGGACTCGTCCTCACGCTGTTCCTCCAGCTCGGACTGGGCTTCTCGGCCGCCCACGCGGGTCTCACCGCCCTGCCGTACGCGCTGGGTTCCACGATCGGCGCCTTCGTCGGGGCCGGCGTCCTGGCTCCCCGGATCGGTCGCACCACCCTCCTGCTCGGCAGTGCCCTGCAGGCCGTCGGCCTGGCGCTGCTGCTGGTGGTGCTCGGGCAGGCACAGATGCAGGTCGGCGGTGGGGAACTGGCCGGGCCGCTGCTGGTGTGGGGCCTGGGCCTGGGTCTGGTGATCGCGCCACTGTTCGACTTCGTGCTCGCGGCGCTGGACCCGGACGAGGTGGGTTCGGGCTCCGGTGTTCTCAACGCCCTGCAGCAGCTGGGAAGTGCGATCGGGGTGGCGGTGCTGGGCACGGTGTTCTTCTCCTCGGCGGGCGTCGAATCCGGCGGGAACCCGCACTACGTGCAGGGTTTCGAACGAGCGATCCAGGCCGGGATCGGTATCGCCGCGGTGGTGTGCCTGCTCACCCTGCTGTTGCCGAGAACATCGCGGGAGCCATCTGCTGACGTTGAGGTCTGAGGGGGGCTCGACTTGGGCCACTCTCCCGCCCGGGCCTGCGGCGAGACTTGTTCCAGCAAGCATCACGGAACATCGCGAAAGGCCACAGCCATGACATACCTCATCATCGGAGCCACCGGGAACGTCGGCGGCGCTCTGGTCAGCGACCTGCACCGTCAGGGGCACAGCGTCCGGGCCCTGGTGCGTGATCCCCAGCGGGCCCGCCACCTCCCGGTCGACGTGGACCTGGTCGTCGGCGACCTGGACGACACCGAGGCGCTGACCAAGGCCGTCCAGGGGGTCGAGGGCGTCTTCTACATGCAGGCGCACCCGAGCATCGAGCAGGCCGGGAAGTACGTGGAGATCGCCGGGACGGCAGGGGTGTCCCGCACCGTGCTGCTGTCCTCGTTCGGGACCGTCGCCTACCCCCGGCCGATCATCGGCGAGATGATCGCGGCTCGCGACGAGGTCTTCCGGACGTCCTCGCCGGCCGTCACCTACCTCAAGGCCAACACCCTGATGACGAACGCGCTGTGGTGGGTGCCGACGATCCGGGCCGAGGGCCGGGTGTACGACGCGACCGACCCGGGCAAGACCGTGCCGATCGACACCGTCGACGTCGCCCGGGTGGCCGCCGTGGCCCTGACCCAGGACGGGCACGCGGGCCGGTCGTACATCCTGAACGGCCCCGACGCGCTCTCGTCGCGGGAGCAGGTCGACATCCTCAACGAGACGCTGGGCCTGGACATCGAGCTGGTGCACCTGACCCCGGCGCAGCTCGCCGAGAAGAACATCGCCTCCGGGATGCCCGAGCGCGCAGCCCGGGGACTGGAGAATCTGCACACGCTGTTCGCCACGGGACGCTCCTCGGTCTACGCCGAGGACGCCCTCTGGCTGACCGGCCGGCCGCTGACCACCTTCGGCGCCTGGTGCGAGCGCAACGCCGCCTCGTTCCGCTGACCCGGCGCGCAACGATCACGAGGAAGACAATGGTGGAATGAGCGAGGCACCGAATCTGGCGGAACTCCTGCGGTCCTGGCGCACCCAGGTCAGCCCGGCCGACGTCGGGCTGCCGTTCCGTCCGGATTCACGCCGCACGCCCGGGCTGCGCCGCGAGGAGGTCGCCTGGCTGGCCGGCATCTCCCCGGACTACGTCAAACGGCTGGAGCAGGGGCGGGCACATCCCAGTAGTTCCGTACTGAGAGCGCTTGCCCGCACCCTGCGCATCTCTGGCGCGGAGTACGAGATGGCTTGCCGTATCGCCGGGTACGCGGTGCAGGCCGGCGGGCAGGTGCCGCAGACGATCGGCCCGAGCGTGCAGCGGCTCCTGGACCGCTTCGCCGACACGCCCGTCGCCGTGTTCGACGCGGCCTGGACCCTGCTGGAGCACAACGACATCTGGGCCGCGATGAGCGGCGACAGGCGCAATCCCCGCCCGGGCCGGGCGGAGAACCTGGTGTGGCGCTCGTTCCTGGGTGATCCGGGCCGGATGCGGCACCTCGATCTGGCCGGCTACCGGGCCTCGCTGATCGCCGACCTGCGGGCCGTGGCCGCGCGCTATCCCGCCGACCGTGAGCTGGCCGGCCTGATTGGCGAACTACGGCGCTCCAGCGACGAATTCGCACGGCTGTGGTCGATCACGGCGGCGGCCCACTACGGCAACGGGAACGAGAGCAAGACCCTTGACCATCCCGTGGTCGGCGAACTGCACCTGGACTGCGACGTGCTGTCGGTGCACGGCGCCGACCTGCGGATCATCGTGTTCAGTGCCGTGCCCGGCAGCGAATCATCCGAGCGGCTGAAGCTGTTGAGCGTGCTCGGGGTCCAGGACATGACCGTTCCGGCAGCGCCACCGACGCCGTGACCAGGAGGGCGATCCACACCGCCCTGAGCTCAGGGGAATCTCGCCGACCAGGCGCGTTTCCGGCCCAAGACGTTCCAGCGGCCGGAGACAGCCCGCGGCGGGTGAGATGCCAGGCCCGATCGCTCCGTAACCGGCTGCCCTCGCAACCGGTTACGGAGTGATCGGCTGGGACGGCAGCCGGAAGCCGTCGTCAGGGCAGGTCGACCGGGCGCAGCACGCGGTTGATGACGTGGCCGATCTGCTTGTTGCCCTTGTTGACGTCCACCTTGATGACCTGAGGGTTGGCGTCGCTCTTGTCGGCGTCCACGAGGCGGAAGGTCACGCAGGGGTACTTCAGTGCGACCTTCAGTTTCACGGTGCCGCCCTGGGCGGTCTTGAGCACGGCACCGTCGGACTTGAGCGCGGCCTTACCGGTAATGGTGCTGCCCGGCACGACGTGGTAAAGCAGCACTTCCTCGATGGTGTCGGTGCCCAGGCCGGCCAGAGCACGGAAGGCTGCCTTCTCACTGGGCAGCTTCTTGGCCTTGGTGATGTCCTTGACCAGGAGCTCGAAGGCCCGATCGGTGGGCAGGAAAGCGGTCACGGGCGTCTTTCCGTCGGTCAGGACGCTGACCGAGGACTTGGGCTTGGCCTTCAGAACGGTGACGACGGCCGTCCGCAGGATGTCGAAATCCTTTCCGTTGTGGTCGAAGCGATGCTTGTCGGCCAGGAGCACCGACGCCAGGGACCGGTTGCCGGCCGGAGAGGTCGCGGCCTGGGCGATCGAGGTCGTGGCGTTCTGCCCGGTGGACACCGCGCTGGCCGACGCAGTGGCAGGTAGCAGCACCGCCGACGTCAGTCCGACAGCGGTACCGGCAGCAGCAGCGAGCGTGATCACGGGGCGTGAAAGGCGCATCATGATTCCCTTCCGGGGGTCGTGGCGGGTGGTGTCGTTCTGGGATTCGCTTCCGGGCCCGCGTACGGATGCACCTGAGCCCAGAAACTTGCGCCGAGTTCCCGGCTGCGCCGGTCATGGTGCGAAATGGGTTAGGTTCAGACGTGCTTGATCGAGGACGGCGACCACGATGAGTGACGTTGGTCATCCGGTGGGCGGGAGTGACGAGGAGATCCGCAAGGGTTTCCAGGCCGACGACGAAGGCTCACTCAGGCTGCTCTACGACTGTTATGGCCCAGCTGTTCTGCACCTGGCCAGAACCGTGGTGGGTAACCACGCCGACGCCGAGGACGTCGTGCAGGCGACCTTCGTCGCGGCCTGGCACAACCGCGACAGTTATCAGCCCGAACTCGGCAGCCTCCTCGGCTGGCTCCTGGGAATCGCCCGGCGCAAGGCTGTCGACCTGATCCGGGTGCGCTCGCGGCAGGATCGGGTGACCGACTCTCTTCGTCGGGTAGCGTCGCCGCCGTCATCGGTCGAGCATGATACGGAGACCGTCCTGGAGCAGCTCGTCATCGCCGACGAGCTGACGGTTCTGGAACCGCAACAGCGCCGCGTCCTCGAGCTGGCGCTGTACGACGACCTGACCCACAGTCAGATCGCCGCCGTGACAGGCTTGGCGCTCGGCACGGTCAAGAGTCATCTGCGCCGTGGCGTGGCCCGCCTGCGCAAGCGAAGGGAGCTGGACCGTGGCGCATATTGATTCTGAGCGTCTTACCCTTGTCGCAGTCGGCGAGCAGCACATGTCTACCCAGGAGACCGGGCATCTGGAGCAGTGCCGGACGTGCGCCGACAGCCTGTCGGACCTGTGCACGGTCATCGGCGTGGCGCGGGACGCGGAACCGGTTCGCGAGCTCCCGGCCATGCCCGGTGACCTGTGGCAGCGCATTTCCCAGGAGGTTTTCGCCCAGCCGCCGACCGTGCTGGAGGTGGCGCCGGGAAGCGACCGTCCGGGGCGCCGGCGACAGGGCCGGACAGCCTGGCGGGCCGCCCTGCTGGCCGTGGCGGCCGCCCTCGTGGGCATCGCCGGGACCCTGGGTGTACAGACGCTGGTGGAAAGGCCTCCTACAATTGTTGCCGAGGCCAGCCTGGGGTCCAAGAACGCGGTCACGCGGGCGGTTCGGGGCACCGTCACGATCGTCGACACCGGACACGGGTTGCAGATGAAGGTCGATGTTTCCGATATGCCCTCCACCACGGGCTATTACGCGGTGTGGCTGTATGACGGCGCGGACACGATGATTCCGCTGGGGACGCTCGGTCCGGCTCCGCTGAACCTGCCGGCCTCGGTCAGCGACCTGGAGAGATTTCCTCTTGTCGACATTTCCGCCCAGCAGCTCGGTCAGCAGGCGCACGGGGTGTCCCTGCTGCAAGGCGCGCTCCGGACGGAGTAACCCGGCGGGCTCCGTCACCGGGCCTCGCCGGGCCCGGCCGACCGCCTGAAATGCCGCATCCAGTCATCCCCACTACCGTGGCCGGACCTGCCGCAGACCGGGCGGCAGGAGAACCGGAACCTGGAGGAGTGGTGCCGATGAGGATCGACAGTCAGGTGGAGCCGCTCGTGCGCGAGGCCCTGGCGGCCGTGGTCGCGCGGGATCCGGCGCGATCGGTGGTGGCCACCCAGACCCTCGTCGACCAGGGAGATCAGACCTTCGCCGACGCCGTCGACCTGTGCCTCGCCGTCGACAACCACGTGCTGCTCGACCTCTACGACGGGCCCCCGAACCTCGACAGCATCGCGTCCCTGGCCGATTCCGTCGTGCACATGGAGGCCTGGGCCGATATCGACCGGCCGACCGCGCAGACCTTCCTCACCGCTCTGGTCGAGCAGGAAGACCCGGCCCTGCTGCTTCCTCCCGCCGACGCGGTGGAGGCCGGATTCGTCGTCGGGGGCTGGCTGCTCTCGGCATTCGTGCCCGAGAGCGCCTCCTGGGAGAGCGCCCTGGACCATGCGCTCGACGCCCTCGGATCCGACGACTGGACGGCCGAGAGCCTGGCCGTCGGAGCCGGCGGGTTCGCCGGCACCATCCGGAGGGTCAGCCCCAGTCGCTGACCGGGCGGCATCAGTGAACAGCTCCCCACCCGACGTTCACAGTTCGTCCACAACGCTCCGATTAGTGTCCGTCCGGTCAGCGAGTGCTGACCGTCCGGACCGCTGATCGGCCCGGACGCGCGGGTGAAGGAGAGCTGCCAGTGTCAGCCAGTGTGCTGTTCGAACTCCGCGGACCGGAAGTGGTCCCTGAACAGGTGAACGACCGCCCGGAGCTCGCGGTGCTGAGTTCCCGGCTGGCCCGCCCGGAAAACGGCCCGTCCAGCACGGTGCTGCGCGGCGCCCCGGGCACCGGCAGGTCCGCCCTGCTGGACGCGCTCGCAGCCCAGGCCCCCACTCACGGTCTGCGGGTACTGCGGGCCTGCGGCGCCGAGGCCGAGGCGGAACTGCCGTTCTCCGGACTGCACCAGCTGCTGTACCCGCTGCGGGAGTACATCGCCCGGCTACCGGGCACCCAGCGCCAGGCCCTGAACCGGGCCTTCGGCCTGACCGACGGCCCGGAACCCTCCCGCTTCGTCATCTCGGCGGCGGCACTCGCCCTGGTCGACACCGCCGCCACCGCCCAAGGACCGCTCCTGCTCCTGGTGGACGACGTCGTCGGGATCGACCCCTCCAGCGCCGAAGTCCTCGGCTTCATCGCTCGCCGGCTGTCCGGCCGCCCGGTGCTGTTCCTGGCCGCGGCCACCGACGACGACCCCGCCACCCTCACCGCCGGATTACCCGAACTACGCTTGCGCGACACCGGATCCGGGACCCAGAGCGCCTCCTCGTCCGATCTCACCGCCCAGGAACTGCGGATCGCCGACCTGGCCGCCCAGGGCCTCACCAACAAGCAGATCGGCGAACGTCTCTTCCTCTCCCACCGCACGGTCAGCACCCATCTGTACAGGATCTTCCCGAAACTCGGCATCAGCTCCCGGGCGGCCCTACGGGACGCGCTCGCCGCACACTGAGCTCAATACCGGTACAGCTCCACCTCGGCAATGGCGATCTCCTTGCCGTCCGAGGTGCCGAAGCCCTCACCCAGCACCAGCACCACCTGCACGGCACCGTCGACCCGGATTCGCACCAGTTCTGGCGTGTAGTCTTTCAGCGTAACCTGTTTCGTGGTGCGCCGGCCCTGCTGGTCGAATACCACCAGGGTCAGGGTGTGTGGACGGGCCTGCTGGTCGCGCAGTTCCGGCCGGGGGGAGACCCCGGGCGTGATCCGGACCGCTCTCAGGTCGGTCGGGTTGATCACCGCCCGCAGGAACTGGCCGCGGGAGTCACCCGAGAAGCCCGGCCCCCACCAGGTGTTCGACCCGCCGTCGAAGGCCGAGGTCGCAGGATGCTGCGGATCGCTGTTCGACGCGTCCACCGAGATCGGTACGACGGCCACCGGAGTGCTGACCCGGTCCTGGTAGCGGTAGAACAGCGGTCTGGCCAGCAGTACACCGGCCAGGAAGATGAGCATCGTCAGCAGGCCGGCCCCGACCGCGAACCACGGCACGTCGTTCAGGCGGTCCCGGAATCGTTTCCACCACGAGGGTTCCGGCGGCGAGGCGGCCACCGGCACCCGGCTCAGCTCGACCCCGCAGTTGCGGCAGAAGATCCGGTCGCTGCGGTTCTCCACCGAGCAGTTCCAGCAGAGGACGCCCCTCTCCCGTACCGGTTCGGGTGTCCGGGTCACGGGTCGCACCGGATCGGGCCGGCCCGGCGCCACCTCGCCCACTCCCGGAAGCGATTCCGGCACGGGGAGTAGCAGGGCCCGGGCCCGCTCGAGTTCGGGATCCGCCGGGCCGTCCTCTCGCGGAGGCGACGACGGACCGGGCCGCGACGGCCCGGGGCGGGAGACTCCGGGTTGAGTGGGGCCAGGCTGGGAAGGGGCAGGTCGCGCCGGTCCCGGCTGGGAAGGCGAGGGCTGGGAAGGCCCCGGCCGGACCGAACCGGGTTGTGCGGGAGCGGGATACGCCGGCCCCGGCGGGCGGCGACGCGGTTCGCTGCTTTCGTTCGGCATCGGTTGCTCAGTTCCTCTCATCGGGAGCCGGGGCCGGGCCGCAGACCCAGCACCTCGACGGTGTACGGAATGTGGGCCGGACGCGCTCCGGCGACAACCTCGTCCAGACGCTGGCGATCGACGGACGACGGGTCGGCGACCCGCAGGGTGACCCGCAACCACGGGCCCTGGTCACCCGGGAACGGGCCCAGCGGGCCGGAAGACCAGATCGCGCCACCGCTCTCGGTGATCTCCGGGTCGACCCCGAACATCAGCCGGATCGCGATCGCCAGCCCCCGGGGCGTTCCCCGGGAACGGTGCAGGAGACCGGCCGCCGCGACCGCCGCCCGCCGCACCGACGCGTCCTCGTCCCCGTCCAGCTCGGCCCCCACCCAGCGCCCGAGCCAGTCGACGAAGTCCATCGGCGCCAGCAGGGGGTCGAAATAGAACGGCAGGCAGTCCAGAACGGTCAGCAACGGCGCGAAGACACTGTCCAGGCCGGTGCTGAACCGCTGCCCGAACTCGTCGTCGGCGTACACGGCGGGCAGCCGTTCACCCAGAGGATGAGGACTCGTCAGCTCGGGCAGGGCGCCTCTCACGACGGCCCGATCACGTCGACGTCGTGCTCGAACGAGAAGAACAACGACGAAGAGGACAGCGTGAGGACGTCGGTGGCATCGCCCCGTCGTCGGGTCAGGGGATCGGAGGGGTGGAGCAGCACCTCGTCCACCAGTTCCACCCCCGGAAGACGTTGCAGGGCGGCGAACAGATCACCTGAACGCAGAGGACGACCGAACGGCCAGCCGGTCCGGTCGGGTCCTCCGGTCATCGGGTCGAGGAAGTCGTACAGGGCGTCCAGGGCGCGGGCGCGCACCTGGCCGACCTGGGCCGCACGATAGGAGTGCAGCGTGGCCTTTACCGAGACACCCTGATAGAAGGGCGGTCCCACAGCCAGCCGGGTACCCAGGGGGCGCCGCTGGTCGAGATAGCGGGTGATCTTGTCCAGCAGCAGGTCACCGGGCACCAGCTGCTCGAACCGCAACCGGCCGCCCCGGTCCGTGACGGCCTGCGGCACCACGAGAATGCGGACCGCGTTCTCACCGTGATCGGTGGCGGACATCCCCACGCAGGTGATCCGGGCCGTCTCCGGCGCCGCCCGCCGGGCGAGCTCCTCGTAGTCCCGCACGGTGACCGCGCGGTCCTGGGCCCGCAAGGTGATCGGGGCCCGCACCGACGCCTCGTCCACCGTCTCGCCGTTCACCCCGCCCCGGGCCGCCTCGCGGTTCTCCACCCGGGCCACGAACGGGATCGAGCTGCGCAGCACCTGCAACGTGCCCCGCGAGACGTTCCCGGCCCGCCCACCGCCGGCCCGGTACCGCGCGGCGCGAATCATTCCTCCGCGCAGCGGAACCGCGCCGTACTGACGCAGACTGCCGTCCGGTTCCCGCACCGCCGGGCCGAACGAGATCTCCCCGGTGGCCGGCTCCAGGGTGACGTGCCGGTCGTCCGGCCCGGATTCGGAGAAGTCGTCCACCACCTGCCAGGGCCGCCAGCCCGCGTCCTGTGCTACCTCCAGCAGCAGCGGCGGATCGTCGGCCAGCACCGGGACGCCGGCCACCCGGACCCGTTGTCCCGGAGTGCCGGTGGCCTCCCCGAGCAGCTCGTTGTGCACCACCTGGGCGTGCACCGCCGACACCGTCCCGCCGATGGTGAACGCGTCGGCGGCCCGCACGGTCGGTGAGGTGGTGAAGAACGGCTGGTCCGGGAACGGGGCCACCACCAGGCAGCGCAGCCAGCCCGCGTCCCGGTCACCGAACCGGCTGGGTGCGTGAGTGGCCGGGACGTGCAGCACCACGTTCCCGGCCCGGTTCAGCCCGCCGGTGCCGTCCTCCTCGAGTTCGCAGTCCTGCCAGCCGTTCGGGGTCCAGGCCTGCCAGCGCAGCGGTGGCTGACGGGGGTCCACGCCGACTCCGTCCACCGTGCTCTCCAACGTCAGCATCACCGCGCAGCCGGGCACGGCCGCGGACAGCCCGAACAGCAGGGCGTCACCGGCCTGGGGCGGATTACCGAACACCGGGACGTCCCGCCCGGAGCGCACCTGAGGAGTCAGATCGATTACGCCCGAGCCGTTCTGGGTCTCGCGGGCGACGTATTCCAGGGTGCCCGGGGGGATTAGCAGATCGCGTTCGGTGGCGAAGATCAGGGCTTCGTCGGTCTCGGTGCGCAGGGTCGCCACCTCGGTGTCGGCCGGCAACGTCACGGTGTCCGGCTGCGGCGCCGAGAGCCAGAAGATCACGTCGGCCCGGGCCGCGGCCGGCGCGAAGAGCTTCACCCCGAGCAGGTTGAGGAAGGCCAGGTAGTTCTTGTCCGGCACCCGGTTCAGCCGGTACACTAGCTGGTCGGCCAGGTGGGCCACGGCTTCGATCAGGGTGACGCCCGGGTCGGAGACGTTGTGGTCGGTCCATTCCGGGTTGTGCTGCTGCACATGTCGTTTGGCGTCGTCCACGAACTGCTGAAAACGCCGGTCGTCGAGATCGGGGGAGGGCAGTCCCATCAGGCACCACCTGTCGAGGGCTCGTCGGAAGGGATCGTGTAGAACGGGAAGACCAGGTTGCGGGGGCTGTTCGTGCCGCGGATCGCGTACCGCACGTCGATCAGGACCACGCCGTCGTCGTCGTTGTCCTCCAGCACGTTGACCTCGGCGACCTCGATGCGTGGTTCCCAGCGGTCCAGCGAGCTGCGCACCTCGTACCGGATCCGCCCGGCCGTCGCCTCGTTCACCGGGGCGAACACCAGGTCATGGATGGCACAACCGAATTCCGGACGCATCGGGCGTTCGCCCGGCGCGGTGGCCAGCACCAGCCGGATCGCCTGCTCGATCTCGCGCTGACCGCGGGCCAGCGCGACCGAGCCGGACGCGTCCACCCGCATCGGGAAGGCCCAGCCGGAACCGATGAACTGCTCGGCCATCAGAAGGGGATCCCGTTCCGGATCGGGATCCCGGTCAGGACCACGGACAGGGCGGTGATGTTCGCGTTGCCCACCGCCCGGATGCCGACGGCGGCCCCGGCCTGGATGCTGGCTGTACCGGCCGCGTTGATGGTGGCGGCCGCCCCGGCGTTGATCGTGGCCGCCGCTCCCGCACTCAGGTTCATCGCCCCGGCGGTGTTCATCGCGATCCGGCCCGCGGCGTTGACGTTGACGGCCGCGCCGGCCTGGATGTTGACCGCGCGCCCGGCCCGCAGGGTCAGATCGCCCTCGCTGGCCACCTCGACGCTGCGCGAGCCGTGGATCCGCACCGTGCCCCGGCTGTCGATGCTCAGACTGGTCCTGCCCCGGTCCAGGTGCACCGTCAGCGCCCCGTCGCCCGAGCGCAGCCGCACACCCCGGTTGCCCGCGCGGGTGTCCATCAGTTCCAGCATGTTTCCGCTGCGGTCGGACAGGCTGCGCCAGTTGACATCCCCGCTGCGCAGATTCACGGCATCGGTGCGGTCCGGATCGGGAGTCGGCCTGTCCACGCCGTTGTACAGCCCGGCCAGCACGTACGGGTGTTCCAGGTTGCCCCGGTCGAACGCGACCAGTACCTCGTCCCGCACGTCCGGCAGCATCAGCCCGCCGCCGGCGACCCCGCCGAACTGCGCCACGCGGGCCCAGTCGCTCTCGTAACTGTCCGACAGCCAGGGAAACTGGAGCTTGACGCGTCCCATTTTGAGCGGGTCCTGGACGTTGCTGACCAGGGCGACGACCACTCCGTTCATCGCCGGGGCCGGTTCCCCGCCGGAAGCCAGGCCGTACAGTGAGCGGAACTGCCGCCCGGTCACGCTGACCTGGGTGGTGTACGGCCGGCCGGAGGCGAACACGTGCCGCACCCCGGTCACGGTGTACTTGCCCTCGAACGGGTACCCGGCGTTCTTCAGCGCCACGGGCGTGCCCGGCTGCAACTCCGGGTCGCCGGTCACGGTCAGCTCGACCTCGGCGAAGGAGCCGGCCAGATCACCGGCCAGGGCCGTCGCGGCGTGCCGGACCTGCGACTGGGTGCCGTACGGCACGCTCGCGTCCACCACCTCCGAGGCGCCGAACTTACTGATCAGCTCGCCCGGGGTGATGTCGGCCTGGATGTCGTCGGTGCGTGTGGCCGATGCGTCCTGCACCAGGGGTTTACGGGTCTTCACGTCCCAGCCCCGCACCGAGACCGTCTTCACCTGCCCGCCCGCGGTCACCCCGGCCCGGCCGTTGAGGGTGTTCGCGCCGAACTCCAGCACGTAGGGACTCCGCCTGGCCGGGGTGCTCCCCGCCGGCGCGCCCGAAGCGGCCCGCAGGGCGGTGAACTGAAGCTTGCCGAGCCGATCGAAGTACAGGTTGACGTCGTTCTCCCGGGCCAGCCGGGCCAGGAACTCCCAGTCGGTGACGTTCGGCTGGGTCGCGAGCGCGTACACCGTCCTCGTTGCGTCGATCGTGCCCAGGTTCAGCCCGTT
Source organism: Kineosporia mesophila (assembly GCF_021129235.1). GTDB lineage: Bacteria > Actinomycetota > Actinomycetes > Actinomycetales > Kineosporiaceae > Kineosporia > Kineosporia mesophila. The sequence continues at coordinate 124,325 of NZ_JAJOMA010000012.1, forward strand.
CTGCCGAGCCACCCGCCGCACGATCTCCGAGGCCGTCTGGTTCGGGTAGCCGGCCACCCGGCGGTTTCGCAGCAGGCGGTGTCCCGGGTCGTAGCCGCGCACCACCACCGAGCGCCCGGCGGCGTCCACATCCATCTCCACCCCGGTGATCTCCCCGGTCAGGAGTGGCTTTCCGGGCCGGCCGTCGGTGACCGGGATCAGCTCGGCCTTCGCGCCCACGGCCAGCACGGAAAATGTGCCGAACATGTCGCCACCGGGGTTGGAGAAAGCCAGCCGGAAGGCCGCCGGAACGTTCACGCTCGCGTCCACCCACGCGTCCACCATCAGACCGGCCAGCCGCGGCGGCAGTTCCGTGCCACCGACCCGGACCTGGAGCACACTGGTGTAGGTTTTCTGGCTCATCCTCGGGCCACCTCCTCGGTCGCCGGAAGCAGCAGCTCCCGGCCGGTTTCCAGACGCATCGGGTCATCGATCGCGTTCGCCTCGGCAATCGCGCGCCACCGGGTCGCATCGCCGTACTCCAGCCAGGCCAGCGATTCCAGCGAGTCGCCGGAGACGACCCGGTGCACGCGCTGCGCGGCCAGGGTTCCCGAGGTCGGGTTCTGGCCCTTGGTCGGCAGCGGGACCTCGGTCAGGGACAGCTGGCAGTTCGCGCGCAGCGGGTCGCCCGTGGCTGTGAACAGGGTGTACGTCGCGCTGACGCTCTCCACGTAGGCGACGAACTGCACCGTGCTGAACGAGCCCCAGGCGAACCGAACCCAGGGTGGGGACGGACGTTGGGTCGGCAGGCTCTGCGGGTCCACCTCGCAGCACGACAGCAGCTGTTCGACGTCTTCGCGCACCTTGCTCGCGCTCGGTTTGGCCGAGCCGTCGAGGAACACCTCGACCTGCAACGAGGCCGGGTTGGCCCCGGAGAACTCCGGTGAGGCGCCGCGGGCGAAACCCACTGACGGCTGGGTGTTCCACGACGCCGATCGGGACAACTGCAGCTGGTTGGGGTTGAACTGGAAGCGCACCTGCCCGATCTGGCCGCCCAGACCGCCGGTCAGGGTCGAAGGCGGATGATGGATCGACAGGGTCGCCCGCACCAGGCTGGCGCCATTTTTCACGCCGGCCATCACCGGCCTCCCGCATCGGTGAAGCCGTGATGAGCGATCTCCAGCTCTTCCTCGGCCACTCCGGCCTGGCCGGGATTCAGGCTCGGCCCGGTCCAGCGCACCGGGAGCACCTCGACCAGGCCCCACTGCGCGACCACGGACAGATCCGCCCGCAGCGCGGCGATCTGAGCCGTGGGCCGCTGAATCCCGGTGGCGATGGACGAGATCCACGACGCCACCTTCACGGTGTCGGCCGTCAGGGGACGTGTCAGCCGGATGTTCGAGAACGTCACCCGGGTCGGCAGTTGCCAGACGAAGCTGTTGTTCCCGCCCTCCTCGTGCTGCTCGACCTGGACCTCGGAGGCCAGACCGTCACAACCGTGGAACAACCCGAGATCCCGGCCGTCGATGGACAGCCGGAAGAACACGGTGGCGGCGGGATCTGCGGTGGACGGCATGGGGTTTCCTCTGTCGATGGTTCGGGGGCGGATTATTTGGCATCACGGTCGGCTGTCGCGCACCCGGCCGAGACGTTCACGGTCGGCACGTAGTTCGGCCCGCAGCAGGCGGGCGATGGGGTCGTACAGGGCCCGGGCCAGCTCGTCGAGCTCTTGAGGGCTGCGCCCTGCCGGTCTTGGGGCAGTCGGCTCGGCCTTGCGCGTCGAGCTGGCCGCGGCGGGCACCGACGGGCGCGCCGGCCGTTCCGGACGCCGCTGAACCGGCGCCTGTTTCGGGGGCGGTGGCGGGGTCGGTGTCGATGGTGGACGTCGGTCACCCGCCGAAGGTGACCGTTGCACTATGGGTGGTTTCGAGGGTTGAGGAGCACGGACGGACGCGGCCGATCCCGTTTCCGCGGGGAGGTTCCCCGCCGTTCGGGCCGGCCGGGCGGGGGTAGCGAGTTGCGTCGCGGGCATCGGGACCGGCCGCCGCACGGCAGCGGGCGTCGAGGGCTGGACCACCGGTGTCCTCGCGGACCGGGCGGTCGGGTCTGTCGTCGGCGACAACCTGACCGGGGCGGTTCGGTCGGGCCTGGACGACGTGGGCGTTTGGGGACGGACGAGCGAAGCCCGCTGAACCGTCGCCGTCCTGGCTCGCGTGAGAGTTTCTGGCGGAGCCGAGGACAGCGCTGTGAACGCCCCCGGCACCGAGGACGTCGGCGCTGATTCGAGCGACGCGCCCTGGAGCGAGGCGACGGACGACCGATGTGTGGACGCGGTGGCCGAGGTAGCGCGTGCCCTTGCCGAGGAGGGCGATGTCGGTGCGTCCGGAATCCTGTCGGTGGACGCCGGGCGCCGGGCGGGGGAGGAGGTGGTGCTGTCTTCTCGCGTCGTCGTGGAGTGCGCCGGGCGGAGAAGGCCGGCCCGCTGGACAGACGTGGCGGACGCTGGTGGCCTCACCGGGGGTGCCGGGAAGGAAGACCGATCCGGTCCCCGTACCTCTGCTCGCTCAGCGGGCGAGGTCGCCGCGCCGTCGTGCTGCGTGGTCGGCGCTGGACGGGGAAGGCTCACTCGCTGGACGGGAGTGGCAGAGGACGACGCCGGTCCAGTTGCCGGGGTGGTGGAGGAGTGGAGCTGGGCCGGTCGTCGTGCCTCGGCACGCTGGACCGGCGATAGTGCCGGGCCGTTGTCCTGGACTGCTGTGGTGTGGGGAGGGGCTGGACGACGAACGCCGATGCGCTGGCCGGGATCGGCGGAAGAAGGCGGCGTCGTCGGGGTCTGGGGCTGGGCTGGGTGGCGGACGTCAACTCGCTGTACGGGAGCGCCTGGGGAGATAGCTGGCCCCGTTGCCGGTGAGAAGTTCGGCAACTCACGCCGTGCCCCGGCCGGCTGGATGGACGGTGCCGAGGAGGCTCCGTGGGCCGTCGTGGAGGTGGACGCCGGTGGCCGGTTGCTCGGGGCCCTCTGAACGGGTCCGGTGACCGAAGGTCCTGCGAGCCCCACGGAGGATGCGGGCGCTGAGGAGGACCTGGACGTCGCTGAGGGCAGGGACGGCCCGGAAAGAAGGGACGAAACCGTCGGCAGGGCTGTGCGTTGCGCCGAGAGCGCGGACGAGCCGGCGGACGTGCTCTGTCCCGAGGATGTGGCCTGTCCCGAGGGCGCGGACTGCCCTGAGGCCGCAGACGGTCCGGTGGACCCGGCCTGGGCTGAAGCAGCTACTGAAGACTCCAGCCGCGCCGGTGTGGCTGAGAGCGCCGGGTTCTGGCGCGAGGAGCGGTGCAGCGCGGGGGCCAAGGAGAGCGATTGCGTCGGCGAGGCCGGACGAGCAGCGGAGGTCGGTGATTCCTGCCGCGTCGGGGGTTCGGCCTGTCCGGGTGACGGCGAGGTGAGTTGCGTCGGAGCCGCCGGGCGGGTCAGCGAGGCACGTCGGATCGAGGGCTCCGAGGGGGTCCGCGCTCCGCCTGAGGGGGAACGGGGCTTCTGGGTCTTGGACGACCAGGACGGCTGGGGGGTCGCCGTGTTGCGTCTGCCGAAGGGCAGGGAGAACCGGCGCAGTGGTGACCTGGATACCTGCGGCGCGGGTGATGGGGACGCCGGCGGGATCGACGGTAGAGAGGCTGCCCGCGTCGCGGACCCCGATGATCGGGGGAGCGCGGCCCGGGGTGCGCCTTTCGTGGCGGTCTCGTTCGTTGCGGTCTCGTTCGAGGAGGTCCCGTTCGTGGAGGCGCCGGCCTGGTGGGCTTTGGCTGGCGGGGCCTGGAGGGCGCGGCCGCCCACCGGCGGAAGATGCGGTGGCGAGGGGGAGCGTTGCACCGAGGACAGCCGGGCTGCTCGCGCGGGCGGCAGGTCCGTGGCCGGGGCGATCCGGGAGGCAGCGCTCAGGGCTCTGAACGACGAGGTGCTCTGCGTCGGCAGAGGACTCGCCGAAGCTGCTGACCACGGGCGCGGGAAACGCTGCACACGAATCGGATCTGGTGATTGCCGGGTGGGTTCCGGGGGTTTCTGGTAGCCGGAGCCGGAGCCGGAGCCGGAGCCGGAGCCGGAGCCGGAGCCGGAGCCGGAGCCGGAGCCGGAGCCGGAGCCGGAGACAGAGCCGGAGACAGAGCCGGAGACAGAGCCGGAGACAGAGCCGGAGACAGAGCCGGAGACAGAGCCGGAGACAGAGCCGGAGACAGAGCCGGAGACAGAGCCGGAGACAGAGCCCGAGCTGGAGCCCGAGACAGAGCCGGAGTGGGAGCTGGAGACGGACCCCGAGCCGGAGTGGGAGCTGGAGACGGACCCCGAGCCGGAGTGGGAGCCCGAGCCGGACCTGTAGCCGGACCGGTCGCCGTCCATCTCTGACGCCGCGGCATCGGTGGACATCGGCCCGGCCGAATTTGGTGTGCTCCGCTGGATCGGGGCGTTCCGGTTCAGGACCGAGGATGGGTCCATCGGCGCACCGAGGCGTGACCGTCCACTGCCCGTGGGCTTGGACGCAGAGCGCTGTACCGCGGACGATCGTGCCGTAGCCGCCGTAGCCGCCGTAGCCGCCGTAGCCGCCGTAGCCGCCGTAGCCGCCGTAGCCGCCGTAGCCGCCGTAGCCGCCGTAGCCGCCGTAGCGGCTGCCACTCCTGTCACCGGTCCGGTGGGTGACCCTGCGACCGGAGCGGGCGCTGTCATCTTGGGCTGGTGCACGCCAGGATCGGCGCTGCGGGCGACGGTGATGGGGGCGGACGCGGTCGGGGAGACGGTGGCTCGGGGGGAGTCGGTGAGAGGGGCTCCGAGACCGAGGCGTCGTCGGGGTGTGTCGGAGCCTTCGGCGAGGGGGTGCGCGGGGGGTGGTGGCTGATTCGGGGTGGGTTCAGCGAATCGCTGGATGGGCGCCGGGGTGTTGCCCGGCGTTGTCGTCGGGTGGTTGGGGATTGCCGTGACCACGGGCAGGGGTCTGTCTCTGTCCGCAGAGGGTGCGGAAAACGTTGTGCCGGAGGATGTTGATGCCTGGGTGAGCAGGGGGTTGCGGTGGGTGGTCAGTCCTCTGTCGAACGAGCCGGTCAAGAGGGCGGAAGCGGAATGTGTGACGCGCTGGATGGCGGGCAGGGCCGCCCAGTCCTGCACCCGCGGGGCCGGGGTAGCGGGAGGGGGTGCAGTCGCCGGAGCCGGCTCGCCCGACGGCGAGCCGGCCCGGGTGGGCGCCGGACGACGGCCCAGCCCCAGGAAATCGAGCAGGCCGCTCACGACGGGCCACCGGCCGGATCCGCCAGCCGGCGGGCGGCAGCCACGTAGCGTCGCCGGTCGTGGTGCTCGAGGTCCATGATGTCTTCCAGGCTCCAGTGCAGATGGTGGGCCACGTACGCGATCTCCTGGTGCATGCCCTCGACCGCGCACGTCACGATTCCCCCAGGCGGCTCCCGCCGAGTTCGACCTCGAACGGCTCCGAGCAGTGCGGGCAGACGACGCTCGCCCGGGTGTGGCCCTCGGCGTTGATCTGGCGGTAGAAGTCTTGAAGGAAGGCCAGATCCGCGGCGAAGAGGTTCTCCACCACGCCGTCGTGCACGGCCGGCAACGATCCGAGCCGGGTGATCACCCGGGCCAGCAGCACCACCGACAGGTACGCCGGATTTCCCTGAACCCGTAGGTCCCGCAACGGGATCAGTTCGTCGCGGGCGGTAGCCAGGCGCATCACGCCGGAGGAGTGCACGGATCCGTCACCGGCGACGAAACCGCGCGGCAGCTCGAAGGTGAACTCGGTCTGCAAGCGATAACCCGGGGACTGGACGGGCGCGCCGGAGGGTGCCGGTGCGTCCATTATTCCGATGTCGACGACGCTTTCGCCCGGGGCAGAGCCGGCGGACGCGGCGGTGGCCAGATCTTCTGCCGACATCGGTGCCATCACGCCGGCCCGGCCCCGCCGGGTCACTCGATCGTCAATTCTTCGAAGGTGATGGTGACCTGCTCGGTCAGGGCCGACGCGTCGCCGGCCTTGACCCCGCTGCTCTCCACCTTGCTGCACCAGGCGTTGGTCATGTTGTAGCGCTTGACCGGGTTGTACTGGTAGTCCATCAGCATGATCGTGGCGTTCTTGCGCGCCGAGGCCATGTTTCCGGCCAGCGACTCGTTGATCCACTCGGTGAAGGCGCTCGACTGGGTCATGCCCCGGGTCACGCTGGCCTCACCGGCCTTCTTGGTGCCGGGCATCTTCTTGGTCACCGGGCGGCCGTTGGCCGAGACCTGCTGGTACTCGATCACGTCCTGCTCAAGGCTGAGACCACCGACCTCCTGGAGGTACTCGACGGTGACGCCGTCGATCTGGAGGCCGAAGTTGTGGGCGGCGAGGGCATCGCCAGGCTGCAGAGACATCTGTTCTTCCCTTGTTCCGGAGGATTATTCGGTGAGCTCGCCGGCGCCGCCGCCGGTGAACTGGGCCAGCTGGAACACCACGAACTCCGCCGGTTTCACCGGGGCGATACCGATCTGGCAGACCACGCGGCCCGCGTCCACCGACTCGATCGGGTTGGTGTCCCGGTCGCACTTGACGTAGAAGGCCTCTTCGGCGCGGGTGCCGAACAGGGCCCCGGAACGCCACTCGTTGACCAGGAAGGCCGAGATGTTGCGGCGGATGCGGGCCCAGAGGGCGTCGTCGTTCGGCTCGAACACCACCCACTGGGTGCCCAGAAGGATCGACTCCTCGAGGTAGTCGAAGTAGCGGCGCACGTTCAGGTAGCGCCAGGCCGGGTCGGACGACAGCGTGCGCGCGCCCCAGATCCGGATGCCGCGACCCGGGAAGGCCCGAATGCAGTTGATGCCGTTCGGGTTCAGCAGATCCTGCTCGCCGCGGGTGATCTGCAGCTCCAGATCGACGGCGCCGCGCACCACCTCGTTGGCGGGGGCCTTGTGCACGCCGCGCTCGGTGTCGTTACGCGCCCAGACGCCGGCCATGTGCCCGCTGGGTGGCACGTTCTGCTTCTGGCCGGTGGCCGGGTCGAAGACCGAGATCCACGGGTAGTACAGGGCAGCCTGGGACGAGTCGTAACCAGCCATCTCCTGGCGCCATTCGCGGATCTGCAGCGCGTTCATCCCGGGCGGGGAATCGAGGATCGCCATCCGGTCGCCCATCGACTCACAGTGAGAGATCATGCCGAGCTGAACGGACTTGACCCCGTCGAGGTCGATCTCGCCGCGCTCGTAGGCAGCCATCAGGTCGGGCACGGCCACGACGCTGATGGTGTCGAGTGCTTCCAGGCCCCCGAAACCCGTTCGCTCGGCGGCATCACCGAGAAACTCGGTCGCGGAGATCGTCCCCTGGTTACCGCGGGCCACCTCGGCGGGCCGGGACGGCACGGTGAGCTGCACGGACTGGTTGCCCGGGCGGGCCAGCTGCCCGGCCGGCGCGTTCTCCTCGACCTGGATCAACTGTGATCGCTGCCGCACCTGGGTGACCACGTAGTTGCGGGCGTTCTTGCGGGCGGAGACGTCGAAGCTCTCGGCGACCTGGTCACCGTCTTTGATCACCAGGGTGAAACGGTCTTCGGCGCTCTCACCGCCGGTGTCGGCCACCTCGACGGTCAGCCGGCCGCCGTTCACACCCTCGCGCGGCAGGGCCGACGCCTTGAACGTGCCGATCTCGACCGGGTCACCGGGGCCGACCGCGGCGCGGCGGCCGCGCGTCGTGCCGGAGCTGGCGCTGCCCTCGGAACCGCCGCCGATCCGCACGATGTAGGCGGCCGTGCCGCCGTTGCTGAAGAAGCCGTAGACGGAGTGCGCCAGGTAGAGGCCTTCGGTGAATTCGCCGAAGGACGAGACGTACTGCGCCCAGTTGGTGACCAGGACCGGTTCGTTGAGGGGACCGGTGGGGGCCAGGCCGACGAAGGCGGCCACCGACGTCCCCACGCCCTCGATCGGGCGGGAACCACCGGCCACCTCCTCGACATAGACGCCCGGGGAGAGGTACGTGGCCATGGGAGGTCTCCTTGATCGGGAACAGGGAACGGAAGCAACGGACTTCAGCGTGCCCGGGCCCGGCCGTCACCGGAACGTCTGCGCGACTCCGGTGCGGGACAACCCGATATGACCATTCGGGCACAGCGATCTGCCCGCGCGAGGGCCCGGCGGCCTCTGCCGTGGGTGCCGGCCCGGACCTACGGTCGGGCTGTGAGCCTTTGGACGTCCTTGAACCCGCTGTCTCTGCGCGTCGAGCCGGGGACCGATGCCGCCTACACCCTGGCGCTGCGCAACGACGGCGACACGGTTGAGGAGTACCAGTTGTCGCTGGTCGGCGCCCCGGCCGCCTGGGGTGTGATCGAGCCGCAGTCGGTGCGGCTCTACCCGGGTGACCAGGGCGCCGCCCAGGTCACGCTCAGCCCGCCGCGCAGTCCGGTGGCCCTGGCCGGTGAGACGCCCTTCGGGGTGCAGGTCCGGCCCCGGCAGAACGCCGAGCTGTTCGACGTGGCCGAGGCCAGTGTGACCGTCGCGGAATTCAGCGACGTGCGCGCGGTGCTGGCCCCCACCACGGTCAGAGGACGCCTGTCGGGTCGCCCCCGCCTGTCGGTCTCGAACTACGGTAACGCCCCGCTGACGGCGGCTTTCACGCCGCGCGACGACGAGGACGCTCTGGACTTCTCCTACGACACGAAAACGCTGGAGGTCTGGCCGGGCCGCTCGAACGCCACCCGGCTGAAGGTGCGGCCTCAGCGGTTGCGGCTGACGGGCCAGCAGGAGCGTCATCCGTTCGCGGTCGGGGTGGGTAAGGCCGGGCAGATCGACGACCCCCTGAGCCGGCTGGAGCCGCAGGGCACGTTCATCCGGATCCCGCTGTTCCCGAAATGGCTGATCGCCCTGCTGGCCCTGCTCACGGTGATCGCCCTGGCAGTGGTGGGTTTCATGACGTTCCCGCTGCCGAACCTGCGCACCGTGGCCCAGGAGCTGTCGGTGCAGCCGGCCGCCGCCCCGGTGGCCCTGCCGACCCCTCCGCCCGCGCAGGCGGCTCCGGTGGTTGCCCTTCCACCGCCGGCCGTGGCCACACCGCCGCCCACTCAGCCCCCCGCGGCGCAGCCGCCTCCCGCTGCCGCCACTCAGCCCCCGGCGGCCACCCAGCCACCGCAGCAACAACAACAGCAACAGCAGCAACAAGAGGACGAGAAACTCGGCGATCTGCAGAAGGACCAGAACGGTGACGCCGTCGCCACGATCACCAGCCGCCAGGACGGCAACTACCTGACCGTGCAGAACGGCGCCCAGGACGACGGAACCCCGGTGATCGTGCAGGGCAAGCAGAACCAGCAGAATCAGCAGGTGGCGCTGAACCAGTTCTGGGTGCTGGTCGGGTTCGACGACGGCTCGATGGCGCTGTCCCCGGGAAACTCGGCCGGGAGCGCGCTGACCCGTAACGACGACGTGGACCAGCTGCGGATCCGGACGGTCTCCGGCGGGGACGGCGCGATCCGGGCCGGCCGGGTGGAGGACTTTCAGCGATGGACGTTCACCGACTCGGACGACGACACCGTGCTGATCGTCAACGCCGGCACGGGGGAGTGCCTGACCAACGCGGGTGCTGACCAGCAGGCCCGCGCGCTGCGGTGCGAGGACCGGCTGAAGTCGTTGCAGCAGTGGACGCTCGGGGACTCGTGATGCATCGTTACGTCGAGGATGCGTCCGGACCCGACCGGTCGGGCGGTGTCCGGCGGGATGGACAACGTCGGCGCGACGACTCCGGGGAGACCAGGCAGGCCGTACAGCGGTCGATGGTTCCGCGGGTGCTGAGCAGTGGCGGTCGTCCTCTGGAGGAGCCCGTTCGCGCCGAGATGGAAGCCCGGCTGGGGGCCGACTTCTCGGACGTGCGGATTCACACCGGGTCCTCGGCCGACCGGCCGGCCGCCGAGATCGGGGCACGTGCCTACACCGCAGGCCATCACGTCGTGCTCGGTGACGGCGGATCCGACCGGCACACCCTCGCGCACGAACTGACCCATGTCATCCAGCAGCGGAACGGGCCCGTGGCGGGGGCGGAGAACGTTTCCGGGCTGAAGGTCTCGGACCCGGACGACACGTTCGCACGTGCGGCCGAAGCCAACGCACAGCGGGTCATGAAGGCCTCCGTTCCGATATCGGTGGCGCCTCCGCCGGAGGTCGGAAGACCTTCTGCGCGGGACCAGGCGGTGCCTTCGGTGCAGAGGGTGTTCGAGGGCGCATGGGCCCATGAAGGTCAGGAGGACATCCAGCGGCAGCTGGAAGAGCTCGGGGTGACGGCCTCGGCCGTGAGACTGATGAGGTTGAGGGCGGGCACAAAGGTCTTCAGGACGATCGACGAACTGGCCGCCGAACTGGGGGGAGGTCCCGTCGAAGGGACCGCGGTGGCGGACTATGTCAGGGAAACGGCTGCTGCCCGGGCCACGTCGGACGAGCAGAGTCAGGAGCCGCAACGGTATCTGCGGGTGAAGGCCGGGCATCCGCTGGCCGCTCCCACACCCGAGCTGACCGCGCAGATGGCAGCCGTGCTCGCCGACGGCGATCCGTCCGGCCTGCTGCCGGTCCTGATCGCGCAGCTCTACAGTGTGCTGAGCTGGACCGGCCGGGCACCTGTCACGGTGTACACCGATGAGGCCCAGGGCCGGGGCGACCTCACTCTGGGGATCAAGACGGCCGAGACCCTGAGGGAGTCCTTTCCGGGGCCGGGCGCAACCGGCAGCGACGTATCGCTGATGAGCACGGTACGGGCCTCCACGAAGAATCCGGGCATGTTCCGGGACTCCGGCCTTCCCTACACCCTCCTGCCCGATGCGAACACGGAGCCGCCCACCGTGCAGAACCCGGCGCAGGCTCCCGTGAGCGTGGTGGTGGCGCCGCAGCTGGGGGTCACCAAGCCTTTCCAGAAGGGCCTGCCCCGGTGGAACAGTCAGGTGACCACACTGACCGAGTACAACAATTACCAGCCCCTGCCCCCGGGAGCGGTGTCGCAGATGCACGCCGCCGGACTGGGGAGGAACCGGTACGGAGTGGCCAACGTCGGGATCAACGTCGACACCGCCCTGCGGGAGTACAAGAAGAGCCAGGACTCCATCCCCCTGCCCGAGGACAGGCGTCAGGCCCGGCTGGAGAATCTTCACGCGCTCAAGGACCCACAGATGCTCACCGGTCTGTTCAGCCGTCCGATCGGAAACCGGGAACAGGATATCGACGCGTACGCCAGGAACGCCGGATCCCGGCTGTATTTCGCGTACTCGAACAAGAGCGCCGTACGGTTCGCGATGCTGGTGGCGTCGCTGGAATCGGAGGGGCGCGACGACGTGACCGTGGCACAGAGCTCGGTGAAGAAGGACCAGTTCGGCCTGTCGGCGCTCGACGTACCGGCCAAGCAGTATCTGATCGACCGCAAGGTGGGGATCATCCGGCTGGTGACGTTCGTGAACGGGAGCAAGCAGGTCAGCAACGTGTTGCTCGGACACGGGGGCAAGACGATGACCTGGATCCTGGTGGACAGCATTCCGAAGTCGGACATGCTGACACTGATCCGGGCCAGCGAGCCGATCACCATGATGACCGGGAACCAGAGCACGGCGGAGGCGCTCTCGGCGGGCAAGACCATTCTGTACGAGAGCATCGGCCAGCCGCAGAGCCAGGCCTTCCGGACCGCGCTCCTGGACGATGCGGGTGTCGGTGCGGACGACCGGCTCGCGATCGAGGCGATGAGCCGGGACCACGACTGGAACCTGCACAAGCCGACGCCGGTGTCTCCCGGTGCCCCGGGGCCGACCGAACTCGATGGCGCGGCAGCGGCTCTGCGGCGGATGGAGGCCGGGCAGAACATGCCGAGGCTGAGTGACCGCGTCGCGGCCACCCGAGACCTCGGACGCTGGATCGGTGGGTCGCAGCTGCGGAGCTTCCTGATGCAGGGACCCCTGAAGAGTGACCTGGAGGGCCTCGAAGCAGATCTGATCGCGAACGCGAAGGCACCGGAAGGCGAACCGTTCAGGACGTTTCTCAAGGGGCTCACCGGGCTGGCCGGGAGCTGACGGGCAGAGCGACAGGGAGACGCGATGCATGACCACGAATCGCTTCAGGACGGAACGCCGCGGACCAGGCGACGGCCTCCGGCCGGGACGGAAGGCCCGGGGGCCGAGTCCCCGGTGATGCCGGCTCTGCAGCGGGCGACCACACGCGGCGTGCTGCGGTCGGGTGGGCGCCCCTTGGACGAGGCGACCCGCACCGACATGGAATCCCGTCTGGGCGCGGACTTCTCCGACGTCCGGATCCATGACAACAGTGCTGCCCGGCGCTCGGCCGCGCAGATCCAGGCCCGGGCCTACACGTCCGGGAACCATGTCGTCATCGGTGAGGGCGGAGAGGACCGGCACACCCTGGCCCATGAACTCACCCATGTCATCCAGCAGCGGCAGGGGCCCGTCGCCGGTACCGATCACGGCGGGGGCCTGCGGATCTCGGACCCTTCGGACCGATTCGAGCGGGCGGCCGAGGCCAATGCGCACCGGGCGCTGTCCGGCCGACCACCGATGAATGCCGAACCCACTGCTGTGCAGCGGGTCTCGCCGGACATGCCCCTGCAGAGGATGGTTGACAACCGAGGGGGAACCGAGGAGATCTTCAAGGCATTCTTCCAGCCCACCGTCAGTGACAACGATTACTACTACTTTTATCACGGCACGGCCGCGGACAATCTGCTCGAGAGTTCCACCCAGGTGCGGGGATCGGTCGTGACGACGAAGGGCATCGGAACCGAGGGCCTGGATCCGAACCTGGGTGGGAGCTCACTGGGTGCGGCCGGTTACGAGTCCTCGGTGGCGCGGGACTCGCAGGGCGCAACGAAGTTCGGCACCGATCCGAACCTGGCGATGACCTACTCGGCCAATATCGCCAGGGAAGGAGCGCGACGACCCGGTGTTCTGCTGGAGGTGCGGGTGCGCAAGGAGGAGCTTCAGCGGCTCTGGACGAGGAGGATCCAGGTCGGTCAGCCGGACCCATACTGGGGGAGGGAGAACGGCGGCGCTGATTCGCAGCACTCGGTGACGTCGCCCATCGACCCGCAGGTTCTTTCGCCGAACGCGGATCTGGCCCGGCTGAGCGAGGGCGGGCCGATCTACGCCGTGCAGACCAACATGAGGATACCGGCCCACGACATCAAGATCATCGGATTTCATGTTTCCGCGGGGCAGGAGATGGACGAGCGCAGGTATGCGGCGGCCATGAAGTACGACATGATCGTCGATGAGATCGGTGGGAATTACCCCAGCGACCCGTGGATCACGGCCCACCCGCATCCCTGACGGTGCTACGGACGTCGACCTCTCGTCGGGAGCCACTGGGTGTGCACCGACAAGGTCACCGCATCAAGGCTTTCCAAGGAGCCCGGAACGGCCCGGCGCCGGTCGTGCGCCGCGACGTCGAGCCATACCGGGGCCTGGGGGTGCAGGGGCAGGATGCGCAGGCTGACCTGATCGCCCTGCGCACCGGCGATCGTGTCCAGGTCGATCACCCAGCCGGTGCCGTCCCAGAAGCGGTCGGCCACGACCTGCCCGTCGACGCACAGGTGGGCGACGTCCCCGGCCCACTCCACCTCCAGCAGCCGGCGGGTGCCATCGGCCGGTTCACCCACGTCCATCAGCCGGTACAGCGTTCCCCGCTCCTCGACGGTCTCGGGGGTGGGCGCCGAGGCCCGCTCGTGGAAGCTGCCGTACAGCGGCAAGGGGTCAGGACGGGCGGCTGCCACCGGCACCCAGGTCACCGGCCGGGCGGGCAGGGCCGGGGCGGCGGGGTGGAGCTCCGCCGGCCTGAGCCCTTCGGCCGTGACCGCCCGCAGGCGGGGCCGGCGGTCGGCCAGAACGTGCACCACGCCGCGGTCTTCCCAGAGCGGGTGATCGCTCAGCAGTACCTGGCGTTCCGGCGTTCCCTCCACGACCCAGACCCGGTCGGCATCCCCGGACGCCACGATCACGACATCGGCCCGGGCGGACGGCCCGGCCAGGTGCACCGTTCCGCCCGAGGCCGCCGGAACCCGCCACCGGCCCTGTTCGAGCCTCTCACCGGCTCCGGAAACCTCCACCTCGGCATCGATGGACAGGTCGACGTCGATTCCCGTCTCCGCGACCAGCACCAGCGTGCCGTCATCCAGAACAGTGAGCGCGCTGGCGGTGGCCGACCGCAGAATGACGCCACCCAGATCGAGGTTGAAAGGCCAGCGGGCGATCGTGCCGGGCGGCACGTCCAGGGGGCCGAAGGCGGTGCTGCCCTCCGGCGTCTCCACCCGTAACCGCACGGCCCGGCACGTCGGCAGCGCGATGTGCGGCTGGTGCCAGTTCACGAAGACGAAGCCGCTGTACCCGTCCGAACGCACCGCCCAGCGCAGTGTCGTGCTGTCGTCCAGGCCGGCGGGCTGCTGGTCCGGCAGGGAGGCCGGCATCGTGGCCAGTCGCTCACCGAAGGCGGCCAGGAAGGCGTGCTGACGACGCAGGGCAGCGTGACTGGGGGAGGGCAGACCCGCAGCACCGATCGCGGCGTGGAAGTCGTAGTCGGTCACCGGCAGGTCGTTGGGGTATCCGGTGGCGTGGGACTCCTGGGCCGGGCCGATATCCGATGGGTTCAGCCCACCGGCATACATGTAGTAGCCCTGCCACATCGAGCCGCTGCCCAGCTTGGCGTTGGCGACCGCCGCGATGTCGGCGGCGGCCGGGACGATGCGCCGGTGGTAGGTGGTGGCCATCCCTCCGCCCAGCTCGCAGGTGGCCGGCGGGAACCGGTCCGGCGCGACCGGTCCCTCGCCGCTCGGGGCCGTCCCCGCCTGAAGGTCCCGCACGTCGGCCCCGACCCCCGGATCGTCCCACTCGTGGGAGAAGGAGAAGTGCGCGCGGAAGTTCGGGGCCCAGCCGTCCTGCGCGTCCACCCAGAAACCGTCCCCGTAGCCGGCCCACAGCGGGAAGACCTCGTCGGCGGGCAGATCGGCGCCGCCCCAGGCGGTGGCCGTCCACAACGGCGCGCTCAACCCCGACTCCCGGGCCATGGCCTTGAGGGTGAGCAGGTGCCCCGGCTCGGTGTACAGCTCGTTCTCCAGCTGCAAGCCGACGACGGGGCTGCCGGGCCCGCACAGATGCCCCAGTTCCTGGCCCAGCCGGGCGAACCAGGGCCGCACCAGATCCAGGTAGGCGGGATCGTCGGTGCGGTGACGCACCGGCTCCTGCTGCACCCAGTCGGGGAAACCGCCGTTGCGCACCTCGCCGTGCACCCAGGGGCCCAGACGCAGCACGACGTTCAGGTCCAGCTCGGCGCACAACGACACGAACGCAGCCACGTCCCGGTTGCCGTCGAACCGGGCCTGGCCCGGCCGGGGCTCGTGGTGCAGCCAGATCAGATACGTGGAGATCACGTCGATACCGCCCGAGCGCATCAGCAGCAGACGTTCACGCCAGCGCTCGCGGGGGACGCGGGAGTAGTGGATCTCTCCCGATACCGGGATCCACGGGCGCCCGTCCCGCAGCAGGCTGCGCGAGCTCAGCCCGATGCGATGGTGCGGGTCCACGTCGGCCATGGCCGGGCGGGTGACGGGATCGCTCCAGTCCTGGTGACGCGTGATCAGGTCGTGTGCAGGCATGACGGAACTCCTCGTCGAGATGGCCTTGCCGCGGTCAGCGCGTGGTGGTGCGTGGGCGAAGGGCTCCTGCGGCCAGGGCGGCGATCAGGAAGAACAGCGCCAGGAGCCAGAAAGCGGTGAGGAGGCTGGTGATCTGGGCCAGGAACCCGACGGCGGGCGGGCCGGCCAGGTTGGCGAAGTAGCCGAGGGTCGCGACGATGCTGACCCGGGCGGCGGGGTTCGGGCCGCTGTCGGCGGCGGCGGACATACCCAGGGGGAATCCCATGGAGACGCCGATCGCCCACAGCAGGACGGCTACCAGCATCACGACGGGGTGGCCGGCCAGGATGAACAGGACGACGCCGAGGACGCCCAGGAGCGAGGTGATCTGGACGGTCCGCACGCGTCCGAGCCGATCGACCACGGGTCCGCCCAGGACGCGGGCGGTGGTCTCACCGATCGCGAACGCGGTGAAGAAGAGCGCGGCGATCGAGGGTGACTGGCCGTGGCCGTCGCTGGCGGCCAGGGTCAGCCAGTTGTTGGCCGATCCCTCGCCCAGTTCGGCGCCGAGCATGACCAGGCCGATCGTCAGCAGGCGCCAGTCGGCCCAGCCGCGCAGCCAGACCCGGAACCTTTCGCCGCGGGAGAGTTCTGCCGCGGTCCCGGTCTGTTCCTCGCGCGGGCCGCCGGGGATGGCCGTGGCGGCGAACAGGGCGAGCGCGGCCATCAGGAATGCCTCGGCGGTGAACTGCGTCGCGGGATTGATGCCGAGCGCGGCACAGCCGGCACCGATGCCTGCTCCCACCGCGGCGCCCGCGGACCAGGCCGCGTGCATCAGGGGCATGAGGGTGCGCCCGGCCGCCCGTTCGATGCCGGCGCCATCGACATTGATCATTACGTCGAGCGTGCCGATCGCGAAGCCGGCCACGACGAAGCCCACGGCAACGACCGGCACGGAATGCAGCACGGTCGAGCCGACACCGATGATCGTCACGGCCGCGGCGATCACCAGCATCGCCCCGGGGACCGCCCGGCGGGCGCCGAACCGGGTGAGCAGAGGTGTCGAGGACAGCAGGCCGACGACCGAACCGACGGTGATCCCCGCCAGGAGCACGCCGATGCCACCGGTATCGAGATCCAGATCGGCCCGGAGGGCGGGGAGGCGGGGGCCCCAGGTCGACAGGGCCAGACCGCCGACAGCGAAAGCAGCGAAGATCGCGTTGCGCCAGCGGGCCAGCGCAGCGCGATCGATCGTCTGGGTCTTCATGGTGGCGGGGTCATTCACAGCGATGATCCAGTCTGAGCGCGGGTGGGAAACGGGAGTGAAGCCACCCGGTCCACTGCGTGCCCGGCGGCTCCGTTACCGTTCACGTGAACGGTAACAGCAGAGTCCGCCCGAGCGCATCAACACTTTCGGGAAGGCTCACTAGACTGGGTGGACTGTGAAAAACGACGATCTGCCCGCCGGGCGCACGAGCCCTCAGCGCGTGACCTTGCGCGACGTCGCCCGCGCGGCCGGTGTTTCCCACCAGACCGTGTCCCGGGCCATCAACGACAAGGGCGAGATCGACCCCGAAACCCGTCGCCGCATCCTCGAGGTGGCCCAGCAACTCCGGTACCGGCCTTCGCGATTCGCCCGCGGACTGGTCCGCCCCGGCGCGACCACGATCGGCCTGGTCGTCGACGACATCCTGAACCCGTTCTTCCCCGAGCTCATCGCCGGCGTCATCAGCGCCGCCGAGCAGCGCTCCTGGACGGTGCTGATCAGCACCACGCAGAACCACCCGGAGCGGGAGCCAGAACTGCTGGGTTCACTGGCCGGGCAGGTCGACGCCTTGATCGGCTACCTGTCCCAGCAGGACGCCGCGCTCGCGGCCGCCGTGGAAGGCCTGCCGCTCGTCGTCATGGGGCGCCCGGCCCAGGAGAGCGCCTTCGGTGCCGTGGACGTCGATGTACGCCCCGGCGTTCAGGCGGCCGTCGACCATCTGATCGCCCGGGGCCACCGGCAGATCGGCATGATCGACTGCCCGACCGCGTGCGAACCGGGCCGGCGGGCGGTCTTGCTGGAAGCAGCCGCCGCTCACGGTGTCCCCCTGCCCGCCGGCGCGATCGTCGCGGCCGACCCGAACCAGGTCGGCGGGGAGGAGGGCCTGGCCCGGCTGCTGACCGCGGAGCCCGGCGTCACCGCGGTGCTGGCCTTCAACGACGTCGTGGCCATGGGCGCCTACCGCACCGCTCGTCGCCTCGGTCTGTCGATACCCGGTGACATTGCGCTGATCGGCTTCGACGGCCTCAGCGTGGGTGAGGTCCTCGACCCGCCGCTGACCACGATCAACGTCGACAAGCGCCGGATGGGCGAGCTGGCCGTGGCCCAGGTCGAACGTCTGCTGGCGGGAGAGGACTCGCCCCTGGCGATGCTCTCGACCGACCTCCTGGTCCGGGATTCCGCCTGACCTGCGGCTGAACCCGGTTCAGAAAGACGAAACATTCACCAGACGGCCCATTTTGCGGTACTCGCGCTCGGCGCCGGACCACAGGTCGTCGTGCGTGACCCGGCCGTCACGCCCGGCGGCGAGATAGGCGGCGGTGACGCAGGCGCTGTGGATGGCGCCGCCGGGCATCTCGAACCGGGTGGCGACGTGGGCCGGATCGAGACCGGGTTCGAGCGGGGCCCCGGCCAGACTGTGATGCCACAACCGGGCCCGCTGCCCCGCGTCCGGGAACGGGAAGTCGACCACCAGGTCCAGGCGGCGGGTGAAGGCGTCGTCGATATTGGCCCGCAGGTTGGTGGTCAGCAGGGCGATCCCGTCGAACTGCTCCAGACGCTGCAGCAGGTAGGCGCTTTGCATGTTGGCGTGCTTGTCGTGGGAGTCCTTGACCTCGGAGCGCTTGCCGAACACGGCGTCCGCCTCGTCGAACACCAGCACGGCGTCGCTCTGATCGGCCTCGGTGAAGATCCGCTCCAGGTTCTTCTCGGTCTCCCCGATGTACTTGTCCACCACGGAGGACAGGTCGACCACGTAGAGGTCCAGGCCGAGTTCGCCGGCCACCACTTCGGCCGACATGGTCTTGCCGGTGCCGGACTCCCCGGCGAACAGGGCGATCACACCCCGGCCGCGCCCCCCGCCGGTACGCATCCGCCAGTCGCCGAGCACCCGGTCGCGCTGGCGCGCCCGTAGCGCCAGTTCGCGCAGGGAGCTCAGAGGTTCGGCGGGGAGCACCAGGTCGGCCCAGCCGACGCCGGGCGTCACCCGGCGGGCGTGGCGGTCCAGCAACGGGGCGGACTGGCGCCGGGCCGCCTGCTGGATGTGGGTCCGGGTCAGGGGGCCGCCGTCGAGCGCGGCCAGGGCCAGGGCCGAGCGGGTGGCCCGGCGCACCTGGTCCGCGCCCAGGCGGTACGGGGACACCGTCGAGGCCAGGTCCAGTCCGTCGGCGGCGGAACCGAACTCGTCGAGCCAGAGCTGGGCCGGGGCGCTGCGGGGGCCGGGGGCCTCCAGCGGAATCGGGGCGCCGGTCGATGACCAGTGCGGGTCGTACGGGGCACTGCCGGTCAGGACGACCGGGACCCGGGCGGTTTCCAGGGCCTGGATCAGCCGGGTCGTCCCGGCCGGGTCGTCCGGGAGTGGCCCGGCCACGATCGCCGCCTGCCGCAGCCGCGCCTCCCGGACCAGCGCGGGCACAAGCTTTCCGTCGGTGGAGGTGAACCGCAGCACGGGGTGGCCGGTGGCGAGCAGTGCGGCCACCGCCACCGCGGCTCCCGATCCGGGGCGGGTCTCGTGCAGATGGACGACGGTCGCCTGATCCCGAGCGGTCAGCAGGTTGGCCAGTCGGTGCGTGAAATTACGGTCCAGCAGAGAATCCGGATCGTTCTGGCCGATCAGCTGGACGGCGTTCGTCAGGCTCCCGTCCAGGGTGTCGTCACCGAGGAGGTGGGCGACGACCCGCTCGGGGACCTGAAGGTTGCGGCTCGGGAGCGAAAGGTGAGGGTTGTCGTCCATCATGATCAGGTGGTCGGCGAAAAGAGGCGCCCCAGGGTGGAAGCGGGCCCGGGCCAGGATCTGGTCGGTCTGTAGCCCGGCCAGTTCGAGGGCGAGCGCCACGGTGGCCCGGCGGCGGCTGACGTCGTCGTTCAGGTAACCGTAGAGCGGCTCGAACCGCCGGCTCACGTCCGGGGCCAGCGCCACCACCAGGATGTGCAGGTCGAGGGGGCTGAGTGCGAAAGTCTCGGCGAGGGAGAGCAATCGTCCTTCGGGACGGCGCAGGGCGGCGGCGTAGGCGTCGGTGCCGGGCACCGGATCAGGCCGGCGGTCCAGGAGATAGGTGACGGCCTCGGCGGACAGGAACAGGCCGCGCAGCGGATCGGTGGCTGTCGGGTCACCGGCGGAACGATTCTCTATGAGTACCGCCACCCGGTCGTGCAGCAGTTCCAGGCGGGGCATGAGTTCGCTGTGATCATCCATCGGAACTCCTGTCGTGCACGTCGACGACGGCCGGCTGGGTGACCGGCGGGGCGACCGGGAATTCCGGCAGCACCGGGAACGGGGCAATGATCACGACATCCAGCGACGGTTTCAGTTCTCCTCCCAGCGCCGACCAGATGTCGGCGATCGAGCGCGACTCCGGGGGTGGCACCGCCACCGAAATCTGCACGGCCCGGGTGATCTCGGCGACCGAGGGCGGTAGATCGTCCGGCGGGAGGATCTCGTTGCGCAGTAGGCATCCGAGAACTGATGACAGCAGCCGGTGTTCGTCCTCAGGCAGACGGGTCCAGGCGGTCACCAGGTAGGACAGGCGGAACCAGCGCGGCTGCATCCGCCGGGCCTGCACCTGGCCGGCCGGGTCGCGGACGGTGGCGGCCCCGCGCTCGCGCCGGGACACCTCCTCACGGATGTCGTACAGGTAGGCGTCGATGGTGGGGGAGTTGCGCCGCGCCGCCCAGTCCCGGCTGGGTGCGTCGAACAGCACCTCGGCCGAACCGTCCGGCAGGGCCTGGCGTTTGATCAGGCGGCGCACCGACTCGTCGATCTCGTTGATCACAGGTATCCCTCACGCAGGGCGTAGGCGACGGCGTGAGCGCGGTTGGTCAGGTGCATGCGCGACATGATGCCGTGCAGAATATTTTTCACGGTGCGCTCGGAGTACGACAGCTCCTGGGCGATCTGCCGGGTCTCCAGCCCGTCGGCCACCAGGCGCAGCACGCTCACCTCGCGGGGAGCCAGGTAGAGCGGGGCGCCGCGCCGAGGGCCGCGCTGCCCCCGCCCGACCGCGCCGAGCAGCTGCCCGAGCAGGTCGGGCGGCAGGTCACCGTCGCCGCGGGCGGCGGTGCGGACGGCCTGGGCCAGCCGCTGCGGGGAGGCCTGGTGGCGCCAGACGATGTTCTGCACACCGCATTCCAGCACGCTGACCAGTTCCGGTTCGCGCAGCTGGCCGGCGACCAGCAGGACCTGCCGCCGACCGCCCCGCACCAGGCGCTTGAGTTCGGCCAGGGTCAGGTCGTCGAGCCGGTCGCTGACCACCACCGCCACCGTGCCGCTCAGGTCGGGCCGGGCCACGGCCGAGCGGTCGGGGTTCTCCAGCACCTGCACGTCGCCGCGGCCCAGATGGCTGATCACCCCGGCCCGCAGCAGCTGGTCGGCGACATGCACGGTGACGGTGGGTTGTTCGGTAATCCTGGGCGCCACGCCGATCTGCCCGGCCATCTGCACGGTGTTCCTCCTTGGGTCGGTCCCGCGAGAGACGGTCTACTGGGCCTTGGCCTTGGAGCCGTCGGGCGCCACGGCGAACCAGTTGCCGTCCACGCCCTGGCCGTTGATCTGACCGGGGGCGGTGTCCTTGGCGAAGCGGTAGACCGGCCACTTGCCGATCGACATCTGCACACTGCCGTCCTTGCGGTAGAGGCTGCTGATGTTCTTGCGCTGCAGGCCCACGTATTGCACCTTGTGCGTGGCCAGGACCGGCGGCCAGGCCACGGCGCACCCGTCGTTGCAGGTCGACCTGGACGGGCTGGTGCTGTCCGGGCTGAACCGGTAGAGGGTGTAGCCCTCACCGTCGACGACGTAGCCGCCGATCTCGGCGGACTGCACGACCTGGAAGGTGACGGTGTCGTTGCCGGCGATGTCGGTGGTGTACGCCTGCACGCCACCGGCCGGGGCGGTGGTCACGGTCGTGGGTGTCACAGCAACGGACGAGGTGGCGCCCGCGGCGGTCGGGGTGGCGGCTGCTGTGGTGGCCGGGGCGGCCGGCGGCAGCGCCGGGGCCGGTTCGGCGTCCTGGGAGCAGGCGGCCAGCAGCAGGGTGGCACCGATCGTGACGGCGAGGGGCAGGGTCGTGCGCTTACGCATGGGAACTCCTGGTCAGGAAGGGGGAAGGATTAGTTCTGGCTGGCTTTGGAGCCGTCGGGGGCGACCACGAACCAGGTGCCGCCGATGCCCTCGCCACTGCTCTGGCGGGGCTGGGTGTCCTTGCTGAACCGGTAGACGGGCCAGCCGCCGACGGTCATCTGCACGCTGCCGTCCTGGCGGGAGACCACACCCAGGGCGCTGCGGTCCAGGCCGGAGAACTGGACCGTGCGCGCGGCCAGGGTCGGGGGCCAGGTGACCGCGCAGTCGTCGTTGCAGGTCGCCTTCGAGGGGTTGGCGTCGTCCGGGTCGAAGCGGTAGAGCGTGAAACCCTCACCGTCCACGACGTACTGGCCGAACCGTTCGGACTCCACCACCTGCAGGGTGACGGAACCGTCCCGGTAGCCGGGCTTTCCCTCACCGGCGGCGTAGCTGCTCACGTCACCGTCCGGCGGTGCGGCGGCCTGGGTGGCGGCCGGGGCGGGCGCGGTGGCCTGGGCCACGGGCGGCAGCGCCGGTGCCGGCTCCGGGTCCTGCGAGCACGCCGCGATCAGCAGGGTCGCGCCCACCGCGAACACGACGGGCAGGGTCTGGCGTCTCATGCGGACTCCTTGTCGGCAGTGGACCGGATCTCGATCCCACTGCGACGAGTCTCGCTATTCCAGACAAATTTTCCGTGCGTCAAATGACTGATCGAATGACTGGTCAGGCAACGTTGGTGCCAGTCTCGCCGGTCCGGGCAGCCACCGCACCGAGGGTCGCGCGCACCCTCCCGGTACCCGGACGGTCATCGTCCTTCTCCAGCCGGCGCAGCTTTTCGCGCAGCGGGCCGGCGTCGGCGTGGTTCAGGTCCTCGAGCACCGTCAGCGCCTGTTCCCAGTGACGCCGGGCCAGATCGGGACGCTGGGCGTCACGGTAGACGTTGCCCAGCTGACTGCTGCTGGCGGCCATGAAGTAGCGGTTGCCCTGGGCCGTGAACATCTCCAGGGCCTTCTGGTAGCAGTCGATGGCTTCCCGGTGGTGGCCGAGATTGTGCTGCGCCAGACCGACGCTGTCCCAGGCCGCGGCCTCACCGTGCCGGTCGCCCAGCTCCTGCTGGAGGTCGAGTGCGGCCTGGCTGTGCTTCAGGGCGGCCTGGTGGTCGCCCAGCAGCGCGCTGATGTGGCCGAGGTTGTTCAGCGCCCGGGCCCGGCCGACGGCCGAACCGGCGGCGGTGAACAGGTGCAACGCCTGACGGTCGTGCTCGCGCGCCTCCCAGTAACGCTGCTGCTGACCGGTGCGGCTCTTCACCGCCCCCAGGACGAGGTGCAGGTGGGCCTGGGCGGCGCCGTCGCCGAGATCACCGAACAGCTCCAGGGCCTGGTTCAGTTCGCGGAAGGAGTCCTCGGTGCGGCCGAGCCGGCTGTAAACCGTGCCGATGCCGCGGTCGGTGTGGGCCAGGCCCACCTGGTCGCGCTGGCGGGCGGCGGCGTCGCGGGCCACGTGCAGGGCGGCGATCCAGTCGTGCCAGTGGCCCCGCCGGTCGAAAAACTGCTGCAGGGCCCAGGTCAGCTGCCAGCAACTGCGGTCCTGTCCCTGGTCGGCCGCCTGTCGCAGCGCGGTGAGCAGGACCGGGTACTCGGTCCGGAACCAGGCGGTGGCCGCGTCCGGATCGGCCAGGGGCACCGGGGCGGCACCCGCGGTGATCGGGTCCAGGTCGATCGGGTGCCGGTACGGCTCGATCAGCCGGTTGGCCGCGACGGCGGTGTGCAGGTAATGGTCGATGATCCGCCGCTGCGCGTCGTGGCGCCGGCCGGCGCTCTCGGTGTCTTCCACCAGCTCGCTGGCGTAGGCGGCAATCAGATCATGGATGACGTAGCGGCCCGGCACCCGTTCGGTGATCAGGTGGGCGCGGGTCAGCTCGGCCAGGAGTGGCCGCACCTGGCGGGGCGTCAGCGCGCCCAGAGCGGCGGCCGCGGGTGCGCCCAGGTCGGGGCCGGGACGCAGCGCCAGCAGCCGGAACAGGCGGGCCGCGTCGGTGCTCAGCGCCCGGTACGACCAGGAGAACGCGACCCGGGCGTCGGTCGAGGGATCGGTGTCGGCGAACGCGTCCAGGCTGCCGGCCGTTTCGCGCAGCTCCTCGGCCAGCGCGGTCAGCGAGAACGTCGGGTGGGCGGCCGCCCGGGCCGCGACGATGGCCAGCGCGAGCGGGAGCCGCCCGCACCGGGCGACAATCTCGTCCACTGCTGCTGGTTCGGCGCCCACCCGGGCGGCCCCGAGACGCTCGGCCAGGGCCGCACGGGTCTCGTGCTCGGCCGGCAGGTCGAGGGTGACCGGCCGGGCGCCGTCCCGGGCGACCAGCCCGGAGAGCCGGTTGCGGCTGGTCACGATGACCAGGTGGCCGGCCGAGCCGGGCAGCAGCGGGCGCACCTGGTCCTCGTCGCGGGCGTTGTCCAGCAGCAACAGCATCCGGCGCCCGGTCAGCAGACTGCGGAACAGCGCGGCCTGGGCGTTCACACCGGCCGGGATCTGGGCCGGGGCCACCTCCAGGGCCTGCAGGAAGCCGCGGATCGCGGTGGCCGGATCGAGCGGATCCCCGCTCGGGTCGAAACCGCGCAGGTTGACGTACAACTGGCCGTCCGGGAAGCGGTCGGCGAGCTGGTGGGCCCAGTGCAGGGCGAACGTGGTCTTGCCGATGCCGGCCATCCCGTTGACCGCGGCGATCACCATCGCGGCCGGCGTCTCGTCCCCGGTGCCGAGCAGGGCCATCGCCTGGTGCAACTCGACCTCCCGGCCGGCGAAACCGGGCAGGTCGGCGGGCAGATGGGCCGGCCGGGCGGTGCCGGCCACCGGCTGCGGCAGCTCCTGCCGCAGCACCTTCCGGTGGGCGTCGCGCAGTTCCGGGCCGGGGTCGATACCCAGTTCCCCGGCCAGCGCGGCCCGGACCGTCTCGTACCGGCCCAGCGCCTCGGCCTGGTGCCCGGCGGCCGCCAGGGTCAGGATCAGCCGGGCCTGCAACGACTCGGTGTACGGATGCTCCGGGGCGCTCCGGCGCAGGATCGGAAGGGCCTGCTGCGGGCTCCCCGCGTCCAGCGCGGCATCGGCCAGCGCCTGCACCCCCTCGACACGGTGCTGCTCCAGGGCCGTGAACAGAGGATGATCAAGCACTTCGGGGTCCAGGCCCGCCGCCCCCGGGCCCCGCCACAGCTCCAGGGCCCCGACGAACAGCGGAACCGCGGCCTCCGGGTGACCGTGGTCGACGGCGTTGCGGGCCTGCTCGGTCAGCTCCTGGAAACGGTTCAGGTCCACCGCCTCGACGGGCAGCTCCAGCCGGTACCCGCCCGGGCTGCGCAGCAGGAACCGGCCCGGGGCGCGGACCGGGAGATCAGGCTCGAAGATCCGGCGCAGCCGCCCGATGTAGCGGTGCAGGACGTTCACGGCCGTGGCCGGAGGACGGTCACCCCAGAGCACGTCCACCAGTTCGTTCGTGCTGACCGTCAGGCCCTGCCGTAGCAGCAGGACCGCGAGGGTCGCGCGCTGCTGCGGTGGTCCGAGGTCGAGCTCCACCTCACCGCGCCAGGCCCGGACCGGGCCGAGAACAGAACACCGAAGGTCACTACTCATGCGGGAACAGACGCCTCACTGTCGAACGCGACGAACGGGGTGACCGGGCTCCCCCCGCCTCTTGCCGATCGGTTCTTTCCCGACACTTCGGACTCGAGTATCCGTGATCATTGCCTGATGCGTCCGGGCCACGAGACCCATGTCACGCTCGCCGGAGCGACCCCCCACGACCGGAAAACCACTTGCCCGCCGGGCCCGGCCACGCGACTCTCGACCCGTCACGGAAGCGGAGAACCAGGTGAGGCACGGATGGACGCGATCGATTGCGCGCTGCGCGGAACCGACGTCGATCTGACGTCCGAAACCCGGCCCGAGCTTGCCGGCCTGCGGGAATGCCCACAGACAGCGGCTTTCCACGCCGAGGGCGACGTGGCCGAGCACTCGCGCCGGGTCTACGACCTGGCCCGCGAACACGCCGGGCATCTGGAGGACCCCTGGTCCGCGATTACCCTGCGCCTGGCCGGACTGCTGCACGACGTCGGAAAACCCTTCACCACCAAGGAGAACGGTCCCGGACGCTGGTCGGCCCACGGGCACGACCTGGAGGGCGCGAAGCTGGTCTCGACCCTGTTCGCCACCCACCCGGCCCTGCTGAAGCTGCCCCTGGGTGTCTACGCCGGCGTCCATGCGCTGGTGCGGGCCCACATGTGGACGTACGCAGCCGACCGGATCAGCCCGGGCGCGGCGCTGCGGATGTCGCACATCAGCGATCCGCGCCTGCTGACGGCCCTGTGGGACAGCGATTCCCGCGGCCGGATCTGCGACGACCCGCACGAGCTGGCTGATCGCGTCGCCTTCGCCGACCTGGTGCTGCACGACCTCGACGCGGCCCGGCCCGCCAGCCACGGGGTGCTCGACCAGGTGGCGGTGCGCGACACCGTCGACCCCCGGGCCTGGCGGGAGACCTTCCGCGCCGTCGTGGAGGGCACCCTCACGAACTCCGGGGCCGCGTCCGCGCATCTGGCCGCCGCCGAGCGGCACAGCACCGGGGGGTCGATCACCTACACGATCGGCCTGCCCGGCGCGGGGAAGTCCACCTGGGCCCGGGAGACGTGGGCCCCGGCGACCGGCGGGGTGGTTCTCTCCAGCGAGGGCGCGCGCCGCCGCGACCGCAGGGCCGCGGCGGCCGCCGTCCTGCAACAAATTCCCGGGCACCTGGCCGCCGGGCGGGACATCTGCGTGGACGCCACCCACCTGCTGCGCGAGACCCGGGACGTGCTGATCACCTACGCCGGCCGGTACGGGGCCGGGCTGCACGCCGTGTACTTCGCGGCACCGCTGTCCCTGGCCCTGAACCGGCAGACGACCCGACCCGGTGCCGACGCGGTCCCGGCCGCCGCCGTCACGACCATGGCCGCCCGGCTGCGCTGGCCGACCCCGGACGAGTACCAGACCCTCACCGTGGTCGAGCCGAACCGCACCTCATGGGACTACACCGGGCACTCCCGATGGCTCGATCCACGAGCCGCCGCCCTGTCGTCCCCCTCCCGGACACCCTCGTGAACGCCCGCGTGAAATACCCGCGCACCCGTCACCTGCCCGGCAGCCCGGGGGCCAGCGCCGACGACGAGCACCTGGCCGACCTCACCACCCTCACCCACGCCGAGGTGGTGATGACCGAGAAGATGGACGGCGAGAACACCACCATCGGGTGCGGTTACGTGCACGCCCGCTCGGTGGACTCCCGGCCCCACCCCTCCCGCACCTGGGTCCGGGCACTGGCCGGGCGGCTGTGGCCGGACCTGCCCGACGGGATGCGGGTGTGCGGCGAGAACCTCTACGCGCGACACTCCATCGCCTACGCCGACCTGCCCTCGTACTTCCTGGTCTTCAGCATCTGGCAGGACGACATCTGCCTCGACTGGGACACCACCCGGGAATGGGCCGACCTCCTGGGCCTGAGCTGCGTCCCGGTCATCTACCGTGGCCCGTTCCCCACCGGCGGCCCCCGCGAACTGCTGCGGTGCTGGCAGAACAGTCGCGACAGCGCCCACCGCGAGGGATTCGTCGTGCGCACAGCGGACTCGTTCGACCGCACCCAGTTCCCCACCCACGTGGCCAAGTGGGTCCGCGCCGGGCACGTGCAGACCGACCAGCACTGGATGAACGCCCCGATCACAGCCAACCAACTCCTTCGGCAATAGGTACCAAAAGCCCCGTTTCTATCTAGGCTGGGCGGCGGGGGTGAAGAATGACGGACGAGGGGCGCGCCGGCGCGCGCAACTGGATGTCCCGGCTGCGCGGGCAAGCCAGGCCGGAAGGGCTGTCGCTGGTCGCGGGACTTGCCGCCGCGACCAGCGCTCAGATCTGGCTGCCCGCGCTCGCGGCCGGGGGAGCTGCGGGGGCGGCGGCGATCATCGCGGGCGTCGGCGGGAACCTGATGGCCAGCGTCATCGAAGACGTCTGGCGGCGCACCCGGCACGACGAGAAGCCCGAGGGCGAGGAGTCCGCCCGGTTACAGGCCCTGCTGGAGCAGACCTTCGAACGGCTGCTCTGCGACGACGAGCAGCGCGGGGTGCGGCTGGTCTTCGAGCAGGAACTGAACCGGTTCCTCAGCCTCAGCGGGGCCCTGGACGAGACCAGCGCCGACCCCGACCTGCACGCCGGCCTCGTCCGCGTACTCAACGACCTGACCGGCGTGATCGCCACCGGCCACCGGGTCATTCTCGACCAGGTGCAGGCCGGGCAGGACCGCGTGGACGACTACGCCGCCCGCCAGACCGCGGCCCTGGCCCAGCTCACGCGCCTGGAACAGGTGCGGCAGGCCGAGATCCGCCGCTTCATCGACAGCCGCGCCCCGGCGGACGAGACCGGCCGGCCCGAGCCCGGGCAGATCCCGTAACCCGGCCTCGACCCCGTCGGCCCGGCCGAGGCGGCGGCCGGTTTCTTGCACGGCCGCGACGAGATCCTCGCCGCCCTGCTCACCCGCCTCGCCGTGCGCGCGCAGGCCGACGTGAGCCTGCTCGTCGTCACCGGATCCTCCGGCGTGGGCAAGACGTCCCTGCTCCGGGCCGGACTGATCCCCGCCGTCGACAACGCGCTGCTGGATGTCGACGGCTCGAAGGACTGGCCGGTGGTGTACCTCGAGCCCGGCCGAAAACCGCTCCAGGCGCTCGCTCACGGCGTCACCCCGATGAACCACCCGGTCGGCGCGCTGCCGGACGACCTGGCCCGCGAGCCCAACGCGCT
The DNA here is from genome assembly GCF_021129235.1 of Kineosporia mesophila. Classification (GTDB taxonomy): domain Bacteria; phylum Actinomycetota; class Actinomycetes; order Actinomycetales; family Kineosporiaceae; genus Kineosporia; species Kineosporia mesophila. Next base: position 153,039 of record NZ_JAJOMA010000012.1, read on the forward strand.
GGGGAACTCGCTGGGTCCTCTGCTGGAGGAACGACCCGACGCTGCCCGCGTCCTCTTCGTGGTCGACCAGGCTGAGGAACTCTTCACCCTCGGGTGCTCCGGTCGTGAGCGGGAGGCTTTCCTCACCGCGTTGATCAGAGCGTCGATGAAGGACGCGGTGGTCCTCCTCAGTTTCCGGGCGGACTTCTACGCGCAGTTCGCTGCGCAGGACATCCTGCGCGTCCACCTCGAACACCACTCCCTGTTCGTGCCTCCGATGAGCCGCGCGCAGTTCCAGGAGGTCATCGAGGGGCCGGCCCGTGCGACCGGTCTCACCCTGGGGCTCGGACTGACCCGGGCCCTGCTCGAGGACACCAGCGCCGAGCCGCTGCCGCGGCTGGCCCACACGCTGCGTCAGCTCTGGGAAGACAGCGACGGCACCACGCTCCGGCTCGGCGACTACCGTGAGATGGGCGGCCTGGCCCACGCCATCAGCTCGACGGCCGAGAAGGTCTACCTCGATCTGAGCGCCGACCAACGGGAGATTGTGCGTCCCCTGCTCCTGTCCATGGTGAGCATCGGCGACGGCACCACCGACACCCGCCAGAGCGTCGTCACCGCCGACCTCCTGGAGTCTTTCCAAGACGGAAAGGCCGACGCCGAGACAGTTCTGCGCCGCCTGAACGAGGCCCGCATCGTCACCTCAGGCCGGCTCACGAGCACGCTGACCCACGAGACCATCATCACGGCCTGGCCGGAACTGCAGGGCTGGCTGAATGACGACCGCACCGGCCTGCGCCTTCACGAGGAACTGCGCAACGCCGCGCTCTACTGGAACACCCACCGAGACGAACCCGGAACCTTCTGGGGCGGAAACCGTCTCGACACCATGCGGGACTGGTCGCAGGAGCACCCGCAGGCCCTGACCAGGCTCGACCAGGTATTTCTGGTGGCGAGCCAGAATCATCTGGACGCCGCCCGGAGCGCCGAACAACGGCGCGCCCGCCGAGTGCGTTTCCTGGCCGGTCTTTTCGCTGCCCTGTTCGCCATCGTCTCGGTGCTCGCGGTGGTCTCGTTCCGCCAGACCCGGGCGGCCGAACTGTCGCGCAACACCATCCTGGTCGATCGGATGGTGGGCCAGGCGCAGGATCTGCTGCGCAGTGATCCGCGCCTGGCCACACTGCTGGCGTTGGAGGCCGACCGCATTCATCACACCTCCGACACCGAAGATCTGCTGACGACCGCGGCTCGCTCGCCCATCTTCCGAACGGTCAGCGGGCACACCGGCGATGTGACCTCGGTGGCCTACCGCCCGGACGGCACGATGTTCGCGACCTCCAGCTCTGACAAGACTGTACGGATCTGGAACGCCGCCGCCGGCTCCGCCTGATCATGCCGCCCGGAAGATTCCCCACGGCTTCCCCGGAACTCTGACCTGGGTAAACGCCGAAGGACCCGTCCGTGGACGGGCCCTTCGATGAAACTCGCGGTCATCGCGGGCGGAAACCCGCGGGGGCTGATGCTGGCCGGGCGCTGGGCCGTGGTCTGCGCGGTCAACGTTGCCTCGCTGGTCACTCGGGGATGTCGAACTCGTACGTCCAGGTGAAGCGGCTGGCTGCATGGACCCCCGTGGCCGATTCGACCGGACAGTTTCTCCGGAACAACTCTCGTTCTGATGGCCGACGGGACCAGCAGGCCGATCGAGGATTTCGAGATTGACGACGAAGTTCTCGCCACAGATAAGGTTTACCACGAAATTTACCGTTCCGACTTTAAAAGGTGTGCGGGGCGTCGTGCCCGCCTATCCGGCATATCTCGGCGCGGCGCGTTTACGTGCTGGGTTGGTGCCAGGTCAGGCTCTCGGCGGGATCGGCATCGCCGTAGCACTTGACCCAGAGGCGGTGCAGGTGATTCAGGAACTCCCCGTCTGTGCCAAATTCCCACCCGGTCTCTCGTTCGTATTCGCTCGGTGAGAGGCCGCCTGAGAGACTCTTCGCGAAGCCTCTGCGAAAGCTTTCTCGTGTGGATTCTGTTCTAAGGTTCGCCATCCTGGTCGCGAAGTTTTCCTCCCAGCCGGAGAAGAGGGCATTGACATGCATCATTCGCCCTGAGTATTCGAGGAAAGTTTTGATTTCTGGGTCGTTGGTGTCGGTCGTCATGTAGCTCAATGAAGCCCTTCCATTGCGACTCGCCGAAGCGACGCTGGCTTGCGAATGGCCGACCTTGACGGTGCCAGCTAGGTACTCATCGAACCGGTCAGGTTCATGATCTCGGACTGGACCGGGCGCCTTTTGGTCTTCTCTACCTGACCTGTTCCTGAGGATCTGCATCTCGGTAAAATCTTGACCAGAGAGCCCTGAGATGGTCGTGCAGCTCTTCGGGAGTGTCGAATGACCACCCGGTCTCACGCTCGTATTCGCTGATCGATATCTGGCCGCTCAGGCCTTTGGCGAAGCCTCGGCGAAAGCTCGTCTTCAGGGATTCAATTTTCAGGCTCTCGATTTCTTCAACGAACTCTGCCTCCCAGTTCCGGACGAGTCCGTTGACGTTCATTGCGCCCGCCGAGAAGTCCAGGAAAACTTTGATGTCGGGATCGGTGGTCACATTCATTCCTTGGGGTCCGGGTACATGGTAGTGAGATGGTAATGGCCGTCGCTGGTTCTTCGGAAAACGGCATGGACGAAGCCGTCGTGGAGGTCTGACCGTTCTGGGGGAGAACTTCCTGGTGGTATGCCGGTCGGGTTCCGCTGTGATCCGGAGCGTCGCATTCCCCGTACCTGGGCAGCATAGTTGGGGCCGAAGACGTCGGACAGGGAGACCCGGACGACGAATGTGCGCCGTCCTGTGGTCTGACACTCGATTCCCTTGTCCCGGTATTCGCTGGTCGAGCGGACGTGTCTTTCGGCTTGGACCAGGGCTTCGTCGGTGGTGAACTTGGTGGCGTTCCGGCCGTGTTGGTGAGGGCCTCCATGAACGCCGTCAGTGGTGGTTCCGGTCATCGGATCCTTGCCCCAGAGTGCCCGGTCGGTGAGTTGCTGATCAGTGATCTGGGCGCCGTGGCGTTGTGGGGCGTGTCCTTGGCGTTGCAGTTCTGCGATGCGGGTCCGGATTGCGGCTGTGTCGCCGGGCGGATCCCTTGCAAGTGCATCCTCGGCTGGTTCTCCCAGCCTGGCGGACGCCTGTTCTTCGGAGATTTCCTTCTGGACGGCAGCGAGTGTCTCACCCGTTTCCTGAACCTTCTCGATCAGATCGTGAAGGATGCCGGTGAGGTACTCCTCGCCGGTAGCGGCCAGGGGGGTGAGGGCTTCGTCGAGTTGACTGAGGACGGCTTCCAGGCCGGTGTCGATCTCGTCGGTCGCCGCGCCGAGTCGTTCGGCGACGCCGGTGAGGCCGTGCTCGGAGTGAAGCGGCTGGAGGATCTGCGCGCAACGCTCGGCCCGTTCGCAGACCTCAGCGAGTTCGCCGGCGATCTCGCGGAGGTGCTCGGAAGCGGTCTCGTATCCCTGGGCCAAACCGTCCCAGCCGTGCTCCCAGCAGCTGAGTGCCCGTTCCCCGGCAATGGTTGCTGAACCGGTGACGTGATCGTGGTGCTGGCGTAGGGCGGTGGTGAGCGCGGTCAGGGATCTCTCGATCTCCTGTGTCCGGTTCGTCACCGTCCATGACTATCGGTATCCAGGCGGGCAGAACAAGTCATCAGGAGTCGCCTGAACAGGCCGACCGGGATCGAACCGGCACGACTGGCTTGTAGGGCTGGCCGATCCGTCTTTCGGCACAGTGTCTGCCTGGGGAGAATGAGGACGACGACACCACGTGAAGGCGGTGCACCGTGCGGTACTCCTCGGCGCTCTTCATGGCCGCTCTGGCCGGCCTGTGTTGGCTGACCGGGTGCAGTGCTGTGCACAGCGAGGATGCGGGGTGTGCCCGTCCTGATCTGGTGGTGGAGCCCGAACCGGTCACGATCGGGTCGGACGTCACCGTCACCGGCGGGCCGTTCCTGGGCGTCTGCGCCGATACCACGGACAACGGAAAGACCGGAAAGAACGTCGCTGCGGACGAGGTCCGTCTCTACCTGGTGCAGGGCAGCACCTCGACACCGCTCGGGGCGGGCGTACCGGATCAGGAGGGGCAGATCTTCGTGACCGTCACGATCCCGGGCACCGCCGGGCCCGGTGCCGCGAAAATCTCCACCGACGAAAAACTTCCGGTCTCGACCCGGATCAGCCTGGCGGAGTAGACGAGACACGGTCAGTCAGACAGGGGCCACGGGCGAGCAACCGCTCCAGCCGGGCCAGCATCTGGAGCTGGGCGGAGGGCAGCGCGTCGCGGGCGTAGGTGTCGATCAGCGCGAGCCAGTGCGGGTCGACCGAGCCCTGGACCGGGCCGAGCCGGGAGACGGCCTCCGGCGAGGTGAGGAAGGCGTGGAAGTCGTCGGCCAGGGCCGAGATGCCGTCGGCGTCGTCGGCGGCCAGGTGCTCGAGACGTTCACCGAGCTCACGCACCTCCACCATCAGGGCCGGGTCGGTCAGGATGTCCATCATCTGCTCGGTGTGGCCGGTGCCGGCGCCTTCCTCCAGATGCGCGAGAAAAGCCAGCTGCTCCCGCAGACTGCGGGCCAGACGGGGGGACGCGGTGAGGAGGAGCGGCGCGAAGCGGAGCAGGTGGGCGGGCAGGTCGGGGACGGTGCCCAGAGCCCGGGCCCGGGCGATCAGGGCGCGCTGAGCGGTCAGCTCGGCGATCTGCCGGTCCAGATCACGCTCGACGTCGTCCAGGACCGCCATCAACCGCTCGTTCCCGCCGGGCTCGTCGTCGAGCAGGGCCGCCGCGGCCTCCAGGGAGAACCCGGCCGCCTGCAGATGACGTAGCCGCAGCACCCGCACCAGCTCCCGGACGCCGTACTCGCGGTAGCCGTTCAGGCTGCGCGCCGGCTCGGGCAGCACCCCGAGCTGGTGGTAGTGCCGCAGCGTGCGCACGCTGACCCCGGCCAGGCGGGCGATCTCGGCGCTGCGCATCCTCACGCCCTCCAGTCAAAACCATGACGCTACGTCGGGGTCCATTCTGACGCGGCAAGACCCGGGTCCTTGACCCCGACGCGACGTCACAGTTTCGACTGGACCCATGCCCCGCGTCGTCCTTGCCTATCTCGGCTCCTACTTCCTGTCCGTCCTCGGTAACTCGATCGCCGCGGTGGCCCTGCCCCTGGTGATCCTCCAGTCCACCGGAAGCCCTCTGAAAGCCGGTGTGGTCGCCGCGGCCACCGCGGTCCCCGCCGTCCTGGCCGGGCTCTTCATGGGAACCGTCATCGACCGGATCAACCGCCGCACGTCCTCGATCGTCACTGACCTGGTCTCCGCCGCCACGACCGCCGCCCTGCCCCTGGTCGCCCTCACGACCGACCTGACCGTCGGCTGGTTCATCCTGTTCGGCGTCCTCGGTTCACTGGGCGACGTTCCTGGCCTGACTGCCCGAGAAGCCCTGCTACCCGCGATCTCCCGCAACAGCGGCATGACTCCCGAGCGCCTGGTCGGACTTCGCGAGAGCCTCGGCGCCCTCTGCATCGTGATCGGCCCGGCCGCCGCGGCCGGGGCCCTGACCTTCTTCGACGGCCCGACCGTGCTCTGGGTGACCGCCGCGACCTCCCTGGCCGCCGCCCTCGTCACCCTGCTGATCCCGGGCACCCTCACCACGGTCGAGGCGCCCGGTCCCGGAACCGGGATCCGCGCGGGCTGGAAGGCACTGTTCAGTAGCCCCTTCCTGGTGACGACGACCGCGCTCATCTGCCTGTCCGCCGTGGTCCTCGCCGCCCTTCAAGGGCTCGTCCTGCCCGTCCACTTCACCAGCACCGGCCGGCCGAACCAGCTCGGGCTGGTGCTCACCACCCTCGCCCTCGGCCTGCTGCTGGGCAGCGGTCTCTACGCCCTCGCCGCCCGCACCCGCTCCCGCCGTTTCTGGCTCGTCACCGGAATGGCCGGAACGGTCGTCGGATTCGCGGTGACGGCAACTCTTCTGAGTACCGTCGTGATCCTCACCGGCGCCTTCCTGATCGGCTTCTCCAGCGGCCTCTTCGCCAGCCTGCTCGGCGTCCTCAGCATGGAACGCATCGACGACGACCTGCGCGGACGCGTCATGGGCACCCAGAACGCACTGATGACGGGCGCTCCTGCCCTCGGCATCATGGGCGCGGCCGTCCTCACCGAGAAGGCCGGGGTCGAGGTCGCCGCAGCAACGCTGGCGAGCATCTGGGCCCTCGGAGCGCTCACCGCTGTCCTGGTCCCGGCCACCCGTGACCTGGATCCGCCGACCAGCACGCCGACCGTCACCGGGGCGTCGATTCGATGACCGGCCGCTTCGGCGCGGGGAGGCAATCAGGTCGGCGCCCCGGCTTGCCTGGTCACGCCGAGATCCAGGTCGTAGGACACATAGGTGAAGGAAGCCCTAAAATCGGACGTCAACTGATGGGGACGGTGTCGTCCTCGGTCACGGTCCAGTGGTCCTGACCTGACCAGCCGCATCGGTCGCCCCGGGGTGGACGATCGGCCGGATGTGCGAGGCTGTCGGCGTGCAGCGTCCGGTTCTCCGTCTCGCCGGGCTCGTCGTGTTCCTGGGGGCCCTCGGCCTGCTGACGGCGTTCTTCCTGCCGGTCTCGGTCGAGGGCCTGCAGTCCCAGATGCAGCGGTTCGGGCTGCTGGCCGGACCGGTGTTCATCGTGACCGCGGCCGTGCTGGCCCTGGTGTTCGTGCCCGGGCCACTGCTGTCGGCCGCCGGAGGCGCGATGTTCGGCACCGGTCTGGGCTTCGCGTGCAGCCTGGCCAGTTCCACGCTGACCTCGGTGCTGGCCCTGCTGACAGCCCGCCGGGCCGGGGGAGGAGCGGTCGAGGAGATCGGCGGGGAACGGACCCGCGCGCTGACGGATCTGGCCCGGCGCCACGGCACCGTCGCGGTCGTCGTGCAGCGGCTGATCCCCGGGGTGCCGGACGCGCCGTTGTCCTACGCCTTCGGCGTGATCGGCCTGCGGACCTACCAGATCGCCCTCGGCACTCTGATCGGCTCGGCCCCACGGGCCTTCGCCTACACCGCGCTGGGTGATGCTGCGGTCTCCGGCGACGCGACCCTGGCCGTCGTCGCGACCGGGGTCGGGGCCGCCGTCAGCGTGCTCGGGCTGGGCCTGGGCTGGTGGCTGACCCGCCGGAACCGCCACAGAAGTACGGACGAGGTCACCCCGCCACGGTGAGAGCGGGTTCGCAGAACATCCAGTCCACCCAGGAGAACCGGGGCTCGTCCGTACTACGCTCGCCTCCGGCGGGACGTGTCGAGGTCGGCAGGAACTGCGTGCTGTGGTTCGATTTCCGGCTGCCGTCAGCAGCGCGGTGACCGAGCACCCCACTGCGCCCTAGTATCTCGTCCGTCCCTACGCCCGCATCTGAATCCCTGAAGAAAGTCAGTAGGAGCCATGAGCATGCCCCGCACCGCCATCAGCACGACCGACGCGCCGGCCCCCGCCCATACGTTCTCCCAGGGGGTGCGCAAGGGCCCGGTGCTCCAGGTGTCCGGCCAGGGCCCGGTCGACCCGGTGACGAACGAGTACCTGTACCCCGGCGACGTGAAGGCCCAGACGCTGCGCACGCTGGAGAACGTCGAAGCGATCCTGCGGGCCGGTGGCGCGACCTTCGACGACGTCGTCATGCTGCGGGTCTACCTGACCACCCGCGACGACTTCGCCGCGATGAACGAGGCCTACGGCGAGTTCGTCAAGCAGCGCTGCGCCTCGGGCGTCCTCCCGGCCCGCACGACGGTGATGACCGGTCTGCCGCGCGAGGAGATGCTCGTCGAGATCGATGCCCTGGCCGTCCTCGACTGAGGCTGCTCAGAGGTCGGCGATGTCGACCGTGACGTCGGTCTGGGGGCGTCCTACGCAGGTCAGGACGTATCCCTCGGCCTCCTGCCCGGCGGGCAGGCAGTGCGGCTCGCTCATGGCCACCCGGCCCGAGAGGAGCTTCACGACACACTCGCCGCAGTTCCCGACGGTGCAGGAGTACGGCATCGGCAGCCCGGCGGACAGGCCGGCCTCCAGGAGGGTCTGTCCGGCCGGGACCGGGCCGGCGCCGATCTCGGCCCCGCCGTCGGTGACGTTCATCCGGTGGGCGGTGCCCGTCGATTCGGTGGGGGCCGCGCTGCGGTAGCTCTCCATCCGGATCCGATCGCCCGGGATCTGGCTGTCCCGCAGGGCTTCCCGGGCCCCGCTCATGAGGGCGTCGGGTCCGCACAGGTAGTAGCGGGCCCCGGTGGAAGGACGTAGGTCGGCCAGCCAGGCGGTCAGGGACGCGCCGGTGATCCGGCCCGTCCTGCCGGTCCAGGTGGGGTCCGGGCCGGTCAGCTGGTGCGTCACCACGAGCCGGCCCGGATGTTCCCGCTGCAGCCGGGCCAGTTCTCCGGCGAAGATGATGCTGCTCTCGTCCCGGTTGCCGTACAGCAGCAGAAGACGGGCGCGGCCCGGGCCGGCCAGCCGCGCTCGGATGATGCTCATCATCGGGGTGACGCCGCTGCCGGCGGCCACCATGACGATCTCGTCGGCATCGGTCGTGGCCGGGTCGAACAGTGCGCCCGAGGGGCCCCGCACCTCGAGCTGGTCGCCCACCGCGAGCTTTCGGTGCAGATGGCCGGAGAACACCCCGCCGTCGATGTGTTTGACGGTGATCTCCAGTTCGGGGGAGCCGGGGGCCGACGACGCGGAGTAGGCGCGCCGCACGGTGGTCCCGTCCACGTCGAGGCCGAACGTGAAGAACTGTCCCGGAACGAAGTCCAGAGGTTCGTCGCCGCCCCGCAGGACGACCGTGGCGGCCTCGGGCGTCTCCCGGCGGATCGTGCGCACCTCGAACCGGCGCGCGGGTGAGGACGCCCGGCGCGGCGGGGTGGGTGCGGGGGCGGGAGCATCGCTGTCGTAGCCTTCCTTGGCCAGGGCCGAGCTGAACGACCGGCCGATCAGGCGCCGGGTGACGTTCGGGAAGAGCCGCAGCAGCGCTGCCACCGGCCGGATCAGCGGGCCCATCCGGTTGGCCGGGTTGGTGGCCAGGTGCTGGGCCGCCAGGATGTTCAGGTCGGGGAACGCATCCCGGTCGACGTGGGCCGCCGCGTCCCACAACTGGGCGTCGCGCACCGGCTCGCTGACGCCCAGTTCCGCTCCGGCGACATCGATCAGCAGTGCCGCGTGCGGGTTCATACCTCGTAACGCCATGGTGCTGAGCAGATCCGGGTCGGTGGTGACGGAAGCAGTCCCGTTCAGGTGCAGGACCTGCGAGGATCCCGGAACCAGCGCGGCCAGGGCGATCTGCGGGTCCTGCAGCACATTGTGGAACGTGTCGGCCCGGCGGTTGCCCTTGCGGTCCGGGATCGCGATCGTGTGCCCGTCGATGATCCGGACGAAACCCGGCCGGTCACCCCGGGGGCTGGTGTCGCTCCCGCCGTCGGCATCACCGCTGGTGCAGACCAGGAACGGTGCGGCGGCGAGGAATTCCCGTACCCCCGGATCGTTCAGGGGCCCGGATCCGCCGGGGCCATGGCTGCCGGGCGGGGCCGGGGATTTCGGGGCCACCCACAGTTGGGACCGTCCGATGGCCCGCGCACAGTGCACGTAGACCTCCTGCACCTGCACGACGGTACGGGCCCCGTCGCGGCTCAGCATCAGGCCGTTGAGGCGGAGCGTCTCACTGACCCCGGGTAGGAGGAAGACGAAGGAGAAGCCGCTCGAATTCGCCGGCACAGGAGATGTCCCGGGAAGGGAGAAGGCGATCCGGGTAGGAGCGAGAACCTCGATGAACCCGGCGTCACCACCCACGAACGTGCTGCGGCGCGATCCGGTGGCGTCCCGGTACCCGGCACCCGCGATCGGGGAATGCCGTAGCACCGAGACCGCGCCCCGATCCAGGTGATCGATCTGCTTCATCATCACGGCCGGCACGGGGTTGCCCAGCAGCTCCATGATCTCGTCGGCGGTGGTCAGAACCGCTGTTGTCGTGAGCCTTTCGCCCGGAATCTCCGTGGTCATCCAGCCAGGCTAGGGCGGCTGGTCTGCGAATGGCGGCCAGGCGATACCGCGGACACGCCAACCTGAGAGCCGGCATCCCGGCCCGGCCACCTACACCCATCGATACCGCCAGGGTATGGACGGTTCGCGCTGAGGGTGTTGGTCCCCGGCCACGAATGGGTCAGGATCGACACCATGAACCAGCAGAGAGCGGACCCCGAACCGGCCGCGACCGGCCGGTGGTCACCCGAGCAGGCGCAGCGCATCCATGCCGCGGACGAACTGGAGATCGCCGTCGCCCGCACCGACGGCACCCTGCGGCGATGGACGCCCGTCTGGGTCGTCTGTGTGGGTGAAGAGGTGTTCGTGCGCACCTGGTACCGACGCGAAACCGGTTGGTACGGTCAGGTACTGCGATCTCGCCGGGGCCGCGTCCGGGTACCCGGGGTCGAGACCGACGTCGAGATCGAAGAGGTCACCGGCCCGGTCGGCGCAGCAGTCGATCCGGCAGTGGACGAAGCAGTGGACGAGTCGGTGGACGAGTCGGTGGACGCGGCTGTCGACGTTGCGTACCGGGCCAAGTACCGGCGCTACGGCAGCGGTTCGGTCGACCAGATGGTTTCGGAGGCGGCCGTGGCCACCACTCTTCGCCTGCGCCCCGCGGGGCGGTCACGGAAGGAGTGACCCCCGCCAGCGGTGAACCGGGACCCGTCAGACGGCCGCAGGAGGTGTCCTGAGCGGGGTGTAGGTGCTGCGGTAGGAGCGCGGCCCGACGAACCGGACCAGCGAATTACGGATGATCGCAGGCAGTGCCGCGGCCCGGGAGAAGCGGTCGGTGGCGTCCTGGACGTGCTGCACCCGAGCGCGCCGGGCGTTCTGATAGCGCTCGCCGACCTGGTCCCACGGCTGGGTGGCGAGCAGGTCGGCCAGCACCTGCCCGTCTTCCAGGGCCATCGCTGCGCCCTGGGCCCAGACCGGCGCGGTGGCGTGAGCCGCGTCACCGATCAGCACGCGGCGTCCGTGGGTCCAGGTCCCGGAACGGACCTCCTCGATCAACGAGTGGTACAGCGTGTCCGGGCACCCGGCGAGCTCCTCCAGCACCTGCCGGACCGGAGCCGGGTAGGTGGCGAAAGTGGTCTGCAGCCAGTCCGGATCGTCGGCGACCGCACCTCCGACGACGCTGGAGGCGTACCCGTACACCTGCCCCTGATCCACGGGCACCAGCAGGAACGTCGCTTGGGGACCGGTCCACAGGGTCCAGCAGTCCACGCCGGGGTTGCGGGCCATGAAGCGCCAGTTGGAACCGCTGAGCAGAGCCTGGGTGCGCTCGGCGCCTCCCGGCAGCCCGGACCGGACGGCCGACCGGATGCCGTCGGCACCGATCACGAACCCGAAATCCTCCGTGGTGCCCTCCCCGAACTCGACCCGCACCGACTCGTCCTGTGCAGTGGTCGTCCGGATCGCCAGCGGCCGGCGCACCGGTGCGTCCAGGCCGTCGGCGAGCAGATCCAGCAGGTCCGAGCGCCGCACGCACCGGGGCCGGGCCTGCGGCCCCCAGAAAGCGTCCTCGTCGACGCCGAACATCAGCCGGTCCCGGGCACTGCGGTACTCCCGGCGCTGCGTCGGCGATCCGAGCGAGGCCAGCCGTTCGCCCAGTCCCAGCCGGTCGATGGCCCGCACGGCGTTGCCCGGCAGCACGATCGCCAGCCCCGAACGGTCCGTGCTCTCGGCACTGCGCTCGCACAGCACCACCGGCACGTCGTGGCCGCGCAGGGCCCGGGCCACCGCCAGACCGGCGATCCCCGCTCCGGCCACCAGTACCTGCTCACCCATGACATCGTCCTTCCCGCACTCGTGAACCGTTCACCAGGACAGACCTCCGGCGACGCTGTCGAGGTGCCCGAGAGAGCACGTGGCGGGACCTCCCAAAGGTTCACGCCGGGCAGAGGCCTCGTGGCGGGTGAGCCGGGCCGGCGTGTCCACTCCCGTCGAAAGGTCATGCGACCTCAGGGTTTCACCGGATCGACGGTCCGGGTCTTGCTGGTGACTCCCTTCAGGGGCTTGTCACCGTTCAGAGTCGCTTGGTCACTGCGCTTTCCCAGCAGGAAACGCCCGTAGAACGCCGTCGCGTACTGCACCAGGGCGCTGTGCTGGGTGGCCGGGGTGAGCGTGCGGCCGGGGCAGGTGCTGTCGTCGTACGCGAGCGGTGTGGGTGGCGTCCACCGGGTGTTGTAGAAGTTGTGGTTCGCCCCCTCCAGAACGACGGAGTAGGCGCCCGCCCGCGTCTTTCCCTTCACGTCGTCCAGGTAGCCCTGTCCCTCCAGCGATTGACTGATCCCGCCGTCGCACGAGCCCATCACGACTCCGACCGGCACCCGGGTCGTGAAGGTGTCGCTGATGTCGCCCCGGGGCCAGTCGAACTTCACGGGCGCCAGCGGGAGCACGGCCTTGACCGTCACGCCCTTCGGCCACTGGTGCCGGTGCTTGTCCGAGGCCTGCCACATGACGCCCTTCCCGGCCCGCGAATGTCCCATCGTGCCGACCCGCCGCAGGTCCACATGACCGGTCAACCCGGCCAGCCGGGGACGCAGCGCACCGGTGCCGTCCTGCAGTTGCTTCCACAGCTTCAGGTGGTGATTGATCAGAGCGGCCCGGGCTCCGTATTCACTGGCCGCGGTCTGGTTGATGCCGCTGGAGCCGATCGAGACCACGACGTACCCCTGGGCCGCCAGTTGCTCTCCCAGGTAGTCGTATCCCCGGTAGCTGGGATCGGCGCGTCCTTTCCGGCAGGGCCACTTCGTCTCGTCCGCGTTCGTGCAGGCGTACCAGGTGCCGTGCTCGAGCACGATGAGCGGGACCTTGCCCCTGATCGTCCGGGGCCGGAACACGACGCCGCGAATCTCGCTGACAGCGCCGGTCTCCCGGTCCCGGAAAGCCTTGTCACCCAGGTCGTAGGTCGTGGTGACGACCTTCTGGGCGGTTGTCGTCCCCGCCGCGACCGAAGCCGGAGGCCGGCCCGCCGCGGCGGGCCGGGACGCGTCCACCGTCACCGCGACCGCGAGAACGGTCGCCAGCGAACCGATCAGGATCAGGCGACGGGGGCGGGCGAGCAGGTTGGTCATCTCACTCCTCAGGATGGTTCAGCCGATGGCTGTTCGACGCCGCGGGCCGTTCCCGGGTTGTGCCGCGATGAACAGGCGCCGGCCGGACATGTAGGGGATGTCCGCACGATGCGTTCGCCCGCCGCCCTTTTCCCGGAGGCCGGCCCGCAGCTCCTGGAGGAGATCATGTCCAGCCCCGATGTCAGGTCCGGAACACCCGGTGGGCGGCGCGCGTCCGGCTGGTGGTGGGTGGGAGTCATCACGGCTGCCGTCGTGGCCGTCGCCGTCGCGTTGCTGGTGTTCGTCCACCGCGATGATGAGAACTCCGGGTCGGCGGATCCCGTCGCCGTCGAACTGCCGCAGGAAGCGGTGGCGACCGACGGCAATCCCCACCTGTTCATGAAGGATGACCAGTGGCGGCTGACGTCGCTCAGCCAGGACGACGAACGCAGCGGAAGCCAGGTCTTCACGCTGGCGGGGCGGACGGTGACCATCACGTGGTATCCGTCCAGGGTTGCGGACCTGGTCCTGAGCGGCCGCCGGGCCGACCTGCGGGAGCAGGATCCGCTGACCATCTTCGGCCGGAGGGCAACAGTTCTCGAAGATGCACTGAATCAGGAGGTGCTGTTCACCTCAGGTTCCGCGTTCATCACGGTGCGGGTGCACGGTGTGCGCGATCGTGGTGCCTTCACCGCGGTACTGAGTGAGCTGCAGGTCCTGGAACCCGCTCGGTGGGAGGATTCCCTGGGGCCGGACGTGGTGCGGCCCGAGCGGTCGCCGGAGGTGGCGGGGCAGATGCTGAGCGACGTGCCGGTTCCTGACGACTTCGACACCTCGACCCTGACCACGAGGTTCAGCGAAGATCGCATCACCTTCGGCGGCCGGGTCCTGGGATCTGTCGGTTGCGCCTGGCTGGGGCAGTACACCCGGGCCTACGCGGACCAGGACGAGAAGAGGATGGCCCGCGTGTACAAGGCGCTGAGTGGCTACCGGCAATGGTCGCTGCAGAGGGAGATCAGCGCGCGGGCAGAGGCTCCCGACTCGGGAATCCTCCTGCTGTCGGGCCAGGTCGGAACCCGGCAGGACGCCTCCGAGTACGTGGACCTGCTCGGATGCGATCCTGACGAGATGTGAACAAGTTCCGGCGGGCTTGGCCCGGAACCGGTCTCAGTGTGAGAATTTCACCTTGAGCAGGGCGATGACGATGCCGACCGCCGCGATCCCGGCTCCGCTCCACAGGGTGGCGGCCGAGGTCCGGCGGCCGCTCAGGCGTTCGACGACCAGTCCGGTGCCGGCCAGGCGCAGCACGACGAGACCGGCCGCGACAATTTCGGCGGGGCCGGGTTCGAACCACTCCTGGGCGAGACCGGTGAAAATCAGCACCGGGGTGATTCCCGAACTGAGGATCGGTACCGCATCCCGAATCTCGTGCATCAGGTGGCTGCGGTGTTCCTCATCGGTGCGCCCGACCTGCTCGGCGACGTGGTGGGCGAAGACGTGCGCCAGGTAGGTGGTCAGGGCCGTGGCCAGGACGATCAGCCAGGAGTGGGAATGGTCCGACGACCCCGTGGTGCCGATGATCGCGGCCAGGACCAGGATGTTGCCGTAGACGTAGGCGGAGAGCCGGCTGCGTACGCGGTCTGCGGGCAGGGCCTCGTCCACGGGGAACTGCCGGTTCAGCGGGCCGAGAATCGGGCGGGGCGCGGAGGGGGACGACGTGGGCATGATCCGGATGCTAGGGCGTGGCACCCTTTTTGTCGCACCGTACGGTGAGCGCGGTCGGCGTGATCAGAAAGTTCCCGCCACCGCGCAACGCCGGTGGCTGGTCCGGACATGAGTAGGTCGTGAGGGAACTGTCAGAGGCTGCCTACCGGCACCTGTACTCCGCCCATTTCCCGGTGATCCTGAACTACGTCCTTCGGCGGGTGAACGGCCCCGATGACGCGGCCGACGTGGTCGCGGAGACGTTTCTGGTGGCCTGGCGCCGGAGCGAGGAGATACCGGCGGGGGAAGAGGCACGACTGTGGCTGTTCGGCGTGGCGCGGCGCGTGCTGGCCAACCACACCCGGAGGGAACGGCGCCGCAGCCAGCTCGGTCAGCGGCTACGGCTGGAGTTGCGGGAGGACGCGGTGGACGACCCGTCGGCCGATCTGGTCGAGGTCCTGGCTGTGGACGCGGCGCTGGGGGCACTCGAGGCGACCGACCGCGAGGTGCTGGAGCTGACCGTCTGGGACCAGCTGACCCCCAGCGAGATCGGCATCCTGCTGGATCTGCCCGCCTCGGTGGTGCGTTCCCGGTTGTTCCGCGCCCGCAAGGCCGTGCGGAAAGACTTTCGGTCTCCCGAACGGGTGGGCGCCGGGCGACGCGACGACCACCGCGGACCCGGACATGTAGTGGTTGCCCGCACCGCGTCCCAGCCGGAAAGAAGTTGAGATCAATGAACAACCGGGAGTTCGAGGACCTGATGCACCGGGTGCGTCCCGCCCCGTCATCGCCTGCGCGATTTCACCGGGCCGGGCAGGAACTCCTGGAGGAGATCCTGCGAGGCGACCGGAACGATGACGTGCCGCCGGATCGGATCCCGGCCCTCGACCTGGACGACGGGCCGCCGGCCAGGGTGATGCGGCCCCCACGTCGTGCCTGGCCGGCCGCGGCGGCGGTAGCCGCAGCGGTGGTCGCGGTGTGCGTCGTGCTCGTCCAGGGAAGGGCCCCGGTCGCGCCGGCCGACGAGCTGCCCCAGGAACCCATCGTGGCCACGGGCAATCCGTATCTCACCGTCGACGACCGGTGGCGCCCGGCCTCCCTGGTCCAGAACGCGCCCGACGAGGGGGAGCAGCAGTTCACCGGGGAGGGTGACGAAAAGCTGACGATCTGGTGGGGGCCCGAGTCCGCCTACGAACGCACCGTGAAGCGCATCGGCGCCGACGTCAGCCGGCGGACGTCACTGACCATTTTCGGTCAGCAGGCACCATTGTTCGAGACAGCTCTCTCCGAGCAGATTCTCGTCCCCGCGGGGGAGGTCTTCGTCTCCGTCCGGCTCGACCGCCCGCGTGACCATGAAGAGTTCCTCTCGGTGCTGAGCTCGTTACGGGTCGTGGACCCCCAGCAGTGGATCGCGGATCTGGGAGAAGGGACCGTCACGCCCGGGAACTCGGCGGCCACGGCTGCGACCATGCTGCGCGGCGTGCCGCTCCCGGCCGGATTCGACCTCCCCGACCCGGTCACCGAACTGAGCCAGGACCGCTACTACTTCGGCGCCGAACTCCTGACCACGGTGAGTTGCGCCTGGCTGGAGGAGTACACGAACGCTCGCGCGGACCGGGACGAGGACGGCATGGCCGCGGTCGACAGGGCGCTCAGCAGCCACCGGGACTGGCCGTTGCTGAACGAGATGAACGAGACCGGTGACTGGGGCGCGCAAGTACCGATCTTCGCGGCGAAGGTCAGTATTCGTCAGGACGTTTCCTCGTACATGGAACAACTCTCGTGCGATCTGCCGCGGGGGTGAGACCCTTGGGGGCAGGCCTCGCTGAGCCGGCGATGTCAGGGAGGCGTTCGGCTCGGGGAGTCATGTCGCTGACCGGCCGACGCCCGGCCGCGGTTCCCGTGACGTAGCCGGATGGGCCGGCCGGCCTGCGACGGCCTCTTCCGAGAGCTGATCATGGCTGCTGGACCTCCCACCCGATCGACTCGACCGGCCGGCGGGGCCTGAATCTCCAGGCGCCAGTTGCCCTGAGACCTATCGGGGCCAACGTGCGTGCTGGGGTAGGAGTCTGATCAGCTCTCGAGGATCAGTAGGCCACGCCCACGGCGTGCCCGATAGTGGCTGGGTCGTCGAGCATGGCGAGCATGTGGTGGGCGACGTCGGCGCGGGAGATGAATGTGCCGCCGCGCACGTTGATGTCGGTCGCCGTGCGATACGTGGCGTGCAGTGGGCGGTTCAGCAGGCGCGGCGGGCGGCTGACCGTCCAGTCCAGGGCGCTCGACCGCAGCAGGTCTTCCATGATCGCCAGGTCCGCGTAGTGGGGGCGGAACAGCGCCTTGGCGACCGGTGCGAACACCAACCGGGTCATCGGACCGTCGCCGGGGTTGAATCGCGGCGGGTCGGGACGCAGCGGCGACGGCACGGTGCCGACGGACGCGGCGCTGACAACCACGATGCGGCGCACCCGTGCGGTCGCCATCGCCGCCACGATCGCTCTGGTGCCACGCGACGCGACGCCCGCCTCACGGCCGGTGCGTGCCCCGAGCCCGGACAGCACCGCATCCGTGCCGGCCACGGCGTCGAGCAGCACGTCCGGATCGGGCGCGGTCAGGTCGGCGCGCACCACGCGGGCCGCCGTGCCGCGCAGTGCGTCGGGGTTGCGGACCACGGCCGTCACGTCGTGCCCGGCGTCGAGCGCCTGTGTCAAAATGTGACGGCCGATGCCCCCGGTCGCCGCGACGATCACGAGGTGGGACATAAACACCATGATGCAGCACCGCCGCACGTTCGTGGCGGCCGGGATCTACAACATTCTCTGGGGCGCTTACACGTTGCTCGACCCGCAGTGGCTGTTCCGGGTGGCCGGGATGCCGCCGTCGAACACACCGCAGATCTTCGCCACGCTCGGCATGGTGCTCGGGCTCTACGGAGTGCTCTATCTGGAGGTGGCCCGCCGCCCCGAGCACGGCTGGCCGATCGCCGCCGTGGGGCTGACCGGCAAGGTGCTCGGGCCGATCGGGCTGGCGTTCTTCATCCTGAGCGGCCAGTGGCCGTGGCAGACCGTGGCGATCACCGTGACGAACGACCTGATCTGGTGGGTGCCGTTCGGGATCTATCTACGCGCGGCCTGGCCGTCGTTCCGCGCCACCTTCTGATCGGTCCACCGGGCAGGCCATGCTCTCCGAATCCGGCCGGTGCACGTTCCTCTCAGACGACTCGCCGTACGTCGCCACCTCGTCCGTGCGCGGTCCGGACGCCTGAAACCCCAGAACGCGACGGCCGTCCTGAGTCTGCTCCCGGCCGGAGGGCGCCGCCCGCAGGCGACCCCGGCGCTGGGCGTCGTGCAGGAGATGCTCGCGGAGCGGTGGCCGGTGGCCGGGCTCGTCGGGACGCTGGTGAGCAGTAACCATCGTGGCGTCCGGCGAAGGGCTCTGGTCCTGGGCCGGGAACGAGCCTGCTCTCGCCCGGGCCGTGTCTGGGCATCGTCCGCTCGGATCCGGACCAGTGGATGCGGGCCGACGCCGCCGACGGTCTGCCGCCGACCCTCGGCGACTGAGCGAACTGCCGGCCGCGCACACCGTCGAGGGACGGCTGGTGGCCCTGGGCCGGATGCCGGACGAGGCCCGGCGCGATGACGACCTGGTGCCGCTGCCGGCCGACCGGGCGCCGCGGGTGCGGGCCCAGGCCCGGTGGCGGGCCCGGGAGCGCGGCCTCGGTACCGCGAGCAGATCGAGGGGCCGGAGCGTCCGGGGCGCTTCCTGGCCGCCTGCCGGGACGGGCCGGCCCCGGCGCCGCGACCACCGGGACCCCGTTGGGCGGCGAACAGCGTGAACGCATCCGGGTACAGCTCGTGACCGGCGGTGCCGATGACCGGACGGGCAGGGCGGTGGCCTTCCACGCCGGTCTCCGCCGCCCGGCGAGCGGTTCCGGACCCGGCCGGCGGCAGTCGGGAAAGGGTTGGTGGCCGGTTCCGGGAACTCGGGGACGGGTCCGAGGAATGAGATGCCCGTGTATGCGTTTAAGATGTGCGGGGCACCGACCACGAGACCGGAACCGGTCGTGGTGTGGATTGCCCAGGTCCGGCATGTTCAGGACCTGTGAGGGGGGCCACCGTGGCCTCAAGCGTTGTCGTGCGCCGATCCACCGGGTTCGCCCGGTACCGGAGCACCGTAGCTCCCGCCCCGGATGTCTCGTGGCGGGCCTGAAGGACCGGACGGCACCAGGGCGCTGAACCGCCCGGGCGACCGTGCCGGAGTTGTACGCCCTTGAGGGGCGGATGTGGAGGAGGAGTCTGTGGCCCGACCAGGCCAGCGTGGAGCAGGTCATCGCCGTCCTGCGCCGCAGAACCAGCGGCGGGGTCGTCAGCGCCCAGATGTCATCGCGGTGCTCGCGGCCGCCCTGCGGGAGATCCAGGACGCCGCCCGCCGCGGCCGCCTGACCCCTGCCCTGCGGGCCAAGTTCCAGGCCGTCGCCGCCCTGCTGAGGGAAGAACGCGCCCGCCTGCGGGCCGACACCAGCTCCAGCGGTGCCCGCACGGCCGAACAGCTCAAACGCCTCGACGGTCTGGCGACCGTCCTGGCCACGACCGCCGTCCAGGACACCGGGCTGATGGCTTTCCTCACCGAGGACGCGCCGCTGTCCGACGCTGCCCTCTCGCTCAAGCGGGAGATGCAGCAGGCCGCCGGCCTGGAACCGGAGCCCGAGGCCAAGCCCCGGGCCGCCGCCCCGGCACAGACCCCGACGGCACCCGCCCCCGCGGAGAGCCGCGTGATCCCGCGCTCGGTGGTCTCCCGGCAGATGGCCAACCCGTTCCTGGTCCCCGACTTCTCCGCCGCCCGCCCGGTCGCGACCCCTCGCCACCGCCTGGCCGGCTGGGAACTGCTCGGCCCGCTGCTGGACTCGTTCGAGCGCGCCGACAGCGGTGCCCCCGCCTGCATGAAACTCCCGGCCGGCACGGTCTCCCGCACGCCGATGAGCGTCCAGCTCATGCCGCACCAGCGCGAGCTGGTCGCCGCGGCCGCCGCCGGGCACCGCACCTTCCTGCTCGCCGACGAACCCGGACTGGGCAAGACCGCCCAGGCGCTCCTGGCCGCCGAGGCCGCCGGCGCCTACCCGCTGCTCGTGGTCGTACCCAACGTGGTGAAGACCAACTGGGCCCGCGAGGCCCGCCGCTGGACACCCCACCGCCCCGTCACCGTGGTCCAGGGCAACGGCGACGCGGTCGACGGCTTCGCCGACATCGTCGTGGTCAACTACGAGGTCCTCGACCGGCACGTGGGCTGGCTGAGCGACTTCGGCCTGGGCGGCATGGTCGTCGACGAGGCTCACTTCATCAAGAACAAGACCTCCCAGCGCTCGCAGAACGTCCTGCGCCTGTCCGACCGCCTGCGCGCCCGCTCGGCGCAGCCGCTGCTGATGGCCCTGACCGGCACGCCGCTGATCAACGACATCGACGACTTCCGCGCGATCTGGCAGTTCCTGGGCTGGATCGACGACAAGAAGCCGCTCGGGAAGCTGATGGACTCCCTGGAGGAGACCGGTCTCAACCCGGCCGACCCGGGCTTCTACCGCGCCGCCCACCAGTGCGTCATCGACAGCGGCATCGTGCGGCGCCGCAAGGTCGACGTCGCCGCCGACATCCCCGCCCGCCGCGTCGCCGACCTCCCGGTCGAGCTGGAGGGCGCCGCCGGCCGATCGGTCCGCGCGGCCGAGCGCGACCTGGCCCGACGCATGCTCGAGCGGTACCGCACCGCTCTGGCGAGCCGCTCGTCCACCAATTCCGCCGACGGGATCGACCTGGAACTGGCGCGCCGGGTGGCCCGGGCCGAACTGAAGGACACCGCCACCAAGACCGGCGAGAACGTCTTCAGCATGATGCGCCGCATCGGCCAGGCCAAGGCCGGACTGGCCGCCGACTACGCGGGCCAGCTGGCCCGCAGCGCCGGCAAGGTCGTCTTCTTCGCCAAGCACGTCGACGTGATGGACACCGCCGAGGAGACCTTCACCCGGCAGGGAGTGCGGTTCGCGTCCATCCGCGGCGACCAGAGCCCTTCACTGCGGCAGAAGAACATCGACGCCTTCGTCAACGATCCCGCCGTCGCCGTCGCGGTCTGCTCCCTGACCGCCGCCGGCGTCGGGCTCAACCTCCAGGTCGCCTCGAACATCGTCCTGGCCGAGCTGTCCTGGACCGACGCCGAGCAGACCCAGGCGATCGACCGCAGCCACCGCATCGGCCAGACCGAACCGGTCACCGCCTGGCGGGTCATCGCGGCCCAGACCATCGACGCCCGCATCGCCGAGCTGATCGACAGCAAGGCCGGACTGGCCGCCCGGGCCCTGGACGGCTCCGACACCGAGGTCTCCTCCTCGTCCGACGTCCAGCTCGACATGCTGGTCGCCCTGCTGGCCGACGAGCTGAGCCGGGCACCGCAGACCGACATCGGACCGCTGGACGATCTCCTGGACGCACCGGCGGACGCACCGGCGGACGACCCCCTGAGCGTTCCGCTCGACGACCCCCTGAGCGTTCCGCTCGATGACCCCCTGAGCGAGCCGGCGGAGTAACGACATGTCCGGGCCCCTGCGGGTGAACGCGACCGTGACGATCCCGGAGAACGAACTCACCTGGCGCTTCTCCCGCTCCTCCGGGCCGGGCGGCCAGGGCGTGAACACCACCGACAGTCGCGTCCAGGTGCGCTGGGACGCGGCTGCCAGTGGGGTGCTCTCACCCGAACAACGAGAACGGGTGCTCAGCCGGCTGAGCACCCGCCTCGTGGACGGGGTTCTGCAGGTCACCTCGTCCGAACAGCGCTCGCAGCTGCAGAACCGCGAGACCGCCGAACAGCGCCTGGCGCAGATCGTGGCGGCCGCGCTCGCCCCACCGGCGCGGCCGCGGCGTGCCACCAAGGCCACCCGGGGGTCCCAGGAACGCCGTATCGCCCAGAAGAAGCGCCGCGGCAACGTCAAGCGCCTGCGCCGGGACACCTCCGACTAGGCTCGTTTCACTCGTCGAAATCGGTGCTCCGGCTGAGCTTCTCCCAGGCGTCGACCTCGGTGCGCAGAGCGTCCAGGGTCGCCCGGAACCCGTCCGAGGAATCGTTGCCCAGCAGCAGCATGAAGGGCGCCTCCTTGGACTCCACGGCCTCGATGAGCGCGGCCGCGGCCTTCGCCGGATCGCCCTTCTGGGTGCCGTGCACCGTGTCGTGCTCCTTACGGCGCCGGCCCGCCGTGTCGGCGTAGTCGGCGATCGGCACGGCCGCCTGGGTCAGGGAACGGCCGGCGAAGTCGGTTCGGAAGCCACCGGGCTCGACGACCATCGCGGTGATCCCCAGCGGCGCCACCTCTTTGCGCAGCGACAGGGTGAGAGCCTCGACGGCGGCCTTCACCGCCGCGTAGTAGCCGGAACCCTCGGGGGAGATCCGCGCCCCGATCGAGGAGATGTTGACGATCGTGCCCGAGCGACGCTCGCGCAGGCCCGGCAGGACGGCCTTGATCATGCGGGTGGTCCCGAACACGTGGGTCTCGAAGAGCTGCTGGACCGCTTCGTCCTCACCCTCCTCGACCGCGGCCCGGTAGCCGTACCCGGCGTTGTTGACCAGCACGTCGATCGCCCCGAACCGCTCCTGCGCCGCCGCCACGGCGGCGGAAACCTGTTCCTGGTCGGTGACGTCCAGCGGCAGGGCGAGGGCGGCCTGCGGGTGGGCGTCGGCCAGGTCCTGGACCCGGGAGACGTCCCGGGCGGTGACGACGACGTGGTGGCCCCGGGCCAGCACGGCCTCGGCGAAGGCGCGGCCGAGGCCGGTCGAGCATCCGGTGATCAGCCAGGTGGTCATGAAAGGCCTTTCTCCAGAGGGTTGGTGGTCTACCACTGGCCCCGACAAGAAGACCGCTCGATCCCCGGTGCGCGTCCGGTCAGGCCCGTGCCCGTCGCAACGTGACCAGCAGGGGACCGGCGGTGAGCAGGGCGATCGCGATGATGACGACGGCGAAACCGACCAGGGCGGTCGCCAGGCTGATCGACAGGGTGGCGACGCCGATGCCGACCACCGGCAGGGTGAGCCCGATGTAGCCGATCAGGAAGATGCCCGCCAGGACCTCGCCGCGCTGGGCGGGTGCGGACAGGGATCCGGCCACGGCCAGGGCGGCGGCGAAGAGCGGTCCGGCGCCCGCCCCGCTGACGATGCCGCCGAGGAAGAACCAGCCCAGGGACCCGACGGTCTCCACGACGACGGCGAGGACGGCGATCCCCGCGACGAGAAGCACGGTGCCCACGGCGATCCGGGCCGGCAGGCTCAGGGGGCGCACGGCGATCTGGGAGATCGCGGCGGCGGCGAAGGTCACGAACACCACCAGGCCGGCGGTGGCGCGGGAGGTGATGTGCAGCTGGCCGGCGACGAAGATTGGGGCCAGCGAGGTGAACAGGCCCAGCACCGAGAAGGCGGAGAAGGCGATGCCGCCGGCCAGGAAGAACCGGCCCCGGGCGGCCTGCGGCACGCTGACGCGCTGCGGCCGGTAGGCGGGACGCGGCTGCGGCCGGGCGGCGGTCTCCGGGACGAGCGCGAGACCGGCGAAGGCCAGGGCCAGGAGCACCAGGAACACGACGTACGGGGTGACGAGCGGGGCGTCCGCCCATTCGGCGAGGATGCCCGAGGCCAGGGCCCCGATGCCGAAGCCACCGAGGTTGGCCATGCCGGCGACGATCTGCCCGCGCACCGGGTCGGCGCCCGGGCGGGAGGTCAGGTGCAGGTCGAGGATGTGCGCGGTGACGGTCGCGGTGAGCATGCCGACGCCGAGCCCGGCGATCAGCCGGGCCGCGATCAGTCCGGGCAGTTCGGGCCAGGCGATGAAGACCACGGCCGAGACGATCTGCAGGGCGATGGCCGGCAGCAGGATCCGTCGGCGGCCGTGGACGTCGCCGAGGTGCCCGGCCAGGAACAGGGCGATCACCACGCCGACGGCGTAGGCGGCGAAGGCGATGGTGATGGCGAACGTGGAGAAGCCGTCGCGGCGCTGATAGATCGACCACAGCGGGGTGGGCACGGTGTTGTAGGCCATGACGACCAGGAAGGAGGCCGCGGCGATCCAGAAACCGGCGCCGGGGCTGACCTCACGACGGGCCGGGGCCGGGGCCGTGAGCGTGGCGGTTGACATGGCTTGATCCTGACCCACCTGGAATTATCCCGTCCAACGATGAAATCCGATCAGATTGATCTGGCATAGTGATGAATCGTGGACAGCCGTCAGCTCGAGGTCTTCGTTGCCGTCGCCGGCGCGGGTGGGTTCACCCGGGCCGCGGCCGATCTGCACCTGGTGCAGTCGGCGGTGTCGGCCACCGTCGCGGCCCTGGAATCGGATCTGGGGGAGCGCCTGTTCGACCGCACCACCCGGCAGGTACGCCTGACCGCCGCCGGGCGCGCCCTGCTGCCGCACGCGTCCGGGATTCTGGACGCCTTCCAGGTCGCCCGGGACGCGGTCGACGCGGTGGGTGGTGGCCTGACCGGCTCGATCCGGATCGGCTACATGACGAACGTGACCCTGTTCGACGTGCCGCGCCTGCTGGGCCGTTTCACCCACGAGCACCCCAACGTCACGATGCGCCTGGCCCCGGCCCCCTCGGGCACGGCAGGGATGGCGGAGAGCCTGCGGGTGGGCGACATCGACGTGGCGTTCATGGCGGCGCGTCCCGAGGACTACCCCGACCTCCAGATCGATGTGCTGGCCAGCTCGGACCTGGGGCTGGCGGTGGCGCTGGACCACCCTCTGGCCGGCCGCCGGGCGATCACGCTGGCCGAGGCCGCCCCGCTGCGGTTCGTGGACTTCCGCCGGGGTTTTGCCAACCGCACCCTCGTCGACGCCGAGTTCCGACGCCGGGGGCTACGGCGGGACGTGTCCATCGAGGCCTCCGACACCAACGACACCGCGGCGCTGGTACGCAACGGTCTCGGTGCGGGGTTCCTGCCCCGGTACCTGGCCGGGAACGACCCGTCGCTGCACTGGATCGAGCTGGAGGACGCCGACTTCCAGATGCATGTCAGTGTGGCCACGGCGCGCGGGCGCACTCTGACCGCGGCGGCCGCCCGCCTGGCTGCGCTGGCCCGGGACGCGCAGCGGCCGGGGGCCCGGAGCGGGACCCAGGTCTAGGACTTTGGGCCTACAGGTGATGCACAGGATCGCGGTTGGGTCGGACCACTCGAGTTCCCTGACCACGAGAAGGAGCATCACGTGTCGCGACGACGTCCCCGGCTGCTGCGCCCGGCCATTGCGCTAGCGACGGCCTCGATCCTGGGGGTGGGCGCGGCGATCGCGTTCGGCGCGGTCCCGGGCAACTCCGTCAACCTGCCCAAGGGCAGCCATCACGGCAGCACGGTGGAGCCGGTCGCCGGTTCCGCGGGTGATGACGAGCTGGAGATGACCACGGCGCAGGCGGCGAAATACGCCGGCACGCTGGGCAAGACGGCCACGAAGAAGCGGCGGCACGGCAGTACGCCGACCGCGAGTCCCAGTGCCACGCCCAGTAGTACCCCGGCCCCGACCACGACGAGCACCCCCACCGACACCAGCACGCCGGACCACGCGATGACGCCCGGCGCCACCATGACGATGCCCGCCGGTGACTGGATCCCGGTGGACGCGGCGGCCTGGAAGGCACAGCTGGACGAGTTCGAGGCGCTGACCCCGCGCACCCCGCCGGCGACCGCGAAGAAGAACCCCGAGTTCAACGCCACCTGCACCTACAGCCATTCGGGCAACAACGACCCGATCGTGTTCCCGGGGCAGACCGGGAAGTCGCATCTGCACTCGTTCTTCGGCAACGAGAGCACCGACGCGAACAGCACCACCGAGGACCTGATGAAGTTCACGTCCACGACCTGCCTGCCGACGCAGGACCACTCGGCCTACTGGATGCCGTCGCTGACCGACAAGAGCACCGGCCAGAAGGTCGAGCCGAAAGAGCTGATCGTCTACTACGGTTCGCTGCTGGAGGACAAGACCAAGACGGTGCCGATGCCCAACGGCATGCGGATGGTCGTGGGGGACGCGAAGAAGCAGGAGGCCACCCCGGTCGGCACGGTGAACCAGTTCTGGTGCGCCGGTGGCCCGGCCGACGGCGTGGCGCGTAGCGACGACGGCAACTGGCCCGTCTGCCAGGACAACGGCTCGCTGCACTTCCTGCAGCGGTTCCCGGACTGCTGGGACGGCAAGAACCTGGACAGCCCGGACCACAAGTCGCACGTCGCCTACGGTGCGCAGGGCACCTGCCCGGCCGCGTTCCCGGTCCGGATCCCGGCCGTCACCTTCGTCGTCAACTACGACACCGAAGGCACCAAGGCCGGGTTCGAGCTGGCCAGCGGTATGGCTTCGTCCATGCACTTCGACGGGTTCTTCGCCTGGGACACCAAGACCATGGCCGACCTGGTCAAGAGTTGCGTGAACCAGCTGGTGACCTGCAACAAGGAGAAGCAGTTCTGATCCTGCCGGTCCGGGCCGGGTGAGGTGCCACGGCACCCCACCCGGCCTTCCGGTCCGGGCGGCCGGACGTGCGCCGTCCGGAGCGGCATGCTTCGCTCGGGCGGTGACCACCGCCGATGTGCTCCTCCTGACAGCCACCGCAGCTCACCTCGGTTTCCAGGTCACCGTCACGGCGCTCGTCTACCCGGCCCTGGCCCGCGTGCCCGCGCAGCAGTGGGAGTTCGCCCACAACGCCCACTCGCGGGCCGTCGTCCCGCTCGTGGCGGTGATGTACGGGACCCTCGTGCTGACCGGCGGATGGACCCTGCTGTCCGGCCCGGGCGGCTGGACGCTCGTGGCCCTGGCCGCCGTGGCCGCCACCTTCATGGTCACGGCCTGCGCGGCCCGGGTGCACGGCCGTCTCAGTGCGGGGCACGACCGCGAAGAGGTCAGGCGTCTGCTGCGGATCGACCAGGTCCGGGCCCTGACTGCCGCACTCGCACTCGTTGCGTCGGCCCTGGCGGTGCGGTGACACGCCCGATGCTCCCGGGCATCCGCGGACCTCAGTCGCCGGTCGCGGCCAGGATCGGTTCCAGCGCCTCGAACCAGGCTCCGGCGATCTTGCTGTAGCCGCCGTCGTTCGGGTGGATGCCGTCGCTGGTCAGGTCGGACGAGTTCAGCACCGCGTTCAGGTCGGCCAGGTGCAGACCGTCGGTACCGTCCGCGATCTTCTGCTCCACCAGGGTCTTCGCGGCGGCGTTGAACTCGTCGACCTCGGCGTCGTTGGCGGCGTTGCCCGAGGGCTGCAGGGTGCCGACCACCAGGGTCACGCCCGGACGGGCGGCCAGGATCTCGTCGATCAGGGCACTCAGGCGGGCCGGGGCGTTCGGCAGGTCGTAGTTCTGCAGGGTGTCGTTGGTGCCGGCGGCCAGGAGCACCACGTCGGGTGTGTAGGTGGCCAGCCAGTTCTCGGCCCCGGCGGCGACCTGGTCGATGCGGTAGCCGCCGTGACCCTCGTTCTCCGGGTCGTCGGTGGTACCGGACTTCAGCGAGCCGACGTAGTCGATGCTCACCCCGGCCCCGGTCAGCTGCTGACGCAGGACCTCCCGGTAGCCGTTGCCGGTGGTGGAGCCGGTGCCGTAGGTCATGGAGGCGCCCAGCGGCATGATCTTCACCGGGACCGCCGCGGTGGACTCGGCCGCCTGGGCCGCCTGGGTGGCCGTCGTGGCTCCCAGACCGAGGGCGGCGACGCCGATCGTGGCGGCGAGCAGGGTGATCCGGTGTGCGCGGGGACGGAACATGGATGTCTCCAAACAGGTTCGTGGATGACGGAAACCAGCACCACTATCCAAAGCCCGGCCCCCCGGCCGACAACTCAATGGAATGATAACGATGTCTTTAGGCGGGTGGGGGCATTCCCGTTGCCCCTTGAGGTCGTTCGGTTCGTGTCGGTGCCCCGCGCACGATCCGGTCGTGGGTGCGCCACCGGGTGGTGCCCGCGGCCCGACCGGTGGCGGTGTCGGCCTCCTGGATCCGGCGGCGCAGCAGATCGACGGCGATGCGGCGGTTGTCGGACAGGCGCCGCTCGGTGTCGACCACCACGACGGTCCCGCTCGGGCGGTGCGTGGCCCGGATCGCGGTGCTGGCCTTGTTGCGGTGCTGCCCACCCGGGCCACCGGTCCGGGTGGCCACGAAAGTGACGTCGTCCTCGGAGAAAACAGAAGGGTGGACGTCGTCGGGCTGCGGTTCGGCGATCACGTACCAGTTCTTCCGCGCGACCCCGGCCCGGTAGGGGCTGGGCGCCTGCCAGCACAGGGTGCCGGTCCAGGCGGCGGCGAAGGACGGCGGGCCTTCCAGCCGCAGCAACAGCGACCGGTAGGTGCCGGGAGCCTCGCCGGGAACCGCATCCACCCGCTGCACCCCGACGCCTTCCCGCCGGGCCCGGTCCTCCAAGCGTTCGGCCAGTTCGGCCACGGCCCAGGCGCATTCGACCGGACCACGCCCGGCCGAGAGCAGCAGGCGGAGGGTGGAGCTCATCGCCGGCGCCGCCCGTCGGAGAGGTCTTGCGTCTTGTAGGTGATGATCGGGACCGTGGCGGCCACCGGTGTGGCCAGGTGGTGGCTGACCAGGTCGTCGATCACCTGAGGACGCCCCGGGAGCGCAACGCATTTTCGAGCGTGCCTCCTGCGCCCGGCAGGTACCGGTGTCGCCGGGTCAGCCGGCCATCACGCCGACGGCCACGGAACCGACCGCCATGGCCGCGGCGGCCACCAGGAGCCCGAACGTGACGCGTTGATAGATATCCGCGTTCAGCAGCTCGAAGAGCCGGCGGCCGATCAGGAATCCCAGCCCCGCGGCGACCCACAGCAGCGGGAGCCCGCTTGGCAGCGCCCAGGCACTCGTCATCAGCAGGATGCCCACACTCAGCGGAAGCCGCGCCACCGACAGCATGACGAGGGTGTCGCGCACCCGCCGGGGCTCCCGCAGCCGCGCATTGAGGTACAGCACGACGGGCGGGGCCCCGAGGGACGTGCACGAACTGAGGAATCCCGAGACCGCGCCGATCATGGGTGCGGCGGCGCCGGAGTGCGCCCAGCGGCCCGGTTCTGCGGCCGGGGCGACCGCCCGGCCGGGGAACCGGGGCCTCAGCTGGTCCAGCACGGCCAGGACGACCGCCAGGGCGATGAGGATCTGCAACGGGACCTGAGGCACCCGGGTCAGTGCGATCGCCCCCAGAAGGAGGCCGGGCACCGACCACACGGACAGTTCCAGCACGGCCCGCCGCGACGACCGGGGCCGGCTGCCGCTCGCCACCAGCACGAGGATCTCCACGACGAACCCTGAGGCAATGACGACGCACACGGCCTCCTGCGGCCCCCAGATCATCGTCAGCAGAGGCATGCTGAAGATCGCATAACCGAAGCCCATGACGGCCTGCAGCGCGGAGGAGAAGAAGATGATCAGGCCGGCCAGCGCGATCTGGGTGTTCCCGGGAAAGTCGAGAAAGGCAACAGCAGCGTGAAAAATGCAGTCCTCCAGGTCTGGTCGTAAGTTTGATCCCGGTCACACCGCGTAGCCCAGCGTCCGGAGCGTACCCGAGGCGATGTCCTCGAAGGCGGTGATCTGCTCGGCGGTGAGATCGTGTCGGAACCGTCCGACCGGCGCGTCGCTCAGCGGGTTCTTGGTCGCCTCCGACGAGGGATGGGACCAGTCGTGGGCGTGCAGCGTGTGGTCGACCAGATGGTGCTGCAGCATCTGGCTCGCGAACGGGATCTCGAGGAAGTCGCACAGGGCCCGGCAGGCCTTCTCCGGCTCGGAGACCAGGTCTTCGTAACGGATCTCGTGATACCGCGGGGCGGGCGCCCGCAGCCGGGCGGCCTCGATCAGGTTGGCCCACTTGTACGCCGTGTCGTCGATCGACCGGTAGCCCCAGTCCGGCACGGTCCGCAGATGGGATGCCGCCACGTCCCGGCCGTCGCGGATGATGTGGATGAAGCGCGACCCGGGGAAGATCTGCGCGTACCGGTCCACGTCCTGGATCTTGCGCTGGAGCTTGATCCCCCAGGTGAGCTTGCCCGTCATCGCCATCTTGAACTGCCCGATGCGCTCCAGGAGCCGGCACCGGTCGCGCAGCGCCACGATGTCCCGGCCATCCTCGGCGATCTGCTGCTCGACCAGGCCGGACAGGGTGGCCGGCGGAACGCCGTAGCGCTCGCACTGTTTCACGAAGTGCGCGACGTCGTAGTAGGCGGGATCGTTCGTGTCCGTGCCCGGGCCCAGCACGCGCGGGTCGCCCTCCCGCAGCAATCGGCACGTCTGGATCACCAGCGTGCCCAGGTTGGTGGGCTCGGCGAAATCGAGCTCCGGGCCGACGTCGAGAGCCGGATGCGAGTCCAGCACGATGCTCAGGAGCGTCGTCCCGGACCGGTGTTCGCCGCCGAGGAGAATGGGGGTGTTCACGCGGACCTCCCGACCAGGGCGGCACCGGCATCCGGGGTGGCGGTGTCCAGACGCGGGCCCAGCTGTTCCCACCACCGCGCGGCGACCCGCGGTGTCACCCGGAAGGCATCCTCGGCGAAGCGGGCGAACGCCCCGGCGCTGATGCTTCGGGCCGACGGGCCGGCGAACGTCGCCGCCACCTCGTCGAAGGCGAGCAGGGCCTGGTCGATGTCCTCCGGGGTCAGTGCGGCGCTGACCAGGTGGGCGCCACCGAACTCGGCGTGCACGCCCCGCCGCCGCAGTTCGGTGTAGAAGCGCTGCCCGAGGTCGTCGTCCTCGAACAGGACGTGGAAGATGCCTGCCGCGCTCAGCGCCCGGGCGGCCAGGCCGTGCCGGGCGAGCACCGCGTTGATGCCGGGCACCAGGCGGGACACGTGGTCGATGATGGTCTGCGTCGCACCGTTACGCTGGATGTCCACCGACACCCGGGCGCCGGCGAACGGGGCCACTTCCCGCATGAAGGTGTTTCCCAGATAAGTCTTCTCGTGAGCCTCCAGGACACTGCGCGCACCCAGGACGGCGGAGAGGGCCATCCCGTTGCACAGTCCCTTGCTCACGGTGATCAGGTCGGGGGTCAGGCCCAGGGCGCCGTGCAGGCCGCCGTTCACGAACCGGAATCCGGTCATCACCTCGTCCAGCGCGAAGAGGGCGCCGTGGGAGCGGGCCAGATCCTGCATCGTGAACAGGTCGGCCAGCGGCATGCAGGTCGACTCGGGCGTGACGAAGACCGCCGCGACCCGCCCGGGGTGATCCTCCAGCAGTGTGCGCAGACGCTCGACGTCGTACCCGAAGTCGACGACGCCGGCGTCGCGTCCCACGACGTCGGGAGTTCCCTTGTACTGCAACTGCCAGTCGTGCCAACCGTGGAAGCCGGAGGTGAGGATCAGATCGCGACCGGTGTGCACCCGGGCCAGCCGGACCGCACCGCTGGTCGCGCAGGAACCGGTCCGGAAGAACAGGGCGCGCTGCGCGCACGGGAAGATCGAGCACAGATCCTGCGCCACGTCCGTCCGCAGGCTGCTCATGACACCCGGGAGAACCCCTCCACTGCGGCGCATCTCGTCGATCACCGCGTCCAGGACGGGCGCGTGGCCCATGCCCAGGGGAGCGGCGCCGGTGCAGGACGTGAGGTCGATGTACTCCTGCCCGGAGGAGTCCCAGAAATGGGCCCCCTGCCCTCGGTCGGGCACCAGGGGCATGCGCCGGTCGGCGTCCCAGGTGCGGGAGGAAGTGATGGCCAGGGCCCGGTCGAGTTCGTTCCGGGCGGTGGGAGCCTGCGTCGTCGGCGTTGACGTCACGATGAATACCTCTGAATCTCGCTGGTTTCCGGATAATTACGGGCGCAGGAGCGCGGCGATCCGTAAGGCGTTGGCCATGATCGTCATGGTAGGATTCACCGCGGTCGCATAGGGGAAGTAGCCCCCGTCCACGACGTAGGTGTTGTCGGAGCTGTGGACACGGCCGCCCGGGTCGACCACGGAACTGCCCGGGTCGTTCCCCGCGCGGCAACTGCCGAGAAGATGGGCAGCGCCCAGCTCGTTGGGACTCACGGTCGTGCGGATGTCCCGGCCGCCGGCCTCCCGCACGGTGGACGCGGTCACGTCGAGCAGTTCGCCCAGGCGCAGATCGTCCTGGGGAGTTGGCCGGTACTGCATGACGATCTTCGGTTCACCCCGCAGCGGCCCGTTGCGGTGGACGCCCTCCACCTGGACCCGGTTCGAGCGCAGGGGGGTGTCGCCGGTCACGCAGTGCAGGCGCCAGTCGGGGGTGCTGCGCTCGGAGAGCCGGGCCTCGTAGATCAGGCCACCGGGTCTCAGGCCCGACGGTAACTGCTCGTAGAAGTCGGTCGTGCAGATGGTCGAGAACAGCGACGGCCCCGGCGATGCCCCGGCCGGCATCTGCGCCCGGACGTATCCGCTCCTTTTCAGGCACAGCCCCCGCCCCACCATGTCCGTCTCGTTGCCCAGCCCGGCCGGGGAGCTCGGGGTGGGTGAGCGCAGGAGGAGGGCGGCGCTCTGCACCGCACCGGCGGCGAGCAGGAAGGTTCTCGCCCGGGTCGCGTGCAGGGCGCCCGTGCTCAGGTCGACCCACTCCGCGCCCACCGTGGTGTCGCCCCGGACCAGAAGCCGGCGGACGTAGGCCTGACTGGTGATCCGGATGTTGCCGGAGTGGGGTGAGGACCGCAGCTCGCGGACGGCATCGGCCCGGGCGCCGCTGCGGCAGAGCTTCTCGTTGCACACGGAGCCGTACGAACAGGCCGGGCGCCCACCGTAGGGGCGGGAATTCACGGCGACGGGGGTGGGGAAGCAGGAGATGTTCCGTTTACCGGCCGCCACCTCGAACAAATGTGCTTCGGGCGATGATTCGTGGGGCGGAAGAATGGGTGGCCCGGAGGGCGGCGCATTAGTATCACCGGTCGCCGATCGCGCAATTCCAAAGCGCCGTTCGAGTTGCTCGTACCACGGCTGGAGGTCGGCGTAGCGAATGGGCCATTCCGGTGCCAGATCGGCCCCGGGCAGTTCTTCCTGGTGCCGGTCGAAATCACGCTCGCGCATCCGGAAGAAGATGCCCGCGAACCGCGTCATTCCGCCTCCGACCGCCGACAGCGTCCACGGGTTGGCGGCATCCGGCACCAGGGGTGCCGTGGCGGTGCTGCGATGGTCGGCGCCGGCCATCGCCACCCGGGCGGCCGGGTAGTCCGACGGCGGGTCGGTGTTCTGGCCGACTTCGAGAATATGTACCTTGAGGCCTCTTTCGGCCAGATGCAGGGCGGCGATCGCCCCGCTGGCGCCGCTCCCGACAATGCAGACGTCTGGATCCCCGGTGATGGCATCTCCTTTGATGAACGAGCGGTCCTGGGGGCCGTCACCCGGCTGCGCGTGAACGCCGGTGCGGATGCTCCGGGTCGGCCGGAAGGCGCTGACCACAGCCATTTTTCGCCCGCTTCGGAGGCGGGCGGTTCGGTGGGCCGGCCGATGGCGGCGCGCCCCGGGTGGGCGGCGCCAATCGTTGTAACTGCCCCGTAACAGAACAATCCGGACTCTAGTCCCGGCCCCAGGGGCCGTCAAGGAAGTCCTCAAGATCCAATAGCGGTTCGACCGGGCATTTCCCGGCGTCCCCGGTTTCACCGCGCGTTTACGTCGTGTTATTCAGGGTTCTTGCCTGATCCGAGATATCCGTGGAATGTTGGCGGCATGCAGAACCGTGCCGGGATCATGGAATCTTTGACCAGGGGTGAGGGGCGATCCGGGATCGTCATGGATTTCGACGGGGTGCTCTCGCCCATCGTCGACGACCCGGCCGCCAGCCGTCTGCCGGCCGATCTGGCGCCCACGCTGGAACGACTGGTGAAACGGCTGGACGTGGTGGCGCTGCTGTCCGGACGGCCGGTGGACTTCCTGGCCGAGCGGGTGCCCGTTCCCGGGCTGGTGCTGCTGGGCTCGTACGGGCTGGAGCGCCGGGTGGACGGCTCGACGGTCGTGCGGCCGGACGTGGCGGCGTGGCTCGCCCGGGTGCGGGAGGCCGAGGCCCTGCTGACCGAGCAGCTGGCGCCGGTGCCGGGCGTCCACATCGAGGTCAAGAGCGTCGCGGTGGCCGTGCACTGGCGTAATGCCGCCGACCGGGCGACGGTGGGGCAGCTGGTGAACGAGGTCGTGGCCCGGGTGGCCGCCTCGACCGGGCTGGGGCAGGAGCCGGGCAAGCTGGTGCAGGAGCTGCGGCCGCCGCTGCCGGTGGACAAGGGCACGTCGCTGCGCGAGCTGATCGACGACCAGCGGCTCGACGTCGTGGCCTATGCGGGTGACGACAAGGGCGACCTGCCGGCGTTCGCGGCGGTGACCGCGGCGGACGGGTACCCGCTGGTGGTGCACGGGCACGAGACGGCGCCGGAGGTCGCGGCGGTGGCCGGTACCCATTTCGAGGGCCCGGAGGATTTCGCCTCCTGGCTGGAAGAGCTGTCCCAGGCTGACTGACGAGGCCGACGAGGCTGATGAGGGAGACGCAAGGATGCGTATCGGACTGGTTTCCGGAGATGGTGTTCCGGTCAGTGGACTGCTCACGAT
Source organism: Kineosporia mesophila (assembly GCF_021129235.1). Lineage (GTDB taxonomy): Bacteria > Actinomycetota > Actinomycetes > Actinomycetales > Kineosporiaceae > Kineosporia > Kineosporia mesophila. Next base: position 187,350 of record NZ_JAJOMA010000012.1, read on the forward strand.
CTTCCGCAACGTGATCGACCTGGGTCGCAGGGAGGGCCTGGTGGAGGCGGGCCCGGTGCCGGCCGAGCTGGGCTACTCCTGGCGCCCGGACAAGCCCGGGTACTTCCCCGACGGTCCACCGGATCCGGAGGGGCACGAGTTCCTGGCCCCGCTGTCGATCCCGCTCCCGTCCGGCCCGGAGGCGGCCGGATGGACGGCCGTCCGGAACGCGGTGGCGCAGGCCGACGCACTCGACGATGCGGGCCGCGAGGAGCTCCGGCAGCGTATCGACCGGCTGGCCGCCCCCTACCGGGAGTACTTCGGGCAGTGGCTCCGGGAGGCTCAGGTCGACTGGGTCTGCGCGGTCAACCTGACGCTGTCCGACGCGGTGCCGGTCACGGCGGCCCTGCACCAGGCGGCCGCCGAGTATTACGGCGCGAGAGGTTCCGGTGGCGTGCTGTTCTGGGACCACGACCTGTTCGGCAGCTGCGCCATCTTCGAGGACGGGCTGCGGGTCTACCCGGATCACCCGAACGATTTCACCCCCCTGCCGGCGGACGAGCCGTACCATCGCTGGGCGGTGGTCTCGGAGTCGCTGGCGCAGGAGTGCCGCCGGTATCCGACCGGGGCCGGGCCGCACATCGTCCCGAATGTGCTGCCCGAGGTCCCGGCCGGTCCGCTCGAGGACCGGCACCATGAATTCCTGCGTCAGCAGGGCATTTCGCCCGACCGCCCGATTCTGCTGAACCCGGTGCGGGTGTTCCGGGTGAAGGGCGTGGAGATCGCGCTGGACGTGCTGGCCGGGGCCCGGCAGGGCAACGACGGCCAGGCCCCGGTGCTGCTGGTGTTCGGTGGGCTGAGCGAAGACCCGGTCTACGCCCAGGAGGTCGTCGCCAAGGCCCGCTCCCTGGGGCTGGAGCAGGACCTCCGGTTCCTCGAAGGGGTTCCGCTGCGCAGTTATCTGGACGGGACCGGTCGCTGGCACCTGGACGAGGTCGACCTGCTGCGGCTGGCCACGGCCGGTCGTGGGGGTGTGGTGTTCACCCCGAACCTCCCGGACGTCGAGACCGTCGGCCTGGGCCCGGCCCTGGCCGCGGTGGCCGGAATTCCCTGTGCCGTCACCGACTACGACGCCTTCGTCCCGACCTACGGCAAAGACTTCTGGACGGTCCGGGTCGGCCCGTCGGCCCAGGACGCGCAGCGGGCGGGCCGGGAGCTGATGACCGTGCTCCGGACCCGTCCGGCCGAGCTGGAAGACCGTCTGCGCCGCAACCGGCAGGTCGCGCAGGAGAACTTCCCCACCGGCCCGTGGGTGGACCTGCTGCGGGAGCTCACCGCGGCTGCCGGCCCGGCTCAGAAGATGCCGGAGTAGGCATTCAGGGCGGGCTGGCCGCCCAGGTGGGCGTACAGCACGGTGGAGTCGGCCGGGATGTCGCCCTGGCGGACCAGGTCGATCAGCCCGGCCATCGACTTGCCCTCGTAGACCGGGTCGATGATCATGCCCTCGAGCTCACCGGTCAGGCGGATGGCGTCGATGGTCGACTGCACCGGCACGCCGTACAGGTCACCGGCCCAGCCTTCGAGCACGGTGATCTCGTCGTCGCGCAGGTCGCGGCCCAGGCCGATGAGATCGGCGGTGTGACGGGCGATCCGCCCGACCTGAGCGCGGGTCTTCTCCAGGGTGGCGGAGGCGTCGATGCCGATCACCCGGCGGGGACGGTCCTGCTGGGCGAAACCGGCGATCATGCCGGCGTGCGTGGAACCGGTGACCGTGCAGACCACGATCGTGTCGAAGAAGACGCCGAGCTGAGCCTCCTGCTGCTCTACCTCGCCGGCCCAGTTGGCGAAACCCAGCCCACCAAGCCGATGTTCGGAGGCGCCGGCGGGGATGCCGTAGGGCGTGCCACCGGCGGCCCGGACGTCTTCCAGGGCCTGTTCCCAGGAGTCACGGATGCCGATGTCGAATCCGGCGGCGTCGAGCTGGACCGTCGCCCCCATGATCCGCGAGAGCAGGATGTTGCCGACCTTGTCGTTGACGGCGTCCGGCCAATCGACCCATTTCTCCTGCACCAGGCGCGCCTTGAGTCCTAGCTGGGCCGCGACGGCGGCGACCTGACGGGTGTGGTTGGACTGATAGCCGCCGATCGACACGAGGGTGTCGGCGCCGCTGGCCAGGGCATCGGGGACGATGTACTCCAGCTTGCGGGTCTTGTTGCCGCCGTAGGCAAGACCGGAGTTGCAGTCCTCGCGCTTGGCCCAGATCTGCGGGCCGCCCAGGTGCTGGGTCAGGCGGTCGAGCGGATGCACCGGACTGGGCCCGAAGAGCAGCGGGTAACGGTCGAAATCGTCGAGCGACACGGGGTTCTCCTGCAATTGAGGTGGGTTCAGTCGGTGGGCGGCTGGAGGGTCATCCAGTTGGCGCGGGTCAGCCGGGCGGCGCCGTCGGCGTCCCCGTCCCGCGCGTGCTGGATGATCGAGCGGTGCTGGGCGACGGACGCCCGCCCGGTGAGCGAGGCGAAACGGACCCGCTCCATGCGCCGCAGTAACGGCGTCACGTCCTCGAGGATGCCGGCCAGCATGCGGTTGGCCGCGAGGTCGACGAACACCCGGTGAAAGGCGTCGTCCGCGGCGATCGCGGCATCGACGTCGGCCTGGGCGAGCGCGGCGGCGAACGCGGTGTTGGCGGTCTTCATCGTGGCCAGGTGGGCCGGGCTCACCAGGGGCACGGCCTCGCGGGCGGCGAGCTCGTGCAGGCCGGCGGCGACGGCCTGCGCCTCGACCGCGGCCCGCACGTCGATGGGTGCCACGAGCGTCTTGCTCCCGGGCCGGATCTGGACCAGGCCGGTCTTCTCCAGATGGGTCAGGGCTTCTCGCACCGGGGTGCGGCTGACCCCGAGCCAGGCACACAGCTCGGCGTCGACCAGTCGCTCACCCGGCTCAAGTGTGCCGTCGACGATCGCCGCACGCAGCGCCACCAGGGCGCGGTCGCGCAGCAGGGTGCGAGGAGTCGCGGCGCTTGCATGGGGGACCGGCATGCGGAATACGGTATGCGAAATATTGCATGCAGGCCAGAACCGGCGAACCCCAGACTCCTCACCCCGCCCATCCGTTCGTGATCAGGCAAACCTCCACGGGGAGGTTTTGCCTGATCACGAACGAGGAGTGGAGGGAGATCCCGGATCTCAGCTACGGCTGGTTGCGCACCAGGGTCAGGTTTCCGAGGTTCGTGGCCACCTGCCGCACGAGCACGAACCCGGCGGCCTGGGCCTCAGCGGCCAGTTCGTCCACGGTGTGCCCGCCGCTGATGCCCCGCTGTCCCAGCTGCACGACGTCGGTCAAGCCGGCGAGCTGCTCCTGCAGGATCAGCAGGCCGTCATCGGTCAGGGCCTGCCGCAGCACGGCGAGGGTGGCGGGCCGCCCGGCGTCGGGGAAGAAGCACTGGGCCCAGTAGGCCACCCGGAACGTGCTGCGGTCGTTCAGGTTCCGGGCGTCCACGCAGCGCACCTCGACCTGGTCGGTCAGGCCCAGCTCGTCACGGCGGCGCACCGCCTCGGCGGCGACCTCGGGCACGATGTCCACCCCGACCAGCTTCAGCTGCGGGTACAGCTGCGCGGTGGTGAGCAGCGCGCCACCCACCCCACTGCCCAGGTCGAGCATCGGCCCACCACTCTCCAGCACGGCCGACACCTCCGGCATCGCGTCGTAGACCGAGCGGTAGAGCATCTGCGTGACCGGGTCGGCCGCTACCCCGGCGTCCCGGGCCACGACCAACGCGGCCACCCCGTCCACCATGCCGGGTTCCTCGCGGTCCAGCTTCTCCAGCGAGGCCAGGTCCAGCCGGGCCGAGTCCAGCACGGTCTCCAGGCTCACGCCCGACTCCCCGGCCAGCAGGTCGGCGAACGGCGGCGTGAGCTGCCAGGTGCCGTCGGCCTCGTTCGCCACACCGGCTTGCTTGAGGACGTCCACCACACCTTGCACGCGCGCCTGCGGCCAGGCGTCGGTGGTCAGGGCGGCTGGTGACAAGGGCTCGGCGAGCTTCTCCAGCCAGCCCATCCGGTGGGTGGCCTCGACGATGGCCAGGGTCTGCGCACCCCTGACCCATTCCCGCACGATCCCGCGGGCGGCCAGGGCGTTCAGCAGGGGCGGCTGCGTGTCAGTCATGTGCTTCTCCAGTTCCGGCAACAGGTAAGGGCCGGACAAGAGGGAGCGGGACGATCAGAAATGCGCCCTCGTCGGAGTGATCCGGGTCACGTCACCGATCGGCGGTCCGATCGGCGGGGTGATGGGTGCCGTACGTGATGCCCATCCGCGATCCCCGCCCCTGGTCGAGGGTGAACAGGGCCGCCATCGTGGGCGGGCAGTGCTCGGGATCGGACGGCGGGTTCAGGAAGTCCGCCTCCCACAGCAGCACGTCCTTACTGGCCACGGTGTTGTGCAGCCGGACCTTCACGTCGGCGCTGAAGGTGAGGTCAAGCATGTCCAGCAACAGCGTGCGCCGCCCGTGCAGGAAGCCCATGACCACGATCGACGCGTCCGGGTGGTACCAGTCGTCGAGCACCCGGCCGAACGTCCCGTCGGTCATCGCCCCGAGGATCTGGGTGGACTCGCGGTGCCAGACCGAGGCCGCGGTATCGGCACGAACATCGGTACGCACCTGATCTGCGGTCTCCTGCAGGCGCTTCGCCAGCACCCGGCGCCCGTCGCGCAGCCGGCTGCCCACCGTCTCGGGCAGGATCCCGCAGATCTGGCCGATCTCGCGGTACGACGACACCCCGCTGAAGTAGCGCAGCAGCATCACCTCCCGCACCGGCGCGGACAGACCGGCCATCGCCTCGCGCACCCAGTCGCGGTGTACGGCCCGCTCGAGCCGGTCTTCCGGACGGGGCCCGGGATCGGGCGGCAGCAGGGGCTCGGGGTCGGGCACCGGCACGGCCCGCCGGGCCCGCAGCTGGGCGCGGCAGTTGTTGCGCACGATCGCCTTGGCCCAGGGCCCGAACCCGTTCACGTCGCGCAGGTCGGGCAGCCGCTGCATCGCGATCAGGAGAGCGTCCTGCACCGCGTCGTCCGCGTCGTCGGTGTACCCGAGCACCGCGATCGCCGTGGCCCGCAGCGAGGCCTGGTGCCGCTGGACCAGCAGGGCGAACGCCGTCATGTCCCCGGCCCGGGCCGACCGGATCAGATGCTCGTCCGGTGCCACTTCGTCCACTGCTGCCCTCACGCCCTCTCGCCTCCTGCCGCGTCCGCTGATGTTCGCTGATGTTCGCTGACCAGGATTCTCCCGGATGAATCGGACGCAACCCCAGCGTGAGGATCGCGAAGGGGAACGGTTCTGACCGGGACCTCGGTGTCAGCCGAGTAGAGCGGTGGAGGCGCGGCCGGGCCGACGGTGACCGGAGTGTGGGGCGGCAGGTCTGCGTTGTGTACACCTGGTACATCCGGTACCGGATGTACCAGGTGTACACAACGCGTCGGCTGTCCTGCGGGTGGATGGGCAGGGCATGGTGCGGTGCCGGGGTGGACCACTGAATGAGCGCGGGTGGGAACGGAACCAGAGGATCCGATCGGCCAGATCCGGGCCCCGGCGGGAGCGCACTCAGATGGACCCCGCTGTGTTTGCCTTCGCGGGTATCGCCCTCGGGCCGCTACCGCGCCGGTCGTCCGGGGCGCTCCGGAGAAAGGGGTCGTCATCGGTGAGCCCCACCCGACCCCGATGTAGCCATGGGTATCTGTAGCATCACCCTCGGTAAAAACAATGGGGGTGGGCATGGCCAGGTACGGAAGTCGGCGGTATGCGCGCAAAGGATCGGCTCTGGTCCCGGCGCTGAGCCTGATCGTGGCCGGGGTGGTGGTGCTCGATTCGCAGCCGGCGGTCGCGGCGGTGCCACCTAGCGCGACGGCCGTTTACGACCTGGATGTCTATGCCGGTGGCACGTCGGCTTTCCCGGCGACCAACGGCATGAGCGCGGTGGAGAACATCGACTTCGACTCCTCGGGCAATCTGTACGCCGCCGACTACAACAACTTTCGTATTGTGAAGATCTCACCGTCACATGCGTTCACGGTCATCGCCGGAAACGGCGGTTACGGGAGCCCGACGCCGGGCCCGGCCACGAGCACGCCCCTGGGTTTCGTCACCGGCGTCGCGGTCGAGGCTAACGGTGACGTGCTCGCAGCCGACCCGACCAACGCGCTGGTCTACCGGATCACCGCGGCCGGTCAGCTGAGCGTCGTGGCCGGGGGCGGCGGAGGCACGCCCTCCAGCACGCCGGCCGCGGCGACGTCCGTCTCCCTGAACAGCCCGAGCAACGTCGTGGCCGACCCGTCCGGGGGCTTCTACATCGTCGAGGCGGACACAACGGGACGCGTCAGTAAGGTCAGTTCCGGTGGCCAGATCAGTGTCGTGGCCGGTGGCGGGGTCACAGCCCCCACCACCACGGCGGGTCCGGCCACCGCGATGTCGCTGAGCTTCCCCTCCTCCGCGGCCCTGGCCGCCGACGGAACCCTTTACCTCGTGGACGCCGGGACCTATGTCGAGAAAATCACCCCGGCCGGTCAGCTCAGTGTCGTGGCCGGTGACGGCACCACGGCGGCGCCCGTGCCCGGCCCGGCGACGGCGTCACCGATGGGCCCGCAGACGGTGACCCTGGACAGCGCCGGGAACCTGATCATCTCCGACAACGCCAACGGTCGCCTCGAGAAGATCACCCCGGCCGGCACGCTGAGCGTCATCGGTGGTGACGGCACGGTTTTCCCGCCACTGCCCGCGGTTCCCGGACCCCTCCTGAACTCGCCCCTGATCACGGTGTCCGGCCTGGCCGTCAACCCGCTGGACAGCGAGATCTACATCGCCAGCCGGGTCAACAGCGAGATATACCGAACCACCGTGCGCGACCTGCCCGCCGCCCCGACGGCTCTGAACGCCTCGGCCGGTGACGCGCAACTGGCCCTGACCTTCAACGCCCCAGGCAATATTGGCGGAGCCGCGATCAGCGCCTACCAGACATCCATCGACGCCGGCGCGACCTGGCAGGCTCTGGTCACCACCGGCAGCACCTCCCTGACCGGGTCCATCACGGGGCTGACCAACGGCACGACCTACACCGTGCGGGTGCGGGCCGTGAACTCGGTCGGCGCCGGACCGGCCTCGGTCCTGACCACCGCGACGCCCACGGCATCGGTGCCGCCGCCCGTTCCGTCCCTGCCTGCGCCCAGTCCGGCGGCTGCCTCCAGTACCGGTGCCGGGCGTAGCGCCCAGACCGCCCAGGTTTCCCTGCAGACGGGACAGAGCCTGTCCCTGCTCCAGAACGGCCGGGCCGTGACGCGAATCGTGGTGGACGAGGTGGGTGTCTATCTCGCCGACCCCACGACGGGAGTCATCACCTTCACCCCCGCGGTGGGATTCACCGGGGTCGCGGCGGCGGTCACGTTCCAGGTCAGCGACGCCGCCACGGGCCTTTCGGGAACGGCTCTCTACACCGTGACCGTGACCGTTCCCGCGCCGCCGTCGCTCAGCAACCTCAGCAGCACCGGTAGCGGTAGCCAGGGCATCGAGGTGGATCTCCCGGCCGACGCCACGCTGGCCCTCGTCGGCACCGACGATGTGCCCACCACCCGCGTGCCCGTCACCGGCCAGGGCGCCTACACCCTCGACGCCGTCCGCTCCCGCATCACCTTCATCCCCACGTCCGGGTTCGCCGGCCGGGCCACTCCGGTCACCTACCGTGTCAGTGACGCCTACGACCAGCACACCGACGCTCTCTACAGTGCGCGTGTGGTGGCCCCCGCACCCCCCTCACGTCCTGGCCCTCCGACACCCGCGCCGACACCGATCGACCGCTCCCACTGGGTGAAGGTTCCCCGGAACCCCAACGCCGTCCACGGAAAAGAGCGCCGCACCCAGGCATTCAACGCCTCGTTCTCCGGTATCGATGCCTACCCCATCCCCGCTCTGAAGGAACGGCAGCTGCGGCGGGGGCAGGCCACCACCCTTTCCGGGGACGGTCTGTTCACCTTCGACCGCGCCACCCTGACCGCCGAGGGCCGGTCACAGGTCAAGGCCGTCGTGCACAACCTCGAGGAGGCCGTCAGCGTCCGGTGCGAGGGGTACACCGACTACGCCGGATCCCGCCGTCACGAGATGACCCTCTCCCGCCGGCGCGCGCACGTCATATGTACGGCCCTTCGACGCTACGGGGCCGACGTCACGACCATGAGTCGCGGCTACGGGCCCCGGCGCCCGGCTGTCGTCGGCGGAAGCGCCCGCGGCCGCAAGGAGAACCGGCGCGTTGTCATCGTCACCACACGCTGACGTCGGGATCACCGGCAACGAGCGACCGGACCGCAGCACCCAGCAGCCGCTCGGTCAGGCGGGTCTCCCCGGCGTCGATCGTGGCGTCGACATCCGCCGGGGTGATGGGGGATGCCGGCGTCCTGCGACCGATGAACGCAGGCCCGGCCACTCGCGAGAGGGGGCTGAAAGAATGTCGTCGTGTTCTCCCGACCTTCCCGACGCCCCACCTTCAACCCGCCACCGGGCTGGCCGGTCCCGCCGGGCGGCTGGCGTCCGGGCCCGGGCTGGGCGCCGGACCCCTCCTGGCCACCGGCCCCCGAGGGCTGGAGGCTCTGGAAGAAGGGCCCGCTGCTCGTCCTGTCCGACGTGGTCGTGGTGCTGGTCTGTTTCGTCGCCGCACTGCTGGCCTGGGCCTTGTGGATGCGGCTGGGCCAGGAGCCCGGCGTCGACTATCCGGTCTGGCGGGTCGCGGGTCTCGTCCTGACCCTGGCCGCCGTCGGACTACCGGCCGCGTGGCTCAACTGGGGGCCGTCCGTCACGCTCGCGGTACCGCTGGGCCTGGCGGTGAGCGCCTACCAGGACTGGCACGACGACGAGACCGGCCTGTTCATGGTCGGGGTGGTGATGGTCTTCGTGGGCTCGCTGGTGGTGACGGCGGTGTCGGCCGGTCTGGCCTCGGCGGCGGGCCAGAGGCGGCGCGGGTCTTCCGTCTGACCACCAAGCTGTCGTGCCGGACGGGTTGATCCGGGCGATCGGCCCGGAACCGGGCTGATCAGGGGTGGCCGGCCCAGGTCGCGTGGTTCTCGAGGTCGACCACGAACCGGAAGGTGCCGCGCGACTCGTACTCCTGCGCGGGAACCAGGTGCCAGGTCTCGTCCTCGGGGGACTCGTCGGGTGAGGCGACGACCCCGACGAAACCCGGGGGCACGGTCTCGTGCCAGTCACCCCAGACCTGCCGGGCGATCGGGCCGGACTTTCGCACCCAGGCCGGGCGGGGCGTCTCGGGCACCTGCTGGTCGGCGGAGGCGCTCGCGGCGACGGGGATGAGCTGGGTGCGCTCGGGGAGGGGGTCGTTGCTGTCGGTCGGTGCGGTCTTCGTGGTCGCCTCGGGTGTGCTGGGACGGGGGAGTGAGGTCGCCGCCGCGAGCTGGGCTGCGAGAACGATGGTGTAGCAGTGGGGGTCGCCCTGCTGCTGGAGCTCGTGGGCCTGCTCGACCAGCTCGTCCGGGAACAGCGTCGGGAAAGTCATGGCGACGATCGCCCAGTGCCGGTCGTCGGCGCTGTGCCCGTACCATCCGGTGGGGATGCGCCAGATCTCGTGGACGCGGGCGTTCAGCTCGCGGGGCACGAAGTAGCCGGTGCCGGTGTCGGTGTGCACCCGCAGGATGCCTTCGGTGCCCACCTGGTCGAACGAACGGATGCTGCCCCAGGGGCTCAGGGGCGGCAGTTCGGTGGTGAGCATCGTTCCTCCGGTCTCGGCCTACGTGTACTACCCGTCACACGTCCAGCTCTGCGTGATGGGCAGGGCATTGACGGTAACCGAATTTGACTCGGTTGTGCACCGGTGCTGCACAACTGGTATTCGGTGCCAGGGCCGCAACATGGCTGGTGAGAAGCGGAATGGGCCGGGCGGGTTCGCAGTCTGTAACCGGCCGGCAGGTTGCCCGGACGGGAGAAGGCTTGTGATCGTGCGGCGTTGCGGAACGGGTCCACTGATTGTTCGGTCAGCGAACTGGCTCTGCGTGACCTGTGGGGCGGGACTCAGGCGTAGATCAAGGCGTCGTAAATTTTTTCTCGCGCAGCCGCCCAGACCTTGTCATCGGGGAGTGACAATGCCTGCATGGGTCCGCTGGAGCTTCCCGCCCACCTGTGCGACGCCGCGCGCCGGTCGCACGACGAGGCGTTCGGTGCGTGGGTGGACGCGTTGCCGGCCGTCGTGGCCGCGGCCGCGCAGCGGTGGTCGTTGCGGCTGGGGGATCCGTACCAGCCCGGCGGCGCCTGTTCCTGGGTGGCGCCGGCCCGGGACCCGGCGGGCCGTCGGCTGGTGCTGAAAGTCGGCTGGCGGCACGATGAAGCACAGGACGAGGCGGCCGGCCTGCGCGCGTGGGCGGGAGACGGTTCGGTGCGGTTGTACGAAAGCCGTGCCGACACGTCCACCATGATGTTTCTGCTCGAGCGCTGCGAACCCGGCACGACGTTGCGTGTACTGCCCGAGGCGGAGCAGGACGTCGTGATCGCCGGGCTGCTGACCCGGCTGTGGCAGGCGCCGGCCGGTGGGCATCCGTTCCGGCCGCTGAGCCGGATGTGCGCGGACTGGGCCGACGAGTGCGAGGCCCGGCCCACGTCGCTCGATCCCGGCCTGATCCGGGCCGGACTCGCACTCCTGCGGGAATTGCCCGTGAACGCCGAGTCTTCCGCTCTGCTGTGCACCGACCTGCACGCCGGCAACGTGATCGCCGCGCGCCGGGAACCGTGGCTGGTGATCGACCCGAAGCCGTACACCGGCGATCCGCACTACGACGTGCTGCAGCATCTGCTCAACGGCCGGGAGCGGTTGCTGGCCGACCCCCGCGCCCTGGCCCACCGGATGGCCGACCTGACCGGTCTCGACCGCGACCGGGTGGTGGCCTGGCTGTTCGCCCGTAGCGTGCGGGAATCCTTCGAGCAGAAGGAGCTTCGACCGGTCGCCGCCGCGCTGGCTTCGCTGGTGTGAGGGTCAGGCATCGTCGGCGACGGTCAGGTCGAGCGCGGTGATGAGCGCCTGGGCGAGCTGGTGTTCCTGATCCGGGCTGATGATCGCGCCGGAGAGACGGGACGCGCCGATCACTCTGCTGAGGTCGCTACCGCGCAGGTCCAGGTGTCGGTACCTCCCGGGCCCGAACTCGGCCTCTGGCAGTTCGCAGTTCTCGATGGCGGCCTTCTCGAGCGTGCACGCGTCGAACCGCGCTTCGGTCAGCCGGCAGTTCGTGAAGATGACCGGGCCGGCCGCCCGGACCCGGGTGAAGGTGGCGTAGTCCAGGCGGCAGCTGTCGAACAGTACGTGGTCGAGCGTGCAGTCCTCGAACGTGGCGCCCATGAGGCGGCATCCGCGAAAGGCCACGCGCGTGAGCCGGCTGTTCTCACTACGCAGCGCGGTGAAGGTGCAATCGGTCAGGAGCACCGACTGCAGGTGGGTTCCGGCGGCCAGGAGTACTCGCTGTGCCTCGACTCCGTCCAGGATCCCGGCCCGTAGGAGCAGGCCGGTCAGGTCGAGATCACGCACCTGGCCGGCAAAGGTGAACTCCGCGATCGAGCCGTCGTCGGCGTCCAGGGATGCGAGGGCGGTGAGGTCGCCGGCGTCCAGGTTCGGGACGGCGATGCGATGGCGGCTGTTCACGATGTGCTCCTGCGGTGTCTCGGGCTGACGTCACTCAGGGATGCGAGCGAGAGCAGCTTCTGCTCGCTCTCGCTGCCGGGGGTCGCGGAGAACATGGCCAGGAACTGGGACTGGTCGGGGTCCATCAGGATCTGCACCTGCACGGTCACGATTACCAGGTCCTGATGTTGCAGGCACATCGGGGTACAGTGCGCGCCCGTCCGGGCACGATCCACCCGGCCAGTATCCCCGTCCCGGGCTCATCCGGGGACGGTCCGTCCCTGGATAGCCCGCGCTGCCCCTGGTGTGCTCGGACCATGACGAACACCTCCGCCACCCCCGGGCGCGTCCAGCTGCGCGGCATCGACTTCGCCTACCGCAGCCAGGGCGGTCAAGAGCTCGGCCCGGTCGTCCTCGACGCGCACGGGCTCACCTCCAGCATGCGTGGCGCGCTCGGTGACCCCGCCCACCCGATCGAGAGTGCGCAGCGGCCGGCGCGGACCCTCCCGGACGCCGAGCTGGTGGTCACCGAGACCTACGACGAGATGCTGCGGTGGGGTGAGCGCATCGCCACGTTCCTGGCGTGAGGCCGGCTCCCGCGCGAAGGGGCGCACCGACCGATGCAACGTCCACGCCCGGTTCCCCGTCTGACGGGAGCATGATGTCCGGACCGGGCATCTGCGCACCGGCCGGGACGGTTACGATCGCGGCCGGGCAGAGACGGCTACACAGTCTGGAGACATGGTGGGCTTGTTCGACAAGATCCGCGGCGAGCTGGTCGACATCATCGAGTGGCTCGACGACAGCCGGGACACGATGGTCTACCGGTTCCCGCGCTACCAGAACGAGATCAAGATGGGCGCCAAGCTCATCGTGCGGGAGTCGCAGACGGCGGTCTTCGTCAACGAGGGCACCATCGCCGACGTGTTCCAGCCGGGCACCTACACGCTCGAGACCCAGAACATGCCCGTGCTGAGCACGCTCAAGGGCTGGAAGTACGGTTTCAACTCGCCCTTCAAGGCTGAGGTCTACTTCGTCAGCACCCGGCAGTTCACCGAGCTGAAGTGGGGCACGCAGAACCCCATCATGATGCGCGACGCCGACTTCGGCATGGTCCGCGTGCGGGCCTTCGGCGGATTCTCGGCCCGCGTGGTCGACCCGGGCAAGTTCCTCAAGGAGCTCGTCGGCACCGACGGCCTCTTCAAGACCGACGAGGTCAAGGAATACCTGCGCCAGATGATCGTCGGGCGCCTGGCCGGGGCCCTGGCCCACGCGCAGGTGGCCGTGCTGGACCTGGCGGCCAACCAGGAGGCGATCGCGGCCCGCCTGGCCGGGACGCTGACCGAGGAACTGGCCCCCTCCGGCATCGCGATCCCGAAGTTCATCATCGAGAACGTCTCGCTCCCGCCCGAGGTCGAGCAGGCGATGGACAAGCGCACCCAGATGGGTGTGCTCGGCGACCTGAACAAGTACACGCAGTTCCAGACCGCCAACGCGATCGAGAACGCCTCGAACAACCCCGGCGGAGCAGGGGACGCGATGGGCATCGGTCTGGGTGTCGGGCTGGGTCAGCAGGCGGCCGCCTCGATGTACCAGCAGCAGGCCACGCCGCCGCCCGCCCCGGCCGCCGCCGCGCCGGCCCCGCCGGTCGCTGCTCCCGCGGGCCCGCCGCCGCTGCCGACAGCCGTGCAGTGGTACATCGCGGCCAACGGCCAGCAGGTCGGCCCGCTGGACGAGTCCGGTCTGCAGAGCCAGGTCTCGGGTGGTCACCTCGCGGCGACCACGCTGGTGTGGCGGGCCGGGATGGCCGAGTGGACACCCGCGTCCTCGGTTCCCGAGATCGCCCGCCTGCTGTCGCAGGGCCCGCCGCCGCTGCCCCCGCAGTAGGCACGGGCCCCATCACCGGACGAGACGCGAACAGGTCAGGGAATGACGGACGACAGCAGTAGCAGCACGGCGCCGCAGTACAGCCAGCAGCAGTACCCGTGTGCCTCCTGCGGCGCCCGGCTCACCTTCGCGGCGGGCACCACCGCCCTGAAGTGCCCCTACTGCGGGTTCGAGCAGGAGGTGGTCCAGGACGCCGACCGGCAGGTGCGTGAGTACTCGTTCGACCAGTGGCTGGCCACCGCGAAGGACAAGCCGGTCACCCAGATCGCCCCGCACACGGTGACCTGCTCCGGCTGCGGCGCCCGCAGCGAGACCGACAAGCTGTCGGACGCCTGCCCGTTCTGCGGCGCCGCCGTCGTGGTCGAGCCGGACGCCGACGTGATGATCACGCCGGAGGGTGTGCTGCCGTTCGCGATCCCCCCGGCCAAGGCGATGGACCTGTTCCAGGGCTGGGTGAAGAGCCGCTGGTTCGCGCCCAACTCGCTCACGGCGCTCGCGGCCCGGGAAGGACTGCAGGGCACCTACCTGCCGTTCTGGACGTACGACAGTGACACCACGACCGTCTACCACGGTCAGCGGGGCGACTACTACTACGTGACCGAGACCTACCGCGACTCCGACGGTGAGGAGCAGGAACGTCAGGTCCGCCGCACGCGCTGGAGCCCGGTCTACGGCACGGTGCAGCGCATCTTCGACGACGTCCTGGTCTCGGCGGTGAAGAACCTTCCCGTCGACAAGGTGGACAAGCTCGAGCCGTGGGACCTGCCCGTGGTGGTGCCCTACCGGCCGGAGTACCTGGCCGGCTACCAGACGATGCGCTACGAGATGGAGCCGCCCGAGGGCCTGCAGCGGTTCCAGCAGGTCGCGCAGAACCAGATCGAGGACGACTGCCGCGACGACATCGGCGGTGACGAGCAGCGGGTCAGCTCGACCGACACCGAGTGGAACTCGGTGACCTTCAAGCTGCTCCTGCTGCCGGTGTGGCTCGCGGCCTACCGCTTCGACAACCGGGTCTGGCAGGTGATGATCAACGCCCGCACCGGTGAGGTGACCGGTGACCGTCCCTACAGCGTCGCGAAGATCGTGTCCGCGGTCCTGGCCGCTCTCGTCGTGGTGGCGGCCCTGGTGCTCGCCTACACCCTGGTGAAGGGTCGGTAAACCCTTCGGGCAGTAGTGAAGACGTCGTCCTTCGGGCCGCTCTACCCGCTGAGCCGCGCCGGGATCGCCGGCCGGTACAGAGTCCCGGCCCTAGGAAGCCGGTACCTCGTAGATCGCCCGGGCCGGCCGCACGATGGCCGGGCCGTTGCCCGGGTCTTCGTGGAAGGCCAGGGCGGCGGCCCCGACGGCGGCCGCATCGGCGATGTGGGCGGCCAGGGTGACGTTCACACCGTGCGGCCGGGCGGCGTAAAGGTCGGTGTGGAGCCGTTCTTCGAGAACCGTCACGTAGAGGGAACCGGCCGTGCTGAACGAGGGTCCGGCCAGCGCGAGCGAGTCGATGTCCAGCAGGTCGGCGACCGTGACCACGGCGTCGGCCAGGTAGTGCGCGGACTCCTCGACCAGTTCCACGGCCAGGGCGTCGCCGTGCACCGCGGCCGAGGCGACCACCCCGAAGTCGCGGAAGGGATCGCCGTCGTCGGTGAGCGCGATCGTTGACTCCCGGCCGGTGGCCAGGGCGGCGCGGGCCTGGCGGGCCACGGCGTGAGGGGCGGCCAGGTCTTCCAGGGCGGGCCCGGCATCACGTCCGGAGCGGTGCAGATGCAGCCGGCCCAGTGGTCCGGGATTGCCCCCGGCCCCGCGGTGGACGGCTCCGTCGAGGATGAAACCGGCGCCGATCCCGGCGCCCATGTAAAGGGTGCAGTGCGCGGCGGCGTCGGCCGTGCGCCCGCTCCAGTGCTCCCCGACGGCGGCCGCGGTGGCGTCGGTGTCCATCACCACCGGCACCCCCAGGGCCTGGACCAGGGCGTCGCGCACGGCGTGCCCGCCCCAGAGCGGCAGTGTGCGGGAGGCCCGGATCGCCCCGGCGTCCAGGTCGATCGTGCCGGGCACCGCCAGCCCGGCCCCGACCAGCTGGTCCGGGGTGATGGCGGTGGCGCGCAGCAGAGTGTTCACGTGGGCCGCGACCACGGTGACGACCTGGGTGGGGTCGTCCTGGCGGGCCCCGCGGGCCCGGACCCGCCCGACCACGGCGCCCCGCGCGTCCATAATCACCACCACGATCCAGTCCGCGCCCAGCTGCACCCCCACGGCGCACCGCGCCCGCGGCGAGATGGTCAGCATGACGCGGGGTTTGCCGCCGGTGCGCTCTCGCTGCCCGCTCTCCCGCACCAGGCCGTCGTCCAGCAGCGACCGCACGGCGTGGGTGATGGCCGCCGGGGTGAGGCCGGTGATCTCGGCCATCTCGACCCGGCTGATCGGGGAACGGGTGCGGATCAGGTCGAGGACCAGGCGCCGCGTCGAGGTCCGGGGGGCCCGGCGGGGTGATCTCGGCATCTCCGACCCGGCGTCCGCTCCGTACACGGACAGAAGCATTACACGGTTCCCGCTGCCGGTTCGCCAGGTTATCGGCGGGCCGGGCGTGACATTCTGATCGCATGACTTCGCTGGCGAGGTCCGGCCCCGGTCCCCGGGTCGGCATGGCGCTGCTGCCGATCAACGACGACGGCGGCCTGGAACCCTTCTACGCCGATCTGCTGGCCGGGATGGAAGAGGAGCTGGACCGTCACGACGGCACGGTGTTCCTGCACGTCGTGCCCGACCTGGACGCCGAGATCCTGGCCTACCGGCGATGGGTGGACGAGGGCCTGGTCGACGCGGTGGTCGTCTCCGACCTGGTCGACGGCGACCCCCGCCAGGCCGTGTGCGCCGGGCTGGGTCTGCCCGCCGTGCACATCGGCGGGGATCCGGCCTCGGGTCAGTCGGGTCAGTGGGTGGTCGGTTACGACAACGCCAGCGCCATGCGCGCGGCGGTGGAGCACCTGACCGGGCTGGGGCACCGGCGCCTCGCCTGGGTCTCCGGGCCCGACCGGTACCGGCACACCCGCGACCGGGCCGCGGCGTTCGCGCAGGCCGTGGCCGCCGCCGGGGGCGAGGGCACCCGGTGGGAGGGCGACTACGGTGCGGCCACCGGGGCCGCCCTCACCGGCGAGCTGCTCGCGGTCGACCCGCGTCCCACCGCCGTGGTCTACGACAACGACCTGATGGCCGTGGCCGGCCTGAAAGCCGCCCAGCGCCTGGGTCTTCAGGTGCCGCGCGACCTGTCCGTCCTGGCCTGGGACGACTCGGCCAACAGCCGGATCTGTCATCCACCGCTGTCGGTGGTCAGCCGCGACGTGCACGAGCTCGGGGTGCTCACCGCCGGCCTGCTGCTGCGGGCCGTGCGCGGTGAGACCCCCGCTCTCGAGTCGCCGCCGGTCGCCCAGGTCGTGGCCCGCGCCTCGACCGCCCCGCCGGGCTGATCTCATCCGCTCCGCACGAGAGCGGTGAGGGCCGAGACCACTTCTGGCACCGGGAGGGTGGCGTCCAGCACATCGTCGAACGCGCCCGTCTCCCGCAGGTGCGCGATGTTGTCCAGATGGCTGGGGAGCCAGTGCACGTTCGACCAGCCCTCCTCCCGTTCCCGGTGCGCGGCCCGCTCCCGCATCACCGACTCCGGCAGGTCCAGCAGCACCAGACGCCAGTCCCTCTCCCGCAACAACGCGAGGTCCTCGTCGTCCAGCAGGCTGTAGGCGAGCACGACGTCGTCCAGCCGCGACGTCTCCCGCAGAATCCGCCGCGTCAGGACGCGTTTGGCCGCGAAGGATGATGGCCACAGGCCGCCGTTGAGCTGCTTCAGCTCCTCGTCCAGGTCCAGGACGGGCCCATCGAGAGCCTTCCGCAGCGGCGCCATCAGCGTGGTCTTCCCGGCGCAGGGGGCGCCCAGGAGAAACAGCCTCACGGTACGACGGTGGCGTGCAGCACGAGGGCCTGGGCCGGCCACAGGGTGGGGAGCTGGAGCCCGACGACGTCGAGGACCCGCCCGGTCAGCACCACCTCGCCGTGGGACAGCCAGCCCGGGGTGATCCAGCCCCAGCGGGAGGGCCCGATCTCGTCACGCACCCGCACCCGGTAGTGACGCTCGGGGTCGAGGCCGGGCAGCCGCACCGGTTCGGGGCGGGCGTCTTCCAGCGACGCCACCGTGGCCACGGTCCAGACCCCGGCACTGCGGTCGGTGGCGACCACCCCGCGCACGCGCAGCGCCGGGTCGCGGACGTCGGCGTGCACCACGGTGCCGCTGTGCAGCAGCGGCCGCAGTTCCCGGTAGAGGCCGGCGAAACGCTGGAGCTGGGCCACCTGTTCCGGGTCGCAGTCCAGCACGTTCCATTCGAACCCGGCCGAGCCCATCAGGCTCGTGGCCAGCCGGTACGAAAGGTCCACGGTACGGCCGGAACTGTGCGCGGTGGGCGGGCCCACGTGCGCGCCGATCAGTTCCGGCGGCAGGAGCAGCTCGGTCCAGCGCTGGATGTCCTGGCGCTCCACCGCGTCGTTGGAGTCGCTGGCCCACACCCGGTCGGTCACCTCGAGCACCCCGAGGTCACAGCGGGCCCCGCCCGAGGAGCACGACTCGATCTCCAGCCCCGGATGGCGGCCCTTGAGCTCGGCCATCAGCCGCAGGGCCGCCGTGGTCTGGGCGTGCACGCCCGGGCGACCCTCGTGCCGGGCGTCCACCAGGTCGCGGTTGTGGTCCCACTTGATGAACGCCAGGCCCAGGCCGGAGACCAGGGCGCTCATCCGTTCGAGCACGTGGGCGTACGCCGGCGGGTGGGCCAGGTCGAGCACGTACTGCGTGCGCCAGGAAAGGTCTTCGGGGGAGGGAACCCCGGACGCATCGTGCAGCAGCCACTCCGGGTGGGCACGGGCCAGATCGGAGTCCAGACTCACCATCTCGGGCTCGAACCACAGCCCGAACTGCATCCCGAGCTCGCGCACCCGGTCGGCCAGGGGCTCCAGCCCCTCCGGCCAGACGGTGCGGTCCACCTCCCAGTCGCCCAGACCACGGGTGTCGTCGCGCCGCGCCGGGAACCAGCCGTCGTCCAGCACGAACCGCTCCACGCCGATCTCGGCGGCCCGCTCGGCCAGGCGCCCGACGGTGGCCGGGTCGTGGTCGAAATAAACGGCTTCCCACGTGTTCAGTACCAGAGGACGAGGTGTCCGGGGATGCTGGGGACGCGAGCGGAGGTAGGTGTGGAACCGTTCGGTGATCCCGTCCAGACCCACCGGCGACCAGGCGAACCACGCCGTCGGGGAGGCGTACTCGTCACCGGCGCCCAGCCGGACCTCGCCCGGGCGCAGGAGTTCCCCGGCCCCCAGCAGGGTGGGGTTGTCGGGCAGCCGGTCGGTGCGGTAGGTGACATCGGCGCTCCAGGCCAGGTGCACGGCCCAGACCTCGCCGGAACGGGACCTCGCCGGGCCGTCGGAAAGGGCCAGCAGCCAGGGCTGATCGTGCCCGGGCCGGCCCCGCCGGGTCTGGCGGGCCAGCGACCCCCGGCCCAGCGGCGATCGCTGCGGCGACTTCTCCCGGGTCCACCGCCCGGAGAACGTGGTGACGTCGTCGGCCCGGGTGGGCACCGGCACAGTGGCCTCGAGCCACTGCACCTCCACCTCGTCCTGCGCTGCCAGTGTGTGCTGAACCCCCAGCAACCCACCGGGTTCCAGGTGCAGCCGGGTGGTCAGGCGCAACCCGGCGGCCCGATCGTGCAACCGGGCGAGGATCTCGTGATCGGTGACGTCGACGCCGGCCGGCTGCCAGCGGGGGATCAGCGGCACCCCGGCCCGCACGAGCAGCAGGCCCGGGCGACCCGGCCAGCCGTCCGGCTCGACCGGCAACAGCCCCGGCCGCCAGGTCGCGTCGAGCGTGCCCGGACGGGTCTGGCGCTCGTCGGCGTCGGTCAGCGCGGTCAGGTCGTCGGCTTGTAGCGGGCCGGGGTCGGCGCCCCAGTGCTGCACGACCGGCGGGGCGTCCACCGGATGGCGGACGAGGACGGCGACTCCGTCACGGCGAATGATGGACGAGGGGGTGGGCATGGTGCTCCTTGACGTGAATCCGGTGGAAGATACTTTCGTTCCTACGTGTTCATCGGCAGAACCTTCTGCCGCGCAGCGACAACCGGCTCGGCGTGCACCAGCGGCGACCGCAGCACCACCAGCGCCCCACCCACGGCCGCGGCCGTCCCGGCATCGGGGGAGACCAGCACCCGCACCGGCCGCAACAACCGCGCCAGCGCCCCGCGCTCGGCCGCCCGGGTGGCAGCCTCGGCGTACAGCGGCCCCGCCGTCACCAGGGCCGGACCGGACAGCACCACGGTGTCGAGGTCGAACAGGTTCATCAGGGTGACCACGGCGTCGGCCAGGCGCTCGGCCGAGGCCCGCAGCAGATCCGCGGCCGCCCCGTCACCCTGCCCGGAGGCCACGACCAGCTTCTCGAAGTCGGACAGGGTGTCGTCCAGGCGCCCCGACAACCGCAGCCGGGTCCGCACCCGCCGATCGGCCATCGCCCGGGCCACCACGGCCGCCGGTCCGGCCGTGACCTCCGCACAGCCCCGGTTCCCGCAGCCGCACACCGCCCCCGCCGGATCCAGCGGAACATGGCCGATCTCCACCGGATTCGCGGTCGGGCCACCGAAGGACTCGGCGCCGAGCACCACCCCGCCCCCGATGCCCCCACCCACCCAGACGACCCCGAAGGTGTCCACGTCCAGCGACCCCGTCCACTGCTCACCGACCGCCGCCGCGGTCGCGTCGTTCTCCAGCAGCACCGGCAGCGCGAGCAGCCCGGCCAGCGTCGTGGTCAGCGGGAACCGCTGCCAGGCCCGGGTCGGCTGCGAGGTCAGGACCATGCCGCGCTCGCGGTCCTGCGGACCGTGGGTGACCAGCCCCAGGCCGAGCACCCGCTCACGGGGTACCGCCGTCGCGGTCAGCAGGTGCTCGACGTGGGCGGCCAGCGCGGTCAGCGTGACCTGCGGCGGTCCGTCGCCGACGCCCGGCGACCGCGTGCCGGCCAGCTGCCGGCCGGTGAAGTCGGTGACGACGGTGGTCGTCGTGGACCGCGAGAGCTGAACGCCCACGGCGTACCAGGCGTCCGCCGCGAGCTCCAGCAGACGCCGCGGCGAGCCGATCGCGCCGGGACGCCGCCCGGTCTCCCGCACCAGCCCGCCGGCCAGCAGATCACGGACGATGTTGGTGATCGTCGCGGCGGTCAGCCCGGCCCGCTGCGCCAGTTCCACGCGGCTGACCGGCCCGGCGGTACGGATCAGATCGAGGACGAGGGCGGGCGTCGTGGTGGCCAAGGGGCTCCCTCGGGACGTGTTTCGCGGGGTTCACGGCAGGTCAGGGGCGCGCTTGTCGCCGGTGACCGGCGCCGTCGCGGTGTCCCGAGACCTATATTGACATACTAAATTTACCAACGTAAGAATTGCGTCAACCGCAATGCAGCGGGGACGAGCCGCCGCTCACGACGTGGCGGTGGACGAAAGGACCAAGGATGTTCCTTACGGCGAAGAGGGCTCGCCCCCGTACGGGCCGGGCCCTCGGCTTGACAGCAGGACTGGTGGTGGCCGGTCTGCTCGCGACCGGATGCTCGGGCAGCAGTGGTAACGGCAGCGGATCCGGGGGCGGCACCACCACCCTGGTCGCCTACACCGGCCAGTCCGGCGACTACCAGATCAACTTCAACCCGTTCTCGCCGACCCAGATCGGTGGCGGCGCGGCGATCTACGAGCAGCTGTTCTTCATCAACAAGGCCGGCTCCGGCGACCCGGAACCGCTGCTGGGCACCGACTACTCCTGGAACGACGAGGGCACGCAGCTGTCGGTCACCCTGCGGGACGGGGTGAAATGGACCGACGGGGAGGCGTTCACCGCCGACGACGTGGCCTTCACCTTCGGCCTGCTGAAGAAGCACGCCGCGCTCAACTCGATCGGCTACGACGGTTCGGCCAAGGCGGTCGACGACACCCACGTCGTCTTCACCTTCGACAAGCCGGCCTACACCCAGGGGCCGGACGTGCTCGGCAACACCTACATCGTGCCCGAGCACCTGTGGAAAGACGTCAACCCCGAGACCGACGTGATGGAGAAGCCGGTCGGTACCGGGCCTCTCAAGCTCGGTGATTTCAAGGCCCAGGCCTTCACCTACGTCGCCAACGAGGACTACTGGGGCGGCGCCCCGGCGATCAAGACGGTCCGGTTCCTGTCCCTGTCGGGCAACACCGCGGGCGCCGACGGCGTCGCGGCCGGCACGATCGACTGGCAGACCGGCCCGGTGCCGAACATCGACAAGGTCGCCGAGACCTACCCGGGCTATGGCTCAGCCACCGTCAACCAGAGCCAGACGGCGCTGCTGACCTGCTCCAGCAAGGACATGGGCTGCGCGGGCCCGCAGACCGACCCGGCCGTGCGCCGCGCGATCTACCACGCGATCGACCGTAAGCAGCTGAACGCGCTGGCTTTCCAGAACACCTCGAGCGAGATCTCGCCCACGTTCGTGCTGACCTCGAACCAGAAGGACCTGATCTCCTCCTCGATCGAGCAGCCCGTGGCCCCGGAGACGGCCGACGTCGCCGCGGCCACCTCGGAGCTCGAGGGCGCCGGCTGGAGCAAGGGCAGCGACGGCATCTATGCCAAGGGCGGGGAGAAGCTCTCGCTCACGGTCGAGGTGGTCACCGGCTGGACCGACTACATCACCGCCGTGCAGACCATGGCCCAGCAGCTGAAGAAGGCCGGCATCGAACTGAAGGTGGCCCAGTCGTCCTGGAACGAGTGGACCGAGAAGAAGACCCAGGGCAAGTACGAGCTGGCCATCGACTCCCTGTACCAGGGCTCGGCGCCCGACCCGTACTACGTCTACAACAACTTCTTCGCCTCCTCGGCCGGGGCCAAGGTCGGAAAGACGTCGGGCAACAACGTCTCCCGCTTCTCCGACCCGGACGTCGACGCCGCGATCAAGTCGCTGCGCCAGCTCCCGCAGGACGACAAGGCGGCCCGGCAGCCCTTCCTCGACACGATCGAGCAGAAGATCGTCGAGGACATGCCCTACATCCCGGTGCTCACCGGCGGTACGACCAGCGAGTGGAGCACCAAGAAGTTCACCGGCTGGCCCAGCGACGACAACATGTACGCGGTGCCCGCGGTCTGGTCGAAGAACGACTTCGCGGCCATCATCAAGAACCTGAAGCCGGCCTCCTAGCCGAAACCCCGTCCGTGATCAGGCCGAACCTCCCCGCAATGGCCTGATCACGGACGGGAGGGTTGTTCCTCAGTCGCCCCGGAAGGCGGTCTCGGCGTGAACTACGTGCTGCGCAAACTCCTGTTCTACGCGGTCGCCGTCTGGGCGGCCATCACCCTCAATTTCGCGATTCCCCGCCTGCTGCCCGGCAATCCGGTGGACATCCTGCTGGCCAAGCTCCAGCAGCGGGGCGGGACGATCACCCCGCAGTCGCGGGAGGCCTACGCCGCCCTGCTCGGCGGGGACACCGACGACTCGCTGCTGCACCAGTACTGGACCTACCTGGTCAATCTCGCGCACGGAGATCTCGGCACCTCGGTCACCTACTTCCCGACCAAGGTCACCGACGTCATCTCCACCTCGATGCCGTGGACGATCACCCTGGTCGGGATCGCCACGATCATCGCCGCGATCCTCGGGGTCGGGCTCGGCGCCGTGGTCGGCTGGAGGCCGGGCACCTGGCTCGACTCAGCCGTCCCGGCCACCACGATCCTCGCTGCGGTGCCGTACTTCTGGCTCGCGCTGGTCCTGGTCTACCTGCTGGCCCGGGTGCTCGGCTGGTTCCCCTCCCAGGGCGGATACGACGTCGTCCTCGATCCGGGGTTCAACGGGCCGTTCCTCCAGTCGGCCCTGCTCTACGGGTTCCTGCCGGCCCTGACCATCGTGCTGGCCTCGCTCGGCGGCTGGATGCTGGGCATGCGCAACATGATGGTCTCCACCCTGTCGGAGGACTACGTGCTCACGGCCCGGGCCAAGGGTCTGCCCGAGCGCACGATCATGCGCAACTACGCCGCCCGTAACGCGGTGCTGCCCTCCATCGCCGGGTTCGCCATCTCCCTGGGGTTCGTGGTCTCCGGGTCGGTCGTCACCGAGCAGGTGTTCTCCTACCCGGGTATCGGCTCGAAACTGCTGTCGGCCGTGCAGAACAACGATTACGCCCTGATGCAGGGCATCTT
Organism: Kineosporia mesophila; assembly: GCF_021129235.1. Lineage (GTDB taxonomy): Bacteria > Actinomycetota > Actinomycetes > Actinomycetales > Kineosporiaceae > Kineosporia > Kineosporia mesophila. Next base: position 211,076 of record NZ_JAJOMA010000012.1, read on the forward strand.
CCTCTACATCACGCTGGCCGTGCTCGGCGCCAACCTGGTCGTCGACCTGCTGTACGGCCTCATCGACCCGCGCACCCGCGCGAAGGGCTGAGGGGCACCGGGATGAGTACATCGCACTCGGAAACACCCGAACCACCCGTCCGCGATCAGGCCGACGTCCCCGGGGAGGTCCTGCCTGATCACGAAGGCGGGCGGCTGGAGCCGGCCGCGGCGTCGGCCCCGATCGCCCCGACCGGACCCGGCGGGCCGCTCGCGGCCCCGGCCACCGCTCCGGTGGCGAATCCGATGCCCCGGGGCCGCCGCTCGCTGCTGCCGACCATGACTCCCTGGCTGGCCGTCGGTCTCACGCTCGTCGTGGCGATCGGCCTGTTCGGGGCGTTCGGCCCGTTCTTCGTCGGTGACCCCGACGCGATCAACGACATCGGCCTGTCCGGGCCGTCCGGGGCCAATCTCCTGGGCACCACCCAGACCGGCCAGGACGTGCTCTCCCAGCTGGCCTTCGCCACCCGGGGATCGCTCCAGATCGGCCTGCTGGTCGGGGTGATGGCCACCGTGCTGTCGGCCTTCTTCGGCATCTACGGCGCCTACCTGGGCGGCTTCGCCGACGAGGCGTTCTCGTTGCTGTCCAACGTCTTCCTGGTCATTCCCGGTCTGCCGCTGGTGATCGTGATCTCCGGGTTCGTGCCGCCGGAGGACCGGGGGCTGTGGACCATCGCGCTGGTCCTGGCGCTGACCAGCTGGGCGGCCTCGTCCCGGGTGCTGAGGGCCCAGACCCTGTCGGTGCGCAACCGCGACTACGTGGCCGCCTCGCAACTGGCGGGGGAGCGGCCCTGGCGGGTGATCGCGGTCGAGATCCTGCCGAACCTCCTGCCCGTGCTGGCCTCCCAGTTCGTCTACGCGGTGATCGCGGCCATCCTCGGTGAGGCCGGCCTGTCGTTCCTGGGTCTGGGGGCCTCGAACTCCTCGACCCTGGGCACCATGCTCTTCTACGCCCAGAACGGCTTCGCCCTGCCGCTGGGCGCCTGGTGGTGGTTCGTGCCCCCGGGCCTGATCATCGCCCTGTTCGGGATGGGTCTGTCCCTGATCAACTTCTCGATCGACGAGATCATCGACCCCAAGCTGAAGAACGCCCGCACCTCCCGGCGCAGGCTCCGTCGTGCGGCCCAGGAGGGGCGATGACCACCACCGCCGAACCGACCACCGAGCCGGTCACCACCCGGCGCCCGGTGCTGACCGTCACCGACCTCACCGTCGTCTACGAGACCGAGCAGCCGTTCACCGCCGTCCGGTCGGCCTCGCTGCAACTGCACCGCGGTGAGATCCTCGGCCTGGCCGGGGAATCCGGTTGCGGGAAGACCACCCTGGCCTACGCCGTCAACCGGCTGCACCAGCCCCCGGCCCGGATCGCGTCCGGGTCGGTGGTCTTCCACGACCGTGAGGCCGGCGACATCGACCTGCTGGGCCTGAAGGACGAGGCCCTGCGCACGTTCCGCTGGTCGCAGCTGTCGATGGTCTTCCAGGGGGCGATGAACTCCCTGAACCCGGTGCGCACCATCGGCTATCAGCTCGACGACACGCTGAAGGCCCACGTTCCCCCGATGACCCGGGCCCAGCGCAAGGAGCGCTCGGCGGAGGTGCTCACCCGGGTCGGGGTCGACCCGGTGCGGCTGCGGTCCTACCCGCACGAGCTGTCCGGCGGCATGCGCCAGCGCACCATGATCGCGATGGCCATGCTGCTGCAGCCCCAGATCATGATCATGGACGAGCCCACGACCGCCCTCGACGTGGTGGTGCAGCGCGAGATCCTGCGCGAGATCCTGCGTCTGCGCGACGAACTCGACTTCGCCGTGCTGTTCATCACCCACGACCTGCCGCTGCTGCTGGAGATCGCCGACCGGATCGCGGTGATGTACCGCGGGGAGATCGTCGAGCTGGAGACGGCCCAGCGACTGCACGCGGCCGCGCAGCATCCCTACACCCGCAAACTCCTGGGCTCGTTCCCGAGCCTCACCGGTGAGCGCAGCGACTTCGTCCGTTCCGGGCGCGCAGATGAGGGGTTCTCGGCATGACCAGCGTGCACGTCAGCGACCTGACCAAGGACTACCGGATCCGCGACGGCCTCAAGCGCCGCCGGCTGCGGGCCGTCGACCACGTCAGCTTCGACCTGAAACCCGGGCGCACCGTGGCCCTGGTCGGGGAGTCCGGCTCGGGCAAGTCGACCATCGCCAAATTGCTCACCCGGCTGGAACATCCGACCTCGGGAAGGATCGAGGTACGTCAGGACGACGGCTCCGCGGTGCCGAACGCGCTGTACCGGCGGCACGTGCAGATGGTGTTCCAGGACCCGTTCGCCTCGCTCAACCCGTTCCATTCCGTCGCCCACCACATCGCCCGCCCGCTGCGGCTGCACGGGCGCACCCAGGGGGCTGCGGCCACCCGGGCCGAGGTGCTGTCGATGCTGGAGCGCGTCAACCTCACCCCGGCCGCCGACATGGCCGACCGTCGCCCGCACGAGCTGTCCGGCGGCCAGCGGCAGCGGGTGGCCATCGCCCGCGCGCTGGCCCCCGGCGCCCAGGTGCTCGTGGCCGACGAACCGGTCTCGATGCTCGACGTCTCGATCCGCCTGGGCGTGCTCAACCTGCTGGGCCGCCTGCAGCGCGAAAGTGACCTGGCCGTCCTCTACATCACGCACGACCTGGCCACCGCCCGGCACTTCTCCGACGAGATCCTGGTGCTGCACCACGGTCGCGTGGTCGAGCGGGGGCCGGCCGACGCCGTGATCCTCGACCCGCACCACGACTACACCAAACTGCTGGCGCTGTCGGCCCCCGACCCCAACCGGGTCGGGGCGGTCGTCCACTCCACCGCGCCCGACCGGGAATCGATCGACGACTCCGTCTGCTACGACCACGATCTGGGTGAGTGGGTGCCCAGCGGCACCCAGGAGGCCGCGGCATGAGGCTCGTTGAAGGGCTCGTCTACGGCGGCGACTACAACCCCGAACAATGGACGCGGGACACCTGGGCGCAGGACGTGGCCCTCATGCGGGTGGCCGGGGTCAACCTGGTCACGCTCGGCGTGTTCTCCTGGGGTCTCATCGAGACCGCCGACAACGTTTTTGATTTCGGCTGGCTGGACGAGATCGTCGGTCTGCTGCACGAGAACGGCATCGGGATCGACCTGGCCACGCCGACCGCGGCCCCACCGAGCTGGCTGCACACGGCGCACCCGGAGATCCTGCCGTTCGACGCCGACCTCTACCAGCAGCCGCCCGGCGGCCGGAACGCCTGGTGCCCCAGTTCGCCGGTGTTCCGCGATTACGCCCTGCGGATCGCCGGGCAGCTGGCCCGCCGGTACGGTGACCACCCGGCGGTGCGACTCTGGCATGTCGGCAACGAACTCGGCGGCGGGAACGCCCGCTGCTACTGCGACGTCTCGGCCGTCGCCTTCCGGGAGTGGCTGGCGCAGCGGCACGGCACCGTCGAGGCCGTGAACCAGGCCTGGGGAACGGCGTTCTGGGGACACCGGTTCAACACCTTCGAGGAGATCCAGCCGCCGCGGGGCAAGCACGGCGCTCCCAGCCCCGGCCTGTTCCTGGACTACGAGCGCTACTCCTCCGACGCCCTGCTGGCGCACTACCGGGCCGAGCGGGAGGTGATCCAGCAGTTCTCCGAGGCACCGGTGACGACGAACCTGATGGTCGGGCCCGGTGCCCAGATCGTCGACTACGCCCGCTGGGCCCCGCACACCGACATCGTCGCCAACGACCACTACACGCTGGTCGACGACCCCGACCGGGCCATTGAACTGGCCTGTTCGGGCGACCGGATGCGCGGGATGTCGCCGGACCGCAAGCCCTGGCTGCTGATGGAGCACTCCACCGGCGGGCCGAGCTGGCAGCAGCGTAACCGGGCGAAGGACCCGGGCGAGATCGCCCGCAACGCCCTGGCCCACGTGGCCCGCGGCTCCGACGGGGCGATGTTCTTCCAGTGGCGGGCCTCCACCGCCGGGGCCGAGCAGTTCCACTCGGCCATGCTGCCGCACGCCGGTACCCGGTCGCGGGTCTGGCGGGAGGTGGTCGAGCTCGGTGGCCACCTGCGGTCGCTGGCCGAGGTGGCCGGGTCGCGGGTGGAACCGGCCCGGGTGGCGATGGTCGTCGACGACGAGTCGGGCTGGTACCTGCAACACGGCCTGAAACCGCACCGCGGCCTGCGGTACGGCCACGAGCTGCGGGCCTGGCACAAGGCGCTGTGGCAGCGGCAGGTGCTGGCCGACCTGGTGCCGCCGTGGGCTGATCTCGACAGCTACGACCTGGTGCTCGTGCCCGGCCTGATCCTGGTGGACGACGAGGTCGCCGCGCGTCTGTCGGCGGTGCCGGAGCGCGGGGGCACGCTGCTGGTCACCTACCTGTCCGGGGTCTGCGGCCCGACGGGAGAAGTCCGCACCGGCGGCTACCCGGGCGCCTTCCGCGACGTGCTGGGGATATTCACCGACGAGTTCTACCCGCTCCAGGCCACCGAGGAGGTCCCGCTGGACGACGGCGGCGTGGTCCGGGACTGGACCGAGCGGGTGCAGCTCGACGGAGCCTCCGCCGTGATCTCCTACGCGGGCAGTTCGCTGGCCGGTGGCCCGGCGGTGACCCGTCGCGCGGTGGGGGAGGGCGCGGCCTGGTACGTGTCGGCCGCCCTGCCGGAGAGCAGCATCGGGGCGATCACCGATCGGCTGGTCGCCGAGACCGGCCTGACCCGCACCGTGGAGGCACCGGCCGGTCTGGAGGCCGTGCGTCGCCTCGGCGACGACGCCTCGTACCTGTTCCTGATCAACCACCGCGACACCGCCGTGGAGGTCGCGACCAGCGGGCTGGACCTGCTCACGGACGAGAAGGTCGGCCCGTCGACCATGGTTCCCGCCGGAGGGGTCCGCGTCGTGCGCGAGAGTGCGACGTCGTCCCCTGTTCGTGATCGTGCGGGATCTTCTCAATGACCACTCAGCCCGGGAGGGCCTCGTGAAACACCAGAGCGTGACCAGCGGATGGACCGTCACCGCGACCGCGGGCGAGGTGCCCGGGCGGGCGACCGGAACGTTCGCCGCCGCCGTCCCCGGATGCGTCCACACCGACCTGCTCGCCGCCGACGCGATCGACGAGCCGTACGACGACGCGCACGAGAGCGACCTGGAGTGGTTCCACCGCACCGACTGGCGCTACGGCACGACCCTCGACCTCGCGGCTCCGGCCCCCGGTGAGCGGGTCGACCTGGTCTTCGACGGGATCGACACCGTGGCCACGGTGCGGCTGGGCGGCACGGTGCTCGGCGAGACCGCGAACATGCACCGCAGCTACCGCTTCGACGTCACCCCCTTGATAACAGGCTCTGAGCTGGCGCTGGAGGTGGACCTGACCTCGGCCACGACCTGGGCCGAGGCGCTGCGCGAGAAGCTCGGCGACCGTCCGGCCGTGAACGTCCCGCGCCCGTTCAACTTCGTCCGCAAGATGGCCTGCTCGTTCGGCTGGGACTGGGGTCCCGACCTGCGTACGGCCGGTCTGTGGAAACCGGTGCGGATCGAACGGTGGACGACCGCCCGACTCGCGCGGGTGCGTCCGGTGGTCGGAGTGGTTGCCGACGGGACCGGGACCGTCGAGGTGCACCTCGACATCGAGCGTTCTGGTCTGGAAACCGCCTCTGCCGTCACGGTTCGGGCGCAGGTCCGCGGGATCACGGCCACGGCGGCGATCCCGGCCGGGGAGGACAGCGCCGTGCTGGCCCTGCGGGTGCCCGACGTGCCGCTGTGGTGGCCGGCCGGTCACGGGGAGCAGCCGCTGGCCGAGCTGAGCGTGGAACTGGCCGCCGGCGAGGAGCTTCTGGACGCGTGGAACCGGCGGATCGGGTTCCGCACCGTCGAGGTCGACACCGGCGACGACGAGCACGGCACCGCCTTCGTCGTCCGCGTCAACGGCAAGCCGATCGCCGTGCGGGGCGCGAACTGGATCCCCGACGACCATTTCGTCACCCGGATCACCCGCGAGCGCGTGGCCCGGCGTCTGGACCAGGCACTGGGGGCGCACCTGAACCTGCTGCGGGTCTGGGGCGGGGGCGTCTACGAGTCCGAGGACTTCTACGAACTGTGCGACGAGCGAGGGCTTCTGGTCTGGCAAGACTTCCTGCTGGCCTGTGCGGCCTATCCGGAAGAGGAGCCGCTGCGCTCGGAGATCGAGGCCGAGGCGCGGGAGAACGTCGTGCGGCTGATGCCGCACGCGTCCCTCCTGCTGTGGAACGGCGGCAACGAGAACCTCTGGGGCCACGAGGACTGGGGGTGGAAGGCGCAGCTGGACGGGCAGACGTGGGGGCACACGTACGCGACGCAGTTGTTCGCCGACGTGGTCGCCGAGCTCGACCCGACGCGTCCCTACAGCGCGAACAGCCCGTTCACGCCGCGGCGCACTCCGGAGCAGTCGCACCCGAACGATCCCGACCGCGGCACGCACCACCAGTGGGATGTCTGGAACCGGCTGGACTGGTCCGTGTACAGCGATGAGATCCCGCGCTTCTGCTCGGAGTTCGGCTACCAGGGGCCGCCGGCCTGGAAAACCCTGACCGACCACGTGCACGCGGCCGACGGTGGACCGCTCACCGCGGTGGACGACGCCTGCGCCGACCCGGTGTTCCTGATCCACCAGAAGGCCGACGACGGCACCGGCAAGCTGGGGCGCGGGATGGCGCCGCACACGGGTGTGCCGGCGGACTTCGAGGACTGGCACTGGGCCGCGCAGCTCAACCAGGCGCGGGCGATCCGGCACGCGGTGGAGCACTACCGGTCGTGGTGGCCCCGCACGGCCGGGTGGATCGTCTGGCAGCTCAACGACTGCTGGCCGGTCGTCTCCTGGGCCCTGGTCGACAGCGAGGAGCGGCCCAAGCCGGTTTATTTCGCGTTGCGCCGGGCCAATGCGCCGCGAGCCCTGTACCTGGTGGCGCAGGACGAGGACCTGACCCTGGTCGCGGTCAACGACACCGACGAGCCCTGGACGGGTACGGCGCAGGTCCGCCGCGAGACGCTGGCGGGCAAGGACTACGTCACGCTGATCACGGAACTGACGGTGGCGCCCCGGTCGGTGGAGTTCGAGCCGGTGTCGCCGGACGTGGCCACGCCGTACGACACGGCCGGTGAGGTGGTGGTGGCCGAGTTCGACGGGGCCCGCACCGTTCACACGTTCGTGGAGGACGTCGACCTGCGGCTGGAGCCCGACCCGCTGGAGGTCTCGGCCCAGCGGGTCGAGGGTGGTTACCGGATCGACGTGCGGGCGCGCAGTTTCGCCGACGGCGTCACGGTGCATCCCGACCGGCTGGCGGCGGACGCGCGGGTGGACGACGGTGTCGTCACCCTGCCGGCCGGGGCCCGGGCGAGTTTCCTGGTCACCACCACCGCGGAGCTCGACCCGCAGGCCCTGACCCGTTCCCCGGTGCTGCGCACGGCCAACGAGCTGCGGGGTGTCGCGGTGCGGCCGGCGCCCGAGGCGACCGGGCCCTCGACCCACATGTCCACCCCCTGACAGCCCTGACACAGGAGTAGTCATGACCGAACCCCGGCGATTCCCGACCGATTTCCTCTGGGGAGCAGCAACGTCCTCGTACCAGATCGAGGGTGCGGTGGAGGCCGACGGCCGTGGGCCGTCCATCTGGGACACGTTCTCCCGCATTCCCGGTGCGGTGGTGAACGGTGAGAACGGTGACGTGGCCATCGACCATTACCACCGGGTGGCCGACGACGTGAAGCTCATGGGTGACCTGGGCCTGAACGCCTACCGGTTCTCGGTGGCCTGGCCGCGGGTGCAGCCCACCGGTTCCGGGCCGGCCAACCAGGCGGGCCTGGACTTCTACCGGCGCCTGACCGACCAGCTCCTGGACGCCGGGATCGCCCCGGCGCTGACCCTGTACCACTGGGACCTGCCGCAGCCGTTGCAGGACGCCGGGGGCTGGCCGAACCGCGACACCGCCTACCGGTTCGCCGAGTACGCGGGGCTGGTGGCCGACGCGCTGGGCGACCGGGTGAACCTCTGGATCACCCTGAACGAGTCGTGGTGCGCCGCCTACCTGGGCCACCTGTCCGGTGAGCACGCCCCCGGCATCAAGGACCCGGCCCAGGCCCTGGCCTCGGTGCACACCCTCAACCTGGCCCACGGCCTGGGGGCGGCGGCGATCCGCGAGCACGCCGGGCCGGACGCGAAAGTGGCGATCGCGCACAACATCCAGGTCAACCAGGCGGCGACCGACGCGCCGCCGGACGTGGCCGTCAAGACGAAGCTCGACCTGGTCAACAACGAGATCCTGCTGGCCCCGCAGCTCGACGGCGCCTACCCCGAGGGCCTGTTCGAGGCCACCGCGGCGTTCACCGACTGGTCGTTCGTGCGGGACGGGGATCTGGAGATCATCCACGCCCCGCTGGACGCCCTGGGCCTGAACTACTACTCGACCTCCACCGTGCGGGCGGGCGAGGACCCCGACCGCGACCCGTTCCAGCCGACCCTGGTGGACGGGGTGGCGCGGGTGCGGCCCGAGGGGGAGTACACCGAGATGGGCTGGCTGGTCGAACCGCAGGGCCTGACCGACCTGCTGCTCGACATGCACCGCCGCCGGCCGGGCCTGCCGCTGTACATCACCGAGAACGGTGCGGCCTTCGACGACGTGGTGGCGGAGGACGGTGGGGTCCACGACGAGCGGCGCACGGCCTACCTGCACGCCCACCTGGAGGCGGTCGGCCGGGCCCTGGACGCCGGTGCGAACGTGCGCGGGTACTTCGCCTGGTCGCTGACCGACAACTTCGAGTGGTCGTACGGTTACGGGAAGCGTTTTGGGCTGGTGCACGTCGACTACGCCACGCAGACCCGCACGATCAAGGACTCCGGGCACTGGTACCGCGGGGTGACCACCACGGGCGTCCTGCCCGCGGCGGTGGATCCGGGAGTCGATGGTTAAGCTCTGACTAGGGGGACATCAACCCGGCATCATTGCCGAAAGTTGTTCCCATGGAAATGCCCTCGGGACGGGGCGCGGCTTGTTCGGGAAGAAATCTCTTCCCTACAGTGAGGCGCCCCCTGAAGGCCGATCGTGAAAGCCTCGTCGAAACGACACTTGTCGCTCTGACGAGGGACTTCGCCGATCGATTCTTTCCCCTGAGGAGATTTCTGTGAAGCGCTCCGTCCGTGTCACGGCCGTCGCCGCCCTGCTGGTCGCGGCGGCGGCCACCGGTCTGACCGTCGTCGCGGCGCGGGCCGAGGAGCCGTCGGTCGCCGCGGCCAGCGGCTTCTACGTCGACCCGAGGTCCGGCCCGGCCCAGTGGGTCGCCGCGCACCCGGCCGACGGCCGCGCCGCCGGCATCAAGAGCTCGATCTCGTCGAAACCGATGGCCCGGTGGTTCGGTGACTGGTCGGGCAACATCGGCACGGCGGTCGGCGGGTACGTCGGCGCCGCGGCCCGGGCAGGCAAGATGCCGGTGCTGGTGTCCTACAACCTGCCGCAGATCGACGTGTGCGGGAAGGAGTCCGCCGACGGCGGGTCCAGCGGTGCCTCCGCCTACCGCACCTGGATCGCGGCGTTCGCCGACTCGATCAGGGACCGCCCGGCGATGGTGATCCTCGAGCCCGACTCGCTGGCCGACCTGGACTGCCTGGGCGCCAGCGCGGCCAGTACCCGGCTGGGCCTGCTGAAGTTCGCCACCGAGCAGTTCCGCGACCGGGCCCCGAAGGCGACCGTCTACCTCGACGGCGGCAACTCGGTGTACCGCACGGCCCCGGTGACGGCCGACCGGCTGTCGAAGGCCGGCATCCAGAACGTGCGGGGCTTCTCGCTGAACGTCTCGAACTTCCACACCACGGCCCAGGAGAGCGCGTTCGCGGAGAAGGTGAACGACCAGCTGGCGGCCCAGGGCCTGGAGCGGGTTCCCTACGTGGTCGACACCAGCCGCAACGGTAAGGGCGGCAACGGTTCGTGGTGCAACCCGGACGCCCGTCAGATCGGTACCACCTCGGCGATCCAGGACCTGGACGGGAAGGGCCTGGAGGCCCGCATCTGGATCAAGGCCCCGGGTCAGTCCGACGGCACCTGCGGGATCGCCCCGAACACTCCCGCCGGGACCTTCGACCCGCAGATCGCCTACGACCTGATCCACGGATACTGAGTCCGGCCGATGGAAGAGCCGGTCCGGCCACCGACGATCTACGACGTGGCCCGGGCGGCCGGGGTGGCGGCCTCCACCGTGTCCCGGGCGTTCGCCCGGCCCGGCCGGGTGAACGCCCTCACCTCCCTGCGGATCCACCAGGTGGCCACGGAACTGGGGTACCGGGCCCGGCCCCAGGCCGTGGCGCCGACGCCGCGCCGCACGCAGATGATCGCCCTGGTCGTCGCGGATGTGACGAACCCGTTCCACGACAGGATCATTCGCGGTGCGCAGGAGGCCGCGGCCGCGGCCGGGTACACCATCCTGCTGGCCGATGCCCAGGAGTCCGGGGTCCGGGAGGCCGAGGTGCTGCAGCGGGCGATGGCCGCGGTGGACGGCATCGTGCTGGCCACCTCCCGGATGCCGGACTCCTCGATCCGGACAGCGGCCGGGCAGCGGCCCGTGGTCGTGCTCAACCGGGCCCTGCGGGACATCCCCTGCGTCCTGCCCGACCACGACCGCGGGGTGCGGCGGGCCGTGGAGCACCTGGCCGGGCAGGGCCACGAGCAGATCACCTACGTCGCCGGCCCGGAGGCGTCCTGGGCCGACGGCATCCGCTGGCGGGTGCTGCGGGAAGCGGCCCGGGAACGGCACCTGCAGGTGCGGCGGATCGGCCCGTGGGCGCCCACCGTGATCGGCGGCACCCGGGCCGCGGCCGAATTCGCCCGGCGCCCCACGTCGGCGGTGATCGCCTTCAACGACATGATGGCCATCGGCCTGATCCGCGCCCTGACCGGGCGGGGTATCGGGGTGCCGGACGACGTGAGCGTGGTCGGTTTCGACAACGTGTACGCGGCCGAACTGGTCACGCCGCCGCTGACCACGGTCGCCTCACCCCTGCAGGCGATGGGCCGCACGGCGGTGGGCACCCTGCTGGCGATCATCGACGGTGACCGCCCGCAGACCCACGCACCGGTCGAGCTGCCCACCCGGCTGGTGGTGCGGGCCTCGACGGCCCCGCGCCGGGAGGGCCGCCCGGCCTGACGGCCGGGAGCCCGCTGCGCGAGTGCGAACCCCGCGGGCGGGGTAACGTCGAGGTGCTGCCCCGGACCCGGCGGTTCGTCCGCAGGCCCGTGAAGGCAGCCGAACGTGAGCAATCTGGAGACTCGACCCGCCCGGGTGCGACAGGTCTCGTCGTACGCCGAGCTGTCCCGGCAGATCCGCGACGCCGGTCTGCTCCGGCGGCGCTACGCCTACTACTGGTCCTGGGGCATCGGCCTGGTGATGGCCTTCCTGGCCTGCTGGACAGCCGTTCTCATGCTCGGGAACACCTGGTGCCAGTTGCTGGTGGCGGGGCTGCTCGGCGTGGTCGTGACCCAGTTCGGATTCCTCGGTCACGATGCCGCCCACCGGCAGATCTTCGACTCCTCCCGCTGGAACGAGTGGGCGGCCCGGGTGCTGTCGGGTGTCTTCGCCGGGCTGAGCTACGGCTGGTGGTTACACAAGCACAACCGTCACCACAGCGGCCCGAACCAGGAGAACCGCGATCCCGACATCGCTCCCGGGCCGATCGCGATGACCCCGGCGGTGGCCCGGGCCCGCACCGGGTGGGCCGCCTGGTTCACCCGGCACCAGGGACACCTGTTCTTCCCGCTCCTCCTGCTGGAGGGCGCCAATCTGCATGTCGGCGGTGTGCGGGAACTGATCTCGAACCGGGCGCTGCCACACCGCCGGCTGGAGTGCACGATCATCCTGACCCGGTTCGCCCTCTACCTGGGTGTGCTCCTGAGCGTGCTGCCTCCCGGAAAGGCGCTGGCCTTCATCGCTGTTCAGCTCGGTGTGTTCGGGTTCCTGCTGGGTGCCTCGTTCGCGCCCAACCACAAGGGCATGCCGATCGTGCCGAAGGACACCCGGATCGACTTCCTCCAGCGGCAGGTCCTGATGTCCCGCAACGTGCACGGTGGTCCGGTCACGGACATCGCGATGGGCGGGCTGAACTACCAGATCGAGCACCACCTGTTCCCCAGCATGCCCCGGCCCAACCTGCGCCGGGCCCGGCCGATGGTGCGGGAGTTCTGTCGCAGCCGGCAGGTCACCTACACCGAGACCAGCCTGATCGGTTCGTACCGCATCGTCGTGAGGTACCTCAACACCGTCGGCCGGCCCGACCGCGACCCGTTCGCCTGCCCCCTGGTCCGGCAGTACCGCGGCTGAACCAGGACATCCCGCAAGACCTGCCCCGGCAGGCCGGATAGGGTCGATGGCGTAAGCAACGCTCCGGTCCTTGGGCGGCCCGAAGAGAATGGTGCTGCCATGTCTGATGTTCTGCGACCGGCCGCGACCCGGCTGTGACGGCCACAGGTGAAGACACCGCCTGGGTCCGTGGCCTGATCGCTGCGGAATCACCCGACCCGGACCTGTCCAGCGGGTCCATCGCCTGGCTGCAGTGCCTGTGCCGGGCGGCGACCCGGGCCCTGCCGGTGACCGGTGCCGCGATCAGTGTGATGGTCGCGGGCGGCACCCAGGGGCTGGCGGCCGCCTCGGACACCCGCAGTGAACTGGTCGAGGAACTGCAGTTCACGCTCGGCGAGGGACCGTGTCTCGACGCGCGGTCGCAGGGCCGGCCGGTACTGGCACCGGACCTGGCCGGGGAGTCCGGTGGGCGCTGGCCGGCCTATACCTCGGCGGCGATGGAGCACGGTGTGGAGGCGGTTTTCGCGTTCCCGATGCGGATCGGCGCGGTGCGGCTGGGCGTGCTGGACATGTACCGGGCCCGGCCCGGGGTGCTCCCGCCCGACGCCCTCGACCTGGCCCAGGTGTTCACCGGGGTGGCCCTGACCGGTCTGCTGGACGCGCACGAGGTGATGGGCGCAGACCGGCTGGCCGAGGAGATGGGCCAGATCTCGCGGTACCGGGTCGAGGTCCACCACGCGCAGGGCATGCTCCAGGTCCAGCTCGGGGTCGGCCCCGAGGCCGCCCTCCTGCGCCTGCGCGCCGAGGCCTATCTCCAGGGACGGCGGCTGGGCGAGGTCGCCCGTGACGTCGTCGACCGTAAACTCACTCTCGAACGGGATGAAGCATGACGGGACCAGCCGATGCGGTGAACGAGAGGGCGAGCAGCCGATGAGCGCGATCGCCTCAGAACGTCTGGCCGATGTGTTCGTCGAGCTGGCCGACACCCTCGTGGACGACTTCGACCTGGTCGAGTTCCTGCAGATGGTGACGGCTCGTACGTCCGAGCTCACCGGGGCGCGGGCGGCCGGGCTGTTGCTGGCCGACGCCGAGGACGGGCTGCACTTCATGGCCGCCTCCGACGAACGCGTGCACCTGCTGGACCTCTTCCAGATCCAGGCCGACGAGGGACCGTGCCGCGACTGCTTCCGGCAGGGCGTCCCGGTCAGCGATGCCGATCTGAACCGGGCCGACACCCGCTGGCCCCGGTTCGCACCCGCCGCGCGCACGGCGGGCTTCGCCTCGGTGCAGGCCTTCCCGCTGCGGCTGCGGCACCAGGTGATCGGCAGCATGGGGCTTTTCAGCGCCACCCCGGTGGCGATGACGCCGGGCGACGTGCGGGTGGTGCAGGCGCTGGTCGACGTGGCCACGATCGGCATCCTCCAGGAACGCCAGGTGCGCCGCGGCCAGGTCCTGACCGAGCAGCTCCAGGGCGCCCTGGACAGCCGGATCGTCATCGAGCAGGCCAAGGGCGTCATCGCCCAGTCCGCTGGGGTCACGATCGACCAGGCGTTCACGATGCTGCGGACCTACTGCCGCAACCATCACCTGCGCCTGAGCGACCTGGCCCGCACCATCGTCAACGATCCCGCTCAGGTTCCTGACTTCGGGACCGGCTGAGCGGGTCGCGGCCCGCCAGCGCCTCCCGGAGCGAGGCGATCTCCTCGTGCAGCGCCCGCACCTCGGCGTCGTCGGGTATCGGAGCCCAGGAGTCCGGTTCCCCGTTTTCCGGGGGAAAGCGACGCCAGGAGTTGTCCGGTGCCGAAGGTGCCGAAGGGGCGCACGAGCGGCCGAGGACCTGCGCCAGGCGCGGTTGTGATTTCAGGAAACGCGCTGCCGGGGAGGAGATCTGAGTCAGACGCAGCGCTGCGCCCCGGAACGTCTGGAGGCGGTGGGCCTCGACCAGAGGCTCGACCCCGTCACGGTCCAGCCAGGTGACGCCGGAGAGGTCGACGACGATCTCCTCCGGCCCGTCCTCGCAGGCGAGACTGAGCAGATGCAGGCGCATGACCGGAACCCCGGCGGCACGCAGGTCACCGGAGAAGCTCACGGTGACAGACGTGTCCCGCAGGATCAGTGGTTGTGCGACCCGGTCAACGGCGGACAGAACCGCCCGGTTGGATGAGGACATGACCCCGTACTTCCAAGAGACACCGTGGTCGGCACCACCGGGTCCAGGGCAGCTTGATCGACCAACCTCATTCTACGGGGCGAATCGGCACCTGGACAGGCATCTCACCGGTAGGTTCTGGCCGGACCCCCGTCAGTCGCGCGGAACCTCGTCGCGCCAGGAGTGCTGCGGGACGAACCCCAGCAGCTCCCGGGCCCCGTCGATCGCCAGCAACGTCTCGAAATCCAGCAGATCACGGCGAATCTCGACGCCGGGGAACTCCGCTGCCAGCAACTCGGCCGAGGGCCGATCCATCAGGGTGTCCGCCGCCGCGATGATGACGTTCTGCGAACCGGTGGTCTCGACCTCCAGCGCCAGCCGGAACGCGGCCGCGGCGTCCCGCGCGTCGATGTAGCCCCACAGGTTCCAGCGCCGCGACGCCGGGTCCGCCCAGAACCCGGGCACGTTCGCGTACATCTCGGGGACGAACACGTTGGACAGGCGCAGCCCGACGAACGGGATGCCCGACCACTGCGACACCTGCGCGGCCACGTCCTCGCTCAGCACCTTCGACAGGGCGTACGTCGAGGTCGGGTACGGGAAGTGGGCCTCGTCCACCGGCGCGTACCGCGGCGGGACGTCGAACGGCAGCCCGAGGGTCGTCTCGCTGGAGGCCCACGCCACCTTCCGCAGCCCGAGCCGCTGGGCGGCCAGGAAGACGTTGTTGTTGGCGGCCAGGTTCCGGTTCAGGGTGTCGGGCGCCGACTCCATGCCCGGCTGCGGGATGTTGGCCAGGTGCACGACCGCCGAGCAGCCGGCCAGGGCCTCCACCGCCTGGCCGTAGTCGGTCAGCTCGGCGCGCATCACGTCCACGCCCAGGCCGGCACGCTCGCCGAAGGGGCCCTGCGCGTCTGTGGCCCGCACGGTGTAGCCGTGCTCCAGGAGGTCTTTCACGACGGCCCGGCCCACCTTGCCCAGGGCTCCGGTGACAGCAACGGTCTCGGTCATGGCACGTCCTTGTTCTGGGGGGAAGGCGTTTACAGGGAGGTCGTGCCGTGGACGCGGTGCCCGATCGCGACGGACTCCCCGGAGATCGTCGCCGTGCGGGGAGAGACCAGGAAGCAGACCAGGTCGGCGATCTGCCCGGGACTGGACTCCCCGGGCCGGCCCGGCTCGACCGCGGCGGCCGGGTCGTCCGACACGAGGCCGGGGCTGACGGTGTTGACCGTGACCCCGGACCCGGCGACGACGTCGGCCAGGTTCTGGGCCGCGATGATCAGGGCGGCGTTGCGGACCGAACCGGTGACGTTCCCGGTCCCGCCCACCACCAGCACGACCCGCCCGTGAAGTTCGAGATCCATGGCGGCACGCTACCGCCGGCCCGCTCGACGTCCTCGCTCAGGACGTCTCGGCGACCCCGAGCAGCTTCTCGCAGCGGGCGATCTCGGCGGCCCGCCACTCGCGCATGCCGCTGCTCCACTGGCTGATCTGGAGGCTGAGCACCGCCAGGGCCTGGTGTTCCGAGAGGTCGAAGCGCTCGGACAGTCTCACCCGCGCCTCGCCGGCGTCGGTGCAGGCCTCGACGGTCGCGAACACCTCGTCACGCCGGCTCACGGCCAGTTCCATCGCCTGCAGGATGTGGAGCCGCTGCCGGGCCTCGTCGATGTTCTCGTCACTCACGGTGTCACTCTTACGGGCAGATACCCGTCCCGTCCACCTGGGGCGAACAAATTTTGTCACCCCGTTGCGCACCGTGTTCCATCGTGAGCGAATCTCCGGCGACCGGTCAGCGGTGCGTGTCGACCACGGCCGCCAGGTCCCGCAGTCTCGGATGCTGGTAGACGAGGCGTGAGGAGACGGCGATCCCGTGGTCGCGCTTCAGCCGGGCGACGAGTTTCAGGGCCATCAGCGAGTGCCCGCCCAGGGCGAAGAAGTCGTCGGTCGCGCTGATCCCGCTGCGCCCCAGGACCTGGGCCCAGACCTCGGCGATCAGGTGCTCCGTGGGCCCGGCCAGAGCGGTCGCCGAGGGGTCGGGGCCGCGGTCGGGTGCGGGCAGCGCGTCCCGGTCGATCTTTCCCGACACCGTGAGGGGGAACTGCTCGAGCCGGATGAAGGACGCGGGCACCAGCGGCTCGGGAAGGATGCCGGCGACGTGGTGGCGGAGTGGGGGAACGGTGACCTCCCCGGTGTAGTAGGCGACCAGGACGTCGTCCACCATCTGGACCGCCGTGGACGTGACCTCGCGGTGGCGGGACACCGCCTCCTCGATCTCGGCCGGTTCCACCCGGTGCCCGCGGATCTTGACCTGGCGGTCGGTGCGGCCCAGATAGACCAGTTCCCCACCGGGGTCGTACCGGACCCGGTCACCGGTGCGGTACATCCGTCCGCCCTCCGGTCCGAAAGGATCAGCGACGAAGCGGGTGGCGGTCAGGTCGCGACGGTTCCGGTAGCCGGTGGCCAGGCCCGGGCCGGACAGGTAGAGCTCGCCCTCACCGGCCGGTCGCAGGGCGGTGTCCAGGACGTGCGCCGTCATCCCCGGCAGCGGCCGGCCGATCCGGGGTTCCCCGGCGGTGATCCGGGCGGCGACCGCGTCGACGGTGCACTCGGTCGGGCCGTACACGTTGAAGGCGTCGAGGTTGCCCGGCCGGGTGAGCAGGCGATCCCACAGGTCCGCCGGGATCGCCTCGCCGCCGATCAGCAGGCGGAAAGGCCGGTCCACCGGCGCCACGTACTGCTCGAGCACCTGCCAGTGCGACGGGGTGACATCCAGGTCGTTCACGCCCGTCTGCTCCAGGTAGGCGGCCAGCGCGGCGGGATCCTGCCGCAGTTCGTCGTCCAGGACCACGACGGTGTCCCCGCGGCAGACCCGGGCCCACTGCTGTACCGAGGCGTCGAACGACATGCTGGCGTTCCAGGCCACGACCCTCGGGGTGTCGCTGTAGACGCCCGCCGCGCTCAGCGCCCGCTGAAGATGGCTGACATTGGCCCGGCTGACCTCGACGCCCTTGGGCAGGCCGGTCGATCCGGAGGTGTAGATGACGTACGCGGGCGAGCCGACCGGAACGGGCCGTTCGTCGTCCGCGCCGCGCTCCGGCGCGCCGTCCAGGCGTTCCGGCGTGACCCAGCCGGCCGTACCGGCCCAGGTCGGAGCGGGATCACGGGTGAGGACGAGGCGGGGCTCGGCGTCCTGGGCCAGGTACCGCAGCCGTTCGGCCGGGTGGGCCGGGTCGAGAGGGACGGAGGCGGCACCGGCCCGCCAGATCGCCAGGAAGGCGACGATCAGTTCCGGTCCGCGGGCCAGGTGCACGCCGACCCGGTCACCCGGGCGCACGCCGTGCTCGTGGCGCAGGGCGCTCGCCGCCCGGGCGCTGCGCCGGTCGACCTCGCCGAAGGTCAGATCTTCCCGGCGGGAGAGGACGGCCGGTCGTCCCGGCGCGCGGCGGGTGGCGGCCAGGAACATCCGCACCGGATCGTCGTGGGTCGTGGGTACGGCGGAGGAGATCAGGGTCATGACGGGGCTCCGGGGACGTCAGCTGGCGAAGGTGGCGATCGGGCGGGCCGGCCGGCAGTCGGCGAGGTCGGTCGGTTCCCCCATCGCCACGGCGATCCGGCGCTCGCCCTCGAACGGTTCACGGCCGTGGGCGGCGAGGATGTTGTCGACGACCAGGATGTCGCCGAGCTGCCAGGTCTCGCGGGTGAAGGCGGCCCGGTAGGCGGCGTCCAGGGCCGCGAAGTCCGCGGCCGACAGGGGTGTGCCGTCCCCGAAGGTGGTGTTGAACGGCAGCCCGGAGGGCCCGAACTCGTCGACGAGGACCTCGTGGACGTCCGGGTCGAGGGCGTGCTCGTTCCAGAAGGCGACATGGTTGAACCACGACTCCTCGCCGGTGCGGGGATGGGTGATCACCGCGGAGCGCTGCTGACTGGTGGACAGTGTGCCGTCCTCGCGCCAGACCCAGCTGATGTGGTTGCTCGCGCAGTAGCGTTCCACCTCCTGCCGGGACGAGGTGCTGAATGCGGTTTCCCAGTTCAGGGAGATGTTCTCGTTGTACGTGCGGTTCAGCCGCCAGCCCTGGGCGCGGAACCGGCCGGCCAGGTCCTCGGGGAGGTTCCGGAGAACGGCGCGGCAGTCCGCGACCGGGGTCGCGCCACCGACGGCCGGCGGTACCAGCGCACAGAACAGCAAGATCCCGGGAAAGTTCATCGTGTAGCTGTTCTCGTTGTGCAACCGGATCGGCTGGGCGGCCGGCAGGTCGGTCGAGGAGAACACGTCGTTACCGAAACTGCTACGGGGTGTTGCTTTTTCCTGGTACTGGGCGCGTTCGTGCAGGAGGACGTCCCGGACCCGGGCGAAGTCCTGCGTGGTGGCGACCGGCAGGCCGCGCAGATACAGGGAACCGTGCTCGTCCAGCCCGGAGCGCAGGGCCGGGGCGGCGGAGGCGAGCCAGGCGCAGGCATCGTCCAGGGAGAGCCGGGCCGGGCACCGGACGAGCACGGGATGTCCCGGCTGCCGGACGTGCTCGAGGGTGGAGAACGATGAGGCGGCGGAGGATGCCATGACGGTAAGGCCTTTCGCTGGCCCCGGTACGCCTGATCACCCGTCCCGGGTGGTCGTCAGCGCGGGGAAGTGGATGGGGAGCTGTTCCCAGATGTCCGGTGTGTAGAAGTGCCCTCCGGGTAGCGCGCCGACCCGGCACTCGCCCTCCACGACGGCCTGCCACTGACGACGGACCGCCGGATCGATGACCGGGTCGTCGATCCCGTAGAGGACCTGGACCGGGCCCGGGACGCGTTGCGCGGGGTCGGGGCAGTAGGAGTCACGGGCCTGGACGTCGGCCCGCATCAGCTCGACGGCCATCTCCCGCAGATCGGGGTCGGAGGCCACGTAGTCCGGCAGGGCACCGGTCTGCTGCATCCAGGCGACCAGGTCGTCGTCGCTGTCCTCCTGGCGCGGGAACCGGTCCCGCTCGGTGACACCCCGCTCGGGCGAGTTGCAGGAGGAGATGACCAGCTTCTCCGGCGTAGGCGCGCCGGCCCGGTGCAGGCGCCCGGTCACGTCGAAGGCCATCCACCCGCCCATGCTGTGCCCGAAGAGCGTGTACGGACGGTCGACGAAACCGCCCACCACGCGGGCGGTGTCCTCGGCCAGCGCGTCCCAGGAGCGCAGCAGGCCGTCCCCGAAACGGCCCTCGCGGCCTGGATAGCAGACCAGGACCAGTTCGTGGTCGGCGGGTATCCGGGGCACCCATCCCCGGAAGGCGCCGGTGCCGCCGCCGCAGAAACCCAGGCACACGAGCAGGTGCGTGGCGTCCGCGCGCGGGGCCGGGCGGACCACGGCCGGGTCGTTGCGGGGAAGGCTCACCGGGCCGCGCCCTCGGCCATCTCCTCGCGCAGGCTCCGCGGGCGCATGTCGGTCCAGTGCGTCTCGATGTACTCCAGGCACTGTTCGCGGCTGTCCTCGCCGTACCGGACCTCCCACCCGGCCGGCACCGGGGCGAAGACCGGCCAGAGCGAGTGCTGGTCCTCGGCGTTGGCCAGAACCAGGAAGCGGCCGTCGGCGTCGAAGGGATTCATCGTCTTCCTTCTCTCATGAACGTTTTCGCGGGATCAGAGGCGCTGGTTCCAGCCTAGGAACTCCACGCGGGGAGAGGGGCAGTACGGGCGGCAGTCTTGCGGCGGCCCGGAAGGGGTGCAGTCCGCCGGGTCAGGCCAGCAGCGGATCCACGAGTCTCAGGGTGCGGAATCGGGGCAGGGCCTGGGTCGTGGAGCGCAGCCAGCCCAGCTGAACCAGCGTGCGAACCTGGGCGACGAACGACTCCGTGGCCTGGCCCAGGCGCCGGGAGGCCTCCGGGAGCTCCCACTCCCCGTCCAGCCCGGACAACTGGCGCAGCACGCTGAGACTGGAGGGATCCAGGGCGGACAGGCTGCGGGTCAGGACCCGGCGCAGCGTGGTCGAGCTGTCGCGCTGCGGGCCGGCCATGGGCAGCGACAGGGGGTCGTCCGTGACCCGGTGGAGGATGTCGTCGAGGGACTCGACCATGCAGCTGAGGCCGGCCTGCTCGATGGCCTGCGGATGCCCGTCGAGGGCCCGGCAGATCCCCGCGATCGTCTCCAGCTCGCTCAGGGGCAGGTCGCGGGCGGGGCGGTGGCGTTTGATCTGCTCGATGAGCAGGCGCACGGAGTCGACGCGCATCAGTGAGTCGCGTTCGTGCCCGGCCGGTTCCGGCACGGCCAGCGGGCTCACCGGTACCACCCACTCACCCGGGACGGACAGGGGCGTGCGGTTGGTCGAGAGCACGCTCAGGCTGGGGCACACGGCGAGCACGTCGAGCAGCCAGCGCACGTTCGGCCCGGTCCCCTCGGTGCCGTCGAGCACCAGCAGGCTCCGCCGGCCGCCCAGGGTGGCCTGGATCTCCTGCGGGTCGAGGTGGGAGATGCCACCGGCGCCGGCCGGCGTCCCGGCATCGGAGTGGCCGCCGGGCACCGCGTCGGGGGAGGGGACCCACCAGACCACGGTGTCGTTGCTCTCGAAATGGTGCCGGGCGATCTCCAGGGCCAGGCGGGTCTTCCCGACGCCGGGGATACCGGTCAGGGTGACCAGCCGCTGGTCGGTCCGCAAACGTTCGAGGACGAAGGCGGCTTCGGCGTCGCGCCCGATCAGGGAGGTGAGGGCGGCCGGGGGCGGCATTCCGGGCAGCCTGCGGTCGGGGTGCTCCTCGCGGGTGTCCAGGGCCAGGCCGAGGAACTGCGCCAGTGACTGCCCCTGGATGCGCAGTGCCGAGCCGAGCATCTCGGTCGTCGCCCGCCGCGGGTGCGTGACCCGCCCGGACTCCAGGTCACGGATGGCCCGCAGACTGATCTCGGACAGGTCGGCCAGCTGACGCTGCGTCATTCCCTGGCGCTTGCGGTGGTGACGCAGCATCTGCCCGAAAGTTGCTTCCTGGGCCAATTCTGAGGTGGTACGCACGATTCCCCCCGTGCCTCGGAACGTCTGGATGGACTGGTCGGAGTCGGCCGCCCCGGGGCAGCGGGGCGGCCCGGGTTCACGTCACACGCCGGGGCGGGTGGGGCGTGAGGTGGTGTCGATGCTGCTGCCCTCGCGCATCAGGAAGGTGATCGACCCCGGGCCCCGGGCCAGGTCCAGGTGGATGCTGCGCTCGGTGGTCCAGCCGGCCAGGCGGAAATCGCCTTCCCCGAGGTGTACGAGCCGTCCCACCGGCTTGCCGTCGGCCCGCATGATCAGGTCCCCGTCCTCCAGGCGCAGACGGGCCGCCCGGGACGGGGTCCCGGGCGTGGCCAGGTCTTCGCGCTCGCCCCACAGAAAGGCGTCGGGCAGGTCGAAGTCGATGTTCACGCGCTCGGCCGCGGCCGGGCCCAGGGGTACGACGGGCCGGTCGAAGAGCACTTCGGTCCAGTCGACGGTGTCGGTGAAGGACGCCGGGAAGAGCTGGAGCAGCTCGTGGCTGACGTAGCAGTCGATGACCAGGTGCACGCGCCGGGTGTCGCCGGCGTTGCGCACCGAGTGCGGCCGGGAGAAGTCGCCGTACCAGAGGCTTCCCGGCTGCCAGCGTTCCTGCTGACCGTCCAGCGTGAGGACGGCTCCCGGGTTGGTCAGGATCGGCACGTGCAGCCGCACCCATCCGGCCTGCAGGCCGGAGGGGAAGTCCCGGTGCTCGTCGACCTCGGCACCCGGCCCCAGGGCCATCAGCCGGGCCGTGCGCACCTGGGTGGGAAGTCTTCTGAACAGGGAGGCCAGGTACGGGGCCTTGTCGCACCAGGGAGTGTCCGCGTAGTCCTCGACCCCCGGGCCGCCGGGGTCGGTGCGCTCGGGATCGCCGCCGGGGCTGCGCAGGGAGACGACCTTCCAGTCCAGCTCCGTCTCCTCGCTCGGCCGAAGGTTCTCGTCGTACGTGCGCTGGGCCCGGAACGGACTGGCTCCCAGTCGGTCCGCGTCCTCGCGCAATTTACTCACATCAAGGTCATCAGCTAACAAAACGGACGCGGGGGGCAGGGTTGCGGGCATGGTGGTGCTCCTCGGTGGTAGGGGTTTCGGATGGGGCGGTGATCCGTCAGGAACGGGACGCCGGCTGTTCCCGATCCACGGTGGCCGGTGCAGCTGGTGCTGGGTCTTCCGGATCGCTGCCGGCGGTGACCGGGCGGGAGTCCATCTCGCGCCAGACCGGGTTGAAGGCGGGCAGGACGGTGACGGCGAAGTAGAGCGCACCGGCCACCAGGAGGGCGGGGGACAGGCCCAGGGCGGCGATGGCCGCGCCGCACAGCAGGCCGCCGAGCGGGATGCCGGCGAACGACAGGGCGCCGGACAGGGACGTGACCCGGCCCAGGAGGTTCGGCGGAATCCGCTCGAACAGAACGGCACTCAGGATCGGGTTGACGAAGCCGATGGCGATTCCGTCGGCCACCGACACCACCAGCACCACCCACAGCGGGGCGCCGACGGCCAGGACGACGAACCGCGGCGCACCCCCGATCAGGAAGGCGACCAGGTAGGTCAGGCGCCGCGGGAGGCGGTGCGCGAAGCCGGTGGCCAAGGCCGAGCCGATGATCGCGGCCCCGCCGAAAGCCGTTCCCACCGCGCCGATCGCGGCCGGGCCACCACCGTCCTGGCGGGCCCAGACCGGCAGGAGCACGGTGCTCCACCCGGCGTCGATCAGGTTCGTGACGGCCAGCATGATCGCGATCCACAGCAGCAATTTGTCGCCGGCCAGGAACCGGGCACCGATGGCGAGTTGCTGCCGGTAGGTCTCGTTCTCGGTGCCGTCCGGCACCGTCGGCGGAGAGTCTTCCGGTCGGGTCGGGGCCGCCGCGCGGGCCCGCCGCGGCAGGACCAGCCCGATGATCAGGGCGGCGACCGCGAATGTGGCCGCATCGATGTACAGCGCGAAGAGCGGGTCGACGAGGGCGATCAGGATGCCGGCCAGGGCCGGCCCGGCGGTGCCGGCGATGCGCTCCAGGGTGCCGATCATGCCGGTGACCCGCTCCAGCGGGACCTCGGCGATGGCGGCGACCTCGGGGACCAGGGCCTGCTTGGCCACGTCACCGGGGCCCCGGGCCGCGCCGAGACCGGCGACCAGCACGAGCAGGACGCCGAAGGGGAGGCGGTCGAAGTGGTGCAGCGCGGGGATCGCCGCCACGAAGATCATGCTGATCGCGTCGGTGGTGACGCTCATGATCCGCGGGCCGACCCGGTCGATCAGCGGCCCGGCCAGGACCTTCCCGATCACCAGGGGGGTCATCTCGGCGAAGGCGACCAGGCCGGTCTGGGTGGCGCTCCCGCTGGTCACCAGGACCAGCCACGGGATGGCGATCATCGACATCCGGGTGCCGATCAGCGACACGGCCTGAGCGGTGAGCAGACTCAGCATCGCTGCCCATCGGCGATCGCTGCTCGTCATGTCTCCCCCTGGGCGTTGAGTATGCCGGGTCGTGGAAAGGCCTGGAGCTGAACGGCGACGGGCACCGCGTCGGGCGGTGCTTCCTGATCGTGGTCGTCGCGCCGGTACCTCCCGATCACCTCGAAGAGCTCCTGTACCAGGCTCTGGAGTTCGCCCGGGGTCAGCTTGAGCGGGAAATCGCTGGTGGTGCTGGCCTCGCGCCAGTCCGGGGGCAGGTAGGGCAACTCCCGGGCGGCGTTCTGGATGGCGTCGGTGTAGCCCGAGGCCACGCCGGCCAGGTAGGTGCTGGCCAGTTCCTTGTCGGCGTCCTCGCGCAGGGCCGCCGGCTGCAGGCGTGTGCTCTCGTGAGCGGCCTGCCACCACCGGTCGCGGCCACCGCCCTGTTTCGGGAGTTCGCTCACCAGGCCGTGTTCCGCCAGCTGGCGGAGGTGGTAACTGGTCACCCCGGAGTTCAGGCCGAGATGCCCGGCGAGCCGGGTGGCGGTGGAGGGACCGTCGCTGCGCAGCTGGCCCAGCAGGCGCACCCGCAGTGGATGGGCCAGCGCCCTCAGCAACCGGGAATCGAGGGTGATCTCCCGGAGCGGTTCTTGCTGGGGATCGGGATTCGTGGCGTCGGCCATATGCACAACTTAGCTTGCATAGAAAATTGTGCAAGGCCCAGTGTCCCATCTGCCCCTTTCTTCCGTCACTGCAGGTAGATGCCGCGCAACTTTCGGTGCGGCGGTACGGCGGTGCCGGGGTGCCCATCAGCTGCCGCAGTGACTGCCGCCTGGCCGTCGGGGACCTGCTTAACGTGGCAGAAATGCCGACCGGGCGGACGTCACGGCGCGGGCCGGGCATTCACCACGAAGGAGAGGTCATGACCTTGTCGCTGCGCAGATCGACCGGTTCGGTCGGCGGGACCCACCGGCAGGCGCATCACCCGTCATCGGGGTACCGCCGCGAACCGCTTCGCCGGCAGCGTCCCCTCACGCTGGTCACCACCACGAAGTCCGACTCCCACACCTGGAACCTGGTGTACCTGGAACTGGTCCTGAAGGAGCTCGGGCACGACGTGGTCAACCTGGGTCCGTGCGTGCCGGTGGAGCTGCTGGCCGGCTGCGCCCGGGAGGTGGGCCCCGACCTGGTCGTCGTCAGCACGGTCAACGGGCACGGCGTCCGGGACGGGATCGAGATCGCCGGGGTGTTGCGGCAGATGGACGAGCTGGCCCGCACGCCGATCGTGATCGGCGGCAAGCTCTCCACCTCGGGCGAGGCCGGGGCGTCCGAGCAGGCCCGCCGGCTGCGGCACGCCGGGTACGACGCCGTGTTCGGCGGCACCGGGGCCATCTCCGCCTTCCGGGCGTTCGTCGCCGGGGCCGGGGTCAGAGCGTGACGGAACGGCACTCGGACTTCGGCCGCTTCGTGCACGACGCCCACGAGCGCGGTGATCTCGTGGTCCAGCCCCGGATGGGCTACGGCGACCCCGGCCGGATGCGCGCCGGGCTGGCCGCCACCCGGCAGGCCCGGGCCACCACGGTCGGGACGATCACCCTGGACAGCTACACACGTACCGGCCAGGTGGAGGTCGCCCGGCAGGCCGTGGAGCGGGGTGACGACCTGAACGGGTACCCGATCGTCACCCACGACCCGGACGTCACCGGGGCGGTCCTGGCCGGTCTGGCCGGGCCCGGGTTCCCGGTGCAGGTGCGTCACGGCTCGGCGCAGCCGCAGCAGATCATCGCCGCGGCCCTGCGCGCCGGGCTCACCGCGACCGAGGGCGGGCCGGTCTCCTACTGCCTGCCCTACAGCCGGCTGCCGCTGCGCGACTCGGTCCGGAACTGGTCGCAGGCCTGCGACATCCTGGTCGGCGGGGCCGGGGCGGCCGCGCACGTCGAGACCTTCGGCGGGTGCATGCTCGGCCAGCTGTGCCCGCCCGGCCTGCTGGTCGCGATCAGCGTCCTCGAGGGCCTCTTCCTGCAGCAGCACGGCGTGAGAAGTCTTTCCCTGAGCTACGCCCAGCAGACCAGCCCGGAGCAGGACGAGGGCGCGGTACTGGCCCTCAACCGGCTCGCGGCCGAACTGCTGCCCGGACTTGACCTGCACACCGTGATCTACGGCTACATGGGCCTTTTCCCGCAGACCCCGGGCGGCGCCCGGGCGCTGATGGCCGATGCGGCCGGGCTGGCCGTGCGCACCGGCGCGCAGCGACTCATCGTCAAGACCGCGGTGGAGGCGCAGCGGATCCCGACCATCGGGGAGAACGTCGAGGCCCTGGAGCACGCCGCCGCGGTCGCCCGGCGCACCACGGGGCCGGCGGACCGGACGGACCGGACTCGGGCCCTGGCCGCGCAGGAGGTCTACCAGGAGGCCGGCACGCTGATCAGTGCCGTGCTGGAGCTCGGGCCCGACGTCGGTTCGGCCCTGGTGCGGGCCTTCGACCGCGGTGTCCTGGACATCCCGTACTGCCTGCACCCCGCGAACTCCCGGCGTAGCACCAGCTATCTCGACGGCGACGGATGGCTGCGCTGGGGCGCGACCGGGGGTATGCCGCTGCCGCCCTCCCGGGTCGGCACACCCGGCGCCTCCGGCGCCGTCACGTCCGCCCAGCTGCTGCGCGACCTCTCGTACATGCAGCGCCGCTACGACCGGTACCCGTCCCTCCCGGTACCGGCCCCCGAACTGGTGAGGAGCACCTCATGACCCTGGAAGTCACCCTCGGCGAACCGGCCCGCGCCACCACCGTCCCGCCGGACCTGCGCACCCACCTGACCGACCCGTCCACCCGGGCCGCTCTGATGATCCGCCAGAGCGTGCTGACCGCCGTGCGGCGGCTGCTCGACGCGGAGGGTTTCGTGGAGATCCAGGCGCCGATCATCGGGCCGGTGACCGATCCCGGGGTACGGGGCGCCAAACAGATGGACGTCGACTTCTACGGTCACCGGTACAAGCTGATGACCAGCGCCATCCTGTACAAGCAGGCCACCCTCCTGGCTTTCGACAAGATCTACTACATCGCTCCGAACGTGCGGATGGAACCGCTGGAGACCTTCGGCACCGACCGGCACCTGGTCGAGTTCCACCAGATCGACGTCGAGATGGCCGGGGCCTCCCGCGACGACGTGACGGCTCTGTGTGAGCGCCTGGTCGTCGCGGCCACCCGGGAGGTGCTCCAGCACCGGCCGGCGCAGCTCGGCGTGACCGGCCGGGACCTGGACGCACTGCGCCGGCTGGGCCAGGAACCGTTCGGGCGGATGACCCACGCGGCGGCCGTCGCCGAGCTGGCCGGGATGAGTCAGCAGGCCGACGCCCACGCCGAGATCGACTGGAGCAACGAGGAGATGCTCTCGCTGGAGGCACCCCGGCCGTTCTTCCTGACCGACTACCCGAAGGGCTCGCGCGGGTTCTACGACCGGGAGAGCCGCAGTGACCCCGGCACGCTGCGCAATTTCGACCTGATCGCGGCCGAGGGATTCGGGGAGCTGTGCAGCGGGGGAGAGCGCGAGTCGGACTACCGGCGGATCATGTCGAGGATCCGCGAGACCGGTGAGAACCCGGCCAAGTACGGCTGGTACCTGGAGCTGGCCCGGGAGGGCCTGCACCCCAGCGCGGGGTTCGGGCTGGGGCTGGAGAGACTGGTCCGCTACATCGCCGGCCTGGACGCGGTCTGGCAGGCCAGCGCCTACCCCAAGCTCGCGGGGGTGCGGTCGGCATGACCTCGTCGTCCCCGAACATCTTGCGGGCAGAGGGGTTCCCGGCGGAGGAGATCCGCCGCCGGGCACGCCTGGGCGCCCGGGCCGTCTTCCCCGACGCCAGTGGCTACGGGGCCGACGTGTTCGGGGAAGTACCCACCGGAAACCGGCCCGACGCCCTGGACCGGCTGCGGATCCTCCCGCCGCTGTTCACCCCGCGGCGCCTGGAGAAGCTGATCGAACTGGGGCGTGAGCCGATGCCGGCGGACGTCGATCTGCGCACCGACATCGGCGGCCTGCCCTCGGCGTTCCCGCTCTACCTGTCGGCGCTGGGCTCCACCAAGGTGGCCAGCACCCGTCTGGGGGCCGCCGCGGCCCGGCAGGCCGCGCAGCTGGGCATCCCGATGGTGATCGGGGAAAACATCGCCCCGGTCAACGGTTATCGCGGTGACGACGACTCGGGCGGGTCGATGCGCCGCCGGATCAGCGCCTACACCGGGCACCTGAACGGCGATCTGGGGGGTGTGCTGGTGCAGCAGAGCACCGAGGACGCTGACGCCGAGGTCTGGAACCAGATCTACAGCGACCCGGAGACGGGCCCGATTCTGATGTCGGGGCGGCTGGGCTTCGAGCTCAAGCTGGGCCAGGGGGCCAAGCCCGGGCTGGGCGGGATGACGCTCGTGGACCGGGACGTCGCCGAGGCGATGGCCGGGCGGTACGCGTTCGACCCGGCGTTCGACGACGGCCCGCAGCGTCTGCGGTGCAGTGCCCCCGGCACCTTCGACGAGGAGATCCTGCGCCAGCAGATCCGGCTGATGCGCAACAACTTTCCCCGGGCGAGGGTAGGCGTCAAGCTGTTCCCGGGCCGGGACGTCGCGACGGCCTGCGCCGTGGCCTGGGAGGCCGGGGCCGACAGCGTGACCGTCGACGGCGCCGAGGGCGGTTCGGGGTGGGCCCCGACGGTGATGATGCGCAGCGCCGGGTTGCCGCTGGCCGACTGCCTGGCCCGGATCTCACCGGCGGGGCAGTGCCTGTGCGTCAGCGGACGGATGTGGGAGGGGGCCCGGGCGGTGAGGTGCCTGGCTCTCGGGGCCCGCGCCGTCGGGCTCGGCCGGGCCGCGCTGATCGCGGTCGACGAGGACCCCGACGCCGGCCTGATCCGCCTGGTCTCCGCCCTGACCTTCGAGATGCGGCTTCTGATCAGTGCTCTGGGCAAGTACGCGGCGCGTGACCTGGCATCCGAGGACGTCGGTGGCGACCTCGTCCCCGAGCCCGGGTATCCCGTAGGGCGCTGATCCACGACGACGAACGTTTCACGACGAAGCCCCGTGCGGGGCAGGTAGGTGAACTGAGATGTCGCTCGACCACGACCAGGACGTCACCGGACCGGTCCGGACCGTTCTCCCGGAGACTTCCCTGAGTATTCCGCAGGCGCTGGCCCGGTACTCGGGTTCGGCCCCGCACACGCCGGCCGTGAGTGACGGCGAGACGTCGCTGACCTACCGGGAACTCGAGGCGGCCTCGAACCGGGTGGCCCACCTGCTCCGGCGGCACGGGGTGGGCCCGGAGACCCCGGTGGCCATGCTGATGGAACGCTCGATCGGCACGCTGGTGACCACGCTCGGCATCCTGAAGGCCGGTGGCATCTACGTCCCCCTGCACACCCGGGCCCCGGCCGCCCGTACCGGCCAGCTGCTGCGCGAGGCCGGCGCCACCCTGCTGCTCGTGGAACAGACTCCGGCCGAGGAGATCTCCGGCACCGGGGTGGAGATTCTGGACATCGGTGAGGCTGCCGTCGCGGATCTGCCGGACACGGCGCCGCCGGTCACGATCCACCCGGACCAGCTCGCCTACGTGATGTACACCTCGGGGTCGACCGGCCGGCCGAAGGGTGTGGCGATCACCCATCGCGACGTGGTCGAGTTCTGCGCCGACCCTTACTGGATGCCGCAGGCCCAGGCCCGGGTGCTCATGCACTCCCCGCACGCCTTCGACGCCTCGACCTACGAGTTGTGGGTCCCGCTCCTGCACGGGGGCGAGGTCGTGGTGGCCCCGGAAGGACACCTCGACCCGGCCCGGTTCGGCGAGATCGTCGCCGGGCGGGGCATCACCAGTCTGTTCATCACCTCGGCGCTGTTCAACCTGATGGCGCAGGAGAATCCCGGTGGTCTCGGCCGGGTGCGGGAGATCTGGACCGGGGGCGAGGCCGTCTCGCCGACCGCAGTGGCCAGGATCAGCGAGGCCTGCCCCGGTGTCCGGATCGTCAACGGCTACGGGCCGACCGAGATGACGACCTTCACCACCCTCCAGCCGGTCCCGTCCGGCTACCGCGGCGGTCACATCCCGATCGGGCGGCCCATCACCGGTATGGACGTGCGCGTCCTCGACGAGCGGCTGCGCCCGGTGCCGGACGGGCAGGAGGGGGAGCTCTACATCGTCGGGTCGGGCATGGCCCGCGGCTACTGGGACCGTCCCGGCCTGACCGCGTCCCGTTTCGTCGCCGACCCGCAGGCGGCGGACGGGGCCCGGATGTACCGCTCCGGCGACCGGGTGCGCCGGCGCCCGGACGGTGCCCTGGATTTCGTCGGCCGCACCGACGACCAGGTGAAGATCCGCGGTTTCCGGATCGAGCTGGGCGAGATCGAGACGGTCGTGGACCGGATGCCCGGCGTCGGGCGCAGCGCGGTGGTGGTGCGCGAGGACCGGCCCGGAGACCGCCGCGTGGTCGCCTACGTGGTGGCCGGGGGTGCGGTGACCACCGCCCAGGTGCGTGACTTCGTCCGCAAAGCACTGCCCGACTACATGGTTCCCTCGGCCGTCGTGTTCCTGGACGACCTGCCGATGACCGGCAACGGGAAACTTGACCGGCGGGCCCTGCCCGAGCCCACCGTTGACCTGACCACCGGCCGGGGCCCGGGCACGCCCCGTGAGGCCCAGCTGTGCGCCCTGTTCGCCGAGGTGCTCGGCCTGCCGCGCGTCGGGGTGGACGACGTGTTCTTCGACCTCGGCGGTCACAGCCTGCTCGCGACCCGGCTGATCTCCCGGATCCGCGCGGTGCTACAGGTGGAGGCCGAGATCCAGGACCTGTTCCGGTACCCGACCGTCGCCGGCCTGGCCGGGGTGCTCTCCGGCGGGACCCGGCGTCCGGCCCTGGTGCCCCACGATCTGAGCGACACGAAGGACGACGACGGCCGGGTGCCGCTGTCGGCCGCGCAGCAGCGGCTGTGGTTCCTGCAGCAGTGGGACGCCTCCGACGCCAGTTACAACATCCCGGTGCCGGTCCGGATCGACGGCCCGGGACTGGACCTCGCGGTCCTGGCCGCCGCGCTGAAGGACGTGGTGGGCCGGCACGAGAGCCTGCGCACCGTGTTCCCGGCCCACGACGGTGTGGATAACGTTCCCTACCAGCAGGTTCTGGATGTCGTCGACGTTCCCGTGCCCGTCGTCCCGGTACCGGGGAGGTTCCGGGACGAGGCGCTGGAGGAAGTGGCCCGGGAGCCGTTCCATCTGGCCACCGAGATGCCGCTGCGGGCCGGGTACTTCCCGGACGAGGACGGCGAGGGCGGCGTGCTGCTGCTGGTGATGCATCACATCGCCGGTGACGGCTGGTCGCTGACGCCGCTGCTGCGTGACATCGAAACGGCCTACACCGCGAGAAGAACCGGTCAGGAACCGGTCTGGACGCCGCTGCCCGTGCAGTACGCGGACTACACGGTGTGGCAGCGCCAGGTCCTGCGCGACGTGGAGCGGGAGCAGCTGGCGTACTGGCGTGGGCGGCTGGACAGTCTGCCCGGGGAGCTGGCACTGCCGACCGACCGGGTGCGCCCGCCGCAGGCCTCGCATCGCGGCCACCGGATCCAGCTGGATCTCCCGGCCGGGCTGCCCGACCGTCTCCTGGA
>NZ_JAJOMA010000013.1 GCF_021129235.1 Kineosporia mesophila
ACGGGGGTACGGCTGGATCGGCGAGGGGGGCTGAACCTCGCGCACCGCGGCGCGGGTGGCCACGGCTGGGCTGGTCACGCGCGTCATCGTAGGGCCTCCACCTTTGGTGCCCGGCCCGGCAACCGTGCGCGGACCAGAGCTGAGGACCTGTCGGCCACCGGGGTGGGGCGGATGGGGCATCACCTGCCAGACTGGGCGACCGGCCGCCCAGCTGACCAGTGCAGGCGGATGAACTGGGAGGACGGGCACGAGTGAGCGCGTCGCCGGAGACCGAACCGGTCGATCAGCGAGTCTGGTTGCCCCGGCCGCGACGGGAAGACCCGTCCGGCCCGGCGCTGGTACTGATCGCCCTGGCCGCGCTGGGCTTCGGCCTGGCCGCGACAGCCGGGCTGTGGGGTGACCCCGCGGGCCGGGTGATCGACGGCAACATCCCCGACGCGATGCACTACTCGTGGTGGCTCGGGCACACGCCGCACGCCATCGGCAACGTCGAGAACCCGTTCCTGACCAGCGACATGAACTGGCCCGACGGCGTCGGCGCGATGAACAACACCACCCTGATCCTGCCGGCGCTGCTGCTCTCGCCGTTCAGCCTGCTGTTCAGTTCGCTCTTCACGCTGAACCTGCTGAACCTGCTCGCCGTGCCGCTGTGTTTCGCCGCCGGTTACTGGGCGCTGCGCAAGGTGCCGGGGGTGTCCAGCGGGGCGGCTGCGATCGGCGCCGTCTGCTTCGCCATCTCCCCGGCGGTCGTGAACTCGCTGACCGGGCACATCACCATGGCGTTCGCGCCCGGCCTGCCGATCCTGCTGGCGCTGAGCGTGGAGGCCTGGCGCACCGACCAGCGCCGCACCAGTGGTTTCGAACAGCACAGCCCTCTGCGCATCGGCCTCTGGCTGGGGCTGGTCACGCTGGCCCAGGTGTTCATCGGTGAGGAGGTGCTGTTCCAGGCCGCCGTCGGCGCCGTGCTGATCATGGTCACCGCCGCCGTGTGCCGTCCGCGCCAGGTCCGGACCGGGGCGCTGCGCCTGGCCCGCACCCTCGCAACCGCGTTCGCGGTGTTCCTGCCGATCGCCGCCTACCCGCTCTACCTCCAGTTCTTCGGTCCGCACGCGAACCACGGCAGCCCTTTCACCAAGGACTACTTCGGCGCCGACGTGACCGCCTTCTTCACCCCGACCTCGGGCGTGCTGGTGCACAGCGCGGCGAACCTGGACCGGGCCAAGCACTTCGCGGGCGGTATCGAGGAGCACCTGGCCTACCTGGGCTGGCCCCTGATCGTCGTCTGCCTGATCACGATGGTGCTCGGCTGGCGCATGCTGGCCGTGCGCTGCGTCGCGGTCGGTCTGCTGGTCTCGGCCGCGCTCTCGCTCGGCGGCCGGCTCTGGATCGACGGGGTCTGGACCGAGCACAAGGGCCCGTACGCGCTGGTGCAGAGCCTGCCCGTGCTGGAGTCGTCGCTGGCGACCCGCTTCGGCCTGCTGGTCGCGGTGTTCGCCGGGGCGATGCTGGCCCTGGCGGTGCAGGGGCTGCGCAGCGGTTCCCGGCACCGGCTGCTGCAGCCGCCCATCCCGTCCGGGCGCACGTCGAGCCGCAAGGCCGTCACCGCCCGGGCCGCCGGTGCCATCGGGGTGTCGCTCGCCTGCCTGGTGCCGCTGCTGCCCTCGACCGTGCCGGTGGTCGACGCGCCCGCCATCCCGAAGTACTTCACCACGCAGGCCAAGCAGTTCCCCAGCGATACGGTCGTGGTCGTGCTGCCCTACCCCGTCGCGACCCTGCCCACGGCGATGCGCTGGCAGTCGGCCTCCGGCTACTCGTTCAAGATGCCCGGCGGCTACTACCTCGGCCCGGCGCAGGACGGCCAGGCCTACGTCGGCGGGGCCGCCGACCCCGCCACCGCGCAGCTGCTCACCGAGGTGCAGTACACGGGTGACGTGCCGGTGATCACCCCGGCGAACCGGGCGCAGGCCCAGGCCGACATCCAGGCGTGGGGGGCCGACAAGATCGTGCTCGGCCCCGACCCGTCGCAAGACGCGTTGCGGCGCACCGTGACCGCGCTGATCGACCGGGAACCGGTGGCCGAGGACGGCGTCCTGGTCTGGGACCTGACGTGAGCGGCTCGGTAGCTGACGGGCGGGGTCGCCTGGTTCTGGCGGCCACCCCGATCGGTGACCCGGAAGACGCCTCGGTGCGTCTGAGCCGCCTGATCGAGACCGCCGACCTGATCGCGGCCGAGGACACCCGCCGGTTCCGCCGGCTGGCTGCCGCTCTGGGGATCGCGCCGCAGGGCCGGGTGATCAGTAATCACGAGCACAACGAGGACTACCGGTCCACCGCCCTGCTCGAGGTGGTCGCCGGTGGCGGCACGGTGCTCGTGGTGAGTGACGCCGGCATGCCGGGGGTGTCCGACCCGGGGCTGAAGGCGGTGCAGGCCGTGGTGGAGGCCGGGTTCCCGGTGACCGCGCTGCCCGGTCCCTCCGCCGCTCTCACCGCACTCGCACTGTCCGGGCTGCCCACCGACCGGTTCTGCTTCGAGGGGTTCCCACCCCGGACGAACGGCAAACGGTCCACGGCCTTCCGGGGTCTGAGCGCGGAGCCCCGCACGATGATCTTCTTCGAGTCGCCGCGGCGTACGGCCGACACGCTGGCCTCCATGGCCGAGGCCTTCGGGGGAGAGCGGCAGGCCGCGGTCTGCCGGGAGCTGACCAAGACCTACGAGGAGGTGAAGCGCGGCTCGCTGGCCGAACTCGTCGAATGGGCCTCGGCGTCCGAGGTTCTCGGGGAGATCAGCATCGTGGTCGGCGGGGCTCCCGAGCGGGTGCCGGTCGATCTGTCCGATCCCACGGCAACGGACGACGTGGCCGCCCTGGTCGCCCGGGTCCAGCAACGGGTGGACGCGGGGGAGCGGCTCAAGGAGGCCGTCGCCGCGGTCTCGGCCCAGTCGGGTGTGAACAAGCGGGGGTTGTACGACGCAGCGGTGAGAGCCCGAAATTGAGGGACGAATCGGTCACCTGACCGACTCGTCCTCCATTTTGTTCACTGCACGGTTGTTTGAGCGAAGTACTGCTCGGCCGTGATCCGGTGCAGCACGTGTGGGCCCTGCCGGTGGCCTGGCTCGTAGGTGGGGTTGACGAAGTCGTCGGCGGGCGAATAGGTCATGCCGATCTTCGCCATCACCCGGCGCGACGGCTCGTTGGTCACCGTGGTCATCGACACCAGCTCGGGTTTCCCCAGCACGGTGAACGCGTGGTGCAGCACCGCACGGGCTCCCTCGGGCGCGTAACCCTTTCCCCAGAAGCGCTTGTCGAGACGCCAGCCGATCTCGGTCAGGTCGGCTGCGGGGAATCCGACGGGCATCGGCCAGAGGCCGATGAAACCCATGAACTCGCCGGTCTTCTTCAGTTCGGTGGCCCACAGGCCCCACCGGTGGGCGTCGAGATGATGGACGAATCGGTCGACGGCGAGGTCGGACTCCTCGCGGGTCTTGGTGGACGGGAAGAAGCGCAGCACCTCTTCGTCGGCGTTCATCGCGGCCCAGGGGTCGCGGTCGGAGTCCTTCCACTGGCGCAGGAGCAGGCGTTCAGTTTCGAGATGCGGGAGCATTCTTCCCAGAATGCCGTGCCCTTCCGGTGGATGCCAGGGGTTTCTACCCCCGGGGCCACAGCACGCAGATCTCGTTCCCGTCCGGCCCGGTGAGCACGGTCCAGGTGACATCGGCCGACTGGCCCACGTCTTCGCGCCGGGCGCCCTGGCTGATCAGCCGGCTGACCTCGGCCGCCTGGTCGTCGGCGGCGTAGGGCCGAACGTCGATGTGCCACCGGTTCTTCACGGTCTTCGGCTCGTTCTCCCGGATCAGCTCCAGCAGCGGGCCGGGCGTGGTCAGCTCGATCGTGGCCACCACGTCGTCCTTGATCTCGAGCGTCCCGCCCGCCGCCGCCAGCCAGAACGGGCCCGCTGTCGCGATGTCGGGCACCTTCAGCACGATGGCCGCGACCGGGCCCCGCCCGTCGTACTCGTCGCGGTGCTCCAGCACGCAGAACTCGTTGCCCTGCGGGTCGGCGAGCACCACCCAGGGCCGCTCGACCTCCAGCTCGATGCGCCGGGCGCCCAGCGACTCCAGCCGGGCCACGATCTGCGCCTGATGCCCGGCGTCGCGGCTGGCCAGGTCGAGGTGCAGGCGGTTCCAGCCCACCTTCGGGTCTTTCACCGGCACGAACGTCAGCTCGACGCCGGGCTCGCCCTCCGGCGGCTCGACGTTGGACTCGTCGTCGCTCTCGTTGGTGACGCGCCAGCCGAGGGCCTCGCTCCACCAGCGGGCCAGGGACGAGGGGTCCGGGGTGTCGATCACGATGTCTGTCAACCGGGTGGGCATGGTGCCCAGTCTGCCCCGTCCCCGGGGTCCCGCACGAGAATCAGGCGATTGGCTATCGGGATTTCCGGGCGCACCTCACTAGCGTTTCCGCGGTGGAATTCAGGAGAATCCCGGGGTTACCGCCCTACGTCTTCACCATCATCGACGGGCTGAAACTCCAGGCCCGGCGGGACGGGAAGGACATTGTCGATCTCGGTTTCGGTAATCCGGACATCCCCAGTCCACCGATTGCCGTGGAGAAGCTGGCCGAGGCGGCGCACAACTCGCGCAACCACCGGTACTCCTCCAGCCGGGGTATCCCGAAGCTGCGCGAGGCGATCGCCGACCGCTACGCCGCGCAGTACGGCGTGAAGCTCGACCCGGTGAAGAACGTGATCGCCACCATCGGTGCGAAAGAGGGCTTCAGCCACCTGATGTGGGTGTTGTTGCAGGCCGGTGACGCGGCGCTGGTGCCCTCCCCGTCCTACCCCATCCACATCTGGGGCCCGTACTTCGCCGGGGCCGACGCCCGGCAGGTGACCATCGGCTCGAGCGGCGCGGACTACGTGGACGCGGTGATGGACGCCTGGGAGTACGGCTGGCCCAAGCCCCGCGTGGTGGTGCTGTGCTTCCCGCACAACCCGACCACGACCACCGTCGCGAAGGACGACCTGCAGCGCCTGGTCGACTGGGCCCGGGCCCGGGACGTGGTGCTGGTGCACGACTTCGCCTACGCCGACGTCTGGTTCGACGGGGTGCGGCCACCCTCGATCCTGGAGTGCGAGGGCGCTCTGGACTGCGCCGTCGAGCTGTACTCGATGACCAAGTCGTTCTCCATGGCCGGCTGGCGGATGGCCTTCCTGCTGGGGAACGCCGAGGTGGTCGCCGCCCTGGCCAAGCTCAAGAGCTACCTGGACTACGGCTCGTTCCAGCCGGTGCAGATCGCCGCCACGGTGACCCTGAACGAGGCGTCGGAGTACCCGTCCGAGGTGAACGCGATCTACGAGGCCCGGCGCAACGCCCTGTGCGACGGCCTGAACCGGATCGGCTGGGAGGTCGAGCGGCCGAAGGGCACGATGTTCCTCTGGGCACCGATCCCCGCGCAGTTCCGGTCCGAGGGCTCGATCGCCTTCGCCACCCGCCTGGTGCGGGACTGCGACGTGGCGGTGTCGCCGGGCATCGGGTTCGGCCCGGACGGCGACGGGCGCGTGCGGTTCGCCCTGATCGAGAACGAGCACCGGATCGGGCAGGCGGTGCGGCAGATCAAGCGGGGGTTGCCGGGGCTTGGGTAATCCCACTCCCGGGACGTGGAAAGATTCGGGGTATGACCAGGATCCTCACCGCGGTCGCTTGGCCTTATGCCAACGGCCCTCGTCACATCGGCCATGTCGCCGGCTTCGGCGTGCCCTCCGACGTCTACAGCCGCTACATGCGAATGGCCGGTCACGACGTGCTCATGGTGAGCGGCACCGACGAGCACGGCACGCCGATCCTGGTGCAGGCCGAGCAGGAGGGCGTGTCGCCGCGCGAGCTGGCCGACCGCTACAACCGCATGATCGTCGAAGACCTGCACGCCCTCGGCCTGTCCTACGACCTGTTCACCCGCACCACCACGGTCAACCACTACACCGTGGCCCAGGAACTGTTCCGTACCGACCACGCCAACGGCTACATGATCGAGCAGACCACGACCGGGGCGGTCTCCCCGTCCACCGGCCGTACCCTGCCCGACCGCTACATCGAGGGCACCTGCCCGATCTGTGGCTACGAGAACGCCCGCGGCGACCAGTGCGACAACTGCGGCAACCAGCTCGACCCGGCCGACCTGATCAACCCGAAGAGCAAGGTCAACGGCGAGACCCCGAAGTTCGTCGAGACGACGCACTTCTTCCTCGACCTGCCCGCGCTCGCCGACGCCCTCGGCGAGTGGCTCCGCACGCGCACCGACTGGCGTCCCAACGTCCTCAAGTTCTCGCTGAACCTGCTGGACGACCTGAAGCCGCGCGCGATGACGCGCGACATCGACTGGGGCATCCCGGTTCCGCTCCCCGGGTGGGAAGAGAACTCGCACAAACGTCTGTACGTCTGGTTCGACGCGGTGGTCGGCTACCTCTCGGCCTCGATCGAGTGGGCCCGCCGCACCGACGACCCGGAGCAGTGGCGCAAGTGGTGGAACGACCCCGAAGCCGTCTCCAACTACTTCATGGGGAAGGACAACATCACCTTCCACTCGCAGATCTGGCCGGCCGAGCTGCTGGCCTACGCGGGCAGGGGCGCCAAGGGCGGCGAGGTGGGCCCGTACGGTGAGCTGAACCTGCCCACCGAGGTCGTCAGCAGCGAGTTCCTGACGATGGAGGGCAAGCAGTTCTCCTCCAGCCGCGGCGTGGTCATCTACGTGCGCGACATCCTGAGCCGCTACCAGCCCGACGCGCTGCGCTACTTCATCTGCGCGGCCGGCCCGGAGAACCAGGACACCGACTTCACCTGGGCCGAGTTCGTCCGCCGCACCAACGACGAGCTGGTCGCGGGCTGGGGCAACCTGGTCAACCGCACGGCGTCGCTCATCAACAAGAACCTGGGCGAGATCCCCGAGGCCGGGGAACTGCAGGCGATCGACCTGGCGGTCCTCGAGACCACGAAGGCCGGGTTCGGCGCGGTCGGCGAGCTGCTCGCCTCGCACAAGCAGAAGGCCGCCCTGGCCGAGGCGATGCGCGTGGTGGGCGAGGTCAACAAGTACCTCTCCGACACCGAGCCCTGGAAGCTGAAGAAGACCGACTTCGAGCGCATGAAGACGGTGCTGCACGTGGCCGCGCAGGCGATCAGCGACTGCCGGGTGCTGCTGTCCCCGTTCCTGCCGCACAGCTCGCAACGGGTGTTCGAGGCCTTCGGCGGCACCGGCACGGTCTCCCCGCTGCCGCAGATCCGCGAGGTCGAGGATCTGGACGGTGGCCCGGGCTATCCGGTGCTGATGGGTAACTACACGCTCGGCGAGACGGTGGCGGCCTGGGAGTCGGCGCCGATCGTGCCGGGCACCCCGGTCCCGGCGCCCTCCCCGATCTTCCGCAAGCTCGACGAGTCGGTCGTGGAAGAAGAGCTCGCCCGCCTCGCCGACAAAGACAAGTAAGGAGCGAACAGAGGACGCCGGTGGCCACCGGCGTCCTCTGTGGTGGGTTTGATGAGTAAGAAGAAGGACGACGGACCCGTACCGCGGCCGGAGGCGCTCCCGCTGCCCGTGGTGGACAACCACACCCACCTCGATCACGTGCCGGGCACCCAGGCCGGTTCCCTGACCGCCGACGAGGTCGTGGAAACGCTGATCGCGCAGGCAGTCTCGGTCAATGTCTCGCGAATGGTGCAGATCGGCTGCGACCTTCCGGCCGCCCGCTGGACGGTGCAGGCCGTGGACCGGTTCCCGGAGCTGCTCGGGGGAGTGGCACTGCACCCCACCGAGGCAACGAAACATGCTGCGGCACAAGAACTCGACCAGGCGTTCGAAGAGATCGAGAAGCTCGCGGCGCACCCTCGTGTGCGGGTGATCGGCGAGACCGGCCTCGACCATTACTGGGTCACCGACGACGTCGGGAAGGCTGCCCAGGAAGATTCCTTCCGCCGGCACATCGACCTGGCCAAGCGGCTGGGCAAGGCGCTGCAGATCCACGACCGCGACGCCCACGACGACGTGATCCGGGTGCTCGACTCCGAGGGGGCACCGGAGAAGACGGTGTTCCACTGCTATTCCGGTGACGCCGAGATGGCCCGGCTGGCCGCTGATCGCGGCTGGTACCTGTCGTTCGCCGGCACCGTGACCTTCAAGAACGCCGCCCCCCTGAGGGAGGCGCTCGCCGTGGTGCCGCTGGAGCGGGTGATGGTCGAGACCGACGCGCCCTACCTGACCCCGATGCCGTACCGGGGCCGCACCAACGCGAGTTACCTGGTGCCGCTGACGGTGCGGGCGATGGCGGCGGAGCTCGGGCTCGGCCTGGACGAGGTGTGTGCGGCACTGTCGGCGACCAGCGAGGCGGTGTACGGCCCCTGGTAGCGGGGTGACGCGTCGTGATCGGGGGCCTGGTCAAGGCCTCCGATGACACGTTGTCACACCCCTCCCGCACTGCCCCGTTACCCCACTCGCGCCGTCCTACGGCCAAGTTTCCGACACTTCGCGGTGTCACATTTTTGGGGGGTATCGAAACGGTTGAAGTACAGCAATTCTCGGGTATCCGCCCGGACCGTGGCAGCCTTCCTGACCTGCGTTGATCGGGTCTGACCGGATCCGTTCCCGGGGCCGCGGGCCGCGGTTCGGCTTGGGATTCGGTCTCGGTTCGATTACGGTATGCGGTCGACAGCCGGGAGCGGTTCCCTCCCGGCGGAATCCTGAGGCCCTCGCAAGGGTGGTCCGAGGGCGCAGACGGTCACCGTCGGCGATGATTTCCGCCGTGCCGTACCCGGGAAGAACGAGGCTTGGAGCATCGTGCGCTCGCTCGTCCACAGCAGACCCGCGCGCTTCGTCGCGCAGGCAGCAGTTCTCGCCGTAGCCGTCGGCGGCAGCGTCTGGTATTCCCAGGCGAACAAGACGATCACCCTCTCCGTGGACGGTCGGACGACCGAAGTCCACTCCTTCGCCTCCAGCGTCTCGGACTTCCTCGCCGACGAGCACATCTCCGTCGGCGATCGTGACCTGGTCGCCCCCGCCGCCGACACCTCGATCGGTGAGGGCGACACCGTGGTCGTCCGTTACGCCAGGCCCCTGAACCTCACGGTCGACGGCACCGAGCGCACCTTCTGGACCACCGAGCTCTCGGTGGACAAGGCGCTGCTGGCCCTCGGGGTGCGCAGTGACGGCGCCGAGCTCTCCGCCTCGCGCTCGTCCCGCATCGACCGGGCCGGGATGACGATGTCGCTCAGCACGCCGAAGTCGGTCACCCTCGTGGCCGACGGCGACAAGGACAAGATCACCACCACCGCCGCGACGGTCTCCGAGTTCCTCACCGACGAGAAGGTGAAGGTCGGCGACCTGGACAAGCTGAGCCAGGTCCCCAGCACCCCGCTGCGCGACGGCCTGACGGTGAAGATCGCCCGGGTGACCCAGAAGAAGGTCACCAAGACCTCGGCGATCGACCACAAGACGAAGAAGACCTCGACGAGCAAGCTCTACAAGGGCGAGTCCAAGGTCGTCACCGCGGGCAAGGACGGCGTGCAGAAGGCCGTCTGGCAGATCACCCGCACCGACGGGAAGATCACCAAGCGCAAGCTCGTCGACACCAGCGTCACCCGCAAGCCGGTGACCGAGGTGGTGCAGGTCGGCACCAAGGCCAAGCCCGCCGAGTCGTCCAGCTCCTCGGGCGGTAGCTCGTCCGGCGGCAGCTCCTCCGGCGGCAGCGTCGGTGGCGGCGTCGACTCGCTGAACTGGGCCGCGCTGGCCGAGTGCGAGTCCGGCGGCAACCCCAAGGCCGTGAACCCGGCCGGTTACTACGGGCTCTACCAGTTCAGCACCAGCACCTGGGCCGCGATGGGTGGCTCGGGCAACCCCGCGGACGCCAGCTCCTCGGAGCAGACCTACCGGGCGAAGCTGCTCTACAAGCAGTCCGGGGCCGGCCAGTGGCCGGTCTGCGGCAAGAACCTATAACAGAACGACGAAGGGGCCGGTCCACCCGAGGTGGGCGGGCCCCTTCGCCGTGTGCCGCGTCCCTCAGCAGCCCTGTGTGCATGATCACGGAGGTAGTGGGGGTAAGGTCGGCCGTTGTGTCCACGTCGTCCACGTCCCTGCTCGGCCCCGCCGACATCCGTCAGCTGGCCGGACGGCTCGACGTCCGCCCGACCAAGCAGCTCGGGCAGAACTTCGTGGTCGACGCCAACACCGTGCGCCGCATCGCCCGGCTCGCCGGGGTGGGTGAGGGTGACCTGGTCACCGAGATCGGGCCCGGGCTCGGCTCGCTGACGCTGGCGCTGCTGGAGACGGGTGCCCACGTCGTCGCGGTGGAGATCGACCCCAAGCTGGCGGCCGAGCTGCCGGCCACGATCGCCACCCGGGCCCCGGAGGCGGCGGAGCGGTTCAGCGTCGTGCTCTCCGACGCGCTGCTGGTGCAGGCGCAGCAGCTGGAGGTCGGGGGCCGCACGCCCACCGCCGTGGTCGCGAACCTGCCCTACAACGTGGCCGTGCCGGTGCTGCTGACCCTGCTGGAGCGGGTGTCCACCCTGACCAGCGGCCTGGTGATGGTGCAGGCCGAGGTCGCCGACCGGCTCGCGGCCCGTCCCGGTGACAAGACCTACGGTGTGCCCTCGGTGAAGGCCGCCTGGTACGCCGACGTGCGCCGGGCCGGCGCGGTGCCGCGGCAGGTGTTCTGGCCGGTGCCGAACGTGGAGTCGGGTCTGGTGCAGTTCACGGCCCGCCCCCACCCGGACACGAGCGCCACCCGCGAAGAGGTGTTCGCCTGCGTCGACGCCGCCTTCGCCCAGCGCCGCAAGACCCTGCGCGCGGCCCTGGCCGGCTGGGCCGGATCGGCCGACGCCGCGCAGGCGGCTCTGGATCAGGCCGGGATCGACCCGAAGATCCGGGGTGAGCGGCTCACCGTGCAGGAGTTCTCCGCGCTGGCGGCTGCCCGCCCGAAGGGGTGACACTCGGCCGTTCCGGTGGCCCGGGCGGTCTGTACGGCGGATTTTCGCGCCCGTCCGCCGGGATGTCCGTGTCGCCGGGAGGCGAGGCCCGTTCCGGGGTCGTAGGTTCACCCGCATGACGGACAACGGGAGCACGGGAACACCGACCATCACGGTGGCCTCGATGAGCGCGATCAGCATCGACCTGGCGCAGCGAATCCCCTCGCTCCCGCGTCAGTTGCGCCCCGACGGTGCACCCGAACGGGCTGCCCGTAACTGAAATCACCCGGCGGCCGGTCGGCTGCCAGGAAAATACATTGAGTTCAGAGCGCATCTGACGGCAATGTGGGGAGGCCGCCCCCAGCCTCCCGAAGGATTTTTCTGCCATGCGCCTGCTCCGAGACCTCTGGCAGACCTCGCCACGACAATGCGCCCTGGTGATGGTGCTCGTGCTGTGCGGGGGCGCGGGCCAGGCCGCCGCCGCGGCGCTGGCCGGACCGGTGCTGCTCGAACGCTCCTGGTCCTTGTTCGTCCTGATGGCCGCCGGCCTCTCGCTCTACGTGCTGGGCGATCTGGCCGTGAACATCGTCGCGGCCCGGCTGACCGCCGACTGGTCGGCCGACCTGCGCCGCCGTCTGTGCACGGTC
Organism: Kineosporia mesophila; assembly: GCF_021129235.1. Classification (GTDB taxonomy): domain Bacteria; phylum Actinomycetota; class Actinomycetes; order Actinomycetales; family Kineosporiaceae; genus Kineosporia; species Kineosporia mesophila. Next base: position 11,587 of record NZ_JAJOMA010000013.1, read on the forward strand.
GCTTTCTCCCAGCCGTTGCAGGCCCTGGAGGGCACCCCGGTCGGTGAGCTGCTCGACCGCATCGACCAGGACATCTACCAGGTCGGCAGCGAGATCCGGAACAGCGGCCTGCGCATCTTCCAACAGCTCGCGGTGGCAACGGTTTCCATCGTCACCGCGTTGTTCGTCTGGTGGCCGGCCGGGGTCGGCATGCTGCTGGTGGTCGCTCTCACGGTGAAGGGCCTGTCCCGCCCGATCCGCCGCATCAACCCGGCCCGGATGAGCGAGGAAGAGGCCTGGTCGGATCTGGCCGCGGTGATGGAAGAGTCGATCCACGGTCAGGACGACGTCCGCACCACCCTGGCCCGGCCCTACGTGGTGCGGCTTTTCGCCGACCGGTCGAGCCAGGTCCTGAGCCGGGGACGGGTCGTGTGGCGACTGAGCGCGAAACTGTCAGTCGTCGCGTCCACCATTGTCCGCTCCTCGATCGCCGTGGTCGTGGTGGGCGGCATCTGGGCCCTGCAGGCGGGGCATCTCGACGCCGCCCGGCTGACCTCGACCTGGCTCCTGGCACTGGCTTTCGGGGCGACGGTCGACCACATCAGCCGGATGGTGCCGCACCTGCAGCAGGGGCTCGGGGCCTGGGGCCGGGTGCAGATGCTGTCGGCCTCGACGGTCGAGCCGACCGGGGGCGAGGCTCCGGCCGAGGGCGAACTGAACATCCGGAACCTGACTTTCGCCTACCCGGGGGAGTCGGACCGGGGTGCCGTGCTGCACGACGTCTCGCTGACCTTCGTGCCCGGCCGCTCGTACGCGCTGATCGGGCGCACCGGCTCGGGCAAGTCCACGCTGGCCAAGGTGCTCACCCGCTCGGTCGACGTGCCCGACGGCACCGTCGATCTGGGCGGTGCCGACCTGAACCGGGTCGACCTGGAACTGTTGCGCCGCTGGGTGGCGGTGGTGCCACAGCGCACCGAGATCCTGGCCGGGTCCCTGGCCGAGAACATCGCCCTGTTCGACCCGGAACTGATCGGCTCGGCCGGGCGGGTGATGGACGAACTCGGGCTCGGCGCCTGGGTGGAGGGGCTGCCCGACGGCCTGGGCACCCGGCTCGGTGAGGGTGGATACGTGCTCTCGGCGGGGCAGGAGCAGCTGGTCGCGTTCGGCCGGATCCTGGTGCGCGACCCGCACCTGGTGATCCTCGACGAGGCCACCGCCCGGATGGACCCGGTCACCGAGCACCAGGTGCAGCTGGCCTCGGCCCGCTTGCTGGAGGGGCGTATCGGCATCGTGATCGCGCACCGGCTGTCGTCGGTGGCCGACTGCGACGAGGTGGTGGTGCTCGACAGCGGCCGCGTGCTCGAGGCCGGTCCGCTGGCCCGGTCGCAGCGGTTCGCCCGTCTGGTCGAGAGCAGCAAGCTGCGCTCGCCGGTGCCGGCCGGTGTCAGCGCTCACCTCCCGCAGCAGCGGTCGGTCGAGGGGGAGTTGCTTGAGGACGTCGTGGTCGCCCCGGTCCCGCCGGCGCCGGTCACGTCACAGTCGCCGGCCCGGGCCGAACCGCCCCAGGTCGTCGAGGCCACCGGTGGTTCCACCGTGCGCGAGATCTTCCAGCTGGTGCGCAACGACGCCCGGTACGGCGTCGCCGCGGTCGCCGTCTTCATGGTGCTGATCCTGCTCGGGCTGGACGGCTCGGTACTGCCGTGGCTGTGGGCCGATCTGGTGGACGGATCGGGCAGCCTGTTCTGGCCGTCCGCCGGCATCGTCACCGCGCTGCTGCTCACCGCCCCGCTGCCGTGGTTCACCGACCGCTGGTTCCCGGAGTGGTGGGTGCGCCAGACGCTGCGCATCAATTTGCGGCTCACGCACGGCCAGACCGGTGACCGGCGGGTCAGCAACCACACCCCGGCCGCGGTGATCGCGCAGTCCGGCGACACCGAGAGGGTCGTGCAGCTGGCCGACAACGTGGTGGACAACGTCACCGCCGTGGTCGTCATGGTCACCATGACGGCGATCTCCGGCTCGATCGTGCCCGCCCTGTTCTTCGCGGCCACGATGGTGCTGTCGGGGATCGTGGCCACCGGGTTCGGCCCGAAGCTGGAGAAGGCGGCGGCCCGCACGGTCGCGGCCCGGGCCTCGTTCGCCACCGCGCTGGTCTCGTCGCTGTCGGCGGCCCGCACGGTCAAGCTGAGCGGCGCCACCCAGCCCGTGCTGTCCCACCTGGCCGGGCTCGACCGGGTGCGCAGCGAGCGGCAGCGCGAAGAGATCATGATCCAGGTCTGGTCGCGCTCCACCCCGGCGCTGACCGCCGGCCTGCTGCCGATCGGGGCCTGGGCGCTGTACCTGAACGGCGGTCTCAGCCCGGCGGCCGTGCTGATCGCGGTCTCCACGCTGGGCTCGGCGCGGTGGTTCGCCTGGACCACGGCCTCGTTCGTGTCGCAGCTGCCCTCGGCCCGGGTCTGGACCCGGCGCACCCACGCGATGATCGGCGAGGGCAACTACTCGGCCGAGCTGCCCGAGGTGGACGTGGCGGCCGGTACCGCCCCGGCGCCGGTGCTGCCCGGCCGCGAGCCGCTGCGCGAGCTGACCCTGACCGGTTTCACCGCCGTGCACGAAGACGGCATGCTCGGCGCCCGCGACGTGGACCTCACGGTGCGGCGCGGTGAGCTGGTGCTGGTGGTCGGGCCGGTCGGTGCGGGCAAGTCGTCACTGCTGCGGGCCCTGGCCGGGATCGTGCACCACTGGGGGTCGCTGGCCTGGAACGGCACCGAGGTCACCGAGCCGGAGCGGTTCCTGCGCCCCAACCAGGTGGGCTACGTCGGCCAGGTGCCGCGGGTGCTGTCGGGCACGATCGCCGACAACATCGCGCTCGGGCACGACGTCGACCTGCACACCGCCGTGGCCGCCGCCCAGCTCGAGCGTGACCTGGCGGAGTCCGGTTCCGGGCTCGGGCTGATGATCGGGCACAAGGGCTCCCGCCTGTCCGGTGGTCAGCTGCAGCGCCTGGCCCTGGCCCGGGCGCTGGCCCCGCGCACCGAACTGCTGGTGGCCGACGACGTGTCCTCGGCCCTCGACGTCGGCACCGAGCTCGACCTCTGGCAGGCCCTGCGCGAGCACGGCGTGACGGTGGTGGGCTCGACCTCGAAGCGGGCGGCCCTGGAACGCGCCGACCGGGTGGTCGTGATGATCGACGGCCGGGCGGTGGCGCAGGGCACGTGGGCGGAGCTCGACAACCGCTGGAGCCACCTGGCGGGGTGAAAAATCACCTCGTTCGTGATCATGCAGAACCTCCCCGGAGTTCTAGAACTCTCCGCGCCACAGTTCTAGAACGCTGGGGAGGTTCTGCATGATCACGGAGTGGATCTTGGGGGTCTCGCCCGGGATGTGGGTGCCTCGTTCGGAAGGGGTGCCCCGGATTGCATAGAGTGGTCGCATGGCGGCGACAAGAACGGTGATCGCGCGCGCGCCCGCCAAGATCAATCTTGAGTTGCGGGTGGGCCCGGTCCGGGACGACGGCTTTCACGAGCTCGCCACGGTGTTCCACGCCGTGGCGCTGTTCGACGACCTGACCGCGCGGGCCACCGAGCCCGGCTCGGGGGTCTCGATCACGGTCGACGGCATCCAGGCCGACGAGGTGCCCACCGACGACTCGAACCTGGCCGTGAAGGCCGCGAAGCTGCTGGCCGCGCACATCGGCCTGGAATCGGCCGACGTGGCGTTCGAGCTGCGCAAGGGCATCCCGGTGGCGGGCGGCATGGCCGGTGGCTCGGCCGACGCCGCAGCCGCCCTGGTGGCCTGCGACGCGCTCTGGCACGCCGGGCTCGACCGCGAGCAACTGCTGCACCTGGCCGCGCAACTCGGGTCGGACGTCCCCTTTTCGCTGCTCGGTGGCACCGCGATCGGCAGCGGCCGGGGCGAGCTGCTCACCCCGGTGCTGGCCCGCGGTGAGTACACCTGGGTGATCGCGCTGGCCGAGGGCGGCCTGTCCACGCCCGGTGTCTACGGGCAGATCGACCGGATGCGCGAGGCCGGTGAGGCCCCGCAGCCCACGCCCGGGCCCGAGATCGACGACGCCCTGATGGCCGCGTTGCGCGCCGGTGACGCCGCGGCCCTGGGCGCCCGCCTGCACAACGAGCTGGAGCCCGCCGCGCTGGCGATGGCCCCCCAGCTGGAACGCGCGCTGGAGATCGGCCGCAAGGTCGGCGCGCTCGGTGGCATCGTGTCCGGCTCCGGCCCGACCACGGTGTTCCTGGCCCGCGACTCCAGTCACGCCCTCGATCTCGCGGTCGCCCTGACCGCGTCCGGAGCGGCGGCCGATGTGCGACGCGCACACGGTCCGGTGCCCGGTGCCCGTCTCGTCGAATCGGTGCGTGGTTAAGCCCAGTGGCTCACCTTCTCAACGCGGAGTCCGTCACAGTCGTGCACGGCTCCAGAACGCTTTTGGACGCGGTAAGTCTCGGTCTCGACGACGGTGACCGGATCGGTGTGGTCGGCCGCAACGGCGAGGGCAAGTCCACCCTGCTCCGGGTGCTCGCCCGTCTGCAGGAACCGGACGGCGGCCGGGTCACCACGGGTCGCGAGGTGCGCCTCGGCGCGCTCTGGCAGGAAGACCGCCTCGACCCGGAAATGACCGTGCGACAGGCGGTCATGGGTGACATGGCCCCGCACGAGTGGGCCGGCGACGCCAAGGTCCGCGACGTGCTGGGCGGTCTGCTCGGTGGTCTCGAGGCTCCCTTCGTCGGTGGTCTCGACGCGCAGTTCGGCCGGCTCTCCGGTGGCCAGCGCCGCCGGGTCGGCCTGGCCGCGCTGCTGATCAGCGACGACGACCTGGTCATGCTCGACGAGCCCACCAACCACCTCGACGTCGAGGGCGTGGCCTGGCTGGCGCAGCACCTGAACCAGCGCTGGCCCGCCGGGCGGGGCGGCCTGCTGGTCGTCACCCACGACCGGTGGTTCCTCGACGCGGTCTGCGGCAGCATCTGGGAGGTCCACGACGGGGTCGTGGACAGCTACGAGGGCGGTTACGCGGCCTACGTGCTGACCCGCGCCGAGCGCGCCCGGGTGGCGGCCGTGACCGAGGAGCGTCGCCAGAACACGCTGCGGAAAGAGCTGGCCTGGCTGCGCCGCGGCCCGCCGGCCCGGACCAGTAAGCCGCAGTTCCGGATCGACGCGGCCGAGTCACTGATCGCCGACGAACCGCCGCCGCGCGACCAGATGAACCTGGCGAAGATGGCCACCGCCCGCCTGGGCAAGGACGTCGTCGACCTGGAAGACGTCACGGTCACGGTCGGATCCGGCGACGAGGCGAAAACCCTGCTGGAGCACGTCACCTGGCGGATCGGTCCGGGCGACCGGATCGGTGTGGTCGGGGTCAACGGCTCGGGCAAGACCACCCTGATGAAGATGATGCTGGGCGGCCCGGGTGCCCCGGTGCCCACCGCCGGCCGGGTGAAGCGCGGAAAGACGGTCCAGGCGGTCATTCTCAGCCAGGACGTGCGCGAGCTCGACGCGGTCGCCGACCAGAAGGTGCAGGAGGCCGTCGAGAAGGTCAAGGGCACGGTCCGGATCGGTGGGAAAGACGTCACCGCGGGCCAGCTGCTCGAGCGCCTGGGATTCACCAAGGACAAGATCTGGACCCGGGTCAGCGACCTGTCGGGTGGTGAGCGGCGGCGTCTGCAGCTGCTGCGCCTGCTGATGAGCGAGCCGAACGTGCTGCTGCTCGACGAGCCGACGAACGACCTGGACACCGACACCCTGGCCGCCATCGAGGACACGCTCGACGAGTGGCCCGGCACCCTGATCGTGGTCTCCCACGACCGGTACCTGCTGGAGCGCATCTGCGACAAGCAGGTGGCTCTGCTCGGCGACGGTCAGATCCGCGATCTGCCCGGCGGGGTCGAGGAATACCTGAAACTGCGGGCCCAGCAGGAACAGACCGGGGTGAGCTCACCGACGTCCACCATCTCGGAGGAAACCACCCCGGTGGCGACCGCCGCCGACACCCGGGCCGCCCGTAAGGAGATGGCCCGGATCGAACGGCAGATCTCGAAACTCGCCTCGCGGGAAGAGAAGCTGCACGCGCAGATGGCGGAGAAGGCCACCGACCACGCCGCGATCAGCAAGCTCGACGCGGAACTGCGTGAGGTGACGGCGGAGAAGGACGCGCTCGAAGAGGCCTGGCTGGAAGCGGCCGAACTGGCCGGCTGAGACCTGGTCGTGATCATGCAATCCCCCAGCCTTCGGCCGGGAGGTGCCCCCACTTCCCGGAGGGGGATTGCATGATCACGGGGGACTACTTGACGGCGCCCAGGGACAGGCCGCGCACCAGCTTGTCCTGCGCCGCGAAACCGGCGATGAGCACCGGCAGCGATACCAGAGTGGCTGCCGCGCAGAGCTTCGCGAGGAACAGGCCCTCGCTGGTGATGAAGCCGACGAGGAACACCGGCGACGTCGAGGCCGCGACCGCGGTCAGGCTCTTCGCCAGCAGGAACTCGTTCCAGCTAAAGATGAAGCAGATCAGGCTGGTGGCCGCGATGCCCGGGGTGATGATCGGGACGATCACGCTCCAGATCACCCGGAGCGTGCCGGCGCCGTCGACCTCGGCGGCCTCCATGATCTCCTTGGGCACCTCGGCCAGGAACGACTGCAGCATCCAGATCGCGATCGGCAGGTTCATCGCGGTGTAGAGGACGACCAGGATCCAGATGTTGTCCAGGCCACCGATTTTCTGGACCAGCAGGTAGATCGGCAGCAGCGCCGCGATCGAGGGCAGGAACTTGGTGGAGAGGAAGAAGAACATCACATCCGTCCACTTCTCCACCGGCTTGATCGACAGCGCGTAGGCCGCCGGGATAGCCAGCGCCAGCACCAGCAGCGTGGAGACGATGCTGGCGGTGGCCGAGTTGATCAGGAACGGCCCGACCCCGCGGTCGAACAGCGCGGAGTAGTTGTCGAGCGTGAACCCGGCGAGCAGGGTCGGCGGGTTGGTCGCGGCGTCCGCCTCGCTGTGGAACGAGGTGAGGAACATCCAGGCCACGGGGGCGAAGAAGATCAGGGTGAGGACCCAGGCCGTCGTCGTCCAGACGAAGCCACCGGTCTCGGCGAGGTCACCCTCGCCCTGGGCCGACTTCTTCTTGCGCCGGTTCAAGATGGTTCCGGACTTGGGTGTTTCGGTCGTCTGGGCGCTCATCAGCTGTGCTCCTCCCGGAAGAGCGAGCTCACGACCCGCAGAGCGAAGGTGGCCACGACGATCGTGCCGATCACGGTGACGACGCCGGCCGCGGAGGCCTCGCCGTACTCGAGCTTCGAGAACGTGGTCAGGTAGATCTCGTAGGGCAGGTTGGTGGTCGCGCTGCCCGGGCCGCCCTGCGTGATCGAGAAGACCGCGTCGAACTGCTGCACGATGTAGATGGCGCCGAGCAGCGTCGACAGTTCGATGTACTGCCGCATGTGCGGCAGCGTGATGTAGCGGAAGATCTTGACGCCATTGGCGCCGTCGACCCTGGCCGCCTCCAGGATGTCCGTCGGCTGGGCCTGCAGCCCGGCCAGCAGGATCAGCATCATGAACGGCGTCCACTGCCAGACCAGCGCCGCGATGACCGAGGGCATCGGATAGCTGGACACGAAGTCGATGGTCGGGCCGTGGTCGGCGCCGAACAGCTTCCAGACGGCGTTGATCGTGCCGTTGAACAGGCCGTAGGTCGGGTTGTAGAGAGCGTGCTTCCACAACAGGGCCGACGCCACGGGCATGATCAGGAACGGTGCGATCAGCAGGGTCCGGGCCAGACCGCGGCCCGGGAACTTCCGGTCGAGCAGTACGGCCAGACCCAGGCCGAGCAGGAGGCTGATGCCCACCGTGCCCACGGTCAGGGTGATCGTGTTGATGACGGCACTGCGCAGTCGTTCGTCGGTGAAAACGGTCTTGTAGTTGTCGAATCCGACGAACGAGGTGTAGTCGCCGAGGCCCAGGAAGCTCTTGTCACCGGGCTTCTGCGGGTTCCACCGCAGCGATGAGATACCCATGGTGATGAGGAACGGCACCTGGGTGATGACGATGGTGAAGATGAGCGCCGGCAGCAGCGGGGCCCGCCGGACCCACCGGGATCTGCGGGAGATCCCGGTGGGCCGGCGAACCGGTGGGGCGGCGTTCTCTTCCTGATGTGTTTCGGCAACGGTAGCCATTGCCACTCCTCAGGGTTGAGACGTCGGTTCTACTTGTATTCCTGAGCGATTTCCTCGGCCTGCTTCTGGCCGTCGTCCAGCGCGTCCTTCACCGATCCCTTGCCGGCCAGCACCCCGCTGATCGACTGCGACACCTTGGTGCCCAGGTCGGCGAACTCGGGGATGGTGACGTACTGGATACCGACGGTCGGTCGGGGCTGCACACCCGGGTTGGTCGGGTCGGCGTGCTCGATCGACTCCAGGGTCAGCTGCCCGAAATCACCGGAAGCTTCCTTGTACTCGGGGATCTCGTAGGTGCTGGCGCGCTTGCCGTTGGGGACCCGGGCCCAGCCCAGCTTCTCGCCGACGGTCTGCTCGTACTTCTTGCTGGTGGCCCACAGGGCGAACTTGGCGGCGTCGTCGGCGTGCTTGGTGGTCTTGGGCATGGCCCAGTTCCACGACCAGAGCCAGCCGCTGTACTCGGTCTTGTTGACCGGGGCGTAGGCGTAACCGATCTTGCCCACGACCTTGCTGCTCGCCTCGTCCTCCAGCGAACCCGCCGCCGAGGTGGCGTCGTACCACATGGCGACCTTGCCCTGGCTCAGGGCGTTCAGGCACTCGGTGAACCCGGCCTGGGCCGCGCCCGCCTCACCGTGCTCCTTGATCAGCTTGGTGTAGAAGTTGACCGCCTCGGTGAACTCCGGGGAGTTCACCTTCGCGTTCCAGTCCTTGTCGAACCAGGTGCCACCGAAAGTGTTCACCACGGTGGTCAGCGGTGCGAACATCTCGCCCCAGCCCGGAAGACCGCGCAGGCAGATGCCCTTCATGCCGGGCTCGGCGCCGTCCAGCTTCGCCGCCAGGTCGGCCACCTCGTTCCAGGTGGGCTTGGCCGGCATCTTCAGGTTCTTCTCCTTGAAGATGTCCTTGCGGTACATCAGGAAGGAGGATTCGCCGTAGAACGGCAGGGCGTAAAGCTTTCCGTCCTCACCGGTGAGGCTCTCGGCAACCGGCTTGAGCAGGTCGGCCGAGTCGTACTCGGTGTCCGCGTCGGCGTACGAGCTGAGTTCGTGCAGCCAGTCGTTCTTCTGCCACAACTGCGTCTCGTAGGCGCCGACGGTGGCCAGGTCGTACTGCCCGGCCTTGCTGGCGACGTCCTGCGTGACCTTGTCACGCAGCTCGTTCTCGGGCAGCACGGTGAAGTTCACCTTGATGCCCGTCTCCTTGGTGAAGGTGTCGGCGGTCAGATCCTGGATGTCGGTCATCTGCGGGTTGGCGACCATCAGGACATTGATGGATCCGCCCTTCCCGTCACTGCCGGCTCCACCGCCACCACCGGCGCCTGAGCACGCGGTGGTGATGAGAACGGTGGCGACGGCCCCTGCCGTCACACCGATCCTCCAGTTGTTCTTCGTCCGGGTCACGAATCCTCCTTGACTGTGCGGGACCATTCTGAGGCGAGAAGTTACGTATTAACTACTTATGGTGATGACAAGGTTGTCAGAACTAGGTGCAGTCGGGCCGTTGCTGATCGTGCGTCTTTCGGTTGTCGGATCCTTGCCTGCGGGGCGGCCGTGAGGTGTCACACCATCACCGCTTCCACGCCGATTGCACGCAGTCGCCGGATCTGACCCTCATTGGCCGAGCGGTCGGTGACGATAGTCGAGAAATCCCTCGCCTGTGCAAAGCGGTAGGACGAGTCGGACCCCAATTTCGACGAATCGGTGACCAGAAGGGTGCGCCGGCTGGCACTCACGGCCCGGGCCTTGATCGCCGCCACGGCGGCATCGGGGCAGGTCGCACCCCGTTCCAGAGTGAGCCCGTTCGTGCCCAGGACACTCAGGTCGAAGACGAAGTCCTCGAGCATGCGAAGCGCCCAGTGGTCGATGGTCCCGAGGGTTTTCCCGCGGACCCGGCCCCCGATGAGCACCACCGAGACCTGGTCGCGCGGAGCCATGACCAGAGCGATCGGCAGCGAGTTGGTGACCACCGTGAGGGGTCGTCGCGGGGTCAGGCGCTCGGCGACTGCCTGGGTGGTGGAACCTTCGTCGAGGTAAATGGATTCGGCGGTGCCGACCAGGCCGATGGCGTGGTCGGCGATGCGGCCCTTCTCGTCGGTGCGGGAGGTGTTGCGCAGGGCCAGGGTGCCCTCGAACCCGAGGCGTTCCACCGGGATCGCCCCGCCGTGCACGCGCCGCAACAGTCCTTCGGCCTCCAGAGCCGTCAGATCACGCCTGACCGTCTCCTTGGCCACTGTCAGCTCGCGTGCCACCTCCGCAACATCGATCCGTCCCGCTTGCCGTGCCTGATCGACCAGCCATCGCCGTCGTTCATAGGCATAGAGCTCCATTGCCCGCCTCCGCCCGTCCGTGGCCGAACCGGCCCGGTGCATGTGTCTGTGATGTAAACCTCAGGCACAGGTTCTCCACAAGGGGTTGAGCTAAAACGGGCACCATCTTGGGCTAAACGGAAGCACTCGGGCGCCCGAACGGGTACCAAATGTCCGTTTTATTGAAGGGTTGCTAGGTGGGAACGGGGCTCGGTAACAGGGCCGTAAGTCTCTTCTGCCCCGGTCGGTGGACTCCTCCGGCGCGCGGTCTCAGCTCGGGTCGAAGGCCGTCAGAAGATCGCGCAGCAGGTGCGCCAGCTGATCGTGGTCACTGTTCGTGAGCACCACGAGGACCGAGCGCTCGACCTCGAGCAGGTCGGCCAGCGCGGCGTCGGTGACGGCCCGGCCGCTGCCCTCCAGCTGCACCATCACCCCGCGGCCGTCGGCCGGGTCGGGCAGCCGGCGCACCAGGCCCCGGCTCGCCAGCCGGTCGATGCGGTTGGTCATCGTGCCGCTGGTGACCATGGTCAGGGCGACGAGCTGGCCGGGGGAGAGACGGTACGGATCGCCGTCCCGCCGCAACGCCGAAAGCACGTCGAACTCCCAGGTTTCGAGATCGTGCCGGGCGAAGGCGGCCGAACGGGCCTTGTCCAGCAGGCGTGACAACCGGCTGACCCGCGAAAGCACCTCCAGCGGGGTGACATCCAGATCGGGTCGCTCGCGGTTCCAGGCGGCGACAATCCGGTCGACCTCATCCACGGGGCTTTTCGACCTCCGGCTTCGTGGACCGGCGGGCGCGCAGCCGGGGCTTGGTCTCCAGCGCGGTCAGGCCGTTCCAGGCCAGGTTCACGACATGGGCCGCCACCACGGCCTTCTCCGGCGTGCGGTGGTCGAGCCAGAACTGCCCGGTCATGGCGATCATGCCGACCAGCATCTGGGCGTACAGCGGCGCCATCTCCGGATCGAAGCCGCGGGACGCGAACTGCTCGCCCAGGATGTACTCGACATGACCGGCCACGTCGCTCAGCAGGCTGGCGAAGCCGCCCTCCTGCTTGGTGATCGGCGAGTCCCGCACCAGGATGCGGAAACCGTCGGTCTCGGTCTCGATGTAGGTGAGCAGGGTCATCGCGGCGATCTCGAGGACCTGCCGGGGTGGGTTCGGCTGGGTGAGGGCCTCGGTCATCGCCTCGAGCAACTTGCGGGTCTCCAGCTCCACCACGGCCGCGTAGAGCCCGTCCTTGCCGCCGAAGTGCTCGTACACCACCGGTTTGGAGACCCCCGCGGTGGCGGCGATCTCCTCGACGCTGGTGCCCTCGAAGCCCTTCTCGGCGAACAGCCGCCTCCCGATGGCCAGCAGTTGCTCACGCCGCTGGGCCCCGGTCATCCGGGCGCGGCCACCGGCCCGGGACGCGCGCGGACGGTCGGGCGTCGGGGAATGGTGGCCTGTACTCACCGGGCTATCATGCCCAACTCGCGCGATCGGTGTGGAAGTCGCCCGGCCGGGCCCGAACCACCCCGGCTCTGCTACGCGCGCCGCGACGCTAGGCGCGTGGTGTCCGGCCAGCGCACCTGGGTCGCCCAGCCGAACTTCTCGAAGAACCAGATCACCCGGGCACTGGAGTCGATCTGGCCCCGCAGCACACCGTGCCGGGCGCAGGTCGGGTCGGCGTGGTGCAGGTTGTGCCAGGACTCCCCGAACGACAGCAGGGCCAGCCACCAGACGTTGCCCGAGCGGTCGCGGCTCTTGAAGGGGCGCTCTCCCAGGGCGTGACAGATCGAGTTGATCGACCAGGTGACGTGGTGCAGTAGTCCCACCCGCACCAGCGATCCCCAGAAGAAGGCCGTGGCCGCTCCCTGCCCGGTGCCGGTGATGGCGAACCCGAGCAGCGCGGGCAGGCCCAGCGAGAGGATCACCAGCGGGCCGAACGCCCGGGACACGAGCATCACGCCGCGATCGCGCAGCAGGTCGGGGGCGTAACGCTTGGGGTTGGTGTTCTCCGGGTCGAACAGCCAGCCCATGTGGGCGTACCAGAGGCCCTTCATCAGGGCGGGCACGGTCTCGCCGTAACGCCAGGGGGAGTGCGGGTCGCCCTCGCGGTCGCTGAAGGCGTGGTGCCGCCGGTGGTCGGAGACCCAGCGCAGTACCGGGCCCTCGACCGCCAGGGAGCCGGCCACGGCCAGCGCGATGGTCAGCGGGCGGTTGGCGCGGAACGAGCCGTGGGTGAAGAACCGGTGGAAGCCGACCGTGATGCCCAGCCCGGAGATCAGGTAGAGGACCAGGGCGATCACCAGGTCGTGCCAGTTCAGCAGGCGCCCCCAGGCCATCGGGATCGCCGCGACCAGCGCCACGAACGGCACCGCGATGAACAGGAACAGTGCGGTCTGCTCGCCCCGGCGCTTCGGGTTGGGGTCGACATGCGGTTCGCCCCGGGGGGCCTGAGCCGGCCGGCTGGTGCGGGTGGTCACCTGGGTGGTGCTTGAGGACGAGGTGACTGGCGGCGTTGTCTTTGAGGACGAGGCGCCTGGGGGCTTGGTGTCTGGGGACGAGGTGTCTGGGGACGAGGTGTCTGGGGACGTCGTCCCGGTGGGCGTCCCACTCGTGGGCGCCGGGGGGACGGGCGCTGCGGCTGCCGGTGAACTCACGGGGATTCCCCTCTTCTGGGTCGTGCCGCCAGATCACGGGCCGGACGCTGCTCGCCCGGGGGCCGTGTCTGCCGGACTGTGCCGGCCCAAACCCTGCTGGCCGTCGATCCTGCTGACCGATCCTGGCTAATCCTGATCGGGACCGCACTGACCTGCGACGGGCAACCTACGGTCCGTAACCTACGAAAGCGTAACCCGGGAATCCGGGGCCTGGGCAGAGGGTATGGAAGGAAGTTCCGGAGTGTTCGGCCCCCGGTCCTCCAGACAACGATTCGGGCAATTCCGGGGGCGCGAGGGGCACCGATGCGACGAAGGAGCCCCGGAGTTGGCAGACTGGCCCCCGGTCCTCGTGGGCGCCGAGCCCGGCGAGCGACCTTCCCCCCTGGTGTAACGGCAGCACACAGGCCTTTGGAGCCTTGAGGTACCTGTTCGAATCAGGTGGGGGGAGCTTCTGGCATTCGCGTTCTGGAGGGTGTTCGTCCGTGAGTACACAGCAGCCGGCAGCGGTCGTGGTCCTGGCCGCCGGTGAGGGCAAGCGGATGCGCTCGCGTACTCCCAAGGTGCTGCACCGCATCGGCGGGCGCTCGCTCGTCGGGCACGCGCTGGCCGCGGCCTGGAGCCTGCAGCCGGAGCATCTCGTGGTCGTGGTGCGGCACCAGCGCGAGCAGGTCGCCGGGCACGTGGCGCAGATCGCCCCGGCCGCTGTGATCGCCGACCAGGACGAGGTGCCCGGCACCGGCAGTGCCGTCGCCGCCGGGCTGCGCGCGCTGAGCGGGGTCGACGGCGTGGTCGTCGTCACCTACGCCGACGTGCCCCTGCTCTCCGGCGAGACGCTGGCCGCCCTGGTCGAGGCCCACCGGGCCGAGCAGGCCGCCGTGACCGTGCTGACCGCCGAGGTCGGCGACCCGACCGGTTACGGCCGGGTGCTGCGTGACGCCTCCGGTGCGGTCACCGGCATCGTCGAGCAGCGCGACGCCACGCCCGGGCAGGCCGCGATCCGGGAGATCAACTCCGGCATCTACGCCTTCGACGCCAAGGTGCTGGCCGACGCGCTCGGCCGGATCGGCTCGGACAACGATCAGAACGAGATGTACCTGACCGACGTGCTGGGCATCGCCCACGCCGACGGCCTCCGGGTGCGCGCCGTCGCCACCCACGACCTCTGGCAGGTCGAGGGCGTCAACGACCGCGTCCAGCTCGCCACCCTCGGCGCCGAGCTGAACCGCCGCCTGCTGATCGGTCACATGCGCGGCGGCGTCACCGTGGTCGACCCGGTCACCACCTGGGTGGACGTCGACGTGCACCTGGCCGCCGACGTCACCCTGCTGCCCGGCACCCAGCTGCACGCCGGCACCACGGTCGCGACCGGAGCCACCGTCGGTCCCGACACCACGCTCTCCAACTGCTCGGTCGGCGAAGGTGCGTCCGTCGTCCGTACGCACGGCACCGGCGCGAGGATCGAGGCCGGCGCCGGGGTCGGCCCGTTCAGCTACCTGCGCCCGGGCACCGTGCTCGGCCCGGACGGCAAGATCGGCGCCTTCGTCGAGACCAAGAACACCACGATCGGCGCGGGTGCCAAGGTGCCCCACCTGACCTACGCCGGCGACGCCACGATCGGTGAGGGCGCCAACATCGGCGCCGCGACGATCTTCGCCAACTACGACGGCGTGAAGAAGCACCACACCACCGTCGGCGCCCACGTCCGCATCGGCAGCGACACCACCCTTGTCGCCCCGGTGACGGTCGGAGACGGCGCCTACACCGCCGCCGGCTCGTCCATCACCGAAGACGTACCTCCCGGCGCCCTCGCGGTGGCCCGCGGCCGCCAGCACAACAGCGAGGGCTGGGTCGCCCGCCGCCGGGCCGGCACCCCCTCGGCCCGGGCCGCCGAAGCCGCCCTGACCCCCGACCTCGAAACCCCCACCGCCGAGTAACCCACCGGGCTCGGCCCCGTCATGGTGCGCGCCCGTACCGCAACCCCGTGTTCGTGATCAGGCAAAGCGCCCCCGGCGTTCTGGAACTCTCAGCGCGACAGTCCGGGAACTCCGGTGATACTTCGCCTGATCACGGAGGGTTGTAGAGAGCATTGGTGGGGCTTCGCCCGGATTCCGGGGCCGGCGGATTGCAAGATCGTCAAGAAAGAGGAGGTGGGGTCAGGTGTACGGGCGAATCTGGGCCCCGGCCGGTCATGTACAGTGGTCCGGTTACCTCGGCGAGGGTTGCAGCCAACATCAAGCGCAACCGTGATCGACGCGGACATCACTACGTGCATGGCGCGCCTGTGACTCCGCCGGGTGTGCCGCCACTCATATCGTTTTAGGCAGTCTGATTCTGTGCGCGACCTCGGTCGCGCCCGTGATTGAGGAGATCTGTTGTGTCCGAGGTAAAGCTCAGCGCTACGCCGCGTAACGACTTCGGCAAGGGCGCTGCGCGTCGGCTGCGCCGCGACCACCAGGTGCCGGCCGTGCTCTACGGGCACGGTACCGACCCGGTTCACGTCGCCCTGCCCGGGCACGCGACGATGCTGGCGCTCAAAGGCAATGCCAACGCTCTGCTCACCATCGACATCGAGGGCGACAGCCAGCTGGCGCTCCCGAAGGATGTTCAGCGTCACCCGCTGAAGAACACCATCGAGCACGTCGACCTGATCATCGTCCGCCGGGGCGAGAAGGTCACCGTCGACGTTCCCCTCCACTTCACCGGTGAGCCGGCGCCGGGAGGTCGCGCGCAGGTCGAGCTCACCTCGCTGAGTGTCGAGGCCGAAGCCACCTCGATCCCCGACGGTGTCGAGTTCAGCATCGAGGATGCCGAGGTCGGTACCCAGATTCACGCCGGCCAGATCACGCTGCCCGAGGGTTCGGCCCTCATCGGTGACCCCGAGGCCATCGCCGTCATCATCTCGGACGCCACCCTCGCGGTCGGCACCGAGGCGGAAGCGGCCGAGGCCGAGGCAGTCGAGGCGGCTGCCGCCGAGGCCTGATCCTCGGCACGCGGTCTCGTCAGTAGCGGCCACAGGGCCGGCACCCATTCTGGGTGCCGGCCCTGTGTCGTGTCTGCCCCCGGGCAAGGAGCTGCCGTGACCGGACCCGAGGTCATGCTCGGAGAGCGGTGAGCGGACCGGAAGCCCGTCCGGGCCCTTGCTGTGCACTCTGAAACCCCTGAATTCTTCCGCGCGTCCACATCGGTCTGACCCAGCTACCCACGTAACCGGAGCCGTGATGCCTGCCGAAACCACCCCCGACCCCACCACCGAGATCAGCGACCTGCCCTGGCTGGTCGTCGGACTCGGGAACCCGGGGGACAAGTACGCCCGGAACCGGCACAACGTCGGGCACCGGGTGGCCGACGAGCTGGTCGCCCGGATGGGAGGCCGTTTCGCCACCCATCGATCGCGGGCCCAGGTCCACGACGGGCGCTGGGCGCCCACGGGCGGCCGGCCGGGAGCCCGGATGATCGTGGCCAAACCGAGCACGTACATGAACGAGTCGGGCGGCCCGGTGGCGGGACTGCTGCAGTTCTTCAAGCTGCCGGTGACCCGGCTCCTGGTGGTACACGACGAGCTCGACATCCCCTTCAGCGAGGTGCGGCTGAAGTGGGGCGGCGGCGAGGGCGGGCACAACGGCCTGCGGTCGATCAGTAAGTCAACGGGAAGTAAAGGCTACGGCCGCGTACGCCTCGGCATCGATCGTCCGCCCGGCCGGATGGACCCCGCCGACTACGTCCTGCGCGATGTCCCCGCTGCTCAGCGTGAAGAGCTGCTCCTCATGATCGGTGATGCCGCCGACGCGGTCGAGGAGCTCGCCCGGGCGGACTTTGCCCAGATCCAGGGTATTTACAACACGAAGAGTGGCAGTCGGTAGCGCTGAGCCTTAACTGCGGAGTTGATGTTGTACAGGGCGTCTTTCATGGGTGAACTGTGAGCAACTGCCAGATGAAAGGGAACCAACCGCACTATATTCACTTAAGCCGGACAGATCGCCGCTGATCTCGTGGTTCAACATTCGCCTGCGTCGGTTTTGTATCAAGCGATTGTTAAGTCTAGGGGGACGTGGATGGCAGTCATGGAGCCCGGAGGCACCGTCGATCAGCTGACGCAGCTGGACGATGTGGTAGCTCGCCCCAGTGGTCCGCCCGGTACCGGCAGTGTTCCCCGGCAGCAGGTGCACAAGACCGGCCGGCACATCGGCGCGGGCAGCGCCGAGCCCGGAGCGACGATGCGTCGCTACCAGCGGATGGCGGTGGCCTCGGACGGCCTGGCCTCCCTCCTGGGGGGCGTGGCGGCGTCGGTGGTGCGGTTCGGTGAGCCCGCCCCGGCCTACATCGCCTTCACCCTGCTGCTGCCGTTCCTCTGGCTCGGCATCATCACCGCGCAGCGGGGTTACGAGCGCCGGTTCCTGGGCACCGGCCCGGAGGAGTACCGCCGCATCAATCAGGCCGGGCTGATGATGTTCTGCCTGATCGCCGTGGTCTCCTACGCGCTGCGCAGCGAGGTCGCCCGGGGCTACGTGTTCCTCGCCATCCCGGTGACCCTGCTGCTGACGCTGGCCTTCCGGCGTCAGCTGCGGGGCTGGATCTACCGGCTGCGCGACCGCGGCCTGGCGTTGCAGCGGGTCCTCGTGGTCGGCCGCGCCGACGTGGTCGTGTCGGTCATCGAGAAGCTGGACAACGAGCCGCAGCACGGCCTGGTCCCGGTCGGCGCCTGTGTGCCGTTCGTCGGGGTCGAGGTCTCGCACGTGAACGACGTCCCGGTGGTCGGCGATCCGGACCGGGTGCTCGACGCGGTGGAGGCCACCGGCGCCCACGTGGTCGCGGTCGTGTCCCACCCGGACCTGTCGGGCCAGGCGCTGCGGCGGCTGTCCTGGGCCCTGGAAGAGCGCGGGGTCGAGCTGATCGTCTCGCCGGGCATCATCGAGGTGGCCGGCCCGAGGCTGTCCATCCGGCCGATCGCCGGCCTGTCGCTTCTGCACCTGGAACGTCCCTCGGCCAACGGCGGCCGGATGATGGGCAAGGTGGTCTTCGACCGGGTGGGCGCCCTGGTGCTCACTCTGGCAGCCCTGCCGCTGCTGATGCTGATCGCGGTGGCGATCAAGGTCACCGGTCCCGGTCCGGTGCTCTACCGGCAGACCCGGGTCGGAGCCGGCGGTCGCGAGTTCATGATGCTCAAGTTCCGCTCGATGGTGGTGGACGCCGACCAGCGCCGGGCCGCGTTGCTGACCCTCAGCGAGGGCAACGGCGTGCTGTTCAAACTGCGCAAGGACCCGCGGGTCACCCGGGTCGGCGGCCTGCTGCGCCGGCTCTCCCTGGACGAGCTGCCGCAGCTGCTCAACGTGGTGCGGGGAGACATGTCCCTGGTCGGGCCGCGTCCGCCGCTGCCCGAGGAGGTGGCCGCGTACAGCGACGACGCGACGCGGCGGCTGAAGGTGAAGCCCGGGCTCACCGGTCTCTGGCAGGTCAGCGGCCGGAGCGACCTGAACTGGGAGGAGTCGCTCCGTCTCGACCTGCGGTACACCGACAACTGGTCGATCGCCCTGGACGTCACGATCTTGTGGCGAACCGTGCGCGCAGTGGTTCGTGGAGCTGGCGCTTACTGAGAGAATGCCCGCTCAGCTGTGCTGCGAAGGGAACTGCGATGACGATCGAGCCCAGGGGGGACGACGCGCGTCTTGCCCGCCATCTGGCTCATGCGGCCGGCCTCGCCCTGCTTGAGGAGCGAACCGGTACGGCAGAGGGCAAGGCGCTGAAAGACGCCGGTGACGCGCGCGCCCAGGCGGTACTCGCCGCGCTGCTGGCGGAACACCGGCCCGGCGACGCGGTGCTCAGCGAGGAGGCCGCCGACTCGGCCGCCCGCCTGAGCGCGGAACGGGTCTGGATCATCGACCCGCTGGACGGCACCCGGGAGTTCTCCGAGCGGCCGCGCACCGACTGGGCCGTGCACGTGGCGTTCTGGGAGAAGGGCGAGCTGGCCTCCGGCGCCATCGCCCTGCCCGCCCGCGACGTCGTCTACGGCACCGACGAGCCGCCGGTGCTGCCGCCGCGGCCCGAGGGCCCGATCCGTCTGGCCGTGAGCCGTTCCCGTCCGCCGGCCTTTGTCACCGAGGTGGCGCAGGAGCTCGGCGCGGAACTGGTGCCGATGGGTTCGGCCGGGGTGAAGTGTTCCAGCGTGTGGACCGGTGAGGCCGACGCCTATCTGCACGCCGGTGGGCAGTTCGAGTGGGACAGCGCCGCGCCGGTGGCCGTGGCCCGGGCCGCGGGCCTGCACACCAGCCGGATCGACGGTTCGCCCCTGGTCTACAACCGGGCCGACCCGCAGCTCCCCGACCTCCTTGTGTGCCGCACAGAGTTCGCTGAGAAAATCCTGGCCACTGTTGCCCGCCACATTCCTGAGGTGATCGCCCGATGAGCGCGTCGGAGTACCGGCTCACTCAGCTACAGACGCTGGAAGCCGAGTCCATCCACATCATCCGGGAGGTGGTGGCCGAGCTCGAGCGCCCCGTCCTGCTGTTCAGTGGAGGCAAGGACTCGATCGTCATGCTCCGCCTGGCGGAAAAGGCGTTCTTCCCGGCCCGCATCCCGTTCCCGGTGATGCACGTCGACACCGGCCACAACTTCCAGGAGGTCCTGGACTTCCGGGACCGCCGGGTGTCCGAGCTCGGCGTGCAGCTGATCGTGGCCAGCGTGCCCGAGGCCCTCGACCGCGGCCTGGTCAGCGAGCCGCCGGACGGCACCCGTAACCGCATCCAGACCCCGGTGCTGCTGGACGCTCTCGAGAAGTACCGCTTCACCGCGGCTTTCGGTGGCGCCCGGCGCGACGAGGACAAGGCCCGGGCCAAGGAGCGGGTGTTCTCGTTCCGCGACGAGTTCGGCCAGTGGGACCCCAAGAACCAGCGTCCCGAGCTCTGGAACACCTACAACGGCCGGATCCAGATGGGCGAGAACATCCGGGTCTTCCCGCTGTCCAACTGGACCGAGCTGGACATCTGGCAGTATGTCAAGCACGAGCAGATCGCCCTGCCGTCGATCTACTTCGCCCACCGGCGTGAGGTGTTCGACCGGGGCGGCATGCTCTACGGCGTGCACGAGGTGTGCCGGCCGAAGGCCGGTGAGGAGGTCTTCACCGAGACCGTCCGCTACCGCACCGTCGGCGACGCCAGCCTGACCGCCGCCGTCCGCAGCGACGCGGACACGCTCGAGGCGATCATCGACGAGGTCGCGTCCACCCGGATCACCGAGCGCGGCGCCACTCGCGGCGACGACAAGTTCAGCGAGGCCGCCATGGAAGACCGCAAGCGTGAGGGGTACTTCTGATGCCGCCGACAATGGACATGCTGCGGTTCGCCACCGCCGGATCGGTGGACGACGGCAAGAGCACCCTGATCGGGCGGCTGCTGTTCGACTCCAAGTCGATCTTCGAGGACCAGCTCAGCGCGGTCGAGGCGGCCAGCACGGCCAAGGGTGACGACTACGTGAACCTGGCGCTGCTCACCGACGGCCTGCGGGCCGAGCGGGAGCAGGGCATCACGATCGACGTGGCCTACCGGTACTTCGCCACTCCGCGGCGGAAGTTCATCATCGCCGACACCCCGGGGCACATCCAGTACACCCGGAACATGGTCACCGGTGCCTCCACCGCCGACCTGGCCATCATTCTGGTGGACGCGCGCAAGGGCCTGGTCGAGCAGAGTCGCCGGCACGCGTTCCTCGCCACCCTGCTGCGGGTGCCGCACCTGGTGCTCGCCGTGAACAAGATGGACCTCGTGGACTACTCGCAGGAGGTCTACGACGAGATCAGCGACGAGTTCACCCGTTTCGCGGACAAGCTCAACGTCTCCGACCTCACGGTGATCCCGCTGTCGGCGCTCAAGGGCGACAACATCGTCACTCGCTCGGCGAACATGCCCTGGTACGAAGGGCCTTCGCTGCTGCACCACCTGGAGCACGTGCACGTGTCCAGTGACCGCAACCTGATCGACGTGCGGTTCCCGGTGCAGTACGTGATCCGCCCGCAGTCGAGCCAGTACCCCGACTACCGGGGCTACGCGGGCACGGTGGCCAGCGGCACGCTCAAGGCCGGTGACGAGATCATGGTGCTGCCCTCCGGTTTCACCAGCACTATCGCCGCGGTGGAGACCGCCGACGGTCCGGTGGCCGAGGCGTTCCCGCCGATGGCCGTCACGGTGCGGCTCAACGACGAGATCGACATCTCGCGGGGCGACATGATCTGCCGCCCGCAGAACGCGCCCAAGGTCGCGCAGAACATCGACGCGATGATCTGCTGGATGGCCGACGACGCGCTGCGGCCGGGCCGGAAGCTGGCCATCAAGCACACCTCCCGCAGCGCCCGGGCCGTGGTGAAGGACCTCGAATACCGCCTCGACGTCAACACCCTGCACCGCGACCCGGCCGCGACCGAGCTGAACCTGAACGACATCGGCCGGATCCGCCTGCGCACCACGCAGCCGCTGCTGTGCGACGAGTACGCCCGGAACCGGGAGACCGGCGGGTTCATCCTGATCGACGAGAACACCAACCGCACGGTCGGCGCCGGGATGATCACCTCGGCCGACTGACGCAGCACCCCCCGAGAGGCGTCCCCGCAACCGGCGGGGGCGCCTCTCGTGCGTCCGGGCCCAGGTGGTCAGGGGTGAAACGTGGGGTTAATGCACCCTGAAGTTAAATTCGACGGTTTGCACCACACGCCCCACTTTGTCCTCTTACTCTGACTCCGCGGAGCCACTTCCATCCGCCGGTATCACGGCTACGGGGGCAGAGCATGGGGTTCAGACGCACCATCAGCAGTCTGGTCATCGCAGGGGTCGCGGCCACCGCCCTGGCCTTCGTCGCCGCCTCTCCGGCACACGCCGTCGTCGTGCCCCGGGACGGTACGAGCTCCGGCCGGGCGGCCGCCTCCTGCTGGGAGATCAAGCAGAACGACCCGGCGTCCGCCGACGGCATCTACTGGCTCCAGACCCCCGAACTGATTGCGCCGCAGCAGTTCTACTGCGACCAGACCACCGACGGCGGCGGCTGGGTCCTGATCGGCCGGGGCCGCGACGGCTGGCAGTGGCTGCCGAACGGTCAGGGCAGCGTCGCCAACCTCCGCAACGTTCCCACCGGCACGGGAGCCTTCGCCGTGGCCACGCTGCCCGGTGACACCGTGCAGGGCCTGCTGGGCGGCACCCGGGTGGACGCCCTCACCGACGGCGTGCGGGTGCGCCGCGCCACCAACACCACCGGCACGACCTGGCAGGAGATGCGCCTGCTGGCCAGGAACCGGGCCGACTGGACCTGGGCTGTCGGCGGTGGGGTGCTGCTGAACTCGATCCGGGTCGGCACCACCAGCTACACCGCGGCCAACAGCCAGAGCTGGGGCACCGACCAGAACTACCTGCGCCTGACCACGACCTCGCTCCAGACACACAACTACCGCTCCGGCTTCTCCTACGGCTCGAACATCAGCGGGGTGAACAACTCCACGAGCTATCTGTGGATGTACGCCAGTGAGCGGGCGGCCCTGCCGTTCACCCAGGTGTTCCTCCGGCCCCGGATCACTTCCCCGGCGTACACCGCGATCGGTGACCCGGGAACCGACGCCAGCACCGTGCGTCCTCTGCTGGCGAACCGCACCTCGGACGACACCCCTTGGGGCGTGACCGGTCTCGCCACCGGAGGCGCCGCCGGGGAGGTCACCGAGGTGGAGGACTTCGCCTTCATCGGTGACACCGCCTACGTGGCGGGCAAATTCCGGTACGTGAAGCACGGGTCGACCGGTGAGCAGATCGAGCAGTCCTACCTGGCGGCCTTCGACGTGGATACGGGGGAGTGGCGGGAGAACTTCCGGCCTACCCTGGATGCCACCGCCTGGTCGCTCGCGGCCAGTCCCGACGGGACGAAACTGTTCGTGGGCGGCGAGTTCACGAACGTCAACGGGGTCGCGCAGACCGAAGGCGTGGCCGCGCTCGACCCGGACACCGGGGCCCCCGTGGCCGGCTGGCGGGCCTATGCCGCCTACGAGGGCGCGGACACCCCGAACGTGCGGTCCATCGACGTGCAGGGGGGCTGGCTCTACCTGGGCGGCCGGTTCAACCGGGTGGCGGGCGGCACGACCATGGACTCGCCGCTGACGCTGCGCAGCATGGCCCGTACCAACCTGACCGACGGCACCCCCGACGGCGCCTGGAAGCCGCACGTGGACGGCACGGTGTTCGAGCTGGACGCCTCCGGGCAGGGCGACCGGGTCTATCTGGTGGGCAATTTCAACAACGTCAACTTCACCTCGTCGCCGATGCAGGGCGTGGTCTCGACCGAGGCCGGTGCCGCCAGCGTGCCCGGGCTCTCGCCGTCGGTGGTGGCCGCGGGCTCCGGCACCAGCACCTACCAGCAGACGATCCTCGAGGTCGGCCAGGACGTCTGGCAGGGCGGCTCGCAGCACATCCTGAGCAAGTACGACCGCGACGCGTACAGCTTCATCAGCGGCAACATCACCCGTAACGGCGGTGACTTCCAGGCTCTGGCCGAGAAGGACGGCGTGATCTACGGCGCCTGCCACTGCCTGAACTTCTCCTACTCCGGCACCACCAACTACAGCAACCCGATCACGGCCGCCACCGACGTCAACAGCATCCGGTTCATCGGAGCCTGGGACGAGCAGACCGGGGCGTTCATCCCGCAGTTCTACGTCTCCAGCCTGTCGGCCCGGAACGACATGGGGCCCTGGGCCCTGAAGAACGGCCCGGACGGATGTCTGTGGTTCGGCGGCGACTTCACCGCCGGTTCGTACACCGGCACCACCCAGCAGTGGCTCGGCGGGTTCGGCAAGCTCTGCGCCCGCGACACCACGGCCCCCGAGGTGCCGACCGGGCTGACGAACGGTCTCACCCCCTCCGGGGTGCAGCTCACCTGGTCGGCGTCCGGCGGATCGCCCTCGGGGTACGAGGTGCTGCGCGACGACCGGGTGGTCGCGACGGTCACGGGGACCACCTGGACCGATCCGGACGGCGCGGGAACGGCCCGCTACTGGGTGCGGGCCATCGACGCCACGGGTAACCGTTCCGCCTCCACCCCGGTCAGCGTGGTTGAGGAACCGCCCGGCCCGGCCACCGGGGACGTGCTGTACGAGAACGACTTCAGCGGTGCCACCGACTGGCCGGCCGACTGGGCCACCTCCGGCAGCAACGGCAGCGCCACCGTCGCCGACGACGCCGGGGTGCTCTCCTTCGACGACGTCTCCGGGGCCTACGTGCGGGCCCAGCTGTCCGGCCCGGCCGCGGCCGGGGACACCGAACTGCTGACGTCGTTCACCTGGCAGCAGGCCACGGCCGGCTCGTTCCTCTCCGTCTTCCTGAGAGGCTCGGGCGGCTGGCAGAATTCGTACCGGCCGAAGAATGGTTATGGTCTGCAACTGTCTCCGACCACGGGCACCGTGTACGTTCTCAAGTCGGTCAACGGGGTCTCCACGACGCTCGCCTCGGCCGCCAATGCCCAGACCGTCGGCACCGGCAAACAATGGCTCCGGATACAGGCGCAGGGATCGACGATCCGGTTCCGTATCTGGTCCGACCAGAGCCCGGAACCGAATACCTGGAATTCGACGGTGACAGATTCTGATGTCACTCTTGACGGGCAGGTTTTCGTCTCCCTGAACCGCTCGTCCGCCAATTCCGGGTCCAAGAGCGTCGTACTGGACGACCTGAAACTGACCGGCTTTCCCGAGTGATCCGGGCAAAAAACTGCTAAGTCGACCCAAAATCCGTCCGAACGTTTCCCGGACGTCGCTGAATGCCTTGCGGCTGCACATTCATTCTCGGTAAGAAAAGCCGTCCCGGTCGGCACGGGGAAATCAGCCGGCCGGGTTCAGCCGACATTCGAACGGCGACACACGGGAGATTCGAACAATGGTTCAACGTTCTTCGACGGAGGCCCGGCCTCCGGCGGGAAGGAGCAGGCAATCGGGGGGCGTCAGCGGCGACGCGCCCCGGCGGAGGAGGGGGTTGCGTCGCAAACCCCTGGTCGCGGTGGCGGCGGCCGGTGCGGTGGCGGTGGCTCTGGCCGTCGTGGCCACCACCTCGGCCTCCGGCACCGGGAACGTCGTGGCCAACTCCACCTTCGATTCCGGGCTGTCCGGCTGGTTCGCCAGTTCCGGGGCCCGCCTGGAGCTGGTCAAGGGGCGTAACGGCCAGGGGGCGCAGATCTCGCACCCCGGCCCGGGCCGGCGCACGATCGCGCTGAATGACAAGGTCAACAGCGTCGAGTCGACCGACAAGGGCGCCTGGTACGAGGCCCGCGCCTGGGTGCGGGCGACCCGGCCCGGGGTGTCCGTGGCGTTGCGCATCATGGAGTACGACGGGCGCACGTTACGGGGGCAGCAGAGGTCGACGCTCTGGCTCACCGACACCGCCTGGCACCCCGTCATCACGAAGTACCGGGCCGTCGCCGACGGGTCGAGCCTCGACCTGAACGTGGTGGGCAACCAGGTCCCGGCCAACGTGGGCATCGTAGTGGACGACATCGCACTCGACGACAGCACCTCGGGCGGTCCGGTCGTGACCGTTCCGCCGGCGCCCACCAAGCCGCCGGCGACCACCGTCCCGGTCACGAAACCGCCGGTCACCGCTACGAAGCCGCCGAGCACCACGAAGCCGCCGGCTAGTTCGACCACGACCACCAAGCCGCCCACGACGTCCACCACGACGACCGTGCCGGCGGTGCCGGCCGGGTGGCGCAAGGTCTGGGCCGACGAGTTCAACGGCAGCAGCCTCGACGCCGCGGCCTGGAAGGCCGAGGACTACTCCACCTACGGCGAGGGCAACAAGGAACTACCCTGCCTGATGGATCGTCCGGAAAACCTCAAGGTGTCGGGCGGTACGCTCACGCTGAGCGCGCGGCGCGAGAGCACACCGCTGAAGTGCGGGAACAGCGACACCCGCTTCCCGAACGGCCGGTCTTACAGCTCTGCACACATCAGCACCAAGGGGCTCAAGGAGTGGAAGTACGGCCGGTTCGAGATGCGGGCGAAACTGCCTCTCACCCCGGGGAAGTCGAAGG
This sequence comes from Kineosporia mesophila, assembly GCF_021129235.1. Lineage (GTDB taxonomy): Bacteria > Actinomycetota > Actinomycetes > Actinomycetales > Kineosporiaceae > Kineosporia > Kineosporia mesophila. The sequence continues at coordinate 37,733 of NZ_JAJOMA010000013.1, forward strand.
GTCTGTGGCCTGCGTTCTGGCTTCGCCCGACCGACGGCGGCACCGGTGAGCTCGACATCCTCGAGGCCATCGGTAGCGGCAACGGCGGTACGACCAGCAACAAGGTCTACCAGACGCTGCACTACGACTACGTCGGCACGCATCCCCAGGTCGGTTACGAGTATGCCCTGACCAGTGGGCATCTCGGAGACGGCTACCACACCTACGCGGTGGAGTGGGAGCCCGGTGAGATCCGTTTCTACGTGGACGGCAAGCTCACCGTCACGCGGAACAAGACGAACACCTCGTGGATCGACCAGGCGTTCAACAAGCCGTTCTACATCCGGCTGAACCTGGCCGTGGGTGGCAACTGGCCCGGTACGCCGGACGCCAGCACCGTTTTCCCCGCCGACTACGTGGTCGACTACGTGCGCGTGTACCAGCGCTGACCTTCGTCGGCACCGGGTGGGCGGGATCGGTATCATTGCCGGTTCCGCCCACTTTGCGCGTTCTTTCACGGTTACCCTGTTCCTGTGAAACGTGTGCTGGCGGTGGTTTCCCTGGTGGTGGTCATCGGGCTGGCGGTCGTTCTTCTCCGCAGCGAGACCAAGAGCACGATGGAAGACGATTCGGGGCGGCTTTCGCGCGACGGCTGGGGCCTGGTCTGGGCGGACGAGTTCGAGGGCGGCACGGTCGACCCGGCGAACTGGGTGGTCGAGCACGAGTCCACCTACGGCGACGGCGGTGGTCAGGTCTCCTGCCTGATGAACCGGCCGGAGAACGTCTCGGTGGCCGACGGCCGGCTGCGGCTCACGGCTCTTCGTGAGGACGATCCGCTGGAGTGCGGCAAGGGCCGGGACGAGCGCTTCCCGCGGGGGAGGGACTACAGCTCCGCCCACCTGTCCACGAAGGGGTTGCACGAGTGGACCTACGCCCGGTTCGAGATCCGGGCCGAACTTCCCGTGCAGAAGGGCGTCTCGAAGGGTATGTGGCCGGCGTTCTGGGGGCCCGGCCGACCGAGGGTGGCACCGGCGAGATCGACGTACTGGAGGCCGTCGGCAGCGGTCCGGGTGAGTCACAGTTCGACAAGGCGCACCAGACCATCTGGTACGACTATGTGGGCACGCACGAGAAGCAGGGCCAGGAGCACAGTTTCCCGGCCGGGCAGGAACCCGGTGAGGGCATGCACACCTATACCGTCGACTGGTCACCCGACCGGATCGTCTGGTACATCGACGATCTGCCGGTCTACGAGCGCACCGAAGACACCACCGGCTGGCTGGCCTCGACCTTCGACAAGCCCTTCTACCTGCGGGTTAATCTGGCGGTCGGGGGTAGCTGGCCCGGAGATCCCACGGCCGACACCCGGTTTCCGGCCACCTACGACATTGACTACGTGCGGGTGTATCAGCGAACCTGACTCTGTCAGTTGAACTTGCGGGGCCGGATGACCACCTCGGTGGCCGGGTGCACGACCGACTCCGGCGGAACGTCTTTGAGCACCACCGTGCCCGCTGCGATCTGGCTGCGGGCACCGATCCGGATCGCCCCGATCAGCACGGCACCGGCGCCCACCTCCACGCCGTCCTCGAGCACCGGGCAGTCGGTGGCCTCGCGTCGGTTGCCGATCGTGACACCGTGCCGCAGCATCACATCGGCCCCGATCGACGCGGCCGGGTTCACCACCGTGCCGACGCCGTGCCGCAGCCGCAGGCCCGGGCCCACCCGGGTGCTGGCCGGCAGCTCGATGCCCAGGAACCACTCGGAGAAGACCTTGTACACGGTGCCGACCAGGGGATACGTGACCCGGACGGGGCGCGGGCCGGTGCGCACGTACTGCGCGGTGCGGAAGAGGAGCAGCACCAGCTGGCTCTTCGGGTAGCCGCCGTTCGCACGCAGATCGCGGCGGGAGGTCTGGAGCCAGTCGGCCAGCGTCACGGAGGTCTCCGGGGGTGACTTGTACACATTCGGGCAAAATCTAACTTAATTCACAGTATCGGGTACAGGGCCACAAAGGTCACCTAACATGATCCGGGGATGCACGGTGAGTAGCACTGTCTGATCGGTCGACCCGTCTCGCGACGATGCCACGGGGTCTGAGCACTAGGGGGCAGGTGTCGTGAGTTTGGCTGAAAGTGTTGCTGTAGAGTTGGTTCCGGTCGAAGTGACGGGCGTCAGCGTGATCATCCCGACCAAAGACCGGCCGGAGCTCCTGGCCCGGGCCGTACGGGCCGTGCTGGCGCAGGAGTTCGACGGGCCGATCGAGTGCATCGTGGTGTTCGACCAGGAGCAGACCCACCTGCCCGAGGTTCCGACCGGGCCGGGTCGCACCCTGCGGGTGCTGCGCAACGAGCGCACCCCGGGCCTGGCGGGCACCCGTAACACCGGCTACCTCAGGGCGTCCCACACCATCGTGGCCGCCTGTGACGACGACGACGAGTGGCTGCCGGGCAAGTTGACGGCCCAGCTCGACCTGCTCGACCGTTACCCTCAGGCCAGCCTCGTGGCCACCGGCATCGTCATCCATTTCTCGGGTCGTGACATACCGCGTCAGGCACAGGACGAGGTGCTCACCTTCCGCGACTTCCTGCGCGACCGCCGGATGGAGGTGCACCCCTCGACCTACCTGGCCCGGCGGTCCGCGGTGGTCGACGGATTCGGTCTGGTCGAGGAGGAGATCCCGGGCGGGTACGCCGAGGACTACGACTGGCTGCTGCGGGCGGCGAAGACCGGTCCGGTGGTCTGTGTGCGCGACCCCCTGGTGCGCGTGAACTGGCACAACGGCTCGTTCTTCACCAGTCGCTGGGAGATGATCGACCAGGCGCTCACCTGGCTGCTGCGGCGCTTCCCCGAATTCGCCGGGGAGCGGCGCGGTCTCGGCCGGGTGCAGGGCCAGCTGGCGTTCGCCAACGCGGCGCTGGGCAAACGCCGCAAGGCCCTCGGGCTGGCGGCCCGGGCCCTGCGCAACCATCCCACCAACCGCCAGGCCCTGGCCTCGCTGCTGGTGACGTCCCACCTGGTCACCCCGGACCAGGTCATCGGTCTCGGCCGCCGGTTCGGCCGGGGTGTCTGAGACCCTGACCAGGCCGGTCACCCGCCAGGTGGAGCTTCCGGCCTGGCCCGTGGTGCTGCTCTTCGCCGGGTTCCCGCTGCTGTGGGTGCTGGGCCTGGCCTCGTTCGCACCGGTGATCTGTGCGGTACCGATGCTGGTGCTGCTCTGGGCCCGCGGAAACGTCTCACTGCCGGTCGGTTCCGCGTTCTGGATCTTCTTCGTGATCTGGGCCGGGGTGGCGGTCCTGGCGCTGGACAATATCTTCCGGGTGGTGGGTTACGGCGTCCGGATGACGAACTACCTGGGCGCCACCATGGTGTTCGTCTATGTCTACAACCTGGGTGTGCGGCGGTTCAGTGACCGGCGGGCCCTGACCGTGCTGCTGGCCTTCTTCGCCTTCGTGGTGCTCGGCGGCTGGCTCGGGGTGTTGCTGCCCGAGGTCCGGCTCACCACCCCGACCTCCCTGGTGCTGCCGGGCTCGATCGCGAGCAACGAATACGTGGGGGCACTGGTGCGGCCGCGGTTCGCCGAGGTGCAGCAACCCTGGGGTGCGCCACAGCCCTTCACCCGTCCCAGTGCGCCTTTCGCCTACACCAACGGCTGGGGCTGCAACGTGGCGCTGCTGGTGCCGTGCATGCTCGCGCTGGTCTCCCTGGCCGGGCGCCGGGTGCGCCTGGCCACGATCCTGGTGCTCGCGCTGGGCATCGTGCCCGCCTTCGCCACGCTGAACCGCGGTCTGTACATCGCGGTGGTGGTGGGGCTGCTGTACGCGGTGGTCCGGTTCGCCTTCCACGGACGCCTGGTGCCCCTGGGTGGGGTGCTGGCCGGTGGGGTGGTGGTGGCCGTGGCGGCGAATGCCGTGGGGCTGCTCTCCAGCCTGTCGCAGCGCCTGGAGTACAGCGCGACGAACGAGAGCCGCAGCACCATCTACGCGGAGGCGTTCAACGGCACGCTCGCCTCGCCGCTCATCGGCAACGGCGCGCCCCGTCCCTCCGCCACGCTCGACATCTCCGTCGGTACCCAGGGCCAGATCTGGAACGTCATGTTCAGCTTCGGGTTCGTCGGTCTCTTCCTCTTCGTCGGCTGGTTCGCCTGGCTGGCCGTGGTCTCCGCGCGATGGCAGCACAGCGGTGACCTCTGGCTGCACGTCAGCCTGGTGGTGGCCCTGCTGACTATCGTCTACTACGGCTACGACGGTCCCCAGCTCAGCGTGATGATGCTCGTGGCGGCCCTGGTGCTGCGCCGGATCCGGCCCCCGGAGGTCATGGCATGACAACCGATACCTCGCGCCCGGGCGCCGATCTGCGCGGCGCGGCCCGCAACGGCGCCATCGCCCTGGCCGGCTCCGGCATCGCCGCGGTGACCGGTCTCCTGCTCAACGTGGTGATCGGGCGCGGCTTCGGCCCGTCCGCGTCGGGTGAGTTCTTTGTCGTGGTGGCCGTTCTCACCGTCATCACGACCATCGGCAAGCTCGGCGCCGACACCGGGCTGGTCTGGGCCGTGGCCCGGCACCGGGCCCTGCAACAGCCCCGCGACATCTGCACCACGCTGTGGGTGGGCGCGGTGCCGTCGCTGGCCGCCGGGATACTCATGGCGGTGGCGCTGTACCTGCTGGCGCCGTGGCTGGCCGACCTGATCGGGGCGGGCGACGACCTGGACACCCTGTTCCGGTTCAGCGCGCCCTTCGTGATCGTGGCCGGGCCCGGGATGGTGCTGGCCGCGGGGCTGCGGGGAGCCGGCAACATCCTCGGCTACGCGGCCGTGCAGAACGTCGTCGTGCCCGGCCTGCGGCCGGTCCTGGCCGGGATCGCGCTGGTCGCCGGGCTGGGACTGAGCGCGGCCATCCTGACCTGGAACCTGCCGTTCGTGGTGGGTCTGGCGATCGCGGTGGTGCTGGTGGCCCGCCGCACGCTGGCGATCGAACGGGCGCATCCCGACGCCGCCCCGTCACGTCCGGTGCGGGAGGTGGCCTCCGAGTTCTGGCGGTTCAGCGGCCCCCGGGCGGTCACGGCGGCGCTGGAGGCGGCGATCGTCTGGTCGGACGTGCTCGTGGTCGCCGCCCTGGCCACCCCGCGCGACGCCGGGATCTACGCGGCGGCGAGCCGATTCATCCTCACCGGCACCCTGGCCGAGGGAGCCATGCGGGTCGCGATGGCCCCGGAGATCAGCCGGCTGCTGGCCCTGGGCGACCTACCCGGGGCGGCGCGGCTCTCGTCGGTCGTGACCCAGTGGACCGTGCTGCTGTCGTGGCCGCTCTACCTGGTGCTCGCGCTGTACTCACCGGCCGTGCTGTCGGTGTTCGGGCCCGGGTTCGACGACGGCGCGACGGCTCTGACGATGCTGTCGGTCGCCATGCTGCTGGTGATGTCGGCCGGCAACAACCAGACCATCCTGCTGATGAGTGGCCGCAGCGGACTGCAGATGGCGAACCGGGTGCTGGCCCTGGCCGGCAACCTGGCGATGAACTTCCTGCTGGTGCCGATCTGGGGGATGAACGGTGCGGCCGTGGCCTGGTCGGTGACCTGGGTGGCCGATGCGTTGCTGGTGATGCTGGAGGTGCGGTACGCCGTGGGCCTGGAGCGCACCTGGCGGCGGGTCTACCCGGCGATGCTGATGTCGGCGCTGGCCTTTCTGCCGACCGGACTGGTCTACCGGACCCTGACCGACGGCGGTGCCTGGGCTGCCGTGACCGGTTGCCTGGTGGGGGTTCTCGCTTTCGCGTGGCTGGTGGTGAAGAACACCCACCGGCTGGACATGGCACCGATGCGGGCGGCCATACCGTTCCGGCGGGGGTAGTGCGCGCTGCCGGCCGCCTGCGCAGCGCCGCCGGCCGCCTGCGCAGCGCCGCCGGCTGCCTGCTCAGCGCCGCCGGCGGCGGGCGATCCGGTTGATCTCCGCGTCGATCGCGGCCACGGTGGACGCGGTGGGGGAGTTCTCGGGCTCGACCCGGAAGGCGTCGGGGTCGCTGAGCGCCCGGTCCAGCAGCTGCCGGAACGTCGCCTCGTCGGTGGCCAGGGCGATGCGCCCGACCTCGGCCATGTGCGTGGCGAAGGCGACCTGGTGGTCGTCGACGTGCTCGCCGAGGTCGTGGCGCCGGGGCACGACGATCGGGAGCCGTCCCGTCGCCCGGCAGTCGATGATGCCGCCCGGCCCGCCCTGGGTGATCACCACGTCGGCCGCGGTCATGCGGGCCCGGATACCGGCCGCGGGCAGAGAAACCATGCCCTGAGCGGTGTCCGGGGCGGTGCCGTGGCCGTACTGAACGATCACCCGAGCCTGGGGGTGGTCCCGGGCCCAGGCGTCGGCCCAGGCGACGAGCCGGTCGAACGGGTGGTGGTCGGTGCCGACCGTCACGAAGATGTCGGCACCGTAACTCTTCTCGGTCGCCTCGGACAGCGCGCTGGAATCCGTGCTCATCGCTCACTCCTGAGATGTTGTCCGCCGTTCCGTCGGCAGGCCGGGCGTCAGAACACCCGGCCGACCACCACTCCCCTCGGGTAGAGCGCGGTCTGCTCCGGCCACTGCACCATGAAGACGTTGCTCAACGGTGCGCAGAGCCGCCCGGTGAGTGTGGGGGAGGTGATGCGGTCGTAGACCTCGAGGTACGCGGTGGGTACTCGCAGGAGCCGGGCCATCAGGAAGAACGGCAGGGCCACACCGGCACCCGTGCTCACCACCACGTCGGGGCGCTGACGCAGCATGGTCGTCACGGCCACGCCGAAATTGCGCACCAGGTTGGGGATGTTGCGGGTGGTGGGGTGGTGGGCCCAGGTCGTCGGACGACCGGCCAGCAGCGACCGGGCGTGCTCGGTGTCGAACGTGACCCAGTGGGTGTCGTGCCGGCCCCACCAGTCTTCCAGCACGTGCAGCTGACTGAGGTGCCCACCACTGGAACAGACCATGAGTACGCGCATCACGAACCTCCGCGGGACGGTTGCTTCTTCGGGTCACCGGGACCGGGCGCGTCGCCGATGATCGGCTGCGGCCGGGTCACCGGGGGCACACCGGTGCTGTGCTCGCCGTGGGGTTCGCCGGAGCGCCCGGTGCCGTTACGTGGCGCCGAGACGGTGCGGGCCGGCCAGCCGGTGCGGCCCGGAACCGGCGCGGACTCAACCGGGGACTCAACCGGGGACTCAACCGGGGACTCAACCGGGGACTCAACCGAGGGCCCGGCCGAGGGCCCGGCCGAGGGCCCGGCCGAAGACGTGGTCCGTGGACCAGCCGAAGACACGACCGAAGGCCCGATCGAAGACCTGGCCGATGGACCCGCCACAGAGCCGGCCGGGTTCTCGATGCTGAACCCACGCTCCGCGACCGGGCCGGATTCGCGCAAAGACACCGGTCGCACATGGGCACCGGCCGGATGACCGGCGCGGCGGGCCGGGCGGGACGGCAACAGGATCACACCGTGCACCTGAGCCCCGGCGTGACGCAGTTCGCGCACGATGGCAGTGATCTCGGGCAGGCGCGTGACCTTGCGCCGGATCACCAGCAGGACGGCCGAGCACGACGGGGCGAGCATGAGCGCCGTGCTCGGATCGGTGACGTTGATGCCGTCCACCAGCACCACGTCGGCGTCGCCGGCCAGGGAGGTGAGGTCGGTACCGGCCTTGACCGCGCCCTCCTCACCGAAAGACCGCACCGGGCCCGGCCGGTTCGGTGAGAACTCCAGCGCGCCCCGGTTGAGGGCGACGGCGTCGTCCGCGCACAGCAGCACGGTGCGGGTGTGGGCGCCGACGGCCTCGGCCAGTTTCGAGACCAGGTCGGAGGAAACACTGTTGCGCACGGGCATGACCAGCACCGGGCTCATCCGGGCCGCGTTGAGCGGAGCGGCCACCACCGCCCCGAGCCGGCGCAACGCCTCGGTCTCGGCCCCCGGGGAAGTCTTTCCGCGCCGGGTGGTGATTTCGGTGATGATGACCGGACCGAGCTCGGACTCCACCTGCTCGCGGTCGCGCACCCGCTGGTCGGTGCGGTCACGCAGCAGCGCCAGCACCAGGCCACCGACCAGGCCGATGGCCAGGCCGGCGACGAGCAGCACGGGTCGCCCGATACCGGAGGCCCCGGACGGGGGCTGGGCCGAGCCGACCTGCTCACCGGCCTGCCGGGAGGCGCCGCCGAGCTGGGCCCGCTGCCCCCGCAGCTGCTGCAGCACGCTGCTCAGCGAGCTCACGCGGGCCTTGGCATTGGCCCGGGTGACCTCGTTCGTGCTGGTGATGGCCCGGTCCTGGGCCTCTTCCTGCTGCTGCGTCAGATCGTCGATCTGCCGGCCGAGTTCCTTGTCCAGCGCGTTGATCTGGGCCTTGATGGCGTCGGCCCGGTAGTTCAGGTACGCCTGGGCGAACGCGTCGGCGCCCTGGGCGGCCCGCTCGGGCGAGGTCGCGGTGAAGGCGATGCGGAGCACCTGGCTGTCGGCCGGGTTGGTGACTTTCACCCGGGAGATCAGGTCGGATGCCGACAGGTCACTCGTCATCAGCTCCGCGGCGCCGGCAGCGACCGAGCTGGAGGTCACCACCTCGGACTCGGTCGCGGGGTTCACCGCCCGCACCGCCCCGGCGCTGGTGGTGAGCGGGTTGTCCGGGAGCGAGGCGAGCTTGACCACGGAACCGGCCGTGTAGCTGGGCGAGGCGGTGATGGACCAGGCCGCGGCCAGCAGACCGCCGGCCACCGTGCACAGCATCAGGATGCCGACCCGGCGGCGCAGGGCGTGCAGCACCTGGCCCACCGTCACGGTCTGACTGCCGGATGAGGAGTGCGTGGTGGTCACCCGCGATCAGCTCTCCGCCGACGCGGACGCCGTGGCCGGGCTCAGCAACTTTTCCAGGGCCTTCCGCAGCATGCTGCTGGAAGTGTGAACCGTGTAAGGGAAGTAGACGATCTCCACGCCCACCGAGGCGAAGTCCCGCTCGAGCTTGTCGCCCTTCGGGGTGCCTCTCCAGTCATCTCCCTTGAACAGGATGTCGAATCTGACATCCTTCCAGGTGTCGAGCTTTTCGGGCTTGACCTCGGCCACGGCCTCGTCGACGCAGGCGATGCTGCGGACGATCTCGAGCCGCTCGATCAGCGGGACGACGGGCATCCGGCCCTTGGCCCGCAGAGCCATCTCGTCGGACACCACGCCGACGATCAGGCGGTCGCAGCGGGCCGCGGCGTGCCGGAGGATGTTGAGGTGCCCGATGTGAAACATGTCGTAGACACCTGGCGCATAGCCGACCCGCAGAGTCATCTCATCCCCAAAGATGTTGTCCGGCACCGCCCTACGCGGCGACTGCTCCTTTTCGACGACCTGGCGATCTGCGGTGAGCACCCGACGCTGAGCTGTGGATTGACTGTAAACGCCTGAATGACCGTTTGGAGTACTTTTCCCTAACTTTGTCGTACCTTGAGGTTGCGCCACCTCGGTCGATGGCGACTTCCGCGTCCTGCTGGGCGGCCCTCCCCAGGGAAGATCAAGGATTCGTGCCCTGTCAACCACTAGTTCATGATCTAGGCCCTTTGTGTGTTTGGCGTTGTTCACCCGCTTTTCAGTGACACCAAGCGGTGTCACGTTCGCCTCAGGAGTGCTCCCATGGTCGTCTCCGCCGATCCTCCGGCTCCCGTCCTCACCTACGCCGAGGCCGTCTCGCGGCTGCGGTTCGCCCAGAAGCCCAAGGCCCAGACTCCCGCCTACCTACGATTCGTGAACCGGCGGCTGGGGGGTTACCTGGCGGCCGCGTCGTTCGTGCGGGGCTGGACTCCGAACCGCCTGACCGCGATCAGCGCGGCCCTCTCGCTGGTGGGCGTGATCGCGGTGATGCTGGTCGAACCATCCTGGTGGCTGGGGATACTGGTTTCCGTCGCACTGCTGGCCGGTTTCGCGTTCGACTCCGCCGACGGCCAGCTCGCCCGGTTGCGTGGTGGCGGGTCGCCGGTCGGCGAATGGCTCGACCACGTGGTCGACGCCGTGAAGTCCTGTCTCTTGCACTCGGCCGTGGCGATCAGTGCCTACCGATTCGTCCCGGACCTCTCCGGCTGGGTGCTCCTGCTCCCGCTCGTGTTCCTGACCGCCTACGTGGCCTTGGCTTTCGGGTCGATGCTGCGTGACCAGTTGCTGCGGGCCCAGGCCGGCGGGCGCCCGGCGGAGACCGGCGACTCACTGGTGCGGGGCCTGCTGCTCCTGCCCGTCGACTACGGCACGCTCGGCCTCGCCTTCCTCCTGCTCGGTGCGCCCAGGGTCTTCCTCGTCGTCTACGGGATCCTGGCGCTGCTCAACGTCCTCTTCGACCTCCGGCTGCTCGTGCGCACGTTCCGGCAGCTCAGCGCCGTCTGACCAAAAACCTCAAAGCGTGTCCGAGTTCGTTCATCGGGAGCTACCTTTCGTGCATGTGGCCGGGCGAAGACGCCGGCCGTGGGTGAACTGGGGGTTCGTCGATGAACGGATTCAGACGCCTGTCATTGTTCGCCGTGGGGCTATTGTCCGCGGTCTCCGTCGCTCTCGTCCCGGCCGGCCCCGCGCAGGCGGTACAGGGTTCCGCGCCCGGGTCGGCCGCTCCGAGCTGGCAGACCAACGGGGTGGTGCGCGCCATTGCCGCCGCCAACGGAAATGTCTATGTCGCAGGAGACTTCACCCGGGTCCGGCCGCCCGGCGCGGCCTCCGGCGCGAACGAGACCACCCGCAACTACCTGGCCGCCTTCAACGCCACGACCGGCGCCCTGGTGGCCTCGTTCAACGCGAACCTGAACGGCCTGGTGCGTTCGCTCGACGTCAGCCCGGACGGTGCCACGCTCTACGTCGCGGGCGACTTCACCTCGGCCGGGGGTGCGAGCCGCAGCCGGGTGGCCGCGTTCAGCACCTCCACCGGCAGCCTCACCAGCTGGGCCCCGGTCGCCGACTACCGGGTCTACGCCGTCACCGCGGGCAGCTCGTCCGTCTATCTGGGCGGCGGGTTCGGCCGGGTGAACAACGTCTCCCGGCTGCGGCTGGCCCGGGTCAACACCACCACCGGGGCGACGGTCACGGCGTTCAACGCCTCGGCCGACGGCGTGGTCTACGGCCTCGACCTCTCGGCCGCTGAGGACAAGCTCTACGTGGCGGGGGCTTTCGACAGTCTGGACGGCGACGCGACGTACGACCGGGCCGGTGCGCTGGACGCCACCGACGGCACGCTCGAGCCGTTCGGGGCCGGCTCGGTGATCCCCACGGCCAGCAGCGCCTGCTCGGTGCAGATCAAAGCGGTCACGGTGGATGGGGACTCGGCCTACTTCGGGGCCGAAGGCTCCGGGGGTGGCTGCTTCGACGGGACGTTCGCGGCGAACCAGTCGGACGGATCGCTGAAGTGGGTGAGCCGGTGCCTGGGGGCGACGCAGGGGCTCACCGTGCTGAACGGTCTGCTCTACACCGGGTCCCACTCGCACGACTGCACGGGTGACGCCTCGTTCGATCCCGATGCCTTCCCCGAGAGCGGCTGGTCCAACGGGTTGTCGCGGCACCTGCTCTCCCGGTCGACCGACACCGGCGCGGTGGGCAGCTGGTACCCGAACACGAACGGCGGCACCGGAGCCGGTCTGGGCCCGCGGGTGCTGGCCACCGACGGCAACCAGGTCTTCGTCGGCGGCGAGTTCACCACCGTGAACAATGTTGCGCAGCAGGGCTTCACCCGGTTCTCGCCGGCCGCGAGCCCGGTCGCCCTACCGGCCCGCCCGGCTGCACCCGTCGCGGTCGCCCGGGGAGGGGGCCGGATCTCGGTCTTCGTCCAGTCCCCGCTCGACCTGGACGACACCGATCTGGTGGTGCGGCTGTACCGCGACAACGGCACCACACCGATCGCGACGCAGGACGTGCACTCCCTGTTCTGGCGTCAGCCGGTAGCCGCGTTCGAAGACGCCGGCCTGGCCAACGGCAGCAGTCACACCTACGCGGTGGACGTGGCTCAGGCCAACGGTACCGGGGTCAGCCCGCGGGCGACGTCGGCCGCGGTCACGGTGGCGAACAGCAGTCCGTCGTACCAGGCCGCGGTCGAGGCCGATTCACCGTCCCTGTACTGGCGTCTGGGGCAGTCGGCCGGGCCGGTGGCGGCCGATCACTCCGACCAGCTCGACGGTGGGACCTTCGCCGGGGGAGTCACCCGGGGTCAGTCCGGGGCGGTTGCCGGCGACACGGCGGTCACCTTCAACGGCAGCACGGGTTACGTCTCGAGTGAGAAGACGCAGCCGGCCCCGTCGTCGTTCAGCGTCGAGGCCTGGGTGCGCACCACCACCGGGTCGGGTGGCCGGATCGTCGGCTTCGGCAACAACCGCGGGGGGATCGACTTCAGCGGTAACCCGGCCGTCAGCAGCCAGTACGACAAGCACCTGTACATGACCGACGACGGACGGATCACGTTCGGCGTGTACACCGGCGGCTTCGCCACGCTCACCAGCACCGCCCCGCTGAACGACGACGGCTGGCATCACGTCGTCGGGACCCAGGGCGCGAACGGGATGCGACTGTACGTCGACGGCGAGTTGCAGGGCCAGAACACCACCACGGTGAACCAGTCGTACAACGGGTACTGGCGCGTCGGCGGTGACAACCTGAACAGCTGGCCGAACCAGCCCACCAGCCAGTTCTTCAACGGCCGCATCGACGAGGTGGCGGTGTACCCGACGGCCCTGTCGGCCGCCGCGGTCGCGGCGCACTACGCAGCGTCCTGAATCCTGTTCGTGATCGTGCAAAGGTTCCCCGGGGAACCTTTGCACGATCACGGACGAAGGGCTGTGGGAGTGCCTGCTCGCGCTCCGGCCTGCTCTGATGCAGAATAGTTGCGTGAGCAACGACTCGAACGCGTCCAACTCGACGGCCGGCGCCTACGTGACCTCCGGACAGGAATTCACGCGCGACACCAACTACATCACCACCCGGATCACCCGGGACGGTGCCGAGGGCTATCCGGTCGAACCGGGTCGCTACCGCCTGGTGGTGGCGCGGGCGTGTCCGTGGGCCAACCGCGCCATCATCGTGCGCCGGCTCCTGGGCCTGGAAGACGCGATCTCGATGGGCGTCTGCGGTCCGACCCACGACGCGCGCAGCTGGACCTTCGACCTCGACGAGGGCGGCGTCGACCCGGTGCTGGGCATCCCCCGCATCCAGGATGCCTACTTCGCCCGGTTCCCCGACTATCCGCGCGGCATCACGGTTCCCGCGATCGTCGACGTGCCGACCGGTCAGGTGGTCACCAACAACTACCCGCAGATCACCCTCGACCTCTCCACCGAGTGGACGCAGTTCCACCGGGAGGGTGCGCCCCAGCTCTACCCCGAGCACCTGCGGGCCGAGATCGACGAGGTCGCGCTACGGGTGTTCAAGGATGTCAACAACGGGGTCTACCGCTGTGGTTTCGCGGGTGACCAGAAGTCGTACGAGCGGGCCTACCAGCGGTTGTTCGATGCGATGGACTGGCTGGAAGAGCGCCTGACGAGCCGGCGCTACCTGGTCGGCGACACCATCACCGAGGCCGACGTGCGGCTGTTCACCACGCTGGCCCGCTTCGACCCGGTCTACCACGGGCACTTCAAGTGCAACCGGCAGAAGCTGACCGAGTTTCCCGCCCTCTGGGGCTACGCGCGAGACCTGTTCCAGACCCCGGGTTTCGGCGACACGACCGACTTCGACCAGATCAAGAAGCACTACTACGTGGTGCACGAGGACATCAACCCGACGAAGATCGTCCCGGCCGGCCCGGCCCTGGACAACTGGCTCACGCCGCACCACCGCGAGCAGCTCGGCGGCCGTCCCTTCGGTGACGGCACCCCGCCCGGTCCGGTGCGTGAGGACGAGCGGGTGCCTGCCGCCCACACACCTCTGGTGGCCTGAGAAGTCAAGATTGAGGACGTCGCCAAGCCTCCCCGAGGCTCGGTACCGTCCGCTGGGGTCGGTGTCGGGGAAGGTTCGCATGATCACGGCCAGGAAGAACCCCGTGATCATGCGAACCTTCCCCGACCCGGGAGACCGGGGCTCAACGTCGTCCTCAAGCAAGAAATCAGACGGCCTGCCCCTTACCTCCTGCCGCGTAGGCCACGTCGCGCAGGTCCACGTACTGCGGGCGCAGGTCGGCCGAGTTGTCGTGCCGGGCCAGCTCGAGCGCCATCTGGGCCGCCGAGGCGAGCGTGACGTGCCGGTACCAGCCCCGCCAGCTGCGCACCTCGTAGTGCCCCAGCCCGGTCTTCTGCTTGACCGCCCGGCAGTGCGCGGCAGCCCCCTCGATGAGCTGCACGATGGGTACCACTTCGGCCAGGCCGGCGTGGGGGCGCAGGTAGGCCGTGTAGTACGACCGGGCCCGGGCGTTGCGGCTGGTGCCCGAGAGCATCAGGTACGACATCTCGATGCGCGAGGGGTCGGAGCTGCGGGTGGAGAAACGGTGCAGCACCGTGTTGCGTAACTGGAGCATCTCGTGACCCGGTGGCATCGGAGTGGTGCCGTTGGGCTGGCTCGACTCGTCGGTGATGGCTCGTCCGACGCCACCGGCCTGCATCTCGCCGGCACTGCCCGCGACCAGGTGCTGAACCCCGTAACGCCGTAAGAGGCGATGAAGGATGTTCTTCTCGGTGCACACGAGATTGCAGGCCACCCAGACCGGGCGGATGGAACTTTCCCAGGCCCGGCGAATCATCTCCGCCGCGATCGCGGACTTGCTGCGGTAAACCACTTCGGGCGGGATCTGGGCCTGCTCCCGGCGTTGTGGGTCGCTCACCCAGGAGGGCGGCAGATACAGCTCGGAGTCGATCAGGAATGCCTGCCGGTCGGCGGTCAGGTAGAAGAGCAGCAGGCCGATCTGGCAGTTCTCCACGCGCTGGGTGTCGTGACTGTACTGACGTTCGACCGCCACCGCGTTGCGGCCCTTTTTGGGGAAGGCGATCTCGGTGAGGAACAGGGTGCCGCCGGTACGGCCGCCCGCCTGAATCGCAATGGCGCGCAGTTCCTCCCGGACGGAGAACTCGTCCCAGCGGGCCGAGGTGAGCAATCTCTGCACACCGTCGGCACGAATTTCCCCGGAATAATGACCGACTGTCTCGCCCCGCCGGAGACCGGCGGTATGTGCTCTGGGCAGATCGACAAGATAGTTCCAGGCGCGCTTACGCGGTTCGGCGCGGCTGAAATTGTGTGCGATCCGATCGTAGACGACCTTCAGTGATCTCTCGTACGCGGGATCGTGCACGTGCCCCCTCCACAGATGCCCAGCGTCTCTTTCCCGCGAGGGGATTCGACCCGCCGTAATGCCCGGCCCCGTGCCGGGTGCGTTTCCGATCCGGATCATTTTATGAGTCGGCCGGATTTGCGCCAGGGCCCAGAATTTCTGATGGCCATCAGAGTGCTGTGCCGAACTCCCCCAACTGCCCATCAACTGTCGGTCAGATCCGGGTAGCAGCCGGTCGACCGCCTCCCGGCCTGCGGAAATCACCCGGGGTGGCCCGGGCGCCCGGCTCCGGCGGCGCCGGAGAATTCGCCGTAAGCTGACAGCGCCCCGGACTGCCCGTGCAGCCCGGCGCGTTGTGCTGTTCGCCCAGACCGCGACGACGCTGTTCGCAAAACCCCTAGTGCCAACCCCCGGAGCCATGAGCCTCACCGGAATCCTCGACCTGCTCACCGCCGACCGTGCCGTGAGCGACGTTCTGCGGATCGCCCGCGAGGGCGGCGAGCCCCTGCTCGACCTCACCGGCCCGGCCGGTCTGCGCGCACCCCTGGTCGCCGCGCTGGCCGGCCCCGCCCCGGGAGGAGCCGGGCGACCCGTCCTGGCGGTGACCGCCACCGGCCGCGAGGCCGAGGACCTCGCCGCCGCGCTGCGCTGCTTCCTGCCCGAGCACGCCGTCGCCGAGTTCGGCGCCTGGGAGACGCTCCCGCACGAGCGCCTGAGCCCGCGCAGCGACACGGTCGGCCGGCGCATCGCCGTGCTGCGCCGTCTCGCCCACCCGGAGACCGACGAGCACGGCCCGGTGCAGGTCGTCGTGGCCCCCGTGCGCGCGGTGCTCCAGCCCGTCGTGCGGGGTCTGGGTGACCTCGAGCCGGTCGCTCTGCACGCGGGGCAGGAGGCCGAGCTGACCGAGGTGGTCGAGCGTCTGGCCGCCGCCGCGTACTCCCGTACCGACCTGGTCGAGCGCCGTGGCGAGTTCGCCGTGCGCGGTGGCATCCTCGACGTCTTCCCGCCCACCGAGGAGCACCCCCTGCGGGTGGAGTTCTGGGGCGACGACGTGGAGGAGATCCGCTACTTCGCGGTCGCCGACCAGCGCAGTCTGCACGTTGCCGAGACCGGCCTGTGGGCGCCGCCGTGCCGCGAGCTGCTGCTCACCGACGACGTCCGGGCGCGGGCGGCCGAGCTGGGCGAGCGCCTGCCCGGCGTGGCCGACCTGCTCGGCAAGGTCGCGGCCGGGCTGGCGGTCGAGGGTATGGAGTCGCTGACCCCGGTGCTCGTCGACGCGATGGAGTCGGTGCTCGACGTGCTGCCGGCCCACACCCACGTGGTGCTGGCCGACCCCGAGCGGATCCGCGCGCGGGCCCACGACCTGGTCGCCACCAGCGAGGAGTTCCTCCAGGCGAGCTGGCTGAGCGCGGCCGCGGGCAGCGCCGTGCCGGTCGACCTGGAGCCGGTGCTGGGCACGGGCTCGTTCTGGTCGCTGGCCGACGTGCGCGCGCACGCCCTCAAGCAGGGCCTGCCCTGGTGGACCATCTCGCCGTTCGGCCTGGACGAGACCGGTCAGGCCGCGCACGACGAGGGCGACGCGGGTGCAGTCGTGTTCGTACCCGAGGTGGTGGCCCCGGAGCCGTACCGCGGTGACCGTGAGCGCACCGTCGCCGACATCGGCGGCTGGCTGCACGACGGCTGGCGGGTCGCGGTGATCACCGAGGGCAGTGGCCTGGCCCGGCGCGTGGTGGAGATGCTGACCGAGGCCGACCTGGCCGCGGTGACCGTGGACGACCTCTCGCAGCCCCCGGCGCCGTCGGTGGCGGCGGTCGGCACCGGTCGCCTGCCGCAGGGGCTCATCGCCCCCGCGCTGAAGTTCGCGGTGCTCACCGAGACCGACCTGACCGGCGGCACCGTCCCCGGCTCGACCACCAAGGACATGCGCCGGATGCCGGCGCGCCGCAAGAACGTGGTCGACCCGATGCAGCTCACCCCGGGTGACAACGTGGTGCACGAGCAGCACGGTGTGGGGCGCTTCGTCGAGATGATGCAGCGCACCGTCGGAGGGGCCACCCGGGAGTACCTGGTGATCGAGTACGCACCGGGCAAGCGGGGGCAGCCGGGTGACCGGCTGTTCGTGCCGACCGACGCGCTCGACCAGGTCACCCGGTACGTGGGTGGCGAGCAGCCGACGCTGAACAAGCTCGGCGGCACCGACTGGGCCAAGACCAAGGGCCGGGCCCGCAAGGCGGTCAAGCAGATCGCCGGCGAGCTGATCCAGCTCTATTCGGCGCGCATGGCGACCAGTGGGCACGCCTTCGGGCCGGACACGCCGTGGCAGCGCGAGCTGGAAGACGCCTTCGCCTACGTGGAGACGCCCGACCAGCTGGTCACCATCGAAGAGGTCAAGAAGGACATGGAGAAGACGGTCCCGATGGACCGGCTGATCTGTGGCGATGTCGGTTACGGCAAGACCGAGATCGCGGTGCGGGCGGCGTTCAAGGCGGTGCAGGACGGCAAGCAGGTGGCCGTGCTGGTGCCGACCACACTGCTGGTGCAGCAGCACCTGGACACGTTCGTCGAGCGGTACGTCAACTTCCCGGTCACGGTGAAGGGCCTGTCGCGCTTCTCCACCGACTCCGAGGCGAAGGCGGTGAAGGAGGGGATCAAAGACGGCTCGGTCGACGTCGTCATCGGTACCCACCGTCTGCTCACCGGTGAGATCCAGTTCAAGGACCTGGGTCTCGTGGTGGTCGACGAGGAGCAGCGCTTCGGCGTCGAGCACAAGGAGCGCCTGAAGCAGCTGCGCACCAACGTCGACGTGCTGGCCATGAGTGCCACCCCGATCCCGCGCACCCTGGAGCTCGCGGTCACCGGTATCCGCGAGATGTCCACGCTGGCCACACCTCCCGAAGAGCGGCACCCGGTGCTGACGTTCGTGGGTGGCTACGACGAGCGGCAGATCTCGGCGGCGATCCGGCGGGAACTGCTGCGCGAGGGTCAGGTCTTCTTCATCCACAACCGGGTGGAGTCGATCGACCGCACCGCCGCGCGGCTGCACGAGCTGGTGCCCGAGGCCCGGATCGCCACCGCCCACGGCAAGATGGGTGAGCACGACCTCGAGCAGGTGATGGTCGACTTCTGGGAGAAGCGGTTCGACGTGCTGGTCTGCACGACCATCATCGAGACCGGCCTGGACATCTCGAACGCCAACACGCTGATCCTGGAACGGGCCGACATGATGGGCCTCTCGCAGCTGCACCAGCTGCGGGGCCGGGTCGGCCGAGGTCGCGAGCGGGCCTACGCGTACTTCCTCTACCCGCCCGAGAAGCCGCTCACCGAAACGGCTCTCGACCGGCTCCAGACGATCGCGGCGAACACCGACCTGGGCGCCGGCATGCGCGTGGCGATGAAAGACCTGGAGATCCGCGGCGCGGGGAACCTGCTCGGCGGCGAGCAGTCCGGGCACATCGCGGGCGTCGGCTTCGACCTGTACATCCGGCTGGTCGGCGAGGCGGTCGCGGAGTACCGCGGCGACAACGAGCAGGAGCACCAGGAGGTCAAGATCGATCTCCCGGTGGACGCGCACCTGCCCACCACCTACCTGCCCGACGAGCGGCTGCGCCTGGAGGCCTACCGCAAGCTGGCCGAGGTCTCCTCGGACGAGGCGCTGGACGCGGTGAAGGCCGAGCTGGTCGACCGTTACGGCCCGATCCCCGACGTGGTGACGAACTTGCTCGAGGTTGCCCGGCTGCGCATCCTGGCCCGGCAGGCCGGGCTCACCGAGATCACCACGATGGGCAAGGCGATCCGTTTCGGCCCGATCGACCTGCCCGACTCGGCCCGCATGCGCCTGCACCGTCTCTACCCGGGCACGCAGGACAAGCCCGCCACGAAAACGGTGCTGGTGCCCGCCCCGACCACGGCGCGCATCGGCGGCCGGCCGCTGCGCGACGTCGCGGTGCTCTCCTGGGCTCGGGAATTCATCGAGTCGGTACTGATGGCGTCGGTGAAGGCGGCGGCGTCGGCCGCGAGCAGATAGCTGATTGAGGACGCGGGTGGGCCCCGCGCGTCCCCAATCCTTTTGTTCGTGATCATGCAAAACCTCCCCGGAGTTCTAGAACTGTGATGTCAGGAGTTCTAGAACGCCGGGGAGGTTTTGCATGATCACGGAGGAGTTTGGGGTCGCCTTGGTCGCCCACGCGTCGTGCCCGGGCGATAGCATTTCGTGCGTGATCGCGACGTCGCGCCGTGTGGGCGCTCTTGTGGCCGGAGCGGCCACCGTTCTTGCCGTGACCCTCTCCGGCTGCTCCGGCAGTCAGGCGGGTGCCGCCGCGGTGATCGGTGAACGCCGTATCGCCGTCGGGGATGTGCAGGACGGGTTCAGCGACATCGTGCCCCTGGTCGGGCAGGACGCCGGCATCACCCAGGCCCAGATCCTGAATCTGCTGATCCTGGAGCCGTACCTGAGCCAGGCCGCCTCCGATCTGGGGCGCGGGGTGTCCGACGAGGACGCGAAGCTGGACTTCGCCTCGTCCGGCACGGTGAAGGAGGCCGACCTGAGCGAGGCCGGGCTGGAGGTGTGGAAGGCGAACCTGTCCAACACCGCCCTGCAGACCGACCGCAGCACCGCGGAGATCACGGCGACCTACTCGACCATCGAGCAGAAGCTGAAGAAGGCGGGCGTGCACATCAACCCGCGCTACGGCAGCGGCATCGACTACACCACCTTCACCATCACCCAGGCGCAGCCGAACTGGCTGAAGAGCACCGCGACGCCGGCCGCGACCGCCCCGGCACCCACCGAGGGCTCCGACCCGACCGCGCCGACCGAGCCGACGGCCCCGACCGAGAGCCCTGACGCCACTGCTCCGACCGAGGCTCCTACTGAAGCTCCGACGCAGACGCCCGCGCCGTAGTGGGTCCGGAACACCCGACCCCGCCGGACGCGGGGCGCGTCACCATCCTGCTGACCAGCCCGCGCACCGCGCCCGGACTGCTGAGCTTCTCCGCCTGGGACCGGCTGCGCTCGGCCGGTGCGGTGCTGGCGGTCGACCCGGATCCGGCCTGGCTGGAGGCTTTTGCCGCGGCCGGGGTGACACCGGAAGACGTCTCCGCGGTGCCGGTGGCCGAACGCGCCGGCCGGCTGGTGGAAGACGCCTGCGCCGGGCAGGAACTGGTGTGGTGGGGGAGCGAGGACGGCGATCCCGGCCTGACCGACGCCCTGGCCGAGCACCTGTCCCGCCGCGCCGTGGTGCCCGGGTCGCAGCCGCCGCCCGAGGTGGAGGTGCTGACCGGCTCGTACGACGTGCCCGGCTCGCGGCTCCTGGACCTGGTCGCGGTGATGGACACACTGCGCTCGCCCGGGGGCTGCCCCTGGGACGGCGAGCAGACCCACACCTCACTGCTGCCGTACCTGCTCGAAGAGGCGCACGAGGTGATCGAGGCGGTCGAGTCCGGTGATCCCGCCCACGTGCAGGAAGAGCTCGGCGACCTGTTGC
Source organism: Kineosporia mesophila (assembly GCF_021129235.1). Taxonomy (GTDB): domain Bacteria; phylum Actinomycetota; class Actinomycetes; order Actinomycetales; family Kineosporiaceae; genus Kineosporia; species Kineosporia mesophila. Next base: position 58,399 of record NZ_JAJOMA010000013.1, read on the forward strand.
TGCAGGTGGTGTTCCACGCCCGGGTGGCGGAGGAGGAGGCGGGCTTCGGCATCGACGAGGTGGCCGCCGGGATCGTGGCCAAGCTGATCCGGCGTCACCCCCACGTGTTCGGTGACGGGGAAGCCGAGTCGGCACAGGATGTCGAGGTCTCGTGGGAGGCCCTGAAGGCGGCGGAGAAGGCCGGCCGCCAGGGCTTCGAGGGCATCCCGGCCACGTTGCCGGCGCTCGCCAGGGCGCAGAAGATGATCGGCCGGCTGTCCCGGGCCGGGGCCGACCTGGACGAGGCCGTGGAGAAGGCGGCCGACGGGGACGAGCTGGCGGCGGCGTTGTTGCGGCTGGTGGTGCTGTCCCGGGTGTCCGGGCAGGATGCCGAGGCCACGCTGCGGGCGGCACTGGGCCGGCTGGTCCCGCCGTCACAGTAAGTTGGGCTTCCTCTGCGCGATGAGGAAAGGCAGTTTCTAGATGAGCCCGCAGTTGCTCCACTCCGGCAAGGTGCGTGAGGTCTACGCCGACGGCGACGACATCATCCTGGTCGCCTCCGACCGGATGTCGGTCTACGACGTCATCCTGCCGACCCCGATCCCGGACAAGGGCGCGATTCTCACGCAGCTCTCGCTGTGGTGGTTCGAGCAGATCAAAGACGTTGTCCCGAACCACATCATCTCCGGTACCGACGTGCCGCCGGAGTGGGCCGGGCGGGCCGTGCGCTGCCAGAAGCTGACCATGGTGCCCGTGGAGTGCATCGCCCGCGGCTACCTGGCCGGCCTCGGCCTGCAGGAGTACCGCCGCGACGGAGCCATCTCCGGCCTCGCGCTGCCCGAGGGTCTGGTGGAGGCGTCGAAGCTGCCCGAGCCGGTGTTCACGCCGACCACGAAAGCCACCGAGGGTCACGACGAGTTCATGACCTTCGACGAGGTGGTGGCCCAGCAGGGCGCCGACCTCAGCGACCGGCTGCGTGAGCTGACGCTGGCCGTCTACACCCGGGGTGCGCAGATCGCCGCCCGCAGCGGCGTGATCATCGCCGACACCAAGCTGGAGTTCGGGATCGACGCCGCCGGTGAGCTGGTGCTCGGCGACGAGGTGCTGACCCCCGACTCCTCGCGGTTCTGGCCGGCCGGCAGCTGGGCCCCGGGCGGCCCGCAGCAGTCGTGGGACAAGCAGTTCGTCCGCGACTGGTCGCTGGCCAGCGGCTGGGACAAGACCTACCCCGGCCCGGAGATCCCGGCCGAGATCGTCGAGAAGACCCGCGCGCTCTACGTCGACGTCTATGAGCGAATCACCGGCAACCGCTGGTAAATCCCGCTCTGAGCGGGTTCTTGGCCTGATCGTGCGGCACGATGGGGTGCATGCGCGAGCAGCAGGACGATGACCCGATCGTGACCGCGAGATTCCGTGACGCCGCCACGAAGGTGCTGGACGCCCTGCTCGAGGCCGCACCCGAAGAGGCCACCGAGCTGGGCGACCACCGCTACGACGAACTGACCACCGAACTCACCGTCGAGGCCACGATCCGGCGGGCCTCGATGCTGGTCGACGCGATGTCCGCGCTGGACGACGTCGACGACACCGCCCTCACCCCGGGCGACCGGGTCGACCTGGAAATCCTCCGGACCCGGGTGAGCGGCACCCTGTGGGAACAGACGGAGCTGCGCCGCTTCGAGAACGACCCGCTCCTGCACCTGCCCGCCGACGGGCTGTATCCGCTGATCAGCCGCGAGGGCCCGGCGCCCGACCGGCTGCGGGCGCTGGCGGCCCGGCTCGGCCAGGTGCCGCAGCGGCTGGCCCAGGCGCGCGACGTGCTGCACGACATGCCCCGGCCCGCCGTGCAGACCGCCATCGGCCAGGCCCGGGGCACCGTGCCGTTGCTGACCCAAGACCTGGAACCCCTGCTGGCACAAGACGAGTCCCTCGCCTCCGGGGTCCGCGAGGTGCGGGACGCGGCGGTGGAGGCCCTGCGCGATCACGCCCGCTGGCTGGAGGCCCAGCTCCCGGTGAGCGACGGTGATCCGCGCCTGGGCGAGCTCAACTACGCGGCCCGGCTCTGGTACACCCTCGACACCGAGACCGGCCCCGACGCCCTGCTCACCCGGGCCGAGAGCGACCTCCAGGCGATCGAGGAGGACATCGCCGAGCTGGCCTGCCGGATCAGCGGACGGCCGATGTCGGAGACGCTCGTGCGGGAGGTGCTCGACCAGGCGGCCGCGAGCGCCCCGGTGACCCCCTCGTCCATTCGTCCGCTCTGTGAGCAGGCGCTGGTCCTGCTCGCCGCCCGGGTGCGCGAGCTCGATCTGGTCACCGTGCCCCCGGCGCCGATCCAGGTGATCGAGATGCCGCCGTCACGGGCCGGCATCGCCGTGGCCTACTGCGACCCGCCCGGGCCGCTGGAGCCCGGGGCGGCCGACGGCACCCTGCCCACGTTCTTCGCCGTGGCGCCCACCCCGACCGAGTGGGACCAGGCCCGCACCGACGCCTTCTACCGCGAGTACAACGGTCACATGCTGCGCAATCTCGCGGTGCACGAGGCAATTCCGGGGCACGCGCTGCAACTGGCGCACGGCAACCGGTACCGCGGCACCACGCCGGTGCGCAGTGCGATCCGCAGCGGTACGTTCATCGAGGGCTGGGCGGTCTACGCCGAGGAGCTCATCGCCTCGTTCGGCCTGGGCTCCGGCAACAACGACGACGACATGTGGCTGCGGCTGATGACGCTGAAGATGGCCCTGCGCAGCGCGATCAACGCGATCCTCGACGTGCGGGTGCACGCGCACGGCATGACCGAGGACGAGGCGATGCTGCTGATGACGGCCCGCGGTCACCAGGAGGAGGGGGAGGCGGCCGGCAAGTGGCGGCGGGCGCTGCTCACCTCCACCCAGCTGTCCACCTACTACGTGGGGCACCGCGAGATCCGCGACCTGGCCGGGCGGATCCACGCGGAGAACCCGGAGTGGTCGAAACGGCAGGTGCACGACGAGCTGCTGGCCCATGGGGCCCCACCGCCCCGGCACCTGCGGGCATTACTGGGACTCGACTGAGGAGAACTTGTGTGGACTCGGGCATCAGCAGGACCTTCGGCCCCCTGACACCTGCCCCCAGGTGAGGGGTGGGCCACAGGCCTGACGATAGGCTCGGTTACGTAGTTGCGTAGACGTAACGGTCCACAGAAACTCCACTGAAACCGGTCTGACGAGCAGGAGCAGCAAGCATGGCAAGCATCGAGGCCGTCGGAGCCCGAGAGATTCTCGATTCACGGGGTAACCCCACCGTCGAGGTCGAGGTGGCTCTGGACGACGGCACCATCGCCCGCGCGGCGGTCCCCTCCGGCGCCTCCACGGGCGCCTTCGAGGCGGTCGAGCGCCGTGACGGCGACAAGAAGCGTTACCTGGGCAAGGGCGTCGAGAACGCGGTCAACGCCGTGCTCGACCAGATCCAGCCCGCCCTCCTCGGCTTCGAGGCCAGCGACCAGCGCATGATCGACCAGGCGATGCTCGACCTGGACGGCACCGACAACAAGGCCACCCTGGGTGCGAACGCCATCCTCGGCGCCTCCCTGGCCGTGGCCAAGGCCGCGGCCGAGTCGGCCGAGCTGCCGCTGTTCCGCTACCTCGGTGGCCCGAACGCGCACATCCTCCCGGTGCCGATGATGAACATCGTCAACGGTGGCGCCCACGCCGACAGCGGCGTGGACGTTCAGGAATTCATGATCGCCCCGTTCGGCGCGCCCTCCTTCAAGGAGGCCCTGCGGATGGGTGCCGAGGTCTACCACTCGCTCAAGTCCGTGCTGAAGGCCCAGGGCCTGAGCACCGGTCTGGGCGACGAGGGTGGCTTCGCCCCGAGCGTCGCCGGCACCAAGGAGGCCCTGGAGCTCATCGCCACCGCGGTCGACAAGGCCGGCTACGTGCTGGGCACCGACCTGGGTCTGGCGCTCGACGTGGCCGCCAGCGAGTTCCACAGCGAGGGCGTCTACTCGTTCGAGGGCGGCAAGCGCACCTCGGCCGAGATGATCGAGTTCTACTCCAGCCTGGTCAACGACTACCCGCTGGTCTCCATCGAGGACCCGCTGGACGAGAGCGACTGGGAGGGCTGGACGGCCCTCACCGCCGCCGTCGGCTCCAAGGTGCAGATCGTCGGCGACGACCTGTTCGTCACCAACCCGGCCCGCCTCCAGCAGGGCATCGAGACCGGCGCCGCCAATGCGCTGCTGGTCAAGGTGAACCAGATCGGTACCCTGACGGAGACGTTCGACGCCGTCGCCCTGGCCCACCGCAACGGTTACCGCTGCATGATGAGCCACCGCTCCGGCGAGACCGAGGACACGACGATCGCCGACCTGGCCGTCGCCGTCGACTGCGGTCAGATCAAGACCGGCGCCCCGGCCCGCTCGGACCGGGTGGCCAAGTACAACCAGCTCCTCCGCATCGAGGAAGAGCTCGACGACGCCGCGGTGTACGCCGGCGCCGGCGCGTTCCCCCGGTTCGCCCACCGATGAGCCCACGCCGTCCGCCCGCGCCCGGTTCCGGCGGGATCCCCGATCCCTCCGGTGCACCACGCGCACCCCGGGTGCGGGCGGCCGGCCCCGGTGTCCCGGCGGCCCAGAAGGCCGCCGCCAGGAAGACCACCGCCGCGACGCCGAAGACCCCTGCTCAGAAGGCGGCGGCCCAGAAGGCGGCGGCTCAGAAGGCGGCGGCTCAGAGAGCTCAGCGCCCGGTGAAGCGGCCCGCCTCACCGGTGACCTCGGCCGAGCGCGCGGCCGCGGCGAAGAAGAAGCAGGCCGCCGCCGCAAGGGCGCAGCGCTCCGGCTCCCCGATCTCCCACACCCCGACCAAGAAGCGCGCGCCCCGGCTGACCGCCTCCCGCTCCGGCGGGCTGCGCCCCACCAGCACCCGGCCCGGATCGGCCCGGCCCCGCGCCGGATCGGCCGGCCGAGGTTCCCGCGGACGCGGCTTCGGCCTCGGAACCGGGCGCCCCGTCTGGGTTCTCGGCGCCGTGATGGCCGCGCTCGCACTTTTGATCCTGCCCTATTTCCAGAAGTGGCTGGTGCAGCGCTCGGAGATCGAGTCGGTGCGGGCAGAGGTCAGCCAGGCCCAGGAAGACGTCTCCGATCTGCAGAAGCAGAAGGAGCGCTGGAAGGACGACGACTACGTGCGAGCCCAGGCCCGCTCCCGGCTCAACTACGTGATGCCGGGGGAGACCGGTTACGCGGTCTCCGATCCCACCCCCAGCCCCAGTGTCAGCCCGAGCAGGACCGGCGAGACCGACGTGCCCGTGGGGAACCGGTCCTGGTTCTCCAGCGTGTGGCTGTCGGCCCAGACCGCCGGGTCGCAGGGCGAGGCCCAGGCCACCACCGAGGTGCCGTGAGCGGCGCCGACGCCCAGCGGCACCCGGGCCCGACCCCGGCCACCGCGGAAGATCTCGCAGCCGTGCACCGTCAGCTCGGCCGTCCCGCCCGGAACGTGGTCGCCGTCGGCGCCCGCTGCCCCTGCGGCCAGCCCGACGTGGTGCAGACCTTCCCGCGGCTGGACGACGGCACGCCGTTCCCCACGATGTACTACCTGACCTGCCCGAAGGCCGCCGGTGCGATCGGCACCCTGGAGGCCTCCGGTCTGATGAAGGAGATGACAGCCCGGATCGCCGAGGATCCGGAACTGGCAGACGCCCAGCGTCGGGCGCACGAGGACTACCTCCAGCGGCGGGCCCAGCTCGCCCCGGTGCCCGAGATCGCCGGCGTCAGCGCCGGCGGCATGCCCGACCGGGTCAAGTGCCTGCACGTCTACGCCGCGCACGCGCTCGCCGCCGGCCGGGGCGTGAATCCGCTGGGGGACGAGGTTCTCGACGCTCTGCCGTGCTGGTGGGAAAGAGGGCCCTGCGGAGTGGTGGAGGAACAATGACCCGCGTTGCAGCGATCGACTGCGGCACCAACTCGATCCGGCTCCTGATCGCCGACGTGAGCCGCAGCCGCGGTGAGCTCGTCGACATCGAGCGCCGGATGGAGATCGTGCGACTGGGCCAGGGGGTGGACAAGACCGGCGAGATCGCCCCGGAGGCGATGGAACGCACCCTGGACGCCGCCCGCCGGTACGCCGGCCTGTGCCACCAGCACGAGGTGCACTCGATCCGGTTCGTCGCCACCTCGGCCACCCGGGACGCGCGCAACCGCAAGATCTTCGTCGACGGTGTCCGCGAGGCGCTCGGGGTGGAGCCGGAGGTCATCCCCGGCGCCGAGGAGGCCGAGCTGTCGTTCACCGGTGCCACCGGTGGGCTGCCGGGCGGCCACGACGCGCCGTTCCTGGTGGTCGACCTGGGCGGCGGCTCGACCGAGTTCGTCCTCGGGGAGAAGACCGTGGACAGCGCGATCTCGGTGAACATCGGCTGTGTGCGGCTGACCGAACGGCACCTGCGCAGCGATCCGCCCACCGCCTCCGAGGTGGCCGCCGCGACCGCCGACATCGACGCCGCGCTGGCCCAGGTCGCCGAGAAGGTGGCCCTGGAAGACGCCCGCACCCTGGTCGGGGTGGCCGGCTCGATCACCACGGTGACCGCGCACGCCCTGGGCCTGTCCGCCTACGACCCGGGCGCCATCCACGGCGCCACACTCAGCCTCGACCAGGTCGCGAAGGCCTGCACCGAGCTGATCGAGATGCCGCGGGCCCAGCGGGCGCAGCTGCCCTTCATGCACCCGGGCCGGGTCGACGTGATCGGAGCCGGGGCCCTGGTCTGGCGGCGCATCATCGAGCGGATGGGCGCCACCGGCCGGATCGGCCACCAGGTCACCTCCGAGCACGACATCCTCGACGGGATGGCCTGGGGCCTGGCCTGGTCCAAGCGCTAGACGCTGACGGCCGCCTCTACGCGCACCCGCTCCGGGTGCGCGTAGAGGTTCATCGAGTCACCCCGCACGAACCCGGCCAGCGTCAGCCCGGCCTCTTCGGCCAGGTCCACCGCCAGTGTGGACGGCGCCGAAACCGCTGACAGCAGAGGGATCCCGGCCATCGTCGCCTTCTGCGTGAGTTCGAACGAGGCCCGCCCACTGACCTGCAGCACGGTGTTCGACGCCGGCAGCAGACCGTGCGTCAGGGCCCAGCCCACCACCTTGTCCACGGCGTTGTGCCGGCCCACGTCCTCCCGCACGCAGAGCAGCTCACCCTCGGGTGTGAAGAGCCCGGCCGCGTGCAGCCCGCCGGTGCGGTCGAAGGCGCGCTGCGCCTCGCGCAGCTTGCCGGGCAACGAGACCAAGGTGCCGGCGTCCACCAGGGGCTCGACGACGTCCTTCATCGACAGCAGGGGACGCCGGTTGAGCACCTCCGCGATCGAGTCACTGCCGCACACGCCACAGGCGCTGGACGTGGCACCCAGGCGGGCCTGCGGTACGGGTACCCCGGGGGCCAGACGCACCTGCACGGTGTCGGTGTCGCACGAGGTCAGCTCAGTGATGTCGGCGCTCGCGTGCGCCGCCCCCTCGGCCACCAGCCAGCCCAGGGCCAGCTCCAGGTCGTGACCGGGGGTGCGCATGGTGGTGGCGATGGTGGTGTCGCCGGCCTTGATGGTCAACGGCGCTTCCACCGCGAGCGAGTCGGGGCGGGTGATCGCGGTGGCCCCGGGCCCTCCGGCCCCACGCACACGCACGACCGGGCGGCGGTCCACGAGATGTCCCATGTTCCTGAGCGTAAGCCCGCCCGGGATTCGGTGAGACGGTCCCTGCACATCGAGGACGGCGGACCTAATAACCTGTGTCCGTACGCCCTCGTAGCCCAACGGCAGAGGCAGGCGCCTTAAAAGCGCTTCAGTACGGGTTCGAATCCCGTCGGGGGCACGTCACAGACCCGCACATTGAGGTCTGGGGTCGCTGCCTGCGACCTTCGCCGTGGCTGAAGTCCGTCGGGCGGGCATGTGCCCTCGCCCAGCGCCCGCCGCAAGAACTGGGACCTCATCCGGCGACACCTGCAAGCCGGCGATATGACGGCCGTCGAAATCATCGAAGCCACCGGGTAGTCGTCGTTTCGGCCGTGGCTGTCGCGTATCGGGACACCCAGGTTCCTGATCCCGGGCCAGGCGATCTTGGAGTGGACTCCGAGCCGATCACCGATGCGGTTCAGGGGCACTGCCACCGCCGGTGCACCGAAGGCGGGCCGCTTCCAGACGTCCGGACCGGCCGTACGAGTTTGGGTCCGAGGGGTGAGGGCGATCGGGTAGGTGGTTGTCAGGCCGCCACAGTGGACAGGAGTAGACCGGTCGTCTACTGTCTGGTCAGGCGGAAGCGCCACCACGGTCCGAAGGTCCTTCCGAGGTGCCGAGCCGCCCGACCCACATCCGAAAACCCAGACTTGTGAGGCACGTCCACCATGAAGGTTCTGCTCGTTCTGACTTCCCACGACCAGCTCGGCGACACCGGCCTGAAGACCGGCTTCTGGCTGGAGGAGCTGGCTGCGCCGTACTACGGCCTGAAGGAGGCCGGCGCGCAGATCACGCTCGCCTCGCCCCTGGGTGGTCAGCCCCCGCTCGACCCCAAGAGCAACGAGCCGTCGTTCCAGACCGACCTGACCCGCCGCTTCGAGCTCGACCCCGAGGCGACCGCGGCCCTGGCCTCCACGCAGGTGCTGTCCACCGTGAAGGCGGCCGACTTCGACGCCGTGTTCTACCCCGGCGGCCACGGCCCGCTCTGGGACCTGGCCGAGGACCAGGACTCGATCACCCTGATCCAGGACTTCCTGCGCTCGGGCAAGCCGACCGCCCTGGTCTGCCACGCCCCCGGCGTGCTGCGGCACGTCGTGAACGAGGACGGCACCCCGGTCGTGGCCGGCAAGAAGGTCACCGGTTTCGCCAACTCCGAGGAGGAGGGCGTGGGCCTCACCGACGTCGTCCCCTTCCTGGTGGAAGACGTGCTGGTCGAGCAGGGCGGCGTCTACTCCAAGGGTGAGGACTGGGCGTCGTACGTGCTCCAGGACGGCCTGCTCATCACCGGCCAGAACCCCGGTTCCTCGGCCGAGGCGGCCGACGTGCTGATCAAGGCGCTGGCGGGATGAGACGACCGGTCTAATCCGGAGGTAGGCTAATCGCTATGCCACCGAAGCGTGCCGACCAGGGCACCCGCGTCGCCCTGCTCGATTCCGCCGAGAAGATCTTCGCCGGCAAGGGCTACGCCGGGGTGGGGATCAACGAGCTGCTCACCAGTGTGGGAGTGCCGAAAGGCTCCTTCTACCACTACTTCAGCTCGAAGGACGCGTTCGGTGAGGCCGTGGTGGAGTACTACTTCGAGCACTACCTGCGCGAGATGGACCAGCTCCTGGGCGACACTCAGCGCCCCTGGGCCGACCGGCTCATGGCCTACTGGGACAACTGGCGCGACACCCAGAGTCTGGACGAGTGTCAGGGTCGCTGCCTGGCGGTGAAGCTGGGGGCCGAGGTGGCGGACATGTCCGAGCCGATGCGCCTGGCCCTGAAGTCCGGCACCACCCAGGTGATCGACCGGGTGGAGAAGGCCATCGCCGGCGGTGTCGAGGACGGGTCGCTGTCGATCCGCGGGGAGGCCCGGGCGACTGCCGAGTCGCTGTACGAACTGTGGCTGGGGGCCAGCGTGATGGCCAAGGTCAACCGCCATCTCCAGCCGATGGACAACGCCGTGCTGGTCACCCGTCAGTTGCTCGGTATCTGAGACGGGCCCGGTGGCCGCCGTTCGGGGCGGCCACCGGACCACTGATCAGGACTCGGTCATCGTCGAGCCCTGGGTGGTGGAGCTGGAGGGCACCAGGAAGGTGACCGTGGGCAGCGTGCCGTCGGCGTCGCGGGAACCCACGGCGGTCGTCGCGCTGACGGACTTGAAGCTGGAGGCGCTCCAGGTACCGCTCTGCCAGGAGTTGCCGGAGACCTTCACGCCGGTGCCGATCGTGGCCGTGGTCGCGTTGGCCACCGACACGTTGCCGGTCAGCGTCGAGGTGGAGATCTTGAAGTAGAAGCCCGCGGCGGCGTTGTCGTAGGCGGTGTTGCGGGTCAGGGTCAGGCTGCCGGTGTTGGAGTTCTCGGTGAAGCCGTTGGCGTTGTTGTCCCAGGCGGCGTTGTTCTTCACGATGTGGTTCGCGGAGAGGTTGTCACCGCCGAGCTTGAACCCGTTGCCGTTGCCCTCCCAGCCGGAGACGTTCCAGCGGTTCACGCCGTTGCCGTAGGCCCAGTTGTCCTGGATGGTCACCGGGGACAGGAAGTGCCACAGGTCGATGCCGTCATCGGCGTTGTTGTACATCCGGTTGCCCTTGACCACGTTCCCGGTACCGGTGCCGAACTTGATCGCGATCCCGTCGGCGTTCTGGCCCTTGGTCGCGTCGTCGTGGTTCAGGTACAGGTCGTTGTCGAGGATCTGGTTGTTCGTGGTGCCGTCACCGCGCAGGGCGATGCCGGTCTCCTGGTTGTCGTGCACGCGCAGGCGCTGGTAGATCACGCCGGCGCAGGAGGTGCACACCACCGGGTGGTTGAGCGCGTTCTTCACCTCGAGGTCCTGCACGGTCATGTAGCTGGCGGTCTGGTTCCAGGTCCAGGAGTCCGAGGAGATCTTGGAGCCGTCGATGACCGCGTTCTCACCGGTGTACGAGCCGATGGTGATGCGCTTGGACGAGGTGCCGCTGGTGGCCGGCTTGAGTGTGGCGGTGGGCTTGTAGGTGCCACCGCGCAGCACGATCGTCTGCCCGGCCTTGACGCTCGAGAGGGCCTTGGCGATCGTCGCGTAGGGGGCGGCCTTGGTGCCGGCGGCGGAGTCGCTGCCGCTGGTCGAGACCCAGATGTCACCGGTGCTCAGGCCGGTGCTGCTGCCGGAGGAGGCGCTGGTGGTCGTGGTCGTGACCGGGGTGCTGCCCGAGACCGTGCCGAAGCTCCAGTTGTCGGTGCTGGCCGTGGTCGAGCAGGTCTGCTGGCTCAGTGCCTTGCCCGGGGCCAGGGTCTTGGACCCGGTGTCGGTCAGGCAGAGCTCGGACTGGTCGTTGTCGATCAGGAAGTACGTGGTGGAGGGCTTGACCGCGTAGAACTGCGCCTCGGTGCGGGCGCAGGTCGTGGTCACCAGGCTGCTGCCCGCGGTCGAGTCGGTGACCGCCAGGCACAGGCCGCTGCCCTTGTTGACGAAACCCAGCTCGGTGCCGCTGGTGTCGACCGTCCACTGCTGGAACGCATCCGAGGAGTCACAGGTCGCGCTGACGACCGAGGCGCCCTTGGCGGTCGAGCTGCCCTGGACGTCGGCGCAGTACGTGGTGTTCTTGTTGATCAGGGTGACGACGTCGCCCTTGACCGGCGTGGTGGTGGCGGTCGTGGTGGACGGGTTGGCGGCCACGGCGGCGACGGTCGCGCCTCCCGCGGCGACGGCGATCGCCACCACACTGCCGACCGCGATGCGCCGCAGCCTGTGGTTTCCGGTCTTCATCTGGGTTCAGGTTCCCCTCGATCGACTCGTTGCTGACGAAGGGAGTCGCGCCGGGGTGCCCCGGGGTTGCCTGTGAATCGGCCCTGAGGGTTCTCCGGTCACGGGCCGGACCCGGGAGCGCCGGAGGGTTCTCGCCGCTGAAAGCTCTCCCGAATCCGCATGAGTTAGGGTTTCGCTCACGGAGCGGACCCGGAAAGAAAACGTCTGAAGGAGAGGTCCGCCCATGGTCTCCCGGCCGGTGGCAGCCTTCGCGCTCGGGCCCCGAGCGCACCGCCAAGCCTTTCCCGAACCTCTTCTCGACCGGCTCGCCTCGATCGTGACGATCGACCCGGGACACGTCATCACCGATTTCGGAACACCCGCGGCGCTCGACCGGCTGGCGACCGTGGAGATCCTCGTCAGCGGCTGGGGGTGTCCCCGCATCGACCGGGACGTGCTGGTTGCCGCACCGCGCCTGCGGGCCGTGATGCATGCGGCCGGCACGGTGAAGGGGCACATCGACCCGGTCGTCTACGACCGCGGCGTCGTGGTGTCGTCGGCGGCTGCGGCGAACGCGCTCCCGGTCGCCGAATTTACCATTGCCACCATGGTTCTCGGTGCCAAGCGGGTGTTCTCACGAAGCCGTCGGTACGCCGCGGACGCCAGCAGCATCGCCCGGCCGGTACCCGCCGCCACCGGTCTGTCCACCTCGACCGTCGGTGTCATCGGCGCCTCCCGGATCGGGCGGCTCGTGCTTGAGCGCCTGCGTGGGCTCGACGTCACCGTGCTGCTCGCCGACCCGTACGTGAGTTCCCCGGAGGCAGCCGGTCTCGGGGCTGAACTGGTCGATCTCGATACTCTCTGCGCGCGCAGCGACATCGTCAGCGTCCACGCGCCGGCCCTGTCGCAGACCCGGGGCCTGATCGACGATCGCCGTCTCTCACTCATGCGCGACGGCGTTCTGCTGATCAACACCGCCCGTGGTTCCCTGATCGACACCGGGGCCCTGGTGCGGCACTGCGCCACCGGCCGGATGTCGGCGGTGCTGGACGTGACCGAACCGGAGCCGCTGCCCGCCGGTCATCCCCTCTTCGACCTGGAGAACGTCTACGTCACGCCCCATCTGGCCGGTGCCGAAGGGCGCGAGGTGAGCCGGCTCGGCGAATTCGCGGTCTCCGAGGTGGAACGTTTCGTGCGGGGAGTGCCGCTGCTCGGGCAGGTCGAGCAGCAGCATCTCCCCTTCATCGCCTGAACCGGATCAGCGGCCGGCTGCGGCCCGCTCGTAGAATCGCCAGTACTTCTGCAGGTCGCCGGGGATCTCGGTGCCCTCGTAGGGGTTCCGCTCGACGAAACCACGACGTTCGTAGAGGCGCTGGGCCGCGGCCATGAACCGGCACGAGTCCAGGCGGAGCGTGGTGGCACCGAGGTCGTCGACAGCGGTCCCGAGCAGGGCGTCGAAAAGGGCCGAGCCCACCCGCTGCCCCTGGTACTCCGGCCGCACGTACATCCGCTTCACCTCCACGACACCGGGTGTCAGTGTGCGCAACCCGCCCATGCCGATCAGCTCGTCCTCGTGCTCGATCACCAGGAGGGCAGCGTCCGGACCGTTGAACTTACCCAGCTGCCCGGCCGCTTCGGCGTCGTCCGGAACCGGCATGACCTGCTGGAACTCTTCCAGCAGGCGGCCGGTGGCCCAGGTCAGGTACTCGCGGTTCAGGCCGACGATCGCATCGAGGTCCGAGGAGAACCGGGCGGGTCTGATGTTCACGTCCGCAGTCCTATCATGCAGCCCGCCTGGGCCCCGGGGCGGCCGACCGGCTCGAACACGGTGGACATCAACACGTGGAAACCGGCGGACCGCAACTGGTCCGCGAGCACCTCGGGCCGCCGCCGGTAAACCGTCAGATCGACCTCGCCACCCCACAACTGCTCGAAGTGCTTCGGGCCGTCACCCACCTGGAAGGTCATCAGCACCGGGGCGCCGACGGCCAGGACCCGGTGGAATTCCTCCAGCACACCGGGTAACTGGTCGTCGGGGAAGTGAATGGTCGAGAGCCAGGCGACGACCCCCGACAGGCTGCCGCCGGGCGCGGAGAGCTCGGCCATCGAGCCGACCTCGAGATCCAGCTCGGGGAAGTTCTTCCGGGCCTGCTCGATCATGCCCGGCGAGAGGTCCACGCCGAACACGTCCAGCCCCAGCCTGTGCAGGTGATGGGTGATCTGGCCCGGCCCGCAGCCCACGTCGGCGACGCGGCCGCCGGAGGCCAGCTCGGCGAAGATCGACAGCAGACCGCGCTCGACCGGCTGCCGGTCCAGGTCGTCGAGAACCAGCGTCGAGTAGTGGCCGGCCGTACTGTCGTACGACGTGCGCACGGCACTCCACGGGTCAGTGTCCCTCACTACGGGTAGCTCCCTTTCGGTGGTTACGGGATCTTTTGCCGGTACGACGGTAGCCGAGGACCGGCGTCGGCGGGTCGGGATCATCGTGACCGGGCGAGATCCGTGATGCCGGACGGAGGCCTGTCCGAATGGGGATGATTCATGCAGAATGACGAGATGCCCGGTCAAGGAAGATCACGGCTGCTGCTGGCTCTCGGCCTGACAGTGGTGCTGCTCGCGCCCGTCCCATCAGCTCAAGCGGCTCAGGCTGCGCAAGCGGCTGAGCGCGCCCCCGACCGGTCCGTGGTGACCTCCGGGCCGGCCCGGTTCCAGGTGCTGTCGCCCACGCTGATCCGCACCGAGTTCGCGGGGGACGCGAAGTTCGTCGACGCAGGCACTTTCAACGTCGTCGGCCGCTCGAAGTTCACGCCGCCCCGCTTCACCACCCGCACGGGCAACGGCTGGCTGACCATCGACACCGGCGAGATGACCTTGCGTTATCGCACCGGGTCGGGGGCCTTCACCGCCGACAACCTCCGGGTGGAACTGACCGCCGGACGGCAGTCGGTACAGGGGGCGCCCTGGGCCGGGCAGGGGGCCGTGGCCTGTGCTTTCGGCTCTCTCTGCGAGGCCGAGGCGCTCTCCCTCGACGGGCTGGCCCGGGCCACCGACCACAGTGGCTACACCGGTGGTGGTTTCGCCGCCGGCTACGAGGCCCCCGGCAGTTCGCTGCGCTTCTCGGTGAATGCCCCGGGCAGCGGAACCTTCCGGCTGGCGGTGCGGTACGCGAACGACCGGGGTGGCGACGGCCAGGTGGCCGACCGCACGCTGCGGGTGGTGGTGGACGGGGACGCCGGGCAGCAGTTCACCCTGGCGCCCACCGGTTCCTGGGACACCTGGGCCGTGGTGGACGTGCCGGTGACCCTGTCGGCGGGGCGCCACGAGGTGACGATTGTGCGCGGACCGGCCGAGTCGGGCCAGGTCAACGTGGACAGTCTGGCCGTCACCGAGACCGGGGCGGCCTATCCGTCACCTTCGGTCCCGGCTCCGGAGCCCTGTGCCTTCGGCACGGTCTGTGAGGCGGACACCGGGGTGCTCGCCGGTGGGGCAAAAATTGCGGACGATCACAACGGCTACTCCGGCAAGGGCTTCGTTGCCGGGATGGAACGGGTCGAGTCGTCGGACACGATCACCGTGACCGGGGTACCGAAGGCCGGGAAGTACCGGCTCCAGCTGCGGTACGCCAACGCCAAGGCAGGTTCTCAGCCGGTGCAGACGCGAACTGTCGCCGTCCGGGTCGGGGGCGCAACCGCGTCCACCATCGACCTGAAGGCGACCAGCGGCTGGGACCACTGGCGCACCGTGACTGCCCCGGTCACCCTCGCTGCCGGCACCAACACGGTGGAACTGGGCTGCCCGGCGGCGGACAGCTGCCACGTGAACATCGACACGGTGGCCCTGACCCGGGTCGGGGAAACTCTTCTCATGCCCCACGCCCCGCTGGGCGGCTACCGGCGCGGGCTCGACGGGGTGAACGGCGACGCCAAGTCCACCCCGGGCATCCTTTACCAGGACGGCTGGTCGCTGCTCGACGACACCGCGTCCGCCCTGTGGAACCCGGCCGCGAAAAAGGTGACGCAACGCGCATCTCATACCGGTGGCTACCAGGACGGCTACGTGTTCGGGTACGGGCGGGACTATGCGACCGGCCTGAGTGACCTGTCGAGGCTGACCGGGCCGACCCTGACGCTGCCGAAATGGGCCTACGGCGTCTGGTACGCGGAGTACTACGACCGCACGGCGAGCGAGTTCCAGGACATCGTCAAGCGTTTCCAGAAGGAGAAGGTCCCGCTCGACGTGCTCGTGGTGGACACCGACTTCAAGAAGCCCGACCGGTGGAACGGGTGGTCGATCGACGAGACCCGGTTCCCCGACCCGAAGGGCTTCAACGACTGGCTCCACGCCCAGGGGCTGCACACCACCTGGAACATCCACCCGAGCATTCTCGGCAGTGACCCGAAGTTCGCCGCCGCCCAGGCGAGGGCGAAGGGCAGACTCAAGCGCACCGGCTGCAACGGCGGCGCGGACTGCTACAGCTTCGACTGGGGCGACCCCGACCAGCTGGCGGCCTATCTCGACCTGCACGACGACATCGAGAAGCAGGGCGTGGACTTCTGGTGGCTCGACTGGTGCTGCGACGCCTCCAGCTCGTCGCTGCCCGGGGTGACGCCGGATGCCTGGATCAACCAGCAGTACGCCGAGCGCAACGGTTTCGCGTTCAGCCGGGCCTACGGTTCGTTGTCGGCGGGCGGTTACTCGAACCCGGCGTCGGTGGCGACCGGGCCGTGGGCCGACAAGCGCACCACGCTGCACTTCACCGGTGACACCCTCTCGACCTGGGAAACCCTCCAGGCGCAGGTCGGTTACACGCCGGGTGAGTCGGTGGCGACCGGGCTGGCGGCGATCAGCCACGACATCGGCGGGCACACCGGTGGTCTGCAGGAGCCGGGTTCGGAACCGGGCAGCACGAAGCTGCCCGACGACCTGTACGCCCGCTGGGTGCAGCTCGGTACCTTCCAGCCGATCGACCGGCTGCACTCCAACCACAGCGACCGGCTCCCGTGGCAGTACGGACCGGCCGCGCAGGCCTCGGCCGAGAAGTTCCTGAAACTGCGCAAGAAACTTCAGCCCTACACCTACGCGGCCGCGCAGGAGGCGACCCGCACCGGTACACCGATCGTCCGTCCGCTCTACCTGGCCTACCCCGGTGAGCAGGAGGCGTACGCCTCGGCCGGGTCCGAGTACCTCTACGGACCGGATCTTCTCGTCGCCCCGGTGACCACCGCCGGCACCAGCGCCACCACCACCGTCTGGTTCCCGCCGGGCAGTACCTGGAAGGACTGGTTCACCGGGAAGAAGTACAAGGGGGGCAGCACCGCGCAGATCACCACCGGTCTGGACACCATGCCGGTCTTCGTGAAGAGCTAGGAGATGGGGACGGCCCGCCCGACCCGGGCGCGGCCGTTCTCCTTGGCGTTGTACAGGCTGGAGTCGGCGGCGGCGTAGAGCGTGGCCTGGCTGGCGGCGGTGTCGGGGACCTGGGCGATGCCGGCGCTGATGGACAGGGGAACGGTGCGGCCGTCGGCGAGTTCCAGGGGAGTCTGGGCGACGGCCGCGACGATCTGCTCGGCCCGCCGGGAGGCACTTTCGAGGCTGCAGCCGGGGAGCAGCACGGCGAGTTCGTCCCCACCGAGACGGCCGAGCACCGCGTCGGCCCGGGTGTTGGCGCGGATCGTGTGGGCGACGTGGCGCAGGGCCTCGTCACCGATGGGATGGCCGTGCGAGTCGTTGATGGTCTTGAAGTGGTCGATGTCGATCACGATCAGCGCGACGCCGGAGTCCGGGTCGGTGTCGGCGATGGCCCGGCGGGTGGACTCGTCCATGAACCGCCGGGTGACCAGACCGGTCACGGTGTCGACGTTGGCCTGCTGCTCGAGCAGGGCGGTCAGGCGGCGCTGGCTCGCCGCGCCGCGGCTGAGCAGGATGCCCAGCATCACGTACGCGAGTGAGCCGTAGGCGAACGTGTCCGGGAACTGGGAGGCCGGGAGCTGCGTGCCGACGATCGCGCCGTAGGCCGCGACGGTCGCGCCGATGACCAGGTACGCCGCGGCCGGGCGGAGCTGCTGGACGGCGAACAGCAGCGGCACGGACAGGAAGAGGGCGGGGGCCGAGGTGGCGTCCTGCGTCGCCATGGCCACCGCGGCGACGCCGGCCGTGCCGAACAGGGCGACGCCGAGATAGGCGAGCCCGGTCAGCGAGCGGCCGATGAGGGCGAGCAGTACGCCCAGCGCCAGGGCGAGGGCCGTCACCGCCCAGTTCAGCAGCCGGGCCCCGAAGGGGTAGGGATCGCCGAAGACCAGGGACTCGAAGGCCTGCGCGCCCCCGCTGCCCAGGAGCAGCACCATCGCCCAGCGCCGGGCGGCCGCGACATCCCACGGCACCAGGCGACTCAGCACGAGCGCCGCGCCTGCACCAGACGTCCTCCATCGATGTGGGAGCCGTTCGGTGAACGGCCGTCGAGGAGTCAGTCGGCCGGGGGACGACCGGGTTGAGCCTCTACTCCTCGGGATCTCTCCGGATCACCATCGGGCTGGTCGCGTCCGGGTCGTCGTAGCCGGGCGGCCGGAAGGTCCAGCTGGTCTCCGGTTCCAAGGGTGTGGAGGGGTCCAGGGGGTCGGACGGATCCAGGGTGGAGGCCGGTTCGTAGGGTGTGGACGACCCGAAGGTGTTGGACGGGCTGAAGGTGTTGGACGGGCCGAAGGTGGTGCCGGGTTCGAAGCTGGTCGCCGGGGCGAAGGAGATCGGCGGGTCGGGGGCGAAGTCGAAGGCCGGCGGGGGAGTCAGGGTCTGCCAGCCCTTCTTGGGCTCGGCCAGCAGGTTGCCCTGGGCGTGCGTCACCCCGAGGGCGGCGAGATGGTCCAGGTCGGCGGCGGTCTCCGCGCCCTCGGCGCAGATCAGCGAGCCCATCATCTCGGCGTAGACGACCAGGCCCCGCACCACCGCGGTGCGTCCCGGGTCGACCGCGCAGCCCACCACGAGCGTCCGGTCGATCTTCACCATGTCGGGCTGGAGCATGGCCAGCCGGGCGAACTCCTGGGCCCCGGCGCCGACGTCGTCCAGGGCGATGCCGGCGCCCCGGTCGCGCAGGTCGTTGATGACGCGCACCAGGTCGTTCATGTCGATGTCGCCCGGGTCCTCGCTGAGCTCGATCGTGATCCCGGAGAGGTTGTCGGGCAGGCCGGTTCGCATCCGGGCAGTCATCAGTGCCCGGGCCGAGGCGTTTACGTACAGGTCGTGGCCCGGCGGCCGGCCGGGCAGGTCGAGCGCGGCCTGGATCGCGGCCAGCTCCAGCAGGTCGCCGAACCCCTCGCGGTAGGCCTGCCGGAAGACCTCACTGGTCGGCAGGGAGGTACCCAGGGCGTCGAAACGGGCCAGCGCCTCGTGCGCGCAGACCTGGTGCACCCGCAGGTCGACGATCGGCTGGGTGACCATCTCGAAGCTCGGCATGCGGTGCACCCGGCGCCGGCCCCGGCGGGAGGTCACGGGCGGGCCGGACTCGTCGAACGGCTTGATCGGGTCGGCCTTGACGGTGATCGAGGTGAACGAGATCGGCCCGGTCGGCGGCCCGGCCGGGGGTTCGTCACCGGCGATCACCACCCGGTCGCGACCGGCTCGCTTGGCCGCGTACAGCGCCTCGTCGGCGGCGGCCACGGCGCGGCCCGGGTCGGTCGACGGGTCCCACTGCGCCACCCCGGCCGAGAAGGTCTGGCCGTGCGGCGTCACCTGGCGCAGCCGCTCCAGCACGGTGGCCAGCTGCAAGGGGGTGAAACCGGGTGCCAGCAGGGCGAACTCCTCACCGCCGTAGCGTGCGAGCAGGGCCGGCGGGCGTAGCTGGGCGGTCCACGCGGCCACCGAGTCACGCAGCAGCATGTCGCCGGCCTGGTGACCCTTGGAGTCGTTGAACAGCTTGAACTTGTCCAGGTCGATCATCGCGATGCACAGCGAGGTGCCGTGCTCCCGGGCCATCTCGGTGGCGCGGTTCACCTCGTAGTCCCAGGTGCGCCGGTTCGGGGCGCCGGTCAGGCCGTCGGTGCGCACCAGTCCTTCCAGGCGCACCGACTGGTCCTGCACCGTCGAGATCAGCCAGAGGATGCGAACCAGCATGAGCAGGCAGACCAGCAGCATGCCGGCGGTGATGATCGGCCAGTGCCGGGCCTGGCTGGCGAAGCCGTCGGCCAGCAGCACCATGCCGGGCAGGATCAGCGCCAGCACCAGCGCGGCCTGGCGACGGCGGCTGAGGGTGTTGCCGGGCTCGGCCGGTTCCGGGTCGGCCAGTCCACGCATCGAGGCGGCGCAGGCGGCCGCGCCGATCAGCAGGTAGCCGACCAGCCAGCCGGCCTCGACCAGGCCGCTGGAGCGGCTGGTGGAGAAGATCAGCGACGACACCTGGTAGCCGGTGTCGGAGGCCAGCATCAGCGCGATGCCCGCGGCCAGCGAGAGGTAGGAGAGCGAGCGGGCGCTGGGCACCGAGTACATCCGGGCCAGCACGCCGAGCAGGAACAGGTCGCCGAGCAGGTACGCGGTGCCGATCGCCTTGGTGGCCAGGGGGAGCGACGAGCTCTCGGCCAGCGGGGCGATCAGGAAGACCCCGATCACCACGCCCAGGCTGGTGGTCAGCACCAGCGCGTCGATCACGGCGCCGTGGTCGCGGTTGTCGCCCCGGGCCCGGGAGAAGTCCAGCGTGCCGCTGGCCAGCAGGGGGTAGGCGCACAGCGAGATCAGGTCGGAGAGAGCCGGGAGGCTGCCCGTCGTCGTGCCGCCGTCGAAGAGCGCGACCAGGTCACCGAGCAACCAGAGCGCGGCTCCGGCGAGTAGCAGGTACCAGCCGCGGCGGCGCGTGGGTGCGAATTTGAGGACGCCCGCCAGCCCGGTCGCGATCGCGCCGGCACCGACGATCACGTGGAGGATCCCGGTGGCCACGCCGGACACCAGCGCCTGGACCGGCACCAGCAGCGCGAGCAGGGCCAGGACGCCGAACAGGACCGGCGACGAGACCCAGGTGTGCCCGGCCTGTTCGTTCTCCTCGCGTTGGCTGTCGCTCAGCACGAAGGACTGCACCTGGCTCCTGCCTTGATCGCTCCGGGAGGATCGCTCACCGTGAGGTCAGAACCCCGACATCCCGCGGTGCAATCGCCTGGACGAGAAGGGTATCGGGGACAGGCCGGTCTTGACACAACCATCACAGGCGTAACTGGGGCATCAAGTGTCACCGTTGTCACTGACAGGTCGGACCAGGAGGGCGCACCGTGATCATCCGGGCACCTGCGGGCCTGATCTTCCGCACATCCGGGCAGGTCGGCGCGGGGCGGCGGCTCCGCGGCGGGTGTGGGGTAAAACTTCACACAAAGATCTTCGGGCCGGGAACTTCCCCGGCCGGGCGAACATTAGATTCACAACGGTCGCACAAGGTCGACCGGGCCCGGACGTGGGAACTACGGGCAGAAGGAGACGCGAACAAACGGTCGGAGGACCGATGGAAAGCAGAAACCCTGTCTTCGGGCGCAGTGAGCAATTTGCCCGTGGGGGTTACGCGACGTTCGACACGCGCACGCCGACCGCCGATGACCTGCAGGGGATGTACGACAGCCCGGCGGCGAGGTCGCGTAACACCGACCGCATGACCATCGACGACGTCGTGGTGCGCACCGCATCGCTGTTCGCCGTGCTGCTCGTGGCGGCCGCTGCCGTGTTCGCACTGATCGAGCCGAACGACCCGATCCTGATGCCGGTGACCTTCGGCGGCGCGATCGTGGGGCTCGTGCTGAGCCTGGTCATCTCGTTCAGCAAGAAGATCCGCCCGGCCCTGATGTTCGTCTACGCGGCGGCCGAGGGCCTCTTCGTCGGTGGCATCAGCCTGGTCTTCAACTCGGTCTACGACGGCATCGTCATGCAGGCCGTGCTGGGCACCCTGGGCGCCTTCGTCTCGATGCTGGCGCTGTACAAGTTCAATGTCGTGCGCGCCACCCCCAAGTTCACCCGCGTGCTGATGATCGCCGGCGTCGGGTACATGGCGTTCGCCGTGATCAACCTGCTGGTCAGCGTGATCACCGGCAACAACGCGTACAACAGCCCGCTGGGCTGGCTGATCGCCGCCTTCGGCGTGGCGCTCGCCTCGTTCTTCCTGATCCTCGACTTCGACTTCGTCGAGCAGGGCATCCGCAACGGACTGCCCCAGGAGTTCGCCTGGACGGCCGCTTTCGGTCTCCTGGTGACGCTGGTCTGGCTCTACGTCGAGATCCTGCGTCTTCTCGCGATCCTGCGCGGCGACGACTGATCACCAGCGCTTCGAAGCAGATCGCCCCCGCCAGGCTCCTCCTGGCGGGGGCGATCTTTGTCCGGGTCTGCGTGGTCGCCACGACGTAGGCTGACGACCGTGCCCGAAGACAACAGCCCTGCCCTCAGCTGGCACCCGCCGCAGTCGTTGCTGGAGATCGCCGAGCTCGTGCTGACCGGTGCCCTGCCGGTCGCGCCGGGCATCGTGGAGGTGCCCTCGGACCTGGGGGAGCGCCTGGACGCCGGTGCGGCGGTCACGCTCGAGGACGCCGAGGGGACGCCGGTGGCGACCTTGACGCGCAGGGGTTCTGGCGGCCCGGTGGGCACCGAGACCGTGTCCCTTCCGGAGTTCACGCCGCTCAAGCCGTTCACCCACGGCCCGGCGCGGGCGGCCCGGCAGACGCCCGCCCAGGTGCGGGCCGCTGTCCCGGAGGGCGCCGCGGTCCTGGCCGTGCCGGTCACCGGCCTGCTCACCGCGGCGGTGGTGGAAGAGGTGCGCGATCGGGCCCGGAAGGCCGGGCATCACCTGCTCTGGATCGCCGTGGCCGGGGCCGGCCGCAAACTCCCGCTGCCGGCCGACGGTCTCTGGCGGGCCGTGCGCGACGTGGCCGCCGGGTCGGGCGATCCGGCCGTGCCGGTCGCGGTGCCCCGGCTGACGCACACCGACGACGCGGCGCTGCTCACCGCGGTCGCCCGGGGCTACGGGGCCACGGAGGTCCTGACCCCGGAACCGCAAGAGGGCGAACTGCACCCGGCCTTTGCCCGTGAGTACGCCCGCGCGGTGCCCCCGCCTCACCGCCGGGGCCTGACCCTGTTCTTCACCGGCCTGTCCGGCTCGGGCAAGTCGACGGTGGCCAAGGCCCTCGCCGAGCGGCTGCTCGACCACACCACGCGCACCGTGTCGCTGCTCGACGGGGACGAGGTGCGCCGCATGCTCTCGGCCGGGCTCACCTTCAGCCGGGCCGACCGCGAGCTGAACATCCGGCGCATCGGCTACGTCGCCGCCGAGATCACCCGGCACGGCGGCCTGGCGGTCTGCGCGCCGATCGCGCCGTTCGAGGCGGTGCGGGAGCAGGTGCGGGCCGAGGTCCAGCAGGCCGGTGACTTCGTGCTCGTGCACATCGCCACCCCGCTCGAGGAGTGCGAGCGCCGCGACCGCAAGGGCCTGTACGCCAGGGCCCGGCGGGGCGAGATCCCGGACTTCACCGGCATCTCCTCGCCCTACGAGCTCCCGGTCGACCCCGAGCTGCGCATCGACACCACCGGCATCACCGTCCAGGACGCGGTCGACCAGGTCTGGTCGTTGCTGACCGAGCGTGGCTACCTGACGGCACCATGATCACGAGAGCTCATCGTCGTTCCACGACCCGGGGAAGGGACTCCCGCGATGACCGCACCGTTGGAGCTGGACGAGTTCGAGCGTCTGGTGAGCTCAGGGCACGTCGACACCGTGGTGGTGACCTGGACCGACCCGGCCGGACGGCTGCAGGGTGAGCGGGTACACGCCCGGCACTTCTCCGGATCGGTCCTGGCCGAGGGCCTGAACCTGGGGTCGGCGGGCCTGGCGGTGTCGCCCGGCGCCCTGGTGCTGCGGCCCGACCCGTCGACGTTGCGGCCCGCGCCCTGGCTGGCCGGGTCGGTCATGGTGCAGGGCGACCTGTTCCGCGCCGACGGTCTGCCGGTGCGCACGGCTCCCCGGCAGGTGCTCGCGGCCCAGGTGAAGGAGGCCGCCGACCTCGGGGTGGTGCCCACCGGCGCGATCTCCCTGCAGTTCGGGGTGTTCGGCACGAGCTACGGCGAGGCGGCCGGGCGGAACTGGGCCGGCCTTCCCCGCGCCGCCGGCGGGAACGCCCTGGGCGGTACCAATGTGGACGAGGAACTGCTGCGCGACCTGCGCCAGACCGCCTACAACTCGGGGCTGACGGTGCAGACGTCGCACGGCACCGGCGTACCCGGGCAGTACGACGTCGCCTTCCGGCACGACGGCCTGATCCGCACGGCCGACAACCACGTCGCGTTCCGCACCGCCGCCACCGAGCTGGCCGGGCGTCACGACAAGGCCCTGACCTTCATGGCGCGTTACGACGAGGGGCCCGGTAACGGGGCCCGGATCTCGATGAGCCTGCGCGGCCTCGACGGTGCGTTCGTCTTCGCCGACTCCGCCAACCAGGACTTCTCCGACGGGCGCAGCGCGGTCCTGCGCAGCTTCGTCGCCGGGGTGCTGGCCACCCTGCGCGACTTCACCCTGCTCTACGCGCCGACGGTGAACTCGTACAAGCGGTTCCAGCCCGGGAACAGCACGATCACCTGGGGTGAGAACACCACCGCGGGCGCGCTGCGGGTGACCGGCCGGGGCGAGAGCCTGCGGGTGCAGAACCGGGTGCCCGGGGCCGATGTGAACCCCTACCTGGCCCTGGCCGGCATGCTCGCCGGGGGCCTGTACGGCATCCGCGCCGGCCTGCCGCTGGAGCAGCCGCTGATCGGTGACCCCCGCGCCCCCGGCCTGGCCCGGCCGCCGGCCACCCTGACGGCCGCCCGTCAGGCCTTCGCCGGATCCGACCTCGCCCGCAACGCCTTCGGTGAGGACGTCGTGGCCATGTGCCTGCGCGCGGCCGACGCCGAGCTCGCCGCGTTCGGCGCGGTGGTGACGGACTGGGAGCGGCAGCGAGGCTTCGAGCTGCAGTGAGAGCTGCAGTGAGAGCTGCAGTGAGAGCTGCAGTGAGAGCTGCAGTGAGAGCTGCAGTGAGAGCTGCGGTCAGGGCCGTCTACCATGCCTGAGGTGCTGAGCCCTACCCATGACGAGGCCGCCCAGCGGCTCGACCGCCTGGCCGACCGGCTGCGGGTGGTCGGCCCGCGCCTGGCCGCCCGGCAGGGCGTGGAGGCCGCGCAGTTGGTCGCGCAGGTCCGCGCCGGGCTGCAGCGGATGGCCGACCTGACCGCCGAGGCCGACGGTGAGCCGCGGCGCGAGCTGCCCGTGCTGAAGGCCCACGCCCTGGCCGACCAGGCTCTGGTGCTGGGCAACGACCTGCTGCGCGGGGGCGATCGCAGCGATCTCTTCCGGGTCCGCGCGGTCGAGGCGATCGTCGCCGTCCACGCCCTGGTCTAGGCCTGGTCACTAGATCTTCGTCACGTGAGTCGCTGACCGAATTTCGTTCGGACCAGGCCGATTCGTGACCTGTTTCGGGAATCAAAACCCAAAGTCCGCTTGCTGCAATACATGGGCGAGGTGTGTCTCGAAGAGGGTCCCGGCGAAGAAGGTGGGGTGGCGATCAGAACTGGTTCCCGGGCCGTGGTTACGGTGTTGCCTGGACATGCCTGCGCTGTTCAACTGCGGAATGGGGTACTGGTTACCCACTGGCGACGGGAGCGTATGTGAGTCGAGCCGACAGGGCACGGAGGATCGCAGCCGCGGCGGCCTTCGGCGGAGGGGGCATCGGCGCGGTGGGCGCGGCGGCCTACGGGCTGCTGCTGACCGAGGTGCAGATCGCGCGCAAGGTGATCGGCCAGCCCTTCGGCAGTGCCGGTCCCGGTGGTGAGGGGCGCTACGGCGACTTCCCCGGGGAACCCGTCCAGCTCGTCATGCTCGGTGACTCGACCTCCGTGGGCCTGGGCGCCGACCACGGCCACCAGACGCCCGGCGCGGTGATCTCGGCCGGACTGGCGCAGATCGCCCGGCGCCCGGTCGAGATGCGGATGTTCGGGCGGGTCGGCGGTCAGTCCTGGGAGCTGGAGGAACAGACCGTACGTGCCCTGGGCGAGGGAGCCAGGCCCGACGTCGTGGTGATCATGGTCGGCGCGAACGACGTGACCCACCGGGTGAAGCCGCAGGTGGCGGTGCGCGCCCTCGAGGCGTCCGTGCGCCGGCTGCGCGACGCCGGGGTCCAGGTCGTCGTGGGCACCTGTCCCGATCTCGGCACGATCCAGGAAATTCCGCGTCCCTTGCGCTATATCGCGCAGCGGCTGAGTCGTCAGCTGGCGGCCGCGCAGACCATCGCCACGGTCGAGGCGGGCGGGGCCACGGTGTCGCTGGCCGACCTGCTGGCCGGTGAGTTCCGCAACCACCGCGTCGACATGTTCGCGAGCGACCGCTTCCACCCCTCGCCCACCGGCTACGCCCGGGTGGCCGACGTGATCCTCCCGAGCGTCGCGGCCGCCCTGGGCTACCTGCCCGGCGAGCGGGACCGGGTGCCCGACTACCGCCGGGGTGAGGGCATCGACGACATCGCGCACGCCGCGGTCCGGGCCGTCGACACCGCCGGTACCGAGGTGTCCGGCATCGAGGTCTCCGGCGCCGAGCGTGGCCCCCGGGGTCGCTGGGCGGCGTTCCGGCGGCGCCGTGCACCCCGGACGGGTGACGGGTCCGTGGTGGCCGCGACCGGAGAGGCATCACAAAACCCGTAGTGCCTCGCCGCCCGAGGCCGGGTGGGGTTGGATGGGCCCGTGAAGTACGCAGAATCGATCGTTGAGCTGATGGGCAACACCCCACTGGTCCGGCTGGGCCGGATCGCCGAGCACGTGGCACCCCTCGTGCTGGCCAAGGTGGAGTACCTGAACCCGGGCGGATCCGTGAAGGACCGCATCGCGTTGAGGATGATCGAGGCCGCCGAGAGGGACGGACTACTCCGTCCGGGCGGCACGATCGTCGAGCCCACCTCCGGAAACACCGGGGTCGGCCTGGCGCTCGTGGCCCAGCGCAGGGGCTACAAGTGTGTGTTCGTCTGTCCCGACAAGGTCAGCAAGGACAAGCGCGACGTGCTGGCCGCCTACGGCGCCGAGGTGGTGGTCTGCCCGACCGCGGTGGAACCCGACCACCCGGACTCCTACTACTCGGTCTCCGACCGGCTGGTGAAGGAGATCGAGGGCGCCTGGAAACCGAACCAGTACGCCAACCCGGAGGGACCGGCGAGCCACTTCGCCACCACCGGCCCGGAGATCTGGAACGACACCGAGGGCAAGGTGACGCACTTCGTCGCCGGCGTCGGCACCGGTGGCACGATCACCGGCACCGGCCGGTTCCTCAAGCAGGCGTCCGAAGGACGCGTGAAGGTGATCGGTGCGGATCCCGAGGGATCCGTCTACTCCGGGGGCACCGGGCGTCCCTACCTGGTCGAAGGTGTGGGAGAGGACTTCTGGCCCAGCGCCTACGACCCGTCGATCCCCGACGAGATCATCGCGGTCTCCGACGCCGACTCGTTCGCCATGACCCGCCGTCTGGCCAAGGAGGAGGGGCTGCTGGTCGGTGGCTCCTGCGGCATGGCCGTGGTGGCCGCGCTGCGCGCGGCCGAGAAGCTGACGAAGGACGACGTGATGGTGGTGCTGCTCCCCGATGGTGGACGCGGTTACCTCGGCAAGATCTTCAACGACCAGTGGATGGCCTCCTACGGCTTCCTCAGCCAGGACGGCGGCCTGACCGTCGGCGACGTGCTCCGCGCCAAGGCCGGTGACCTGCCCGACCTGGTGCACACCCATCCCACCGAGACAGTGCGCGACGCCATCGAGATCCTGCGTGAGTACAGCGTCTCGCAGATGCCCGTGGTGAAGGCCGAGCCGCCGGTGATGGCGGGCGAGGTCGCCGGGTCGGTCAGCGAGCGGGATCTGCTCGAGGCCGTGTTCACCGGCCGGGCCAACCTCGCCGACCCGGTCGAGAAGCACATGTCCGCGCCGCTTCCCCTGGTCGGAGCAGGAGAACCCGTCGAAGTGGTCAGGAAGTCGCTGGAACAGGTCGATGCCGTGATGGTGGTCGCTGACGGCAAGCCGACCGGTGTGCTCACCCGTCTGGACCTGCTGGGCGTCTACGCCGGCTGAGTAGGTCGTTCCGCCGAACGGGTGGAGTTGTGTGGCGGCCCGCCGAGCGGGCCGCCACACGCGTTTGTGCAGGTGGTGACCGTAACCGCGAGCCGTGCCACGGTGTCGTCCGGGCGCTCACCCGGATAGGGCATCCGAGTGTCACCAGGCCTGGAACTGAAGGAAGTACCCCCTTCGCGCCGATGGATCAGGGCAAGCGACTTCCCCGGAACATCCCCGCGAACGAGGAGGCACCGTGGCCCGACTGCTGGTGGTCGAGGACGACCCGGATGTGCGTGACCTGATCTCCATGCGACTGGTCATGGTCGGGCACCGCGTCATCGCGATGCCCGATGCCGACCTGGCGCTCGACTCCGTGGACCAGTTCGGCGCGCCGGACGCCTACGTCCTGGACGTCGGCCTGCCCGGGATGGACGGCTTCGACCTGCTCACCCGGCTGCGCCGGGGGCACGAGGACATCCCGGCGATCTTCGTCTCGGCCTCCGCGCGGGAACGGGACATCCTGCGGGGGCACGAGCTCGGGGCCGCGTACCTGACCAAGCCGTTCGCCGCCCACGCCCTGCTGGATGCGGTGGACGAGGCGATCACCGGGCGTCCCATCCCCTCGGTCACCGAACACGCCTGGTGACCCACGGAGATGGCTGGTGACACGGGGCATCAGACCGTTGGGTTGATGAGCCAGAAGACGGCCGGGGGCGGGATCGCGGACGACCCGGTTCTGCCCCTGGGCTCTTCGGCCGCAACGACTTTCGTTCCACCCGGGAACGGTGGGCGCTCGCTGATCGATCTGCTGTGGCGCGACTCCGAGGCCTCGATGATGGTCGTGGACTCCAGCCGGGTGGTGCGGCTCGCCAACCCGGCCGCGACCCCCCTGCTGGATGCCCTGGGGGTCGCGGTCGGCGACCGGGTCGAACGGTTCGCGCAGCAGGTGCGCCCCGTGCGCAACGGGCCGGACGGGCGTCTTCTGGTGGACGAAACGGTTGAACTGGCGCCCCTGGCCAGAGTTCTGGAGGGCGCCACGCTGTCGCGGGAGCTCGTGAGCGCGCGCCTGCTGCGGGAGGGCGAACCCCGCCGGATGATGCTGTCGGGCCAGCCGATCGAGCTGGACGACGGCACTCCGGGCGCGCTGATGATCTGGACCGACATCACCGACAGCTGGCAGTTCGCCGAGCGCAGCCGCAACGAGCTGGACCGGCTCGCCCGGCTGCTCGAGGGTGCCTCGGACTACGCGATCATCATGCTCGACAGCTGCGGCCGGGTGCACAGCTGGAGCGCCGCGGCCGAGCGGATGCAGGGGTACCGCAGCGACGAGGCGATCGGTCTGCCCTACGCCTCGTTCTTCGACGCGGCCGACCAGGCCCACGGGGTGCCGGCGCAGATCCTGGCCGACACCGCGGTGATGGGGAAGATCCACGTCGAGGGCAAGCGGGTACGGCAGAACGGCTCGGTGTTCTGGGCGCACGCGTCGATCTCGGCCATGCGCGACGAGCACGGCCGGCTCCAGGGGTACGTCAAGGTCACCCACGACGTCTCCGAGCAGCGGGCGTCCCAGCAGGCCAGCCAGGAGCTGACCGAACTGCTGGAGGAGCGCGTGGCCGAGCGCACCGTGCAGCTGGAGCAGAAGAACGCCGACCTGGCCGCGGTCAACTCTGAACTGGAGGCATTCTCCTACAGCGTCTCCCACGACCTGCGGGCACCGCTGCGGGCGATGAGCGGGTTCGCCCGGATCATGTCGGAGGAGTACGGCGACCAGATGTCGCCCGAGGCCCTGAAATACCTCACCAAGATCACCGACAATGCCGAGCACATGGGCAGTCTCATCGACGCCCTGCTGTCGTTCTCGCGCATGCAGCGCCAGCAGATGCAGTCGCAGCCGATCGACATGGGGATGCTGGCCCAGGAGTGCTGGAACTCGCTGGAACCGGCCCGGGAGGGCCGGACGATCGAGTTCGTGCTGGCCCCGCTGCCGCCGGCGTACGGGGACCGCCGGCTGATCCAGCAGGTGTGGGTGAACCTGCTGGACAACGCCATCAAGTACACGGGGAAGAAGGACGCGGCCCGGGTCGAGGTCCGGGCCGAGGTTGCCGAGGAGGACGAGAAGCCCAGCGGGGGTCCGGATCCGCTGGCGATTCCGGACACCGTGATGTATCTGGTGAAGGACAACGGCGCGGGGTTCGACATGCGGTATGCGGCCAAGCTCGGTCAGGTGTTCCAGCGGCTGCACCACAACGACGAGTTCATCGGGACCGGCATCGGCCTGGCCCTCTCGCAGCGCATCGTGCAACGGCACGGGGGGCAGCTGTCCGCCGTGGGGAAGCCGGGCGTGGGCGCGACGATGGGCTTCACCCTTCCCGCGCCGGGGGGTGAGCTGCGGTGAACGGCTGGCTGCTGCTGGTGGAAGACAGTCCGCACGACCGGGAGCTGGCGCTGCACGCGTTGCGCAAGGGGCGTTTCCCGGGACGGGTGGAGGCGGCGAAGGACGGCGTCGAGGCGCTGGACCTGCTGCTGTGCCGAGGTCCCTGGGCCGGGCGGGATCCGCACGACCTGCCCCGGGCGGTGCTGTGCGACATCAAGATGCCGATGTTGTCCGGGATCGACGTGCTGCGGGAGATCCGCGCGAACCCGGTGCTCGCAGAGGTGCCGGTGGTGATGATGACGTCATCGGCGGAGGACGGCGACCTGGAGATCTGCTACGCCCTGGGTGCCAACAGCTACATTGTGAAGCCGGTGGAGATCGAGCCCTATTTCGCGACGGTGCTCGACATCGGCCGGTACTGGCTGGTTTACAACCATCCACCCCGCGATCGGAGGGTCGTGCTCGTCGGTGGCGGTCACTGAGCACGAAAGCGCAGTATCGGTAACACATCACGGGAGACACCCATGCCATCGCCCCTGCGGCTTCTGATCGTCGAGGATCGTCCCGACGACGCCGAGCTTCTCCTGCTCGAGCTGAAACGAGCCGGATACGAACCGACCTGGATGCGTGCCGAGACGCCGGAGGAGTTCATCGCCGGTCTCGGCGAGCAGCCGGACATCGTGCTCTGCGACTATTCCCTGCCGTCCATGACGGCCCCGGACGCCCTGCGCATGTTGCAGGAACTCCAGATCGACATCCCCCTGATCGTGGTCAGCGGGGTGATGGACGAGGACACCTGCGTCAATTCCCTGCGGCAGGGGGCCACCGACTACCTGCTGAAGGATCGCCTGGTGCGCCTGGCCCCGGCCATCGAGCACGCCCTGGCCGGGCGCCGCCTGGCCACCCAGGCCCGCACGATCGAGCAGGAGCGCCGCGAGACCGCCGAGATCCTGCGCGGGGTGGTTGATCACGCTCCGGCGGCGATCTGTGTGCGCGACGCGACCGGTCGTACTCTGCTCACCAACGCCGAGTTCGATCGGCTCCGCCCCACCGGGGGCACCGGCCGCCCCATCTCCCACGACCGGCGCAAACTGACCTCCGTGGAACAGGCCTGCCTGGACGGCGCCGACAAGGTGGAGGGCGAGGAGACCTGGGCGGTGGACGGGGAGGACCGCACCTACCTGGTCGTCCGCTACCCGGTGGTCGACGGGACCGGGCGGCGGTTCGCGATCGGCGCGATCTACGTCGACATCTCCCGGCAGAAGCAGGTCGAGGAGGAACTGCGCGAACTCGACCGGCTGAAGGGCGAATTCGTCGCCACCGTGAGCCACGAGCTGCGCACACCGCTGACCAGCATCACCGGCTACGCGGAGATGCTGCTGGCCGGTGACGCCGACGAGGTGCACCGGCGCATGATCCAGGTGATCGACCGCAACTCCCGCCGCCTGCTCACCCTGGTCGAGGATCTGCTGACGCTGTCGCGCGTGGACTCCGGTATCGCCGCCCGGATGGACGAGGAGGTCGACGTGGCCGAGCTGGTCGCCCAGGCCGAGGGCGTGCTCGGGCCGGCGATGGAGTCGCAGGGGGTCGCGCTCGAGGTGCAGGTCGCCCCCGGCCTGCCCTGCCTGCTCGGTAACCGGTCGCAGCTGGAACGCGTTCTGCTGAACCTGATCTCGAATGCGGTGAAGTTCTCCTCGGCCGGCGGCACGGTGACCGTCACGGCCTCGATACCCGACCCCGCCCGTCCGACCGTGGAGATCAGCGTGTCCGACACCGGCATCGGGATCCCGGTGGAAGAGCAGGACCAGCTCTTCACCCGCTTCTTCCGCACCGAACAGGCCCGGCTCCAGGCGATTCAGGGCACCGGTCTGGGGCTGGCGGTGGTGCGGCAGATTGTCGAGGGGCACCAGGGCACGATCGGGGTGAAGAGCGCGGCCGACGAGGGCGCGACCTTCACGGTCAGTCTGCCCGCGCTGCGCCCGGCGGCCCTGCTCCGCCAGTAGCCCGCAAAACCCTCCGTGATCATGCAAAATGTCCCCGGCGTTCTAGAACTCTCCGCTCGAGAGTTCTAGGCTTCCGGGAACACTTTGCATGATCACGAACGGTTTGGGGGGTGCTTGCGGACGCGGGTGCTCGCCTACTCCTCGGGGGTCGCGTCGACGACCTGGTGCTCCTGGGCGAGCATCGACTCCACCCGCCAGACCAGGGCGCGGGGGCTGAAGGGCTTGACGATGTAGCTGTCGGCCCCGGCCTCGTGCCCGAACTTGATGTCCGACTCCGTGCCCCGGGCCGAGAGCATGAGAACTCTTACGTCGGAGAGAGCCTGGTCGGCGCGCAGGGCCTTGCAGATCTCCAGGCCGCTGTGCTCGGGCAGCATCCAGTCGAGCACCACCAGGTCGGGCGTCAGGCCGGTCGCGGCCGCCATCCCGGCGTATCCGTCGGCGGCGACCCGCACGGCGTGCCCGGCCCCGCTCAGGGCGGTGAAGAGCAGGTCGCGGATGTCGGGGTCGTCGTCGATGACAAGGATCTCGGCCATGGGCATCCCCTGTCGGGTCATGGTGTGCGGACTTCGGTGAGTCGTCGGCACGCCTGGACCGGACCTTGAGCAACCAGGGGAAGCCTTTTGGTGCCCTACCGGCGTCCCTTGCGGGCCTTCAGGTAGTCGCTGACCACGTACTCGCCCAGATTGTCGAGGCCGGGGCTGAAGACCCGGCCGCCGTTGCGACGGGCGATGGCGTCGACGAAGCGGCGCAGGCCGGGGTTCTCGCCCAGCATGAACATGTTGATGGCCGCGCCGTAGCGGGTCAGGGCGTCGACCTCGGCCACGGTCAGGTTGATGGTGGTCTGGGTGGGCGGGTAGTCGAAGTGGGCGACGCCGTCTTCGAGGTGGGCCGTCGGCTCGCCGTCGGTGACCACCAGCACCACCGGCTCGGCGTCGGGATGACGGCGCAGGTGCCGGCCGGCGATGGACAGGGCGTGCTGGAGGTTGGTGCCCTGTACGTAGTCGGGCTCGATACCGGCCAGCTGCTCCACCGTCAGTTTCGCGGCGTAACGACCGAAACCGACGATCTGCAGGGCGTCTTGCGGGAAGCGGGTGGCCACCAGGTGGGCCAGGGCCAGCGCGGTCTCTTTCATCGGACCCCAGCGGCCCTCGGAGATCATCGAGTAGGACAGGTCCACGCACAGCGCCACGGCCGCGCCGGCCCGGCGCTCGGTCTCGACCACCTCGAAGTCCTCGGCCTGCAGGGAGATCCCGGACGACCCCCGGGAGGTGCTGCGGTGCACCGCGTTGGTCAGCGAGCGCACCACGTCGAGGGGCTGCTCGTCGCCGAACTCCCAGCGCCGGGAGGCGCCGGTGGCGTCGCCGGCCGCCCCCGCGTCGCGCAGGTCGTGCTCGCCCCGGCGGCCGGAGCCCAGGTGCGCGAACACCTGACGCAGCGCGGTCTGCCCGAGGCGGCGCAGGGCCTTGGGCGAGAGCGTGAGCGCGCCGTCGGCCCGGGTCAGCCAGCCCTGTCGTTCCAGCTCCCGCTCGAGCTCCTGGAGGGCCTGAACGTCGGCCGCCGCCCCGGCGCCGAGCGAGCGTTCCACGGTCTCCACGTCGATGTCGTCCAGCGTGGCGCCGGGGTGGTCCTGCCCCAGCTGGTCGATCAGGTCGTCCAGGTCGGCGAGCTCCTGCAGCGCGCCCGCCGCCTCGCCGTAGCCCATCTCGCCCTGCCCCCGCATGCGCCGGCCCTCGCCGCGGCCCTCGCCCCAGCCCTCGCCGGGACGTAGCGCACGCAGGCTGTCGGTCAGTTGGCCCATCTTGTCCTGTAGGCCCGCGTCGCCCAGCGCCTGCTGCATGAGGCCCTGGAGCTCTTCGCGCTGCTGTGGGCTGAGCGCGTTCATCAGGCGCTCGGCCGCCGCGGCCTGCCGCGCCAGCGAGTCGATCAGCTCCTGGACGTTCTGCGGTTCGTCGGGGAACATCTGGCCGTGCTTGGCCATGAACTGCTCGAAGTCCTCCTGCGTGTCCTCGCCGCGAGTGTGCTTGTCCAGCAGGCCGTTCAGGTCGTCGAGCATCTCGTTCATCGCGGCCATGGCCGCCGCCCGCTGCTGCGGGTCGGCGTCCGGCCCCAGCCCCTGCAGGGCGTTGCGCAGGCCGTTGAACTGCTGGTCGATCACGTCGGTGCGCAGGCCGTCGAGGATCTGCCGGTAGATCTGCCCGGCCTCCTCGGATGCCCAGCGGTACTCCGAGAGCTCTTGCACCGCAGCGGCCGTCGACCGGGGCAGAGCATCCAGCTGGGCCTCGGCGAACCGCGCGTCGTCGCCGTCGCGCAGCGACAGCTCTTCCTTCTCCGCGGCCAGGGCCTGGTCGAGCTGGGCCCGGGCGCGGGTCACGGCGCCGTCGAGGCGCCCCCGCCGGGAGGTCTCCCGGCGCCGGCGCTCGGCCCGCGCCCGCAGGTCGTCCAGCCCGGTGCGGCGCCCGTTCTCGTCGGGCAGACCGCGCCGCAGCAGGTCGCGCAGGGCCTCGCGGACGTTCTCGCCGTTCAGTACCCGGTCGCCGACCGCGTCCAGGGCCTTGCGCACGTCGTAGGGTGCGGCCAGCGGGTCGGGCCCACCCCGCCACGGCCCGTACCGGTAACGGGGGTCACGTCGCCGAGAAGTCACGGTACGACCGTACGTGCTTCCCCGGCCCAATGGTCACCCCTGATCGCTCTGGGCTGATCACCCGCTTTCCGGGAATAAAACGGGCCCACCCACCGCTGGCACTCACGGACTCCGGAATTCCGGCTCTTGATTCCCCGATGACGAGCTGAAGCTACGACAGCACCCGGGGCACCACCGTGAGGGCTCCGAACACGCTGCCGTAGGCCTGGTTCTTCGCGTTGCCACCCGAATACCCGAAGGTTTTCAGCACGCCCTTCCCCTTGCCGTTCCAGACCACGGCCACCCCGGTGTTCGCGGCCCGGGCGGCGTCTTTGCCCGGGGCCCCGACGGCCAGGTTGTCGAGCCGCTTGCTGCCCCCGGCCGGATTGCCGGTCAGCGTGCTGATGAACCGGCCCAGGTGATCGCCCGACCGCGCGGTGCCGCCGAGCGCCCGGCCCCGGCCCTGGGTGAGGAGCTTCGAGGCACAGCCGTTGCCGCCGAAGACGGTGGGCAGCGTCTGCACGAAGACCCCGCCGGCGTCTTTCGCCGTGCCCACGTCGAGGCCCGGCGCCCCGATCGCAGCCTGGTAAGTGCTCGTGCAGCGGAAGATTCCGTAGGCCACGGAGGCGCCGTACTGGTTGCCCGCCTTCGCCGTGCCGATGATGCCCCGGGAGTTCTGGGTGAACGACGCCGACGGGGCGGGCTTGCTGCCGGAGGCCCCACCGGGCTCGAAGGCCTGGACCCGGCCGGCGTCTTTCGCCGTGCCGACGTCTTCGCCGGGTGCCCCGACCAGTACACCGAACGGTGAGACCGCTGCACCGAACCGGTTCCCGGCCCGCGCCGAACCGCCCACGCCGCCGGTGTTCTGGGTGAAGGTGGAGGCCGGGGTGAGCAGGTCGGTCGTGATGTCGGTGCGCACGAACACCACCTCGCCGGCATCTTTCGCCGAGCCGGCGTCTTCGTGCGGCACCCCGGCCACCACGCCGTTGTACTGCTCGGCCAGCACCTCGCCGAACTGGTCGCCGGCCTCGGCCTGCTGGCTCAGCTCCGCGGTGTCCTGCGAGATCACGTCGTTGAACGAGGCCGTGCCGGTGGCCGTGTCGAGGTAGTAGCGGTAGATCGCCCCGGCATCTTTCGCGCCGTTGACGTCGCGACCGGGGGCACCGACCCAGACGTCGAGCACGGTGGCGCTGCTCGCCCGCCCGCTGATCGCGACCGCGGCACCGAGCCGGTCGCCCGGCAGGGCGTTGGAGTCGAGCTCCCTCGCGTTCGCGGCGGTGAACCCGGTCGCGCTCTGGAACAGCAGATAGGCATGCCCGGTGCGGCCTTTCGAGGCCACGCCGGGCGCCCCCACGACCAGGTCGGAGAGCCCGTCGCCGTTCAGGTCGCGGACCGACACCGCCTCACCGAAGCGCTGGTAGGAGCCCAGGCCGAAGCCCAGGTTGTTCTGGGTCAGGCGCTGCGTGCGGCCGTCGGGGAAGTGCACGTCGAGCGCCCCGGCCTGCTTCGCGCCGGAGATGGTGCGCGTCGGGACCCCGGCCACGGTCAGGTCGAAGCTGTACCGGCCGGGCGGGGCGGCCAGGGCCGGACCCGCCGTGAGCAGGGCCAGCGCGAGCCCCGTCAGCACTGCCGTACCGGACTTCTTCATCATCGTCTCGACCCCACCCCGGTTCGAAGTGGCCCCACGCCACCTGACGATCGTGACTGTAGACCTGGGGTACGACGAAATGCGGGGGAATGGGGTGGACCTGGCCCGGCGGTCGCCCCAACGGGCAGACAGAAAGAGGCGGGCATCCCCCGGATGCCCGCCTCTTCGTCCTCAATTCACGCGCCGTCGCCGCCGTACACCGTGCGGCCGTCGGCGAGGAAGTCCTTTGCCAGGCGCCGCGTGAGATGCAGCCCCTCCAGGGTGAACTCGATGGCGCTGGCGGCCTCGGCCGGGCCCGGCACGTCGTCGAAGCCCAGGCGTTCCAGCACGGTGGACAGGCCCGGAACGGTGCCGAGCTGGGCCAGCAGGTCGGCGGAGGCGACGGCCTCACCGGTGCTGACGCCCGCGCCCTCGGCGACCGCCGCGACGAAGCCGGTGAGGTCGATCCCGGCGAGCCGGTTGCGCCAGGTCTCGGCGACCGAGCGGCGCAGCAGGTGCTCCAGGAGCTCCATCTCGCGCCCCTCGCCGTCGGCCTCGAACTCCACCTTGCCGCGCAGGGTTCCGGTGATCGCGTCGGTGTCTCCCACCCGCGCCACGGCCGGGGTCTCCTCCCCGTTCAGGGTGGCCCGGCGCAGCGCGGAGGCGGCCACCGTCTCGGCCGCCGCGATCGAGAACCGGGCGGAGACACCGGATCTCTGGTCGACCGCGGTGGACTCGCGCACCGCGCGGGTGAACCGGGCCAGCACCTCGACCAGGTGGTCGGGCAGCACGGCGGCCAGCTGGGCCTCCTGCCGCACCAGGGTCATCTCGAGGTCGAGATCGACCGGGTAGTGCGTGCGGATCTCCGCGCCGAAGCGGTCTTTCAGCGGGGTGATGATGCGCCCGCGGTTGGTGTAGTCCTCCGGGTTGGCGCTGGCGAGCAGCAGCAGGTCGAGGTCGAGGCGCAGCACGTAGCCCCGCACCTGCACGTCGCGCTCCTCGAGCACGTTCAGCAGCGCCACCTGGATGCGCTCGGCCAGGTCGGGCAGCTCGTTGACGGCCATGATGCCGCGGTGCATGCGGGGCACCAGGCCGAAGTGGATGGTCTCGGGGTCGCCCAGGGTGCGGCCCTGCGCGACCTTCATCGGGTCGACGTCACCGATCAGGTCGCCGACGCTGGTGTCGGGAGTGGCCAGCTTCTCGGCGTAGCGCGCCTCCCGGTTGACCCAGGCCACCGGCAGGTCGTCGCCGCACTCGGCGGCGCGGCGGATCGAGGCCGGGGTGATCGGGTCGTAGGGGTGCTCGTTCAGTTCCGCACCCTCGATGACCGGCGTCCACTCGTCGAGCAGCCCGACGATCGTGCGGATCAGCCGGGTCTTGCCCTGACCCCGCTCGCCCAGCAGCACCAGGTCGTGGCCGGCCAGCAGGGCGCGCTCCAGGTCGGGCAGCACGGTGTCGTCGAAACCGACCACACCGGGGAATCGCGGTTTGCCCGTGCGCATGAGCTCGAGCAGGTTGACCGAGATCTCCTGCTTGACGGTGCGGTGCACATGCCCGGAGGCGCGCAGCGTACCCAGCGTGGTGGGCAGGTGGTCGGGCCAGGAGGTCGTGGTCTCCGGTGAGGTCGTCACGCGACGAAGGTACGTCGGTGAACGGTCGCCCGGCACCCTGTGGGGGTGGTGGATCCACATTTACGCCGGGAGCGTGATCGGGAATAGGGGTTGGCGATCACTGATTGAGGACGCCGTACAGCTTTCGCGGTCGGGTCGGGTTGTGCGGCGTCCCCGGCCGGGTCAGCGGGTTTCCTCAGCGAGGGCCGAACCGGGCCTCGCTGCGCGCCCTGGCCCGGGCCGCCTCGACCTCCCGGTCTTTCGGTGGCGCCGTGGTGACCAGCTCGTCCAGTAATTCGTGGGTGACCCGGGTGATGGCCTCGACGGCCCGGGCGAACGCGTCCTCGTTCGCCTTCGACGGCTGCGTGGTGCCGGCCACCTTACGCACGTACTGCAGCGCCGCCGCGGCGATCTCGTCGTTCGTGGCGGGCGGTTCGAAGTTGGCCAGGGTTCGGATGTTCCGGCACATGCTGGTCTCCCGGGGACTCGGCTCGACGAGGCTTTTACGAGTTCAGACGATTCTCCAGCCCGGAACTCACCGCGGGCCACTCCTCGGCGACCACCGAGAACATCACGGTGTCACGCATCGTGCCGTCGGAGCGCGGCTGGTAGCGACGCAACACGCCCTCGAACTGCGCGCCCATCCGGGAGATCGCGCGCTGGGAACGGTGGTTACGGGCATCGGTCTTCAGCTGCACCCGCCCCACCCCCAGCTCCTCGAACGCGTAGCGCAGCAGACCCAGCTTGGTGCTCGGGTTGACCCGGCTGCCCCAGACCGCGGGGGTGTAGGTGGTCCAGCCGATCTCCAGCCGCGCCGAGCCCGGGACGATGTCGAGGTAGGAAGTGGTGCCCACCACGGTGCCGGCCTCCAGCCCGTTGATCGGCTCGGCCAGCCGTACCACCCAGGCCACGTCACCCCGGCCCGCCCGGGCGTCGAGGGCCGCGGCCAGCGCCGCCGGAGTCTCGAAACGCCCCGCCACGTGCGCCCAGACCGCGTCGTGGTCGAGGGCGGCGAACAGCTCGCCCGCGTCGTCGGCCGTGAACCGGGTCAGTCGCACCGCGTGCGACTCGATCGACAGCTCCACCGGGATCGGCCAGGTCATCGCGGGCCAGGGGGTGTCGTCGGGCCGGTTGTCGGTGGCGGGGGTGAAGCCGGGAAGA
Organism: Kineosporia mesophila; assembly: GCF_021129235.1. Taxonomy (GTDB): domain Bacteria; phylum Actinomycetota; class Actinomycetes; order Actinomycetales; family Kineosporiaceae; genus Kineosporia; species Kineosporia mesophila. Next base: position 97,224 of record NZ_JAJOMA010000013.1, read on the forward strand.
GAGGTTGTCACGGAATCTCCTGTGAAGGGATGGGACTCGTCTGACGGGATGATCATGAACGGATCTCGCCCGGCGGCGTGCGTCACGGGTACGTCCGGGAGTTCGTTCCGGTTCCGGGGCATGACGGGACTGGCGCGTTGTGTACACCTGGTACATCCGGTACCGGATATACCAGGTGTACACAACGCAGACCTGTCGGCTCCCACTTCTGTGGGCGTCAGACAGCCGTACGACCTTCGTGATCACCGCAAGAGACCGAGGCCAGACCGAGCTCGGACCGTGGTCAGACCGTGGTCAGGTCGTCGTCCAGCGAGTGCGCGCGCCCCTGGGAGTGCCAGGCCCGGGCCAGTACCTCGGTCATCGCGACCAGGTCGTGGGTGGGCCGGGCGAAGGGCAGGCGGATGCGGGCCTCGAAGGCGCCGTCCAGACCGAATCTCGGCCCGGGCGTGAGCCAGACGCCCATGGCCCGGGCGGAGGCGGCGACGTGGGAGCTGCGCGGCTCGGGCAGGTGGCACCACAGCGAGATCCCGCCCTGCGGCATCGGGACGCTCCAGCCCGGCAGGTTCATGGCCAGCGCGTCGCGCAGGGCGACGGCGCGCTCGGCGACCAGGCGCTGGCGCTGGTGCCGGATCGTGGGCAGGTGCTCCAGCAGGTTGGCCGTGGCCAGCTGTTCCAGCAGGGGCCCGCTCAGATCCTCGTTGCCGCGGGCCAGGCCGAGCCTCCGGATCAGCGGCTGGGAGGCGCGCACCCAGCCGATCCGCAGACCGCCCCAGAACGTCTTGGAGGCCGAGCCCAGTGTGATCACGTGCTCGGCGGGCCCGAAGGCGGCCAGGGGACGGGGCATCGGCAGGTTCTCGGGGGTGGGCACACCCGCGCGGGCGGCCGGGACGGCGGTGCGCAGGTCGAGCTCGCGCATGGTCTCGTCGACGATGATGCGGCACCCCGTGTCGGCGATCATCGCGCCCAGCTCCCGGCGCTGGGCCTCGTCCATCAGGAGCCCGGTCGGGTTGTGGAAGTCGGGCATCAGGTAGGCCAGGTGGGCACCGGTCTGCCGGATCAGCGTGGCCATCCGCCCGATGTCCCACCCGGCCTCGACCGGCAGCGGCACGCAGCGCCCGCCGTGGGTGCGGATCGCCTGGGCGGCCGCCGGATAGGTGGGGTGCTCGACCAGCACCCGGTCGCCGCGCTCCATCACCAGGCCGAGCACCAGGTGCAGGGCCTGCAGAGCGCCGTTGGTCACCAGGATCTGCTCCGGCGTGGTGGGCAGGCCTGCCTCGGTGTACCGCTGCGCGATGCGGTCGCGCAGCACCGGCAGGCCGCTGGTGACGTAGCCGTTGCCGGGCAGGAAGCGCGGAAGTTCGCTGATCGCGGCCTGGTAGGCCGGGTACAGCTCGGGCGGGGCCTCCAGCGCGGCCGAGGAGAAGTCGCCGCGCGCGCCCGAGGGGTCGGGCTCGCCGCTGAGGTGCTCGGGCCAGATGGGTGATTCGCTGCGGCCCTCGCTGCGGGGCAGCGTGGTCCAGGTGCCGGCGCCCTGGCTGCCCTCGGCGAAGCCGGACTCGCGCAGCAGACGGTAGGCCGAGGTGGTGGTGGTGCGGCTCGTCTCCAGGGCCTCGGCCAGCGTGCGCTCAGACGGCAGCACGGTGTCGACCGGCAGCCGGCCGTCGAGTACCAGAAGACGCAGCCGGTCGGCCAGGGCCCGATAGCCCGGAATGCCCTCGCCCGAAGACCGCCAATCGGTCAGCATTGGCATCAGTTCTCGTGCACTGACGCGTCCACGCTGCTGGATTGGCTGCTTCTTTGGGGGAGGCATGTGGCCAGTGTTCATGAATTGGCTATGGGTTGCAAGGCCAAAAAAGAGCACAGTGCATGCCATGGCCTTCTTGATTGTTTTCCTGCTGCTCGCCACCGTCGCTCTCGCCCCCTGGCTGGGCGCCGACTCCCGTCCGCTCGACCCGAACCGGGCCGAGCTCATCCACCCGCTGCACGGTGATCGTGGGATGAACGTCGGCTGAGGCCGGGTGAGGTTCCCAGCTGTTCCGTCCACTCTGTCGCGGGCCCTACGGGGCCCGCGACTTCTTTTTGCCGGTACGACCCGCGGGCGCCACTCGTGAGGCAAAGTGGTGCGCGTCACGACAGCCGCACGCAGATCCGGGGGGATCCATGACCACCACTCCGTCACCCAGCGTCTGGCCCACCTTCCGGGCCCGCGACGCCCGGGGGCTGATGGCCTTCCTGGTGAGTGCGTTCGGCTTCGAGGAGACCGTCTGCCACGAGCAGGACGGCGTGGTCCATCATGCCGAACTGGCCTGGCCTCCCGGCGGCGGGGTGATGCTCGGGTCGGCCCGCGACGACGGCAAGGCCGTCACCACGGGCGGTTTCAGCTGCTACGTCGTGGTTCCCGAGGGACAGATCGAGGCGCTGGCCGAGCGCGCCTGGGGCGCCGGGGCCACCATCTCCACCGAGCTGCACGTCACCGACTACGGATCAAAGGATTTCGCGGCCCGCGATCCGGAGGGCAACACCTGGTACTTCGGTACCTATCCCGGCGCCCACCGCGCGACGAGCTAACTGCGGCGTTTCTGCCGGGCCGCCGCGCTCGGCAGGAGGGGCAGGGGTGTGGGGGGCTTGAGCTGCTTCAGGCGCAGGTAGGTCACCACCCGCCCGCCGCCGTGCGTCGCGATCCGGGTCAGCGTGTGTTCCAGGTCTTCCACGTCGCGCGCCACCACCGTGAGCCAGTAGTCCATCTCGCCGGCCACCGTCTCGGCCGCGATCACCTGTGGCAACAGCTGCACCTCCCGCTCGAATCGTTCCGTCGCGCGGGCGTTCCCGGTGGTCACGGCCATGAACACGGTGAGCGGGAAGCCGACTGCGGCGGCGTCGACCGAGGCGCTGACGATGCGGATCGCCCCGCTCTCCTTGAGCCGCCGCACCCGGTGCAGGGTGGCCGCGGGAGACAGGCCCGCCAGCTCGGCCAGCTCGAGATTCGTCCGATCGGCGTCCTGCTGGAGCTGAGTCAGCAGTTTGACGTCAATTTCATCAAGTTCGATGGCCATATCGCCAAACAATAGTTGGTAACTACGGCTGATGTCCGATTTATATACTTCGCCTTTGCAGAATAGCCACCATGTTCGCCGTACGCCCGCCTCGCCTCAGCCACCTCCTCAGTCGCCTAGACCGCCGTACCTCGGCGCTGGCAGCCCTGACCCTTGCGGGTCTCTCCTGGGGCACGAGTGTTCCGTTGAGCAAGGCGGCGTTCACCGGCTTCGGGCCGGCCTGGCTCACTGTGTTCCGGTTCGCGCTGGCCGGCCTGCTGATCGTCGTGATCGCCCGGCCCCGCCTGCGTCAGGTGCGCCCGTTGCTGTGGCTCTACGGTGCTTTCGGGTACGGCGCGTGCGTGCTGCTGCAGAACCTGGGCCTCGACCGCACCAGCGTCACCCATGCGGCCCTGCTGCTCGGCTCGGTGCCGATCCTGGTCGCCGTACTCGCGGTGCTCTTCAACGGGGCCAAGCTCGGCGCGGTCGCCTGGGGAGGCTTCGCGCTGTCCCTGACCGGCATCGTCGTGGTGGCCGGCGCGGGTGGCGGCGGGGCCTCGCTCGGCGGTGACGCCATCGTGATGGGTTCGGTGGCCATCGGCGCGGTGTTCACCATCCTCCAGGCCCGCCTGCTGTCCGGGCAGGACGTTCTGGCCGTCACCACCGCGCAGTTCTTCGCCTCGGCGATCGCGGTGCTGCCGTTCGCCCTGTTCACCGAGGACCTCCCGGTGCCCGGGCAGAACGGGCTCGGCGGTGGCGCCCTGCTCGCCGCGGTCGCGCTCGCGGTGGTCGGCACGGTCATGCCCTTCACCCTCTTCGCCTACGGCCAGACCGGGGTGGCGCCCGAGATCGCCGGCGTCTTCCTCAACCTGGAGACCCTGGTCGCGACCGTCATCGCCATCACGATCCTGGGTGACCCCGCGGGGCCCGGCCAGATCGGTGGCGGCCTGGCGCTGCTGGCCGGCATCTACATCGGCACGATCCACCAGTCGCGGTCCACGGCGAACGACGGTTTGAGGACGCCGGTCACCACCGAACGCCCACGGGTGGACGTTGTGGTCGGGCCCCAGGGGGCGGGGGCCGTGGTGCCCTCCGCCGTGGTGCCGTCCGCCGTGGTGCCGGAACCCGCTCCTGGACCGGATCGGACGGCGCCGGTGCCGCCTCTCTCCATCCCCCGTCGCCGGGTGGCCGTGCCCGCTCCGGGCATCCACCTCGTCCCTCATTTTCTGGGCCTCGACGGGCGCGACCCGATCGACGCCGAGCTCGACGAACTGCTGGAGCGCGACGGTCGGCCGAACTTCACCCGGGCGGCGTGACACACGTCAACCATGGGTTGACGCATTCGGAATCGTCAACCTATGGTTGACGCATGACGGATTCCAGTACGACCACCGACAGCGTGCGCCTGGACGATCTGATCCGGGCCATCAAGAACGTCCACACCCAACCGCTGGAGCAGCTGTCCGGCGCCGTGGTCGTGGGCGACTACCTCGGTGAGGTGGCCGATCACCTGATCGGGCACTTCGTCGACCAGGCCCGGCGCTCGGGGGCGTCGTGGACCGAGATCGGCACGAGCATGGGCGTGAGCAAACAAGCCGTCCAGAAACGTTTCGTGGTCAAGGCCGACGTCGAGCCCCTGGACATGAGCGCCGGGTTCAAGAGGTTCACCCCGCGCGCCCGTGACGCCGTGGTGCAGGCCCAGACCGCGGCCCGGGACGCCGGTAGTGATCACATCGGGATCACTCATCTGGTGCTGGGACTGGCCGCCGTTCCGGACACGCTGGCGCTCAGGGCTCTGGATGCGCAGGGCGTCACGGGCGCGCAGCTGATCGAGGCCGCCACTGCCACTCTGCCGGAACCGGCGGCCGACGTGCCGGCGCTCATCCCCTACGACGCGGCCGCGAAGAAGGTGCTCGAGCTGACCCTGCGCACGGCTCTGAGGCTCGGGCACCAGTACGTCGGCACCGAGCACATCCTGCTGGCGCTCGCCGAGTACGAGGACGGAAAGGGCCTGCTCGGGCAGCTCGGGGTCTCCATCGAGAAGCTCGAGGCGGACGTGCAGCGCATCCTGGGGGAGCGGGCCCCGTAGAGCCCCACCTCGTTCGTGATCATGTAAAAGCGCCCCGGAGCCCGATGGGCCGGATGACGATCCGGCACCGATCGGATAACGCCGCCGGGCGGAGTTGTTCGGCCGAGCAACGGATTCGGCGGAGGGCCGTCCGGGGCAGCCTGGGCGGCCCATCCGTTTTGCCCGGCCCGGTAGGCGATTCCCCTTGCCAGGCGCAGCGCTGAGGACGTGTGCAGTTCGGTACCGGCTGTCCCGGAACCCTTCAGAGGTCGCATTCGTTGCACGATGCCCGCCGTCTCACGGGCGTTTTCAGGGAATTGGCGAGATTGCCTAACGGCGTATCAAGCCGTGTAGGGTCACCTGGCCACCGCCCCTCGGAGAGTAGTTCCCCGACGGTCACGCGGTGCGCAAACATCGTCCTCTGGCGCCGCCGCCGGGGGTCTCGCGTAGGCAGACCGTGGCAGCCGGCTCGGAGCCGGGCCGCCGGGCGCCGCAACGAAGGGGTTTTGACCGCCGTGAGCTGGCTTGAGGTCATCGTTCTCGGTCTGGTGCAGGGGCTGACCGAGTTCCTCCCGATCTCGTCCTCGGGGCATCTGCGGATCGTCGCCGAGGTGTTCTTCGACAAGGACGCCGGTGCGGCCTTCACTGCCGTCACCCAGCTGGGTACCGAGGCGGCTGTCGTCATCTACTTCGCCAAGGACCTCTGGAACCTGTTCATCACCTGGTGTCGCGGTTTCGTGGATGCGCAGGTGCGGCAGACCTTCGACTACCGCATGGCCTGGCTGGTCATCCTCGGCACCATCCCGATCGGCGTGCTCGGTCTCCTGTTCGAGGACGCGATCAAGGAGCCCGCGCGCAACCTCTGGCTGGTCTCCAGCATGCTGGTGATCTTCGGCATCGTGCTCGGCCTGGCCGAGGAGTTCGGCCCGCAGGTGCGTGACGAGGAGAGCCTGACCATCAAGGACGGCATCATCCTGGGCTTCGCCCAGGCCATGGCCCTGATCCCGGGTGTCTCCCGCTCCGGCGGCACGATCACGGCCGGTCTGGCCATCGGCCTCAAGCGGTCCGTCGCCGTGCGCTACTCGTTCCTGCTGGCGATCCCCGCCGTCGTCGCCTCCGGCCTGTTCAGCCTGAAAGATGTGACCGCCGGGGACAGCGGCGTGAGCACGGCCCAGATGGCGATCGCCACGCTGATCGCCTTCGTGGTCGGCTACGCGATCATCGCCTGGCTGCTCAAGTTCGTGGAGCGCCACAGCGTCTACGTCTTCGTCTGGTACCGCATCGTGCTGGGCCTGGCCCTGCTCGGTGCGCTGAGCCTGGGCTGGATCTCCGCGACCTGATCCTGGTTCGCCGTCGTAGGGGCCGTCCGGTGCGCCGGGCGGCCCCTACGGGTTTTGGTCGCCGGGCTACCGGCTGGGTGCTGAAGGGCTGAAACCGGGTTGAGGTCAAGGGCGGGCGAGACCGCGTGCGGCTTCGATGTACTGGTCGGTGACCTGACGCTGCACCCGCCGGGAGACGGCCGGAACCAGGCGGCTGCCCCAGAACGCGGGCCGGCTCACCGCACTCACCTCAAACCGGACCCCGTCGTCGTCCGCGACGAAGGCGAAGCGCTCGGCTCCTGATTCGGGGTGGCCGGGCAGTGTGGCGTAGGTGAAGGAGACGACCTGCTCGCTCTGCTCGACGACGGTCACCCGGCAGGGGATGAGGGCCCACACCGGGCCGATGCGGTAGCCGAGCACAACGGTCGCACCGACTGCCGCGGGGCCGCTCGCGGTGACCCGAAGACCCGCGCCGCGGTGGACCTCCCAGTCGAGAAGAGCCTGACCGTAGTCCGCGAGGGTGCCGGGGAGCCGGATGCTGTGGCTCACCCGGTCCGCCGTCGTGGGCGGGTGGTCGAGCCAGCCGGCGGACTCGTCAGGGGTCGAGGTCTGGGCGTCGGCGAGGGTCCGGGCGAAGTCGGGGCGCAGGGCGAACATGACCCGGAGGCTACCCGGGTGAGGACCTCACCACCGGCGGCGTTCGGTGGCCTTGGGCCCGGCCACCAGGCTCGCCGCCGGAACGTCGTCGGCCACGATCGCCCCGGCGGCGATCACGGCGTCGCGGCCGATGCTGACGCCGGGCAGGATCGTGGCCCCGGCCCCGATCCACACGTTCTCCGCCACGTCGATGGGGGCACCGGTCAGCCACTCGCGCCGCTCAACCGGATCGACCGGATGCCCGCCGGTGATGAACGTGACCTTCGGTCCCACCATCACCCGCTCGGCCAGGCGGATACCGGCGTAGTCCAGGAACGTGCAGTTCTGGTTGATGAACACGCGTTCGGCCAGATCCAGGCGCAGGCCGTGGTCGGTGAAGAAGGGCGGGTAGATCGTCACCCTGCCGGGCAGCGGCCGGCCCAGGATCTGCTCGAAGAGCTCGGCCTTGCCCGCCTCGTCGTCGAAGGGCAGCCCGTTCAGGCGCGAGGTGAGCGCGGTGACCTGCAGAACCCGCTCGGACATGGCCTGGAACTCCGCGCTGCGGATGCGCATGAAGCGTTCGGCGGACATCCGGGGAATCTATGCCCACGGGCCGGGCCGGACACAGAGAGGCCGTCCCTGCCCGTCGGGGGAGGGACGGCCGTCTTGTGCGTCAGAGGCCGGAATCTCGGCCTGGATGCGCTCGTCACTGAACTTCTGGTCCACGAACGGTGGCGACTGCTTTCACTTCGACCAGGTACTGCTTAATGCCGCACACCGACAGATGCAGTTCACTCCGAACTGTCGGCCCGGATGACACTCGTTGAGGTTCTCGCCCGCCGTTTGGCGCGAGGTACAGCAATGTCTTCGCGTGCGGCGGAATGAAAACGAGAGAGGCTTTCCAGCCAGGCATTAGTTCGTGATCGCCAGACGTCCGCTTCGGGCGTCTCGCCAAGCCTGGCAGGGCCCTCCAGTTCCCACACCGCAGCGTTGAGACGGTTGCCGGCCTGGATCACGTCGTCCGAGCCGATTAGGACCACTCGCTCGAAACTTGAGGAGCGGTCCTGTTCAGCCGCCTGAAGGTCTTCGCGGGCCTGTTCCACGCTGCGGATCCTGCCCTCGACGTCGGGGCCGGTCGTGGCTAGCCAGCGGGCATAGCGCGCAACGCGTTTCACGTCGGTCGTATAGGTGGCGTAAGCGTTGAACTTCGTCTCCATCCACCTCGTCGACTGTTCATGCTGGCGTCGACCCCGTTCAACCCACTGGCTCACCGCGAACGACAGGCCACCACCGATGACCACCCCGGACAGGGCGAACCACTGTTCAGCGGCCACTCAGTCAGCCTTGACGCCGGTGCCGTACAGCACGCCCACGCCGATCGGGCAGGCCACACCGGTGCCGTGGTCGGGGCAGTACCCGTTCGGGTTCTTGTAGAGGTACTGCTGGTGGTAGTCCTCGGCGTACCAGAAGGTGCCGGCGTCCTGCGCCGAGCGGCCCTCGGTGGTGATGGCGCCGAAACCGGCCTTGTCGAGGGCGGCCTGGTACGTGGCCCGGGTCGACTCGAAGGCCTCACGCTGCTCGTCGGAGGTCCAGTAGAACGCCGAGCGGTACTGCGTGCCCAGATCGTTGCCCTGACGGAAGCCCTGGGTCGGGTCGTGCGACTCCCAGAACGTCTTGAGCAGGTCCGTCAGGCTCACCTTGGCCGGGTCGAAGGCGACCAGCACGGCCTCGGTGTGGCCGGTCTGGCTGCTGCAGGTCTCTTCGTAGGTCGGGTTCTTGGTGTAACCACCCTGGTATCCGACGGCGGTGGTGACGACGCCCGGCGTCTGCCAGAACGTCTTCTCCGCACCCCAGAAACAGCCCATGGCCAGGTAGACCACCTGCGTGCCCTCGGGCCACGGGCCCTCGAGCGGGGTACCGAGCACAGCGTGGGCGGTAGGCACGGTGAACGGGCGGCTCTCACGGCCCGGCAGCGCCTTGTCCCGCTCGACCATCGTGCTCTTCAGCCTGCTGCCGAAAATCATCGCCGAACTCCTCCTGCTTGCTCCGGGCGGAACGATCGGTCCCGCACCCTCATGCCTCAACCAAGTCTGGCCCCGATCCGTTCCCGGCGCCGGGCGTGCTCGGGGACAGAACTGTCGGCGCGCGGTAGTAGCTTGGTCGCCGTGAACGAGCCGAACCCGACGTCCGGAAGTCCCCGCTGGTCAGAGGCAGGGTTCTCGACCCGTGCCATCCACGTGGGCTCCGAGGCGGATCCGGCCACCGGTGCGGTGGTCACCCCGATCTACCAGACCTCCACCTACGCCCAGGACGGCGTCGGAGGCCTGCGGCAGGGCCTGGGCCAGGGGTATGAGTACTCTCGATCCGGTAACCCCACCCGCACGGCCCTCGAAGACTGTCTGGCCGCACTCGAGGCGCCGGACGGTTCGGCCCGTGGTTTCGCCTTCGCCTCCGGCCTCGCCGCGGAAGACGCGGTGCTGCGCTCGCTGCTGCGCCCGGGCGACCACCTGGTGATCCCCGACGACGCCTACGGCGGCACCTACCGCCTGGTGGCCCGGGTCGCCGAGCCCTGGGGGGTGCGGCACACGCCCGCCTCCCTGGTCGACGTCGACGCCGTCCGCGCGGCCATCGAGCCCGGCAAGACCCGCCTGGTCTGGGTCGAGACGCCGACCAACCCGCTGCTGTCCGTCGCCGACATCGCCGCCCTGGCGGATGTCGCGCACGAGGCGGGGGCCTTGCTGGTCGTCGACAACACCTTCGCCACGCCGTACCTGCAGCAGCCACTCAGCCTCGGCGCCGACATCGTGGTGCACTCCACCACCAAGTACTGCGGAGGGCACTCCGACGTCGTGGGGGGCGCCGCGATCGTGTCCGAGCGGGCGTCCGCCCCGTGGATGGCGGGCATCGCGGGTCTGGGTGACAACGCCGCCGAGCGCATCGGTTTCAACCAGAACTCGATGGGTGCCGTGGCCGGCCCGTTCGACGCCTGGCTGGTGCAGCGGGGTCTCAAGACCCTCGCCGTGCGCATGGAGCGGCACTGCGACAACGCCGAGAAGATCGTCGAGATGCTGCGCCAGCACCCGAAGGTCACCCGCGTGCTCTACCCCTCGCTCGACGACCACCCCGGTCACAAGGCCGCGACCGAGCAGATGCGTCGCTACGGCGGGATGGTGTCGTTCCAGGTCGCCGGCGGCAAGGAGGCCGCCCTCGAGGTCTGCCGCAAGACCGGGGTGTTCACCCTGGCCGAGTCGCTCGGCGGCGTCGAGTCGCTGATCGAGCACCCCGGCCAGATGACCCACGCCTCGGTGGCCGGGTCCGCGCTCGAGGTGCCGGACGACCTGATCCGCGTCTCGGTCGGCCTGGAAGACGCGGCCGACCTGGTGGCCGACCTGGAGCAGGCGCTGGGCTGAGGCAGGTTCCGCCGGTCATTCACGCCTGGCGCGGGGATGACCGGGATCGACCCCGTTCCCGTCCGTGATCAGGCAAGATCTCCCCAGCGAGACTCTGCATGATCACGGACGAGAGTGGTCGTCCACCCGCGCCGGTCGCTGGTGGACACCGCACCGGGCAGGAGGCCGATGCTGGAACTGGTGGTCTGTGTGGACGTCGGATCGACGTTCACCAAGGCGGTACTGGTCGATGTCGACGCCGGGCGGTTGCTGGGTACGGCCCAGCACCCGACCACCCTGCCCGACGTGATGACGGGCATCACCGCGGCCCGTGACGAGCTCGCCGCTGCGGTGGAAGCCGGTACGGATGCCGGGTGGATTTCGCAAAGTGCTTCCGGGAAAAGCGTTCCGGATGACGTGGCGGACCCGAAAGGCGTGGCGGGCCCGGATGGCGTGGCGGGCCCGGATGGCGTGGCGGGCCCGCAGCGTCCAGCGCACGCGGAGCCCTCTCCCGGATCGCTGAGCGCCGACGAGGTGCGGGCCGCGGACCTGCTGGCCTGTTCCAGCGCCGGAGGCGGACTGCGGCTGGCCGTGGTCGGGCACGAGCGCCTGGTCACTGCGGAAGCCGGTCAGCGGGTGGCGCTCTCGGCCGGGGGCCGGGTCGTGCACCTGAGCTCGGGCAGACTCACACCCGACGGAGTGCGGGAGTTGCGAGAGGCCCGTCCCGACCTGATCGTGCTCACCGGCGGCACGGACGGTGGCAACGCGGACGTGGTCCTCCACAACGCCCGTCGCATCGGTATCGCGCGGATTCCGGTGCCTGTGGTGCTGGCCTGCAACCGCGACGCCGCCGAGGAAGCGGCCGGAGAACTGCGTCGCCGGGGGCGTTCGGTGACCGTCACGGCCAATGTGCTGCCCAGCATCGGCACCTTCGATCCCGGCCCGGCCCGCGAGGCGATCCGGGAGGCCTTCCTCGATCATGTGATCGGAGGGAAAGGGTTGTCGCGTAAAGGCTCCCGAATTAATGGACGATCCTTTCGCCAGTTGGTGCGGTCCCCGACCCCCGACGCTGTACTCACCGGGGTCGAGGCGCTCGCGGAAGGACGTGGTCTGCTGCTGGTGGACGTCGGCGGGGCCACGACCGACGTCTACTCGGTGCTCCCGGCGGACAAGGCGGGTTCCGGAGCGGCCGCCGCGGGTGACTGGCTGTCCGCACGCACCGTCGAGGGCGATCTGGGGGTGAGGTCGGGGGCGCTCGGCGTGGTCCGGGCGGCGCTGGCCGAAGTACTGATCGACGACGAAGAGGCCCAGCGGCTGCGCGATTACGCGTCGGGCCTGATTGTGGCCGGTGAATTGGCTCCCGCCCATGAGCTGGACGTGATGCTGGCCCGGCTCGCGGTTCTGGTGGCGGTGCGTCGTCACGGCCGGGCGTCGCGGCCGGGCGGGGATCCACGGCCCCTGCGGGACGTGGGGCTCGTGGTGGGCAGCGGGGGAGTGCTGCGGCACGCACGCGAAGGGGAGCTGACGGGCGTCCTCAAACCGATCGTTGCCGACCACGCCGGTGGGTGGGCCGTCCCCGAGAAGGCGGGACTGGCCGTCGACGCGCGGTACGCGCTCTTCGCGGCCGGGTTGCTGCAAGGGCGGGCGGATCCCGGGGCGGTGCGCCGGCTGGCCGCGGCGGGGCTAGAACAGCTGCCCTGATCGACAGAGCGCATCCGTCGATCGACGGTCCGTGGTAAGTCACGGTGCCGAATCGCCCACACCGGGCACTATTGGACGGGTGAGTATGGAGCAGGACGACCCGACCCGGGTGCGCCCGGACGAACTCCCGCACGGCCTGCGGGTGAGTGCCGCCTGGGCGTGGCGCGTGTTGCTCATCGCCGGCACGGTCTACCTGCTCTGGCGCATCTTCTCGCAGTACCAGGTGATCTTCGTACCGCTGCTGCTGGCCCTGATGCTGTCGGCGCTGCTCAAGCCGGTCCACCGGGCGCTGTCTCGCGACGACGACAAGGCCGGGCTGCCCAACGCGGCGGCGGCCCTGCTGACGGTGCTCCTGACCATCGTGTTCGTCTCCGGCCTGATGGCGCTGATCGGCCAGCAGGCGGTCAGCGGTTTCGACGACCTGCGCGACGACGCCGCCGACGGCCTGACCGAACTCCAGGACCAGCTCGCCTCCAGCCCGCTGAACCTGACCAGCGACCAGCTCGACCAGTACGTGAAGTCGTTGCAGCAGAGCATCCGGGGCAACGGTGGCAGCGACATCGTGTCGGGGGCGCTGGAGGTCACGAACACCGCGGGCCACGTGTTCACCGGCATCTTCATCGTGCTGTTCGCCACCTACTTCTTCCTCTCCGGCGGCGACCGCATGTGGGCCTGGGTGGTGGGGCTCTTCCCCGCCCGCACCCGCCACCGGGTACGGGGTTCGGGCGTGCGGGCCTGGGCCACGCTCACGGCCTATGTGCGTGCGACGGTGATCGTGGCGATCGTCGACGGTGCCGGTGTGGGGATCGGCGCGGCCGTCCTGGGTGTGCCGCTGGCGATCCCCCTGGGCATGGTGGTCTTCATCGGCGCCTTCGTGCCGATCGTCGGTGCCCTGGTGTCGGGAGCGGCGGCGGTGCTCGTGGCCCTGGTCGCGGTCGGCTTCGTGAAGGCCGTGATCATGCTGCTGATCGTCATCGCCGTGCAGCAGCTGGAAGCGCACGTGCTGCAGCCGTTCCTGCTCGGACGGGCAGTGCGGGTGCATCCGCTGGCCGTGATCATCGCGATCGCGGCCGGGGTGCTCCTGGCGGGCATCATCGGCGCGCTCTTCGCCGTGCCGTTCGTGGCCGTGGTGAACGTGATCGGTGAGTACCTGGCGGGCCGTGATCCGGATGAGCCGCACGAGCATCCGACTGAGGACGAGGTCGGGCCCCTGGCGGACGGGTCCAGGAACGCTGACGAGGACAACGAGGACAACGAGGCAGCCGACCGGGAGACCTGGAACGACACCGACGAGGACGAGGCGCCCACCGACAACCGCACGTCGGGATAAACGCGTTCGGCTACCCGCGGGTTTTCCCGGCGGGACTTTTGCTGCCCCAATGCCGGACGGCCGGTCCTGGAAAGACCGGCCGTCCGTTGTACCTGGCGAAATCGGGGATCGAGGTCAGCCGGTGAAAGGCTTCGCCTCGAGAATCTTCACCGAGACATCGCGGCCGTTCGGTGCCTTGTACGAGACGGTGTCACCGACCTTGTGACCCGCGATCGCGGCCCCCAGCGGGCTCTTCTCGCTGTACACGTCGAGGTCGGTGTCGCCGGCGACCTCGCGGCTGCCGAGCAGGAAGGTCATCTCCTCACCGGCCAGGTCGACCGTGACCACGCTGCCGGAGGCCACCGAGCCGTTGCCGGCCTTGGCCTCGCCGACCTGCGCGGTCTCGAGGAGCTGACGCAGCTGGCGGATGCGGGCCTCCATCTTGCCCTGCTGGTCCTTGGCCGCGTGGTAGCCGCCGTTCTCCTTCAGATCGCCCTCGGCCCGGGCGGCTTCGATCGTCTTCGCGATGTCGACCCGTCCCTCGCCCGAAAGATATTCGAGCTCATTCTTCAACCGGTCATAGGCGTCTTGTGTCAGCCATGCGACAACAGCACCGGTCTCGCTCACGGGGCATCTCCAAATCTGGTCGCATTGAGGTCGCACATTCTGCGGCGACGGCGTCCGGGACGAAACACTTGAGTTTAACAAGAAAGCCCGGACGATCAGTGCACGGTGTGACGGCGCAGGGTGACCACCGGTTCCTCGTCCGTTGCGCCGTCACCGGTACCGTCTCACGGAATACCGCGGTGAACAGGGTCTGAATCCCCAGAGATCGCCCCGGATCCACGACCCGGGGCGGGCCGTCATCCGGCCAGGCAGCTGACGACCTCGCCGGCCGTAGCCTCCTCGCTGGTGGGAACCGTCACGGTCATCCGGACCCGGTTGTCGTCGTCACCCTGCACCTCGACGTCCCGCAGGCCGACCTCGGACTTCAGCGCGTTCAGGGCGTGCAGGGTGCAGACGGCCCGGTCGGCGCCGCGGTGCAGTTGCACGTCGAACGTGATCACCACCTCGGAGGCCGACTTCACCGCGAAGCTGTGGTCCTGCCAGGTCACCTGGTCGCGGTCGAGCACCGTGGCCCAGAAGACGAAGGCGACCGCGAGCGCGGCGGCGGCCGCCAGCAGCCCGAACGCCAGTCCCCGGCGGGGGGTGCGGCGTCGCCCGTACCGCTCCGCCAGGGCGTCGTCGGGGGAGGGTTCGGTGGCCGGTGGTGTCACGGTCTTCCTCTGGTTCGTCATGAGCCTGGGTCAAGGCGGTCAGGGGCAGGCAGGGCGGTCGGGGCCGGTCGGGGTCGGTTCGGGGCCGGTTCGGGGCGTGGTCCGGGAATGCCCCGGCGTCCGACATGATTGTGCTCGTCGATCGGGTTGCCCGTGTCGGCGGGGGAGTGACCGACGCGCGCCCGCATCCAGATCGACATCGACCGAGCACCGACCAAACACTCACCATCAGGAGGACCCGGCATGGCCGAGCAGCTCAGGCTCATGGCGGTGCACGCGCATCCCGACGACGAGTCCAGCAAGGGAGCGGCGACACTCGCCCGCTACGTGGACGAGGGCGTCGACGTCCTGGTGGTCAGTTGTACCGGTGGCGAACGCGGCGACGTGCTCAACCCCCAGCTTCAGGGCAGCCCCGAGGTGGAGCGTGATCTGCCGGAGCTGCGCCGCAAGGAGATGGCGACCGCCGCGGCCGCGCTCGGCGTGAAGCACCACTGGCTCGGCTTCGTCGACTCGGGCCTGCCCGAGGGCGACCCGCTGCCGCCGCTGCCCGGGGGCTGCTTCGCGTTGCAGCCGCTGGAGGTGGCCTCGGCCCCGCTGGTGCGCCTGGTGCGCGAGTTCCGCCCGCACGTGATCACCACGTACAACGAGCTGGGTGGCTACCCGCACCCCGACCACATCATGACCCACAAGGTGTCGGTCGAGGCCTTCGAGGCGGCCGGTGACCCGACCCGCTACGAGGACAGCGGCGAGCCCTGGACCCCGCTGAAGCTCTACTACGACGTGGGATTCTCCACCGCCCGGATGATGGCGTTCCACGAGGCGCTGATCGCGATGGGCAAGGAGTCGCCGTTCCTGGACTGGATGAAGCGCCGCGAGAGCCCCGACAGCCCGCCGGAGCGCAAGATCACCACCCAGGTCAACATCGTCGGCTGGATGGACCGCCGCGACACCGCCCTGCGGGCGCACGCGACGCAGATCGACCCGGACGGCTGGTTCTTCGCCATCCCGAACGACGTGCAGGCGAACGTGTGGCCGACGGACGACTTCGAGCTGGCGCGTAGTCTGGTCGACACGGAACTGCCGGAGGACGACCTGTTCGCCGGCATTCGCGATCGGGCGAAGGTCTGACGAGCTAGGGAACTGATGTGGCGACGGTGTTTTCTTCGGCCGTGATGGCGGTCTCGGGTCTGGCGAGTTCGACCCAGCCCGACGCGATTCGCACCCCCGACGCGGACACCGTCTCGCCGGGTTTCGCCGGCTTCCTGGCCGTGTTCTTCATCGCGGTGGCCACCGTGCTGCTGATCCGCAGCATGACCAAGCACATGCGCAAGGTGAAGTTCATGGCCGACCAGGTGGAGCGCACCGAGGCCGAGGCCGCCGGGTCTGCTGTCGCAGCTGGCGCCCCGGCCGGGCCGGGCTCAGCCCCGGCCGGCACTCCCCCCGAGGCCGCGAGCACCCAGGCCGCGAGCACCCAGGCCACGAGCCAGGGCTAGCCCGCCCACCACGTCGTCGACGACCAGCGCGTCGACCCCGGCCGCGGCCAGTTCCGCGGCCGGTCCCATGGGCGGTGACCAGGCCAGCACCTGCACCCCGGCCCGGTGCGCGATGTCGATCGCGTAGCCGGCCGGGCGGTGGTGCGGTGCCGAGTCGGTGCCGTTCGGGCCCAGCGACTTCCAGTGCACCGACAGCACCTCCACGCCCAGGTGCGCGGCGGCCGGCACGGCCTTGCGCATCGGGAACGAGATCCAGGTGATCAGCCCCCGGGGCACCCCCGGCAGTTCCTCGCCGACGAACAGCAGGGACGCCGGGTCGAACGAGGTCACGACCACCGGGCGCTTGCCGCGCTGGGCGTCGAGCACCGGCAGCAGCAGCGCCGTGGTGTCTTCCGAGGGCTTCAGCAGGGCGTCCTCGAGCGCGGTCTTCACGTCGAAGATCACCCCGACGCCGTCCGGCACCACCTCGAGCAGATCGCCCAGCGCGAGCAGACCGGCCTGACGGGCGTCGTCGCTGCTCAGGTCCGAGACGAAACGGCCGTCGTCCACCCCGACACTGGGCCAGTGGTGCACGAAGAGCCCACCGTCGCGGGTCCGGCGCACGTCGACCTCGAGCCACGGCACCTCGTGCCGTAGGGCCTCGCGGTAGGCCGGGAGCGAGTTCTCCGGCCAGCCCTCGACGTTCTTACCGAAACCGCGGTGCGAGGCGATCGCCAGCCCGGGCCCGAAGGGGCCCGGGGGCGACGGCGCCGGGGTGCTCTGTTCCGTCATGGGATCGATCATCGCCTCACCTGCTGCCGGCCGCGTCCCCCACCGGCGTCGGGGCACCCTCGTCCACCACCGCGTCCACCAGCTCCTCGTCGGCCAGGCGGGCCGACTCGGCGGCCTCGGCGGCCTCGTGCTCCTGGTTCTCGAGCTGGCTCTCCATCTCCTCGGAGCGCTGCTCGTAGTTCGCCTCGACCTCTTCCTGCGAGACGTCGCCGACCGCGTCCCCGGTGGCCGCCGCGGCCGCCGAGGCGTGGGTCTGACGGTGCGGCAGGAGGGCGACCATCTCGTCGCGCCGGGCGGCCACCTCGGTGACCGCGTCGAGGAAGCGCTGGGTGCTCTCGCCCGGGGCGATGTCGCCGAAGTAGAAGCGGCGCTTGGCGATGCGGTCGTCCATACGCGAGTCGAACGCCAGGCGCGCGGCCACCACGGTGCCGAAGTCGGCGATGCTCGAGCTGTCGATCACGTCCGAGGCACCGCTGATCGGCGCGTCCACGGCCAGCTGGGCCGGGTTGTCACGGCGGTCGGTGATGAACAGCGGGGCGTCGTTGCGCAGATAGAGGAAGTCCAGACCGACGCTGGAGACGTCGGTGACCATGGCGTCGCACTCCTGGAACAGCGCCAGGATCGAGCCCTCCATCGCGGTGGCGTGACCCGCCTCCAGGTCGGCGTCGGCCGCCTTCTCGATCATCGACAGGATCTCGCGGTGCCCGCCGACGACCTCTAGCGTGGTGCTGCTCGCGACCCGGGGGTGCGGCCGGTAGACCACCCGCACGCCGTCGGTGGCCAGCAGCTGCCGCACGATCTCGACGCCGTACAGGTCGACCGAGGTGTAGTTGTTGAAGTCGTTCTCGCCCTCCCAGGTGGGGGCGTAGATGACGGTCCTGCGCTCCGACGGCGCCAGCACCGGCTCGAACTTCAGGTCCAGCTGCGGACGGCCGGTGCGCACCAGCTTCGAGTAGTCGAAGTTGATCAGGGCGGCGGCGTGCCGGCGCTCGGCGGCCTCACCCGCGACGAACACCCGGTCGTAGGCCTTGGCCTGGTTCGAGACCATGCTGACCTTGTCGCTCTCACCGTGGTTCACGTGCACGTGCAGGATCGACGCGACGGCCAGTGACTGGAAGTTGGCGACACCGTTGTTGACGTAGATCGCGACCTTGGGGTCGAGCTCGTCGTACAGCTCCAGCACGTCGGCCAGACGCCGGGTGTAGACGGTCGGCAGCGGAGTGCGCTCGCTGAGGTTGTTGAACGACTGCTTGGAGCGCAGCACGATCACGACCGGGTGGCGCTGGTGGAGTTCCTCGAACACCGGCAGCCACTGGTCGAGCTGATACATCTTCCGCCTGTCCTCGGCGAAGTAGACGACCACCTCGGCTGCGGGGGCGGGTCCCTCGGGCACGCGGTTCAGGCGCGGACCCCGTGCGGGCTTGCGCCGGCCCATGTCCCGGCGTTTGTTGTTGATCGTGTTCGCCAGGGCCCCGATCGTTGCCGGGTTGGGCGAACGGAGGAAGTTGGACACAGATTTCGGCAGCGCCATCGGGGGTCTGGTGCCCTTTCGTGAATCGGTCGTACGGACGAGGGACCGGCCGGAAGCATAATGCGCGGTCCACGCCTTTGTTCTCATCCGGAGATTCGGCTCGTTTGCCTGATCGTTGATTCGGGTTCAGATCGTTACACGGTCCGGTGGCAGAATCCGGGCTCCGGCGAGATCGCGCTCAGTAAATTTTCGCCCCCTGTGTCACAGCTGTGCGCGTCAACCTTCACGCTCTGTGGTCGTTTTTGCTTATTGGGCAAGGGAACGGGACCATGCGGTGAGGGGACCGGCACATGAACGCAGTGCTAATGTTCTTCGACTCGAGCCGACAGAACGGACCTCAGAGGGTGGATGCGCGAGGGCGATCGGCCGAAACGGGGCTACGGCACCGTACCGGCAATGCTGTCACTGTGAGTGACGGGGCCGCCGAGACTTCAACATTACCGGAATCCGCACGCCCTGCCCCCGGCGAGGTCGTCACGGCACCGGGTACGGCGGCTATGGACATCGTTTTCCTGGAACTTCGCCCGAACTCCCCGTCCCGGGCCGCGGCCCTGAGGACCGCTCTCGCGGAGCAGGGTCTGGTCGTCGCCGACGAGCAGGTGGTCACGGTCGGCAGCGCCGACGGGCTCACCACCCTGGCGAGGGCAGTGGCGGGGCAGCCCGTTCCCGGGCACCCGGCCTACGACGACGGCACGCCGCCGAACGGGGTCGGCTCCAATGCGGTTCCGCGCCGTCCGGTCGCGCTGATCCCCATCGATCTGGTGACCAACGGCACAGTTCTAGGTGCGGTACTGGACGACCCGCGGGTGCGGACCGGTGCTCTGGCCGCCGAAAGTACTGCCGCGGGCACCGAGCTGCTCGACGTGCTCCGCATCGACGCCGACGACCGCCCCGCCGCCGCGGGCCTCGTCCATGAACTCGACCCGCACGACCCCGACGGGCTCCTGCTCGAGCTGACCCGTCGGCTCCCCGGCGTGGGCGTCGAGGTGAAGCCCGTCCCGATGGGCGGCTACGTCTGGGCCCGGCCCACCGACGCCGTCGAGGCGATGGCGGCGCAACAGGCCCTGGCCACCGTGCCCGAGCGCCGCGTGCGGTTGCGTGAGGCAGCCCGCGGGGGTGACGGCTTCTTCTCCACCTTCGTGCTGCGCAAGCTGTCCTGGCGGCTCACCGGCCCGGCCGAGCGGCTCGGCCTGACGCCGAACCAGGTCACCGCCGGCTCGTTCGTGCTCGGCCTGATCGCGGCCGGCCTGATCGCCACCGGTGACCGGTTCCCGGCCGTCATCGGCGCCCTGCTGCTGCAGCTGTGCGTGGTGGTCGACTGCGTCGACGGCGAGCTGGCCCGCTACCGCCGCCGGTTCTCCCGGTTCGGCGCCTGGCTCGACGCCAGCACCGACCGCATCAAGGAGTTCGCCGTCGTCTTCGCCCTGGCCCTGGCCGGTGCGCGCGCCGACCAGGACCTGTGGCCGCTGGCGGCCCTGGCGATCGGTGTGCAGACCTTCCGCAGCCTGGCCGACCTGTCCTGGTCGCTGCGCCGCAAGCAGCTGGAGGGCGACGTCGTCCCGGAGCCGGTGCACTGGGTGGCATCGACCGAGAACGTACGGGTGCCGTCCGGTTTCATCTCGTCCACCGACACGTTCGGGGTGGCCGGCTGGCTCAAGCGGCTCGGTCACTTCCCGATCGGCGAGCGCTTCCTGCTGATCTCGCTGGGCGCCGCGCTGTGGAGCCCGAAGGCCACGCTGATCGGCCTGAACGTGCTCGGCCTGGCCGCGGGCGCCTACATGCTCACGGCGCTCGCCTCCCGCGGCCGGTCCCTGGCCGGTGACCTGGTCCCGGCGATCGCCGCCGACACCGGCCCCTGGCTGGGTGCCGCCCTCCAGCGGCTGCGCGGCCGGGCCGCCGTCATCGCCCCGGCGCTGGTCTCGGTGATCGAGATCGCGGTCGTGTACCTGCTCAGCACCGCGGTCGGGGCCCAGCACGGCGCCGTCGTCATGCTCGTCGCGGTCATCGCCGTGGCCCACTACCTGCAGGCCTACGGGGTGCGCGAAGGCGCTGCCAGCGAGTCCCAGCTGGTCATCGGGGCCGATCTGCGGATGGCCGCGTTCCTCGTCCTGATCTTCCTGCCCGGTCTGCTGCTGCCCATCGACGATGTCGAGGACTGGGTCACCGGCGGTCTCTGGGCACTCACAGCCGTGGTCGCCGTGGCCTCGGTCTCAACCAGTCTCAAATCATGGATCGGAGTCACGCGATGAGCGGGCCCAGCATCGCGGAGATCCGCCGGGTCGGTCAGCCCGAGCACGTGCGGAACCGGGCGGCGGCCGAGCACTGGGTGGCCGACGTCTACCTGCGGAAGATCTCGCCGTACCTGACCCGGCCCCTCCTGGCCCTCGGCCTCTCCGCCAACCAGGTCACCTGGCTGATGATCATCGCGGCGGCGCTGTCGGCGGTGTCGACCGCCTGGGCCGGCTTCGCCGGTGCCCTCCTCGCGGTGATCTTCGTGCAGCTGCAGATGCTGCTCGACTGCTCGGACGGGGAGGTCGCCCGCTGGCGGAACACCTCCTCGCCGGTGGGTGTCTACCTCGACCGGGTCGGGCACTACGTGGCCGAGTGCGGCATCGCGCTGGCCCTCGGTATCCGGGTCGCGTCCGGTGGCGGTCTCGGTTCCGCTCCCTCGATCGTCGACGGCGGGGAGGGCTGGTGGGCCGGGTTGCTCGCCACGCTCGCCGACCCCGCGTTGTTCCTCGGTGCGCTGCTGGCTCTGCTGGTGGCCCTCAACAAGGTGGAGAACGACCTGGTACACGTGTCACGGCACTACGCCGGGATGTCGGCGATGAAAGACGCGGAACAGGTTCGCGTCCCCTCCGCCGGATCGGTCCGCACGCTCCGTCGCGTCGCGAAACTGCTGCCCTTCCACCGGGTCTTCCATTCTGTGGAGCTTTCCCTGCTGGTGTTCGCCGCCGCGGTCGTCGACCTGGTCGCGGGCAACCACACCGCCACCGGCGCCCTGCTGGTCGCCCTGCTCCTGGCCGTGTCGATCACGGTCGTCGGGCACCTCGCGGCAGTGCTCTCCTCGGCCCGGCTGCGGTGAGCGCGATGACCGAACCCAACTCGTCCGGCCGCCAGAAGGCCGCCAAACCTCTTCCCGTGGCGCACTACGGCGTGGTTCTGCTCAGCCAGGGCACCCGTCCGGAAGCGCTGAACCGCGCCGTGGAGTCGGTCCTGGCCCAGCGCGGCGTGGTCACCGACGTGGTCGTGGTGGGAAACGGCTGGGAGCCCACCGGTCTGCCGGAGGGGGCTCGCGGTGTGGGTCTGCCGGAGAACCTCGGCATCCCGGCCGGGCGCAACGCGGGCGTGCCCTACGTCAAGGGTGAGCTGCTGTTCTTCCTCGACGACGACGCGTTCCTGCCCAGCACCGACATCCTCGCCGTGATCGCGCAGAAGTTCGCCGACGAGCCGAGCCTGGGCCTGATCCAGCCCCGGGTCGCCGACCCGGAGGGTCTGCCCTCGCCCCGCCGCTGGACCCCGCGTCTGCGCGTCGGCGACCCCTATCGCAGCAGCGACGTCACCGCGGTCTGGGAAGGTGGGGTGGCCCTGCGCCGCGACATCTTCGCGGTGGCCGACGGCTGGCCCGCCCCGTTCTGGTACGCCCACGAGGGCATTGAGCTGGCCTGGCGGGTCTGGGACGCCGGCTACCGGGTGCGCTACGACGGCGACCTGGTGGTCAACCACCCGGTCATCGCCCCGACCCGGCACGCCGTGTTCCACCGCTTCTCGGCCCGGAACCGGGTCTGGCTGGCCCGGCGCAACCTTCCGGCCCCGGTCGGCCTGATCTACGTCGGCACCTGGTTCGCGATCTCCGCGATCCGGCTGCGGGCCAAGGACGACGCCCTGGAGATGATGCGGGGTTACTGGCAGGGACTGACCCAGGCCTGCGGCCCGCGTCGCCAGATGAAGTGGAAGGCGATCTGGGCCATGACCAAGGCCGGTCGTCCGCCGATCATCTAGGTACTGCCCTCGAGGGCGGGTCGTCACCACGGTGACGGCCCGCCCTCGTCGCGTGTCCGGCGGTGATGTCGCACCGGGCATGAGACCTTGACGCTGTGGCCAACCGACTGGAGCACGCGACCAGCCCGTACCTGCTACAGCACAAGGACAACCCGGTCGACTGGCGGCAGTGGGGTGAGGGGGCCTTCGCCGAGGCCTCCCGTCGCGACGCGCCGATCCTGCTGTCGGTGGGGTACGCGGCCTGTCACTGGTGTCACGTCATGGCGCACGAGTCCTTCGAGGACCCCGAGGTCGCCGACCTGATGAACAAGCTGTTCGTCAACGTCAAGGTGGACCGCGAGGAACGGCCTGACGTCGACTCCACCTACATGGCCGCGACCCAGGCTCTCACCGGGCAGGGCGGCTGGCCGATGACGGTGTTCCTCACCCCGGAGGGCCGCCCGTTCTACGCGGGCACCTACTACCCGCCGGTGCCGCGCGGCCCGATGCCCTCGTTCCGGCAGTTGCTGACCGCGGTGTCCAACACCTGGAACCAGCGCCGCGGCGAGGTGCTGGAAGCCGGTGACCGGATCGCCAAGGCCCTCGCCGACCAGGCCATCCCGAGCAGCGCCGGGGCCACCCCGCCGGACTGGGACACCCTCACCAGCGCCCTGCAGAAGCTCGTCTCCTCCGAGGACCCGGTGCACGGGGGCTTCGGCGGCGCCCCGAAGTTCCCGCCGTCCATGGTGCTGGAGTTCCTGATCCGGTACGCCGCCGCGCAGCCGCTGGCCCCCGGCGGCCGGGCGGCCCGTGACCTGGCCGGCCGCACCCTGCGGGCGATGGCCCGCAGCGGGATGTACGACCAGGTGGCGGGCGGGTTCGCGCGGTACTCGGTGGACGCCGGCTGGGTGGTGCCGCACTTCGAGAAGATGCTCTACGACAACGCCCAGCTGGCCCGGGTGTACCTGCACTGGTGGCGGCTGACGGGTGAGGCGGTGGGCTCCCGGATCGCGCTGGAGACCTGCGACTGGATGCTCTCCGCGCTGCTCACCGACGAGCAGGGCCTGGCCTCCTCACTCGACGCGGACACCGAGGTGGTGGACGAGGAGACCGGCGAGGCGCACGGCGAGGAGGGGCGCACCTATGTCTGGACGCCCGAGGACCTGCTGACCCACCTCGGCCCGGAGGACGGCGCCTGGGCGGCGGCCCTGCTGCGGGTCGGCCGTCCGGGCACCTTCGAGCACGGCGCGTCCACGGCCCAGCTGGCGCAGGACGTCTGGGCCGACCCGTTCACCGCCGCCCGCTGGGAGGGCCTGCGGGAGAAGCTGCGGGCCGTGCGCACGGCCCGCCCCCAGCCCGGCCGCGACGACAAGGTGGTGGTGGCCTGGAACGGGCTGGCCATCGCCGCGCTGGCCGAGACCGGGGCCCTGCTGAACCGGCCCGATCTCGTCGAGGCGGCCGGCCGGATCGCGAATCTGGTGCTTCGCGTGCATATTCACGGCTCTGGGGTGGTGCCCCGGCTGCACCGGGCCAGCCGGCACGGCAACCCGGGGGCCGCCGTCGGGGTGCTGGAGGACTACGGAGACCTGGCCGAGGGCCTGCTCGCCCTGCACCACGTCACGGGTGAGGTGCGCTGGCTGGCCACCGCGGGGAACCTGCTCGAGGTGGTGATGGCCCAGTTCATCGACGACGACGGGGTGCACGACACCGCGGCCGACTCCACCGACGAGGCGCTGCTGGCCCTGCGCCGCCCGGCCGATCCGACCGACAACGCCTATCCCTCGGGCGCTTCCGCGGCGGCGGGGGCTCTGCTCAGCTACGCCGCCCTGACCGGTTCGTCCCGCGCGCGGGAGGCGGCCCAGCGGTGCCTGGCCGCCACCGGTGCGGTCGGCGGGCATGCCCCGCAGGCGTTCGGCTGGGGGCTGGCCGTGTCGGTGGCGCGGCTGGACGGGCCCCGGGAGATCGCGATCGTCGGCCACGAGGACGACCCGGTGCGCCTGGATCTGCATCTCGCCGCCCTGGCCTCGACCGCGCCGGGAGCCGTGATCAGTGCCGGTGCGCCCGACGCCCCGGGAGTGCCGTTGCTGGCCGGGCGCCCACTGACGAGGTCGGGCGAGGCCCAGGCATTCGTCTGCCAGAACTTCGCCTGCCGCCTGTCAGTGACCACCGTGGCTGAGCTGGAGAAGCAGCTGGCCCCGGAAGTGCCGGCGACGGAAGGCTTCTAACGCAGGTCGACCAGGCTCGGCCGGCCGCCGAGCAGGCCCTGCCACTCGGCGCTGCTGAACACCAGGGCGGGCCCGGCCGGGTGGGCGACGTCGCGGACGGCCACCCGGTTGCCGGGCTCGAGCACGGCAACCTCGAGGCGGTCGTCCAGGCCCTCCTGGGAGCGGCCGGCTACCCAGGTCGTGGTGGCAGGGTCGATCACCACGCTCAGATCTGTGACCCCGCCGCTGCGCTGTGTGGTCATGCGCACAGGGTAGCGCTCCGGTTGCTCTTGATGATCGCCTGCGCGAACGCCGGGTGACATCGATGCCATGCCGGGGCAGCATCTCTGCTCAGGGAAGAAGCATGATTACACGCTTGCATGGTCGGTGTAAGCAAGTAATCATCGCTGGTATGGATGAAGTAGGAGCTGTGAAGGCATGGTTCGGCGCCCGGCTGCCGTCCGAGTGGAACGAGCCCGTGGCGGAGGTCGTCACCGACCGCGAGGAGATCATGGTGCGGCTGGTCATCGCCGCGCCCGAGGCCACCGACGACGGGCCGGCCTTCAGGGAGGCCACGGCCGGAGGCATCGCCCGGTTCCGGGAGGAGACCCGGGAGCGCCGGATCCAGATCGCCCGCGAGGCCGAGCACCGGTTCGGCCGCAAGGTCGCCTGGGCGGTGACGTCGGGGGAGGAGACCGAGGTCTTCACCAGCCTCTCCGTGCCGGTGATGACGCGGCTGCGTCAGTCCGAGCGGCTCGTGCTGGACACGCTGGTGGACGCCGGGGTCGCCCGGTCCCGGGCCCACGCGCTGGCCTGGTGCGTGCGTCTGGTCGGGGACAACACCTCGACCTGGCTCGGCGACCTGCGCACGGCCATGGAAGAGGTGGAGAAGGTGCGGAAGGCGGGCCCTACGAGTTGAACGCCGCCAGGCTGATGCCGGTGTAGTGGGCCAGGAACGCCAGCACCGTGAAGGCGTGGAACACCTCGTGGAACCCGAAGTAGCGCGGGCTCGGGTTGGGCTTCTTCAGGCCGTAGACCACGCCGCCCATGGTGTAGAGCGCGCCGCCCACCACGACCAGGGTGAACACCGCCACGCCGCCACCCTTGAGCAGGGCCGGCACGTAGGCCAGGGCCACCCAGCCCAGGGCGATGTAGACGGGTACGTAGAGCCAGCGCGGCGCCCCGACCCAGAGCACCCGGAAGGCCACGCCGAGCAGGGCGCCGGTCCAGACGATCCACAGCAGGGTGCGGGCCGGGCCGGCCGGCAGGAGCAGCACGCTGAACGGCGTGTAGGTGCCGGCGATGATCAGGAAGATGTTGGCGTGGTCGAACCGCTTCAGGAACGAGCTGGTGCGGGGGCTCCAGCCGCCCCGGTGGTACAGGGCACTGACGCCGAAGAGCATGGACGCGGTGACGGCGAAGATCGCGGTGGAGACCCGGGTGCGCTCGTCCGGTGCCAGGATCACCAGGATCGCGCCGAGCAGCACCGACAGCGGGAAGGTGCCGGCGTGCAGCCAGCCCCGCATCCGCGGCTTCAGCTCGACGAGCTTGTTCTCGATGCGTTCCCGGCCGGCCTCGAGCCGGTCGCCGATACGCTCCACGCCGGCCTCGATCCGGCCGGTGCGGCCGTTGGGCTCGTCCTGGTCGCCGGGGCTCGGGGCCTGCTCGTGGTGATCCGTCATCACACCGAGAATAACGGTGGACCCTGGGGATTGACGGTGGGTGCACCACTCGGGATTTCGGGGTGCCAGGCCCCTTGACGCATCGGGCGTCTCGTGCGTGACACGAATCAATGTCACTTTCCGGTTTCGAGAGTGCGCCGTCTGCTTGAAGAACGGGCACTTTGCTACAACCCACCCTCGGGACAGCGATACCGTGAGGTTCATGGGACTGCGCCGGCTCGTCTACCGCGCCTATCAGCGCAACGTCATGAGGGGCTTGCAGCCCGACGCCGTCCCGCGTCACATCGGGGTCATTCTCGACGGTAACCGGCGCTGGGCGAAGAACTCCGGGCTCGACGCCAGTGGCGGGCACCGGGCCGGGGCCGCGAAGATCCTCGAGTTCCTGGGCTGGTGCGACCAGGTCGGGGTGGAGGTGGTCACGCTCTGGCTGCTCTCCACCGACAACCTCACCGGCCGCTCGCCCGAGGAACTCGCGGCGCTCTTCCAGATCTCCGAGGGGGTCGCGGGAGAGATCGCCGCGACCGGCCGCTGGCGGGTGAACCCGGTGGGCGCGCTCGACCTGCTGCCGGGCGCGACGTCCGCCCGCCTCAAGGAGCTCGAGGAGCAGACCCGCGGGGTCGACTGCCCGCGTACCGTGAACATCGCCATCGGTTACGGCGGCCGCCGCGAGATCGCCGACGCCGTGCGGTCACTCCTGTCCGAGCACGCCGCCCGCGGCACCACGATCGAGGAACTCGCCGAGCTTCTCGACGTCGAGCACATTGCCGAGCACCTCTACACCAAGGGCCAGCCCGATCCGGACCTGGTGATCCGCACCTCGGGCGAGCAGCGTCTGTCCGGCTTCCTGCTCTGGCAGAGCGCCCACAGCGAGTTCTCGTTCTGCGAGGCGCTGTGGCCCGACTTCCGCAAGGTCGACTTCCTCCGGGCCCTGCGGCAGTACGCCCAGCGCGAGCGCCGCTACGGAGCCTAGAACAACCCGGATTGAAGACGCCTGTGGGCCCCGGCTCGCAGGCGTTCCTCATTTTGCGGGTCGCCTTTGTTGTTCAACTGCCTGTAACTCATCCGTGATATCCAAGATACCCGCCCGTGATCGTGATTCCTGGAATCCCGGGAGCCGGGGCGCCTTTTCCGGCTCCCCGCCAGTTATGACATTGGCCTCGTCAAAACCGTTTACGTGCAATGGGTTGACGCGACCGGGTTCGGATAGCGACGGTGGTACCTCGCGTAGCGTCGCTTGCCGCCAGGCAATATGTCGTTGCCAGGCGGGACGTTCGTCATCCTCCAGCGAGGGGAGTCACCGTGGCATTGCCCGCGAGTTTCACCCAGGCCTCTGCGAACGTGCCCGAGGCAGGTGACCGGACGTTCGTTCTCGACACGTCCGTCCTGCTGTCGGACCCCAAGGCGATTCACCGTTTCGCCGAGCACGAGGTCGTTCTTCCCGTCGTCGTGATCACCGAGCTCGAGGGGAAGCGCAACCACCCCGAACTCGGTTACTTCGCGCGGCAGGCCCTGCGCCTGCTCGACGACCTGAGGATCAAGCACGGGCGGCTCGACGCCCCGATGCCCCTCGGCGACGACGGGGGCACTCTGAGGGTCGAGCTCAACCACGCCGACCTCTCGGTGCTGCCGGACGGTTTCCGGCACGCGGACAACGACAGCCGCATCCTGGCCGTGGCGCGCGCCCTGGCCTCCGAGGGGCTGTCGGTCACGCTGGTCAGTAAAGACCTGCCGATGCGGATCAAGGCCTCGGCGATCGGCCTGGCGGCCGAGGAGTACCAGGCCGGCCTGGCCGTGGACTCCGGCTGGACCGGGCTGGACGAACTGAAACTGGACGCGTCCGAGGTGGGCGCGCTGTACGCGGGTGAGGCGCTCGACGTGCCGGAGGCCGCGGAGCTCCCGTGCCACACCGGCCTGGTGATCGCCTCGCCGAACGGCTCCGCCCTGGGCCGGGTCACCCCGGACAAGAAGGTGAAGCTGGTCCGCGGCGACCGCGAGGTGTTCGGGGTGCACGGCCGCAGCGCCGAGCAGCGCATCGCGATCGACCTGCTGCTCGACCCGGAGATCGGCATCCTCTCGATGGGCGGCCGGGCCGGCACCGGAAAGTCGGCCCTGGCCCTGTGCGCGGGTCTGGAGGCCGTGCTCGAGCGGGGCCAGCACCGCAAGATCATGGTGTTCCGTCCTCTCTACGCCGTCGGCGGGCAGGACCTCGGCTACCTGCCCGGCAGCGAGGCAGAGAAGATGAACCCCTGGGCGCAGGCGGTTTTCGACACTCTGGGGGCGCTGGTCGCCCCCGAGGTGGTCGAGGAGGTGATGGGCCGCGGCATGCTCGAGGTGCTGCCGCTGACCCACATCCGCGGCCGTTCGCTGCACGACGCGTTCGTGATCGTGGACGAGGCGCAGTCGCTGGAGCGCAACGTGCTGCTGACCGTGCTCTCGCGGATCGGCCAGAACTCCCGGGTGGTGCTGACCCACGACGTGGCCCAGCGCGACAACCTCCGGGTGGGCCGGCACGACGGGGTCGCGGCCGTGATCGAGGCGATGAAGGGCCACCCGCTCTTCGCCCACATCACCCTGACCCGCTCGGAGCGCTCGCCGGTGGCGGCGCTCGTGACCGAGCTGCTGGAGAACTTCGTGCCCTGATCGTTCTTCCAGTGAGGTGAACGACGTGAGGCCCGGCCGGGATCGGCCGGGCCTCACGTCGTTCTGGTTGCTCTGGGCTACCGAACCGGTGGTGGCACCACTCTTCGGTGACCGAAGGGGAATCGGTCACCGAAGACGTCCATGATCATGAAAATTCCTGCGGCAGTAGGTGTTGGTCGGCGGGTCAGGAACGTCACCCGAATGCTCGTGACGACTCTCACAAAGCCCACGGTGGGTAATAGAAACGTCATCAATATCTACGGTGAGCAATTACATCGCTGTAGTTCGTTTGAAATATCGACGGCCCGCCCCGCACGGTGGGTTCGTCAGCACCCCGCTTCAGTGAGTGACGAAAGAGCGCGCCGTTTCATCGCGGTGTCGTCCTGCCGCAACCGGTAGGCCTGCTCGATCGGGACCTCGCGGGCCCCTGTGGTGTCAGCGCGGTGCCGATCATGGGTACCGGCGGGCCCGGAGCGGAGTGACGCAGATGCGCCGTGACCCAGGGCGCACCGTTGAAAGGCCCTACGTGGTTCCCAGCGCCCTGCGCTCCCTCTCGGTGGCTGTTCTCCTGGTCGCCGTCTCCGGTACGGCGATCGCCACCGCCCCGCAGTCCCACGGAACCGGTGGCTCGGCCGATGTCGACCTCCGGGCCGCCGAGCAGGACCTCACCGGCCGGATCGCTCTCACCGGAAGTACCACCACCCTCGCCGCCTCCCCGTTGAGCGTCATCGGCGCTCAGAACGCGTCGGCCGTGGTCGACGCCGGCGCGCTCGCCGAAAAGAAGAAGAAGGCCGCGGCGAAGAAGGCGGCCGCGAAGAAGGCGGCGGCGAAGAAGGCAGCCGCGAAGAAGGCAGCCGCCAAGAAAGCTGCCGCCAAGCGCAGGGCCCAGGCCCGCGCCCAGGCATCCCGCACCAGTCCCCGCTCGGCCAAGGCCGTGGCCCGGTTGATGGTGTCGCAGCGGGGCTGGAAGTCGGGCCAGTACACCTGCCTGGTGAAGCTCTGGGAGAAGGAGAGCAACTGGCGCCACAACGCTCAGAACCGCTCCTCCGGCGCCTACGGCATCCCGCAGTCGCTGCCCGGAAGCAAGATGTCCTCGGCCGGCCGGGACTGGCGCTCCAACCCCAGCACCCAGATCAAGTGGGGCCTGCGTTACATCCAGGAGCGCTACGGCAGCCCGTGCGGCGCCTGGGCGCACAGCCGATCGGTCGGCTGGTACTGATCCGCAGCAGGGTCCTGAGGGCCGGTTCTCCCGATCGGAGGGCCGGCCCTTCCTGTTGGTGCGGGTGGTCCAAAAATTCACCCTCCGTATGACGAAGTCACCCAGGGTGGATCGGTACGTCTGATCGAGGTCAAACCTTCCTTAACCCTCACCAGGGGACTTGTGCTCGCGGGTCCGATTCGCCACGGTAGTCGGCGTGACAGCAACCGTTGGGTCTGAAAATGATGAAGACCTCGCGGATCTGTGGTTGAGCACAGGAGGGGTGCCCAGCTCGGTCCAAAGCGAGACCAAGAGCTATCCCAAGCGTTCGGAACTGCGTAAGGCCGAGGCCCGGCGCGGAGCCGGCCGGGGAGCGACCAGCCGGCCCGCCGGTGGCAGTCGTCCCTCCGGCGCACCCGCCGCCCGGCAGCAGCGTCCGCAGGCCCCGGCCAGCGCACTGCGCAGCGCGGAGGCCACCCGGCGTTCCACGCTCCAGGCGCGGTACCCGGCGGTCGCGGTGGCACCGACCCCCGCTGTCCTCCCCATCCCCCAGACCGACCCGTGGCGTCCGGCCGGCATCGACATGCCGGTGCCGCCCGCGATCTCGCAGGACGCCTTCCGGCAGCCCGACCGGCAGCCGCCGATGGTGCCGATCGCGATCCCGGCCCCGGACCGCAGGGCCAAGCCGAGCAAGGCCGACCTGCTCCCGTCGCCGCCCACCGCGCCGATCGAGTTCCAAGCCCCGGCCAGTGACGGTGTGGACCCGGCCGAGTGGGGTCTCGACCTCACGGTCGAGCCCGTCAGCCTCGAGCCCGGCCGCCGAAAACCCACCGCCCCCGACGAGGCGTTCGTACCGACGCCGAACCGCCGGCTCTTCGGTGGGGGTAAGTCCACCGCCGCCCGGCTGCTGGTCATGGCGCTCGTCATCGGCGCCGAGGGCGTCGCGGTCACCCAGCTCGCGGGCACCGCGTCCCCTCTTGACGGGGGAAACGGCGCCAACGCCGCCGCGGCCTTCACACTCACCGCGGCCGAGAAGCAGGCCCAGGACGACAAGGCCGCCGAGGTCGCAGCCGCCACGCAGGCGGCCGAAGAAGCCGCCGAGGACGCGGCCGAGGCCAAGCAGTCGCTGAAGAAGGCCTCGCCGGCCAAGGCGAAGGCCGCGCTCTCCCAGTACAAGCAGGCCAAGGCCGCCGCCGACCGCATCAAGGCCGCGGCCGAGCGCCGCGAGCGGGCCCTGCGCAACGCGCAGCGTGACCCCAAGTCGGCCGCCCGGGTCATGCTCGCCGACCGCGGCTGGTCGTCGTCGGAGTTCTCCTGCCTGGACTCGCTCTGGACCAAGGAGAGTGGCTGGAACTACCAGGCCACCAACCCCTCGTCCGGTGCCTACGGCATCCCGCAGTCCCTGCCCGGCAGCAAGATGGCCTCCGCCGGCTCCGACTGGCAGACCAACCCGGTGACGCAGATCCGCTGGGGTCTCGACTACATCGCCGACCGCTACGGCACCCCCTGCGGCGCCTGGGGTCACAGCCAGTCCGTCGGCTGGTACTGAGTTCTTCCGGAACGGCGCCCCTTCCTGGCAGCAGGAAGGGGCGCCGTTTCTGCACCCCCCAAAAACCTTTCGTGATCATGCAGAATCTCCCCAGAGTTCTAGAACTCTCAGCTCCAGAGTTCTAGAACGCCGGGGAGATTCTGCATGATCACGAAAAAATGGGGTTAGGGGTGCGTCATCGTGCTCACGTCGAGCAGCTTGTCCAGCTCCTCCTCCGTCAGCTCGCCACGTTCCACCACGCCCAGGGCAATGGCCGCCGCCTTGATCGTGATCCGTTCGGCCACGGCGTGTTTGGCGATCTTCGCGGCGGCTTCGTAGCCCAGGGGGCGGGCCAGCGGGGTGACGATCGCGGGGGAGGACTCGGCCAGTTCGCGGGCGCGGCGCTCGTCCGGCTCGACGCCGTCCACCACGCGTTCGGCCAGCAGCGCGGAACCCCTGGTCAGCAGCCGGATCTGCTCCAGCAGCGAGCGGGAGATCACCGGCACCATCACGTTCAGCTCGAAGTTCCCGCTGGCCCCGGCCCAGGCCAGGGTGGCGTCGTGGCCGATCACCTGGGCGCAGATCTGCAGCACCGCCTCGGGGATCACCGGGTTCACCTTGCCCGGCATGATCGACGACCCGGGCTGCAGGTCGGGCAGGTGGATCTCGCCCAGGCCGGCGTTCGGGCCGGACGACATCCAGCGCAGATCGTTGCAGATCTTGGTCAGGCTGACCGCGAGAACCCTTAGCGCACCGGAAAGCTCGACCAGGGCGTCGCGAGAACCATGGGCTTCGAAGTGGTCCCGTGCTTCGGTGATCGGAAGTCCGGTGCTGACCGAGAGATCCGCGATCACGCCGACGGCGAAGCCGGGTGGGGTGTTGATGCCGGTGCCGGTCGCGGTGCCGCCCAGGGGAACCTCGACGACCCGGGGCAGGGTGTCGATGATCCGCTCGATCCCCCGTCGAACCTGTGCCGCGTGACCACCGAACTCCTGGCCCAGGGTGACGGGAGTGGCGTCCATCAGGTGGGTGCGCCCGGCCTTCACCACGTGCTGGGTGCGGGCGGAGAGGTTCTCGAGCGAGATCGCGAGCTGGTCGAGCGCGGGCAGCAGGTCGTTCACCGTGGCGCCGGCCGCGGCCACGTGCACGGCCGTCGGCACGGTGTCGTTGGACGACTGGGAGGCGTTGACGTGGTCGTTCGGGTGTACCCGGGAGCCGAGCTCACGGCTCGCCAGGGTGGCCACGACCTCGTTGACGTTCATGTTCGTCGAGGTGCCGGAGCCGGTCTGGAACACGTCGATCGGGAACTGGTCGGCGTACTCGCCCGCGGCGATACGGGCGGCGGCAGTCGCCACGGCCTCGGCGATGTCCGCGGGCACCACGCCGAGCTCGGCGTTCACCCGCGCGGCCGACGCCTTGATGTACGCCAGGGCGGAGATCACCGCCGGGTCGATCCGCACCCCACTGATCGGGAAATTGTCCACGGCACGCTGGGTCTGGGCTCCCCACAGGGCTTGTGCGGGAACCCGGACCTCGCCCATCGTGTCGTGCTCGACACGCATGTCTTCATTGGCCATGTCCCGATCCTCGTCCTGCTCACCGGGTCACGGCCACCCGGGGTCAGGCTCCTGACCTCTTGGCGCGATCGAGAGTTCTAGAACTCCGGGGAGATTTTGCATGATCACGGAAAGGTTTTTTTACGGGACGAAGGACGTCAGCTGGGTCATGAAGGAGGTCAGGTCGTGCACCACCGACCGGCCCAGCGCGGCCGCGGCCAGCGCTCCCACGCCGACCCCCGCGATCAGGAGCGACTGACCGACTGCCTCGTGGCCCGCGTCCCCGGGAAGGGAGACCACCCGCGTCCTCAAGCCCATCACTCAAAGCTACCAAGACTGCCCTGAGTGACGGGCTGGGGAGTTCAGGCCACCTGGGGGTCTGCGATCGTGCTGCTGAGCACCTGCACGGCGCCGTCGGAGAGCGCGTACTCCATCGACACGATCGCCAGCCGACCGTCGGCGACCCGGCGCCCGATCACGCTGGATCGTTCCGGCAGTTCCCGCGCCACCTGCACCGAGTGCTCGGCGACGATGGCGTTGATGTCTCCGTGGCCGGCCCGGCGGGCGTTGATCACGCTGGAGCTGAGCATCTCGACCACCGTGCGCAGGTAGCCCGAGGGCATGGTGCCGCTGTCGTGGGCCTCCATGGTGGCCTTCACCGCACCGCAGCTGTCGTGGCCGAGCACGATCACCAGCGGGATGCCCAGCACGTCGACGCCGAACTCGATCGAGCCCAGCACGGCGTTGTCCACGGCGTGGCCGGCGGTGCGCACCACGAAGAGGTCGCCCAGCCCCTGATCGAAGATGATCTCGGCGGCCACGCGGGAATCAGCACAGCCGAAGATCAGGGCAAATGGACGCTGGCCACCGGTGAGCGTGGCCCGCCGGTGGACGTCCTGGTTCGGATGGGCGGCGTCGTCCAGCACGAAGCGCTGGTTACCGGCCAGAAGCTCGGCCAGGCTGCCCGCGGCGTCCGGCATGACGTCCTGCCCACCACTGGTCTCGTCCGGGCTGTCGGTCGTTCCCATGTCTTTACCCACACCTTCCTGGAGCCCGGTTACTGCCGGGGCCGGAGGTCATTGTGTCCCCTCCGCTCGGCAGGCATCCATTCACGGTGAGCTATCACGCAGCGATCGACGTCCGCTCCGGGATTCCCGAAGCCTTCGGGGAATCGCGCAGAGAGTGCCGGTTGGGTGCGCAACACGCCGACACGCCGTATTGCGACGCGCGCATCACGTCACCCCCGCTGGTGACACGCAGCGGGTGACACGCCGCGAAGCACGGTTTCCCACGCTCGGATCGGGTGACGTGCGTGGCTGCCGAGATCAGAGGTTGCAGTTGGGGCGACCTGGGACCTTTGTGGAGGGGCTGACCAGGGGGATACAGGTCTGGACCGAACACCCTACTTTCGTCCGGCCACCCTAAAGATGCGAAACAATCCGCTACCGATCCCTTACTTTCAGTGATCTCAGAGCCTGTGAAAGGGGTCGTGGTGGTTCCCGAGACAACACTGACCGCCCTCGGAAACATCGAGGCCGGTAAGGGACAGGAAGTCGAGCGCCTGCGCAGGCAGGTCGAGGTGATGCTCGCCCACGTTCTCGATCTGGGACTGACCCCCGCGCCTGCGGCGTGGATGTTCGAGGCCGTCCGTGACCAGAACACGATGGGTACGGTCGTGGACCTCAACTCCGACGGCTGGAACGCCGCTCCGAGTGAGGCCGACCGCATGCTGGCGACCGAGTCCCTGGTCCGTGCGCATCGGGAGCTGAGCCGGATCGTGGCCCCGGCCCGCCCGGCGACGCTCGAACTGCTGCACGGTTACCGCGAGGGACGTCGTCCGATCCGGCTCGCCGACCGGATCCCGCGCCAGTCCGGGCCTTCGGGCGTGCACCCGGCGCGCGACCGGAAGGGCCTCAAGGGACTGGTCTTCGTCGGTATCAGCCCGGCCGGCAGCACCGTGCCCCTGGTGCGCTGGCTGATGACGGCGACGTTGGTCTTCCTGGTGGCCTTCGTGCTGCTGGCGGCCGTTCCGCAGGCCCGTCAGGCGAGTGCGGGTACCGGTCTGGGCGACAGCGACCCGGCCTTCGGTTCCCTGTTGTTGCGTGAGCTCTTCCTGCTCGCCGCCGCGGCGCTCGGGGCCGGCCTGACCGCGCTCTACCGCGCGGGCCGCGAGGTGGCCCGGGGCAGCTACGACCCCGAGTTCGACCACACCTTCCTGCAGCGCATCCTGCTCGGGATGGCCGCGGGGCTGGTGATCGCCGAGCTGATCCCGCTGGGCAGCGGGGGTGACGCGCTGTCCGGGCTGGCCCGGCCCGCGATCGCCCTGCTCGGTGGGTTCGCCGCCGACGCCGTGCACAGCATGCTGACCCGGGTGATGGCGGCGATGGAGACGCTGTTCAACGGGGGCGCGGTGAACCGGGAGCAGGCCGAGCGGGAGCTGGCCGAGAAGCGGGCCGAGGAAGTGCTGGCCCAGGCCGACCGGGCCACGCTGAACAAGCTCCTGGAGATCCGCCGGATCGCCTCGTCCGGTGCTCCGACCCGGGCCATCATCGAGGAGATCGACCGCGTCATCACCGTGGTTGCCGCGCCGGTCTGACACTCACCGCTCCTCCTCGGTGCTTAGTATTCGGCATGGCTGAGTTCGCATACTCCGATCTGCTTCCGACGACCCCGGACACCCAGACGCCCTACCGTCTGCTGAGCACCGACGGGGTCCGCACGATCGAGGCCGCCGGCCGGCAGTTCCTCGAGGTGTCGCCCGACGCGCTCGCCCTGCTCGCCGACACCGCCATGCACGACATCGCGCACTACCTGCGCCCGGCCCACCTGGCCCAGCTGGCGCGCATTCTCGACGATCCCGAAGCCAGCCCCAACGACCGGTTCGTGGCCCTCGACCTGCTGCGCAACGCGAACGTGTCGGCGGGCGGCATCCTGCCGATGTGCCAGGACACGGGCACCGCGATCGTGATGGGCAAACGGGGGACGCAGGTGCTCACCTCCCCGGGGGCGGTGTCCGACGAGGAGGCCCTCAGCCGGGGCATCCACAACGCCTACACCCGGCTCAACCTGCGGTACTCGCAGATGGCGCCGCTGACGATGTGGGACGAGAAGAACACCGGCACCAACCTCCCGGCGCAGATCGAGCTGTACTCCGACACCGAGCCCGGGCACGAGGCCGCCTACAAGTTCCTGTTCATGGCCAAGGGCGGTGGCAGCGCCAACAAGTCGTTCCTGTTCCAGGAGACCAAGGCGGTGCTGAACCCGGCCGGGATGATGAAGTTCCTGGACGAGAAGCTGCGATCGCTCGGCACGGCCGCCTGCCCGCCCTACCACCTGGCCATCGTGGTCGGCGGTACCAGTGCCGAGTTCGCCCTGAAGACAGCCAAGTACGCGAGCGCCAAGTACCTCGACAACCTCCCCACCGAGGGTTCGGCGACCGGTCACGCCTTCCGCGACCTCGACCTGGAGCTTCAGGTGCTGGAGCTGACCCGGCAGTTCGGCATCGGTGCGCAGTTCGGCGGCAAGTACTTCTGCCACGACGTGCGGGTGGTGCGCCTGCCCCGGCACGGTGCCTCCTGCCCGGTGGCGATTGCCGTGTCGTGCAGCGCCGACCGTCAGGTGCTGGGCAAGATCACGGCCGAGGGCATCTTCCTGGAGCAGCTGGAGACCGAGCCGGCGCACTACCTGCCCGAGACCACCGACGAGCACCTGAACGACTCCGACGAGGCCGTGCGGATCGACCTGAACCGGCCGATGGCCGAAATCCGCGCCGAACTCACGAAGTACCCGGTGAAGACCCG
Organism: Kineosporia mesophila; assembly: GCF_021129235.1. Classification (GTDB taxonomy): domain Bacteria; phylum Actinomycetota; class Actinomycetes; order Actinomycetales; family Kineosporiaceae; genus Kineosporia; species Kineosporia mesophila. The sequence continues at coordinate 134,339 of NZ_JAJOMA010000013.1, forward strand.
GCTCTCGCTGTCCGGGCCCCTGGTGGTGGCGCGGGACATCGCGCACGCCAAGATCAAGGAGCGTCTGGACGCGGGTGAGGAGATGCCTTCCTACCTGCGCGATCACGCGGTCTACTACGCCGGCCCGGCCAAGACCCCCGAGGGCTACGCGTCCGGCTCGTTCGGGCCCACCACCGCGGGCCGGATGGACAGCTACGTCGAGCAGTTCCAGGCGGCCGGCGGCTCGATGGTGATGCTGGCCAAGGGAAACCGCTCCGGCGCGGTCACATCGGCATGTGCCGCGCACGGAGGGTTCTACCTGGGCTCGATCGGTGGGCCGGCCGCCCGCCTGGCGCAGGACTGCATCCGTAAGGTTGAGGTGCTGGAGTACGCCGAGCTGGGCATGGAGGCCGTCTGGAAGATCGAGGTCGAGGACTTCCCGGCCTTCATCGTCGTGGACGACAAGGGCAACGACTTCTTCGCCGAGGTCACCAAGCCGATGGCGATGACGATCCAGCGCCGTCCCGGCATCTAGGGCTGGTAGGCGTCCAGCTCCCTGAGCGTCGGGGGCTGGGCGCCCGCCTGCGTGCACGTGTAGGCGGCGATCTTCACGGCATGGGTCAGCAAGGGGACGAGGTTCTCGGCCGGTTGTGTACGGAGCTGTCCGATGGTGGCGGCGTCGAGCAGGCCGGCCCGGTCGAGGCCGTGCAGCAGACCACTCATCAGTGAGTCGCCGGCGCCGACCGTGTCCGCCACGGTGATCTTCGGGGCCGCGACCTCCACGATGCCGGTGGCCGTCACCCCGACCGCGCCGGCGCCCCCGCGGGTGAGTACGACCAGCGCCGGGCCGCTCGCCCGCCAGGCCTCGACCACCTGCAGCGGGTCGGCGCCGGGGGTGAGCCATTCCAGGTCCTCGTCGCTGACCTTGACCACGTCCGAGGCCCGCACGATGCGCTCGATCCGTTCCCGGGCGGCCTCCCGCGAGCCCATCAGCGCCGGCCGCGCATTCGGGTCGTACGAGATCACCACCCGGTCCGCGTTCTTCTCGACCAGCCGCAGCACGTCGTCGCCGCCGGGAGAGAGCGTGGCCGCGATCGAGCCGGTGTGGATGGCCCTGGTCGCGGGGCTGACAACGATGTCAGACAGGGCCCAGTGCAGCGCGAAGTCGTAGCTGGCGACCCCTTCGGCGTCCAGCCGCGCGGTGGCGGTGGACGTCGCGTCCGGCGTGATCGACCCCTCTGTCAGTTCCACCCCGGAACCCCGCAGGTGATCGACGATCGAACGGCCCCGCGCGTCGTCACCGATCCGGGTCAGCAGCCGGGTGTCGACCCCGAGCCGGGCCAGGCCGAGGGCCACGTTGGCGGGGCTGCCCCCGGGATGCTCCACCGGGGGTCGCCCCGGCGCATGAACGATGTCGACCAGAGCCTCACCGATGACCAGAACCTCGTCCAACGCCGCCTCCTCGCGATCACGGGGCCACCCTTGAGCCCCGCACCAGGCTAAGGCCACCAGCCCCCTCGAAAACCCACGCAAGATCGGCCGGGAGCGTGTCGGGACCACCCGGTTACGCGTTTACGGGCCGGGGGCGCGACCATAGGTACGTGACCGAGACGCCCAGCACCAGCACACCGGCCTCGTCCTCCCAGGCAGCGGCACCGGCGCAGGTCGTCGGGTCGGCGGCGGACCGCAGTGCGGAGCACCGCCGCGCATCCATGAGCACCCGCCCGCGCGACATGATCATCTCGATGGCGGTCATCGTCGGCATCGTGCTCGTGCTGCTGCTGCTCGTGCCCCGCCCCAACCAGATCCCCACGCGCGACATCAACGTCGCCTCGGCCGCTCTCGGCGCGCAGCCCTCGGTGGGCTTCACCCCGGTGCAGCCCGACGTGCCGCAGGGCTGGACCCCCCGCGCCGCCGGCCTGGAGACCGGCACCACCAACAACATCGCCACCTGGCAGCTGACCTACACCACCCCGAGTGGCACGTACGCCGGTGTGCAGCAGGCCCAGAACGTCACCGAGGCCTGGGAGTCCCGGCAGGTCACCGACGGCAAGGAGACCGGCACCGAGACCATCGGCGGGGTCGAATGGGTCGTGCGCAGCCGCACCGACCGCGGCACCATCAGCCTGGTCCACCGCGGTGACGACGACATCACCACCATCGTCACCGGCACCGCCGCCGAACTGGAGATGGACCAGTTCGCCACGGCCGTTGCCACCGCCCTGAAGTAACCCGCCCCGCGGCGCTACTTCCCCACCCACCAGCTGCTGCTCGCGGCCATCGCCAAGTCCGGCCTCACCGATCTCACGGCGCTGATGGAGCGGGTCTTCACCGGCCCGCAGCCGGCCCGGGAACGTCTGCGGGCCGCGGCGCACGAGTACGTCGGCTTCGCTCAGGCCCGGCCGGAGATGTTCCGCCTGATCTTCCGTCACGACCTGCACCGGGGCAGCGGTTACTCGCTGCGCGTGGTCTGGCTGCCCCTGCTGGACGCGATGGCGGCCATGGTCGCCGACGCCGCACCGGCGGTGGACGATCCCCGCGAGCACGGCCTGCTGATCTGGACCCACGTGCACGGCATCGCCACCTTCGCGGCCGGTCTCACGCTGGAACCGGTTCTCACGCTGGAACCGGCCGGGCTCGACACTCAGATCGACTCCCTGGTCGAGAAAGCCGTGCGGGCCCAGCTGGCCTAGTCGTCCTCGGCGGGCAGCCGGGCGTCCAGCTTGGCCTGCGCCCCGGCCAGCCAGGTCTCGCAGCGCCGGGCCAGGGCCTCGCCGCGCTCCCACAGAGCCAGCGACTCCTCCAGTGTCTCGGCCCCGCTCTCCAGCCGCCGGACCACCCCGACCAGCTCGTCCCGGGCCTGCTCGTACGACAGCTCCGCCAGTTCGGCGTCGAGAGCAGCCGCCTCGGCCGCCGCCTTCTCGAGCGGGTCGTCGTCGGTCTTCTTCGGGCTGGGCGTCACGACGACGACCCTATCCGGCCGGGTCGGGTTGTCTCAGGCTTCAATCAGTGGCTTGGTGCTGGCCCGGTCCAGGCGGAACTCCACCAACCCGGCGGCCACCGGAGCGGCTTCCCAGTTCGGGGTGCTCGCGCCCGTCGCGTGTATCGCGGCACGAATCCATGAGAAGCCTTCTGCCGCGGCCTGCTCGGGTGATGAGGCGTCGACCGTCACTTCGATCTCGACGGTGCGAGCGGCCAGGTCGGCCCCCAGGCTGAAGTCGAGCAGAGCCTCGTTCCCCAGTTCCTGTGCGGCCAGGGCCTCGGCCACTTCCTCCAGGTGGGTGCTCAGCGTCGCGTCGTCTTCGGGCGTGCTGACAGACAGGCCCAGGTGCAGCTCGTACATCATGAGACCTTTTCCTTCCAGCAACCGGTGCGCTCCAACCACTTGCGTAGGTTCAGTGCGTACCTGGGGTTCGACGGCGTCTTGTGGACCCACTTGATGTGTTTGCCGCACATCGGGCACATGAGCCGCCAGATGTTGTTGTTCTTGTTGTATTCGACTGGCCAGTTGCGAGCTTCAGCGTCTTGCAGAACTTGCTCAATCTCTGGCACCCCGTGCCGAGGCCGACCCATCGATACCGTCCTCATCGTAATCGCTTGAACCGTGCAAGTCCCCTCGGGGAAGGGAAAATACCGTCAAATGATTGCTTTGAGTAGTTAAGCAAGTTCGCGGGGTGACTACTGGGTCTCTTGTGTTTGCCGGGTGACCTCGGCCGCGAACTCGCCTTCGTGCACGCGGATGCGCAGGGGGTCGCCGGGGGAGATCTCGCCGGCCGAGCGCACCACCTGACCGCCCGGCTCGCTGACCACGGCGTAGCCACGTTCCATCGTGGCCAGGGGGGAGAGGGCCCGGACCCGCTGACGCAGGTGGTCGACGTCCTGGTGGGCGTGGGAGAGACGGTTGGCCAGGGCCCGCGCGGCCCGTTCCCGCTGATTTGTGATCAGGTCGGACTGGGCCGTGAGCAGCCGATGCGGATCGGCGAGCACCGGTCGGGAGCGCAGCGAGGCGATCGTCGCGACCTCGCGCTGCAGCCGCGAGGTCACGGCCTGGCGAGCCCGGCGCCGGGTCTGGCGGATGCCGTCGAGCTCGGCCTTCATGTCGGGCACGATCCGCTTGCCCGCGTCGGTGGGGGTCGAGGCGGCGAGGTCGGCCACCAGGTCGAGGAGGGGTTTGTCCACCTCGTGGCCGATCGCGCTGACGATCGGCGTGCGGCACGCCGAGACCACGCGGAGCAGGGCCTCGTTGCTGAAGGGGAGCAGATCCTCCACCGAGCCGCCGCCGCGGGCGACGACCACGACGTCCACCATCGGATCGGCATCCAGCGAGCGCAGGGCGCCCACGACGTCCTCCACCGCTTTCGGGCCCTGCACCGCGACCGCGCGGATCTCGAAACGTACCGCGGGCCACCGGCGCCGGGCGTTCTCCACCACGTCGCGCTCGGCGGCCGAGGCCCGGCCACAGATCAGGCCGACGACGTTCGGCAGGAATGGCAGGGGGCGCTTGCGGTCGGCCGAGAACAGCCCCTCGGCGGTGAGCAGGCGCCGCAGATGCTCCAGCTGGGCGAGGAGTTCCCCGACCCCGACCGGGCGGATCTGCTCGGCGAACAGGCTGAGCGAGCCCCGGCGGGGGAAGAGCTGGGCGCGGGCGCGCATGACCACCCGGGACCCGTCCTGCAGCGGGGTGGGCAGCGCGTCGAGCACCCGCACGTGCACGGACACGTTGAAGGAGAGGTCGACATCCGGGTCGCGCAGCGTGAGGTAGCAGGTGGTCTGGCCGGGTCGGCGCGTGAGCTGCACCACCTGACCCTCCACCCAGACCACGGGTGACCTGGACACATAGTCGGTGAGCTTGGACGACAGCAGGCGCACCGGCCAGGGCTGTTCCGCTGTGGTCTCACCCGCCGTAGCCGGGATCTTCCGGGGCGTATTGCTCACCCGATCACGCTAGCCCACAGCGGACTCTCCCGATTCGCGACTTACCATGGAGTCGTGACTGCATCGAGCATCGCCTCCACGGCCCCCACGTCCGACGGCGCGCCCGCCGCCACCAAGCGGGTCCTGCTGGCCTCCCCGCGCGGCTACTGCGCCGGTGTGGACCGGGCCGTCGTGGCGGTCGAGAAGGCCCTGGAGGTCCACGGGGCCCCGGTGTACGTGCGCAAGGAGATCGTGCACAACCGGCATGTCGTCACCTCGCTCGAGAACAAGGGCGCGATCTTCGTCAACGAGACCGACGCGGTGCCCGAGGGCGCCATCGTCATCTTCTCCGCCCACGGCGTGTCACCGGCCGTGCGGGAGGCCGCCGACCGGCGCCTGCTGAAGACCATCGACGCGACCTGTCCGCTGGTCACGAAGGTGCACAAGGAGGCCGTCCGGTTCGCCGACGGCGACTTCGACATCCTGCTGATCGGTCACACCGGTCACGAAGAGGTCGAGGGCACGGCCGGTGAGGCCCCCGAGCACATCCAGATCGTCAACAGCCCCGACGACGTGGACAACATCGAGGTCCGCGACCCGGACAAGGTGGTCTGGCTTTCCCAGACCACGCTCTCGGTCGACGAGACCATGGAGACCGTGCGCCGCCTGCGGCAGAAGTTCCCCAACCTGCAGAACCCGCCGAGCGACGACATCTGCTACGCCACGCAGAACCGGCAGGTCGCGGTGAAGAAGATCGCTCCCGAGGCCGACCTGGTCATCGTGGTCGGCTCGCGCAACTCCTCCAACTCGGTGCGCCTGGTCGAGGTCGCGCTGGAGTACGGCGCCCAGGCCTCCTACCGGGTCGACTTCGCCACCGAGATCGACGAGGCCTGGCTGGAGGGCGTCAATACCGTCGGCGTCACCTCGGGCGCCTCGGTGCCGGAGATCCTGGTGCAGGACGTGCTGGCCTGGCTGGCCGAGCGGGGCTACGGCCAGACCGAAGAGGTCGTCACCGCGCACGAAGACCTGATGTTCTCGCTGCCGCGCGAGCTGCACCGTGACATCAAGGCGAAGGCCAAGGCCGCGCAGGGCTGAGCCTCTCGTCCCGAAAGCTTCTCGTCCTGAAGGTGCCGCGTTGTCCGACCGGACGGCGCGGCTCTTCCGCTTTGCCATGGCCCGCCCGAAAGACCCGTGTTCTGATGGGGGCGTCCGTTCGCCGTCGTTCGACGAAGAGGTTGATCGCAGATGGCAGGCAACAGAGGCGTTGCGTACGTGGGCCCCGGCAAGGTCGAGGTCCAGGACATCGACTACCCGAAACTGGAACTACAAGACGGCCCCGGGGTGCACCCCGACAACATCGGCCGGAAATGCCGTCACGGCGTCATTCTCAAGGTCGCCGTGACGAACATCTGCGGCAGTGATCAGCACATGGTCAGAGGCCGCACCACCGCCCCGCCCAATCTCGTGCTCGGGCACGAGATCCTCGGTGAGGTGGCGGAAGTCGGGCCCGACGTGGAGTTCCTCAAGGTCGGTGACCTGGTCTCCACGCCGTTCAACATCGCCTGCGGGCGCTGCCGCAACTGCAAGGAGGGCAAGACCGGGATCTGCCTCACGGTGAATCCCGCCCGCCCGGGCGCGGCCTACGGGTACGTCGACATGGGTGGCTGGGTCGGTGGGCAGGCCGAGTACGTGATGGTGCCCTACGCCGACTTCAACCTGCTGCGCTTCCCCGACAAGGACCAGGCGCTGGCCAAGCTCACCGACCTCACGATGCTGTCGGACATCTTCCCGACCGGCTACCACGGAGCGGTCTCCGCGGGCGTGAAACCCGGCTCCACGGTGTACATCGCGGGTGCCGGTCCGGTCGGCCTGGCGGCCGCCGCGGGGGCTCAGCTGCTCGGTGCGGCTGTAGTCGTCGTGGGTGACCTGAACGAGGAACGGCTCGCCCAGGCCCGGAGTTTCGGCTGCGAGACGGTCGACGTGTCCAAGGGTGATCCGAAAGACCAGATCCTTCAGATCCTCGGTGTTCCGGAGGTCGACTGCGGAGTGGACGCGGTCGGTTTCGAGGCCCGTGGGCACGGGGAAGGCGCTTCCGGGGAAGCCCCCGCCACGGTGCTGAACTCGCTGATGGAGATCACCGCCGCCGGTGGGGCCCTGGGTATTCCGGGGCTTTACGTCACCGGAGACCCCGGAGGTATCGACGAGGCGGCCAAGATCGGCTCGTTGTCCCTGAGTCTCGGTACCGGCTGGGCCAAGTCGCTGTCGTTCGTCACCGGTCAGTGCCCGGTGATGAAGTACAACTACGGGCTCATGCAGGCGATCCTCAACGACAAGGTGCAGATTGCCGAGGCGGTCAACGCCACGGTCATCTCCCTCGACGAGGCGCCGGAGGGGTACGCCGATTTCGACAAGGGCGCCGCGAAGAAGTTCGTGATCGATCCGCACGGCATGGTTTCCGCCTGAGATATCGGGGTGGTCGCCTTTCGTCGGCGACCACCCCGATAACCGTTGCTTTGAGGACGAGGTGGTGGCCTGCGTCCTCAAAGCCGGGTTCTCGTCGGGCCGGGTCGGTCAGGCCGGACGGGCCTCACCCGCCGGCTCCAGCACCACGATCGGGATCTCGCGGTCCGTGCGGGCCTGGTAGTCGTCGTAATCCGGCCAGGCGTCGGCCATCTCGGCCCAGCGGGCGGGCTTCTCGGCGGCGGTCGCCACCCGGGCCCGGACCGGCACGACCTGGTCCTTCACCTGGATCTGGGTATCGGGCTGGGCCTGGAGGTTGAGATACCAGGCCGGCGGTGCGTCCGTGCCGCCGTTGCTGGCCACGACCAGGTAGGCGTCGTCGAAACGGCGGTAGATCAGCGCGTGGGTGCGTGGCTGACCGGACTTGTTGCCCACGCTGTCGAGCAGCAGGATCGTGGTGCCGTAACGCCACTCGTGCCCGTCCGCGCCCCGGGTCTCGCGATAGCGCTGGATGTGCGCGGCGCCGTGCAGGTCGAGAGCGGTGCCGTTGGGGATGTCTTTCAGCGCCTCGACCACGGCCCGGGCGGTGCTGGCGCTGGAGGCCGGGTTCTGGCCGGTGATCAGTTTTCCGTCCACCACCACGGTGTCGCTCCAGGCCGGGCCGGTGGCCAGCTCGGCGCCCTGCTCGGCCAGGCGGCTCTCGAGGAACCACGGGGAGCGGTCACCCAGCCCACCCGCGTTCTCCTCCTCATCGGTGAAGGCGGTGATCCGGCGGCCCTTCAGCGCGGACCCGTCGATGCTCAGCAGACCCGCCGCACCGTGGCACAACGTGGCGACCACCTGGTTCTTCTTCACCGCCCGGCCCAGGATGCGCCGCAGGTCGGCGTCGTCGATCAGGTCGGTCATCGGACCGTGCCCGCCCGGCAGGTACACGCCGTCGTAGTCGGGGCCCGAGACCCGGCCCAGGTCCTTGGGGTGCTGGAGCTCGTCGCCGAGCCCGTCGAGGTAGGCCCGGAAGACGGGGGTGTTCTCGTCGTCGTCCGGCAGGCTCACCGGGTCGGCGGTCGGGGTGCGACCTCCCGGGGTGGCGATGTCGACCGCCACGCCGGCCTCGGTCAGTACCTGGTGCGAGCGCACGACCTCCTCGGCCCAGTAGCCGGTCGGGTGGGAGGTGCCGTCGGCCAGCGTGAGGCTGTCGGCCGCGCTGAGCACCATGAGGATCTTTGCCACGTTTTCTACGTCCTTCTCTTCAGTCGGCGTCCGGATGTATTCGTATCCGCTGCACCCCGGATGCCGCACGACGAGCAGACCCGCCGTCATCAGGTTTCTTATGATGGGCGGTGTGCAGGAACTGGACTTGCTGGATGCCTTCATGCGGGTCTTTCAGCGGGGGTCGATGACGGCGGCCGCAGCCGACCTCGGCGTGTCGCAGCCGGCCCTCACCGATCGCATCTCCCGCCTGGAGGCCCGGCTCGGGGTGCGGTTGTTCGAGCGTTCCCGGCGGGGCACCCGTCCCACCGTGCACGCCGAACGCCTGGCCACCTCCGTCGGTGAGCCGTTGAGCCGGTTGCGGGAGGTGATGCGGCCCCCGTCCGAGCCTGCCCCGGTCTCCGGACTCCTGCGACTCGGCGGCCCGGCCGAACTCATGGCGCTGCGCGTCCTACCGGCCCTCGCCCCCTTGCTCGGGGCCGGCCTACGGGTGGACATCCGCCTGGGTCAGGCCCACGAACTCCTGGCGGCTCTGGCCCCCACCGTGCCGCCGGTCTCAGTCCGGGCTTCCGTGACGTCGCCGACCCTGGCCGCTCCGGTGGCTGCGGGTCCGGCGGTTGGTGCTGCGGGATCTTCCCCGGGTACGGCGCCTGTCGTGAGTTCACCGGTTGCGGAGCCTGCTACTACCTCTTCGGGCCCGGTGCACCGTTTGTCTCCGATGGCATCCTCCTTCCCGGAGCGGTCAGCTTCCGGCCTGGCTCCCGCCCCGATCCCGTCACCGGCTGGGCCCGGATCCGAACTGGACCTGGTGATCTCGGCGGTTCGCCCGAAACTGCCTGGCATCACCGCGGTGCCTCTGGTCGACGAGGAGTTCGTCCTGGTCGGGACGGCGTCGCACGCCCGGTCCATCGACCCGGCCGAACTGGCGAATGATCCGGTGGCGGCGCTCGCGCATCTTCCGCTGGTGGCTTACGGCGTCGACCTGCCGATCGTGAGACGTTACTGGCTGACCCTTTTCGGTCGGCGACCGCCGAACCGGGTGGCCCTGACCGTGCCCGACCTGCGCGCCGTGCTGGCCGCGGTGACGGCGGGCACCGGCATCAGCGTGCTGCCCCGCTACATTGCCTGCCCGGCGCTGGAGGCCGCGAGCGTGCAGGTGCTGCACCGCGGCGAGGAACTGCCGCTCAACACGGTGTACCTGGCCTGTCGGACGGGGGAGGAATTGTCGCAACCACTGGGTGCCGTGCGGGAACGTCTGCTGCGGGCAGCGGGGGACTGGGGCACGTTGTGACGGGATGCGGGTTCCAGCTCTGTTGACGGCGCTGCCCCGGGGTGCGACCTGGGGCAGCGCCGGCCGGGTGGCTTTCGGAGGTCGGATCTCGATCAGTCGTTCTGGTTCGTCGGATCTACCGTGCCGTTGCCGGGGGAGGGCACCTGGTCGATCGTTATGGAACGGGCTCGTTCCGGCCGTAGTTCTCTTCTGCCCTGCCGGGTTTCCAGATCGAGGTAGTTGCTGCCGGGCTGTGGGGGGCCGGTGATCAGCTCGTCGGCGGTCAGGGGGCGGGGGCTGGACTCCAGCGGGGCCACGGTGGGGAGGTCGTGGTCGACGAGGTCGAGATCCTGCATCTTGCGGGCGGTGACGAGTACGCGGCGTTCGAGGGTGCCGACCAGGGCGTTGTAGTCCTCGACCACGCGGTGCAGGTCGCGGCCCAGCTTGCTCGCGTGCTCGCCGAGGCCGGCCAGACGGCGGTAGAGCTCGGAGCCGATCTCCAGCAGCTGCCGGGCGTTGCCGCTCACGGCCTCGGACTGCCAGGTCAGGGCCACCGTGCGGAGCAGGGCCAGCAGGGTGGTGGGGGTGGCCAGCACGACGCGGCGGGCCATCGCGTGCTCCAGCAGGCTCGGGTCGGCGGTGCAGGCGGCGGCCAGGAACGCCTCGCCCGGCACGAAACACACCACCAGCTGGGGGGTCGGCTGGAACGCGAGCCAGTACTCCTTCGCCGCGAGCGCGTCGACGTGGGCCCGCAGGGCCTTCGCGTGGGCGCCGGCCGCGGCGCTCAGGGCGGCCTCGCCCTTCTCACTGGCCTCGAGGAAGGCCGCGAGAGGAGCTTTGGCGTCGACCACGATGTACTTGCCGCCGGGCAGGTTCACCAGAAGGTCGGGGCGCACACCGTTGCCGTCGGGGGTGGTGCCCGTGGCCTGGGTGAGGAAGTCGACGCGGGGCAGCATGCCGGCGTGCTCCACCACTCGGCGCAGCTGCACCTCGCCCCAGGCACCGCGGGAGGTGGGGGAGCGCAGGGCGCCGGCCAGGGCGGCGGTCTGGGCCCGCAGCGACTCACCCGACGCCTGGACGGCGGTCAGGTGCTCGTCCAGCCGGGAGAACTGCTCCACCCGGTCGCGCTCGAGCGTCTGCACCTGTTTCTCCACGCGCTGCAGGGTCGCGGACAGCGGGGACAGGGTGGCGACCAGCTCGTGGTCCTGACCGGCCGCGGCCTCCAGATCGGTGACGCGCTCGCGCAGTAGGTCACGCTCGGCCTCCAGAGAGGCCTGGCGGGCCCGCAGCAGGGGCTGGAACGCCGCCCGCGCGCCGAACGCCGCCAGCGCCAGCCCCAGGATCAGGCCGAGCAGGAACCCCACCGCGGTTGTCATGACGGCCACGATGCCAGGCGCCACCGACAGTAATGGCGGCGATACCCGTTCGGGACCGGAGCGGGGCCGGTCCGGGAGCGGATGACCCGGCGTCGGGGCTGTGCGAATCGCCCCGGCCGCCCCGGCCGCCCCGGCCGCCCGGCCGCCGAGCCGCCTGGCCTCACCCGTCCCCGAGGTCACCTGGCCACCCGGTTCCGCCGTGCCCGACCATGATCGTGTGCATTCGCTGCGGTCGTCGCGCACGGAATGCACACGATGATTGATCACGGACCCCAGGGCCCGTCCCGGCGAACGCCGGTGGTCACCACGCCAGGAGTTGTCCTGGCGGTTCCCCGCGCACCGACAGCGGGTGGTGACCCGGACCGTGGTCGGTGCTCGTGTGCGTCCGCAATTCGGGCCTCGTGACCTGTGGCCAGTAACCTGGCCCCGTGGCACTCACCATCGGCATCGTCGGTCTCCCGAACGTCGGCAAGTCGACGCTCTTCAACGCTCTCACCAAGGCAGAGGTGCTCGCGGCGAACTACCCGTTCGCGACGATCGAGCCCAACGTCGGGGTGGTCCCGCTGCCCGACGAGCGGCTCGGCAAGCTGGCCGGGGTGTTCGGCAGCGAGAAGCTGATCCCGGCCACGGTGTCGTTCGTCGACATCGCGGGCATCGTGAAGGGCGCCAGCGAGGGTGAGGGCCTGGGCAACAAGTTCCTCGCCAACATCCGCGAGGCCGATGCGATCTGCCAGGTGGTGCGCGCGTTCGTCGACGACGACGTGATCCATGTCGCCGGCCGGGTCGACCCCGCCGACGACATCGAGGTCATCCACACCGAGCTCATGCTGGCCGACCTCCAGACCCTGGAGAAGGTCATTCCCCGCCTCGAGAAAGAGGTCAAGGGGAAGAAGGCCGACAAGGCCGTGCTCGACGCCGCCGTCGCCGCGCAGAAGCTGCTCGAAGAGGGCGTGACGCTGGCCAAGGGCGCCGCGAAGGCCGGCATCGAGATGGAGCACCTGCGCGAGCTCAGCCTGATGACCAGCAAGCCCTTCATCTTCGTCTTCAACGTCGACGAGGACGGCCTGTCCGACGAGAAGCTGCAGACGAAGATGCGTGAGCTGGTGGCCCCGGCCGACGCGATCTTCCTCAACGCCAAGCTGGAGTCCGAGCTGATCGAGCTGGACGCCGAGGAGGCCGCCGAGCTGCTCTCCAGCGTCGGCCAGGAAGAGTCGGGCATGGACCAGCTGGCCAAGGTCGGCTTCCACACCCTCGGCCTGCAGACCTACCTCACCGCCGGCCCGAAGGAGTCCCGCGCCTGGACCATCCGCCAGGGCTGGACCGCTCCGCAGGCCGCGGGCGTCATCCACACCGACTTCCAGCGGGGCTTCATCAAGGCCGAGATCGTCGGCTTCGACGACCTGATGGAGACCGGCTCGATGGCCGAGGCGAAGTCCAAGGGCAAGGTGCGCATGGAGGGCAAGGATTACGTCATGCAGGACGGCGACGTGGTGGAGTTCCGCTTCAACGTGTAGGCCTCGCCATACCTGCTCGTGTGTCTCGTACGGGGGACGATCGTGGGGCGCCTGGGCTCGGTGTGAAGTTGCTGGTCAGGCGTGGTACATCATTCCACCATGATCGAAAAGGTTTCGTTCCCGAGTTCGGTCGGGCCCATGCTCGCGGGTGTGCTCGAGGTGCCGGACGGCCCCGTGCGGGGGTGGGGCGTCTTCGCCCACGGGTTCACGCTCGGCAAGGACTCCCCGGCGGCCGCGCGGATCTGCCGGCGTCTGGCTCGTGAGGGCATCGGGATGCTGCGCTACGACAACCTGGGGCTGGGTGACTCGGAGGGTGACTGGGGCGACGGGTCCTTCACGGTCAAGATCGCCGACACCGGCAAGGCCGCCGAGTTCATGGCTGAGCGGGGTGGGCCCGTCGAGCTCCTGGTGGGTCATTCCTGGGGTGGTGCCACGGTGATCGCCGCGGCCCGGGAGATCGCCGGCGTGCGCGCCGTGGCCACGGTCGGGGCTCCGGTCGACCCGAGTCGCGTGGAACGTCACTACGATGCGGTGGTCGAGAAGGTTCTGGCCGAGGGCTCGGCCGAGTGGCTCATCGGGGGCAAGGCCCTGACGCTCAAGCGGTCGTTCGTCGAGGACGTACGGGCGTCCGAGTTGCGCGCCCGGATCCGCGAGCTGCGCCTGCCCCTTCTGGTGATGCACTCGCCGACCGACAACACCGTCGGGATCGAGAACGCCAGTGAGATCTTCCAGATCGCCCGTCATCCCCGCAGCTTCGTCTCGCTGGAGGGGTCGAACCACTTTCTCACCGGCGCCGGACAGGCGGATCGCGCGGCCCGGATCATCAGTGCCTGGGCGGATCCTTATCTGAGTCCGGAGCCTGGTCCTCGTCCCCGGGTCGAATAATGCCCGGCCATTAAACCGGGATCGCATTTTTGAGTCCCCTCAAGGGAGACCGGCCACTGCCACCCGGCGCTACGGTCCTGACGTTCACGCTCTGCGTGGTCGGGGCGACGGGTTCGTGAACCACGAAGAGCCCGCCGGGGAACTGGTGGTCGACCGGCCTCGCGGTCAGGCTGTTTCACGCGTTCGACTAATTCACGAGCGTGATTCACCGACGCGCGGCTAGGTTCGCCGTATGAGGGTCTGGGTGAGTGGGGCGCGGGGGAAGCTGGGCCGCGAGGTGTGCCGGCAGCTCGAGGCCGAGGGGCATCAGTACGTGCCGGCGGATCTGGTGCCTGATGCGGAGGGCCATGCGGTCGATCTGCTGGATGCCGGCGCGGTCGCGGAGTCTCTGCGTGATTGCGACGCGGTCATCCATTGCGCGGCCATCCCCAGCCCCGAGAACATCGAGCCGGTCGAGCTGGTGCGGATCAACACCCTCACCATGTTCAATGCCCTGGAGGAGGCCTGGCGGGCGGGTATCCGGACCGCGGTGCTGGCGTCGAGCGGATCGATCTACGGGCCGGCCTGGTCGCCGGAGCCGCTCGTCCAGCCCTACCTGCCGGTGGACGAGGACAGTCCGCTGCAGTACGTGGATCCCTACGCGCTGACCAAGGACTTCCTGGAGCGCACGGGCCAGATGTACGCCCGGCGGGGGATGACGGTCACAGCTCTGCGTTTTCACTGGATCCTCGCGGTGCCGGAGGTGCGGAGCGTCGCCGTTCCGATCCCGGAGGCCGACCAGGTCCACAACCTCTTCGGCTACGTCGCTCTCGAGGACGCGGCCCGGGCCTGCCTCCTGTCGCTGAAACCCCGGCCCGGAACCGGTCCCTACGAGGTCCTGGTCATCGCGGCCGACGAGACGACGAGCGAGACCCCGACCGGTGAGCTGCTGGCCCGGCACAGTCCGCAGTCCGTGCTACGCCGTGCTTTGCCAGGCCATACAGGGGCTTTCGAGCTCGCCCGGGCCAAGGACATCATCGGCTGGGAACCCCGGGCCACCTGGCGCCGCAGCTGATGGAGCCGGTGATCCAGTGGCTCCAGGTGACCTGGACGAAGGCATTCCGGGGGCAGCGCCTCGGTCTCTTCTGAGCACGACAGGCCTTCATAGGATGACGCCGTGACTGAATCCTCACGAATTCTGCGTGTGGACGGGCTGGTCAACGCGCGCGATCTGGGTGGCCTTGCGCGCACCGGCGGTGGGGAGACGCCCTACGGCATCTTTTCCGGTCCGAGATCGTCGACCGGATCACTCCGGCCGGGTGGGACCAGGTGTACGAGGCCGGTATTCGATCGGTCATCGACCTGCGGACGCCGGGGGAGAGGGCCCGGGACGTCCAGGACCGCCCGGCCTGGCTGACGACGGTGACGGTCGATCTCGACGGGCCGGAGAACCGCGAGTTCTGGCCCTATTACGAGGACAGCGGTCTGGACGGTACTCCGCTGGTGTTCCTGCCCCACCTGGCGGCCATGCCCGAGCGGATGGGCGCGGTGCTCACGGCCCTCGCGCAGGCGCCCGAGGGCGGGGTGCTGTTCCACTGCATGGGCGGGCGTGACCGTACGGGTCTGACGGCGATGGTGCTTCTGCACGTCGCGGGGGTGCGGCCGGAGGTCGTGGCCGATGACTACCTGCAGACGGCCCGGCTGGGTGGAGTTTTCGCCCTCACCACCGACGCGCAGCGCGAGTTGATCCCGATCGACGAGCTGCTGCGGCAGCACGGCACGACGGCGGAGCGGGCCTTCCTGGAGGCACTCGCCGGACTGCGCCTGGATGAGCTGCCGCTTTCGCCCGAGGTCCGTCAACGGGTGATGACATGGCGAGGAGTCCTTACCCACGGATAAACCGGGATCAAACTCGGCCAACACTGGAGCCTTTGCGCATTCGATGCCCTATTGTTACCAATGTGCACCGCCCTCCCGGGGCTGGTGGCAGACACGGTGAGGGGAACAGGCTCTTGGCTCAGCACGACAACACCGGCCCTCGTCAGCGCGGCCGTCATCTGGCCCGTCGCCTTCGCGGTTCGGAGAACGAGTCGACGGCCCTGCAGTGGAAGCCGAGCGCCGTGGTCGAGGCGCACACGGGCCCGATCGCGATCGACGACCCGTCCACGCGACTGGGCAAGCTCAAGGCGATCCGTGACCACATGGCCGCGCCCGACCCTGCCTGATCGAACAACGCCTGACCAAAACGGCCCTGCCTTAATAAAAACCTGCGCCATCATGACCGTCATGCAGATCGAAGTGGCGGTCGGGGACATCACCGCCGCTGATGTGGACGTCGTGGTCACCGCCGCGAACCGGTCACTCATCGGTGGTGGTGGGGTCGACGGTGCGGTGCACCGGGCGGCGGGCCCGGAACTCTTGCAGGCCCTTCGCCCGCTGGCCCCGTGCCCGCCCGGCGAGGCGGTCATCACCCTGGCCTTCGGCCTGGGGCCTCGCATCCGGCACGTGGTGCACGCTGTCGGCCCGCGGTACGGGGTGGACGAACCGGCGGACGATCTGCTCGCCTCCGCGTACGTGTCCTGCCTGCAGCGGTGCGACGAGGTCGGCGCCACCAGCGTGGCGTTCCCCGCCCTCTCGACCGGCGCCTACGGGTTCCCGGTGTTCGAGGCCTGCCGGATCAGTATGGACGCTCTCCACGGCGCACAGAGTGCGGTCACCCGGTGCGTGCTGGTCGCCTTCGACGAGCGCACCCGCAAGTTCTGGGAACGCGCCCTCTCCGTCTGATCCCACCCGCAGAATGGTGGACATGGCCGGTGCTTCCGCTCCTCGTGCGTCCGGGCCGCGCTTCCCGCCCGAAGTGGTCACCGGGCCATGAGACGCCGGTCCGTGGTCGTGGCGTCGGTGATCGGTGTCGTTCCGGTGCTCTGGGCGATCGCGTGGTGGCAGCGTCCGGACGGGACCGTCGCCACCGACCGGACGCCGCGATCGTTGCCAGCGCTGTGAGCTGGCCCCGGCAGGATTCTGCCGCGCGCCTTCTCAACGCGGTGCTCGACACCCGGGCCGGTCGTTCGGGCGGGATAGCGGTGGTGAGAGCTGAAGACCTGAAGGCGGGCGCCCGAACGAATCCGATGGCAGAGCTGGTCTTCCACATGCATTCCGACGCGTCGGAGGGTTGGTTCGGGCAGGTGGATGCCATGGATGCCTGCTATCGGGCGACGTTCAACTACTACGGTGTCATGGGTGAGCCCGGCCGTATCCACTGCCCGGAAGACCTCACCCCGCTGAGACCGATCCCGCTGCCACCTCGCGTCGACCCATTTGTGGAGAGCTACCTCCACCCCGAGGACGCGCCGTAATCCGGTGGAAGGTCCTGCGGCCGAGTACGTAACGTCTGTGGATATGAACACCACGGTGACGCTCTGGCGGCTGACCGGCCCGGCCGAGCTCGAGCTGGTGCGGGAAAGCGGCTGGAAGCGCTGGCCCCCACGCCTGCCGGACCAGCCCATCTTCTACCCGGTGCTCAACGAGGACTACGCCGTGCGGATCGCCCGGGACTGGAACGTGCCGGCGTCCGGCGTCGGGCACGTGACCCGGTTCGAGGTCCGCCGCGCGTACCTGGAACGGTTTCCGGTGCATCAGGTGGGAGGCCGGACGATTCTCGAATACTGGATTCCGGCAGAGGAGCTCGAGGAGTTCAACGACAACATCGTGGGGCTGATCGAGCTCGTGCAGACCTTCTGAACCCAACGACAACCGGCCGTCGAAGCCCTTCAAGGGAGGCTTCGACGGCCGGGCCAGGAGGTCGGTCGAGGTCAGCCGGCCGCGCGGTAGGCCTCGCCGGGCTTGGTGACGGAGCCGTCCGGCCGGTACAGGCCGGTCTCGTCCTGGCCGTTGGTGGAGGTCGGGAAGGCGAACCAGGAGTAGTGCTCGACATAGCTCAGGGTCTCGAGCATCGTCGTCGACGACGTCACGAACTCGGCCTGGTTCGTGGCCGAGGGGAATTTCTGGGCCCCGGCGGCGAAGTTCATCAGCGAGTACTCGGTCAGCCAGATCGGCTTGCCGTACTTCTGGTGCACGGCCTCGATGTACGACTTCAGCTGGGCGGTGGCGTTCGCGCTGCTGAAGTCCGAGCCGTACCAGTGCAGCGTGATGAAGTCGACGTCGTAGCCCTTGGTCCTGGCGCCGGCCATGAACTTGTCGAGCCACTGCCCGTCCTGGTCGGCACCCCAGGCGACGGCCGGGCTGCCGAGACGCATACCGGTGGCTTCCAGCTGCGGCCAGAGTTCGAGGGCCTTGTCCACCGTCATGTTCGACTGCTCACCCAGGTCGGGCTCGTTGAAGCCGAGCAGGGTGTTGCCGTTCTTCTGGGCGGTGGCCAGGTTGGCGCTGGTGACGGAGTCGGCGCCCCAGATCATCGGGACGAAGTCGACGCCGGCGGGGGCACTCACGCCCTGCGGTTCGGGTGACCAGTTGTAGAACCAGCTGACGCCGGAGTCTTTCAGCGAGGCGGTGATGCCGTCCTGCTTCCAGAGAGCGGCCCCCTTCTTCACGGAGCCGACCGTGTCGGTGCCCGACCCCGAGCCCGACCCCGTGCTCTTCGTGGGAGTCGGGGTCGGCGCCGCGGTGGGCGTCTTGGTCGCGGCGGCCTTGCGGGCCTTCGCGATCCGGTCCCGCAACGCCTTCGCGCGCTTCCGGGCGGCCGCGGCCTTCTTCTTGAGCGCATCTGCGGATGCGGTGGAAGTGGCCGTGCGGGCGGACGAGGTGGGCGTGGCGGCGGCCTGCGGTAGGTCGGCCGCGACCAGCGAGGTCTGGGCGGCGTTCGCGCCCGACGAGCGCGAACGCAGTCCGAGGTAGCCGAACCCGCCCATGACCAGGGCGATGGCGGCGATGATTCCGACGAGGCGTTGGTTCCGGCGAGTCACGTCGGGAAGCGTAGGAGGGTTCGCGCCAAGCCCGGTGAGGCAAAAGACCTAACGGTGACCTGAACAGTTCTGCGACCGGGGAAGGCCCGACTGGTGAGCCAGGGGTTCCCCGGTCGTGCAGAATGTGCTCAGTGCGCCGAGTATCCGCCGTCGACGAGGTGATAGCTGCCGGTGATGAAGCTCGCTGCGTCGGAGGCCAGGAAGGCGACCAGTGCGGCGACCTCGTCCGACGTGCCCAGCCGGCCCAGGGCGTGCTGGTCGGCCAGGAACTTCTGGGCGTCGGCGTCGAGAGTGGCGTCCACCAGCGGGGTGTGGATGAAGCCGGGACCGACGGCGTTGACCCGGACACCCTGCGGAGAGTGCTCCAGAGCGGCGTTCTTGGTCAGGCCGAGGAGACCGTGCTTGGTGGTGACGTACGCCGAGTTGTTCGCGATGCCGACCGATCCCAGCACCGAGGCCATGTTGACGATCGAGCCGCCGCCGTTCGAGATCATCGCCGGGATCTGGGCGTGCAGGCCGTAGAAGACGGCGTTGAGGTTGACCTCGACGACCTTCTTCCACTTCTCGATGTCGTACTCGGCGATCGGGGCGGGCGGGGCGCCGATGCCGGCGTTGTTCACGGCGATCTTCAGGGGGGCCAGGGCGTTCGCGGCGTCGACCATCGCCGAGTGCGAGGCGACATCGCTGACGTCACCGACGAAGGCCTGGGCCACGCCACCGGCGGCCTCGATCTCCTTCGTCACCAGGTCGGCGTGCTCGGCGCTGATGTCCGACACGATGACAGCGGCGCCGTTGGCCGCCAGCAGAAGGGCGATGGCCCGCCCGATGCCGGAACCGGCACCCGTGACGATTGCCGAACGGCCCGCTACGTCGTAAGTGGCCATGATGTTCTCCGTCCTCAGGCAAGGGGACGAGCGGCCGGTCCGGGGAGTTCGTTCGCCCCTTGCAATGTGTTGTGTTGACATCAAGTTAACCGACGACTGTCGGATAGACATTCCCGGGAGGGTTCACGAATGGACGCACGGCAACGCCGGAGCCGCGAGCGGTTGCACCAGGCCGTGCTCCGGTTGGCTCAGGAGCGCCCCGTCACTCAGGTCAGCGTGTCCGAGCTGGCCAGGGAGGCGGGCGTCCACCGATCGACGTTCTACGAGCACGCCTCCTCACCGGACGAGCTGCTGCGTCAGGCCCTGCTGGCCGACCTCGACGAGCTGCGTCAGGGCCTACTGGACGAGACCGGCCGGGACCTGGGTGAGGTGGTGACCGAGGTGACGGTCGGCGTGATGAGGCATATCGAGCAGAACATCCACATCTACCGGCGTGACCTCGCGTACACGTCGGAGGTCGGTCTGCGCTCGATGCTGGGCTCGCACTTCCTGCAGTCGAGCCAGCTGCTGCTGACGCTCGCCCGCGTGCGCGTCGAGGTACCGGTCAGCGGTATCCCCGACGAGGTGGCCGCCGACATCGCCGCCCGGCTGGTGGCCGACGGCACGGTCGGCGCGATCGCGGGCTGGCTGGAACGCCCCGAGCTCGGCATCGACGACTTCATGCGGATCTATGTGCAGATGCTTCCGCAGTGGTGGCCGCTGAGCGGTGTGGCCAAGAACTGAGAAGAACCAGAGATTGAGGACGACGAACAGCCCCGGCCGAGCTGATCGTCGTCCTCAAGCAGTGAAGGTCAGGCGAAGCTGCGGGCGATCTGCTCGATCCGGTCCCGCCGGGCCGCCCGTTCCGCGGCGGTGACGTCGGGCAGGTTGGTCTTGCCCGGCAGGCGCCCGGCCGAGCCGTCGATGAGCTCGCGCACGATGTCGGCCTGGCCCGCGTGCCGGCCGGTCTCGTAGATCATGTGGATCAGGATCCGGTGCAGGGTGACGGTCGTGCTCCCGGGCCGCCACCAGGGCACGGTGCCGGTCGCGTCGAGATCGAGGGCCTCGATGGTGGCGTCCGAATGGGCCTGGACCCGGCGGTAGAGGTCCCGGATCTGGTCCGGCGTCTCGTCGGCCGTGGCGTACAGGTCGGCGTCGGGCTCGGCGTCCTCGGCCAGGCAGGCGAACGGCTCGTCGGCGAACGGCCGCCCGAAAACGCTGCCGAAGTAACCGGCTTCCACCATGGCCACGTGTTTGAGAAGTCCCAGCAGATTCGTGCCGGTCGGTACCAGGGGGCGCCGGAGGTCGCACTCCGACAGGCCCTCCAGCTTCCACAGCAGGGCGTC
Source organism: Kineosporia mesophila (assembly GCF_021129235.1). Taxonomy (GTDB): domain Bacteria; phylum Actinomycetota; class Actinomycetes; order Actinomycetales; family Kineosporiaceae; genus Kineosporia; species Kineosporia mesophila. The sequence continues at coordinate 155,056 of NZ_JAJOMA010000013.1, forward strand.
CCGGGTCTCCTGCAGATATTCGCGCAACTGGCTCTTCGTGTCCCCTGTCATGCCGCCATCGTGGCAGGCGAGGCGCTCGGCAGCTGGAGTATCTACGCGGGCCATCCTCACCCGTCGTTACTGGCGGGCGGGGCCTGGAGCATCGGGTGCAGGTCACGCCGGACCAAACGGGGTTCGGGACGCCGCACCCATCGCCGAGACCATCGCAAGGGCGCGACCGGTCACGATTCCCGGCCTGGGCCACGCGCTGCCGGCGGCGGTGACCGGTCTGCTCGCTGATGCCCTGCTGAGTTTTGTCGCGGAGGTCGACAGGCACAATTGAGGACGCCGGTGGCCCCCCGAAGGGGAGCTCACCGGCGTCCTCAATTCAGTTCTGCCTAGCCGACGTGCACCGCGCCCTCATTGCTGAGTTCGTTGCTGCGCGCGTTGACCATGAGCAGCGTGATGATCGTTGCCGTCGCGATGAAGGCCGCGCCGACCCAGAACGCCACGTGGTAGCCGTGGATAGCGGCCTCACTGGCCAGCTGCTGCACATTGCCCGAACCGGCGTTGTCGGTCATCCAGCTCGTCACGGCGCTCGCGAAAAGCGTGTTCAGGAGCGCGGTACCGAGGGCGCCACCGATCTGCTGGCTGGTGTTCAGCATGGCGCTGGCAACACCGGCGTCGTGCTCCTCGACCTTGGTCAGCGCAAGGCTGGCCGAGACCACGAAGAACAGGCCCATACCCAGGCTGAGCAGCACCTCGGCGGGCAGGATCAGCGTGAGCCAGCTGCTGTCGAGGTCGATGCGGGTGAGCAGCGCCAGACCGGCCGTGGCCAGCACGCCGCCGACCACTAGCAGGACCCGCGGGTTGACCTTCGGCATCAGGCTGCTGGCCACAGTGGCGGACACGATGATGCCGGCGCTGAAGGGCAGGAACGCGAAGCCTGACTTGACCGCGCTGTAGCCCAGGTTCTGCTGGAAGTAGTACGCCAGGAACAGGAACATCGCGAACAGGCCGGCGCCGATGAGCAGTGACGACGCGTAGGCGGCGCCCCGGTTGCGGTCGAGCACGACGCGCAGCGGCAGCAGCGGGTGGTGGGTGCGCGTCTCCCAGATCACGAAGCCGACGAGCAGCACGGCCGCGACGACGAGCCAGGTGATCGTGCTCGTGTCGGTCCAGCCGTCCTTGGCCTCGGCGGCCTGGGTGAAGCCGTAGACCAGCGAGGCGAGGCCACCGCTGACCAGCACCGCACCGGGAACGTCGTACCGGGTGTCACCGTGGGCCTTGCTCTCGCGCACCACGCTCACGGCGGCGAGCGCGGCGAGCACGGCGATCGGCACGTTGACGAAGAGGCACCAGCGCCAGCTCACGTACTCGGTGAGCACGCCGCCGAGGATCAGGCCGATCGCGGCGCCACCACCGGAGATCGCACCGTAGACACCGAACGCGCGAGCGCGCTCCTTGGCGTCGGTGAAGCTCACCTGAAGCAGCGAAAGTGCAGCCGGGGCAAGGAGAGCGGCGAAGACACCCTGGAGGGCGCGGGCGCCGAACAGCATCACGTCGTTGGTCGCGGCGCCACCGAGGGCCGAGGCGACCGCGAAGCCGATCAGGCCGATCAGGAAGATCCGCTTACGGCCGGTGTAGTCGGCGATGCGGCCACCGAGCAGCAGCAGGCCACCGAAGGCCAGCGTGTACGCGGTGACGACCCACTGGCGGTTGGCGTCACTGATGGCGAGGTCGGCCTGGGCCGAGGGCAGGGCGATGTTGACGATGGACGCGTCGAGCACGACCATCAGCTGGGCGATGGCGATGATCCCGAGGGCCCACCATCTGCGGGGATCCGGTTCGCCGTCGAGTGCGCTGCCCTGAGAGGGCGCGCGGTCGACGCTTTCTACAGACGCCATGAGGGTCCTGTTCTGGGGAGAAAGTCTGTGTTCCGCAGGCGGGCTCGCCAGCCGCGCGGAATAAGTGGAGAGAGATCTCAACTTTGAGAACACAGAGACCTTACCCCGGAAGTGGAGAGCTCTGTCAACTTAGAAATGAACTCTCCACTTATCTCGCCTGAATGGGCGGTCCCGCGTACACTGGGCCTCGTGGTCGTAGAGCGGACGCAGATCTGCCGGCCGCTGCGGAAAGATGCCGAGCGCAACCGCCAGCGGATCCTCCAGGCTGCGCGCATCCTGGTCGCCCAGCACGGGCTGGGGGTCAGTCACGACCAGCTCGCCGAGGCGGCCGATGTCGCCGTGGGCACGGTCTACCGGCGCTTCCCCGACAAGGACTCGCTGCTCGAGGCCCTGTTCGTGGACGAGATGGACCAGGTGATGCGGATCGCCCGGGCGGCTCTCGAGAACCCGGACCCGTGGCAGGGGCTCGTCTGCTTCGTCACCCAGTCGCTGGAGCTCCAGGCCGGCAACCGGGGGCTCAAAGAGTTCCTGATGCACAACGTCACCAGCGACGCCATGTCGGCCTGCCGGGCCGACCTGATACCGATGCTCGACCGGATCGTGGCCCGGGCCCGCGAGGCCGGGGTCGTGCGCCCCGAGGTCACCACCTACGACCTGGGCATGATCCCGCTGATGCTCGGCCCGGTGATGGACGGCTGCCGGGCGGTGCAGCCCGACCTCTGGCGGCGACCGCTCGAGATCGTCCTGGAAGGTCTGCGGGCCTGCCCCGAACGTGACCGGCTACCGGCGGCGGAGCTCGACACCGACGGTTTCCTCGAGGTCATGCGCTGCGCCCACGTCTCGACCAGTAGACGCTAGGTAGTCGCCGCCGGCTCAGCGACTGACGAACTCGCGGATCCCGGCCAGCAGACGGTTCACGTCGTCGTCGTTGTTGTACGCGGTCAGGCTGATGCGGAGGCCGCCGGCCGCGCCCAGTCCGAGGTGCCGGGCCGGTTCGTACGCATAGAAGGAACCGGCCGGGACGTTGACGCCGCGGTCGGCGAGGAACGGGTACGCGTCCGCGGCCTCGTGCTCCTCGAAGGTCAGCAGCAGGGTGGGGGTGCGCCTGCCCGCCCGCGACCACACGGTGATGCCGCCGATCTCGTTCAGCCCGGCCTCGATCTTCGCCCGCAGCGCGTCTTCGTGGGCCGCCGTCGCGTTCATCGCGGCGACGAGCCGGTCGCGGCGGTGCCCGGAGGCGTCCGGGGCCAGGCCGGCGATGAAGTCGATCGCGGCCGTGACCCCGGCCATCAGCTCGTAGGGCAGCGTGCCCAGCTCGAACCGCTCGGGCACCGAGTCGCTGGAGGGCAGCAGCTTGTCGGGGTGCAGCTCGGCCAGCAGTTCCGGCGCGGCCGCGACCACGCCGCAGTGCGGGCCGAAGAACTTGTACGGCGAGCAGGCCAGGAAGTCCGCGCCGAGCCCGGGCAGCGACACCGGGGCGTGGGCGGCCAGGTGCACGGCGTCGACGTAGAACAGCGCGCCGGTGGTCGAGTGCACCAGATCGGCGATCGGCCGCAGGGCGGGCCGGGTGCCGATCAGGTTGGACGCACCGGTCAGGGCGACCAGGCGGGTCTTCTCCGAGAGCTGCTCGCGCACGTGGTCGAGGGTGAGTTCACCGGTGGCCGGGTCGAAGTCGATCCAGCGCACGGTGACGCCCGCGGCCTGCGCCGCGATCACCCAGGGCCGCACGTTCGCGTCGTGGTCGAGACGGCTGAGCACCACCTCGTCACCCGGCCGCCAGGTCTTGGCCAGGGTGCGGGAGAAGTCGAAGGTCAGCTGGGTCATGCTGCGCCCGAACACCACGCCGCCCGGATCGGCCTCCAGCAGGTCGGCCAGGGCGCCCCGGGCCCGGGTGACCACCTCTTCGGCACGGCGCTCGGCGGCCGTGACGGTGTTCCGGTTGGAGATGTCGGACAGCAGGGTGACGCGGATGGCGTCACCGACCACGTCGGCGGTCTGTGTGCCGCCGGCCCCGTCGAAGTGGGCCGCCCCCTCGGCCAGGGCGGGGAAGTGGGAGCGGAGAACGTCGACGTCAAGCATTCAGATGGACCACTTTCGCTCGATGCGGGCCCGGATCGAGCGGTGGCCGATGTGCCAGCCCTTGGACTCCTCGCAGTAGAAGGTGTCCATCGCGCCCGACTCCAGGCCTTCCTTGCGCTCGACGTTCTTCGCGGCGATGCCGGCGACGGCGGAGCTCGGATAGATGTTCTTGCTGTGGACCGGGCAGCGCTCGGTGACGTGATGGACGGTGTGCGCATGCCACTTCTTGCCCATCGTGCCGCCTCCCGCCCGGTCGAAGCCCGTCCAGCTACCTCAACGAGCTGGGGTGATCATCCGTTCAAAAATACCCGGATCGAAGCCCCGGCGCCCGACCGGGCCGCAGGACTACGGTCGGGGGAGCGGTGCGTCACACCTGGGTAACGCACCGTCGTTACTCTTGATAAATCGGTCGCTGGCGGATTTATTGGACAGAACGGCTGGAAGGCCGGTGATCGCCGCTCAGGAAAGGACCCTCGCTTGAGCCGCTCACGGCAGCCGAGAACCCTGATCGCCGTCCTGGCCGGCGCCGCGCTGGCGCTGGCCGCCTGCTCCGGCGGCGGGGGCAGCAACCCCGAGCCCGACGGCGGGCCCACCACGCCGTCGCCCACCCCCTCCACGGCGCCGATCGAGCTGACCTACGCCACCCCCTCGGAGTTCTCCTCCTACAACAACAACACCGCCGACCAGGCCAACCCCGCGAACGCCGCCGTGCTGAATCAGGTGCTGCGTGGGTTCTGGTCCTACGGGCCGGAGGGCGACGTGGTGCCCGACACCGAGTTCGGCACCTTCGAGCTCACCGGCACCGACCCGCAGACCGTGAAGTACACGTTCGCCGACGCCGCGGTCTGGTCGGACGGCGAGCCGATCGACTGTGACGACGCGGTGCTCGCCTGGGCCGCCAACGTCGGGCGCTGGCCCACCGGTGAGGTCGACCAGTACACCAAGGCCAGGCTGACGGCGTTCTCCTCGCTCACCCCGGGCGCCTGGGCGCGGGCCTCGATGCCGAAGTGCGCCGACGGCGACCGCACGTTCACCATGACGTTCGAGCACCCGTACGCCGACTGGAAGACGTTCTTCGGGCCGTCGACCATCCTGCCCGCCCACATCGTCGAGAAGCGGTCCGGTGTCAAGGACGTGATCTCCGCGGTGAAGGGCGGGAAGAACGCCACGATGCGGAAGCTCGGCCGGTTCTACAACACCGGCTGGCTGTTCGAGCCGGGGAAGTACGAGACGGCGATCTCCCCGAGCTCCGGCCCCTACCAGGTGGCCTCGTGGAAGCCGGGCAAGGCGCTGACGCTGGAGCCGAACCCGAAGTGGTGGGGCGCGGTGCCGGCCGCCCGGACCATCGTGTTCCGGCTGGTGCACGCCCAGGACCAGGCGCAGGCCCTGGTCGACGGCACGGTGCAGGTGATCCACCCGACCCCGACCGAGAAGATCCTGAAGACACTCTCGGCCGCGAAGGGGGCGGTGAAGGTGTCCAGCCACGACTCGGCGGCCTGGGAGCACGCCGACTACAACTTCGACGGCCCCTTCTCGTCCCGCGCCCTGCGTGAGGCGTTCACGAAATGCCTTCCGCGTCAGCAGATCGTCGACGAGCTGATCAAGCCGCTGAACCCCCGCGCGCAGGTGCTGCACTCCCGGTTCCGGCTGCCGTTCCAGAAGGACTACCCCGAGTTCGCGCAGACCGGCGGGCAGGACTACGCGAAGGCGGACGTCGCCGGGGCCCGCAAGATCCTGGAGAAGGAGAAGAAGGTCGGCACCCGGGTCGAGATCGCCTACCTGGCGCCCGACCTGCGCCGCGAGAACGAGGTGAAGCTGATCAAGAAGTCGTGTGGCAAGGCCGGCTTCAAGGTCGTGGACGCGGGCAGCTACACCTTCCTGTCGTCCGAGCTGGTGCGGGGCAACTTCGACGTGGCCCTGTACAGCGCCACCGACTCGGCCTCGGTCACCCAGTCGTCGGCCGTCTACACGTCCAAGGGCGCGGAGAACCGCCTCGGGTACAGCAGCAAGAAGGTCGACGGGCTCTACGCCGACCTGGCCGGGGAACTGGACGAGGGCCGCCAGCGGGACCTGCTCAAGCAGCTGGACACGGCGCTGTGGCACGACCTGGTCGACGTGCCCATCTTCGCCTTCCCGGCCCTGCTCGCCACCGACACCAAGGTGCAGGGCGTGCAGGACAATCCGAGCTGGTCCGGCGTCACCTACAACGTCAACACCTGGACGTCCTCGTAGTCACTGGGTACAGACACACAGCTCGTTGCCGTCGGCGTCGGCGAGCACCCACCAGTCGGGGGCGAACTCGTCGGTGACCAGCCGGCCACCGGCGTCCACCACGTCGGCGACCCGCTGGGGGGCCTCGTCGAACGCCACGTAGACGTCGAAGTGGATGCGATTGCGGTCGGGGCGCGGCTGCACCATCGGCTGGAACCACACCACCGGGCCGACCTCGTCGGGGTTGTGCAGCTCGATGCCCTCGTCGCCGCGGCGCTCCACGTAGCCCAGCCCGGCCCGCCAGAACGGGCGGATGGCGTCGGCGTCGAGGGTGTCGATGGCCAGTTCGACCCGGGCGGCCGGGGGCAGCACCCGGGCCCCGACCGCGTCGGCGTGCAGCATGATGCGCTGCGCGAGTTCGACGTCGAGCGCGGTGACCCCGCCGGAACTGTGGGTGCTGAGGGTGAACGTGACCTTGTCGAAGCGCACGTCGATGTCGGGGTGGTGGTTCATCTCCTGGGCGCTCGTCGCGACCCGGGACACCAGATCGACCGCCTGGGGGAATCCGGGGGCCCGCACGCGGACGCGCAGCAGGGAGGTACCGGACTTGTGGACGGCGGGCAGTCCCACCAGGGCCGTGTCCAGTTCCTGCATCGTCAGCAGCTCAGGCATGACCCAAGGGTAGGACCTGGGCCGGATTACCGGCCGGTTCACTCTCCCGGCGCACCCGCGTGGTGCGGGAACCGTCCGGACTTGGGATGATCGCGGACTGTGACCGAGAAAATGCCCACGATGGTGGTCGGCGGAGCCGTGGTCGACGACCTGGCGCGGCCCACCGTTCTGCTGGCCGCGCGCCGCACCGAACCCCCGCACCTGGCCGGCGGCTGGGAGCTGCCCGGAGGCAAGGTCGACCCCGGCGAAGAGCCCCTCCAGGCCCTGCACCGTGAGCTGCACGAGGAACTGGGGGTTAAAATCGAGGTCGGCGAGGAGCTGGTGGCCCCGAACGGTCTGGGCTGGGATCTCCCGCCGTCGCATCGCATGCGCGTCTGGCTGGTGCGGGTGACCGAAGGTGAGTCGGCGCCGATCGAGGCGCACGACGAACTGCGTCATCTGCCGCTGGGCCGATGGGGCGAGGTGAACTGGCTACCGGCTGACATGCCGATCGTGGCTGCGCTCACCGCCCTGGCGGAGGAGCGTCAGGCTCCCTGAGGCGCGGGTAACATCAATCGTCCCCACCCCACAACCGGATCGGTCCAGCATGCCTACGCAGACCCGTGACGACCTGCGCAATGTCGCCATTGTCGCCCACGTCGACCACGGAAAGACCACGCTCGTCGATGCCATGCTCTGGCAGACCGGCTCTTTCGGCGACCACGCGCACGTGGACGACCGGGCGATGGACTCCAACGACCTGGAGCGCGAGAAGGGCATCACCATCCTCGCCAAGAACACCGCGGTGCGGTATTCGGGGCCAGGAGCACCTGACGGTGGGGTCACCTTCAACATCATCGACACCCCCGGTCACGCGGACTTCGGTGGCGAGGTGGAGCGCGGCCTGAGCATGGTCGACGCCATCGCCCTGCTGGTCGACGCCTCCGAGGGCCCCCTGCCGCAGACCCGGTTCGTGCTGCGCAAGGCCCTCCAGGCCAAGATGCCGGTGATCCTGGTCGTCAACAAGACCGACCGTCCGGACGCGCGGATCTCCGAGGTCGTCGACGAGACCTACGAGCTGTTCATGGACCTGCTCGACGGCACCGGTCTCGACCCCGACGCCGCGCTGAACTTCCCGATCATCTACGCCTCGGGCCGGGCCGGGCGCGCCTCGCTGAAGCGTCCCGAGAACGGCGAGCTGCCCGACTCGGAGAACCTGGAGCCGCTGTTCCAGGTGCTGCTGGACACCGTGCCGGCGCCGTCCTACGACGACAAGATGCCGCTCCAGGCGCACGTGACGAACCTGGACGCCTCGCCGTTCCTCGGTCGTCTCGCCCTGTGCCGGGTGCACAACGGCACGCTGCGCAAGGGCCAGCAGGTGGCCTGGTGCAAGCACGACGGCTCGATCAGCCGGGTGAAGATCACCGAGCTGATGATCACCAAGGCGCTCACCCGCGAGCCCGCGGAGGAGGCCGGCCCCGGTGACATCGTCGCCATCGCCGGTATCCCGGAGATCACCATCGGCGAGACCCTGGCCGACGCGGAGAACCCGATCCCGCTGCCGCTGATCACGGTGGACGAGCCGGCCATCTCGATGACCATCGGCGCGAACTCCTCGCCGCTGGCCGGCCGCACGGTGAAGGGCACCAAGGTCACCGCCCGCCTGATCAAGGACCGGCTGGACCGGGAGCTGATCGGTAACGTCTCGATGCGGGTGCTGAACACCGAGCGTCCCGACACCTGGGAGGTGCAGGGCCGCGGTGAGCTGGCGCTGGCCATCCTGGTGGAGACCATGCGCCGGGAGATGTTCGAGCTGACCGTGGGCAAGCCCCAGGTGGTCACCAAGGAGATCGACGGCAAGGTCCACGAGCCGTTCGAGCGCCTGACCATCGACGCCCCCGAGGAGTACATGGGTGCGATCACCCAGCTCCTGGCGGTCCGGGCGGGCCGGATGGAGCACATGTCGAACCACGGCACCGGCTGGATCCGGATGGAGTGGGCGGTGCCCTCGCGCGGCCTCATCGGCTTCCGCACCGAGTTCCTCACCGACACCCGGGGTACCGGCATCTCGCACGCCACCTTCGAGGGTTACGAGCCCTGGGTGGGCGAGCTGCGCACCCGTCCCTCCGGCTCGCTGGTGGCCGACCGGGCCGGGGTGGTGACCGGGTTCGCGATCACCAACCTGCAGGAGCGCGGCACCCTGTTCGTGGAGCCGACCGCACCGGTCTACGAGGGCATGATCGTCGGTGAGAACTCACGGTCCGACGACATGGACGTGAACATCACCAAGGAGAAGAAGCTCACCAACATGCGGCAGTCCACCTCGGACAACTTCGAGCGTCTGGTGCCGCCGCGCAAGCTCTCCCTGGAGCAGTGCCTGGAGTTCTGCCGCGACGACGAGTGTGTCGAGGTGACGCCGGACGCCGTGCGCATCCGCAAGGTGGTCCTGGACCAGGTCGCCCGAGGCCGGTCCACGGCCCGCGCCAAGCGCGGCTGACCCGTACGGGTACGCCCTCGAGCCCTGAGAAGGGCTTGAGGGCTGGTGTGAAATTTTCGGTGCAGCCCCGCTTTCCGTATCAATTTCGGAGGGCGGGGCTTCTCGATGTGCAAGGTTTGTGTCCAGCAGGTAAATTAGTGCGGCCCGTTGGTCTTGGTGTGTTCAAGCTCACGGGACGATGTTTGCTTGTCCGTTTCGCCGGTTAAGCGGTAGTGCGGGGCTACATCGTGTCCCGATCGAGACCGACCCGTGGCCGCTCCTTGGCGATTCGGAACAGTCGGTAGTCGGGCGGGCGACCGATAGCGACGGGGCAGAAGATCGTCCGGTCGGAGCGGGTTTTCGAACGTGGTTTCATCGTGCGGAGCGGCTGATCGTGAAGCATCCTTGTCCGGATCGTAATCAGCTGTGAACGCCTATCGTGCCCCGAATCCGGTACCAAGAGTGCAGGCGCGAGTACTCACGAGCGCCGGCTCGACGCCGTGATGTCGGAAACCTAAGGAGAACGACGAGTGAAGCAGCGAAGGCTGATTGCTGCTGGCGCTATGTTCGCGGCGGGGGCCATGGCCCTGACCGCGTGCAGCAGCGACAGCGACAGCGGGTCGGATGGGGGCAGTGCCGACAGCAACGCCTCGATCACGCTCTACAGCACCAAGCCGGAGAACCCGCTCATCCCGGGTAACACGAACGAGGTCGGCGGCGGCAACATCCTCGACGCCGTCTTCCGCGGCCTCGTGGACTACGACCCCGACACCGCCGCTCCGGAGATGTCGATGGCCGAGTCCATCGAGTCGAGCGACAACAAGACGTGGGACGTCAAGCTGAAGGCCGACCAGACCTTCCAGGACGGCACCCCGGTCGACGCCGACAGCTTCATCAACGCCTGGAACTGGACCGCCTACGGTCCCAACGCCGCGCTGAACAACTACTTCTTCGCGTCGTTCGACGGCTACGAGGCCATGAACCCGGCCGACCCGGACGAGGACGGCCCGAAGAAGGCCCCCACGCCGAAGGTCAAGGAACTGTCCGGCCTGAAGAAGGTCAGCGACACCGAGTTCACGGTCAAGCTCGCCAGCGCCCAGTCGTTCTTCCCGACCATGGTCGGTTACACGGCGTTCTACCCGCTGCCGCAGGCGTTCTTCGACGACCCGGAGGCGTACGGCAAGAAGCCGATCGCCAACGGCCCGTTCCAGGTCACCGCCGGTGACGGCGACTCGGGCTTCACCCTGACGGCCTGGTCGGGCTACAAGGGCGAGGACAAGCCGAAGATCAAGGAAGCGATCTACAAGACCTACACTTCCGACTCGGCCGGTTACTCCGACGTCCTCGCGGGCAACCTGGACTTCATGAACCAGGTTCCGGCTGCTGCTCTGGTCGACAACCAGTACCAGACGGACCGCCCCGACCACTTCGTGAACAAGGCCGTCGGCGTCATCCAGACCGCGACGCTGCCGCAGTACAGCAAGAACTTCAAGGACGACCCGAACGTCGGCAAGGCGCTGTCCCTGGCGATCGACCGGGACACCATCACCAAGTCGGTGTTCAACGGCGGCCGGACCCCGGCCACCGGCTGGGTCTCCCCGATCGTGGACGGCTACAAGGCCGGCGCGTGTGGCGAGTTCTGCACCTACGACCCGGCGAAGGCCAAGGAGTACCTGGCGAAGTCCAACTTCAAGGGTCCCTTCTCCTTCAGCTACAACTCGGACGGCCAGGGCAACAAGGAAGCCGCCGAGGCCATCTGCAACAGCATCAAGAACGCTCTCGACGTTGAGTGCAACGCCAAGAGCTACGTCGACTTCGCGACCCTGCGCGCCGACGTGAACGCCAGCAAGATGGACAACATGTTCCGGTCCGGCTGGCAGATGGACTACCCGCACATCCAGAACTTCCTGGAGCCGCTGTACGCCACCGGCGCGGGTTCCAACGACGGCCACTGGAGCAACAAGAACTTCGACGCGCTGATCAAGAAGGCCAACGCGGCCGAGGGCGAAGAGTCCTACGCCGACTACCAGGCCGCCGAGGCGCTGCTGTCCGAGGACATGGCGGTCATCCCGCTCTGGTACCAGGCGCAGCAGTCCGTGTGGTCCGAGCGGCTGGGCAACGTGAAGGTCACGCCGAAGAGCACGCTGGACCTCACCAGCGTTACCGCTACCTCCTGACAACCGCTCGTCGGTAGGAGCAGCATTACCTCGGTGCCGTCCCGCCCCAGCACGGGCGGGGCGGCGCTCTAGGACAGACGCAGTACCGCTACACACACGATCGGCCGGTCCCGCATCAGCACGACGCGGGGCCGGCCGATCAGCGGGCGAAACCCATGAAGGGTAGGCGAAAGCCATGGGGCGTTACGTCGTTAGACGCCTGCTGATGATGATTCCGGTGCTCCTGGGCACCACGTTCCTCATCTACACGATGGCCTGGGCCATCCCCGGTGACCCGTTCGCCAGCAGATGTGGCCAGCGCCCCTGCTCGGACGCGTTCGTCGCGGCCGAGACGGAACGGCTCCATCTCGACAAGCCGCTCCCGGTTCAGTACGCGTACTTCCTCGGGAACATGGCCAAGGGTGACTTCGGCACCACGTCGAACGGTCAGACCGTGCTCGAGGCGACCGAGAAGGCCTTCCCGATCACCGTCAAGCTCACCGTGGTCGCGATCACCTTCGAGCTCGTCCTGGGTATCGGGATAGGCATCCTCGCGGCGTTGCGCCGCGGCGGTTACCTCGATGGATTCTTCCTCTTCACGAGCCTTGTCGCCATTTCTTTTCCGTCGTTCGTCATCGGTTTCGTGCTGCAGTACCTGCTGGGCGTGAAGCTGGGTCTGTTCAGCGTGACGGTCGGATCGGGTGCGCCCTGGGGCGACCTGATACTTCCGGGCTTCGTGCTGGCCTCGCTGTCGCTGGCCTACGTGCTGCGCCTGACCCGGGCCAGCCTGCTCGAGACCCTGCAGGCCGACCACGTGCGCACCGCGATCGCCAAGGGGCTGCCCCGCGGCATGGTCCTGCGTAAGCACGTGGTGCGGAACTCGCTGATCCCCGTGCTCACCTACATCGGCGCGGACGTCGGCGCTCTGCTCGGCGGTGCGATCGTCACCGAAGGCGTGTTCAACATCCAGGGCATCGGCGGTCTGCTTTACCACGCCATGCGTATTCGCGAGAACGCCACGGTCGTCAGTGTGACCACGCTCGTCGTGCTCATCATTCTGCTCGTGAACCTGCTCGTGGACCTGCTGTACGCCCGGCTCGACCCAAGGATCCGTTATGAGTGAACCCGACTCCGTCGCCGCCCTGGAGACCATCGAGGGCGCGCCGGGTACCCCCACCTCCTCCGTCACCGAGGCCGGCAAGTCCCGCACCCTGGCCGGTGACGCCTGGGAGACTCTGCGCGGTTCCTGGGTTTTCTGGGGCTCGCTGGTGCTGATCGCGATCTTCCTGGTGATGGCCGCCTGGCCGGGCCTGTTCGCCCATGCCGACCCGCGTGACTGCCAGGCCATGCGGGCCCGGCAGGAGCCCAGTGGCTCGGCCTGGTTCGGTTACGACGTGCAGGGCTGCGACGTCTACGCCCGCACCATGTACGGCGCCCGCGCGTCGATCATCGTCGGCTCGCTCTCCACCCTGATGGCGATGATCGTCGGGGCCGGCATCGGCGTCTACGCCGGTTTCTACGGCGGCTGGGTCGACATCCTGCTCTCGCGGGTCACCGACATCTTCATCGGTATCCCGATCCTGCTGGGCAGCATCATCATCCTCAGCTCGATCCCGACGCCGCCCGGCAGCGACTTCCTGAACATCGCCAAGGTGGCCCTGGCCATCTCGGTGCTCTCCTGGCCGTCCACGGCCCGGGTGGCGCGATCCGCGGTGATCCAGGTCAAGCAGTCCGACTTCGTGGCCGCCTCACGGGCTCTGGGCGCCAGCCAGAGCTGGATGATCCGCAAGCACATCATCCCGAACGCGGCCGCGCCGGTCATCGTCATCACCACGATCAGCCTGGGTGGCTACATCGGGGCCGAGGCGACCCTGTCGTTCCTCGGTATCGGTCTCCAGCCGCCGGTGATCTCGTGGGGTATCGCGATCAACGACGCCGCGCCGTACATCCGCAGCACGCCGCACATGCTGCTGTTCCCGGCGCTGTTCCTGTCCCTGACCGTGCTCGCCTTCATCGCGCTCGGCGATGTCGTGCGTGAGGCTCTCGACCCGAAGACGATGTGAGCGGGCGGATGTTCAGCAAGAAGACCGAAGAACTCGGCAAACCCGAGGTCGACGAGAACCAGCCGCTGCTTCGCGTTCGCGACCTGAGCGTCGTGTTCCGCACCCGGGAGGGCTCGGCCCAGGCGGTCAACAAGGTCGATCTCGACCTGGCCCGGGGTCAGACCCTCGCCATCCTGGGTGAGTCGGGCTCCGGCAAGTCGGTGTCGGCCAAGGCGATCATGGGCATCCTCGACATGCCGCCGGCCGAGATCACGTCCGGGACCATCGAGTTCCGCGGCAAGGACCTGCTGACCATGCCGGAGAAGGAGCGCCGGCTGTACCGCGGCCAGCGCATCGCGATGGTGTTCCAGGACGCCCTCTCCGCGCTGAACCCGGTCTACACGGTCGGCGAGCAGATCGGTGAGCTCTTCCAGGTCCACCGCGGGCTCTCCCGCAAGGACTCGAAGAAGAAGGCCATCGAGATGATGGACCGGGTGCGGATCCCGGGCGCCGCCGCGCGCGTCGGCGACTACCCGCACCAGTTCTCCGGCGGTATGCGCCAGCGCATCATGATCGCGATGGCGATCGCGCTGGACCCCGACATCATCATCGCGGACGAGCCCACGACCGCCCTGGACGTCACCGTGCAGGCGCAGATCATGGAGCTGCTCGCGGAGATGCGCCGGGAGACCGGTAGCGGCCTGATCCTGATCACGCACGACCTCGGCGTGGTGGCCGAGACCGCCGACGTGATCAGCGTGATGTACGCCGGGCGCACCGTGGAGCACGGGCCCGCCGTCGACGTCTTCGCCAACCCGGCCCACCCGTACACGGTGGGCCTGATGGAGTCGATGCCGCGGCTCACCGGGGCCGGCGACCGGCTGTACGCCATCCCCGGCCTGCCGCCGAGCCTGCTGAACATCCCGGCCGGCTGCCCGTTCGCCCCGCGCTGCCCGCGCGCGGAGGACATCTGCCGCCAGGACCCGCCCCCGCCGGCCGTTCAGCTCGACGGAATCCGTTACGCCGCTTGCCACTTCGCCGAGGAGGTTGTCTCTCATGGCATCCACTGAGACCCCGGACCCGTGGGGCGCCGCCCAGGCCGCCCCGGCCGGCCTCGAGACCGGGTCGCAGCCCTCTCCGGACAGCGACCCGATCCTCGAGGTCAACGGCCTGGTCAAGCACTTCCCGCTGCGCCAGGGCATCGTGATCAAGCGTCAGGTCGGTGCCGTGCAGGCCGTCGACGGCGTGAACCTGCAGGTCTACCCGGGCGAGACGATCGGCGTGGTCGGTGAGTCCGGCTGCGGCAAGTCGACGCTGGCCCGGCTGCTGATCGGCCTGGAGACCCCCACCGGCGGCTCGATCCAGCTGACCGGCCGGGAGATGGTCGGGTCCTCGGGCGCGAAGCTCAAGGCCATGCGCCGTGACGTGCAGATGATCTTCCAGGACCCGTACACGTCGCTGAACCCCCGCATGACGGTCGGTGACATCATCGCGGAGCCTCTGGAGATCCACCCGGACGTCGTCCCGAAGAACAAGCGCACCGAGCGGGTGCGTGAGCTGATGTCGCTCGTCGGTCTTGCGCCGGAGCACATCGACCGTTACGCGCACCAGTTCTCCGGTGGTCAGCGTCAGCGCATCGGCATCGCCCGCGGCCTGGCCCTGAACCCCAAGCTGCTGATCTGTGACGAGCCGGTGTCCGCGCTGGACGTCTCGGTGCAGGCGCAGGTGATCAACCTGCTGCAGGACCTGCAGAACCGGCTGGGCATCTCGCTGATCTTCATCGCGCACGACCTGTCCGTGGTGCGGCACATCTCCCACCGGGTGGCGGTGATGTACCTGGGCCGGATCGTCGAGCTCGGCGAGAAGGAGCAGGTCTACAACAACCCGCAGCACCCGTACACCAAGGCGCTGCTCTCGGCCGTGCCGAACCCGGACCCCTCGCAGCGCGGCAAGGGCAACCAGATCGTGCTCGAGGGTGACCCGCCCAGCCCGGCCAACCCGCCGTCGGGCTGCCGGTTCCGCACCCGTTGCTGGAAGGCGCAGTCCGTCTGCGCCGAGGTGGACCCGGCCCTGGAGGTCACCTCCTCCGGTGCCCAGGCCGCCTGCCACTTCCCGGGCGAGACGCCCTCCCGTCCCGGAGTGGCTGCCTAGAACCGAACCGATGGTGGACGCCCGTGGTCTCCACGGGCGTCCACCATTTGTTTTGCACGACAATGGCCCCATGATCGAGAACCCCCGCCGCATCGTGTTCGTGCACGCCCACCCCGACGACGAGACCATCGGGAACGGCGCGACGATGGCGAAGTACGCGGCGGAGGGCGCCCACGTCACGCTGGTCACCTGCACCCGGGGCGAGCAGGGTGAGGTGATCCCGCCGGATCTGGCGCACCTGGAGGGCGACGCCGAGCGGCTGGGTGATCACCGGGTGGCCGAGCTGGCGGCCGCGATGACGGCTCTGGGCGTGCCCGACCACCGTTTCCTGGGTGACCCCACGACTCCCGGGCGACCCGCCGGGGTGACCAGGTCGTCCTCAAGCACTGCTTATGCCGACTCGGGCATGGCCTACGACCACGACGGCGGGGTGGTGCCCTCCCCGAACCCGCCCGCCGGGGCGTTCGTGCTGGCGGGCACCGAGGAACCGGCCGGGCACCTGGCGGCACTGCTGCGGGGGGTGCGGCCCCAGGTCGTGGTGACCTACGAACCCGGCGGCGGCTACGGACACCCCGACCATGTGCATGCCCACCTGGTGACGATGCGCGGCGTCGAGCTCGCGGCCCTGGAGGGACCGGAGGGTGAACCGGGATGGGCGGTGCCGAAGGTCTACTGGACCGTTCAGCCCGAGTCGCTCGCCCGCGAGGTCCTGCGGACGCTGAAGGAGAGTCTGGGCGAGGCCTACTCCGGTATCGATCCGGAGGGCCGTCTGCCCAGCCTGGTGGTGCCCGACGGCCAGGTCACGGCCGCGATCGACGCCCGGGCCTTCGCCGGGGCCAAGGCCCGGGCCCTGCGTGCGCACGCCACCCAGGCCGTGGTCGACCCCAGCGAGGTGTGGTTCGCGCTGAGCAACCACGTCGCCCAGCCGCTGCCGTCGATGGAGTTCTACCGGCTGGTGCGCGGAGTGCCCGGTGGAACGGTGGACGAACTGGGCCGGGAGACCGGCCTCTTCGGATAGACGCGTAGTCACCGGATCGGCGAAACGCCCGGATTGCTCGTCGGCCGGGCGGGTGTTTGGTCACGCAGGGTCTCCGTTTTCGCGGCTCCACGGTGTCTTCTGGTTACCGAAGACGACTTGGGAGGACGGTTCGGCGATGCGCGGACAGATGCTGGACGACGTCGGCCGCCTGCGGGCCCGGGGGCAGCGCCGGCGCCTGACGCGGCTCCTCGTGCTCGGTCTGGTGGTGGCGGCCTGGTGCTGGGGCCGGTACCTGGGCGGTGCCGGGATGCTGCCCACCCTGCCGTCGGTGGACCCGTTCCTGCTGACCGTCGTGATCTTCTTCGTGCTGATGCTGGGCACCACCCTCGGCAGTCTGGTGATCGCCGGCCGCTCGCCGCACGTGCTGTACCGGCCCGAGCAGATCGACGTGCGGATCGACGACGTGAAGGGGCTGGCCCCGGTCGCCGAGGATGTGCGCCGATCGCTGGAGCTGTTCCGCTCGGCGCTGACCTTCCGCACGAAGATGGGCGGAACAGCGCGTCGGGGAATTCTTTTCGAGGGGTCGCCGGGTACCGGCAAGACTCACATGGCCAAGGCGATGGCCGCCGAGGCGGGGGTGCCGTTCCTGTTCGTCTCCGCCACCGCGTTCCAGTCGATGTACTACGGTGCCACGGGCCGCAAGATCCGCTCGTACTTCAAGGAACTGCGGAGGACCGCGCGGCGGGAGGGCGGCGCGATCGCCTTCATCGAGGAGATCGACGCCATCGGAATGGCCCGCTCGGGGGTGAGCACCGCGATGACGACGACGGCCTCGTCCACCCTGGAATGCGGCGGGCTCACCGGTCTGGCCATGACCTCCCCGGCCGCGACCACCCAGGTGAACCGGATGGTCAGCGGTGACCCGGGGGCCACCGTCAACGAGCTGCTCGTGCAGATGCAGTCGTTCGACGAGCTCACCACCACGCAGCGCGCGATCAGCCGGGTGGTGGACAAGGTCAACCTGATGCTGCCCGAGAACCGCCAGATCCCGCGCCCCCGGCCGGAACCCGTCAACGTGCTGGTGATCGCGGCGACCAACCGGGCCGACGCGCTCGACCCGGCCCTGCTGCGCCCGGGCCGCTTCGACCGGAAGATGACGTTCGGGCTGCCCGACAAGGCCGGCCGGCGTGAGCTGATCGACCACTTCCTGGCGCGCAAGTCGCACGAGAGCGAACTGGCGGACGAGGAGTACCGCGACGCCCTGGCCGGGGTGACGCAGGGGTACAGCCCGGTCCAGATCGAGCACCTGCTGGACGAGGCCCTGGTGAACGCGGTGCGCCGCGGCGCCGCCGGGATGTCGTGGAGCGACGTCGAGCAGGCCCGGCTGGTCACCGAGGTCGGCCTCGGCCAGCCGGTGGGCTACACCGACCACGAGATCGCCCTGATCGCCACGCACGAGGCCGGGCACGCGGTGGCCGCCTGGCTGCTCGCCCCGCAGCGCCGGCTGGAGATCCTCACCATCGTCAAGCGGGCCGGTTCCCTGGGTCTGCTGGCCCACGGCGACCGCGACGACGTGTACACCCGCTCGAAGTCCGAGCTGGGTGCGCTGATCTCGATCGCGTTCGGCGGGCAGGTGGCGGAGGAACTGTTCTTCGGCGACGTGTCCACGGGCCCGGGCGGCGACCTGGTCTACGCCACCACCGTCGCGGCGCAGATGATCGGCGCGGCGGGGATGGGCGGCACCCTGATCTCCTTCGCCGCGGCCCCCGGAAATGCTCTCGGTGGCGGCGATCTCGTCTCCCGGGTGATGAGTGACGGGGAGGGGCGCCGGATGATGGAAGAACTGCTGGCCGCCCGCAAGGAGGTCACCCGGGCATTGCTGGAGAGCAACCGGCACCTGGTCGAGGCCCTGCGTGACGCCCTGCTGGAGCGGCACGAGCTGATCGGCGGCGAGATCGACCGGGTGCTGCGGGAGGCCGGCGGCCGGTACGCGGTGGACCTGCGGGACGGGCGGAACAGCATCATCGCCTAGCGCGGTGGACACGAAGGTCGGCCGCCCACCACATGACTCCAAGACCTCCTTCGTGATCATGCAAAACCTCCCCGGCGTTCTAGAACTCTGACTTGGAGAGTTCTAGAACTCCGGGGAGGTTTTGCATGATCACGGCAAGTCTTTTGGGTTTTGGGTGGCTCCTAAGCTGGGGGCATGGTTGTTGATCAGGGCACGTTCCGGCGGGCGGTGGGGCGTTTCGCCACCGGCATCTGTGTGGTCACGAGTCTGGAGGGGCGCTTCGACCACGCGATGACCGTGAACTCGTTCACCTCGGTGTCGATCGACCCGGCGCTGGTGCTGGTGTGCGTGGAGAAGGAATCGCGGTTCCACGACGCGGTGGTGGACGCCGGGGTGTGGGGGGTCAGCGTTCTGGGGCCCGAACAGCGGCCGGTGGCCACCTGGCTGGCCAACCGGGGGCGTCCTCTGATCGGGCAGCTCGACCGGGCCCCGCACCACCGCGGGCCGGAGACCGGGGTGGCTCTGCTCGACGAGGCGGTGGCGACCCTGGAGTGCCGCACCACCGACGTGCACTCCGCCGGTGACCACAGCATCCTGGTGGCCGAGGTGGTGGGGGCCCGGGTTCCCGACGACGGTGCGGGGGCCCTGCTCTATCACCGGGCGGCGTACACCCGGATCTGACCCGTTCGCGCTCGCCACCGATCGGCATCGTTGCAGATCGCGGCGTTTCGGTGGGTTCACAGGTGAAGGCCGGCTTCTACGGCACCCGGTACCGGGGTGTCACCGCGGGCCGGAGCGAGCGGAGCAACTACCGCACCCCTGAAACGGTCTACGACGACTCGGCCGGGTGCGTGTCACGGGGCGCCGGCGCGGGTTTCAATGTCCCGGTCAGTCGTACGTTCCGCCGGCAACGCGGAGGACCGGGTGATCCACGGTCCGGAGCTGAAACCCTCGGACGACGAGGAACCGGACGGGGACGCCCCACCCGGCGACCGTGGTGGGTGGGACGACAGCGCCGACCGACCACGACGTCCACCATTGGCTCGATGCCTGAAAAGGGTTACCAGGAATCGAAAGTGGGGACGATTGCCTCGTCGATCGCGCGCAGCAGCGCGGAGGCGATGAACGGCTTGGTGAGGTAGCTCGCGCCCATCGCCCGGCCGGCGGCGATCTCGTCGTCGAGGACCCGCGCGGAGAGGAAGATGGCCGGCAGGTTGTCGCTGCCCCCCATCGCCCGCAGGTGCACGAGCAGCTCCATGCCGCTCATCTCGGGCATCGTGACGTCGAGGATCGCGACGTCGGGCCGGCCCCTCTCGGTCACGGCCTGCAGGGCGGTCTTCGCCGAGGTCGTACCGATCACCCGGTGCCCGTTGGACTGCAACCGGAACGTCACGATGCGAACGGTGTCCGGATCGTCGTCCACCACCAGAACCCGGGCCATAACACGCCACCTCAACCGTAGGAGCACACCTCGTCCGGGGGAGATTGTCGACGCCCGGTGCGCGGATCTTGAGAAACAGTCCGCGGTCGCGGGCCGGCTCTTGAGGAAGTGGCGCCGATCGCTACACCCGGGGCGCCGGGGTGTCGAAATGCCGTGGGTGACCCTCGCGACCAACCCGGTCCGGCCTGCCCGGGACCGGCCCGGCCAGCCCGGACAGCTGCGGTTCGTCGGCGGGCTCCTCCTCCTCGCCGTGCTCGTCGTGGTGCCCACCGTGGCGGCCGTGATCGCCTACGACCGGATGGTGCGGTCGAACGCCGAGCGGGAGATGCGCAACACCGCCGATCTGGCCGACGTGTTCCTGCAGGACCAGAACGCCGGGCTGACCACCCTGATCCAGTCGGTGGCGCAGGACAACGGGATCGCGGACGTGCTGTCCGGCCGGGACACCTCCGCCATCTCCGTCGCGAGGACCGCGACCGTGCTGCGCACGCTCCTGGCGGCCGGGGGCGACCCGGTGCGTTCCGTGGCCCTGCTGGACGCCGACGGCACGGTGGTGACCGACCTGCCCGATCTGGTGCCGGACGGCTACGACCTGAAGGCGCAGGCCGGGGTGCCGGACTTCACCGGAACCGGGACGTACGCGGTCTCCTCGGTCTACCGCAGTCCGGTCTTCCACACCGACGTCACCGCGATCACCGTGCCGATGCGCGACAACGGGTCCTCGGTCGTCGGATACCTGCGGATGGTGCGCGATCTCACCGGGGTGCAGCACTACGTAGACACGTACGCGCAGGGCCGGGGTATCCGGATGAGCGTGCTCGACGCCTCCGGCCAGCTGGTGGCCGACAGTGACGGCGCCGCCCCCGAGACGCTCTCCCCGGCCGCGCGCCGGGCCCGGGGCCGGACCGTGCTGGCCGGTAACGGGCACATCGTGGGGGCCAGCTCGTCGGGCCTGCCCGCGAACGGGATGTCGGTGGACGGGACCTCGGTGGACGGCTGGCGGGTGGTGTCCCAGGAGTCCGAGACTTCCGCCCTGCGGCCCGCGATGTTCTTCCGCGCGGTGGCCCTGGGCACGGCGGCCCTGATCCTGCTCGGGGTGATCGGCGTGGCGGTCCTGCGCCGCCGCGCGCTGCGGGCCGCGCTGCTGGCCACCCGCTCGCTGTCGGAGAACCAGCGCCGCCTGCGCGACCTGGCCAACTCCTCGCCCGGGGTGCTGCTGCGCCTGGACCGGGACGGCCTCGTGGACTTCTGCTCGGTCGCGGCCGAGCAACTGCTCGGCATCCCCGGGGACGATCTGGTCGGCCGCGAGCTGGCGCCGTTCCTGGTGGCCGAGAGCGAGCCGGACACCTCCGCCCGGCTCGAGACCCTCATCAGCACCGGCGAGCAGCAGGTGTTCCTGGCCCGGACCCGCGGACCCGGCGGCACCCGGCGCATCGTGGAGTGCAACTTCCGGGTGCGCATCGAGGCCGACCTGGAGATCTGGGGCTCCCTCCAGGACGTCACCGACCGGCTCAGCGCCCGCGACCAGGTCGAGCAGCTCTTCCAGCTCTCCACCGACTTCATGGCCGTGGCCGACTTCAGCGGCCGTCTGGTGCAGACCAATCCGGTCTGGTCCGCGTCCCTGGGGATGAGCCCGGACCAGTTGCTGGGCCTGCGGTTCGAGGAGGCATTCCCCAGCGGCGACGAGTCGGACCAGCGGCGGGTGGCCGAGCAACTCGCCCGGCTGGTCACCGACCCGGGGGTGGCCACGTTCGAGAACCGTTTCGTGCGGGAGGGAGTGGTGCGCACACTGCTGTGGACCGTGGCCTCCGACCCGGACCGCCGGCTGATCTACGCGGTCGGGCGCGACATCACCTCGCAGAAGGAACTGCAGAACGCGCTGTCCGAGACCCGCGACCAGGCGGTCGAGGCGTCCCGGCTGAAGTCCGAGTTCGTGGCCACCATGAGCCACGAGATCCGGACCCCGATGAACGGCGTGATCGGCCTGACCGACCTGCTGCTCGGCACCCCGCTGACCGAGACCCAGCGCCGCTACGTGGAGGGCGTGCGCACGGCCGGGGACGCCCTGCTGACCGTCATCAACGACATCCTCGACTTCTCCAAGATCGAGGCCGGGCGGCTGATGCTCGACCGCGTCGACTTCCGGCTGGAGGACGTGGTCGACGACGTGGTCACGCTGGTGCGGCAGAACGCCTCGGCCAAGGGCCTGGAGCTCGCCGTCGACTACGAGACCGGGGTGCCCTTCGCCCTCAGCGGGGATCCCGGCCGGCTCCGCCAGATCCTGCTCAACCTTACCCATAACGCGGTGAAATTCACCGATCACGGCGGGGTCTCGATCTCTGTCACGCCGGGCCGGCTCTCTTCGGACGGTCAGGTCGCGGTGAACTTCGCCGTCACCGACACCGGCATCGGGATTGAGCCGGCCCGTCTGGACCTGCTCTTCGAACCGTTCCGGCAGGCGGACGAGGGCACCAGCCGGGCCTACGGCGGCACCGGTCTGGGCCTGTCGATCAGCCGTCGCCTGGCCGACCTGATGGGCGGCACGATCCGTGCCACCAGCCGACCCGGCCAGGGCGCCACGTTCGTCGCCGAACTGATGTTCGCCCCGGCCGACAACTGGGGCCGTTCGGTGCGGGGCCGCGACGCGCGCGGCCTGGCCGTGCTGATCGTCGACGACAACGAGGTCAACCGCCTGGTCATGCAGACCCAGCTGACCCGCTGGGGCATGCGCCCGGTCGCCGCCGGTTCCGCCGACGAGGCGATGGACCTGCTGACCAACCGCTCGGCCCCGGCCGGTGGCTACGACCTGGCCGTGATCGACATGCACATGCCCGAGCGCGACGGCCTGGCGCTGATCGAGCAGATCCGCCAGGTGCCCGCGCTCGCGAACCTTCCGGTGATCGGCGTCGGTTCGGGTGACGAGGTCGCCGACGAGACGGTGGCCCGCCAGATCAGTGCCTACCTCACCAAGCCGGTGCGGCAGTCCGACCTGTTCGGCGCCCTGACCCGGGTGACCCTGACGGTGGGCGAGCCGGCTCCCGGCGTCGCGGCACCCGTCGCCGACCACGAACCGGTCGTCGCCGAACCCGCACCGGAGCCGGAATCCCCGGCGCGGGAATCGTTCCGGCTGCTGCTGGTGGAGGACAACGACATCAACCAGACGGTCGCGCTGGGCATCCTGTCGCAGCTGGGCTACCGGGTGGACGTCGCCGGGCACGGCGAGCAGGCGCTGACGATGAGCGAGCAGAACGACTACGACGCGATCCTGATGGACTGCCAGATGCCGGTGATGGACGGATACACGGCCACCGTCGAGCTACGGAAACGCCCGGCCACCCGCACGGTTCCGATCATCGCCATGACGGCGGCCACGTTCGCCGCCGACCGGCAGCGGTGTTTTGACTCGGGCATGGACGATTTCATCGCCAAGCCGGTGCGGTCGGCCACCCTTCAGGCCACGCTGAACCGCTGGCTGCGCACCGATGCCGAGGCCCCGCCGGCCGGACGGGGAGAGAAGACCCAGCCGATGGAACGGCATTACTCGGCCGTGCGGGACAAGCTGGCCGCGATGCGCGACCAGGATCACGTCACGGTGGCCGCCCCGGCTCCCGTGGCCGTGCTCGAGACCACTGCTGCCGTTCCCCGGCAGCCCGGACCCGTGGAGGAAATCTTGGCCCAGGAGCGACCCGATGCTGCCGGGCCGCCGCCCGAGGAGATGGCCGACACCGACGAACGGATCGCCGAACTGCTCGGCGACGGAACCGAGTTCGAGGTCGAGCTGGTGCGCGACATCATCTCGTCGTTCCTGTCGCGCACCGTGGACCTGTTGCAGCGCCTCAGCCTGGCGGTCACCGCGGATGACGCCGAGGCGGCCTACCTGCACGCCCACAGCCTGGCCGGGGCCGGGCTGAACCTCGGCACCGTGCAGGTGGTCGGCATCGCCCGGCAGATCGAGGCCGAGGCCAAGGCCGGGCACGCCGCCCGGTGCGGTCAGCTGCTGGTCGACCTGGAGGTGGCGCTCGACCAGGCCCGCGTACGGCTGCGGGACCTGGCGGCGAACCTGCCGGAGCCCACGCCCTAGGGAGCCAGGTAGCTGTAACGGTGATGGTGGGTGAACCCGGCCTTCTCGTAGGTGGCCAGGGCGTTCACGTTGTCCTCGGCCACCTGCAGGAAGATCGACCGGGCGCCGTTCTCCCAGCCCCAGTCGGCGATCACGCCGATCAGGGCGCTCGCCAGGCCGCGGCGGCGCCAGGAGGGGGCGACCTCCATGGCGGTCAGCCCGGCCCAGCTCTCGGCCAGTGAGCCCCGCACCACCCCGGCGACCTCACCGGCGTCCGTACGCAGGGAGGCGAACACCTGACGCGGGGCCGAGGTCAGCAGTCGCACGCCGTGGTCGGGTACCGCCTGCCCGCGGTAGTGGTACTGGCTGATCCAGGCCGGGTCGGGCTCGTCCGTCAGGGTGAGGGTCAGGCCCTCGGGCAGCGCGGGGCCACCCAGGCGCGGCGCCAGGCCGCGCACCTCGCCGGTCGCGGCCGTCATCACCACCGTGATGCTGCCGGGGACCTGCGTCCATCCCTCGGCCTCGAAGGCGGAGGCGGCGGCCAGGAGCTGATCGGTGTCCCCGTCGTCGAGGCGGGGTTCCGGGGCCGCGGCGACCGGCTTCAGGCCGCGCTCGGAGTACCAGTCCACGACCTCCACCACCGCGACGTCGAGCTGCATGCCCGGCTCGCCGACCGCCAGCACCGAATTGGCCCGGTTGGTGAAGCCCTCGGTGGCCCGCAGCAGCCAGCCGCCGAGCCAGTCCTGCTCGGCCGCCTGCCAGTGCTTGGCCATCGCCAGCTCGAGGTCGGCCACCGACAGGGCCCGGTGCGGGGGAGCGGGGCGGCTGGCCTTCGGCGGCACCGGTTTCCCGGCGACGATGCTGTTCAGGGGCACGTCGACCGGTCCGTGGCGGCCGGCGACGGTCAGCGTCTGCTCGTTCACCGCGAGGAGTTCACCCAGCACGTCGTGCAGGCCGGAGGCGTCGCGGCGGCGGACGACGACCCGGGAACCGATGTGCCCGGCCCAGTCCTGGGCGGATGGTTTCGTGCTCACTGCGGCCCCTTCGGCGACACTCGGGTGGCGGATCAGCGATACTAAGCCGGGCCCCGATGTCACCGGCGTCGACGGCCCCGGCGACGACCGGCCCTGGAGAGCGACCAGGGCCGCCATACCAGGAGGACCCGACGTGACCTACGTCATCGCGCAGCCCTGCGTGGATGTGAAGGACAAGGCCTGCATCGAGGAATGCCCGGTCGACTGCATCTACGAGGGTGACCGGATGTTGTACATCCACCCCGACGAATGCGTCGACTGCGGTGCCTGTGAGCCGGTCTGCCCGGTCGAGGCGATCTTCTACGAGGACGACGTCCCGGAGCAGTGGGGCGACTACTACAAGGCGAACGTCGAGTTCTTCGAAGACCTCGGCTCGCCGGGTGGCGCGTCCAAGATGGGCCTGATCAACAAGGACCACGCGTTCATCCTCGCCCTTCCCCCGCAGGCCGGGGAATGACCGCCCCGGTGCTGCCCGACTTCCCCTGGGACAAGCTGGTCCCGTACAAGACCAGGGCCGGGCAGCATCCGGGAGGCATCGTCGACCTCTCGGTCGGCACCCCGGTCGACCCGACGCCGGAGCTGGTGCGGCAGGCCCTGGCCGACGCCTCGGACGCCCCCGGCTACCCCCAGACCTACGGCACCCCACCCCTGCGTCAGGCCGTCGCCGACTGGTTCGCGCGTCGCCGCAACGCGCCGGGCGTCGACCCCGACGGGGTGATGCCGACCATCGGTTCCAAGGAGCTCGTGGCCTGGCTGCCTCTCCTGCTCGGACTGGGCGCGGGCGATGTGGTCATGCATCCACAAGTGGCATATCCCACGTACGACGTGGGTGCGCGACTGACCGGAGCCACTCCGCTCGCCGCCGACGGCACGCTGCAGGTGGGCCCCGGCGCCCGCGCGGTGAAGCTGGTCTGGCTGAACTCGCCGGGCAACCCGACCGGCCGGGTCCTGGGCGTGGAGCACCTGAAGAAGGTCGTCGACTGGGCCCGCTCGATCGGTGCCGTGGTGGCCAGCGACGAGTGCTACGCCGAGCTCGGCTGGGACGGCGTCGAGGTGCCGAGCATCCTCGATCCGAGGGTCTGCGGCGACTCCCACGAGGGTCTGCTGGTGGTCTACTCGACCAGTAAGCAGTCCAGCCTGGCGGGCTACCGGGCGGCCTTCGTGGCCGGGGATCCCGTTCTGGTGCGCCGCATTCTGGAGATCCGCAAGCACGCCGGGATGATCGTGCCGTGGCCGGTGCAGGAGGCCCTGCGGGTGGCGCTCGGCGACGACGAGCACGTGGCGCAGCAGCGCGAGCGGTACCGCCGTCGGCGTGAACTGATGCGCGACTGGCTGACGTCCGAAGGCTTCAAGATCGACCACTCGGAAGCCGGGCTCTACTTCTGGGCGACCCGCGACGAGCCCTGCTGGGACACGGTCGCAGACCTCGCTGAACGTGGGGTCCTGGTCACACCGGGAGATTTCTACGGCCCGACGGGCGCCCGGCACGTGCGCGTGGCCATGACCGTGAGTGATGAGAGAGTGGCGCAACTCGCCGCCCGTGCGGCCGGTCCGGATGGCTCAGTCCGTTCGGCGGGGGGTAACTTGCGTTAAGGCCGTGTGTCCAGGCGAACCTGCCCGGCACTGAGGGCCGATAGACCCTGGACCCAGACACCAGCGTGGGAGCGTCTTCATGTCCGACGGATCCGATCAGATCACCCTGAACTACCCGGGCGGCGAACTCGACCTGGGAGTGACCCGGGCCACTGAGGGCGGCGCCGGGGTGAGCGTCTCCTCGCTCCTGTCCACGACCGGTTACGTCACCTTGGACCCGGGTTTCACCAACACGGCGTCCTGCACCTCGGCGATCACGTACATCGACGGTGACGCAGGAATCCTGCGCTACCGGGGTTACCCGATCGCGGAGCTGGCCGAGAAGTCGTCCTTCATCGAGGTCAGCTACCTGCTCATCTACGGTGAGCTGCCGACCCCGACGCAGCTGGCGGACTTCACCACCCGGATCCAGCGGCACACGCTGCTGCACGAGGACTTCAAGCGCTTCTTCGACGGCTTCCCGCGTGACGCGCACCCGATGCCCGTGCTGTCGGCGGCGGTCTCGGCCCTGGGCACGTTCTATCCGGACAGCCTGAGCATCCGTGACCACGACCAGGTCGAGCTGGCGACGACCCGGCTCCTGGCCAAGCTGCCGACCATCGCGGCCTACGCCTACAAGAAGTCGGTCGGCCAGCCGTTCCTCTACCCGGACAACTCGCAGGGTCTGGTGGAGAACTTCCTGCGGATGACCTTCGGGTTCCCGGCCGAGCCCTACGACGTCGACCCGGTCCTGGCGAAAGCCCTTGACCTGCTGTTCATTCTGCATGCCGACCACGAGCAGAACTGTTCGACCTCGACCGTGCGGCTGGTCGGCTCCGGCCAGGCGAACCTGTTCGCCTCGGTCTCGGCCGGCATCCACGCGCTCTCCGGGCCGCTGCACGGCGGCGCCAACTCGGCCGTGCTGGAGATGCTCGAGGAGATCAAGAACTCGCCCGACGGTCCGGACACCTTCATGAACAAGGTGAAGAACCGCGAGGGCGGCGTGCGCCTGATGGGCTTCGGGCACCGGGTGTACAAGAACTACGACCCGCGCGCGGCGATCATCAAGAAGACCGCCGACGACATCCTGCGCGGCCTCGGAGTTGACGACCCGCTGCTCGACATCGCCCTGCGCCTCGAGGAGATCGCCCTCCACGACGACTACTTCATCGAGCGCAAGCTGTACCCGAACGTGGACTTCTACACGGGCCTCATCTACAAGGCGATGGGCTTCCCGACGAAGATGTTCACGGTGCTGTTCGCCCTCGGTCGTCTCCCGGGCTGGATCGCCCAGTGGCGCGAGATGATGGAAGACAAGCAGACCAAGATCGGCCGTCCGCGGCAGATCTACATCGGTGCCACCGAGCGCAACTACCTGGAGATCGGCAGCCGCTGATAGGAACGTGAAAAGGCCCGGTGATCAAGGGTTTCGATCACCGGGCCAAAGAATCTGCGGTCAGTAGACCGTGATTCTCACCTGGCGTTCGCCGAGCCCGGTGTCGGTCTGTGTCCAGCCCTTCCCCGACTTCGACCGGTCCCAGGTGTAGCCGTTCAGCGAGACCTGCCGGACCCCGAGGTCGTCGGCCCGGGCCAGGGCCCACGACGCCAGGGCCCAGGCGTGCCGCTTCTCCGACGCCGCGGGCACCGAGAAGGTCAGCGCGGTGCCCGCCTGGTCGATCGTGGAGTTGTTCCGGCCGAGCTCGGCCTTGGCGGCCGCTCGAACCGCGGCGGACCGGGCGGTGAGCCCGTTCTTGCCGGGCGTCTCGGCGGTCAGGTCGCCGTCTTCCCTCAGCACGCAGTTCCAGCCGCCGGGGGAGTAGCCGGCCAGCGGGGACACGACCATCCGGGCCTCCGGCTCGTGGTCGGCGTAGGCCTCCGGGTAGGCCGAGCGCTGCACCTTCTGCGCGGCCTCGGTGATGGTGAGCTCGTCCAGGTCGCCGATCTTCTCCAGCGCGTCGTAGAACGCGTTGGCGGCGTAGATCGGGTCGAGGATCTCTTCCCGGGTGCCCCAGCCCTGTGACGGGCGCTGCTGGAACAGGCCCACCGAGTCGCGGTCGCCGTAGCTGATGTTGCGCAGCTTCGATTCCTGGATCGCGGTGGCCACACCGATCGTGGCGGCCCGCACCGGGAAGTTCCGCTTCTCGGCGATCGCGGTGATGATCGCGGCGTTGTTGGCCTGGTCGATCTCCAGGGTGTGCGACGAGCCGTCGGCGAACTCACCGGTGCAGATCTCGCGGATCGTCACCGGGCCGACCGCGCCCTGCAACCAGATCCAGGCGGCGGTCACCGAACCGCCGACGGTCACCAGGATCACCGTGAGCGCGATGATCAGGCCGCGGAAACGGCCGCTCTTCTTGGGTCTTTCGGCGCCGGGCGCCGGTCGGCGGTCACCTGGCGGCCGACGCGGGGGTTCCGCGCCGGTGAGGTCGCCGTCGGTGCGCAGAGGGCGCGTGCTGGTTCCGGCGGTGGGTCGACCCGGTCGTGCCGTACCGGCTTTCGGGCCACCGGCGGGCAGGGGACGGGTGGGTTCCGAGGGGTTCATACCTCCCTCTCATCCGTGGTTGTGCAGTTCCTGTCGCAACGAGAACTGCACAACCACGACACGAGGTTCCCGATCAGGCGTTCGCGTGCAGGGCGTCGTTCAGGGCGAAGGTGAAGGAACCACCGGTGCGGGCCAGGGCCTCGACGGCGCCGGTGGTGGAGTTGCGGCGGAACAGCAGGCCCCGGGCCCCGGAGAGCTGAAGTGCCTTGACCGTGGTGGGGTTCTCGGCCCGGGCACCGGTCTCGGGGTCGGAGAGCAGCAGGAGTTTGGTGCCCGCGGTGAGATAGAGCCCCGCCTCGACGATGCAGTCGTCGCCCAGGGCGATACCCAGACCGGCATTGGCGCCGAGCAGGCAGCGCTCGCCGATCGACACGACCTCCTTGCCGCCACCCGACAGGGTGCCCATGATCGAGGCGCCGCCGCCGATGTCGGAACCCTCGCCGACCACGACACCCTGCGAGATGCGTCCCTCGACCATCGAGTGGCCGATCGTGCCGGCGTTGAAGTTCACGAAGCCCTCGTGCATGACCGTGGTGCCCTCGGCCAGGTGGGCGCCCAGGCGCACGCGGCCGGCGTCGGCGATGCGCACCCCGGTGGGCAGTACGTAGTCGGTCATCCGCGGGAACTTGTCCACGCCGGTGACCTCGACCCGGGTGCCCGGGCCGCCGCCGGCGCGGATGCGCAGCCGGGTGGCCTCGAAGTCGTCGGCGGGGCAGGGGCCGTGGTTGGTCCAGACCACGTTCGGCAGGGCGCCGAAGATGCCGCTCAGATTGATCGTGTTGGGCTTCACCAGCCGGTGCGACAGCAGATGCAGGCGCAGGTACGCGTCGGGGGTGTCTTTCGGCTCCGCGTCCAGGTCGATCTGGGTACGCACCACGTGCAGGCGCACCTTGCGGTGCGGGTCGGTGCCCTCCAGCGACGCCAGGTCGGCGGGAACGGCGAACGGGCCGGCGGCGTCGGGGGCGGCGCCGAGCTGGGGCGCCGGGTACCAGGTGTCCAGTACAACTCCGGCCTCGGTGCTGCTGGCCAGGCCATAACCCCAGGCCAGGCGGCTGGTGGAAGCGGGCGCGGGGGACGTGGAACTCACCTCGGTCATGGGCTGCATCCTACGGGTGGACGATGTGCGCTCCGGACCGCGAGTAGGCTCCCGGCCATGCCTGCAGCGACTGCCCCGGTACAGCTCGACCTGACCGGGAGCGTCGCCGACCTGACCCGCATCCTGGCCGACATCCCCTCGGTCAGCGGGGACGAGGCCGCGATCGCCGACGCGATCGAAGCCGCACTGCGAGGTTTCGCACATCTCGAGGTGATCCGCGACGGGCACTGCGTGATCGCCCGCACGCACCTGGGGCGGGCCGAGCGGGTCGTGGTCGCCGGGCACATCGACACCGTGCCGATCGCTGACAACCTGCCCACACGCACCGTGGACGGCGTCATCCACGGCCGGGGCACCGTGGACATGAAGGGCGGGGTCGCCGTCGCGCTGGCCCTCGCGGCCGGGATTCCCGAGCCCACCCGCGACGTCACCTACGTGTTCTACGACTGCGAGGAGATCGAGGCCACCCGCAACGGGCTGGGCCGTCTCTCCCGCACCCGTCCCGAGTTGTTGCAGGCCGACTTCGCCGTGCTCGGTGAGCCGACCTCGGCCGTGGTCGAGGGTGGCTGCCAGGGCACGATGCGCATCGAGGTGGCGTTGTCCGGGACGGCCGCGCACTCGGCCCGGTCGTGGATGGGCTCGAACGCCGTCCACGCGGCGGGTCCGGTTCTCGACGTGCTCAATGCCTATGAGCCGCAGCAGATCGAGGTGGACGGGCTGGTCTACCGGGAGGGCCTGAACGCCGTCGGTATCTCCGGGGGCATCGCCGGCAACGTGATCCCCGACCGCTGCACCGTGCTGATCAACTACCGCTTCGCGCCGGACAAGTCGCTCGCTGAGGCCGAGGCCCACCTGCGGGACCTGTTCGCCGGGTACGAGGTCACCGTCACCGATGCCTCACCCGCCGCCCGGCCCGGTCTGAACGCGCCGGTGGCAGCCAATTTCGTCGCCGCGGTCGGGGGCACACCGGGCCCGAAGTACGGCTGGACCGACGTCGCGCTATTCTCCACCCTCGGTATCCCCGCCGTGAACTTCGGCCCGGGCAACCCCTCGCTCGCCCACAAGGACGACGAGCACTGCCCCATCAGCGATCTCGTGGCCTGCGAGGACGCGATGCGGCGCTGGCTCACGAGCTAGGCCCGCCGTCAGGCCACTGCGAACAGGTGGTCGACGATCGGCTCGGGCACCGCGTAGGAGTTCGCCCCGTCGATGGTCAGGCAGGTGGTCGTGCCCTGCATGAACCACACCACGTCGTCGAACTCGAACGGCTTCACCGGCCGGACCAGCCAGTGCTTGAACGATTCCCGGTGCATGACCGCGAGAGTGCGGTTGCCGTACCAGAGGGTCACCGTGTCCATCCGTACGACCACCTCGATGGTGCCCACCCGCCAGCCGCGGCTGTCGGTGAGGTCGAACTCCAGCCGCCCCGTCCACTGCATCGGTGGTTGTTGCTGCGGGGGATAGGCAATCGGGTGTGAGCTCGGGGGGCGCGGGGTCTGGCGGGCCTGATGAACCTGAGAAGGCTGAGTGGTCTGAGGGTTCGGATCGGCCGGAGGCCGCCGGTTCGGCTGGGATGCGTCGGGCCGGCTGCCGCTGGTGGTCGTCTGCTGCTCGGTCATGAGATCTCGATTCCGCCCGTCACCGTCGCCGAACTCGGTACTTCTCCGCGTGGCTGGGATGCGCGGTTCAACCACGACGTGCCCGCGGTTCGATCCACCCGTCGTCCGGCCCGTTCGCTGCCACCGCCACTACGACCCTCCGCTCGCGCCCCCGGATCGTGCCGCACCGTTACATCTTGCTCACGCATAGGTTTAATTAAGAGTGATTAGAGCGCAATATGACCTTTTGTGCACCTGGCGAGTGCAACGAGCGTTCGCCGAGGAGGGTGGACAGGGAAGTCCTGAGATGTGGGCTGCTCAAGCGCCCCCTGAGTTGAGTGCGGTGAGAGTGCGCGTCGAGGCGCGGGTCAGCCTGCGTGGTGGCGCGTGGCCGACCCCCTTCTCTTGTCCGTGATCATGCAAAACCTACCCAAACTTCTAGAACTCTTGCGGAGGGAGTTCTAGAACGCCGGGGAGGTTTTGCATGATCACGAAGGGGATGGGGGGTGGCGCGTTCCCGCCCGGCGAGCCCCCGACGAAGGGGGGCGCAGAGGAAGAGAGCACGGTTGCGTGCTCCTCGCCTGGGGAACTCGAGGGAGGCCGACGGCGTCAGCCAGTCGGGCCGTCCCTCATTGTCGGGTCAGTCGTTGGGACTGCGGTGCCGGCGGCGGGCCGAGAGGTCGATGATCGCCTGGCGGGACGTGGAAGGGCCGGACTGGTCGCGGTTACCGGTGCCCGGGAGCTGGCCCTGGTCGTCGCGCACGTCGATCTCGTCGTCCTCGGACCAGCCGGTGCCCTTCCGCGGGCCCGCACCCCACGGGTCGGCTGCGGAGGGACGCCAGGGGGCCTGGGACTCGTCCGGGGTGTTGCTGTACGGCGAGGGGGCGGCCGGCGGGGGCGGAGCCGGGGCGGCGGGGAGCGCGGGCAGAGCCGACTGGGAGCCGTTCGGGTAGGCGCCACTGCCGCTGTAGCCACCGGAGTACGAGCCTGACGACGGGTAGTCCGGGCCGCTGCCGTAGGAGGAGCCGGAGTAGCTGTCACCGGCTGACGGGGCGCTGCTGTGGGACTGGCCCGGCAGCGGATCGTTCAGCGGGTCGCTGAGGGCCCGGATGGTCTCGGTGGACGGGCCCAGGTTCGGGTCCGGCCGGTAGATCTGGGCGGCGGTCTCCTGGAAACGGCGATCGGACTCGGACGGGGCCGCGGCGGGACGGCGCTCGCGGCGGTTCGGCTCGCTGCGGGACGGGTCGTTGGGGGGCGCCAGGGAGTCCGGGATGGGGGCGGAGGGCGTGGTCGGGGACTCCAGCGCGGCGGCGGACGGCATCATCCAGCCACCGGTGTGCGGGCCCTGCGCGGTCGGCCACGTGCTGCTGGAGGTCGACGCCGAGGCGGCCAGCTTGGCGGCCCGCTCGTAGGCCTCGCGGCGGATCTCCTCGGCGGCGCGGCGCACCTCTTCCAGGCGGTGGCGCTCGGACTCCTCGCGGGCAGCCTGCTCGCGGGCGACCTTCTCGGCCTCCTCACGCTCGGCGCGCTCGCGGGCCTCACGCTCACGACGAGCCGCGGCGGCCCGTTCACGGGCCTCGTGGATGCGGCGCTCCCGCTCGGCGCGCTGCTTCTCCAGACGCTCGGCCTCGGCCTTGGCCAGGGCGGCCTGACGCTCCTTCTCCAGGCGTTCCTTCTCGGCCTTCTCCGCGGCGAGGCGCTCGGCCTTCGCCCGGGCCTCGGCCTCGGCCTTGGCGCGGGCTTCGGCTTCTTTCCGTTCTCGTTCGAGGCGTTCGCGTTCGAGGCGCTCGGCTTCGGCCTTGGCGCGGGCCTCGGCTTCTTTCCGTTCTCGTTCGAGGCGTTCGCGTTCGAGGCGCTCGGCTTCGGCCTTGGCGCGGGCCTCGGCTTCTTTCCGTTCTCGTTCGAGGCGTTCGCGTTCGAGACGTTCGGCTTCGGCCTTGGCGCGGGCCTCGGCCTCACGGCGCTCGGCCTCGACCCGCTCGCGGCGCTCGGCCTCCAGACGGCGGCGTTCCCGCTCACGCCGTTCGGCCTCGACCCGTTCCCGCTCGACCCGTTCGGCCTCGATGCGCTCGCGTTCGGCCCGCTCCCGTTCGCGCTCGATGCGCTCGCGTTCGACCCGTTCGGCCTCGAGGCGTTCGGCCTCGGCCCGGGCGAAGGCCGCCTGACGCTCCCGCTCGCGGCGTTCCGCCTCGGCGCGGGCCTCGGCCTCACGCCGTTCACGATCCATCTGCTCGGCGAGCCGGCGGGCCTCAGCCTCGATGCGCTCTCGCTCTTCCTTCTCGCGGCGCTGGGCCTCGAGCTCGGCCTTCTCCGCCTCTTCCCGCGCCCGACGCTCCCGGGCATCGGCCGCCTGCCGGGCCGCGACCGCCTCGGCGGCGGCCTCGGCCTGCTGCTTCTCCACCGAGATGCCGTTCATCGGCGAGTGCGCCTCGGCGTCCCGCGCGGCGCGGCGGGAACGCCGGCTACCGGCGGGCGGGGGTGTCGCCGAGTTGGAGCCCGAGTCGGTGCCGGCGAACCGGCTGATCTCGGAAGAGGCCGGCCCCTTCGTGATCTCGCGGTCGGCGGGGGCATCGGTCAGGCCCGGGTCGCCGGGGGGCGGCAGGCGCAGGTCGATGCCGTTGACCGGCGTGCCGTTGAGGTGAACACCGTTGACGGGGGTGCCGTTGACGGGTGTGCCGTTGACCGGGGTGCCGGTCGGCGTGGCCGCGTCCTGGTCCGCGTCGAAGTGCGGGTCGCTCGACCGCCGGCCGCCGTTGAGTACCTGCGGGGCGGGGTGGGGCGATCCGGGGCGGCTGTGCGGGCCGAGCACCTCGGCGCCCAGCGTGCGGCTGGGCGTGGGCGGCATCGACACGGCGGCCACGTCGTCCGTGGACTCGTCACCCCAGCCGGGGCTGGCCGGACCGATGAGCGAGCGAACCTCGTGATCGCCCGGGCGCTCCCGCTTGGCGGCCAGGAGCCGCTCGTCGGCGCGCCGGAACAGCTTCTCGGCATCCGCGTCGGGGCGTCGCCCGGACAGCGACCAGACCGCCGCGCAACCGGTGGAGATGCTCACCTCGAGGCCGTCGGCGAGCTCGTTCCACGGTCGCGCGTCCACGGCCACGCGCATCCGCTCGGCGACCGCGTTGGCCTCTTCGTCGCCGGTGCCGGGCAGCAGCACCACGAACTCGTCGCCGCCGTACCGCAGCAGCTGGTCGTCGGTGCGCAGCTGCAGC
The DNA here is from genome assembly GCF_021129235.1 of Kineosporia mesophila. Lineage (GTDB taxonomy): Bacteria > Actinomycetota > Actinomycetes > Actinomycetales > Kineosporiaceae > Kineosporia > Kineosporia mesophila. Next base: position 190,253 of record NZ_JAJOMA010000013.1, read on the forward strand.
GACAGGCTGGCGGCGACCCGGCGCAGCACCTCGTCGGCGACCACGTGGGTGAAACGGTCGTTGATCTCCTTGAAGTGGTCGACGTCGACCAGGATCAGGGCGAGCGGCAAGGGGCCGAAACGCAGCAGCTGACGCAGTTCCTCGTCGAGGGCGCGGCGGTTGCCGACCCCGGTCAGGGCGTCGGTGCGGCTCTCGGTCCGCAGGGCCTGGTGCTCCAGGGCCTGCCGGGCGGTGTCGGCAACCAGGTCCATGCCGCGCCAGCCCAGGCGCACCAGCAGTTCGGTCATCCGGTGCAGCACCGGTACGACCTCGCCGTTGGCGTAGGTCTCCAGCCACAGCCGCTCGCGGGTGCGGCAGACCTCCAGCACCAGGTTGGGCAGGGTGGCCGGCGGGGAGATCGCGGCGTCGTCGAGGCTGCGGGCCGTGGCCAGCGAACCGACCAGGGCGTGGGCCCGCATCGCGGCCAGCGAGATGATCTGGCGTTCGGCGGCAGGCAGGTCGCCCACCGTGCCGAAGGCGTCGGGGCCGAGCAGACGCAGTGCCTCGGACGGCCGGCCGCGGTACGCGGCCGCCAGGGCCCGCACCCCGTTACCCCCGCGACGCAGGGTGCCGGGAACCGCGTCCTCCGGCAGGTTGTCGACCTTGGTGGCCAGTTCGACCGCACGGCTCATCAGTTCTTGCTGGGGGTCCTGCGCGCCGCCGGCCAGCGGTTCCATCGCCCGGGCGGCCAGCTCGGTGGCCCAGGTGGCCCAGTGCTCGGCGCGGTCCAGGGTGCTGCGGGAGGAGACGGTGTGCTCGATGCGGGTGCGCATCTCGTCGGCGCGGTCCTGCAGTCGCAGCCCGGCGTAGACCACGGCCAGGCCGTTCAGCAGCCGGTAGCCGCTCTCGTCGGTGAGCTCGTCGCCCGCCAGGGCCGAGTCGGCGCGGGCCAGGTCGGCGGTCGCCCCGCCGATGTCGCCGGAGTCGACGCGGAACTGGGCGCGGGTGGCGCAGGCGATCGCGGCCCAGAGCCCGGCCTGACGCTCGTGAGCTGCGCGTTCCAGCACGTCGCAGGCGGCGATCGCGGTCTGGTGCCCGCCCCCGAGCCGGCGCAGCAGAACAGCGCGGCCGTAGAGAGCCAGCAGCAGCGTCTCGTCGTCCGCGGTCTGGGCCAGGCTGGGGATCAGCGCCTCGAGTCGCCGAAGGGCGAGATCAGCGCGCCCGTACCGACCCTCGACGACCAGTTTCTCGACGTCGGCCAGCGGGGACACGCCGTCCCGGGTCAGCTCCTCCGGTAGACCGCGCACGTGCCGCACACTATCCGGGTTTGAGCTCGTGGCTCGAGTGCTCGGGGCCTGAATTTCCTGGTGTTGGGCTCAGCGTCACCTTCCCTGACGATTCGTGACCCCAGGGACGGGTGTTGTCAGCGGTGTTGCGGTGTGGCGCTGTGCCGCGGACCGCCTACCGTCAACTCAATGAGCACGCGATCGAACGGCACAGTTCCGCAGAAGGCCGAAGGGCAGTACACCTCCGGCCCGACCACGCTGCGCGGTGACCTGGTTCCCGGTTCCACCACTGACCAGCGGCTTCTCGACAGCCGCGGGGCGAGCGACTGGGTGCACACCGACCCCTGGCGGGTCATGCGCATCCAGGCCGAGTTCGTCGAGGGCTTCGGATCGCTGGCCGAGCTCGGCCCGGCCATCAGCGTGTTCGGGTCGGCCCGCACGCAGCCCTCGCACCCCGACTACGAACTGGCCCAGGAAGTCGGGCGAGCCCTGGTCGAGTCGGGCTTCGCGGTCATCACGGGCGGCGGTCCGGGTGCCATGGCCGGCGCCAACCAGGGTGCGCACGCGGCCGGTGGGGTCTCGGTCGGGCTGGGTATCGAGCTGCCCTTCGAGCAGGGCATGAACCAGTGGGTCAATCTCGGCGTGCACTTCCGCTACTTCTTCGCCCGGAAGACCATGTTCGTTAAATATGCGCAGGGATTCATCGTGCTGCCAGGTGGTTTCGGCACCTTCGACGAGCTGTTCGAGGCGCTCGTGCTGGTGCAGACCCGCAAGGTCACCTCGTTCCCGATCGTGCTGCTGGGCACCGACTACTGGCAGGGAATGATGGACTGGCTGGCCGGGCCGGTGCTGGAGCGCGGCATGATCAAGGCTGCCGACCTCGAGCTGATCACGATCACCGACGACGTGGAGAAGGCCGTGTCGCTCATGGTCGCCGCCCGGTCCGAACACGCCGCCTCGGGTGACCCCGCCACGACCTCCTGAACCGGCGGGCGACAATGGCCCGGTGGCCCGGATCTGTGTTTTTTGCGCGTCGTCCCTGACGATCGACCCCAGCTATGTCGAACTCGCCTCCCGGGTCGGGGCCGCGCTCGCGGCCCGGGGGCACGACCTGGTCTCCGGCGGCGGCTCGGTGTCGATGATGGGCGCCGTGGCGCAGGCGGTGCGTGACGGCGGCCGGCACACCATCGGCGTCATCCCGCAGGCCCTCCTCGACCGGGAGGTCGCCGACCACGACTCGGACGAGCTGATCGTCACGCCGGACATGCGCAGCCGTAAGGGCCGGATGGACGAGCTGGCCGACGCCTTCCTGACCCTGCCCGGCGGCATCGGCACCCTGGAGGAGCTGACCGAGGTCTGGACCGCCGCGTCCCTCGGCATGCACGCCAAGCCGGTGGTGGTGCTCGACCCGACGGGCCTCTATGCGCCCTTGCACGAGCTGATCCGCAGGCTGAGCGACGAGGGGTTCCTGCACGACGACGCGGCCTCGGCGCTGGTCTGGACCACCGGCGTCGACGAGGCCGTGGCGGCGATCGAGCAGCGCCTGGGCGACCCCGCCGTCACTCCTACCCTCACCGACCAGGTGGAGTCGGCCCCGTGACCGTTCCCGCCCCCTCCGCCCGGCTCCGGCTCGGCGGACGGGACTTCGCGCCCGGCGTCCCCGTGGTGATGGCGGTCATCAACCGCACGCCGGACTCGTTCTACGCCGCCAACCGGATGATCGACGCCGACCGCGCGGCCGAGGCCGTCGCCCGCGCCGAGGCCGAGGGCGCGGACATCGTCGACATCGGCGGGGTCAAGGCCGGTCCCGGTACCGAGGTGGACATCGCCGAGGAGCTGCGCCGGGTCGTGCCGTTCCTGGCCCGGATCCGTTCCGACCACCCGAATCTGCTGCTCAGCGTGGACACCTGGCGGGCCGAGGTGGCTCGTGAGGCCTGCGCCGCGGGGGCTGACCTGATCAACGACACCTGGGCCGGCCACGACCCGGAGCTGCCCGCGATCGCCGCGTCCACCGGCGCCGGCCTGGTCATCTCGCACACCGGCGGGGCCGTGCCCCGCACGCGTCCGCACCGGGTCGGCTACGGCACCGACCCCGAGGGCGTGGTGGACGACGTGCTGGCGGTGCTGGCGGGCAACGCCCGCCGGGCGGTGGACGCCGGGGTGCCGGGGGAGTCGCTGCTGCTCGACCCCACCCACGACTTTGGCAAGAACACCTGGCACGGTCTGGCCCTGCTGCGTCGCACCGAAGATCTCGTCGCGCTCGGGCATCCGGTGCTGATGTCGTTGTCCCGCAAGGACTTCGTCGGCGAGACGCTGGATCTCGGCGTGGACGACCGGCTCGAGGGCACGCTCGCGGCCACCGCGGTCGCGGCCTGGGGCGGGGCGAAGGTGTTCCGCGTGCACGACGTCGCCGCGAGCCGCCGCGCCATCGACATGGTGGCCAGCATCCGGGGTGAACGCCCGCCGGCCCGCGCGGTGCGGGGGCTCGCGTGAGTGATGGGGTGCCTGTGGACGCGGGTGGTTGGTCGGAGGACACGGGTGGGCTTCCGGGGGGCGCGTCGGGTGTGTTCAAGGACGCGTCGGGTTTGTTTGAGGACGCGGTTGGCCTCCCGGCCGAGGTGGCCGGCTGGTTCGCCCGGCGCACCTGGCAGCCGGTGCCCTGGAGCGCCGCCGAGCTGGTGGAGGCCAAACGCGGCCGTACCGTCAGCGTGGTGCTGCCCGCACTGAACGAGGAGGGGACGGTCGCGGGGGTGGTCTCCGCGGTGCGGGCCGCCGGGGAACTGGTGGACGAGGTGGTGGTCATGGACGGTGGCTGCACCGATCGCACGGCTGAGAGGGCGGTCGCGGCCGGTGCCCGGGTCGTCCGGCTCGACGAGGCGCTGCCCGGCCTGGCCCCCCGGCCCGGCAAGGGTGAGGTGCTGTGGCGCTCGCTGGCCGCGACCCGGGGCGACCTGATCGTCTTCGTCGACGCGGACCTGGTCGAGGTCGGCCCCGAAGTGGTCGTGGGCCTGGTCGGGCCGCTGCTGACCGAGCCGGGCGTGCAGCTGGTGAAGGGCTTCTACCGGCGGCCGCTGCGGATGGCGACGACCGAGCACCGCAGTGGTGGTGGGCGGGTCACCGAACTGATGGCGCGTCCTCTGCTGGCCCGCTTCGCACCGCAGCTCAGCGGGGTGGTGCAGCCGCTGGGCGGGGAGTACGCCGCCCGGCGCGACCTGCTCGCCCGGTTGCCCTTCGCGGGTGGCTACGGGGTGGAGATCGCGCTGCTCATGGACACTTTCCGGCTCGCCGGGCTGGACGCCATCGGTCAGGTCGACCTGGGGGTGCGCAAGCACCGCAACCGCGATCTCGCCGACCTGGGCGTGATGGCCTCGGAGATTCTCGCCGTGGTGCTGGACCGCGCCGGGGTGGACCCGGGTCCCCGGCCCGTGGACCTGGTCCAGTTCGCCGAGGGCGAGCCGGCCGGTTCCGGCTGGTTCCCGGTGGTCCGCCGGGTGGAGCGGACTGGTCGTGGGCCGATGAGAGACACTCTGACCAGCAGATAGCTGTGCGAAATACGGAACTGTCGGTACCCCGTGGGACGATCTGATCCGTGACCTTGCTGATGGTGCTGCTGACCCTCGCCGTGGTCGCCGGGGTGATCGCCGTCGCCACCGGCGTCATCCGGGGCGGACTCGACGAGCCGGCCCAGACCGTGCCCGCCCGCGCCCTGCCCGCCGAGGGCGTCACCGGGCGCGACGTGGCCTCCCTGCGATTCGTCCAGGGCTTCCGCGGCTACCGGATGGACCAGGTAGACGCCGCGCTCGACACCCTGGCGATAGAGGTCGACCGTCTACGGGCCCAGGTGGCGCAGGAGAAGTCCGCCCGTCTGCAGCTGGCCCGGGGCCGGGCCGGGGGCGCGGTGACCACGACCGGTGAGGGCATCGTCCCGGTCGAGATGTCGCAGACCCCTCGCGATCAGGGCGCGACGCCCGGCACCGGCGGCCCCGGAACCGGCTCGTTCGAAGCCCCAGGAGCTCATGCCCCCGGAACCGGTTCGTTATCGACCACGGGTTCGCAGCCCTCGGGAGATCAGCCGTCCTCCGGACCGGGTACCGGGTCGCTCCGTGGCTCCGGGCCGGAAACGGGTTCGTTCCCGGCATCAGATTCGGGCACCGGTTCCTGGGAAGCTCCGGCGTCCGGTCCGGGAACGGGTTCGTTCCCGGCGTCCGGTCCGGTCACCGGATCGATCCCGGCCCCCGGTGCCGGTGCTCCGGCGGGGACCAGCGACCCGCTGACCGGGCCCGGCACGGGCCCGATGCGGCGGCCGCGGCGCCGGGCCGCGGGCGATGCGGCGACCGGTGAGTTCCGGCCCCGTCCGGAAGACCGGTCCTGATGGCGCGTTTCCGGGTGGAGGTGTCGATCGCGGCGCCCGTGCCCGTGGTGTGGGCCCGGCTGACCGACTGGTCGGCGCACGGGCGGATGGTCCCGCTGACGAGCATCCGCGTCATCGGGGCGCCGGATCAGGTGGGCTCCGTGTTCGTGGCCCGTACCGGGATCGGGCCATTGGCCTTCGACGACTCGATGCGCATCGACGAGTTCGAGCCCCCGGCGGCGCAGGTCTCCGGTGAGGAGGTGATCGGGGAACCGCCTGTGGGTCCGGCCCGGTTCCGGGTCACCAAGACCGGGCGCGTCGTGAAGGGATGGGCCGAGGCCGAGTTGTGGCCGACGGCTGCGGCGGGCGGACTGGCCAGACCCTCTGGTGGACCGGCTGGATCTGGCGCAACGGCCGGAAACCCTGGTGGATCGGCCGGTTCCGGTGAGTCGGGCGGACCGATCGGGGCGGCCGGGTCTTCGCCGGGTACGCGTCTGGTCTGGACCGAGGAGATCCGCGTGGTGCCGGAGTTCGTCACCCGGTTCGCCGGGCCCCTCGTGGGGGCGGTGGCGAAGGCCGGGTACGGCACGGCGCTGCGGAAGCTGGGGCGGGACATCGAGGGGGAAGTGGGCATTCGTGGGTGAGACACGAGCGGCACTGGTCCTGGGTGACGACGGCCTCAAGCGCTGTTCCTGGGGCACGTCCAGCGCGGACTACCGGGCCTATCACGACCAGGAATGGGGCCGGGCCGTGCACGGCGAGTCGCCGCTCTTCGAGCGCGTCACGCTGGAGGCGTTCCAGTCGGGGCTGGCCTGGATCACGATTCTGCGCAAACGGGAGAACTTCCGGGCGGCGTTCAGCGCGTTCGACCCGGAGAGGGTCGCGGCGTTCGGCGAGGACGACGTGACCCGGCTGATGGGAGATGCGGGCATCGTCCGCAATCGGGCCAAGATCGCCGCGGCGATCCGGAACGCCCGGGCGGTGCTCGAGGTGAGGGAGACGGTGGAGGGTGGGCTCGATGCCCTGATCTGGTCCTTCGCCCCGGACAGGCCGGCCCCGGCGCCCCGGGTCGCGGCTGATGTGGTGGCCACGACGCCGGAGTCGACGGCGCTGGCCAAGGCGCTGAAGAAGCACGGCTTCGCGTTCGTCGGGCCGACCACGGCCTACGCGGCGATGCAGGCGTGCGGGCTGGTGAACGACCACTTCTCCGGCTGCCACGCGCGGGCCCTCTCCGGGGGTGACGCGGTGGTGAAAAAGGGCGCACCTGTCGCTGTGGGCAGGCGCGGGTGAGCCGTGTCATGACAAAATTCATGACACCAGCCGATGCAAGAAACCTCTCGTGGGTCGCAAATCCTGCATTGCGGGTCGCAGTGGCAGCAAAATGAGACGTACGGAGCCCGCCTGGGTCACCGCGTTTCGTAGTGGAACCGGTAAGCGGGATAATGCTCGAAGTCACGCTCCGTGCTTTGCACGGGTAGGCGGCGGGTGTTGTGCCCATAGCATTCAGCGATTCCCAAGATCGGGAGTCGCGCCGAGGAAGGGGAGCCAGATGGCGGCCATGAAGCCGAGGACCGGCGACGGACCGCTGGAGGTCACGAAGGAAGGGCGCGGCATCGTGATGCGCGTTCCTCTTGAAGGTGGCGGCCGGCTGGTGGTTGAGATGTCCGCCACAGAGGCGAGTGAGCTGGGCGACGCACTCAAGGCAATAGGTAGCTAACAAGGTCGGCCGGCAGACCTGCCGGCCGGTGCGACGGAGGTCGGGCGGCAGATGGTTGCGGTGGCACGGGTAGAGGTGACACCCCGCGTGGGACCTCAGACCAGCGTCACGAACAGGTCCGGATCACTCGTTTCCGCAGTCCGGGAGACGGACGATGTCGACCTGATCGCGGTGTCGGTCCGCAAGGCCGATGGTTCGGTCGTCGCGGACCGGCACGGCGATCAGGTCGCGGCCGCCTACGGCGTCGATCTGGCGTCGGTGCTCGTGGCAGAGCGGGTGAAAGCGGGTCCGGGCGAGATCGTGCGGGTGCCGGTGATGGCCCCGGACGGGCTGCCGCAGCGGTTCGTGCTGGTCGGGATCGGCACGGGTTCTGCTCGTGACCTTCGTCGTGCGGCGGCTGCGCTGGCTCGGAAAGCGCGCGGTCGCCGCCATGTCATGACCACCCTCGGTGACGGTTATTCGACCGAGGGTGCGCGCGCAGTGGTCGAGGGCTTCGTGCTCGGGGGCTACACGCCTCCCAGCGCGGGCCTGAAATCACGGGCGGAATCGTCTCCGGCCGCACAACTGACCCTGGTCGGCGGTCATCCGGCGATCGGGCTCGACCGGGGCCGGGCCCACGCCCGGGCCACGGTGCTGGCTCGCGACCTGGCCGAGACACCGGCCAACCTGAAGAACCCCGCGTGGCTGGCCGGGCAGGCTGCCGATCTCGGTGCCGCCGCCGGGCTCGACGTGCAGATCTGGGACGAGTCCAGGCTGGCCGACGAGGGGTTCGGTGGGCTGCTGGCCGTCGGCTCCGGCTCGGCCACGCCGCCGCGGTTCGTCCGCATCGACTACCGGCCGGAGGGCGGGCGCCGACGCAAGCCCGTCGTGCTGGTCGGCAAGGGCATCACCTTCGACACCGGCGGCATCTCGATCAAGCCGCGCCTGTCCATGGTGCCGATGAAGACCGACATGTCCGGGGCGGCCGCGGTGCTGGCCGCCCTGCTGGCCTGTCCCGAGGTCGGGGTCCGCCGCCCGGTGACCGGGCTGCTCCCCCTGGCCGAGAACGCCTTCGGCGCCGGCTCCTACCGGCCCGGCGACGTCGTCACCACCTACGGCGGGCGCACGGTGGAGATCCTCGACACCGACGCCGAGGGCCGCCTGGTGCTGGCCGACGGCCTGGCCTACGCCGTGCGCAACCTCGATCCCGACGTGCTCGTCGACATCGCCACACTGACCGGCGCGGCCGGGGTCGGCCTGGGCAAGCGGCACGCCGCGCTCTACAGCACCACCGACCGGCTGGCCGGCGCCCTGACCGAGGCTGCCACCGGCAGCGGCGAGCAGGTCTGGCGCATGCCTCTGGTCGAGGACTACCGCCCGGTGCTCGAATCGTCCGTCGCCGACATCCGGCATGTCCCCGGCCGTGGGGCGCAGACCAGTGGTGGCGGCTCGATCACGGCGGCGCTGTTCCTGCGCGAGTTCACCGCCGGTGCCCGCTGGGCCCACCTCGACATTGCCGGCCCGTCCCGGTCCGACCGGGACGAGAACGAGGTCACGCGCGGGGCAACCGGTTTCGGTACCCGCCTGCTGCTGCGCTGGCTCGAGAGCCTGCGGTAGGCGGGTTCTCCCGAGTGGCCGCAGCCGGGAGGCTCCGGGGTCAGTCGCCCTCGACCGCGGCGACCTGCCAGGTGCTGATGAAGTCCGGGTCGACGATGATCTCGCCGGTGTCGCGCAGGGTGTAGCGGCCGGTCGAGGCCTTGCGGTAGGCGCCGGTGTCGGCCGGGAGCACCGCGGGCTCGGGCTCGCCGGGATGCTCCACCGTGACGACGCCGTCGGCCACCTCGAGGACCCGACCGCAGAACTGCCGGGCGTTGGTGACGTTGCCCGACTCGTCGAGGAACGTGATGCCGACCAGTAGGCGGTGCCCGACCATGACGCTGAGCTGCTCGCCACCGCGCATGAGCCGGCGCGGCGCCGTGGCCCGGTTCGGGTCGATCGGGCCGGTGCGGTAGTGCCCGCTGCGCTCTTCCTCGGTCAGGCCGTCGTCGGGCCCGGTGAGGTCGACGACCGAGGGCTCCTGGTCGTACTGGGTCAGATCGATGCGCCGGGGAGCCTGGTGGCTCTGGTGGGCCGGAGGAACCGGCGGGGGCTCAGGCGCTGAGGGGGCCGGGGCCGAGGGAACCGGATCAGTCTGGGGAACGGTGCCCAGGTCGATGCCGCGAAAGCCGGGGGAGTCCAGGAGCGGGCTGATGACCTGCATGGAACCGGTCTGCGGGGCCGGTTCGGGTTCGGAAGCCCCGTGCGGCTGCGGCTCGTCGCCCTGCGCGTGCCCGGGCCCCTGCGCGTGCCCGGGCCCCTGCGCGTGCCCGGGTGGCCGCGCGCTGTGCCGGCCCCCGGCCGCGCCGCTCAGCGTTTCACCGCCAGCAACAGACCGCCCCCGGTCGGCAACAGGGCCGGCAGGAGCTGCTCGTGGTCGCGCACAGCCTTGCCCAGCTCGCGGATGGAAGTGGTCATCGGGTCGCGCTGGGCCGGGTCGGCGACCCGGTCGCGGTGGAGCGCGTTGTCCACGGCCAGCGCACCGCCGGGACGCAGCAGCCGGACGGCCTGTTCCAGGTACTCGTCGACATCCAGGGCCCCGGCCTCCAGCAGCACCAGGTCGTACGCGGAGTCGGTGAGCCGGGGCAGGACGTCGAGGGCGTGCCCGGGAATCATCCGGGTGCGGTTGGGGCGGATGCCCGCCTCGGCGAACGCCTCGCGGGCGGCCCGCTGGTTCTCCACCTCGACGTCGATCGTGGTGAGCACGCCGTCGACGGGCATGCCGCGTAGCAGGTACAGGGCGCTGACGCCGGTGCCGGTGCCGATCTCGACCACCGCGCGGGCCTTCAGCGCGGCCGCCACGACACCCAGCGCGGCCCCCGCCCCGGGAGCGATCGCGGAGCAGCCCAGCTCGTCCGCGCGGGCGCGGGCGCGGGCCAGCACGTCGTCCTCGGGGACGAACGTCTCGGCGTAGGCCCAGCTCGCGGGCGTCGGGGCTTTGATCGCTGGCTCCAGTGGCGGTGTGCAGGTGCGCCGGTGGGGACGTTTCCGCACCGGACCCCCACAGCGTAGTGCTCCATCCCTGCGGAGCCCCATCTACTGCGGACGGGTTACACGACGCGCCGCGGCCGCCGTCCCGGCACCACGGCCGGGGGAGCCGGCGGGGGTCGTGTACCACCGGCGCTGCAGGGGTACCTCAGGGTCGGGCCGGGGGTTGGCCTGATGGTGGACGCGGGTGGGCTCGTCGAGGATGGATCTCGCGGACGGACGTGGTGGCACCGAGACCGGCACCGGGTCGTCGCAGACAGGGGACACGGTGAAGAGCACGAGATCCGGGCGAACGGGTGACCGTCAGGCCGGCGGCACCGAATTCCCAGCAAACTCCCGGGTACGGCTGGAAGCGTCTGTTCGTATCGATCGGGAACGTGTCACCCAAGTGATGCGTTGGGACCAGTTGAGCGAGAGGCGCTCACCGCAGGGGCATGAGGCTCCGACGGTGAGCGAGGATAGGAGGCAGGGTGTCGGCGTACGCGATACCTGCGGGGTCGTTCCCGCTGAGGCTGTTCGGTCGGGGTCGCACGCAGGACCGGGCGGTCACCGGCGTGGGTGAATCACGCTTCGCACCGTCCGAGGGGACCGGGCTGCCGCACGAGGCACCGCAGCCGGCGCCGGCTGTCGCCCCGCTCGCGGTCGAGCGCGCCGCGGCCGCGCCGGTGGCTCCCGCGGAGGTTGCCTGGACGCCCCCGAGCTGGGATTCGATCGTCCGTGAGCACTCCACCCGGGTCTACCGGCTCGCCTACCGCCTGACGGGCAACCAGCACGACGCCGAAGACCTCACGCAGGAGGTGTTCGTCCGCGTCTTCCGCTCGCTCTCCTCGTACACCCCGGGCACCTTCGAGGGCTGGCTGCACCGCATCACCACGAACCTCTTCCTCGACCAGGCGCGCCGCAAGCAGCGCATCCGGTTCGACAACCTGACCGACGAGGTCACCGACCGGCTCCCCGGCCGCGAGGCCGGCCCGGAGCGGGCCTGGGAGCACAACAACCTTGACTACGACGTGCAGCGTGCGCTCGACGCCCTGCCGCCGGACTTCCGCGCCGCGGTGGTGCTCTGCGACATCGAGGGGCTCTCCTACGAGGAGATCGCCGCCACGCTGGACGTGAAGCTCGGCACGGTGCGCTCGCGAATTCACCGCGGCCGGGCTCTGCTGCGTGAGGAACTCGCGCACCGCCGGCCGGCCGCCCCGGTCTTCAGCCGGAGCACCGAGAGCACCGAGAGCGTCGCGCAGCCCGCCGCGCAGGTGGCTCCATGAGTCATCTCGGTGGGCGTCTGAGTGAGCTGGTCGACGGTGAGGTCGAGGGCTTCGCCGCAGACCGTGCGCTCAGGCATCTTGCCGACTGTCAGGAATGCCGGGACGCGCTCGAGGTCGAACGGCTGATGAAGCAGCGTCTGGTCAGCCTGACGATGCCGGAGCCCGGCGATGACTTCCTGCGCAACCTGCTCGAGATGGGCGGCCCGTCGGGCCCTCTCCCGCCGCGGCGCGAACATGTGCCGGGCAGCCCGCGTCCGGCGTTCGTCTCGCCCGGCGTGAGCACCCGCCCGGCCGGTCGCCGGGATGTGCGGGTGTTCTCGACGCCCGCTCCGCCGAACCGTAAGGACGCGGCCTTCGGGCAGCGTCACAGCCGGTTGTCCAGGCCCCAGCGCCGGGTGGCCGCCACTCTGGTGGGCGCGGCCTGCCTGGTCGGTGTCGGGGTCGGGGGCGGCGTGGCCAGTCATGCGGTCAGCGCGGCCGACGTGGTGACCCCCGTGGACAGCTTCGTGGTGCGGTACATCGCCACCACCGATGTCAGCCCGTTCGGTTCGCAGAACCACTGGACCGGTCTCGGCGGGCGCTGATCCTCGCGGCCCGGTGCCCCTGCGACCGGTGTCCGATGCGCGGCCCGCAGGCAGGCGTGTCAGAGTTGGGTTCGGCCCGAGTGCGGCCGCCGGCACGCTCATGAGCCCCACCCGCGAGGAGCAGGGATGACTGACGAAGACCGCCCGTCACAGGACGAGCAGGTCTACTGGGCGCCCAGGAAAGACGCGTCCCAGGAACAGGATGGCCCGTCGTCCTCGGAGCCGACCCAGGCCGCAGGGCCGGGTGCGAACCGTGACGACCTGAGCCGCAACGACCTGAACCGTTACGGCTCGAACCGGGACGACACCGCCGAGCGCCCCTCCGTCAGCGGGCAGGACCACCCACGCGACGGTGGTTCGGACCACCCGCGGGCCGACGGCCAGGACCAGACGCCGGCCGGGCGTTCCCCGGAACAGTCGCAGCACTTCCGTCCGCTGGACCAGGCACGGTCCTCGGACGGGTCCGGCCCGGAGGAGCCGCGGGATCAGACCCCGCCGACCCCGAGCTGGAGCGCCTACCCGCAGTCTCCGGGCGGCAGCGCGAGCAGTGGTCCGACCCCCGACCGGACCGGCGAGGATTCCCCGACCGCCCCGCAGCCGCAGTACGGCACCGGCCAGACGGCTCACCCGCAGGGCCTGCCCTCGCCGCAAGGCCCGCCGGCGGGCCAGGGCTCGTCCGCATCACCAGGACTATCTGCACCGCAGAGCCAGCTAGGCCTACAGAGCTCGCTCGGCCCCCAGGACCAGCTCGGTTCGCCGGGTCAGTCCGGCTCGCAGGGTGAGCCGGGTTCGCAGAGCTTGTCGGGCCCGCAGGGCCAGTTCGATTCGCGGGGCCAGTCTGATTCGTACGGTCAGTCGAGCTCGCAGGGCCCGCTCGGTTCGCCGGGTCAGCTCGGCTCGCAGGGCGAGGCCGGTTCGCCGGGTCAGCCGGGTTCGCCGAGCCAGCCGGGTTCGCCGAGCCAGCCGGGTTCGCCGAGCCCTCATACCCCGGTCTTCCGCGCGCCTCAGTCCCCGCCGAGCGCCTGGTCGTCACCGAGCGGTGCGCCGTTGTCCGGCGCGAGCTGGTCCGCCGACCTCGGCGACTCCCAGGGCCAGCCGACCGGCCCCAACCCCCAGACCGGCCCGAACTTCCAGGCCGCTCCTAACTCCTCGGGCGGCACTGGTTCCCCGACCGGTCCGCAGTCGCAGTACGGCTATGGCCAGCCGAATCAGCCGAATCAGCCGAATCAGCCGAATCAGCCGGACCAGCCGTACGGTCAGTCGCTGGTGCCCGGGATGCAGCCGAGCTGGGGCAACCCGCCGCCCGTACCCCCGGGCCGGGCCAACGGCCGCTCGTCGGGCCGGGCCTCGCTCATCGCCGCGGCCCTCGGCGTCGGCCTGCTCGCCGGGGTGCTGGGCGGTTTCGGCGGCAGCGCGCTCTACGACGACGTGGCCGACTCCAGTGGCCGGGCGCCGACGCTGAATCTGCCGGAACCGGTGAAGGACAATCGCGACCAGACGGCCGGCGAGGTCACCGCGGTGGCCTCGGCCGTGACGCCGGCCGTGGTGTCGCTCGAGGTCACCTCGGCCAGTGCCGAGGGCACCGGCTCGGGCTTCGTGATCGACTCCGAGAACGGTTACATCCTGACGAACAACCACGTGGTCACGGCCGAGAGCGGTGACGCCACCGACTCGACGATCCGGGTCGTGTTCCAGGACGGCACCCAGGCCAAGGGCACGCTGGTAGGGGCCGACGCCTCCTACGACCTGGCCGTGGTCAAGGTGAAGGCGAAGGGTCTGCAGGAACTCACGTTCGGCGACTCCGACCAGACCCAGGTCGGCGACCCGGTGGTGGCGATCGGAGCCCCGCTCGGACTGCAGGGCACGGTCACCACGGGCATCGTGAGCGCGCTGAACCGCCCGGTCGCGGCGGGCGGGGGCGACAGCCCGGCGTTCATCAACGCGATCCAGACCGACGCGGCGATCAACCCGGGTAACTCCGGCGGTCCACTGGTGAACTCGGCCGGTCACGTGATCGCGGTGAACTCGGCGATCGCCCGGGTGCCCGACACCACGGGCAGCAGCACCTCGGGCAGCATCGGGCTGGGTTTCGCGATCCCGAGCAACCAGGCCCAGCGCACGGCCGAGCAGCTGATCCAGACCGGCAAGGCCGATCACCCGATCATCGGCGTCTCGCTCACCCAGAACTACACCGGGCAGGGCGTCCAGGTGGCCACCGGCGTGACCGGCGGCCAGCAGCCGGTCACGCCGGGCGGCCCGGCCGCCGACGCGGGTATCAAGGCGGGCGACGTCATCACCAAGTTCAACGGCCGGCCGGTGACGGCTCCGGACGAGCTGATCGTCGCGATCCGCGCCGAGAAGCCGGGGGACACCGTCAAGCTGACCATCCGTCGTAACGGGGGCAGCGAGAAAGAGGTCGAGGTGAAACTCAGTGCGTCCAGTGACTGAGCGTCAGGCCAGTGATGATGCCGGGCCCCGGGCGGTTGGACTTCCGCTCGGCAGCGCTTAGTCTCGCATCGTGTTCGGTATCAATCCGGCGGAGTTCATCGTCCTCGCGGCGGTGGCTGCGGTCGTGCTCGGCCCGGAGCGGCTGCCGCAGTACGCCCAGGGCCTGGCCCGTATCGTGGTCCAGCTGCGCAACATGGCCCAGGGCGCTTCTCGCCAGGTGCGGGAGGAACTCGGCCCCGAGTTCGACGACATCGACTGGCAGAAGCTCGATCCGCGCCAGTACGACCCTCGTCGCATCGTGCGGGAGGCACTCAGCGAAGCCTGGGACCCGGACGACCCGCTGGGTCTGAAGCAGAACGGTTACACCAGGGAAGACCTCGACCCGGGTGGGAACGGCACCTCGGCGAACGGCCGCGCCCAACGCTCGACGGCGTCCTCCAGCAGTGAGAGCGCCGACGCGATGGGTGAAAAGACCAAGCCGCCGGCCGGTACCCCGGCGTTCGACCCGGACGCCACCTAGCGCGGTGACCGAGGGATCCTCTTCCTGTTCGTGATCATGCGAACCTTCCCCGGGGAAGGTTCGCATGATCACGAACGGAAAAGGTGGCCGTCAACGCGTGAGAGCCCCCCGCAGATCTGCGGGGGGCTCTCACGCGTGGGGGAGAAGAGGCTCAGCGACCGGCCGGCGTCAGACCGAGCGAACGCCCAGCCAGCCCCCGGGCGCGGTGCCCGAGCTTGCGGGCCACGGCCGAGAGCGCCACGGCGGCGGCGCTGTCGGGGTGGGAGCGCACGACGGGCACCCCGGTGTCGCCCCCCTCACGCAGTGAGACGTCGAGCGGGATCTGGCCGAGCAGCGGCACCGGCGCGCCGATCGACTGCCCGAGGGAGTCGGCCACGGCCTGGCCCCCGCCGGACCCGAAGATCTCCAGCCGGGTGCCGTCGGGCTGCTCCAGCCAGGACATGTTCTCCACCACACCGACGATCTGCTGCTTGGTCTGCAACGCGATCGACCCCGCCCGCTCGGCCACCTCGGCCGCGGCGGTCTGCGGTGTGGTGACGACCAGGATCTCCGCGGTCGGCAGCAACTGGGCCGTGCTGATCGCGATGTCACCGGTGCCCGGCGGCAGGTCGAGCAGGAGCACGTCGAGGTCGCCCCAGAACACGTCGGTGAGGAACTGCTCCAGCGCCCGGTGCAGCATCGGCCCGCGCCACACCACCGGCTGGTTGCCGGGCACGAACATGCCGATCGAGATGATCTTCACGTCGTGCGAGACCGGCGGCAGGATCATGTCGTCCATGCGCGTGGGCGGACGGTCCACACCGAGCATGCGGGGCACCGAGAAGCCGTAGACGTCGGCGTCGAGCACACCCACGGAGAGCCCGTCGGCCGCCATCGCCGCGGCCAGGTTGACCGTGACCGACGACTTGCCCACACCGCCCTTGCCCGACGCGACCGCGTAGATACGGGTCAGCGAGCCGGGTCGGGCGAACGGGATCTCCTTGGTGGCCTGGCCCCCGCGCAGCTTCTCGCGCAGCGTGCCGCGCTGGTCGTCGGACATCACCCCGAGCGAGACCCCGACCTCCGAGACCCCGGCGACCTCCAGGACGGCGGCCTTAACATCGGCCGTGAGCCGGTCTTTCATGGGGCAGCCGGCGACCGTCAGCAGCACGTTGACCCGGACCGTGGAGCCGTCGACGTCGACGGATTCGACCATGTCGAGTTCGGTGATCGGACGACGGATCTCGGGATCGTTGACCGTGGAGAGAGCGGCGTGGACGGCATCTAGCAGCGGCGCTGGCATGAGTCGATGGTATGACCCTCCGGAGGAGCCCGAGCACGCGGACAGTCCTCGGACAACGATTCGGCGCGCGGGATGGCAGGATTTCCCGGAGGATGGTTTCGGGCCTGGGGGCGCCCACATTTGTTGACGATCTCGGCCGGTGGGGGTAAGCGAGCGTCGGCCGGTACGACCTTGGAGGTGTGGTGGAGCTTCCGCCACGGACCCCGTTACCCGCGGGCGCAGTACCGAGTCTCGACGAACTGTGTGTTCGCACGGCGCGGCGGCTGGGCAGCCCGGTCGCCCTGGTGTCGCTGGTCGACGGGGAGGGCCAGGCCCTGCCCGGCGCCTTCGGTCTGGCCGAGCCCTGGTCCAGCGAGCGCTGGACCCCTCTGACCCATTCGTTCTGCCAGCACGTGGTGACCTCCGGCAAACCGTTCGTGGTGGACAACGCCCACGACGACCCGTCGGTGGCGGACAACCTCGCGATCATGGAGCTCGGGGTCATCGCCTACGCCGGTGTGCCCCTGATCGCGGGTGACGACCAGAAGGTGGTCGGGGCGCTGTGCGCGATCGACCACAAGCCCCGGGTCTGGACCGACGAGCAGGTGCACGAGCTGAGCGCCCTCTCCGCCGAGGTCGCCGACCAGCTGGCACTCCTGATCCAGGAGATCGAAGAGTCCGACCGGAAGAGCTAGGTGACGACCACGGTCCGGCAGTAGGGGCAGACCCGCCAGTCCTCCTCGAGCGCCCGGGTGCAGTTCTGGCAGTGCCCGCGGTCGAGGTTCGTCGCGCAGTACGGGCAGGCCACCATGTCCTCGGAGACGTGCTTGCCGCACTTCGGGCACGAGTGGGTGGCCTCGGAGTCGGAGTGCGTGACCCGGATGACCTCTTCGTAGGTGGTCTTTCCCTGCCGGGCCTTGGCCAGTCCCGAGTTCCGCAGCGTGGACATCCCGGCCTGCCGCGCGGCCGCCGAGATCGAGCCCTCGCTGGCATCTTTCATCAGCACCTGGCGCATCGTGTTGTCCACGACGAGCACCTCGTAGACGGCGGTACGGCCCTTGTAGCCGGTGCCGCCGCACTCCGGGCAGCCGATGCCCTTCATCGGGGTGGCGCCCTCCAGGTCGGAGGGCAGCAGCCCGAGCACGGTCAGGGTGTCCTGCGTGGGGATGTAGGGCGCGATGCAGCTGGCGCACGGCGTGCGCACCAGACGCTGTGCGATCGCGCAGGTCAGGGACGACGCGACGAGGAACGGCTCGACGCCCATGTCGACCAGACGGGTCAGGGCGGCCACGGCCGAGTTGGTGTGCAGCGTGGTGAGCACCAGGTGACCGGTGATGGACGCGGTCAGCGCCAGTTCGGCGGTCTCCTCGTCGCGGACCTCACCGACCAGGATGATGTCCGGGTCCTGCCGCAGGATCGAGCGCAGGCCGGCCGCGAAGGTCATGCCGATCTTGGCGTTCGCCCCGACCTGGGTGATGCCGGGCAGCTGCACCTCGACCGGGTCCTCGAGCGTGACGATGTTCTTCTCCGGGTCGCTGATCTGCGCGATCGCGGAGTACAGGGTGTTCGTCTTGCCCGAGCCGGTGGGGCCGGTGATCAGCACCAGGCCCTGCGGCACGGCCAGGGACGCCTCGAAGTTGGCCAGCTGGTCGGGTTCGAAACCCAGTTGCGACAGGGTGGGTACCTCGTCGCCGCGGGTCAGGAGCCGGATGACGACCTTCTCGCCGTGCAGGCTCGGCAGGGTGCTGACGCGGCAGTCGATGGACATGCCCTCGACCACGATGCGGGTCCGGCCGTCCTGCGGGATCCGGCGCTCGGAGATGTCCAGACCCGACATGATCTTGATCCGGCTGATCACCGAGGTGGCGATGCGGCGCGGCGCGTTCATCACGTCACGCAGCAGACCGTCGATGCGGTACCGCACGCGCAGCACCTCACGCTGCACCTCGACGTGGATGTCGGAGGCGCGCAGCCGTACGGCGTCCCCGAAGATGCGGTTCACCAGCTTGACGATGGGCGCCTCGTCGTCGGCCGACCCGCCCAGCGACGAGAGGTCGGCCTCGTCCTCCTCGACGCTCTCCTCGGCCATAGAGACGGCGCTGGAGTCCGAGCCGAGCGACCAGGCCCGGGCCAGCTGGTCCCGGATCTGGCTGTCCGTGGCCACCATCACGGTGATGTCAGCGCTACGGGTGTAGAGCTTCACGTCGTCGAGCGCGAGCACGTTCGTCGGGTCGGCGGCGGCCACCAGCAGACCCTTGGACGTGCGGTCGAGCACCAGCACGCGGGTGCGCTCGGCCACCGCCCGCGGCAGCAGACGCACCACGTCGGGGGCGGGCATCGTGCGGGAGAGATCGACGATCTGCAGGCCGAGCAGCTTGGCCAGGGCCTCGGCGACGTCGCGCTCGGTGGCGAAACCGAGGTCGGACACCACCTGCCCGAGGCGGCGGCGCGGGGCGTCGGGGCGGCGCTGGTCGGCCAGGGCGAGATCGAGCTGGGCGGCGGTGAGGAGGCCGGAGTCGACGAGCACGTCCCCGAGTCGTCTGCGCCCAGCCGGTGGCGACTGACCGGGCTGGCGGGGTAGGCCGGGCTGAATCCCGGCGCCCGGAGGGGTCGTCGTCACGAACTCTCTGTCGGCACCACCGTGTCGTTTGTTGAGCCGGAACGGTGATCGCTCGACTCCGCACCGTTGTCGATAAAGGCCGGAGCAGGTCGGACCGCGCCGTTGGAGCCGCCGTTCGGGGATTCCTTGACATCTTTCTGTGACTTCGGGGACTTCTTCTTGGGCCGCGACGAGGCCGGCCGGTCGCCGAACTCCTCCAGCAGCGTTCGCAGCTCCGATCGGACGAAGTCCCGGGTGGCCACCTCGTTCAGCGCGATCCGCAGCGCGGCCACCTCGCGGGCCAGGTACTCGGTGTCGGCCAGCGAGCGTTCGGCCCGGTCGCGGTCCTGTTCCGCGGACACCCGGTCGCGGTCGGCCTGCCGGTTCTGGGCCAGCAGGATCAGCGGCGCGGCGTACGAGGCCTGAAGACTCAGCAGCAGTGTCATCAGCGTGAAGTTCAGCCGCCGGGGGTCGAACTGCAGGTTCTCGGGGGCGATCCAGTTCCAGGCCAGCCAGCCGCCGACGAACACCGTCATCCCGATCAGGAACGACGCCGTGCCCATGAAGCGGGCGAAGCGCTCGGAGGCCCGGCCGAACCGTTCGGTGTCCAGCGCCGGGGCGGTGCGGCGGTTACGGCGCGAGGCGTCGAGCGGGGAGTCCAGCCCACTGCCCGCCGAGGAGGTGAGCTTGCGGAACCACTGCGCGACCCCGCCGGACTCCCGCTCGGAAGCACGGGACCGCGGCTCGGTCCGGGCCTTGTCGGAGCGCTTCTGGCCCGGGCGCTTACGGTCGGCACGGCTGCGGTCCGGGCGGGTGCGCTCGGAGACCGGGCGGTCGAGGCGGACGCGATCAGAAGACACGCGGGATCTCCCCGGTCATGCCGGCGTCCCGCAGGTCGGCCGGGTCTTCGCGCCAGTGCCGGGGCAGCAGGTGGTCGAGCACGTCGTCCACCGTGACCGCGCCCACCAGCCGGCCGGTCTCGTCGGCGATCGGCGCCGACACCAGGTTGTAGTGCGCCATCACCCGGGCCACCTGCTCCAGGGTCGCGTGGGTGGGCAGGGCCTTGACGTCCTTGTCCATGATCGAGCCGACGGACTGGTGCGGGGGCTCGCGCAGCAGGCGCTGGATGTGCACCATGCCCAGGTACTTACCGGTCGGGGTCTCCAGGGGCGGGCGGCAGACGAACACGGCCGCGGCCACGGCGGGGGAGAGATCGGCGCGGCGCACCCGGGCCAGCGCCTCGGCGATCGCGGCGTCCGGCGGCAGCACCACCGGTTCCGGGGTCATCAGCCCCCCGGCGGTGTCGTCGTCGTAGGCCAGCAGCCGGCGCACGTCCTCGGCCTCGTCCGGCTCCATCAGTTCCAGCAGCTGATCGCGCTGTTCCAGGGGCAGCTCGGAGAGCAGGTCGGCGGCGTCGTCGGGCTGCATCGCCTCGAGCACGTCGGCGGCCCGGCCGGACTCCAGCGCGGTGAGGATCTCGACCTGCGCCTCTTCGGGCAGCTCCTCGAGCACGTCGGCCAGCCGGTCGTCGGTCAGGGCCGATGCCACCTCGTGCCGGCGTTTGGGGGCCAGCTCGTGGATCACCTCGGCCAGGTCGGCGGCCTTCAGTCCCTCGAACGCGGCCAGCAGGTTGGCGGCACCCTGACGTTCCTCGACGATGCCGAAACCATCGAGGTCGTCAATGTCGACGACGAAGGCTTCACCCTTGCGGGCGAACCGGCCCGGCCGGACCCGGCGCACGTAGGCCCGGCACAGCCGCCACTCCTTGGTGCGGCTGGGCTGCATGGCGACGTCTTCGATGACGACCCGGCTGTCGTCCTCCCGGAGCGTCACCGTGCGGTCGAGCAGCTCGCCCAGCACCAGCGTCTCGGTCGGCCTCTGCTCGAAGCGGCGCATGTTCACCAGGCCGGTGGTGATCACCTGACCGGCGTCGATGTTGGTCACACGGGTCATCGGCAGGAACACCCGACGGCGCCCGACCACCTCGACCATGAGCCCGACCACGCGGATCGGCTTGCCGGGCCGGAACATGACAATGACGTCGCGGACCCTCCCGACCTGATCGCCGAGCGGGTCGAAGACGGCCAGACCGGCCATCCGCGCGACGAAAATCCGGTTCGCGGAAGCACCCACGCGCCTCACCCTAGGCGGCAGGGTTCAGATCGGCTCGCTGGGGTTGTGGTGGCGTGGATCACCGATTGAGGACGACGTTCACCTTCTCCGGCGAGGTTCGCCTACCGGCGACCGAGGTGAGGGAGCGGTGAAGGCTCAGCCTCGTCCTTAATTCTGGTCGTCGTCGTTGCGCCGGCGCAGCCGCAGCGCCCGGCGCAGGCGGCTGCCCAGATGGAACGGCCGCTTCTCGGTGGTGGTGCCCGGACCGCCGAGCACGGGCAGCGACCCGGTCGGGGTGGAGTCGTCGCCCTCGGCCGCCACCGTCACCGCGATCGGGCGCAGCAGCGAGACCACCGCGCCGGACGCCCAGCGCTCGCGCTGCTGGGCCACGTCGACCGCGTTGAGACGGGCCGCGGACAGGACGGTCGCCGCCGCGTCCCACTCCGGGGTGTGCGAGGTCAGCGTGTCCACGTGGGCGAGGAAACCGATGACGGCCGCGCCGGTGTCCTTGCTGCGGGCCATCACCTCGACCTCCCCGGTCAGCACCGGGAGCATCTGTTCACCCGCGCCGTAGACCAGGGCCACCGCATCGTCGTGCCAGGTGTGCCAGACCGCCTGGTAGCGGTCGGTGCCACCGGGTTTGACCCACACCACGTCACTACGGCTGCAGGCCTCGGCAACCAGCGCCGCCTCGACCGGGGACAGCGGCCGGCGCAGTTGCTGCTGCCCGTGGCCGGGAGCGGGTTGGGCGGTCACATCTGCGAGCGTGCCACAGGTGTCTGGTAGTTCCGCCCGCTCCGGGCGGTCTGCGACCCAGCTGTGGCCGGGACGTGACCTGATCACCGCGCGGCCGTGACTTCGGGCTCTGGTACGAGTGGAGCCGTGACTCCCTTTCGCGCCTGGATCCTCGTCGCCATCGCCGTGGCCGGAGTCTCCTCCTCCGGGCCGATCACGGCGGGCTCGGTGGCCCCGGTGGTGGCGATCGCGCTCTGGCGCAACCTGGCCGGCGCCGGAATCAGTGGTATCTGGGCCCTATTTCGCGATCGCCACGGTTTGGGAAGGTTGGACCGAAAGACGTTCGGGCTGGCCGTCGTCTCCGGGCTGGTGCTCGCCGCGCACTTCTCCAGCTGGTTCGCCAGTCTGCGAATGACCAGTGTCGCCGCCTCGACGGCCCTGGTCTCCACCACCCCGATCCTCACCGTGGCCTTCGACCTGGCGCGGCGTGTGCCCGTTCCCCGCGCGGTGCTGATCGGCGTGGCGGTGTCGATGACGGGCGTCGTGGCGATCACGGGGGTGGACGCCGGTCGCTCGGGCCGGGCGCTCGCGGGCGACGGCCTCGCGCTCTTCGCCGCGGCGGCGATGGCCGTCTACATGCTGGCCGGTACCCGGGTCATGCGGACCACGTCGCCCGCCGTCTACACGCTCGTCGCCTACGGGGCCTGCGCGACGGTGCTGCTGCCCGCGGCCCTGATCTCCGGCACCCAGCTCACCGGCTTCTCCACCCGCACCTGGCTGGAGATCGTCACCGTCACGATCGCCGCGCAGGTGCTCGGGCACACTCTGTTCAACGTCACGCTGCCGCACGTGGGCGCCACCCCGCTGGCCCTCGCGATCCTGCTGGAGGTGCCCGGCGCATCCCTGCTGGCCTGGGCCTACCTGGGCGAGGCACCCCCGCTCGCCGTCCTGCCCGGCGCCGTGCTGATGCTGCTGGGGCTGGTGGTCGTGGTGCGGTCGCGCGCCGGCGAACCCAACCCCGTTCGTGATCATGCAAAACCTCCCCGGGGAGACTTTGCATGATCACGAAAAGGATCTTGGGGCTTCCCGGGGTGGCCCAGGGTTTCGGCCACCGCCAGGATCCGCCGGGCGTTGGCCACGTGCAGGTTCTCGATCAGCCGCCCGTTCACCGTGGCCACCCCGCGCCCCGTGGCCACCGCCTCGTCCCAGGCCTGAAGGATCTCCCGGCTCTGCGCGATCTGGTCGGCCGACGGTGAGAAGATCCGGTTGCACGGCCCGACCTGGGAGGGGTGGATCAGGGTCTTGCCGTCGAAACCGAACTGCCGGCCCTGCACGCACTCGGCCTCGAACCCGGCCGGGTCCTTCACGTCGTTGTAGACCCCGTCGAGCACGACCTTGCCCGCGGCCCGCCCCCCGAGCAGCGCCAGCTGGATGCCGGTGAGCAGCGGGGCCCGGCCGGGTACGGGCTCGGCCTGCAACTCGTTCGCCAGGTCGTTGGTACCCAGCACGAGCACGGTGAGCCGCTCGGAGGCGGAAGCGATCTGTGCGGCGGAGAAGAGGGCCGCGGGGGTCTCGAGCATCGCCCAGATCGGGAGGTCGCCCGGCAGCGCCTGCTCGACCTCGTGCACGGTCGCGGGCGACGACACCTTGGGCACCAGCACGGACGACGGTCCGGCCGAGGCCGCGGCCGCGAGGTCGTCGGCGTGCCACGGGGTACCGGGCGCGTTCACCCGGATCACCACCTCCCGCGACCCGTAGGCCTTCGCCGCGACCAGCGCGCAGACCCGTTCCCGGGCGGCCGGTTTGGCCTCGGGCGCGACCGCGTCCTCGAGGTCGAGCAGCAGCACGTCGGCCGGGATGTTCTTCGCCTTCTCCAGGGCCCGATCGTTGGATCCGGGGAGGTAGAGGGCCGAACGGCGGGGGGTGAACGTCATGAGGCGATTCCGTAGAGATCGGCCAGTTCCGGATCGCGCGCGGCGAGGGCCCTGGCGGTGGAAAGGATCACGTGGCACTGCTTCACCGAGGCGTCGTCTTCCATGCGCCCGTCGAGCAGCACCGCGCCGGTGCCGTCGCCCATCGCCTCGACCACCCGCCGGGCGTGCCGCACGTCGTCCCGGCTGGGGCTGAAAACCTTCTTGGCGATGGGTATCTGGGCCGGGTGCAGGCTCCAGGCGCCGACGCAGCCGAGCAGGAAGGCGTTGCGGAACTGGTCTTCGCAGGCCATCGTGTCGCGGATGTCGCCGAACGGCCCGTAGTAGGGATGGATGCCGTTCATCACACAGGCGTCGACCATCCGGGCGATCGTGTAGTGCCAGAGGTCTTGCTGGTACGTGGCCCGGTCGGTGCCGTCGGACGAAGGGTCTTGCCGCACCAGGTATCCCGGGTGCCCACCGCCGACCCGGGTGGTCTTCATCCGTCGGTTCGCGGCCAGGTCGGCCGGGCCCAGCGAGAGCCCCTGAAGGCGGGGGCTGGCCGCGCAGATCTCCTCGACCCGGGCCACACCGGCCGCCGTCTCGAGGATGGCGTGAATCAGGATCGGCTTGCGCAGAGCGGCTTTGGCCTCGAGCTGGGCCAGCAGCCGGTCCACGTAGTGAATGTCCTCGGGCCCCTCCACCTTCGGGATCATCACCACGTCGAGCACGTGCCCGACCTCCAGCACCGCGGTGACGAGATCGTCCAGGCCCCAGGGTGAGTCGAGGGAATTGACCCGGGTCCACAGTTGCGTGCCCGGGGTGCTCCAGCTCTGGCCCACCTCGACCAGACCGGCCCGCGCGGCCTCCTTGTCGGCCGCGGGCACCCCGTCTTCCAGATTGGCCAGCAGAACGTCGACCTTCGGCGCTAGGTCCGGCACCTTCGCGACCATCCGGGCGTTGGAGGGCGGGAAGAAGTGGATCATGCGGGAGGGCACGGCCGGGATCTCCCGCAGAGGTGCGGGCGCCCCGACAGCCAGGGGACGGTAGAAGTCCTTCGGGCTTCGCATGGAACGAGGTTAGGCCGGGCGGTGCCGCACGGGGAGGGCTCTACGTGTGCGCGGCGTCACCGTGGATGACGGGCCAGGAAGGCCGCGCCGGCCCGGGCCCGCACCGCGATGCCGCGTGCGGCGAAGCCCACCACCGCCAGGATGATGAGGCAGAACACCAGGCGGGGAGGGTCGGTGGGGTCGGTCACGGCCAGGCCCAGGGCCACGATCGCCCCGCCCAGGCAGAACCACAGACCGATGCGGCGGGCGACCATCCCGTCGGCCACGGCCCGCAGTTTCGGCAGGTCCCGGGCCGGTGCCTCGCCGCCGGATTGCACCCGCTTCCGCAGTTCGGCCTGATCCGGCACCGACACCCCGTCGAGCTCGGGCGGCACCTGGCCGATCGCCGAGCTGCCGACGGTGGCGCGCACCATCGGCACGATCATCACGATCACGCCGCCCACGATCAGTACCAGGCCGAGGGTCGCGAGTACGTCTTCACCGTTCACGGCGCCCAGCCAACCGGGTGCAGGGCCGATCAGTCCAGCTCAACGGCATCACAACGCGCCGACCGCGGCCCGGCCGGGGAAATTCCGGGCATCCGGACCGCACAAGGTTCCCCCGTCGGTGCGGTGGCCGCCCGGTACGCGGCAACGTGCTGGATCTTGCCCACCCCGTAGCCTCGACCTCATGAGCCCTGACGCGATCAGACCTCCGGCCACCCTGGTGGGGCAGGCCGTCGTCTGCGGCATCGCCGTCGCCGCGGCCCGGTTCGTGCCCGTGCCCCTGCTCGACGACGCGATCCGACTGCGGGCCACCCAGGTCGCCGTCGTGCGCACGCTGCGGGCGGGCGGCCGGGAGTACCCCTCCAAGCGCGTCGCCCCGCTGTACGAGGGCGCCGAGGGCGGGGTGTTCGCCGAGGCGATGAAGTACCTGCGCTCGGTGCCGCGCCGGGTGGTCCTCTTCCCGGTGCGCAAGTATGTCGCGATCTTCGGTGCCGTGCGCGGGGTTCCGGCCGACGTGATGAAGGTCGTGCTGCTGTCGCGGGCCATCAACCGCAGTCTGGTGCAGGGCCGGCTGGCCGACGGCACCGACAAGAAGGAGCGGGAGGCCGAGGCGAAGGAACTGCGCCGGGCCTTCGACGAGGCGCTGAAGGGCATGGACCTGTCGCTGCTCAAGGCCGCGATCGGCGACGGGCTCTCGCAGGGCCGCAAGCTCACGCCCGCCGCGGTGAAGTTCGCCCGTCAGACCTTCGGCAAGTCGGCCGACGAGCCGGTGCGCGATGCCGAGCTGGAGCCCGACGGTGAGGTCGGCAAGAGCGCCGAGCGGGTCGAGAAGGCGCTGAACCGCCCCGAGATCCAGGTGATTCTCGAGCGTTTCGACGAAGAGTTCGAAAAAGCCCGCAAGCGGAATTGAAGACGAGGCGGGCACCCGGGGTGCCCGCCTCGTCTTCAATTCGGGGTTACTGGTGGATGCCGCACTCGGACTTGGCCCGGCCCGCCCAGCGACCGGCGCGCGCGTCCTCACCGGGAGCCACGGCCCGGGTGCACGTGGAGCAGCCGATCGACCGGTACCCCATCTGCAGCAGCGGGTTGCTGAGCACCTCGGGGTGCGCGTCCTGGTAGTTCTCCACGTCTTCGTCGGTCCACGAGGCGATCGGCGCCAGCTTGAGCAGGTCGCGCTTGGCGTCCCACTGCACGACCGGCGTGTTCGCCCGGGACTCCGACTCGACCCGGCGAAGACCCGTGGCCCAGGCCCGGTATCCGCGCAGCGCGTTGTTCAGCGGGGCCACCTTGCGCATGGCGCAGCAGGCGTCCGGATCCGTCTGCCAGAGCTTTCCGCGCTTGGCCTCGTGCTCCTCGACCGATTCCTTCGGCCGGATGCTGAGCATGCGCAGCGGGTAGGAGTGCTGCACGGCCTGCGCGGTGCCGATCGTCTCGGCGAAGTGGTAGCCGGTGTCGACGAAGAGCATGTCGGTGCCGGGCACGGCCCGGGAGGTCAGGTGGGCCAGGGCGGTGTCGCCCATCGACGCGGTGATCACCAGGCCCTTACCGAAAGCCCTTCCGGCCCAGCCCAGAACGGTGAGCGGGTCGGCGCCCTCGAGTGCCCGGGCGGCCTCCGCCGCGAAACCCGGCGCGTCTTCCTCCAGTGCGGCCGCGACGTCCTCGGGCCGGCTGATCAACGATCCGATCATTGCTGTCACTCTCCAGTGCGGGGGCCGGGGGAGGTGCCCGCGTGAGTGGAATGCTTACCAGGGATGGAAGGTTCGAGCTGCTCCGGACGGTGCAGCCCGTGAAAGCTCAGGCTGAAGACGCGAAGGCAGCTACGACAGTGCCAGCCGCCGCGGGTCAGGCCCTCGACCGAGCCACTGGCCACGGGTCGCAGGTCTTCCTCGCCGCAGAACGGGCAACAGTACGGAACGGCTCTCGCGGTCTCGCTCATGAAAGGTCGGCCTCTTCCGCCCGGATCACCCAGGAGGCGAAGGTCTCGTCGTCCTTGCGCTGGGCCAGCCAGCGGCGCACCATCCGCTCGACGTAGTCGGGCAGATCGGCGGCCGTGCTCTTCAGCCCGCGCACCTTCCGGCCAAAACCGGCATGCACGCCGAGCCCACCGCCCAGGTGGATCTGGAAACCGTCGACCGTCTCGCCCTGCGGGTCTTCCGGGTTCGGGAGCTGCACGCCCTTCAGGCCGATGTCGGCGATCTGGGCGCGGGCGCAGGAGTTCGGGCAGCCGTTCATGTTGATCGACAGGCTGGGCCCGTCGAGCGTGAACAGCTCCGGCACGTCGGCCAGACGGTTCTCCAGCTCCGCCACCAGGGTGGTGGCCGTGCTCTTGGTGGCCGTGATCGCGAGCTTGCAGAACTCGATGCCGGTGCAGGCCATCGTGCCCCGCCGGAACGCGGAAGCCCTGGCCGTGAGACCGATCTGGTCGAGCGCGTCGAGCAGATCGGGCACCTTGGAGGCCACCACGTCGAGGATCACGATCTTCTGCTGCGGGGTGAACCGCACCCGGTCGCTGCCGGCCGCCTCGACCGCGGCGGCCAGCTTCGCCAGCTTGTCACCGCTGACCCGGCCCACGATCGGCGCGACCCCGACGTAGAACTTGCCGTTCTTCTGCCGGTGCACACCGACGTGGTCGTGCCGGCCCTCGGGGAGCTCCGGCGCCGGGCCGTCGATCAGCTTGCGGTGCAGGTACTCGTCTTCCAGCACCTGACGGAAGACCTCCGGGCCCCAGTCGGCCATCAGGAACTTCAGGCGGGCCCGGTTGCGCAGACGCCGGTAGCCGTAGTCGCGGAAGATCTTGATCACGCCGTGCCAGACGTCCGGCACCTCGTCCAGCGGGATCCAGGCGCCCAGGCGCCTGGCCAGCATCGGGTTCGTCGAGAGACCGCCACCGACCCACAGGTCGAAACCCGGCCCGTGCTCGGGGTGGTTCACCCCGACGAACGCGATGTCGTGGATCTCGTGGGCGACGTCCTGGTTCGGGTTACCACTGATCGCGGTCTTGAACTTCCGCGGCAGGTTCTGGAGATCCTCGTCGCCCACGTACATCTCGCGGATCCTGAGCATCGCCGGCGTGCCGTCGATGATTTCGTCGGCAGCCACTCCGGCGACCGGCGAGCCCAGGATCACGCGCGGGGTGTCCCCGCAGGCGTCGATGGTGATGAGACCGGCATCCTCGAGCGTGGCCCAGATCCGCGGCATGTCCTCGATCCGGATCCAGTGGAACTGGATGTTCTGCCGGTCGGTGACATCCGCCGTGTCCCGGGCGAACTCGGTGGAGATGCCGGCCAGCGTGCGCAGCTGGTGCAGGTCGACCGCACCACCGTCGGTGCGCACGCGCAGCATGAAGTACTCGTCGTCCAGCTCGTGCGGCTCCAGGGAGGCCGTGCGGCCGCCGTGGATCCCGGGCCGGCGCTGGGTGTACAGGCCCCACCAGCGCATCCGGCCCCGCAGGTCGTCACCGGGGATGCTGTCGAAACCGCCCTTGGCGTAGGCCTCGACCCGCTCGCGGACGGCCAGACCGCCTTCCTTCGCCTTCCACGCCTCGTTCGGCGTGAGCGGCGTGGTCTCACCCAGGGCCCACTGGCCCTCCGAGCGCTTCGGCCGGGGCGGGAAGGCGATACCGGCGCCGGACTGTTCGGTGTCGGTGCTCACGTGCGGTTCCTCCGGGTGATGACGAGGTGTCTGTCAGTAAAGCTGGGGTCTCAGGACCGCGACCGTCACCCGGCCGGCGCCGCAATGGGCGCGAACTACCCGGGAAGGTGACGGTCAGAAGTCCGTGAAGACGAGCGCTGGTGCTGTTCGGCTGATCCGGTGGATCAGCGACAGGTCGCGCTCGCGGTCCTGAGCAGGTCGACGTAGGCGCGCTTCGTCAGGTTCTGCATCGTTGCGCCAGTGACTCGCATGTTTCTCCTCCATCGGTCCTGGCGGTAGCACCGGGCCCTGCACCCTCTGGGGTGGGGTGGTTGCTGCGGCTTCGTCGAGCCAGGTCTCTCAGCCGCTCTGGATGGTTTTCTTGACCGTACGTTCACATAACGCGATCGTCAATGAGCAAGTCCAGGATTTGGGACGACCCAAGCAACCCTTTGGTCTGACGGCCTCCTTCGCGAGGTGCCTGCGCTCAGGAAGAACCAGCAGCCTGCGGGCCTGATTCCCTGATCGGCGCCGATCACGGTGCCGGCTCACCGTGTTACGCAGTGGTGTCGCTCACATGTGGGGCAGGTGTGTGACCTGGGGGCTCAGCTCATACTCGGCTCAGACTCGGCGGGGACCCGAGTTCGGCCGGACCGACCAGGGAGCGCGCGATGGGGCGTCTGCAGAGCACCGAGGGCCTGACCGATGACCAGAAGGAGATTCTGAAGGCGGTCCGGGTCTTCGTGGACGAGCAGATCCTCCCGGTCGCCACCGGGCTGGAGCACCGCGACGAGTACCCGGTGAAGATCGTCGAGGGCATGAAGGAGATGGGGATCTTCGGCCTGATGATTCCCGAGGAGTACGGCGGCCTGGGCGAGTCGCTGCTCACCTACGCCCTGGTCGTGGAGGAGATCTCGCGCGGCTGGATGAGCGTCTCCGGCATCGTCAACACTCACTTCATCGTCGCCTGGATGCTGATCCAGCACGGCACGCCGGAACAGAAGCGGCGCTACCTGCCACGGATGGCGACGGGGGACCTGCGGGGGGCCTTCTCGATGTCGGAGCCGCACTGCGGGTCGGACGTCGCGGCGATCCGGACCCGGGCCGTGGCCCGGGCGGGCGGGGGCTGGGCGATCACCGGCCAGAAGATGTGGCTCACCAACGGCGGCTCCTCGAGCCTCGTGGCCGTGCTCACCAGGACCGACACCGGTGCGTCCTCGGTCTACCGGAACATGACGACCTTTCTGGTGGAGAAGGAGCCCGGTTTCGGTGAGGTGGCGCCCGGTCTCACGGTGCCGGGCAAGATCGAGAAGATGGGGTACAAGGGCGTCGACACCACCGAGCTGGTCTTCGACGAGTACCTGATCGAGGACGCGTGTGTGCTCGGTGGGGAGCCCGGGCGCGGCTTCTACCAGATGATGGACGGTGTCGAGGTGGGCCGGGTCAACGTCGCTGCGCGAGCCTGTGGCGTGGCCCTGCGCGCGTTCCAGATCGGGATCGAGTACGCCCAGATGCGCGAGACTTTCGGTAAGAAGATCGCCGAGCACCAGGCCGTGCAGTTCCGGCTGGCCGAGATGGCCGTGAAGGTCGAGGCGGCGCACCAGATGATGGTGAAGGCGGCCCGGGTGAAGGATTCCGGGGCCCGCAACGACCTCGAGGCCGGGATGGCCAAGTACCTGGCCAGTGAGTACTGCTCGCAGGTGGTGGAGGACTCGTTCCGCATCCACGGCGGTTACGGGTACTCGAAGGAGTACGAGATCGAGAGGCTGTACCGCGAGGCCCCGATGTTACTGATCGGTGAGGGAACGGCCGACATCCAGCGCATGATCATCGGGCGTCGTCTGCTGGAGGAATACGGCTCCAAATCCTCATGATCGTGTGAAGATTCGGCGGTCCGGGGGAGTGCCGTCTCGACCTGCGACGCCCGGCCCACCGACCTACCGTGAGTGCATGGCTACTGCGACTTCTTCCACGAACAGCAAGGAACAGCTCTCGACCACCCAGGTCAGCCCGAACACGCCGGACGCCTTCGAGGGCACCCCGACGTTCACGGTGCCCGGGCTGACGCTCGACGAGGGTTCCGCGACCGCCGCCGTGCTGCAGAAGATCCTGAACACCTACAACGACCTGCACCTCACGCTGAAGCACGTGCACTGGAACGTGGTCGGCCCGAACTTCATCTCGGTCCACCAGATGATCGACCCGCAGGTCGACGCCGTGCGGGGTTACGCCGACGACGTCGCCGAGCGCATCGCCACGCTGGGCAGCTCGCCGCAGGGCACTCCGGGTGCCCTCGTCGAGCAGCGTGACTGGGACGACTACTCGATCGGCCGCGCCGGTGCGATCGAGCACCTGGCTGCCCTCGACGCCGTGTACATCGGTGTGATCACCAGCATCCGCAAGGCGGCTGAAGACACCGAGGAGCTCGACGACGTCACCAACGACCTGCTGATCGGGCACCTGCACGAGATCGAGCAGTTCCACTGGTTCGTGCGGGCGCACCTGGAGAACGCCGGCGGCCAGCTGAGCACCCAGGGCGCGAAGACCGAGAAGGGTTCCGCGAAGGCCGCCACCTCCTGAAGTTCAGCTCTCGGCGATGGCGGAAACTCCCGCGGTGATCCCGTACGTTCAACGCTGAGAGTCACCTGAACAGATTCCGGCAGTCCCTCGGCGCGGATGCGCCGGGGGCCCGGGATCAGGGAGAATGATCCTATGTCGAACCTCAGCCCGCTCCGGGCCCAGTCCCAGCCGGGCCTGCCCACACCGCCGCGTGGCGACACCATCGCTCAGTACGCCACCTACGCCGAGGCCCAGCGTGCGGTCGACTACCTCTCCGACAACCACTTTCCCGTGCAGGCCGTCACCATTGTCGGGGTCGACCTGCAGATGGTCGAGCGGGTCACGGGTCGTCTGACCTACTCCCGCGTGGCCGTGGCCGGTCTATTCTCGGGCGCCTGGTTCGGCCTCTTTGTCGGCCTGCTGATCTTGCTCTTCGGTACTGCCGAGGGCGCCAGCCTCTTCGCGGCCATGCTGATCGGTGCGGCTTTCGGTGGGCTGTTCGGGCTCATTTCCTACGCCTTCACCGGTGGACGGCGTGACTTCACCAGCACCAGCCAGATCGTCGCCGGCGAGTACCGTGTGCTCTGCCTCACCGAGCAGGCCGGTCCCGCCCGCCAGCTGCTGAACAAGCTGGCCGATGAGGGCGGCCCGCGCAGCCAGCCCGCGCGCCCCGTCACGAACGTGCCTCCGGCCCCCCAGTCGTACCCGCAGTCCTACCCCCAGCAGCCGCCGTACCCCCAGCAGCCGCCGCAGGGCCAGCCGTGGGGTCAGCCCTGGGGCCAGCCGCCGGTGAGCCCGCCGCCGCAGCCGGGTCAGCCGGGTCAGTACGGCCAGCCTGGGCAGTTCGGCCAACCGGGTCAGCCTGGGCAGTACGGTCAGCCGGCTCCGCAGGAGCAGCCTCCGCCGCCGGTCAGTGGTCCGACCTACAGCGAGATGATCGACCGCAAGAAAGCCGAAGAGCGTGAGGCCGCCGAGCGCGAAGCGGCCGAGAAGCACCGCCGCCAGCAGACTGAGCGTGAGGCTACCGAGCAGCACGCGACCCAGGAACAGCCGCAGGCCACCCAGCCCCAGCCGATCCAGCACGACCCGGAGCAGTAGGCAGTAGTTTTCGGCCCGTGGGGGCGCTTCCGATCCAGGAGGCGTCCCCACTCGGCGTTTTGGCGGCTACGAGGACGGTGTTCGGGTGCGGGCGGGAACGGCGTACGGGTGCGGAGTGAAGGTACGGAGCGCGGGGCGCGGAGTGAAGGTACGGAGCGCGGGGCGCGGAGTGAAGGTGCGCAGCGCGGGGCGCGGAGTGAAGGTGCGCAGCGCGGGGCGCGGAGTGAAGGTGCGCAGCGCGGGGTGCGAAGTGAAGGTACGGAGCGCGGGGCGCGAAGTGAAGGTGCGCAGCGCGGGGCGAAGGTGCGGGGCGCGCGGAGTGAAGGTGCGGAGCGCGGGGCGAAGGTGCGGGGCGCGCGGAGTGAAGGTACGGAGCGCGGAGTGAAGGTGCGGTGTGCGGGGGTAGCGCGCGGCCGGTGCACCGTGACCCCGCCCACCTTTCCGTGATCACGAAGGGGTTTTGAGGGGCGTCTCGGTGCGGGCATGGGTGGCCGGCGTCTTCTTTCTGTGGTCAGGCCAATCCCCAGCCTTGGCCGGGAGGTGCTTCCATTGCTCGGCGTTCTGGAGCTCGGCCATTCGCAGTTCTAGAACTCTGGGGAGGTTTTGCATGATCACGAACGGTTTTCGGGGGG
>NZ_JAJOMA010000014.1 GCF_021129235.1 Kineosporia mesophila
CGCAGAGCCAGACCGAGGTCATGAACGAGACCGGATGGCGGAACGCCTCCCGGCACCGGCCCCTGCTGCCGGTCGCCGGACGGTCGGAGGCTCTCGTCCGGCCGGACCAGCCACGAGGCCCGCACCCCACCCAGCCGATGAGTGGTGAGGTGGGGGCCACCAGCGTCCTCCAGCAAGATCTGGGCCAGGTCGCGGGCAGTCTCGGTGGCGGGTCCGGCGACCTCGTCGGCCAGCCCGATACCCGTCATGACCTGCCCGGTGGGCGAATCGGTCCACGTCGTGACGAAAATGCCCAGTGCAACCGGCCATTCCGATCCCGGGAAGCCACCTCCCGTCACCGGATCACCCCGGCGACCCACCCCGCCCGACCGAACCACCTCGTCCGTCAAGACCGCTCCGTCCGTCAGGACCGCTCCGTCCGCCCGGACCCCACCGCCCCGACCCGCCCCGGCGCTTTCGCGCACCTCCCGCCGGACGGCCCGGATTCCCTCCTCCGGACCGGCCACCCCGAGCACCGCCCCCGGCGCCGAGATCCACTGCCGGTGAACCACATCGAGAGATCCGGCCCGCACGTCGTCGAGAGCGGCCGGGTCACCGAGAGTGCTGTGGGCCCAGCTGGTCCCCGTCCACCACGCCACCAGGAACCGCTGCTGCAACCGCCAGCCGGTGGACGCGTGCCGCTCCCGGGTCTCCTGCGCCACCACCGGTCTCTCCCGGGCCACGTCCACCTCACCGAGCACCGGGTACCGCACCGCGGTGAGCAGGCCCCGGACGGCCTGCGCGGCCTCGTCCGGGCTCACGGACATCTCGAAGACCGTCACGTCCCGCCCGGTCGCGGCCCGGACCCGATGACGGAAACGGGTGGGCACCGAGGCGACGACCAGGTGCTCGAGCAGATGGACGAGTCCCTCGGCCTGCGGATCCTCGGATCCGCTGCCGACCGGCAGCCTCAGGTTCAGGGCCACCGGGCCGGGCCGCGCGCGCCCCTGGGCCAGCAGAAGCTCAGCCGGGCACATGAGAGGCCGCCGGGCTCATCACGAACAGGGCCTGGGTGATGAAACCCTCGTTCTCGTCGACCGCGATGAGCACCCAGTCGCCGGTGGCCAGCGGACCGTCCGGCCCGAGCGACACCCCGACCACCACCTGGGTCTGCCCGGCGGGGAGCGCGACCGGGTAGCGCAGGATCAGGCCCATCGACTCCCAGAGCACGGTGATCTCCCGGTCACGCTCCTGAGGTTCCGTGTCGAGCGTGAAACGGGCCTGAGGCGAATCGGTTCCGGAGGTCACGACGCTGGTGTCGGCGCAGACCGCACGGATGTCGGAGACCAGGGCGGAGCGGAACGGGTACCGGGTGTGGTGACCCTGCCGATCGTAGACCACGGCCTGCACAGCCAGCAGCCGGTCGTGCGAGTCGTGCACCGCGGCGTGGAAGTAGTCCCGGTCCACCCCGTCGGGCAGCAGCACCAGCAGTTCGGTCTCGGCCTCGGGGTGTTCCGCCGAGACCTGGTGCAGGCGGGTGCGGATCTCCTCGCGGTCGATGAAGTAGAAGCGGTGGCTGATCGTGGCCTCGCCGACCAGACCCTGGGTGATGCTGCGGACGAACACCTTCAGGCCGCTGTCACCGATCACCTCGGCCCGGAAATCGATCTCGGTGGTGGTGCCGGCCAGCAGCTCGCTGGTCACGTTACGGGCGAAGGCCTCGGACAGGTCGTCGGTGTCGTCGAACTCCCGGCCGAACACGGTGTCCACCACCTGCCGGGGCGCAAGATAGGTCATGGTTCCTCCAGATGATCACGGTAGGGGGTGGGGAAAGGAGTTGTCCGGTCGGCTGCTCCACGACTCGTGTCCCTCGGAACGGGCCAGCCGCAGCGGCATCTCGTTCAGCCGGCGACCACCGAGGAAGCGCAGGGCGTGACTGCCGGACAGGTGCTGCAGGCCCGGCACGAGCACCCGCACCACGCGCACGCCCAGCGCCGCCACGTCGGGGGTGGTCAGGTCCACCACGTAGACCTCGTGCCCGGCCCCGGCCAGCTGCCGCACGGCCGAGTCCAGCAGTGCCTCGTCGCCCTCCGGCGCCGGGACGGAAAGACGCGCGGGGCGGCGGGTGATCGGCCCGTGCAACAGGTACCCGGCCCGCTCCCGCAGGTGCGGGTACCGGGTGTAGAGGATGGCGTGCTTGTTGAACTCGTCGACGTCGGAGAAGTCCGGGGCCGCCTCCCAGTCCGCGAAGGTGCGCAGCAGCCGCCGCACGTAGGTGAGCCCCTGCGCCGCCTCCAGGAACGCCTTCTCCACGGCCCCGGTCAGGTCGCCACGGCAGGCGCTGCCGAACGACAGCACATCCTCCCGGTCACGCCGGTACCGCATCACCGCGGCCACCACCGGCAGGTCGAGATCCAGGGACAGGTCGTGGAAGTCGACCGTCCACGAGGTGCCCAGGGCCAGCTGCTCGGCGACCCGGGGCGAGGCGGCCACGACCTCGGGCGACACCGGCCGGGGCGGTAACCGGTGCAGCCAGGAGATGGCCAGGGCGTCGCGCTCGATCACCTCCTGAAGACCGGACAGCACTGCCGCGATGTGCCCGGGGCCCGCGGCCAGGCCGGTGGAGATCGACGGCGCGAACTCGTCCTCCTCGCGCACCCGCCGGTAGGGCAGGTACACGGTCGAGGCCGGCACCCAGACCTCCGCCCCGTCGCGCAGCCGGTGCGCCCGCGTCCAGCGCACCACGTCCGACGCGGTGAAGGGCCGGTAGGGAAAGGCCGGGTCGGCGTACTGTTCCGGCGAGTACAGCGCGAACTCGCCCGGGTGCACGGCCGGCCCGTCCAGATCGTCGTACCGGGCGACCACCAGGTCTTCCCGGCGCCAGATCCCGGCCGCGTACCGTTCCACGCTCTCCCCGGCCGTGGACAGCAGGGCGGCGCTGCGGGTGAAGCCGGCGCCCCCGTTGAGCGTGACCCGCAGCGAGGGCCGCACCAGGCTGTTGTCCGCCGCCACGCTGCCGCCCAGGTGCACCCGCGGCCCGGACTCGGCCAGGCGCACCGTGGCCGAGTGCACGATGCCGGCCACGTCGTCCACCGCCGCGAGCAGCCCGCCCGGCTCGACCCGTTCCCGCCCTGTCTGCTGCTGATCACACCAGGAACAGGTGGGGACGGGCAGCACCGGCCGGTGCCCGGCGCTCAGGTCGTCACCGATCCAGATCAGGTCGTCCTGCGGACCGTCGGCATCGTTCAGCCAGGCCGCCGCCCGCACCCCGGCGAGCACCGCGGCCACCCCGAGGGCGCCGGCCACGCCGACCGGACCCCGCCCCGAGCTCACGCCGCCCCGGGACAGGCTCTGCTGGTACTCCCAGCGGGTGCGCCCGGTCGGCGCGTTCGCGTGCAGGCGGGTGCGCACACACTCGTAGCAGGCCAGCCGCTCGCCCGGCCGCCATACCGGGGTGACGAACGCCCCGCGCCCCGGATCCGCCCCGGCCACCAGGAACGCGCTGCCCCGCCGCACACAGTCCCGGGCCAGCGCCTCGGCCCGCGCGTCGTACAGCGAGTCGGCGATCACCAGCAACAGATCGGCCCCGTCGGCACTCACCCGGGCGTGCGCGGGCAGGGCCACCCGGGCGCAGGCGGTGAGGGTCTCGTCGCCGCACAGCTGCACCGTGGTGCCGGCCACGGGCCGGCCGGGGCGCACCAGCCCGGCCTCCAGCAGGTCCGACAGCCAGGTCAGGGC
Organism: Kineosporia mesophila; assembly: GCF_021129235.1. GTDB lineage: Bacteria > Actinomycetota > Actinomycetes > Actinomycetales > Kineosporiaceae > Kineosporia > Kineosporia mesophila. The sequence continues at coordinate 3,718 of NZ_JAJOMA010000014.1, forward strand.
CTGGTCGCGGGACAGGTCGCGCACCCCGTCGAGCACGTCCCCGACCCGTCGCGGCACGGTCAGCGCGCCGAGTACCTCGCTGACGGCCGCCCCCAGGCGCTCCCCCTGGATCCGCCGTACCCCGGCGGACTCCTCCAGGAAACCGCTGTCGTCGTCCACCGCGTGGACGTGGGTCCCCGGGGAGAGCACGATCTCGTCTTCCAGAGCGGGTTTCGCCATGGTCACTCCTTCGGCCGGGGGTTGCCGGCCCGCGCGGGCCCGAGCAGGGTCAGATGGATGACGGCCTCGTCCTGGCCGTTGACGCCGGTGAGACGGTCGAAGTAGTCGTCGGTGAAGGCGATCATCGGGTGGGCCACCAGATCCATCGCACCGGCCACCAGGATCACGTTCTGGGCCAGGTGCCCGCAGTCGAGATGAACCATCCGGTAGGCCCTTTCCCAGTACTTCCACTGCAGGCGGCGGAACGAGGCGGCGAACACCAGCACCGCGGCCGCCTGCCGGGCCCGGGCCGGGTAGCCGATGTTCTCCAGCACCTCCTGGTCGTCGCAGTCGGCCCGCACGTGGTGCAGGCTGTGCCGGATCGGCTCGTAGTAGTGCACCCCGGGCGCCAGACCCTCGATCCGGCGGGCATAGACGTACACGTCGGTGGAGAACAGCCCGCCGGAGGCCGGGAACGCGCGCATCGGCATCCGGACCGTCGAGTCCGGCAGGCCCGAGCTCCCGGTCACGCCGATCGCGCTGTCCAGCAGATGCCCCAGATCGTCGAGCGTCATGGATGCCTCGTCCATCCCGGCCCACGACCGGCGACTGCGCAACGCCAGGTCGAGACTTTTCTGCGGGCGCTGCCGGTCGCGCCGGGGCAGTCGCACCTCGGGGGTGCCGGGCGCGACCACCCGGGCGGCCTGCGCCACCACGGTCTGCAGAGCGGGCGTGACGGTGGCCAGGTCGACCGGTGGCAGGTCGCGGAAGTTCCTCTGCAGCTTGGAGTTCTCGTGGTAGAGCCGGGAGAGCCGGACCCGTTCGTCCGGGACAGCCAGATTCAGCTGGTTCGGCGCCGGGGCCGACCAGGGTTTGCGGGGCACCGGTCTTCTCAGCCGGGTCTGCACGACCACCAGCCCGTCCCCCTGATGCACGACCCGCCAGGAGACCCCGCGTCCGTTCTCCCGCAGGAAGTCCCGGATCGGCAGACGACCACCGGCCACCTCGATCGGTCTCACCTGCCACCGTCCCGCGAGCACACCCACCAGATGCCGGACCGACCGCTCGGCAGCCTCTTCCAAGGACCGCCCCCACCCGCTGCCCGCGGTCCCGTCCGCACGGGCCGCCACCACCTGGAACAGATCAGCACCGGCCCGCCCGGCCGAGAAGGTCACGGCCCCCAGATGCTTGAGGACGCGCACCACCACCGATCGCAGTCCGTCCGGCTCCCAGGGGTGGCGGGGAACGGCGAACACCTCCAGAGCCCGCAGCAGCGACCGGAGCACCGCCTCGTCCTCGTCCGCCGCCGCCCCGGTGAAAGCCGTTTCCTGAGGGGTGGACAGACGGACAGCGAATCCGGCTTCCAGCGAAAGAAGCTCGGCCTCGGCTTGATCCGGGGCGACGACCAGGTCGCGCAGCGGTACCGGCCCCGCCCGCAGAGCATTGCCCTCCCCCGCGAGACGCCGGTCCACCAGGGCGAGCACGTGCGCGGGCATCGGCCAGGGCGGCGGCAGAACCCGGGCGGCGAGGCCGAGACCCGCCAGGACCGCGTCGTGGTCGACGGCCAGGGCACCGGCACCCGCACCGGTACTGGCACTGGCACTGGCACTGGCACTGGCACCGGCACTCGCACCGGCGGTCACAGGTCCCGCCAGGCCGGGGTGCGCAGGCCGGTGACACCGCAGTCGGGGCAGGCCGGGTCGCGCCACACCCGCACCGACTCCTGCCGCATCCGGTCCGCGTCGAGCGTGAAAACGCTGCCCCACGGGTGGTTCGGCCCGGTCGGGGCGGCGATCCGCAGCAGCAGGTGCGCCAGCACTCCTCCGGTCCAGTGCAGCATCGCCGCCTGGGTGGTGGCCCACGCCGACCAGGCCGCCCCCACCGACGAAGAACCCACCACCGCCGGCGATCCGGAATTCGTTGTCCCACCTCGTTCCAGGCAGGTGGGACAGGCCGACTCCCCGGGTGCCGTCCACGGTCCCAGCCGCACGTCCGCCGGCGTGACGAGCACCGGTGCCCACAGACGTCCACTGTTCTGATGGGCCTGGTTGACCGCCCGCCAGTCGGCCACCGACGCACCCGCCTGCATCGCCACCATCACGGTGACGCCGTTCTCACCCGGCGCCGGCTGCGGGAGCGGATCACCCGGGCGCCAGTCCTGACCGACCTGGACCGCCAGCCCCTGCTCGGCGACGATGCGCCCGAGCCGCCGCACGTAGGCGGTCGGCCCGTGCAGCACGACGCTGCGGTCGAGAACCGCCAGGAAGTGCTCGTCCGGCTCACTGCTGTGCCGGGCCAGGTACCGGTAGAGCCCGCTGTGCGCCGGGGAGACCATGCGCTCCAGCACCTCCGACCGCGGGGTGCGCACCAGGTCGAGGCGCTCGATCAGCTCGCGGTACTTGTCGTAGAGCTCCAGGTCGCCGGGATCGAGCTCACCCGGCGCGGCGGGGAAGGCGAAGAGCGGCAGCACCTGGTCGATCAGGCGGTGCAGCTCGGCGGCCACCTCGTCGTCCGCCCGGACCTCGAGCGTGCGGGCGGCGCTGCCGAGGGTGACCAGGCCCGGGCCGACCCGGGTCAGGCAGGCGTCTCCGGTCCCGATCACCGGGGCGGTCGTGGTCATCTGGCCTCCAGGGCGGTCGGAGCCGGAAACAGTGGACGTGCTGGTCGCCCCGGCAGTCGTTTTCGCCTGCGGTGCGTGGATTTCCAGGCTAGGTGGGACCGGATCGGCCCGGCGCCAGCACCAGCCGTTGTTCTTTCCCACGGAAAACCCGGGGCCGCCCCTCACCCTTTCGGACGGCCCGTTGGACACCCTCGTTACATACATGCAAGACTGTATGTATGCGGAACACGGCGGAGGAAGCTGCTCGCACCCGGGAGAAGATCCTGCGTGCGGCCCTGCAGCGTTTCGCCTCCGAGGGGTGGAACGGCACGTCGTTCGTCGGCGTCGCCGAGCAGGCCGGGGTCACCCGGGGGGCGGTGCACCACCACTTCACCGACAAGACCGCTCTGCTCCACGCCGCCCTGTCCCAGGCCTGGCAAGACCATCCCGCCCCGGCGTTCGCGCAGTTGCAGGCCGAGGGCACCGATCCGCGCGAGCGCCTGGTGGCGTTCGTCGCCGGCTATCTCGACGCGCTCCGGGAAGATCCGCAGTTCCGCACGCTGGCCGTGGTCTCGACCATCGTGGCTCCCCAGTCCACCGGGGAGGCCGGTGAGCAGGGGGGCCTGCCGGAGAAGCAGGTGGCCCTGTCCGGCTGGTCGGAGCAGATCCGGCACGTCCTCAAAGAACTGAGCGCCCAGGAACCCCTGGCCCTCGATCTCGACACGGCGGTGTTCCTCATCGCCAGCACCACCTACGGGGTGACCGTCAGCGCCGCTCTCGGCGAGACGCCCCTGCCCGACAGCGCCCAGTCCCGGGCCCTGGCCGAGCGTCTGCTCAGAACGGTCACCGCCGCATAAGCCCTCACCACCACTGCCTGCCCCCGTCCAGGGGGGACCTCTTCAGGGGCGGGCCGAAGGAGCGCGATCGATGAACACCGACGGGGATCCGGCACGTACGGAAGAGGTGTCCGTTTCGCTGCACCACGCCGAGCAGCCGCCCGGCGGCACGGAACCACCGGTCACGGAACCAGATCCACACGCCCGGTACCGGGGCGCGGCCATCGCCGTGGTCTGTGTGGCCCTCTTCGTCGACATGCTGGTCTACGGCCTGGCCATCCCGGTCCTGCCGCTGCTGCCCGCCCTGAAAGACGCGGGGTCCACCGGCACCGGCATCCTGTTCGCCAGCTACGCCGCCAGCCTGCTGCTCATCACCCCGTTCGCGGGGCGCCTGGTCGACCGGCACGGCCCCCGCACCCCGCTGCTGCTGGGGCTGATCGGCCTCGGCGCCGCCACCCTGCTGTTCGCCGTCGGCGGGCCGTACCCGCTGCTGCTGCTCGGGAGGCTCTTCCAGGGCGCCGCGGCGGGCCTGTCCTGGGTCGCCGGGCTCTCCCTCATCGCCCTGGTCACACCGCTGGCCGACCGTGCCCGCTGGATGGGCCTGGCCATGAGCATGGTCGCCCTGGGGGTGCTCGCCGGGCCGCCGCTGGGCGGATTCATCGCCACCCACTGGGGCACGCACGCACCGTTCGTGGTGGCCGCGGTCGTGGCCCTGCTCGACGCCGTGGCCCGGCTGATGCTCGTGCCCCGGCTGCCGCACCGGCAGAACGACGACCCGGCCGGCCCCACCGCCGTGCTGCGCGTGCCCGGCACCCTGGCCGTCGTCGGCCTGATCATCGTGCAGGCCGGGCTGATCGCGGCGCTGGAACCGGTCCTGCCCTTCCACCTGGCCGACACCATCGCCGCCGACAGCACCCGCATCGGCCTGCTCTTCGCCCTCACCGTGGTGGCCGGCGCCACTCTCAACCCGATCGTCGGGGGCCTGGTCGCCACCGTCGACAACCGGCTGCTGACCGGCATCGGCGTGCTGGCCGGAGCGGTGTCGATCTGGTGGGCCGGGGCCGCGGACAGCACCTGGTCGGTCGCCCTGGCCATGGCCCTGCTCGGTGCCGCCACGGCCTTCGTCGCGGCACCCGCCACCACCCTGATCGGTGTGCAGGGCGGCAAGGCCAGCCCACCGGCCCTCGGCGGCGCCTACGCCCTCTTCAACATCGCCTACGCCATCGGCCTGCTGATCGGGCCCCTGCTCTCCGGCCCCCTCACCGATGCTCTCGACCTGTCGGGAGCGCTCACGGCCATCGCCGTCCTGACCGTCGTGGGTGGTGGGGCCGCCGCCCTGGGCGCGCCCTCCATCGCCGGGCTGACCGGTGACGACTCGCAGAGACCGTCGTGACCAGCCTCCTGCACCGCCGGCACGCGCCCGTCCACGCACCTCGCCATCAGGCGTCCGTCCCGCTCAGCCGGGACGGCGCCACCCGGGAACGAGGACCGATGCGGCACGGGTCGCACGGACACCGGGGATTTCGGGGCGGCGACGACGACCAGCGCCTGTCCCTGCTCAACCGCTGGGGCGCGCTGGTGGCCCGGCACGGCTGGATCGCCGTCGGTATCTGGGCCGTGATCCTGACCGTGGCCGGGTGCCTCTACCCGATGCTGCAACGGGAACTGTCCACCCCCAGCTACACGATTGCCGGTTCCCAGTCCGACCAGGCCCAGGAGCTGCTCGGCGAGCACTTCCCGGCCCTGGGCAACGAGCAGGGGGTACTGGTGTTCACGGCGGCGGGCACCGGCGCCCGTTCCACCGCCTACCGGGCCGCGGTCGCCGGGGTGCTGGAGAAGGTCCGGGCCCTTCCCGGCATCACCGGTGTGGTCGATCCGTACACCGAGGGCGGCATCAGCCGCATCGGTGACGACGGGCGCACCGCGGTCGCCCTGATCGGCATGCGCGGCGACGCGAGCGAGCGGGCCGACCTCAGTGACGACATCAGTACGGCGGCGACCGCCGCCGCCTCGGGAACCGGTGTGGAGGCGCTGTACTCGGGCTCCACCCCGTTGAACAAAGACCTGTCCGAGGTCGAGCTGCACGACCAGGAACGCGCCGAGATGATCGGCATCCCGGTGGCCCTGGCGGTGCTGCTGCTGGCCTCGGGTGCCCTGGTGGCGGCCCTGCTGCCGGTCGTCACCGCCCTGCTCGGCGTGCTGCTGTGCATGGGCGTGCTGGCCCTGGTGGCCCCGGTCTTCGGGCTCGACCAGTTCGTCACGGTGATCGCCAGCATGATCGGCGTCGGCGTGGGCATCGACTACGGGCTCTTCGTGGTCAGCCGGTTCCGCGAGGAACTGGCCCACCGCATCCCCGAGGCCTCGACCCGCAGGGAGCGCAAGTGCATCGTCAGCGGCGCGGTCGGCCAGGCCCTGCACACCTCCGGCCGCACCGTCCTGGCCTCCGGCATCATCGTGATGGTCGCCCTCTGCTCGATGGTCGTCATCCGCGGGCACGTGTTCCAGCAGATCGCCCTGGGCACGGGCATCGTCGTGACCTGTTCCCTGCTGGTCAGTCTCACCCTGCTGCCGGCGATCCTGGGGCTGCTGGGCACCCGGGTGGAGAAGCTGGCCCTGCCGCGGCGGATGCGCCCGCAAGACACGGTCGGCGGGGGCGGCGGCGACCCGATGACCACGTTCTGGGGGCGCTGGGCCCGCATGGTGATGCGCCGGCCCTGGCTGTGCGCGGGCGCCAGCATCGTGCTGCTCGTGGTGATGGCCCTGCCGCTGGGCGGGATCAAGCTGGGCCTCGACCTCGGCCTCAATGCCCTGGGCAAGACCGAGTCCGGCCGGGCGCAGCAGATCGTAGCCGGCACCTTCACCCCGGGCGCCGTCGCCCCGGTGCAGATCGTGATCGACGCCGGGGCGGGGGGCATCACCACGGCCGACCTGAACGCCGTGGCCGCCCTGGGCGACTCACTGCGCGCGAATTCCTCGGTGGCGGAGATTGTCTCGCCGACCGAGGCACTCGACCAGGCAGCGGGCCGTCACGACGCCCCCGCCCTGCGCGCCGCCGCCCGGGACGCCGCCCTCCGAACCGACCTGGGCCAGCTCGTCGACCTGGATACCGGGGGCCGCCATCTGCTGCTCACCGTGGTGGCCGACGTGCCGATCGACTCGGTCGGCGCTATGCAGCTGGTGCGCGACCTGCGGAACGACATCCTCCCGGGGGCCCTGGCCGGCACCGGCGCCACGTTCCTGGTGGGTGGGCTGACCGCGCAGTACGTCGACCTCAGCGACGAGACCACCGCCAAGCTCCCCCTGGTGATCTCGATCGTGCTCGGGCTGTCGTTCCTCTACCTGCTCGTGGTGTTCCGCAGCATCCTGCTCCCGCTCAAGGCCGCGGTGATGAACCTGCTGGCCACCTGCGCGGCCCTGGGCCTGACCGTGTTCGTGTTCCAGGAGGGCCACGGCGAGTCGCTGCTCGGGTTCAGCAACGTGGGCACCCTGCAGGCCTACCTGCCGGTCACGCTCTTCGCCCTGCTCTTCGGGCTCTCGATGGACTACGAGGTCTTCCTGGTCGGGCGCATGAAGGAGGAGTGGGACCGCTCGCACGACCACGTGGTCACGGTCGCCACCGCCCTCAGTCACACCGGCCGCCAGATCACCGCCGCCGCCGCGATCATGATGGTGGTCTTCGGCAGTTTCCTGGTGGCCGACGTGCTGGAGCTCAAGCAGATGGGCTTCGCCCTCGCCGTCGCCGTGACCCTCGACGCCACCGTGATCCGGATGGTGCTCGTACCCGCCGTGATGACACTGGCCGGCAAGTGGAACTGGTGGCTGCCGGGACCCCTGGAAAGAGCCATTCCGAAGGTGCACCTGGAATAGCAGAAGGCCCGGAACTAAATCAGCCCGAGCACGGCGGCCTGACGACAGGCCTCCATGCGATTACGCACCCCGAGCTTCTGAAGAATGTGCCGGATGTGATACTCGACGGTATTCTCGCTGATATGCAGAAAGCCTGCGATCTCGCTGTTCCGGTGACCATGATCGAGTAATTGCAGAACGTCTCTCTCACGTCTCGTGAGCCCCACCCGGGGCAGGGAGAGACCGGCGTGCTGACCCTCGTGGAAGATCGAGTCGATGACCCGCACCCGTAACCGGCTCACCAGGTCCATCGCCTCGATCACCCGTCTCGGGCTGGTCTCCAGCTCGAGGTAGACGGCGCACCCCCGGCGGATCCAGCGTTCGGCCCGCCGACGGTCGTGACGGGCTCCGAGCAGGCCGATCTCGATGTCGCTGCGCGCCGTCCGGGCCCGCCACAGGGTCTGCTCGATGTGATGGTCGTCCAGGTCGGCGGCGAACAGCAACCACCCCATGTCGGGGTCGGCCATCAGCGCCGGGAACTCGCTCATGTCGGCGCAGGGCACGATCTCCACCCCGCCCTGGCGCATGGCCCCGTGCGTTCCGGTCGGCCACCACGACCCTAGAAGAATGGCGTTGCCACATCCTTTTTGCTGACGTACTGATGAGTCCAAGGCTGCGTCCCCCCGCTCATGCCAAAGGCCCTCGTCCGTAAGTGCACGTACGGCGCTGATCGGATTATCCAACTGATCCTAACCAGATCGGACGGATATTTAACCCCCGCGCCCCGATCAATCCCGAATGGGCGACGAAAAACCAATCGGTAATATCAGAATCGGCCGATCACATTGTTGACCAGGAAGTGCCGGGCGGGCTTCGTCGGCTGCTCGACCGGGCTGAAGGTGAGCCGGTGCAGGTAGAACCAGCCCGAGGCGAAGGCCCGCACCGCCGCCGTCATGGTCTGCTTGAAGTCCTGCGTCTTCTTCAGGCCGACCAGGTCCACCGAATGCTCCCAGTCCGCGTCCAGGTTGCGCACCCAGGCCGCCGCGGTGCGCGAGTAGTCGGCGAAGTCGTTGCGGGCGGCGACCAGGTCGAACAGACCGTCGGACGCGGCGACGACCTCGCTGAGGAACGCCGGGTTGCACTCGGGGTAGTTCTTCGCCGCCATCGACAGGTCGCTCAGCCAGCGGCGTTCCAGCGGGAAGCGGTGCCCCCAGGTGATGGTCTGCACCACCAGCCGGCCCTGCGGCGCGATCATCGAGCGGCACTGCTCGAAGAAGGCCCGGTATCCGGCGATCTTGCGCCGCTGCGACATCCCCGGCCGGGCGAAGTGCTCGAACGCCTCGAACGAGATGATCGCGTCGTAGGGCCGCACCGGCCGGTGGTCGGCCCAGTTCTCGACCCGCACCTCCAGCCCCGGGATCTTCCGGGCCGCCAGCCAGTCGGCCCCGGTCTGGCTCAGGGTGATCCCGACGGCCTCGGAGATCCCCTCCTTCTCCAGGAGCCGCTTCACCTCCGTGCCGTACCCGCACCCGACGTCGAGAACCCGCTGCCCGGGCTCGATCCGGGCCTGCTCGGCGAGATAGTCCATCTTGCGGTCCTGGGCCTGCTCAAGCGTGTCGCCGGGCTGCCAGAGGGCCGCGGAGTAGGCCAGGCTGGGGCCCAGCCAGATCCGGAAGAAGTCGTCAGGCAGGTCGTAGTGCTTGCGTGCGGCCTCGACCGAGACACCTCGGTAGCGGCCCTTGACCGGGTTCTGGAGCAGTGCCATGTCAGATCTCCTCAGAAACATCAGGGATATCGGGGACGGGGGTGGTCTCGATCCGGTGACCGGACAGGGAGGCCCTCAGGCGTTCCAGTCCCCGGGCGGTACTGACCAGGGGGGCATAGCCCAGGTCGCGCCGGGCCGCGCCGATGTCGAACCAGTGCTCGGTGGTGAGGTGCTCGAGCAGGAACCGGGTCAGGGGCGGTGCCCCCGGCAGAGAGCCCAGGCGCCAGGCGGTCTCACCGGCGGCGGCGATCACCCGGGCGGTCCCCACGCCGATCCGCCGGTGCTCCGGCGGCAGTCCGGCCGCCCCGAGCCACATATTGATCGTGGCCGCGACCGGCCGCGGGTCGTCCTGGGTGATGAAGTAGGTTCGCCCGGCCGGGGCCGATCCCGGCTCCAGCCGCCCGAGCGCGAGAACGTGTGCGTGGGCGGCATTGTCCACGTACACCGTGTCGATGAGCCGATCGCCGGGCCCGACCTGGCGCAGCCGCCCCCGCCGGGCGGCCTCGGCGAGGCGGGGCACGAAGTGCGGGTCGCCCGGCCCCCAGACCAGGTGCGGGCGCAGGGCGCAGGTGGCCAGGCGGGAGCCGTTCGCGGCCAGTACCAGCTGCTCCGCGATCGCCTTGGTGCGCGGGTAGTGACAGGTGAAACGCGTCGCGTAGGGCACGCTCTCATCGACGCCGGACAGGTCCCGGCCACCGTGCACCACGCTCGGGCTGGACGTCAGCACCAGCCGGTCCACACCGTGCCGGCGACAGGCCGCGAGCACGTGCTCGGTGCCGCGCACGTTGGTCTCGAAGAAGTCCTCGGACGGCCCCCAGAAGCCGGTGCGGGCCGCGCAGTGCACCACCGCGTCGCTGCCCGCCACCGCCCGGGCCACGTCCCGTGCGTCCCGCAGGTCGCCGCGCACCACGTCGACCGGCTCGTCGGCCGGCGACGGCAGTGCGCGCCGGCTCAGCACCCGCACCTGGTGACCGGCTGCGCGTAGCTGCACCAGGATCGCCCGCCCGAGGAAACCACCTCCCCCGGTGAGCAGCACCCTCACGAGCCGACCCGCGTCCTCAGATAGCGCCCTGCCGCGACCGGCGACGCCACCCCCGACCGGAAGACCACCTGCCCGCCCACACACACCGCGGGAACCGCGCGGTCGTTGCGGTTGACCATGCGCCGCAGCCCGCCGAAGACGTCCATCGGCGCCTCGTGGTAGGCGTTCACCTCCTGGTCGAGCCCTTCCGGGTCGATCACGGTGACGTCGGCCCGCGCTCCCACCTCCAGGCGGCCCGCGTCCAGGCCCAGCCAGGCCGCCAGCTCACCGGTGAGCCGGTGCACGGCCGCCTCGGTGGTCATGAACGGCTGCCCGGCGCGCTGGGCCTCCCGCACTCTCCACAGCAGGCGCAGCGGGAAGTTGTAGAAGGCCATGTTGCGCAGATGGGCACCGGAGTCGGCGAAACCGATCTGTACCCCGGTGTCGACGGCCAACCGGTCGAGCACGTCGGGCCGGTGGTTGGCGATCGTGGTGCGCCAGCGCAGTTTCTGCCCGTGCAGCACCATCAGCTCGCAGAACGCGTCCACCGGGTGGATGTCCCGGCGGTCCGCGGCCTCGCCGAAACTCAGGCCGATGAGCGAGTCGTCGGGACAGTCGACGATCTGCGCGTCGTACAGGTCCCGGTGCCAGGCCTTCACCGGGAACCGGCGGGTGTACTCGGCGCGGAACCAGTCCCGGTACCCCTGATCGGCCATCAGTTCCCGCCGCTCGACCTCGTCGCGCAGGTGCAGGGCCGCCGCGGTGGCGCCGAACTCCTCGAAGATCACCAGGTCGATGCCGTCGGCGTAGAGCTCGAACGGCAGGGGCAGGTGCTGCCAGCGCACGTCGGCGCGGCCGAACCGGTTCGCCGTGCGGGCGCTGAAGCCGGGCACCCGGAAGAAGAACGGCGCGGCCTTGGGGTCGATCGCCGTCAGCAGGGTGGTGCGCAGGGCCGGGCGCACGCCGAAACCGGAGCTGCTCAGCAGGAAGAGCACGGTGTTGAGCGGCCGGGTGGTGTTCGGGGCGCTCTGCAGCACGGCCCCGTGCGAACGCAGAACGGCGTGCAGGCGGCGGAACTCGTGCCAGGTGGCGTAGGTCGAGGGCAGCCGGGCCGAGCGGTAGCGGTCACCGTCCAGCCGGGCGAAAGGGCTCGTCATCGACGACATCCCGAGCATGCCGGCCTTGACCGCCTCCTCGAGCAGGGCCTCCATCCGGGCCATCTCGGCGCGGCTGGGCCGGGCCCGGGGGTCGACCGAGCGGCCCAGGCCGAGCACGTGGGCCCGCAGGTCGGAGTGGCCGAGGAAACCGGCGACGTTGGGGCCCAGCGGCAGCGCGTCGATGGTGTCGATGTAGTCGGCCGGACCGGACCAGGAGCGTTTGTCCCGCAACGTCTTCAGCACCTGGTCGCGGGGCACGGCCTCGACCCGGCTGAACAGGTCGGCGCAGTCCACCGGGTCGGAGAAGACCGTGGACAGGGAGCAGTTGCCCATCACGACCGTGGTGACGCCGTGGCGCAGCGACTCGGGCAGGCCCGGGTTCACCAGGATCTCGGCGTCGTAGTGCGTGTGGACGTCGATGAAGCCCGGGGTGACCCAGGCACCGTCGGCGTCGATCACCTCGGGGCAGCCGTCCACCGGGAGCGGCGGGCCGGAGATCTCGGCGATCACCCCGTCCCGGATCCCGACATCGGCCAGGACGGACGGGGCTCCCGTGCCGTCGAAGACCCGTCCGCGGCGGATGATCAGGTCGAAGGTCACGACGCCTCCCGGGCGCCGAGCTTGCGCTCGACCAGGTCCACGACGTCGAGGGCGCTCCCGGCGCGCAGCCCGTCGCCGTCGCTGATCCGGATGCCGAAATGGTCTTCCAGCTGGGTGAACAGCTGGAGCAGGCCGATCGAGCTGAGCCCGTGCACGCTGAGCGGGGTGTCGTCCAGGGCGATGGCCTGCCCGGACACCTGGTCGCCCACCGCGGTGGCGAACTCGACGACGGTGGCGAAGATCTGGTTCCTGGTCACGGTTCCTCCTGATCGACGGCTTGTTTCAGGATCGGTAGACGAACTTGGTGAGCGCGGTGGCGACACCGGACGAGGCCACGAGCAGCACCACCCGGTCGCCGTCCACCAGCTGTCCCCGCCCGATCGCCCGGGACATCGCCACCGGCACCGAGGCCGACACCGTGTTCGCGGTCTCGTGGTGACCCAGGCGGAAGCGGTCGGGGTCCAGGCCGCAGCGGGTGGCCAGCAGGCGGGACATGCCGTCGCTCGCCGAGTGCCCGAAGATCACGTCGGGCTTGAACTGCTCGTACTCCGGGCGCTCCCGGTAGTGCTCGACCAGGCGGGCGAGGGCGAACTCCATCAGCCGCAGGCCGTGCGAGACGAAGCGCATGGGCTCGGCCGCGGCCGCCTCCGGGGCGTGGTGACCGAACCAGTCGCCGGCGTTGGCCAGCGGCACGTAACACAGTTGCCAGCGGTCGCCGTAGGTGCGGAAACTGGACTCGTAGTGGTCGTTCTCGTCGTCGTCGGAGACGATCGTGGCGGTCGCGGCCTCGCCCACGGTCAGGCCCGGGTGCCAGCTCGGGAAGTCTTCCAGCGAGCGCAGCTCGTAGTGGTGGCTCTGCCGCGATCCGAACTCGGCGTTGAGGATCATGATGCGCCGGTAGGCACCGGTGGCCAGGAGGTTGCGGGCCAGGTCGAGGGAGCGCACCCAGCTCGCGCAGGCGTCGGAGACGTCGAAGGCGGTGGCGTTGCGCAGGCCCAGACCGGCCTGCAGGGCCGTGGCGGCGGCCGGTTCGACCACGGCCCGGGCGACGCCGGTGTAGATCAGCAGGTCGATCTCGTCCCGGTCGGTCCCGGCGGTGGCCAGCGCCTGTTCCCCGGCCCGCAGGGCGAGCTCGTGCGGCAGCTCCCCGGCGCCGCAGTGGTAGCGCACGGTGGTGCCGCAGGAGTCGAAGCTGCTGCGCAGCAGGCGCTCCACCACGTCCAGGTCGCAGGCCGGCAGGTGCCGGGCGCTGGCGTGCCGGACCGCGCCGATCACCTCGGCGTTGGTGACCGGCCGCGAGGGGAGCACGTGCTCGATGGCCAGGAATCTCACGGGGCGCTCCTCGCGGGGACCGGTGGGGTGGACTCGAAGCTGAAGAACCCGGCCTGCGTCATCTCCGCGAGCGACTGCGCGAAGGCCCGGCCGACGAGTTCGAGGTCGGCGTCGGTGTGCGCGTCGCCGATCATCAGGGTGTGCAGTTCCGGCAGGTACACGCCGTGCTTGCGCATGTAGCAGGCCAGGGCGATGTTGGCCTTGGTGTGGGAGCCCGCCAGCCGGTCACGGATCAGCTTGGGGCGGGCGTAGTCGAAGGTGATGCCGAGCAGCGAGCGCTGCCCGGAGATCTCGCAGGACAGACCCAGGGCGGCCACGTGCGAGCGCAGTTCGCCGACCAGCCAGGCGGTCTTCCTCTCCAGCCCGGTGTAGATGCCCGGGTGGTCGCGCAGGTGGCCCAGCACGGCGGCGCCGGCGGCCGCGGTGATCGAGTTGCCGCTCATGGTGCCACCGACGAAGGCGCGGCTGTGCACGTCGAGGAAGGGGTCGCCGCTGCTGCGGGCGACGCCCACGACGTCGGGGCGCCCGACCACGGCGCCGCAGGGCAGGCCGCCGCCGATGATCTTGCCCAGGCAGGTGAGGTCGGGGGTCACGCCGGCCAGGTGCTGCACTCCCCCGTAGGTGACCCGGAAGCCGGTGACGACCTCGTCGAACACCAGCAGCACGCCGTGGGCGCGGCAGGTCGCGGCCAGGCGGCGCAGGAAGCCGGCGTCGAAGCCCCCGGTGACCGAGGGCATCGGCTCGACGATCACGCAGGCCAGGTCGCCGGCGGCGTCGGTGATGCGGTGCAGGCTCTCGTCCAGGCCGTACTGCAGCACCAGGGTCTGGTCGACGACGCTGTGCTGCGCGCCGGCCGAGTTGGCCACCGGTGACGGTGCGTTCGCCTCGCCGCGGTAGCGGAACCAGGAGCTGACCATGCCCTGATCGGAGAAGCCGTGGTAGTGGCCCTCGAACTTGGCCACGCGCTGGCGGCCGGTGTGGGCGCGGGCCATCCGGACGGCCATCTGCACCGCCTCGGTACCGGAGTTGGCCAGCACGGCCAGGGTTGCGGGGAAGGCCGCGGTCAGGGTGCGGGCCAGGGTGAGTTCGGCCGGGCTGCCCAGGGCGTTGACCCCACCGGAGTCGACGGCGCGTCGGATCGCCGCGGCCGGTACCGGGTGGCCGTAGCCGAGCAGGTGGGGGCCGAATCCGCCCGACAGGTCCACGTACTCGTTGCCGTCCAGGTCGGTGAGCCGGGAACCGGAGGCCTTCGCGACGACGATCGGGTAGGCGGCGGGCAACACGAACCGGTCGAAGTGGGTGGGGGCGACCAGGTACCGGGCGGCGTCGCGGCGGGCGGCGCCGGTGATCGGGGTGCGGTCGCGCAGCTCCCGTTCGAAGGTGTCGCGCAGGTCGTCGCTCAGGTACGGGGAGAAACGGTCGGTGAACTTGCGCCCGTTGCGCCAGATGTCGAGCTGCGGGTCGACCTGGCTGAGGAATCCCTCACCGGTCAGGGTGCTGAGGGCCAGCAGGGAGAAGCGGGTGGAGATCAGGCTGCCGTGCCGCCGGAGCAGGCGGGAGGCCTCGTCGAGGAACGACATGGTCGACCAGTGGCCGGTCTCGGTGGTGAAGTGGCGGCGCAGGATGCCGGTGAGCTCGGCGTGGTACTCCCCCGACCCCCGGGCTCGGTCGGGGTGCTGCGCGAAGGTCGTGGTGAACCGGTCGGCGGCCCGTTCCCACTCCTGGCGCACGCAGGCGAAGTAGAACGACGACAGGTTCCACTTGTCGTCCTCGGACAGGCGCCCCACCAGACCGAAGTCGAGCAGCACGATGCGCCCGCCGGGCTCGAACAGGAAGTTGCCCGGGTGCGGGTCGACGTGGAAGAGGCCGTGGAAGTAGACCATCGTGTTGAAGGCGTCGAGCAGGCGGGCGGCCAGGTCCTCGCGGCGGTGGCCGGCGCGGCCCGGGTCCTGGCCGGGCACGCCCCGCACGTACTCCATCACCAGCAGGTCCTCCCGGCACGCGGCCGGGATCGTGCGCGGCACCCGCACGTAGGGGTGGTTACGGAAGTTCTCGGCCACGGCCTCCTGCCGGGCCTGCTCGGCCAGCAGGTCGCACTGCCCGGTGAGCAGCGGGCGCAGGGCGGCGAAGTGCCCGGCCAGGTCGTAGTGCCGCACGGCGGGTACCAGCAGGCCGGCGCCCCGGATCAGGGCATCGAGGATCAGCGACGCCGCGGCGAGGCGTTCGCGCACCCCGGTCTTGACCACCTTGACAGCCACCCGGCGGCCGTCCACCAGCCGGGCCGTGTGTACCTGGGCGACCGACCCGACGGCGATGGGCTCCTCGTCGAAGTCGGCGAAAAGCCCTTCTCCCGAGCGTTTCAGCGTGGCGCGCAGCTGGTCGCGGCGCATCGGGGGCAGGTCAGAGAAGAAGGAGCGGAACTGCTCGACCGTGTCACCCGCCAGCACTCCTGACTGGGTACCGAGCACCTGGCCCGCCTTGACGTACAGCGGCCCCAGGCGCAACAGGTAGCCGCGCAGCAGCTCGGCATCGCCCGGCCCGCCGGGCAGCGCCCGGCGCAGGCCGAAAACACAGCTCCAGCCGACGATCCTGGCCCCCTCGGAGACCAGGTGCGGTAGAAGACGCCAGGAATCGCGCATGAATCCCCCGGTCCGGAAAATGATTTCGTGCGGCACCGTCGAAGTTCCCCCTTTGAGACTAGGGACGACATCCACCGGTCGGCATCCCGGGAATCCGTGGGCGCCCCCGTTTTCCCGGACCCCCGCGTTATGGCTGCGCAGAAACGAATTTCACCCACCCACCGACCGGGCCGCAGACGTCAGTCATTCGAACCATGACTTTGTAGACATTTCGCCGTGTAAAGTTGTTTTATGGGGTGCGGCGCAGCTCACTGCCGAGAGGGGAGCGTCCTGGTCGCATCGATGCCTGCGCGCCGTGGCCGCCGGGTTCCTGCTGGTGCCGGCCCTTGGTCTGGCCGGCTGCGGACAGGAGGCGCCCACCAGCAGCGCCTCCGGCTTTCCGTCGACCGGGCAGCTCCAGCTGGTCGCCCCGGCCGCGCCGGGCGGCGGCCGGGACGGCACCGCCCGGGCCCTCGGCTCCGACCTGGTGAGGAACCCAGGTCATCAACATCGAGGGGCCCGGAGGCACGATCGGCCGTCCTGGCCGTCGTGATCATCTCCCCCTGATCCTGCGCGTGATCCGCAGGTCCCCCACTCCCGACGAGGTGAACCGGTGACCGTCGTACTCGCCCACACCCCCCACGCCTCCGCCGGGGCCGCCTTCGGGTCCGCCCTGGAACAGGCCGTCTTCCGCGACACCGACCTGGTCCTCGTCAACGCCGCGAAGGGCGAGGCCCTGGTCGACCCGAAGTACGCGACGGACGCGGCCCTCACCGAGTTCTCGCAGCGCGCCTCGGGTCGCGGGGTCGGCCTGACGATCGAGCGTCCCGTCGACGCCGACATCGCCGCCGCCGTCCTGACCGTCGCCGGCCGGTACGACACCGACCTGATCGTGCTGGGCGTGCGCCACCGCTCGACCGTGGGCAAGTTCCTGCTCGGAAGCGTCGCCCAGCGCATCATCCTGGACGCCGACTGCCCCGTCCTCGCGGTCAAGTCACCTCCGGCGGGGTAGGGGATCGGGTCCAGAACCCCCGGCCCGTAGCAGCAAACCCGTCCGGGGCACCAGAAGCCGCTCGGACCGAGCCAGATCCAGTTCTCTTCCCCGGGAGTTACTCTCGCCTGCCCGCTCCACGGCACGGCACAGCCACGTCGTAGCGGTGGCACCGGGCAATCCACACATCCACCGGGCGATCATCATGGCGCATCAGCCGGCGTTCTCCCCCTACGGCCCGTCGGCCACCCCAGGACGGAACGAGGACAAGCGGCATCCGGCCGCCGGTCGGGGCACTCGGAGTCTCCCCTCCTGGACATATGCTAGAACCTGACACTGACGTGAAGATCGCCAGAACCCCGGGAGAGCGTGATGCGGATCGGTGAGCTGGCGGAGCGCACCGGCGTGAGTGTGCGCTCGCTGCGGTACTACGAGGAGCAGGGGCTGCTCAGCAGTGAGCGCAGCGCCGGGGGCCATCGGCACTACACCGAGCAGGAGATCGACCGGGTCGAGTACCTGCAGCGGCTCTACTCGGCGGGGCTGTCCAGCCAGACCATTCTGCGGGTGCTGCCCTGCCTGGAGTCACCGAACGGGGAGACCAGCGACGCCGCGTTCGCCCATCTGGTGACCGAACGCGACAAGCTGCGCGAGCACATCGGGGGCCTGACCCGCACGCTGGAGTCGCTCGACGAGCTGATCACGCTCAACCGCGCGCGCCGCGACCGGCTCGACGAGGCGACTCCCGACGTCACCTGAGGTTCCCGCCCAGTACCCGGGTGAGCACGGCCTCGGCTCCGCCCGTGGGCAGTGCGTCGCCCCGCCAGGCCACGTGCTGGTCCGGCCGCACCAGGAAGTACAGGGCGTCGCGGTACGGGCTCCCGGCCGGCACGTCCTTCACGTGCACCACCGCGAGGAGAATCCCCCGCCGGGCCGCCGCCTCGGTGAAAGAGGTTTCCAGGGAACGGTCCTCACCGATCGACAGCAGCGCGAAGCCGGATCCGATCCGGTCGTGCAGGGTGCCGCCGTAGGTGTCGACGAGACCGTTCGGGGCGCGGTGGCCCGGCCGTGGATCGTCCTCGTAAATTTCTGGCTCCCAAGGTGTCTCGTCCCTCACCGGACTGGATTCGTACCAGATCGCCCGGGACTGGTCGTACCGCTCGTCGAACGTGACGCCCGGCGCCACCACCGACTCCGCGGCCAATCGGGCCCGGATCTTCTCGCGGCGCTCGAGCGCCCACCCGCTCGTGTCCTGATCGGCCGGGATGCCCTCGTCCCGCAGCTCGGCCAGGGTCGCGCGCGCACGCCGTGAGCGTTCCAGCGCGTGGTCGGCAACCCTCCAATTGTGCCGCCGGCGTTCCTCGTCGTAGGAGTCGAGCAACTCCGTCGGCGCCTGGTCCCGCAGGACGGCCGCCAGCTTCCAGCCGAGATTGACCACGTCACCGAACCCTTCGCCCAGGTTGCCGCCCGGGGTGCGTACGTGGGCGGCATCTCCCACCAGGAGCACCCGGCCCTGCCGGAACGTCCGCGCGATCCGGGTCGAGTCGTAGTACGGGGTGGCCGAGACCAGTTCCAGGTCCAGATCGAAACCGAAGGACGCGCGGGCGGTGTCGAGCAGTTCGCGCTCGGTCGGCCGGTGGTCGAGCGGGAAGGGGCCGGCGTACACGCGCCACTCGCGATGGCTGACCGCCGCCAGGAATCCCGAGGACTTCTCGTTGAACACGATGTTCACGCCGCTGGGGGCGGGCCCCACCCGGTCGCTGATGTCGGGGGTGCGCACGATCAGCCGGAAACGCTGTTCCCGGGCCCGTTCCCCGTCGCGTTCGATGCCGGCCAGGGTGCGGACCGTGCTGCGGTTCCCGTCCGCACCGATGACGTAGCGGGCCCGCACCAGGCGCGCCTCACCGTCGGAGATCACCCGGGCCTCGACCCCGTCGGCATCCTCCTCCAGGGCGCGCAGTTCCCAGCCGCCGGAGACCGGCACGCGCAGTTCGCCCAGGCGCTCGATGAACACCTTCTGCAGGGCCGATTGCGGACGCCTCAGGGCTTCTTCGGGGCTGGCCCGCCTTTTCGGGACGGCCGGCCCGGTAGGGCCGAGATCATGCCCCACCAGCGAGGTGATGAGGCGGATGCCCCGGTTCCACTCCGGGGGGAAGGTCCACTCGTCGCGGATGCGCTGCAACAGACCCCAGCGCCGGAAATGCTCGACCACGCGCGGGGTGTGGCCCATCGCCCCGGCCCGTACCAGAGTGGCCTCGGTGGCCTTGTCGACCACGGCCACGCTGACACCGCGCCCCGCGAGCTCGATCGCGGCGGAGAGCCCGACCGGTCCGGCCCCCACGACCAGCACGTCCACGGCATCGGGCAGGGCATCACGCGGGAAGACCACCGTATGGACGTCGCGCCCACCGGTGAGGGAAAGATCCGGCCGGTACGCCTCGTCCCTCAATTCTTCGTTCGTGATCATGCAAATCCTCCCCGGGGAAAGTCTTCCTGATCACGAACAGAGTGGCGGTTCTCCGGGATCGGGAGGCCCAGATGGCCTCGCAGGGTGTCGTGTTCGTAAGCGGTCCGGAACAGACCTCGCTTCTGCAGCAGCGGCACCACGTCACCGGCGAAGCGCTCCAGATCCTCCAGGGCCCGGAAGCGCAGGTTCAGGCCGTCGGCGGCACCGGCGGTGAACCATTCCTCGATCGCGTCCGCGACGGTGTCCGGCGCCCCGGTGAACGGTGAGGGCCGGTACTCGGTGAGGGTCTCCACCACCTGCCGCAGGGTGAGGCCCTGCGAGGCCGCGCGGTCGACGATCGCCTGCCCCGCCGTGCGTCCCCCCTTCTCGGCCAGGTGGGCGACATCCGGGAACGGCGCGTCCAGATCGTGCTGCGCGAAGTCGTACGCCCCGAAACTACGGCCCAGGAAGCCCAATTTGCGGTCGAAGTCGTTGTCCTGGTCGTAGATCTCGCGGGACCGGCGATGCGCCTGCGCGTCGCTCGACCCGACCACCGGCGATGCCCCGGTGAAGATCAACACGTGGTCGGGGTCGCGCCCGGCCGCGGTGGCCCGCTGCTTGATGTCGCTGAAGTAGGCCTGGGCCTGCGCCCGGGTGCCGCCGGGCGCGTAGATGCCCTCGGCCACCTGCGCGGCCAGGTTCCGCCCCTCCTCGGAGACCCCGGCCTGGAAGATCACCGGCTGTCCCTGCGGCGAGCGGGAGACGTTCAGCGGCCCGGCGACCGAGAAGTGCTCGCCGACATGGTTCAGCGCGTGCAGTTTCGAGGGGTCGAGGAACTGGTTGTCGTCCAGGGAGGCGGGGAAGGCGTCGTCCTCGTAGGAGTCCCACAGCCCGCGCACGACCTGCACGGCCTCCAGGGCCCGCCCGTAGCGGGTGGCGTAGTCGAGGTGCTCCTCCAGGCCGTAGTTGCGCGAGGTCCCGGTGTCGAAGCTGGTGACCACGTTCCACGCCGCCCGGCCGCCGCTGATCAGGTCGAGCGAGGCGAAGCGCCGGGCCAGGTTGAACGGCGAGTTGTAGGTCGAGCTCGCCGTGGCGACCAGGCCGATGTGTGTAGTGTGCGTGGCCACCGCCGAGAGGAGGGTCAGCGGTTCGAGGCGGTTCAGGTAGTGCGAGGGGTAGTCGGGGGTGATGAACTGGCTGTCGACGATGAAAAAGGCGTCGAACAGGGCGGCCTGCGCGATCTGAGCCTGCCGGATGTAGTACTGGATGTCGATGCTGGCGTTCTTCGGCACCCGCGGGTCTTTCCACAGCCCGTGCTGGCCCGGGCCACCCACCCCGTAGGCGGCGACCGCCAGGTGAAGTCTGCGCGTCATACCGGTTCTCCGTTCAGCTGAGCTCGTAGTGCCTGACGTTCGGCCCGGGTGGCGGGCGGCGCGTGCAGCGTGGGCACCGAACCCAGCAGCAGCCGGGTGTAGGCGTGCTGCGGCGTCCGGAGAACTTCTGCGGTGGAACCGGACTCGACCAGCTCACCCTGGTACAGCACCGCGATCCGGTCGGCGACACCGGCCACCGAGCCGAGGTCGTGCGAGATGAAGACCAGGGCGGTGCCGGCGTCGCGCAGGTTCTTGATGATCTGCAGGATCTGTACCCGGTTGGCGGCGTCCAGGGCGGACACCGGCTCGTCGAGGATGATCAGCGCGGGCTCGACGACCAGGGCCCGGGCCACCGCGACCCGCTGCCGCTGGCCGCCCGACAGCTCGGCCGGGCGGCGCGGCAGCAGGTGCTCGTCGAGGTTCACCCGGGCGAACTGCTCCCGCACCGCTTCGAGGGCGGACGCGCGCGGGTCGCCGCGCAGCAGAAGGGGTTCGAGCAGCGACTCCTGAACGGTCAGGTCCGGGTCGAGGCTGCGCAGCGGGTCCTGGAACACGTACTGCACCACGCCGCGCCGGCGGAAGGACCGCCACTGCCGCTGCGAGTACCCGGTGACGTCCTCGCCGCCGATCCGGACCCGGCCGCCGGAGGCCCGCACCAGCCCCAGCACCGTGCGGGCCAGCGTGGACTTGCCCGAGCCGGTCTCCCCGATCAGGCCGAGCGTCTCCCCGGACCGCACCTGGAGCGACACACCGGACAGCGCGCGATGTCGGCGCCGACCCACCCCGTAGTGGACATCGAGGTCGGAGACCTCGAGCACCTCGTCCTCAATGCCCGGCACCGGCAGTCTCCTTCAGGTCGGGTCGGTCGAGATAACGTTCCAGCCCGTACTGCTCGTGCTCGGTGATCAGGAGCCGGGTGTACTCGTGCTGCGGGTCGTGCAGCACCGAGGCGGTCGGGCCCTGTTCGACCACCACCCCGTCGCGCATCACCAGCACCTGCTCGCAGAGCTGGGCGACCACGGCCAGGTCGTGCGACACCACCACCAGGGCCAGGCCGGTGCTCTCCCGCAGATCCGTGAGCAGATCGAGGATCTCGGCCTGCACGGTGACGTCCAGGGCCGTGGTCGCCTCGTCCGCGATCAGGATCTTCGGGCGCAGCGAGATGGCCGCCGCGATGAGCACCCGCTGCTGCATACCCCCGGACAGCTCGTGCGGGTACCGGTCGTAGACCCGGTGCGGGTCCCTCAGGTGTACCTCGGCGAGCAGTTCCAGGGCCCGCTGCCGGGCCGCCCGGCGGCCCAGACCGGCCTTGACCCGAAGGGCCTCGGCGATCTGCGAGCCCACGGTGAGCGAGGGGTTCAGGTACGAGGCCGGGTCCTGGAACACCGCGCCGATCGTCGAGCCCCGCAGGCCGGTCCACTGTCGCGCGGTGAGGCCGGAGATGTCCTGCCCGTCGATCGCGATCGAGCCGTGCGACAGCCGTAGCCCCGGTGGCAGGATGCCCAGCGCCGACCGGCAGGTGAGCGTCTTGCCGCTGCCCGACTCCCCGACGATCCCGACCACCCCACCGGGCTCCAGGTCGAACGAGACCCCGTGCACGAGTTCCCTCGATCCGTGGGCAATCCGGACGTCCTGAAGCGCGAGCACCTTCTTCTCCGCGGTCATGCAAGACCGCCCCGGGGAGGTTCTGCCTGATCAAGAACGGTTCTGGGGTCGGTCACGGACTTCACCTCTCGTACGGTCTGGACGTCCCGCAGGGCGTCGGCCAGCAGGTTGCAGCCCGACACCGTGCCCATGATCAGCAGGGCCGGCACCGCGGGCGCCCACGGCTGGTAGTCCAGGTAGCCCAGGTCCGAGGCCAGCAGACCGCCCCAGGTCGGGGCCGGGGGCTGCACCCCGACGCCGAGGAAGGTCAGGCTGGACACCACCACGAATCCGATGCCGATCGTCTGGGCCAGGGCGACGCCGATCGCCGGCAGCACCTTGGCCCAGACGTGACGGCGCACGATCTGGCCGAACGAGGCGCCGGAGATCAGCGCGGCCTCGACGTACTGCGACCGGGCCACGGCCAGCGTCGCGGCCCGCGAGACCCGGAAGAACAACGGCGACACCAGCACCCCGACCACGAACATCGCCTGGGTGATGCCGTTCCCGAGGAGGGCGGTGACGGCCACGGCGAAGACCAGGAACGGCAGGGAGATCAGCGTGTCGGTCAGGCGCAGCACGCTCCACTCGAAGACCCGGCCGAGGTAGACCGAGGCAATGCCCGGGACGGCGCCGGCGAACAGCGCCACCAGCGCCACCTCGAGCGACCCGACGATGCTCGTGCGGGATCCGTCGAGCAGGCGGCTGAGCACGTCGCGGCCCAGGTAGTCGGTGCCCAGCCAGTGTCCCCCGGAGGGCCCGGCCAGGGTGGTGGTGCTGCCCGCGAGCGGGTCGTGCGGGGCCAGCAGCGGCCCGAACACGGCCAGGACCGCGACCAGCGCCAGGATGGCGAACGCGACCTTCCCGGTGGGGAGGGCCCAGATCCGGCGGGTCATGTCACACCCCTCGCTGTGAGGCCGGGGTGAGCCGGCCGAGGACGACGTTGACGATCAGGTTGAACAGGACGACCAGCACGATCGACACGACCAGCACGCCCTGCACCGCCGGCACGTCCCCGGCCTGCGCCGAGTCGTTGGCGAACCGGCCGAAACCCTGGAGCCCGAAGATCCATTCGGTGACGACCGCACCGCCGATCAGCGCCGGGAACTTCAGCCCGAGCACCGCCAGCGTGGGGCCCGTGCCGTTGCGCAGCACGTGCCGCCAGAAGATCCGCCGCGGGCTGATTCCCCGCACCAGGGCCCCGGTGACGTAGTTCTCCCGGTAGGCCCCGATCAGGCCCGAGCGCAGCTGCCGGGCCACGTCGGCGACGGTGTCGAAGCTGAGCGCCAGCGCCGGCAGCAGGATGTGCGAGAGCCAGGGCCACAGGCCCAGTTCCAGCGGCACGTAGCCGGAGGCGGGGAACCAGCCGAACCCCACGGCGAAGACCGTGACCAGCACGATGCCGACCACGAAGGCGGGCATCACCGAGATCACCGTCATCACCGCGGTGATCGCCCGGTCGATCCAGGTGGTGTGCCTCAGCGCGGCCAGGGCCCCGAACGCGAACCCCAGCGTGATGCCGATCGTCAGGGCCAGCGCCGCGACCGACAGGCTGACGCCGAGCCCCATGCCGATCAGGTCGGCCACCCCGACCCCGTTGGACCAGCTGTTGCCCAGGTTCCCGTGCAGCATGTCGGTCAGCCAGGTCCCGTACTGGGCCAGGAAGGGCCGGTCCAGGCCCCATTCCGCCTCGATCCGGGCGATCGCCTCCGGTGTGGCCTGCTCGCCCAGCTGCATCCGGGCCGGGCTCAGCCCGCTGATCGCCCGCAGCGCGAACGTCACGAAGGTGGCGACCAGGAACACCGGCACGAAGATCGCGACCGACTGGGCCAGGGTGAGCAGGATCCGGCCCAGCACCCGGCGGGCGGCCGGGAACGCACCGGGGATCCCGGGCGGGGCAAGGGTACTCGCGGTCATCTGCACCAACCCCTAGGAGATCTTCACGCCGGTCCAGTTGATGTGCCCCGGATTGGCCGGCAGACCCGAGATCGAGGGGTCCTTGGCGTAGACGCTGGGCTGGGAGTAGGTGAAGACCAGCGCCTCGCTGACCAGGCCGGCCCGGGTGGCGGCCTGCAGGTTCGCCTCGTAGTCACCGTCTTCCAGCGGGGTCTGGCGCACCTTCGCCACCGCCTTCTCGAAACCGTCCGGCTCGTAGGGGGTACTGAGGTTCAGCGGGCCGTTCGGGCCGAAGTGCGCGGTGAGGGTCTGCAACGGTGAGTCGCGGCCGGTCGTGCCGTACAGCGAGGCGACGAGGTCCTTGGCGAAGAACGGGGTGGCCCAGTTCTTGTCGATCTTGATGTTGACCGTGATGCCGATCGCCGCCAGCTGCGACTGCACCACCTCGGCCGCGGGGTCCTCGGCCGGGATCACCAGGTCGATCGTCAGGTCGTCACCGGAGTACTTCGACTCGGCCAGAGCGGCTTTGGCCTTCGCCACGTCATGCGGCCAGAGGTCGGCCGACTGCGGGTCGTAGGCGATGTACTCCTTCGGGAACGGCTGGGTGGCGACCGTGCCGTAGCCGAAGGTCAGCTTGTCCACGAACTCCTGCCGGTCGATGCCGTACCGCACGGCCTCGACCACCTTCGGGTCGTCGAACGGCTTCTTGTTGACGTTCAGGCTGAGGTTCGAGGCGTTGTAGCCGGGCTGCACGAACACGTCGAGCCCGGCCTTCTCGGCGGCCTGCGCCTGCGCCGCGGCCACGTCGGCGAAGTTGTACACCCCGGTCTGCAGACCCGAGACCACGGTGGAGGCGTCGGGGGCGGAGACCAGTTCGACCTTGTCGATGTGGATGTTCGCGGCGTCCCAGTAGTCCGGGTTCTTCTCCAGCACGGCCTTGGTGCCCGGGATGAGCTGCGTGATCACGAAGGGCCCGTGCCCGACCGGCTTCTGGTCGAGCGCCTTCGGGTCGGCGGCAGCTTGTGGGCTGGCCACCTGGAGCACGCGCTCACCGAACAGCAGCGGGATCTGGTAGTCCACCTGGGTCAGGTCCACGACCACGTCCAGGTCACCGTCGGCCGTGACCTTGTCGATCGAGGTGAGGTCACCGAAAAGGGCCGAGTCCTCCTGGGTCTTGGCCCGCTCGACGGCCTTCTTCACGGCGTCCGCGTTCACCGGGGTGCCGTCGCTGAACGTCAGGCCCTCGCGCAGGTGGAACGTGACCTGATCGCCCTTGTCGTTGTAGTCCCAGCTCTCGGCCAGGTCGGGCACCGCCTCGCCCTTCTCGTTCACCCGGGTCACCGAGGCGTAGACCAGTGACAGGTGCCGGAACTGGGCACCGCTGCCGCCCACCACCGGGTCCCAGTGGGTCGGGAAGAAGGACGACGCCCATTTCAGGGTGGCGGCGCCGGCCGCGGCGCTGGATCCGCCGTCACCGCAGGCCGCGAGTACCGCCCCGAGCGCGGGAACGGCGAGCAGGCCGCCGAGGAAGGACCGCCGGCCGAGGCCGGGCGAGGAGTCAAGGGTCATGGGAGGGCTTTCCTTCGCTGATCTCTCTTTCGTTCGTGATCAGGCAAAGTCTCCCCGGGGAAACTTTGCCTGATCACGAACGAGTTGGAATGGGGGACGATCGCCACGGCGCCCGCGGGCTGGTCGCGGTTGCGCGGGTGGGTCGGTCAGGGGACGAGGGACGCGGCTTTCGCTTCTTCGGGACGGGCCGCGGTGTAACGGTTCTCCGGCACGGGCAGACCGAGGTTGCCGCGCAAGGTGGTCGATTCGTAGTCGCTGCGCACGACGCCGCGCTCGCGCAGGATGGGCAGCACCTGGTCGGTGAAGCGGGCGAAGTCGCCGGGGGCGTTGACGGTGATGTTGACGCCGTCGAAACCCCCGGCCTCGAACCAGCGCTGGATCTCGTCGGCCACGGTGAGCGGCGACCCGACGAACGGCGAGCGCCCGGCGTCGAGCTGGTGCTGCACGACCTGCCGCAGGGTCCAGCCCTTCTCGATGGCCAGGCGGGTGATGCCCTCGGCCTGGGTGCGGAAGCTCAGGGCGCCGGCCGCGGCGACCGAGGGGAACGGGGCGTCCAGGTCGTACTGGCTGAAGTCGTGCCAGCCGAAGGGCCTTCCGAGTTCGGCGAGCGCCTTCTCGAAGCTCCTGGCGCCCAGGGCCGCGTCCTGCCGGGCCCGGGCCTCCTCGTCGGTTTCGGCGATGATCGGGTGAATCCCCGGAACGATCAGCACGTTCTGCGGGTCACGGCCCTTGGCCGCGGCGCGCTCGCGCAGTTCGGTGCGGAACGCGACGGCCTGCTCGAGGGTCTGGGCGTGGGTGAAGATCGCGTCGGCGATCGCGGCACCCAGGTCGCGGCCCTCCTCGGAGTCACCGGCCTGGAAGATCACCGGCTGCCCCTGCGGCGTGCGCTCCAGGTTGAGCGGGCCGACGACCCGGAAGTGCTCGCCGGTGTGGTGCAGAGCATGGAGTTTCGTGGGGTCGAGGAACTCCCGGCGCTCGCGGTCGCGGGGCAGGGCGTCGGCCTCGTACGAGTCCCACAGGCCCTGCGCGACCCGGACGTGCTCCAGGGCCCGGCCGTAGCGGGTGGCGTAGTCGAAGTGCGCGTCGCGGCTGTAGTTCCCGGCCGTTCCGGCGTCTCCGCTGGTGACCACGTTCCAGCCGGCCCGCCCGCCGCTGATGTGGTCCAGCGACGCCAGCCGCCGGGCCACGTTGAACGGCTCGTTGTACGAGGTGGTGAGCGTGCCGACCAGGCCGATGTGCTCGGTGTGCACGGCGATGGCCGACAGCAGGGTGAGCGGTTCCAGGCGGCTGAGGTAGTGGTTCGGGGAGTCGGGGGTGATGAACTGGCTGTCGACGATGAAGACGTGGTCGAACTTCGCCGCCTCGGCCTCCTGGGCCCGGGCGATGTACCAGCGCACGTCCACGCTGGCGTCGGTGGGGATCTGCGGGTCCAGCCAGGTGTGATGCTGGCCCGGTCCACCGACGCCGAGCAGGACGGCGCCGAGTTTGAGGGTGCGACGGGGTGATTCGGGCATGACGAGACCCTCCGGCCATTGACGGGGAGAAAAAATGGGGGACGACGCCCAGGGTTGCCGAACTGAGTCAGCGACAGCCGGTGAGGGTCACAGTGGCTGTTCGGGTCATGGGTCGAGCATGCGTGACCAGGAGATTTCTGTCTAACGATGCTTTGTGATGAACACCCATCACGAAAACGAATCATTCTCTAGTATTCTGGTAGACATGAGTCAGATTCTGGACATCGCCCCTCTCCGCAGCTTCGTCGCGGTCGCGGACACCGGCGGTTTCCAGCGGGCTGCCACGTCGCTGCACCTGAGCCAGGCGGCCGTGAGTCAGCACGTGCGGAAGCTGGAGAGCGCCACCGGACGGCCCCTGGTCGAGCGGCACGGCCGTGGATCCCGTCTGACCGCCGACGGCGAGCGCCTGTTGTCGCAGGCCAGGCGCATTCTGGCGCTGCACGACGAGACCCTGCGTGGCTTCGGGCGGCGCACCGTCGAGACCGTGGTGATCGGCTCGACCGAGCACGCGGCCGCGCAGTTGCTGCCGTCCCTGTCCACCCAGCTGGCGAGCAGTCTGCCCGACCACCGTTTCCGGTTCCGTCTCGACCGGGGTACCCGGCTGCGGGAGGGCCTGACCGAGGGTCGCGTCGACCTGGCCCTGTTGCTCGGCCCGTCCGACGACCCGCGGGCCACACCGGTCGGCGACCTGAAGCTGACCTGGTACGCCGCCCCCACCTGGCGACGGCCCCCGGCGCCCGCCCCGATTCCGGTGGTGGCATTCGACCAGCCCTGCGCCTTGCGCACCCGGGCTCTGGAAACCCTTGCGGAAAACAGCATCCCGGCTATGGTTAACGCCGAGGCGATCCAGCTGGCCGGAGTTCAGGCAGCGGTCGGCGCCGGCCTCGGCGTCGCCCTGATGGCCACGCTCGGCCAGACCCCCGAGGGCCTGGCCGCCCGCCACGACCTGCCGGCGCCCCGGCCCCTGCCGCTCGCGGTCTGGTCGCGGCAGGGTCTGCCCTCCCACACGTCCACCGCCGTCGCGCAGGCACTGCGCGGGTTGCTCACCGAGCCGGGCCGCCTGGCGACCCGCGGATCGTCCTACGCCGAAGTCGAGTTCGCCCAGGGAGCCTGACATGCCCGCCATCCACCTGACCCCCGACGAGCACGGCGACGAGCCGGTCCGCACCCCCAGCGGCGTGCTGCTGCCGCCCGGCATCGACCCGTTCCACACCCGCCTGCACCAGATCGCCCCCGCGAGCCTGGTCGGGCAGACCACGCAGACCTCCGGCATGAAGCGACTGGAGGCCGTGAGCGGCAAGACCGTGGGTGCCCAGCACCTGTGGATGGGCCAGACCCACGTGCCCGCCCTGACCAACTCCGGCAATCACCACCACGGGGCCTCCGAGACCGCCATCTACGTGGTCGCGGGGCACCCGGTGTTCGTGTTCGCCGACCTGGACGGCGACGAGCCGGTCGAGCGGCGTATCGAGACCTCGCCCGGCGACTACGTGTTCGTGCCCCCGTGGGTCCCCCACCGCGAGGAGAACCCCGACCCCGACGACGAGGCCCTGGTGGTCATAGCCCGCACCACCCAGGAGGCCGTCGTGGTCAACCTCGGCCAGCTCGACTGGTCCGAGGTGAACACGAGTTCGTAGCCACCGGGGAATGTCTGCCGGATCACGAACGAGGCGGTGCTTCCTCCGTGATCCGGCCAAGTTTCCCTGCCCACAACGCTCACACCGCGCCCAGCCGCCCCGCCGCCACCGACGTCCCCTGTTGGCTCACCGACCCGGCCACCTCGCGAGCCCGCCTGGCCACCTCGGGTGACAACACCGTCCGCAAAGCAGTGGTCAGTGACTCGAGCGTGGGCACACTGCCCTCGTGCGCGACGCCGATGCCGAGTTCGGCCACCCGGCCGGCGAAATAGGGCTGGTCGACCACCTGCGGCACGATCACCTGGGGCACGCCGGCGCCGGCGGCCGTGGTGGTCGTGCCCGCACCGCCGTGGTGCACGAGCGCGGCGCACCGCGCGAGCAGCGTCTGCTGGTTGGCCTCCCCGACGGCCAGGGCCAGTGGTTCCAGGTCTCCACGCGACCCGTAGGTCGACAGAACGACACGCACTGCTCATCCCCCCCAAGGCTTTTGACGTCCAAGCCAGTGATTCTGGGGCAGGCCCGGGGCCTTGCCGCAAGGCCCCGGGTGCGCTGTACCTTAGGAGTGGAGAGGGAAACCCTCTCCTTTTTTCATGCCTGAGGGTCCCCCGGGTATTTCAGCCCGAGGTGGTCGCGCAGCGTCGTTCCCTCGTAGTCCGTGCGGAACACCCCCCGCTCCTGCAGCAGGGGCACCACCGTGTCGACGAAGGGCCCCAGGCCGTCGGGCGTGATGTGGGGAACCAGGATGAAACCATCCGAAACATCTTCCTGCACGAACTGATTGATTGTCTCGGCGATGGTGCTCGCCGACCCGACGAAGGTCTGGCGGCCGGTGACCTCGATGACCAGGTCGCGGGCCGAGAGCTTCTCCACCTCGGCCTTGTCCCGCCACTCGTTCGCCAGCGCGATCGGGTCTTTCGCCAGCTGCCGGACGCTGGCCCGGCCCTTGGCGATCGCCTCGCCCTCCACCACCGGGTCGAACGAGGGCAGCGGGCCGTCCACGTCGAAGCCGGACAGGTCGGTGTTCCAGAGCTGCTCGATGAAGTTGATCGCGGTCTGCGGCGAGACCTGGGCCCGGCGCACCTGGTGGGCCAGCTCTTCGGCCTCGGCATCGGTGTCGCCCAGCACGAAGCTCGCGGCCGGCAGGATCAGCAGGTCGTCGCGCTCGCGCCCGTACTTCGGCAGGCGGCCCTTCACGTCGTCGTAGAACGCCTTGCCCTCTTTCCGGGTGGCGTATCGGGAGAAGATCGCGTCGGCGCCCGAGGCGGCGAACTCGCGGCCCTCCTCGGAGTCACCGGCCTGGAAGATCACCGGCCGGCCCTGTGGGCTGCGGGGCACGTTGAACTGGCCCTCGATGTCGAAGAACCGGTCCTGGTGCCTGAACGTGCCCGGCCGGTCGGTGTCGAGGAACCGGCCCTGCTCCTGGTCGGCGAGGATCTCCACCCCGTTCCAGGAGTCGAACAGCTCGGTCGTGGTGCGCAGGAACGTGCGGGCCCGCTCGTACCGGTCGCCCTGGGCGAGATAGCCACCCCGGCGGAAGTTCTCGCCGGTGAACTGGTCCCAGCTGGTCACCACGTTCCACGCGGCGCGCCCCTCGGAGAGGTGGTCGAGGCTGGCGAACTGACGCGCCACCTCGTAGGGCTCGTTGAACGTGGAGTTGATCGTGCCGGTCAGGCCGAGCCGCTGCGTGACACCGGCCAGGGCCGCCAGCACGGTGAACGTGTCGGGGCGGCCGACCACGTCCAGATCGTAGATCTGGCCCTTCTGCTCGCGCAGCCGCAGGCCCTCGGCCAGGAACAGGAAGTCGAACTTGCCGCGCTCGGCGATCTGGGCGAACCGTCGGAACGAGTCGAACTCGACGTGGCTGCCCGCCGCCGGGTCGCTCCAGACGGTGGTGTTGTTGACGCCCGGGAAATGGGCGGCGAGGTGGATCTGCTTGGTCATCGCTCAGGCCCTCACGTAGCGGTTGGCAGGACGGTCCAGCTCGAGCAGCCCCCGCAGTGTGCCGCTCTGCGGGTACTCCGTGCGGAACAGGCCGCGCCGCTGCAACTCCGGAACCAGGCCACGGGTGATCCGTTGCAGGTCGTGGGGCAGGGTGGCCGGGCGCAGGCGATAACCGCTGAGCCCCTGCGCCTGCCACTGGACCAGCAGGTCGGCCAGCTGGGCGGGCGTGCCGGTGAAGATCTTGGCATCGCTCGTGTACTCGGTCCCGGCCAGCTCGTCCAGCGCGGCCAGGCGGTCGCGCGCGGCCTGCTCGGTGTCGTCGAGCACCACCACGAGATCGGCCCAGACGTGGATCTTCTCGTCCTGCCGCCCGGCCGTGTGGCGCTGCTCGTCGATGCGGGCGACCAGGTCGGCGGCCTGCTCGGCGTCGTGGGGCGTGACGAACCCGAGGTCGGCCGCGCGCCCGATCAGCCGGTAGGGGATGTCCGCGTGGCCGAGCGCCGCCACCAGCGGCTGGCCCTGCGGCGGGCGGGGCGTGATCGAGGGACCCTTGACCGAGAACCAGCGACCGTCGAAGTCGATGTAGTGCAGCTTGTCGCGGTCGACGAAGCGGCCGGTGGCAACATCCCGGATCTCGGCGTCGTCCTCCCAGCTGTCCCAGAGCCGGCGCAGCACCTGCACGTAGTCGGCGGCCTCGTCGAAGTGGTCGGCCACCAGCTGCTGCACCTCGGGCTCGTTGATGCGGGCCAGGTCGATCGGCGGGAACTCCCGCCGCCCGAAGTGCTTCGCCGTGTCGTTGCGCGCGGCCACCTGTACCCGCACCCCGGCCCGGCCGGTCGCGGCGTAGTCGAGGGTCGCGATCGCCTTGGAGATGTGGAAGGGCTCGGTGTGGGTCGCGATCACCGTCGGCACCAGGCCGATGTGCCGGGTCAGCGGCGCCACCCGGGCGGCGATCAACACCGCGTCGAGCCGGCCCCGCACCCGATCGGCCCGCGCGTCCTGCTCGGCGAACTCGTCCGACTGCAGGTTCAATGCGTCTTCGATGGTGACGAGGTCGAGGAGCCCGGCCTCCGCCTCGGTCACCAGATCGGCCCAGTAGCGAGGGGAGAAGAGCTCTTTCGGCCGGGCATCGGCCTGCCGCCAGGCGGCGGGATGCCATCCGGCACCGTCGAGGGCCACGCCCAGATGAAGCGGGGTGTTGCCGGTCACGTGATCTCCTTCAAGAATATCGGCGCTGATCAGGGCTTTTCGTGGGGAATCTTCTCGCCGGCCTCGATCGCCACGCTCAGGCGGTTCTCCGGGGGCGGCAGCGGGCAGGTGGCCAGGGCCGTGTAGGCGCAGGGCAGGTTGGCGGCCCGGTTGAAGTCGAGCACCACGTGCCCGTCCGCGTCCGGCGCCGGCACCTGGATCGCCCGGTTCGCCGCGTACGTGGTGACGCCCGAGGTGGCGTCGGTGAACAGCACCATCAGCGCGCCCGGCCGGTAGCTCGGGAAGGCCGTGAGGCTCAGCGCCTGGCCGTCGATCTCGAACTCCAGCTGCCCGGTGGCGTCGTAGACGTGCTCCAGGCCCTCCACCGCGGCACCGACCGTGACCGGGCGCGGCACCTCGAACGGCTTGTAGGTGGCGGCCACCGCCCAGCGCGGGTCGGGGGCGTACGCGGGTGTGCCGTGGAAACCCTTGCGCAGCTCGGTGTCCGGGTGGCGGGGACGGACGATGTGGTAACCACCGCGCCTGGCCACCTCGATCACCGCGTCACCCCAGACCGCGTTCACCCCGCCGCGCTCCGGGATCGGGTCGAACCGGTAGCTGCCGGTGTGTTTCTGGCCGTCCACCACGATCTCCTCGCCGGGCCCGAGCTCCACCGTGACCCGGTCGTCCACCGACGTCCACTCACCCGGCGCGTCGCGGAACCGCTCCGCCTCCTCGGTCAGGAAGTGCAGGCTGGTGATCGCCAGGAAGCCGTGCGGATCGGCGAGCCGCGCCTCCTGGGCCTGGTGCCACTCCTGCCAGTCGGCAGCGAATTCGGTGGTCGTGGAGGTGGTCATGACGGTGCTCCTTCGGAGATGATCCGGCCCGGGATCGCGGCCAGGAGTTCCCGGGTGTAGTCGTGTTGCGGATTCGTGAACAGGTCTGCGGTGAAACCGGTCTCGACAATGCGCCCGTGACGCATCACAGCGACCCGGTGCGCGAGCTGCCGGACCACGGCGAGGTCATGGGAGATGAACAGATAGGCCACACCGGTTTCTTCCTGAAGCTGCACCAGGAGTTCCAGCACCTGCGCCTGGACCGAGACGTCCAGCGCCGAGACCGGCTCGTCGCACACCACCAGGTCGGGTGACAGGGCCAGGGCCCGGGCGATCGCGACGCGCTGGCGCTGCCCGCCGGACAGCTCCGCCGGCCGCCGCGTCAGCAGGGTCTGCGGCAGGGCCACCCGATCGAGCAGGCCGCGCACGGTGACGCCCCGGGAGGCCCGGTCGCCGATCCGGAACACCCGCAACGGTTCCTCGATCGCCTGGGCCACGGTGAAACGCGGATCCAGCGAGGCGTAAGGGTTCTGGTAGATCAGCTGGGCCCGGCGACGCAGGGCCCGGGTGGCCGGGGGCCGCGACCGGGTGATGTCGGCCCCGTCGAAGGTGACCGTGCCCGAGCCGACATCCGCCAGCCGCAGCACCAGCCGCCCGGTGGTCGACTTTCCCGACCCGGACTCCCCCACCAGGGCCAGGGTCTCGCCCCGGTCCAGATGGAAGCTCACGCCGTCCACCGCCCGCCGGGGCGCCGCGCCGGGCAGCGGGAACTCCTTCACCAGGTCTCGGGCCTCCAGCAGCCGCTTCCCCGTGGCCTTCGCCGGGGGCGCGGCGGCGAGGGTCAGACCAGGCGCGCTGGCCAGGAGCTTCTTCGTGTACTCGTGCTGCGGGTCGTTCATCACCGCGGCGGTCGGGCCGGTCTCGACTATGCGGCCCTGCGACATCACCACGATCCGGTCGGCCCGGTCCGAGGCCACGGCCAGGTCGTGGGTGACCAGCAGCACCGCCGCCCCGGACTGCGCGACCAGGTGCTGCAGGTGGTCGAGGATGACCTTCTGCACGGTGACGTCGAGGGCGCTGGTCGGCTCGTCGGCGATGATCAGCCGGGGGTCGGCGGCGATGGCGATCGCGATGAGCACCCGCTGCCGCATCCCGCCGGAGAGCTCGTGCGGGTACTGCCGGGCGCGCCCCTCGGGCTCGGGAAGCCCGGCCCGGTCGAGGATCTCGACGGCCTTCAGTGCTGCGTTGCGGCGATCGGCCAGCCCGTGCAGCCGCAGCACCTCGGCCACCTGCTCGCCGATGCGCTTGACCGGGTTCAGCGAGACTGCCGGATCCTGCGGCACCAGGCCGATCCGGGCGCCGCGCACGGTCCGCAGCGAGCGTTCCGGGACGTGCGCCAGATCCGCGCCCTCGAATTGGATACTGCCCGATTCGATCTGCGCGTTCCCGGCCAGCAGCCGCACCACGGCGTGGGCCGTGGTGCTCTTGCCCGACCCGGACTCCCCCACCACCGCGACGATCTCGCCGGGAGCCACCGAGAGCGACACCCCGTCAACCGCTCTCACCGGCGCCGACCGGGTGCGGTACGAAACCACCAGGTCGCGGATCTCCAGCAGGTTCACCACTGCCTCAGCTCCCCGTCGAGTGCCCGGGCGATCCGGTTGGTCGCCAGCACGGTCGCGGCAATGGTCAGGCCGGGCAGCGTGGTCAGCCACCAGGCGTTGGCCAGGTAGTTGCGCCCGTCCGAGATCAGCGTGCCCCATTCCGGGGCCGGCGGCGGAGCGCCGTACCCGAGGAAACTCAGCGACGACACCGCCAGGATCGAGGTCCCGAACTCCAGCGTCGCCAGCACCAGCACCGGGCCGATGCTGTTGGGCAGCACGTGCCGGCCCAGCACGCTCCACCACCGCGCGCCGATCCCGCGGGATGCCTCCACGTACAGGGCCAGGCGCACCCGCAGCACCTCCGAGCGCATTACCCGGGCGAACCCGGCCACATTCGCGAAGCCCACCGCGACGGCGACTTTCGTGGTGCCGTAGCCGAGCGCGGTGACCACGGCCAGCGACAGGAACAGGGTGGGGATCGACAGCACCACGTCGACCAGCCGCATGAGCACGTCGTCCACCCACCGGCCGACGAAACCCGCGACCAGGCCGATGGTCCCGCCGACCACGAAGGCGAACGCCACCGCGATCAGCGTGGCCCGCAACGACAGCTGGGCACCGTGCACGACCCGGGTGAACAGGTCACGGCCCAGGCTGTCGGTACCGAACCAGTGCGCCGCGCCGGGAGCCCGGAAGTTCTCCGCCGGCACCCCCGCGGTGGGGTCCTGACTGCTGAAGACATCCGGCGCGAAGGCCGAGACGCCCACCAGGAAGACCACCACGACCGAAACCAGCAACCCCGGGCGGTGACCGAAGAAACTCAGCGTCCGCCGCAGACGTCCGTCATGCATGCGCGCGGGCCGCTCCAGAACCGGTGCCACCGGGGCGATTAGTTCACTCATACGGCAGCCACCACAGGACGCCTCGGGGCGAGCACGATGCGCGGGTCCAGTACCGGGTAGACCAGGTCGACGAGCAGATTGACCACCACGAAGACCAGCGCCCCGTAGACCACCACCCCCTGCACGACCGGAATGTCCTGCGTGCTCACGGCGGACTGGGTCACCCGCCCCAGACCGTTGCGGGAGAACACCGTCTCGATCACCACGGCGTTGGCCATCAGCTGACCCACGAGCAGACCGGCCACGGTGAGGGCGGGTAACGAGGCGTTGCGCAGAGCGTGCCGCAGGTGCACGTGTCTCCTTCCGGCGCCCTTGGCCCGGGCGGTGCCGATGTACGGCTCGTCGAGGGTCGTGATCAGGCTCTTGGCGAGCACCAGGGCGATCTGTGCCCCGGTCGGCACCGCCAGCGTGACGGCCGGCAGCACCAGGCCTTTCAGACCGTCGTTGCCGAAGGCGGGGAACCACTGGTTCCGGAACGAGAAGAACTGCACCAGCATCAGCCCGATCCAGAACGTCGGCACCGAGACCCCCAGCGGCGGCAGCGAGAGCAGCACCTGCCGCACCCCGGGACGCGCGCTGAAGGTCGCGGCCAGCGCCAGCCCGCCGCCGAGCACGAACGCCAGGGTCAGGGCGCTCGCGGTCAGCAGCAGGGTCTGGGGCAGGGCCTGGGTGATCAGCTGCGTGACCGGGCGGCCGGTGGCCACCGAGTCACCCAGGTCACCGATCAGCGCGTGCCCCAGGTGGTTCAGGTACTGCAGAGGCACGGGCTGATCGAATCCGTACTCGTGACGCAGGGCCTCGAGCCGGGCGGGGTCGACCGGCGCGGAGTCCGCACCCGCGCCGGCCATGGCCGAGACCGGGTCACCCGGCAGCAGCACGAGGATGAAGAACGACAGCGTGTACGCCGCCCACAGCACCCCCACCGCCTGGACGAGACGCCGGATCACGTAGCGGGGCATCTCATTCGACCCAGGTGTCGTGCAGCTGAATCCGGCTCGAGGCCTCGAAGTTCAGGTCGTGCACCCGCTTCGCGACACCCAGCTTGGTCTGAAGCTCCACCACCGGCACCGTGTAGGCGTTCTCCACCAGGTCTTCCTGGGCCCGGGCGACGAGCTTCTCCCGGGCCGCCTCGTCGACGGTGCCCGCCTGCTGCGTCAGCGTCTTCTCCAGGCCTGTCTCCGGCACCTGGTAGAAGTTGGCCAGCGCGGTGGAGAACTGGGTGCGCAGGATGTCCGGGTCGGCGCGGGTCACGTTGCCCCAGGCCAGCTCGAAGTCACCGGTCTGCAGAATGGTGGCGAACTGCGAGATCTCGTTCTGCTTGAGCTCCACGGCGATGCCGGCCTGCTTGAGCTGCTGCTGGATCAGCTCCAGCGAGGGCTGGTTGGTGGGCGAGTTCGCGAACCAGGTGATGGCGAGCGAGAGCTTCTTGCCGTCCTTCTCGCGGATCCCGTCGGCACCCGCGCTCCAGCCGTCGCCCTCCAGCAGGCTCTTGGCCTTGTCGAGGTCGAAGGTGAGCTGCCCGGAGAGGTCCTCGTAGCCGGGCGTGGTGTGGGCGAGCACGCTGGTGGCCGGTTCGGTGCCGGTGTTGAACACCGTGTCGGCGATCTGCTGCCGGTCGATGGCGTAGCCGATGGCCTGCCGCACCGCGGCGTCCTTGAGGATCGGGTGCGCGTTGTTCGGCGAGAGCCCGAACACCACGCCCGGGTTGGCGCGGGCCTCCAGGGTGACCCCGGCCGACTCCAGCGCACTCTCGTCGGCCCGCCCGACGTTACCGATCGCGTCCACCTGTCCCGACTGCAGGCTCCCCGTACGCACCCCGGCCTCGGGCAGCACCTTGAAGACCACCTGGTCGAGATAGGCCTCACCCGGCTTCTTCCACAGCGAGGAACCCCAGGCGTAACCGGTGCGCTTCTTCAGCGTGGTCGACTGGTTCGCCGCGTACCCGGCCAGGGTGAACGGGCCGGACCCGATGATGCCCTTCGTGCAGCGGTCCGGCGCCGGCAGTTTTGACGAGGCGAGTGACACGATGCCCAGCGAGTGGGTCGAAGTGGCCTGCAGGAACTGGGCGTTCGGCTGGGCGAAGGTCACCGTCACGGTCTGGGCGTCGTCGGCGGTGATCTTCTCGACCCCGGCCAGGTAGCCGGTGGCCAGACCGGCCAGGGCCCCCAGGTCGGGCACGGCCTCGAAGTCGGCCTTCACCGCCTCGGCATCCAGCGGGGTGCCGTCGCTGAACGTCACACCCTCGCGCAGGTGAAAGGTGAAGGTGGTGGCGTCCTTACTGATGTCCCAGCTCTCGGCCAGCCAGGGCACGATCTTGCCGGTCTGCGGGTCCTGGTCGGTGAGGGAGTCGACCAGCTGGCGCACGGAGTAGATCGAGTCGTTACTGGCCACCTGCTGCGGATCGGTGCAGCCGGTGTCGGAGCCGACCGCGAAGGTCAGTGTGCCGCCGCTTTTCGGTGTCGAGCTACTGCCCGCCCCCGATCCGGCGCTGTCACCGCCGCCACAACCGGTCAGGACGACCAGTCCGGCAACCAGTCCCACGTTCAGCCAGGCATGCTTCAGCGTTCTACCCACGTCAGGGGTTCTCCTCGTCACGAGGCGTCCGGGCACACGGGTGCCGGCGGACGTTCCGATGGATGTGCGGCGAAAGAACTGGTGTCGCGCTCTCGGTCAGCGCGTGGGGATCTGACAGAGATCGGCGCAGACGCGCAGCAGATCGATGTGACGGCGCCGGGAGAACAGACCGCTGTTCACATTCCCTCCTCAGCACCGCACCAGCCGACTTCACACCACGCTAAGCCGCGACTGCATTCAGGTCAATGCATATAGACAAGATAGACAATGTCGCCTCCATCTCGTGGCGCTATGGGCGGTTACGTGCATGTTCTCGACACCGTCCGCGCGCCCGGACGTTGATCGGCAGCCCGGTGAAGCGCCGGTGAAAGTGACTGCATACCTCTCGCCTTGATCGCATACGGCTGCATACAGTCGTAATCATGAGCGCCGACGAGGCCCGGGTGAGCGCCCGGGACACCATCTACTCGGCCCTGCGGCGCCGGCTGATGTCCGGTCACTACCGGGACGCCGGCGCCCTGGTACCGAACGCCCTGAGCGAGGAGTTCGGGGTCTCCCGCACCCCCGTGCGGGAGGCCCTGGCCCTGCTCGAGCGCGACGGGCTGCTGGTCGCCGGCACCCGCGGGTTCTCGGTCCGCCGGCGCAGCATCGAGGAGACGCTGGAGATCTTCGAGGTCCGCGCGATCCTCGAGTCGTCGGCGGCCTCGGCCGCGGCGATGCGGCGCAGCACCATCGACCTGGCCAAGCTGGAGGAACTGCACCGCCGGGCCGTGGCCCACACCGGCCCCGACGGCACGGCCGCCGACGAGACCTCCCACCAGGCCGTGCGGGACCTGTACAACCAGTGGCACGCGGGCATCCGCGCGGCCGCCCACAACCACACCATCCTGGGCCTCGTCCACACCCTCGACGCCCAGGTGAAGTCCAGTGCCCCGTGGAGCCCGGAGGCGACGCAGGCGTCGTTCGCCGACAGCCACGCCGAGCACGCGCTCATCCTCGACGCGATCCGCCGCAGCGACGCGGAGACCGCCCGCACCACCATGCTCGAGCACCTCGCCCGCGACCGCGATATCCGCATCCGTCAACTGGTCTCGCAGTCGTTGGGTCTACCGGAGGACGACGTGGTCACCAAGGACTGTCCGGCCCCCCACGCCCCCTGAAACCCCTCGCCCTTGTTCACGGCGGGGTTTCCTCCTTCATCACGGTGGCCACGTGTCCATCGTCTTTGCCTGGAACCACCTGGAGATTCATCCATGCCCGAAAAACACATTCATCTGGCTGCTTTCATGAATGCCGGGCCGATGGCCACCGTCGGGTGGCGGCACGCCGCGGCCCGGGACGACTTCCTCGACGCGGCCTACTACACCGACACCGCACGGCTGCTCGAAGAGGCCTTGTTCGACCTGATTTTCGTGCCGGACTCACTGGCCGTGCCGCGTAGTCTGGGTGGGCGCTTCGACCCGGCCGTACGGTACGGGGCCGGGTCACCGCGCCTCGACCCGATCCCGGCGATCTCGCTGATGGCCGGGGCCACCCGTCACATCGGGCTGGCCGCCACCACGTCGACGGGTTACAACGAGCCGTACAACGTGGCCCGCTCGTACGCCACGCTCGACCATCTCACCGGGGGGCGCGCGGGGTGGAACGTGGTCACCAGCTTCCAGGACGCCGAGGCGCAGAACTTCGGGTTCGAGGCGCTGCCGCCCCGGGAACAACGCTACGCCCGGGCCGAGGAGTTCCTCGAGGCGACGGCCAGGTTGTGGGACAGCTGGTCGGACGCCGCGGTCGTGCACGACAAGGTCTCCGGGCAGTACGGACGTCCGGACGAGGTGCGCGCCGTGGACTTCCAGGGTGAGTACGTGAAGGTGCAGGGTCCGCTGGGGGTTCCGCGCCCGCCGCAGGGCTACCCGGTAATCGTGCAGGCCGGCGCCTCGCCCAGCGGCCGGGACTTCGCGGCGCGCTGGGCCGACGTGATCTTCTGCTCGCACGAGTCGATCGAGTCGGCCATCGAGTTCTACTCCGACGTCAAGGCTCTCGCGGCGAAGTACGGACGCGACCCGGACCACCTGAAGATCCTCCCGGCGGCCGCCGTGGTGGTGGGTGACTCGAAGGAGGACGCGCAGGCCCGGCACCACGCGTTCGAGGACCTGGTCGAGCCGGAGGCCGGGCTGTCCCGCCTGGCGTACCACATCAACGTCGACCTGACGAAGTTCGACCTGGACGGCCCGCTTCCGGAGATGGAGGTGGCCGGCGTGATGGGCCACTACCGCGAGGTGCTGGAGTACGCGCGGACGAGGAACCTGACCATCCGGGAGCTCGGCCAGTGGTACGGCGCGCGTACCGAGGGCTACCTGGTGGGCTCGGCCTCCGACATCGCCGACGGGATGGAGGAGTGGATCGACCGCGGGGCCGCCGACGGCTTCATGGTCGTCGCCACCCACGTGCCCGCCGCGTTCGCCGACTTCGCGAGCCAGGTCGTACCGGAACTGCAGCGCCGGGGCCGGTTCCGCACCGAGTACACCGGAAAGACCCTGCGCGACCACCTGGGCCTGCCCCGCCCGGAGCGCGAGGAGTGGAAGAACCGCGCAGCCAGCACCCTCAGGAAAGCGA
Source organism: Kineosporia mesophila (assembly GCF_021129235.1). Taxonomy (GTDB): domain Bacteria; phylum Actinomycetota; class Actinomycetes; order Actinomycetales; family Kineosporiaceae; genus Kineosporia; species Kineosporia mesophila. The sequence continues at coordinate 44,412 of NZ_JAJOMA010000014.1, forward strand.
CGCAGCCATGACCACGCAGATCCGCTGGCCCGACCCCTACGTCACCGGGCCCCTCCGGGCCGTCGTCGAGGCGTCCCCCCTGGTGTTCGGGCTGACCAACTACATCACCGCCGGACTGAACGCCAACATGGTTCTGGCCGTGGGTGGTTCACCGGCGATCGGCGGCAACCCGGCGGCCGTCGAACCCTTGGCCACCGCTGCTTCCGGCGTCTGGATCAACCTCGCGGCGATGGTGACCGACACCCCCGAGCTGCTCCTGACCGCCGCCCGGACCGCCCACGACGCGGGCACCCGCTGGGTGCTCGACCCGGTGACAGTGGGAGCGGGCATCCCGGTGAGCGACGATCTGGCCGCCGGGCTGATCACGACGGTGCCACCGACCGCTGTGCGCGGCAACGCCTCCGAGGTCATCGCCCTGGCCGGTGGCACCGCGACCAGCCGGGGCGTGGACGCCACGGCAACGCCCGAGGACGCCGTCCCCTACGCCAAGGACCTGGCCCGGAGGACGGGTGCGGTCATCGCCATCAGCGGACCGACCGATTACGTCACCGACGGCTCCGAGGTGATCGCCGTACCGGGCGGCCACCGCTGGCTGACCAAGGTGACAGGCGCGGGGTGCAGTCTGGGCGCGCTGGTCGCGACCTTCCTGGCCCCGGGCACCGATCCCCTGCGCGCCACGGTCGCGGCGCACGCCGCCCTGGCGGTGGCGGCTGAACGCGCCGTGGAGCACGCCCGGGGAACCGGTACTTTCGCGGCCGCGGTACTCGATGAACTCACCGTCCTGGCCGAGGGATCGTGACGACGCCGACCACCCCGAGAACCCACCACCGACCCCCCGGGGCGACATCGACGTCCTCAATTCCGTTCAGTCGCCTGGGCCATGCCCTCCTACCCTGGCTGAGCCCCCTGGCCATCCTCGGTCTGTGGGCCCTGGCCTCGGACCGGGGCTGGCTGAGCGACCGCACCTTCCCCGCCCCGGCCCGGGTCTTCACCGCGGCCGTCGACCTGACGAAAGACGGCACGCTGCCGCAGGCCCTCGGCACCAGCCTCACCCGGGTGGCGCTGGGAACCGTGCTGGGCGTGACGTTCGGCCTGCTGATGGGCGTGGTCTCGGGCTACTCGCGCCTGGGTGAGCTCACCGTCGACCGGCCGCTGCAGATGCTGCGGGCGATCCCGTTCAACGCACTGCTGCCGCTGTTCATCATCGCCTTCGGGGTGGGCGAGTCGATGAAGGTTCTCCTAATCGCCGAAGGTGTGCTGATACCGGTGTATCTCAACACCTACGCGGGCATCCGCAACGTCGACGTGAAACTCGTCGAGGTGGCGGTGGTGTACAAGTTCTCGCGGCGCCTGGTCGCCGTGAAGATCCTCCTGCTCGGCGCTCTGCCGAGTATTCTGACCGGACTGCGCTTCTCGCTGGCCATCGCGTGGATCGCCCTGGTCACCAGCGAGACCGTGAACACCACCTCGGGCATCGGGTTCATCCTGATCAACGCCCAGCGCTTCGTGCGCCCCGAACAGGTGGTGCTCTGCATCGTCATCTACGCCCTGCTCGGCGTACTCACCGACTGGCTCGTGCGGCTGCTGGAAGCCCGGCTGCTGCGCTGGCGCAAGGGTTTCAGCGGACGCTGAGCCCCTCCCGACCATCAAGGAACCAAAATGCGCTACAAGCTCCCCGCCCTCGTCGTCGCTTCCCTGCTCGCCCTCTCCGCCTGCGGCTCGTCCAGCAGCGGGGCCGCCGGGGCCGGCAGCACCGAGTTCCGCGTCGCCTACCTGCCCACCGCCAACTACCTGACCACGGTGAAGGAGTCGGGTTACCTGGAGGAGGAGGGCAAGAAGGTCGGTACCACGGTCAAGTGGATCGGCCCCCTCGACCCGGTGACCGCCTACGACACCGTGACCGCCGGCGAGGCCGACGTCTCGTCCACCGGCACCGGGTACTTCGTGAACCTGGCCGGCACCGGCGACGACTGGATGGCCTTCGCGCTGGAGAAGTACTCCGGCAAGAGCCAGGGCATCGTCGCGAACGAGCAGAGCGGCGTCACCGACCTGAAGGGCCTGTACGGCAAGAAGGTCGGCATCGACTCCCCCGGCGGCACCGGCGACTACCTGCTGAACCTGGCGTTCAAGGAGGCCGGGCTCGACGTCGGCAAGGTCGAGAAGGTCACGCTGGACACCTCGACGTTCGCCACCGCGTTCGCCAGCGGTCAGGTCGACGCGATCGCCTCGTACGACCAGAACCTGGCCGCCGCGATGGCCACCGAGGGCTCGAAGGTGCTGATCACCGGCGCCGACATGAACTCGTACAACTGGTCGATCCACATCGTCAGCCGCGAGTGGGCGGAGGCTCACCCGAAGGAGCTGAAGGCGATGTACGACGGCCTGGTGCGCGAGGCCGCGCGGGCCAAGGCCGACCCGAGCGTCATCACCGACACCTACAAGGAGTTCGGCGCCACCGACGAGCTGGTCCAGCAGATCGCCACGTTCGACGTGCCCACCATCGAGCCGATGGACTCCACCGTCGTCGCCGATCTGGAGAAGCTCGGTCAGCAGTACGTCGACTTCGGCTTCCTGAAGTCGGTGCCGGACATCAAGACCGCCGTGGTCGACGAGTCGTGATCACCTTCTCCGGCGTCTCCAAGCGTTTCGGCGGGACGGTCGTGCTCGACGGGCTCGACCTGACCGTGGCCGAGGGTGAGTTCGTGGCCGTGATCGGGCGTTCCGGCACCGGGAAGTCCACGCTGCTGCGGATCGTCGCCGGGCTGGAGCAGCCCGACGACGGCACGGTGGAGTCCCCGGACGAGGTGGCCGTCGCCTTCCAGGAGCCCCGGCTGATGCCGTGGCTGAAGGTCGGCGACAACGTGGCCCTGGGCCTGCGCGACCAGGCCCGGGCCGTCCAGGCCCTGGCCGAGGTGGGGCTGGAGGACAAGGCCGGTGCCTGGCCGCTGCAGCTGTCCGGCGGCCAGGCCCAGCGCGCGAGCCTGGCCCGGGCCCTGGCCCGCCGGCCCCGGGTGTTGTTGCTGGACGAGCCGTTCGGGGCCCTCGACGCCCTGACCAAGCTCGAGATGCAGTCGCTGGTCGGCGGGCTGTGGCGCGATCACGGCTGGACGGTCGTGATGGTGACGCACGACGTGGACGAGGCCGTGCGCCTGGCCGACCGGGTGATCGTGCTCGGGGACGGGTCGATCAAGCTCGAGCTCACCGTCCCCGGGCGCGGCCCCCGCCGGCCGGACGACCCGGCCCTGGCCGGTCTCGGTCAGGAACTGCTGGCGGCGCTCGGCGTCAGCGTCTGATCCTCCGGAGGGCGGGCGGCACGGCGTTCGGCCGGGATGAGCCACAACAGCGGCAGGCCACTGCCCGCCGAGATGGCCACCACCCACCAGAACGCCGTGCCGAACCCGTCGGCGACCGCCTGAGAACTGGTCGCCGACTCGAGCTGGTGCTGCAGGATCACCGCGAAGGCGGCCGTCGCGGCCGAGCCGCCCAGACGCTGCAACACGTTGTTCTGCACCGTGGCATCGGGGATCCGGGACGCGTCGATGGCCCGGAACGCCGCGGCCGACACCGCGACCGCGCAGAACCCGACCCCGAGACCCCGCACCACCATCAGGCTGTCCAGGAGCACGTACGAGGTGCCGACCCCGATGGCGGTGAACGGCAGGGTGGCGACCAGGCTGAGGAGCGAGCCCGACACCCCGGTCCAGCCACTGCCGATCCGGTCGGTCAGCCCGGCGCCGACGATCATGCCCAGCGCCACCCCGGCACCCTGCGGCATGAGCAGCAGACCGGTCGCCACCGCGTCCTCGCCCCGCACCAGCTGGAAGTACAGCGGCAGCAGGATGATCGCGCCGAAGATGGCCGCCCCCAGGCAGAAGTTGGCCAGCGACGCCACGGCGTACCGGGGGTTGCGGAAGAGCCGCAGGTCGAGCAGGGGTTTCGGAACGATCAGCTGGTGTGCCACGAAGGCCACGAGCATTACCGCACCGATCGTCAGGGCCCCGACGCTGCGGGCGTGCAGCCCTCCCGCGGAACCGATCTCGGCCAGTCCGTAGGTGAGACCGACGGTGCCGCCGATGATCAGCACCAGACCGGCCAGGTCGGGCGGGCCGGCCTCGCCCCGCGCGTCGAAGGCCAGCAGACGAACCGCCAGGATCAGCGTGAGCAGACCGATCGGCAGGTTGAGGAAGAAGATCCACTCCCAGCCGGCGTGCTCGATGATCAGCCCGCCGACGGTGGGCCCGAACACCGGCGCCATCACGGTGGGTACACCGGCGACGCCCATCACCCGGGCGATCTGGCCCGGGCCGGTGGCCCGCAGCATCATCATCGAGCCGACCGGCATCAGCAGGCCGCCCGCGAGCCCCTGCAGCACCCGGCCCGCGACCAGCATCTCGACCGAGCCGGCCAGGCCGCAGATCAGGGACGCGACGGTGAAGGCCGCCAGGGCCACGACGTAGGTCTGCACGGCGCCGAACCGGGTCGAGACCCAGCCCGAGACCGGGATCACCGCGGCCATGGCCAGCAGGTACCCGGTCAGCACCCACTGGATGGTGGCCAGGTCGGCGTGCAGGTCGACCGTCAGCGACTCCAGCGCCACGTTGACGATCGTGGAGTCGAGGAACGCCATGAACGACCCCAGGGTGGTCACCAGGATGAGGCGTTTCAGGGCAGGCGAAAAGGGTTCGGGCGGGCTCATAAAGGTTCCCTCGCTCAGCGCGGTAATATGTGGAGCACTGCTCCGCCGAATGATAGGGAGCGGTGCTCCGATTGAGCAAGGGAGTTTTACGCATGGCGCGGAAGGCGGACGGGGACCTGCGGGAGGACGCGCGGCGCAACCGCGCCGCTCTGGTCGCGGTGGCACGCGAGGTCTTCGCGGAGGAGGGCACGGACGCGTCGCTGCGCGACGTGGCCCGGCGGGCCGGGGTGGGCATCGGCACCCTGTACCGGCACTTCCCGAACCGGGTGGCGCTGCTGCAGGCGGTGCTCGGCGACGGGATCGACAGCCTGCGTGAACTGGCCGAGAACTCGCTGAGCGCCGACGATCCCGCGCACGAGCTGGAGGCCTGGACGGCGCGGTTCGCGCAGAGGTGCGGCGCCCAGCGAGGCCTGCCGTCCGACGTGATGGCGGCGCTGCAGGACAAGGACTCCGAGCTGCACCGTTCCTGCCTGGCCATGATGGCGGCGGTGCAGCACCTGCTGGAGAAGGCTCAGGCGCAGGGGGCGGTCAGCGCCGATCTGGACGCGACCGACGTGGTGACGATGGGCGCGGCCGCGGGCTGGGTGCAGTACTTCAGCGGTGAGGAGCGCTCACGGCGCATGCTGCGCGTACTGACGAACGGCCTGCAGACCGGCCGTTCGTGAGTACCCGCAGCCCGTCAGCGGCCCGACCACTCCTGCGCGAGCAGCTCGAACGAGCGCACCCGGTCGGCGTGGTCGTGGGTGATCGTGGTGACGAGCAGCTCGTCGGCCCCGGTCGCGTCGCGCAGGATCTCCAGCTGGTCGGCCACCTGCACCGGTGACCCGACGAACTGGGTGTCGACCCGGTCCTGCACCAGGGCCCGGTCGGCATCGCTCCAGACCCGCTGCCGGGCCTCGTCCGGCGTGGGGAACTGGATGGCGCCCTCGGCCGTGCGGATGCTGCGCACCCAGGCCCCGTAACCGGCCGCGTGCGAGCGGGCGGTGGCCTCGTCGTCGGCCACCACCACGTCGGCCGAGACCGTCACGTAGGGCCGGTCGAGATCGGCCGACGGCTTGAACGCGGCCCGGTAGGCGTCCACGGCCTCCAGCACACTGGAGGGGGCGACGTGGTAGTTGGCCCCGAACCGCAGACCGCGCTCGCCCGCCACCTCGGCGCTCTCGCCGCCGCTGCTGCCGAGCACCCAGATCTGCACGGCCGCACCCTCTCCCGGGATCACGTGCGCCTCCTCGCCCTCCGGCGAGGTGTAGGTACCGGCGATCAGGGCGAGCACGTCGCCGAGCAGCTCGTCGTAGTCCTGCGGCTGGGCCCCGGGCTGGGCCAGGAGCTTCTTCTGCAGGGCGAAGCGCGGTGAGCCGAGCAGGGGGCGGAAGTCGAACTTCGGCGGGATCAGCAGGCCGCCCGGGGCCTTGCCGTCGACCACCGGGGACGCCTTCGGCACCTGCCGCGGCTCACGCGGCACCCCGCCGGAACGCCCCAGCCCGAGGTCGAACCGGCCCGGGTGCACGGCGTCGAGCAGACCGAACTCCTCGACCACGGAAAGCCCCGTGCGGTGGCCCATCTGGACCGCGCCCGAGCCCAGCCGGATGTGCCCGGTGGCGGCCGCGGCCAGGGCCAGCAGCAGCGAGGGGGTGGTGCCGGCCACACCCGGGTTCAGGTGGTGCTCGGCGAACCAGTACCGCGCGTAGCCCAGCCGCTCGGCGTGCTGCGCCAGGTCGATGCTGTTGCGGATCGCCTCAGAGGCGTTCGAGCCGGTCGAGACCGGAACCAGGTCAAGAACACCGAGCGGGGTGGTGGTCACGGTACGAGCTCCTGTTCGGTGGGCTTTTCGGGGGCGAGCACAGGGGCTTCGGGGGCAAGTGCAGGGGCTTCGGAGGCAAGTGCAGGGGCTTCGGGGGCTAGTGCAGGGGCCCAGGGCCACGGCGGATCGGGTAGATCCCGGCGCAGCACAGGAGCGATCTGCGACTGGAACAGCTCCAGGCTCGCCCGCTGCTCGTCGTCGGGCACGCCGAGCGGGTCGGCGAGGATGTTGACCACGCTGTGCCCGAACGCCTCGTGGTAGCGGTGCACCTTCTCGATCACCTGCTGCGGGCTGCCGATCAGCGCCGAGCTGCGCTCCACGTAATCTTCCAGGGTGGGGAAGACCGGTGCGGTGCCGAGGCGGTTCTGCATCGCCAGGTACCCGGCGTAGGCGGGTTCCCAGGCTTTCACCGCATCCTGGGAGTTGGGACGCGCGTGGTAGCCGGCGGTACCGGACCCGACCGCGAGCCGGGCCGGGTCGTGACCGTAGTGGGCCCAGCGTTCGCGGTAGTAGCGGATCAGCTCGGCGTACGGCTCGATCGCGTGGGTGACGTTGGCCGAGAACAGCGGGTCGCCGTAGCGGGCCGCCAGGTCGACCGACGCCTGGCTGGTGGCGCTGCCGTGCCAGACCCGTACCGGCTGCTGCAGCGGGCGCGGCCAGACCTCGGCATCCCGCAACGGGGGCCTGAACCTGGTGTCGACGGTGACCTTGTCCTGCCGCCAGATCGTGCGGAACACCTCGTAGGACTCGGCGTTACGGTCCCACTGGTCTTCGGGCGTGACGTCGAACAGCTCGCGCTGCGCCGAGCCGTTGCCCTTGCCGATGATCAGCTCCAGCCGGCCGCCGGAGAGGTGGTCGAGCGTGGCGTAGTCCTCGTAGGCGCGTACCGGATCGAGCAGACTCAGCGTGGTCACGGTGGTGAACAGCCGGATCGTACGGGTCAGGGCGGCCAGGTGACTGAGCACGACGGTCGGGGACGAGGAGATGAACGGCCTTTCGTGCCGTTCCCCCACCCCGAACCCGTCGAAACCCAGTTCTTCGGCCAGGAGCGCTTTCTCGACGACCTGCGCGAAGCGCCGCGAGGTGCTCGTGACCTCACCGGTGATCGGGTGGGGAGCATGGACGATCAGCGTGCTCAGAAGGAATTTCATCCGGCGGCCACCGCTTTCGAACCCCCTTCGACGACGACTTCTCGTCAGGCTAACCCGGCTGACCAGCGGTGTCCATTCTCTACAGAAAAGGAAGAGATCACACCGGGGCGGGGGCCGGGACGGGCAGGCCGAGAGCGGAGCGCAGGGTGTCGCCGCCGGACGGTTCCAGGCGCGGCACCACGGATCTGAGCACGCCGATCAGCTCGTCGCGCCCTCCGGTGGTCGCCAGTTCCAGGCCGTCCAGGGCGTGGTTCACGCTCCAGCGCGCGAGCTCGCCCGCGGTCACCCGGCCGTTCTCGCGCACGATGCCGGCCCGGGCCACCAGCGCCACCTCGTCGCGGCGCCGGCCGGAGCTCACCACCGCGTCGATCAGGCGGGTGTTGCCGCCGTCGACCAGCTCGATCCGCGGCACCACGAAGACGTCGGCCAGGCGGGCGGCATCCACCCAGTCGAGATGATCACGCCCGTCCGCCAGTAGGACCGGGCGCCCCTGTTCCGACACCGGCCCGCCGAGCGAGCCGTTCACCCGGTAGAAGCGCCCCTCGTGATCCACCTCGCCGTCCCACAGCCCGGTCACGACGCGGGCGTACTCCTTCCACCGGAAGGGCCGCGCCGCTCCCCCGGTGTCAACCGGCAGGCCGGGTTTCGGCAGATCGAGCACCGCATCGGTGACCTCGTCGCCGTCCCCGGCCCGCAGGGCCAGCCCGGCCCGGCCGTGGGTGGCGCGGTCCAGCGAGAGGACGCGCCGGGCCAGGTTGGCGGGGGCGTTGTGGGTGGTCGGGGCGTCGACGATCCAGTGCAGGCCCGGGTACAGCGCGCCCAGGTGCCCGGCCACACTGCTCGCGTCGAGCAGGGCGAGCTCACCGGGCGGCCCGTCGCTCACCCGGATCGCGGTCACGCCGACGTCACTCGCCACCTCGGCGACCTCGCGCGCCTGGTCGAGGCCGAGCCCGTCACCGACGGCCAGGTCGACGATCACCACGAGGCTCATGCCGTCACCGGCCGGCGGGAACGCGCGACGAGGGACGCGGTGCGCACCTTGGGCGAGTCGGCTCCGGCCGGGATGGCCAGGCCGAGATGGCCGCGCAGGGTGCGGCTCTCGTAGCCGGAACGGAACAGGCCGCGCCGGCGCAGTTCGGGCAGCAACTGCTCGGTGAACGCGTCGAACCCCGAGGGCAGCACGTCGGGCAGCACGTTGAAGCCGTCGGCCAGACCGCGACGCAGCCGCTCCTGGAGCTCGTCGGCGACCCGGGCCGGCGTGCCGGCCACGACCGCGTGACCGCCGGTGTCGAGATCGCCCAGGGCGGGCGCCAGTTCCCGGGCCTCCGGCTCGGTGGCACTCAGCACCACGGCAATGTTCTGCAGCACGACCACCGAGTCGGGATCCCGGCCCTGCGCGCGCAGCGCCTCCCGCAGCCCCCGACGGTGATCATGGACTCCTCGGCCGTCGACCAGCACCACGTCGGCGTCGCCACTACCCCGCACGACCACCGGACGTCCTTGCGGTGAGCGCAGTTCCGTGCGCTCGTGCCAGCGGCGCACCACCGAGTCGACGAACGCGCAGCGATCGGGAACACTCTGCGGACCGGCCCCGAAGATCCGCCGCGAAGGCTCGTTCTCCGCGACCCGCCAGCCGATTCGTCCATTGCTCAGGTAGTCGGTGTCGGCGACCCGGCGGGCCAGTTCCAGAGGGTCGTGGTGCCCGGCCGAGAGGGTGCCGATCAGACCGATGCGGTCGGTGACCGCGGCGAGAGCGGCCAGCAGCGTGGTGGGTTCGTGCGCCGGGGAGTCGGGCAGGAACACCGCGTCCAGCGCGGCGGCCTCGGCCCGGCGGGCGGTCTCGGCGTAACTGTCGGCATCCGCGTCGAAGCTTCCCGCGCGGCCGAGGATCCCGGCCGCGGAGACGGCGAGCGTGAGGTGCAGGCGGCCGGTCATGGCCGGGCCTGCGGAGGGAGGGCGCGCGAGTAACGGGTCACGGCGAAATCCTTCGTCAGCAAAAGAATGTGGCGGAAAGAGTGTGAAGATTTCGCCGGGCAGGGTTACGGGATCGCGGCTCCGGGGCACTCCGCCGAAGAGCTGGAACCCATAAACCCTTGCCCGGTCTTAGCTCTCAGGCAAACGGAAAGTTCAACAACAGGTACTGGAAACCCTCTGCAGGTCTACCCAGCGCGCGCTCGCCAGCAGCGGGCCTCGATTCATGAGCACAAGTGTCCAAGTCGTGACCAGCATTGTCAATCATTCCTGTCGAGAATATAGGCTGAGGGCCATCGCTGATCGGAGACATCGATGACACTGCTCTGGTACATCCCCAACACGATCGAGCCCGGGCACCGGGGTGACACCGCCACCCAGGGCTGGGGCTCGCTGGAGCACTCCACCGAGCTGGCGCTGGCCGCCGAGCGCAGCGGCTGGTCAGGGGCCCTGATCGGCACCAGCTGGGGCCGTCCCGACACCTTCACCCTGGCCACCGCCCTGGCGGCGCGCACCACCACGTTCCGGCCCCTGGTCGCGGCCCGCCCCGGCTACTGGCAGCCGGCCCAGTTCGCCGCCGCGGCGGCCACGCTCGACCAGCTCAGCCGGGGCCGGCTGCTGGTGAACATCGTCAGCGGGGTGGACGAGCCCGCCGCCTACGGCGACCCGGTCGTCGCGGGCCCCGACCGCTACGCCCGCACCGAAGAGTTCATGCACGTGGTGCGGCGGCTGTGGACCGAGGAAGACGTCACCTTCACGGGGCGGTTCTTCACCGTCGAGAACGCGACCGTGGCCTCCCGCCCCTACGGCGCACCCCCGACCCTCTACTTCGGCGGGGCGTCGGAGGCGGCCGAGCGGGTCGCCGCCGCGGAGGCCGACGTGCAGCTCTTCTGGGGCGAGCCGCTGGAGGCCATCGCCGCCCGCATCGCCCGCCTGCGCCGGCTCAGTGACGAGGTCGGGCGGCGTCACGCGCCCCTGGAGTTCGGTCTGCGGGTCACCACGGTCGTGGGTGAGACAACCCCGGATGCGTGGGTCACCGCCCGCGCCCGGGTCGCCCGCCTGCGGGGTCAGGAGCCCGAGCCGTGGTGGCAGGGGAACCGTGACCACGCCGTAGGACAGCGCCGCCTCTACGACCTGGCCTCCCAGGGTGAGGTGCTCGACACCTGCCTGTACACCGCGCCGGGCTCGGCGGGGGCCGGCGGGGCCGGCTCGACCTGGCTCGTCGGCTCCCCCACCGACGTCGCCGGCGCGCTGCACCGCTACCGCGAGCTGGGCGTCACCCATTTCATCCTGTCCGACACCCCGTACCTGGAGCAGACGGCCCACCAGGGCCGCACCCTCCTCCCCCTTCTTTAGGCCCGGGTCAGCTGCTGCAACAGCTCCGCCTCCAGCGCCGCGAAGCGCGGATCGGCGAAGAGGGCCTGGGTGCGGGGGCGGGGGAAGTCGACCACGATCTCCGCCGCCACCCGGGCCGGGCGGGGGCTGAACACGTAGACGCGGTCGGACAGGAACAGCGCCTCGCGCACGTCGTGGGTGATGAGAACGACCGTCCAGCGGTATTTCTCCCACATGTTCTCGAGCCAGCCCTGCATCTGGGAACGGGTCAGGGCGTCGAGGGCCCCGAACGGCTCGTCGAGCAGCAGCAGGGGCTGCTCCTGGGCCACGGTGCGCAGCAGCGCCGCCCGCTGTCGCATGCCGCCGGACAGCTGCGCGGGGTAACGGTTCTCGAACCCCTCCAGGCCGAACGGTTCCAGCAGCGGACGCACCTTCTCCCGGGCGGCGGCGCGTTTCGTGCCGCGCACCTCCAGACCGAGGGTCAGGTTGTTCAGCACGGTGCGCCACGGCAGCAGCGCATCCCGCTGGGGCATGTAGGCGACCCGGGAGCGTCCGCCGTGCAGGGCGTCCCCGGTGATCCGCACGTCTCCCCGGTCGGCCGAGACCTCACCGGTGAGCACCCCGAAGGTGGTGCTCTTGCCGCTGCCGCTGGGGCCGAGGATCGAGACGAACTCCCCCGCTCTCGCGTGCAGGTCCAGGCCCCGCACCACCGGCAGCCCGCCGAGGGTGACGTCGAGATCCTTGATGCTCAGCGCCGGTTGGGTCATGATGCCTCCCCGGCACGCACGAGGAACGCCCAGGGCAGGGCGATCCGCTCGATCAGGTAGCTGAGGGCGAAGAGGATCAGGGTGAGCGAGGCCGTGACGAACACGGCCGCCAGCACCAGGTCGGTGCGGAAGGTGTTCTTGGCGAACTGCATGTACACGCCCAGACCGGCCTCTGCCCCGGCGTATTCGGCGAAGATGGCCGAGACCACCGAGTAGGTGATGGCGATCCGCAGCCCGGCCATGAAGTACGGCAGGGCGGAGGGCAGGCGCACGGTGCGGAACACCCGCCACCGCCCGGCGCCCATCGAGCGCAGCAGGGCCACGCTGTCCGGGTCGGCCGAGCGGAACCCCTCGACGAAACTCAGGGTGGTGGAGAAGAAGTTGACGAACACGATGAGGAGGATCTTGGGGAACTGCCCGAACCCGAACCAGACGATGACCAGCGGGGCCAGCGCGACCAGGGGAAGGGTCTGGCTGACCACCAGCACCGGCAGCACGGCCCGCCGGGCCAGGCCGGAAAGGTCGACCAGCACGGCGAACCCGAAGCCGACCGCGACCGACAGGGCCAGGCCGATCACCGTGGCCCGCAGGGTGGGCCAGGTGTTCGCCAGCAGGTTCTCCCGGTCGGCCCAGCCCTGCTGCGCCACCCGCGAGGGGGTGGGCAGTACGTCCGCGCCCGGGCCGATCGTGGCGGCGTAGATCTCCCAGATCGCCAGCAGCAGGGCCACGAGCACGAGGGGAGGCAGAACCACGCCGGGTCGGGGCATTTTCGTGATCACGAGACCGGGACCGCCAGGAAGTTGTTGCTGTAGGACCGTTCCCAGCCACCGGCCGACGGGAGCACTCCGTAGTCGGCGAGCCACTGCGCGTACGGCTGCATCAGCTCGTCGCGGACCTGACCCCAGCGTCCCTCGTGGAACCAGGTCGGGGTGATGAGATCCAGCGAGCGCCGCAGGATCTCGCGGGAGAAGTAGGGCACATACCGCTCGAAGGCGTCCGCGGCCAGGTCCGGTTCGTCGCGGGCGGCCCGGTAGCCGCGCTCGACGATCTCCAGCAGGGTGCGCACCAGCACCGGGTTGCGCTCGATCGTCGATTCCTGGGTGCCCAGGAGGTAGCTGTGGTACGGCGGGGCGCCGAGGGTGTCGACCGGCCAGACCACGCGGTCGGACTCGGGCAGGTTGCCCAGCAGCGCGTCCCAGGCCCAGTAGTTGCCGAAGGTGGCGTCGACCTCGCCGGCCGCCACGTCGTCCGCCAGCAGTTCGCGGGTGCCGCTGTTCACCACCTGCACCCGGGAGAAGTCGCCGCCGTCGGCGGCGATCAGGTGCCTGACCATGGCCAGGCCCCGGGGTGTGGGGTTGAGGGCCAGGCGACGGCCCTCCAGGTCACGGGGGCGGGTGATACCGGTGGCGGTGGTGGTGAGGATGGTCTCCATCGCCCGGTGGTTGATGGCCGCGACCGCCTGCAGCGGTTCGTGGCGGGCCCGGCGCACGAGCAGCCGGTTGCTCGGGAAGACCGCGAAATCGGCCTCGAACCGGGAGAGGTAGGCCAGGGAGTCGCCCCGCGAGGGGTCGGCCACGGTCAGTTCGACATCCAGCCCGGCCTCGGCGAACCAGCCCTGCCGGCTGGCCACGAAGAATCCGGCCGAGTTGGTCCACGGGTGCAGGTATTCCAGGACGACGCGCACGCTCATGTCGTCAGCTCCCCGAGGCGGTGAGGTAGGCGTTGGTGTAGTACTGCGTCCAGTCCGGCTCGGCCGTCAGCTTCTTGCCGTCCGCGTCGGTGAGGAGCCCGTTCTCGTAGAGGAACGAGCCGTAATTCTTCCAGAACGTCTCGTCCTGCACGCCGACGTGGCCTTCCTCGGTGTTCAGGTAGCCGTCGCCGGCCAGGAGCTTCTGGCTCGCGCGCACCAGGTCGGCGTCTTTCAGCTGCGTCGGGTTCGCCTGCACCAGCAGGTCGGCGGCCTTCTCCGGCTCGGCGGCGGAGTAGCTGTAGCCCTTCGCCGTGGCCGCCAGGAACTTCCTGGCCACGTCGGAGTTGGCCTTGAGGTACTTGTCGCTGGAGGCCAGCAGCACCGAGTACTGGTCGGGGAAGCCGTAATCGGTGGGGGCGAAGTTCTTCAGCGGCTTGCCCGAGCGCTCGGCCTCCACGCCCTCCCAGGTCACGACCGGGATGGTGAAGTCGGCCTTCTTGCTGTAGACCGCCTGGTACGCAGAGGTGTCCAGCGCGATGCTCCTGAAATCACCCTCGCCGCCGTCGTGCTGGATCACGTACTTCAGCAGCGGGCCCTCGTCCGGCGACCCGAACCCGGCGTAGGTCTTGCCGTCCAGGTCTTTCGGGCTCTGGATGTCGTCGCGGTCGGCGCTCACCGAGATCGCGTACGTGCCTTTCCTGTCGGGCGCGTACACGGCCACGACGTCCTGCCCGGCGGCCCGGGCGTAGGTCACGCCGGCCTGGTAGGAGAACCCGAAGTCGGCCTTGTCGTGCGCGACCAGCGTCTCCGGCGAGGTGGAGGAGTACGGGATCACCTTGAGGCTGATGCCCGCGTCCTTGTAGTAGCCGAGCTCGTCGGCCGCGAAGACGCCGGTGTAGTCGGTGTTCGGGGTCCAGCTCAGGGCCACGGTGACCTCGGTCAGATCACCGGAGGCCGCTTCCGTCCCGGACGAGGAGCCACCGCAGGCGGACGCCGCGAGCACGGTGGCGGAGAGGGTGGCGGCCAGCAGGCCACGGCGGGTGAGCGATGCAGATCGGTTCATCACGGTATCCGTTACGGGGTCGGGGTCATGGTCGAGCAGAGGACGAGGTGGTCAGGCTGGTCAGGTCACGATCAGGTGCGGGGGTTCGGGGTCGTTGTGCACGACGACATCGGCCCGGCCGGGGGTGTTCTCGCGGCGCAGGAGGGTCTCCTCCTGGCGAGCCCAGTCGGCGAAGTGATGCTGCCGGTAGCTGTCCCAGTCGGACCGGCTCCGCAGGCGTTCCCGCCGGGTGTCGTCGTCGGACTCCACCCAGATCAGCAGACTCAGACAGCCGGTGAGCGGCTCACTGCCGGAACCGCAACCCTCCAGCACCACGACGGGAGAGGCGGGCACCTCCCGCCAGGCCTCGCGGGTGCCGGTGGCCCAGTCGTAGGGACGCCAGCGGGCGGTGCGGCCCTGCTCCAGGGGCTCGGCGATCCATCCGTGCAGCAGCTCCCCGACACCGGCCAGACCCTGCCAGCCCTCGTAGAGGTCGTCGAGGTGGATCAGCGGGGCCCCCAGCCGTGCGGCCAGGTGCCGGGCGAGCGTGGTCTTGCCCGAGCCGGAGCGGCCGTCGACCGCGACGAGGCGGGTGGCTCCCACCGACGGAGGCCGCCGGAGCACGTGCCCCGCCAACTCCTCGACCACCATGGGGGCGGTGCCGGTGCCTCGGTTCACGGTGCTGCCTTCTGTCTGCTGTCGAATCTTCTGTCGAATCGCTGTGACCTGCTGAGACCCCTGGGAGTAAGGGCTCTGCGCTGAATACTGGATCAGTCCTGTCGAGAATGTCAACAAGTTCGCATGCCCATGTATACACAGGTATGCTCGCGCTCGTCCTCACGCTGATCATCCGCCGGGAGAACCCCTTGTCCCCACGCCCAGGCAGTACCGAGACCCCCACGACGGGCCCGGGCACCCTCTACGAGATCGTGCGGTCCGACATCCTGGCCGGTGAGTTCGGCGCCACCGCACTGTTGCAGGAACTACCGCTGGCCGAGCGATACGGCGTCTCCCGCACCCCCGTGCGCGAGGCCCTGGCCCGCCTGGAGCACGAGGGCCTGGTCGAGAAGGCCGGGCGCGGGCACCGGGTGCGTTCGGGCACCGCCGAAGACGTGCTCGAGGTCTACGAGGCGCGCATCGTGCTGGAGGGTCAGGCCGCCGCCGGCGCCGCCGAACGCCGCGGCGAACTGGATCTGGCCCGGCTGCGGCACCTGCACGAGACCGTCCTGACCGGGGAGACCCGTAACGACGCCGAGCGCAGCGCCCACTCGGCCTGGCACGCGACCATCTGGCGGGCCTCGCACAACCGCACGATCGAGACCCTGCTGCACCGGCTCACCGCCCAGCTGCGCATCTACGACCGCGGCACCCAGGAGACCCCCCACGACCTGGAACAGACCCGCGCCGAGCACGAGAGCATCCTGGCTGCCATCACCGACCGCCACCCGGAAGCCGCGCGCGGCGCGATGATCGATCACCTGACCCGGGCCCGCGAGGTCCGCCTGCACCGGTTCGGGAGCGAGGCGTGACCACCACCGGACTGGTGCTCCCGGTACGCCACCGGCCGGTCAGCTACGGGTACGACGCGATCCTGCGCCTGGCCGAGTACGCCGACGCCCACGACGGCTGGGACACACTGTGGGTCGCCGACTCGATCATGGCCCTGCCCTTCCTCGACTCCGGGGTGCTGCTGGCCGCGCTCGCCGCCCGCACCCGCCGCGCGCGGCTCGGGATCGGCTGCATGGCCTCGCTGGGTTTCCGGCACCCGGTCACGGTGGCCCGGCAGTGGGCCGACCTGGACGCGCTGTCCGGCGGCCGGATGCTGCTGGCCGCCTGCCCGGGCAACGGCACCGGCACCGCGGTCGAGAACGAGCTGCGCACGTTCGGCCTGGACTACCGCGAGAAGGTCGCCCGGTTCGAGGAGGCCGTAGCTTTCCTGCGGGAGGTCAGCACCGGTGCGACCTCGTTCCAGGGGCCCTTCACCCAGGTCGAGAACCTCGACCTGGGTGAAGGTTTCGTGCAGCGACCACTCCCGGTCTGGGTCGCGGCCAACCCCTCGCCGCGCGCCGGGCAGGCCACGGTCGACCGCCTGCTGGGCCGGGTGGCCCGTCTCGGCGACGGCTGGATGACCTTCAACGTGACTCCCTCCCAACTGCGCACGCGCGTGGACCGTCTGTACGAACTGCGCGCCCAGGTGCGTCCCGAAGAGACCGGGCCGCTCGAGGTCTGCGTCTTCCTCAACACCAATGTCGGGCTCGATCCCGCCACGGTGCTTGAGGACGCGCGCGAGCGCTGGTTCCAGACCGCACCTCGCGGGGTGTCGGTGGAAGACCTGGACGGCATCGCGGCCATCGGCTCGCCCGAGCAGGCGGCCGACCTGATCGGCCGCCTCTCCGAGGCCGGCGCCACCCACCTGGCCATCGAGCCGCTGAGCACCGACGTCCCCGCCCAGGTCGAAGCCCTCACCGAGCTGTTACTCCCCCGCCTGCCCCGGGGAATGTCTGCAGGATCACGACCGGATGGCGCGGTCGCGCCCCCACCCCCTCGCCACCCCGCCCACCTACGTCCGTGATCATGCCCACCTTCCCCGAAAGGCACCGGCCCGTGTCGTCCTCCCTCCTTCCCCCGCTCGCCTCCGCGCCCGAGGTCCACGCCGTGCTGGGTGATCCCCGCCTGCGCATCGTCGACGCCACCGGTTACCTCGACCGGCCCGCGGGTGGCGGCCCCTACACCGTGCGGTCGGGGCGGCTTGGGTACGAGGAGGAGCACCTGCCGGGGGCGGGTTTCGCCGACATCGGCGGCGACCTCTCGGTCGCCGGGGCGCCGCGGCCGTTCACCCTGCCCGAACCCGAAGCCCTGGCGGCCACGTTCGGGGCGATCGGACTGGGATCGGGGACGCACGTGGTGATCTACGCGCGGAACTCGCCGATGTGGGCGACCCGGCTGTGGTGGCTGCTGCACTATCTGGGCCACGACGACGTCTCGGTGCTGGACGGCGGTCTGCCCGGCTGGAAGGCCGCCGGGCTGCCGGTGGAGTCGGGGCCGGTACGGTTCCCCACCGCTGTGCTGGAACCGCGCCCGCGTCACGACCTGCTGGCCACGCAGACCCAGGTGCAGGAACTGTCGGAGAACGCCGGATGCCTGGTGAACGCCCTGACCCCGGCCGTCTTCCGGGGCGAGGGCGTGACCTCGTACAGCCGCCCGGGCCGGATCCCGGGCAGTGTGAACCTGCCCTGGACCGAGCTGGTCGACGGGCAGACGCTGGTGTGGCGCGATGCCCAGACCCGGGCGGCGGCGCTGGAACCGCATCAGGACCGGCCGGTCGTGGCCTACTGCGGCGGCGGGATCTCGGCCACGGTCGACGTGTTCGGCTGGTACCTGGCCGGCCGTGACGACGTGCGCCTGTACGACGGCTCGCTGGCCGAGTGGTCGGCG
This sequence comes from Kineosporia mesophila, assembly GCF_021129235.1. GTDB lineage: Bacteria > Actinomycetota > Actinomycetes > Actinomycetales > Kineosporiaceae > Kineosporia > Kineosporia mesophila. The sequence goes on from NZ_JAJOMA010000014.1 coordinate 62,300, forward strand.
CAGCCCGACCTGCCCCTCCAGCTCGGCTGACTCCGGATGCGTCTTCTCGATCCGGCCATGGCGACGCCGGTGCCGTGGCGCAACGGGGCGGGCATCACCCGCGAGCTGTGGAACGATGGCCCGATCCGGATCAGCGTCGCCGACCTGACCGCGGACGCCCCCTTCTCCGAGCTGCCCGGCATCGACCGGCTGTTCGTCCTGCTGTCCGGATCCATCACCCTGGACGGCCGGGAACTCGGCCCGGGCGAACAGCTGCGGTTCGCGGGTGAGCGGCCCGTGGCCGCCGTCGTCCGTCATCCCGGTCGTGCGCTCAACCTGATGATCCGCCGGGGCCATGGTTCCGGCGACATCACTCTCACGAGGAAGGCCCCGGATGAAGCCGATTTCGTCATCCGCCTCGGTGACGACCGGTTCGCCGGGATCAGGCTGACCCCGGCGAACCGATGAATCAGCGCCGGTAGGCCGACGCCGGGTGGGTGTCGGCCACCCGGGGTGAACCCTTGCCGCGGAAGTACTCGCGCAGGGTGTCGCCCTCGTACTCGTCCCAGACCCGTCCCCGGCGGCGCAGTTCCGGCACCACCAGGTCGACGAACTCACGGTGCCCGGTCGGCGGGATCGGGTCGGCCAGGTTGAACCCGTCGATCTCCGCAGTCTCCATCCAGGCCTCCATCTCGTCGGCCACCCGACCGGGCGACCCGACGAACAGCGGCCCGCCGCCACCGACCCCGACGAACTCGGCCAGGGTGCGGGGCGTCCAGGTGCGGTCGGGGTCCATCGTGGTGAAAACGTCGACCAGCCCGCGGATTCCCTCGGTCTCGGAGTGCGCGAGCGGGGTGTCCGGGTCCAGCCCGGACAGGTCGATGTGCAGCAGCGCGCTCCAGCGGGCCAGACTGCCCTCCAGCGAGGTGTAGCTCTGCAGGTCGGCCAGGCGCTCGCGGGCGGCCTCGTCGGTGGCGCCGGTCACCACCGTGGCGATCGCGAAGATCTTCAGGTCGTGCGGATCGCGCCCCTGGGCCTTCGCCTGCGCCCGGAAGCGGCGGGAGAGGTCCCGGGCCATCTCGGCCTTGTACGTGCTGACGAACACGCCCTCGGCGTGCTTGCCCGCAAAAGCGCTGCCCGACGGTGAGCTTCCGGCCTGGAAGATGACCGGTGTGCGCTGCACCGAGGGCTCGGACAGGGCGATGCCGGGAACGCTGAAGTACTTTCCGCGGTGCTCGATCGGGTGCACCCTGGCCGGGTCGGCGAAGATCCCGGCGACGGCGTCGCGCACCACCGCGTCGTCCTCCCAGCTGCCCTCCCACAGCTTGTAGACCACGTCCATGAACTCGTCCGCCATGAGATAGCGCTCGTCGTGCGGGATCTGCCGGTCCAGGCCGAGGTTGCGGGCCGCCGAGTCGAGGGCGGAGGTGACGACGTTCCAGCCGATCCGGCCGTCGGTCAGATGGTCGAGCGTGGTCATGGTGCGGGCCAGCGCGTAGGGCTGCTCGTACGTGGTCGACACCGTCACCGCGAAGCCCAGCCGGCTCGTGGCGGCGGCCATCGCCGGGATCACCAGCAGCGGGTTGCCCGTGGGCGTCTGGATCCCGTCGCGCAGGGCGGCGTCGACGCGGCCCTGGTAGACCTCGAGCGGGCCGAGCGCGTCAGCGACGAAGAGGGAGTCGAACCCGCCGCACTCGAGGATCTGGGCGGTCTCCACCCAGTGCCGGACGGTGCGGTACTCGTGGGCGCGGGAATCGGGGTGGCGCCACAGGCCCATGGCCGTGTGGCCAACTGTGTTCTGCCGCAGGCCGTTCAGCCGCATGCGCGGAATGCTCATGGCAGCAGACTATTTGGGATCGGACCAGGTTCGCGCGTGTCTCTCGTCTCGTGGGGTGCACATTCACCGGCTTTTTATACTAGTTTAATAGAGAACACACAGGAGAGAGGGGCGTGAACGAACCGAACGAACCACACTGCCGGAATGCGGGATTGGACCGTCACCGGAGCGTGACCTGCACCTGGACATCTTCTGTTAACATCCATCGGGTGTCCAGCACCCTGCTCACCAGTCGCCGCGCGGTGGACTATGCCAGGGTCGCAAGCTCGCTCTGTCGGATCTGATTCCGCGTAACCGCCAGTATCTTCCGGCCCTGCCCGGCCCGATCATCCCTGGCTCACCGTTTCGTTACGCCCCCGCAGACCTCTTGTGACCGACACACCGTCGCCCGGTCCTGACATGACCTGTCCGGACCGGTCGATGCCCCCTGCTCACATCCCAGACCCCCAAGGATGCCTTCACCATGTCCGAGCCCATCACCCCGGCCGAGCCGAACGAACCCCAGCTCCCCGCCAAGCCGCGCGACAACCGCCGCACGGCGATCATCGCCGGTGCCGCTGTCGCCGTCGTCGCGATCGCGGGCATCGCCTTCGCCGTCACCTCGGGCGGCGACGATGACGACGACACCGCCGCCGGTGTGGCGGGAACGACGAAGACCGTCAGCATCGGTGTCGCGGACGCCTCGCAGGCCTACTGGAAGACGTACCAGGACCTGGCCAAGAAGGAGCTGAACGTCGACGTCAAGCTGGTCAACTTCAGCGACTACAGCCAGCCGAACCCGGCGCTGAAGCAGGGCCAGACCGACCTGAACCAGTTCCAGCACATCCAGTACCTGGCCGACTACAACGTCACCAGCAAGGACACGATCCAGCCGATCGGCGCGACCGCGGTCTACCCGCTGCCGCTGTACTCCACCAAGTACAAGTCCCCCGAGGAGATCCCGGCCAAGGCCAAGATCGCCATCCCGAACGACACGATCAACGAGGCCCGGGGCCTGCTCGTGCTCCAGGCGGCCGGCCTGCTCACCCTGAAGGACGGCGGCGGCGCCTTCTCCAGCGTCGACGACATCGACACCAGCAAGATCAAGGTCGTGCCGCTGGACGCGTCGCAGACCGCCGGCGCGGTGAAGAGCGGTTCCACCGCCGCCTCGATCGTGAACAAGAACTTCGCCACCGACGCCGGCCTGAAGACCGACGAGGCGATCTACCAGGACGACCCCTCCAGCGACGTGGCCGCGCCGTACGTCAACATCTTCGCCGCCCGCGCGGAGGACAAGGACAACCCCACCTACCTGAAGCTGGCCGAGCTCTACCACGACGCGTCGGTCGAGAAGGGCGTGCAGGAGGCCAACGGCGGAACCGCGGTCTTCCGCGACACCTCCCCCGCCGACCTGCAGGCCGAGCTGGCGAAGGTGGAGGAACAGGCGCGTGCCGCCAAGTGACATCCACGTCCGCTTCGAGGATGTGACCAAGACCTTTCCCGGTCGCGGTCGCAAGGATCCCGCGCAGCAGGTGCTGCGCGGGATCGACCTCGAGATCCACCGGGGCGAGATCTTCGGCATCATCGGCCAGTCCGGTGCGGGCAAGAGCACGCTGGTGCGGCTCATCAATGGCCTGGAACCGGTCACGTCGGGCCGCATCACGGTCGGCGACCGGGTGGTCAGCGGGCTGAGCGAGCGGCAGCTGCGGGCCGTGCGGCGCGAAATCGGCATGATCTTCCAGCAGTTCAACCTGTTCCGGTCGCGCACGGTGGCCGGCAACGTGGCCTACCCGCTGAAGGTCGCCGGGGTGAAGCAGCCCGAGCGGGACCGTAAGGTCGCGCGGCTGCTGGACTTCGTCGGCCTGCTGCAGCGCGCCAACGACCACCCCGAGCAGCTCTCGGGCGGTCAGCAGCAGCGGGTCGGCATCGCCCGGGCCCTGGCCACCGACCCGTCGCTGCTGCTGGCCGACGAGGCCACCAGCGCGCTGGACCCGGAGACCACCCAGGACGTGCTCAGCCTGCTCAAGCAGGTGAACCGCGAACTGGGCATCACGATCGTCATCATCACCCACGAGATGGACGTGATCCGGCAGATCGCCGACCGGGTCGCGGTGATCGACTCCGGTCACGTGGTGGAGAGCGGCAGCGCGTACGACATCTTCGCCGCGCCGAAGACACCCGAGGCGACCCGGTTCGTCAGCAGCACACTGCGCGACCGGCCCTCGGCGGCCACTCTGGAACGGCTGCGGGTCTCGCACCCGGGCCGGCTGGTGACGGTGCGGGTGCAGGACCGGCCCGCGTTCCAGAACTCGCTGTCGGTGGCCTTCCTCCAGCGGGACGTCACGGCCGATCTGGTGTTCGGCGGCATCAGCGAGCTGCAGGACCGGCCGGTGGGCAGCCTGACCTACTCGCTGACCGGTGGCGAAGGCTCCGTCGACGAGCTGCTGAAGCAGTTACGCGCCGACGGTTTCGACCTCGACGAGCACGAGGGGGCTTCACGGTGAACGATTTCGACTGGGAAGTCTTCCGGACCGCCATCGGCCAGACGTTCTTCATCGTCTCGATCTCGGTCGTCGTCGGTGGCCTGATCGGGCTGCTGCTCGGCCTGGTGCTCTACGCCACCCGGCCGGGCAACCTGCTGTCCAGCCGCCCGGTGTTCATCCTGCTCAACGTGCTGGTGAACATCGTGCGCCCGATCCCGTTCGTGATCTTCCTGGTGGCCATCCAGCCGCTGATGCTCACCGCGATCGGCACGACGATCGGCACCAACGCGGTGACGTTCGCCCTGTCGCTCTCGGCGGCGTTCGCGGTGAGCCGCATCGTCGAGCAGAACCTGCTCACGGTGAACCCGGGCGTGATCGAGGCGGCCCGGGCAGCGGGCGCCGGGCCGGTGAGCATCCTGCTGACCGTGCTCGTGCCCGAGGCCCTCGGCCCGCTGATCCTGGGCTACACGTTCATCTTCGTGGCGATCGTCGACATGTCCGCCCAGGCAGGCCTGTTCGGGGGTGGTGGCATCGGTGACTTCGCCATCACCTACGGCTCGCAGCGTTACAACTGGCCGGTCGTGTACATCAGCGTCGCCGCGATGATCATCCTGGTCCAGGCCGGGCAGTTCCTCGGCAACTACCTGGCCCGAAAGGCCCTGCGCCGCTAGCCAGAACCGGGGACAGCCGACCATCGGCCGGCTGCCCCCGGACCCGGCGTCGATCAGGGCATCCCCGAATCGGACGGCCAGGTCAACCGGGTCCGGGCCAGATCACTGCCGCGAATCCCCGTCTTCAGGTACACCTCCAGAATGTGCTGCACATCTGCCAGGTCGAGGCGGAAGACACGGGGAGGCAAGGATGACGGCGCCCGGCACCGCCCGGAGGGACGGGCGATGTCGCGTGCACCGTCGCTGCGACGGACCTTTTCAGGCCCGCGCGACCAGCCGCGGCCCCAGCGAAAGGCGTCCGAGACGGATGACGAAACCGGATGCCAGCAGCAGATATTCGGCAAGTTCCCGGGCCTGCTCGGCATTGACGTCGAAGAGGTTGCCCACCGTGATGCGCGGTGCCCCCACCTGCCTCACCACCGGATCGGCCAGCAGGTCGTAGTCGACCCGCTGGGCCACCCGCACCAGGATCGTGTCCCCGGTCGCCCTGACCATCCCGATCTCACGTTCGTGGTCGACGGCCTCTTCGTCCACCACCGAGGACCTCGTCCACAGACCGTCCCCGTGAAAGATCTCGCGCATTCCTGACTCCTTTCGACACGTCCAGCCTGACCTCCGAGACATTGCCGTGCACGCATTCATGTCGGGAGTCCCGTTAACGGACACCCGCAGCGGGACTGGTTTTTGACTCATACGACATCTGTCACACGTGGAATATGTCCGTCGTGGTGAGGAAGTCCCTGGGCCGACAACTCGCCGCGCTGCGCCATGCAGCGGGGGTGAGGCCATCGCAAGTTGCTGCTAGCAAAATCGCGAGCACGAGCAAACTGCATCGCCTGGAACACGGCGAAGTGTCCGTACGCCTGGAAACGGTGTGGGCCCTGTGCGATCTGTACAAGGCATCCCCGGAAGTCAAGAGCCGCCTTTCCGCGATGTCCCTGAATACCGATAAGAACGGTTGGTGGGAGGGGTTTTCCGATCTCATCGTCAATCCCCACTTCGGCACCTACGTCGAACTTGAATCCATCGCCGACGGCCTCTGCGCCTGGGAGGAACAGTTCGTCCACGGGCTGTTCCAGGTCCCCGAGTACACAGCCGCGATCTTTGACGCCCATTCGCAGGCAACCGGTCTTCAGCAGGACCGGAATCGGCAAGTCGCCTTCCGCCGGGAACGACAGAAGAACGTGTTCAATCGTGCGAACGCGATGCGGATGTCAATCGTTCTCGGTGCCGGTGCACTCCTGCAGCAAGTAGGCGGAGCGCGGGCTCTCGACGCCCAGCGAAAGCACCTGCTCACCGTCGCCGAGCGGCCCGGCGTCGACATCCTGGTCCTGCCGTGGACAGCACCGGCACATGCCCTCATGGGCAGTTCACTGAGCCTCCTGCACTTCGATGCCGAGGACATCCCCGATGTGGCCTACGTCGAGGCCCTGTTCGGCGGGCGGTACGAGGAAGCAGCGGCCACGGTCAGCCTCCAGCGGAAGAAGTACGATCACTTGCTATCCCTGGCCGTTCCGATCGAGGAGTACCTGAGATGACTACCGAGTCCCCTTGGATCAAGGCTTCCGCATCAGGAACAGAAAATTGTGTGCAGATGCGCCGCCACCGGGGCGCCCCCGAAGTCCGCGATTCCAAGAACCCCGACAACGACGTCCTCAAGCTCTCGGTGAACGCGACCACCGCGTGGCTCGACGGTGCCCGCCGGGGCGAGTTCGATCATCTCGCCGGGCACCCGTGAACAGCTCGCGATTCGGAACTGAGTAGCGAGATCGCTACGCTGTGCGACCTTACCGAGCGCGAGCATCGCGGGGATCGGCCTGGGCCACCGCACAGACGAATCGATCAACGCCCGATTAGCGAGCTAAACCGCCCATTAACCGGATTCTGATACCGTCCGGTACGGAATGCGCTTCGGTTGCGTTCGGGGCCTGGGCTCATCGGATCCTGGGCACCCGGCGCCACGGCTGATGGGTGGCTCGGCTTGACCAATCCGCAGTGGGTGGGCGATGACATCGACCTCACCCGTCCCAGCGTCTCCCGGATGTACGACTATTACCTCGGGGGCTTCCACAACTTCGGGCCCGACCGGGAGATGGCCGAGAAGGCGATCGCCGGCTGGCCGGAGCTTCCCCAGATCATGCGCGCGAACCGGGCGTTCCTGCGCCGCGGGGTCACGTACCTGATCGACCAGGGTGTGCGGCAGTTCCTCGACATCGGCTCGGGCATCCCGACGGTGGGAAACGTTCACGAGGTGGCGCAGGAGCTGGCGTCGGACGCCAGGATCGTCTACGTCGACACCGACCCGGTCGCCGTGGCGCACAGCAAGCAGTTGCTCGAGGGCAACACCGGCGCGGCGGCGCTGGCCGGTGACTTCACCCGGCCCGCCGACCTGCTCCAGGAAGTGCAGGAGCTCGGGCTGCTGGACCCGCAGCAGCCGACCGCGGTGCTGCTGAACGCCCTGCTGCACTTCGTGCCGGACGAGGCCGGACCCACGGAACTGATTGCGCACTACCGCGACTGGAGCGCGCCGGGCAGCTACCTGATGATCAGCCACGCCACGCACGAGCTGCACCCCACCGAGCAGACGGAGGGCTTCAAGCAGCTCTACCGCAACGCGACCAGCCAGATGCGTTTCCGTGGACGGGACGAGGTCGCGACCTTCTTCGAGGGCTACGACCTGGTCGAGCCCGGCATCGAGCTGCTGACCCGCTGGCGCCCGGACGAAGACGCCTCGACCCAGGACGCGGAGCGCTTCCCGGGCTGGGCCGGAGTCGGCCGGAAGCTATGAGCAGCAGTTCCCCCTCTGCCCGATGAACGAGACCGGATGAACGAGGCCGGATGAGCCAGAAGCGTCTGAGCGCGGACTGGGAACAGGCCCTGCGCGAGTCCGGTGACCCGCTGGCGGGGCAGGACTTCGCCCATCTCGCGGAGCGCCTGGCCATGGTGACCCTGGCCGGGCTGACCCCGACGGCCGATGCGGAGAAGTCCGGCCGCCGGCTGGGCCGGATGCTGGCCGACGCGCACTTCACCGCGCCCCGGGCGATCGGGCAGGCCGTCATGGTGCTGGCCCGGTACGCCCCGGACGTCGGTGACCTGCACCGCGAGCGCCAGCTCCTGCTCATGCAGGGCGGGTTGGCGGCCGGTCACGCCTCGGCGGTTCAGCAGCGTCTGCTGACCCAGCAGGAGGCCATCCACCAGGCCGCGTCGGCGGCCCGTGACGAGGTGGCCCAGGCGCTGTCCGAGTCGGAGGCGCGCTGGCGGCGGCTGGTCGACCAGGCTCCGGTGGGCATCGCGATCGGAGACATCGAGGGCAACATCCTCGAGGCGAACGCGTCGTTGCAGCGGATGCTCGGGTTCTCCCTCGACGACATGCGCGGCATGCGGATCGAGCAGTTCACACATCCGGAGGACGGTGAGGACGTCTGGGAGACCTACGCCGACCTGGTCGCCGGCCGCAGTGACGAGTACCGGATGGAGAAGCAGTACGTCCGCAAGGACGGCGAGGTCGCCTGGACCAACCTGAGCGTGAGCCTGATCCGCGACCCCGACGGTGAGCCGGCGTTCCAGGTGGCGGTGGTCGAGGACATCACCGAGCGGCACACGCTGCAGGAACAGCTCAGCCACGAGGCCACGCACGATCCGCTGACGGGCCTGCCGAACCGGGTGCTCTTCCTGCGCCGTCTGGATCGCGCGGTCGCCGACCCCGGTCCGGACGACCGGGTGGCGGTGCTGTTCATCGACCTGGACGGGTTCAAGTTCGTCAACGACTCGCGGGGTCACATCGTCGGCGACCGGGTGCTCATCGCGGTGGCCGAACGTCTGGCCGAGGCCGCCCGGGCCTCGGGAGCGCTGGTGGCGCGCCTGGCGGGTGACGAGTTCGTGGCGCTGCTGTCCAGCCGTCTGGACGAGCAGCGGCCGATGACCGTGGCCGAGGAGCTGCTGGCCGCGCTGAAGCAGCCGCTGAATGTCACCGGGCAGCTCCCGGTGCAGGTCGGCGCCAGCATCGGCGTGGTGGAACTGGCTGCGGCGGGCGCCAACTCGGCCGAGATCATGCAGGCTGCCGACCTGGCCCTGCACGCGGCGAAGGAGGCCGGCAAGGGCCGCGTGGTGGAGCACGATCCGCAGCGCCGCGCCGGTCAGCTGACGAAGTTCCAGGTGGCGATGCAGCTGCCGGGTCTGGTGGAGCGGGGTGAGCTGGCGCTGGTCTACCAGCCCCTGGTGCGCCTGGACACCGGGGCCGTGCACAGCGTGGAGGCACTGCTGCGCTGGAACCACCCGCACATGGGGCCGCTGTCGCCGGACATGTTCATCCGGATCGCCGAGGAGAACGCCGCGATCCTGCCGATCGGGCGCTGGGTGCTCGACCGGGCCTGCGCCGACATGGCGGTCAGCGCCTGGCCCGCCGTGAACATCAATGTCAGTGTGCGGCAGCTGTACTCGCCTCGCTTCCTGAACGACATCAAGTGCGCGCTGGACCTGGCCCAGATCGAGCCGTCGATGCTGCGGGTGGAGATCACCGAGAGCGTGGTGATGAACCTCGACGACCCCGAGCCGGTGGCGGTACTGGACACCCTGGTGAACATGGGTGTTCGCCTGGTGATGGACGACTTCGGCACCGGTTACAGCAATCTCGCGGCCCTGCGGCGCCTGCCCTGGCACGAGCTGAAACTGGCCGGCGCGTTCCTGGAGAGTTCCCGCGCCGGCCAGGCCTGGTCACCGACCGACCAGCGCATCCTGCAGACGCTGGTCGAGCTCGCCCACAGCATCGACCTGCTGGTCACGGCCGAGGGTGTGGAGACCGCCGAGCAGGACCGGCAGGTGCGCGAGATCGGCTGTGACGTGGGGCAGGGCTGGTTCTACGCCAGACCTGCCCCCGTGAGCCATCAACCGGCCGCACGCCGGATTCTCACCCCCAAACCCACGCCCCCGCAGGCCCGGCGCAACGGGGGCGCCCCGAACACCGCACCCATGCCGACGATTCAGGTGCGTCGCTGAGATAGAGGTTCAGAGCAGAGGACGACGTGGGCAAGGGACGCTCACGGCGTCCACTTGATCGTCGGGTTGACGTGGCCGGTCCAGTCGAACGTGGCCATGTTGTCCCAGCCGTTCCCGCTCGTGGCGATGTTCGCCGGGTCCCAGCCGTTTCCGGTGTTCGGCCCGTACCAGGTCGGCTCCCAGTAGAAGACGCCGATCGCCCCGGCGTTACGAGCGGTGTTCTGCACGTAGGAGAACTCGGTGGCCTGCCCGGCCCAGGAGGTCGTGATCCCCTCGCAGGTGGCCGAGGTCACCGAGTTCGACGTGCTGTCGGCATTGGAAGCCGTGAACGGGAAAGCGGTCTCGGCAATCACCACCGGCTTGGAGTACCGCGTGCGCATGTCGGTGATCACGTTGTAGAGGTTTGCCAGCGTGCCGTGCCACATGCAGTAGTACGACAGCCCGGTGATGTCCCAATTGACGCCCTTGGCCTTGATCCCGTCGTAGAACCAGCGGGCGTTGGTCAGGCTGTCGGAGTTCGCGGTGTGGATGATCACCTGGGTCGAGCTGTTGCAGGCCTTGGTCGCGTTGTACCCGGCCTTCAGCAGCAGACTCAGGTTGGTGAAGTCATTGTTCACGACTTTGCCGTCGTTCCAGAGCATTCCGAGGTTGATCTCGTTGCCGATCTGCACGCTGTCCGGGGTCGTGCCCTGGGCCTTGAGCGTGGTGCAGAGGTTATAGGTGTAGTCGTAGACGTCGGTCTGCAACTGGGTGATGTTGTGACTGGCCCAGGCGGCGGGCTTACCCTGCTTGCCCGGGTCGGCCCAGGTGTCGGAGTAGTGGAAGTCGACCAGTAGCTTCAGCCCCTTGGCCTTCACCGTCTTCGCGTAGGCCGCGACCTTGGCGGCGTTGTTGTACCCGCTGGCCGGGTTGTTCCAGACCCGTAGCCGGGCGTAGTTCACGCCGTCGGCCTTGAGGATGTCCAGCGCGTCCTGCTGCGTGCCGGCGGCGTTGTAGAACTTCAGCCCCAGCTCGTCACTGCGTTGCAGGGTGGACACGTCCGCCCCGAGCATGGTCAGGCTGTTGGCCGCACTGGCGGTCGGCGGTGCGGTGATGCCGACGGTAATCAGGGCGGCGAGCGCGGCCGCCGTTCCCGCCAGGTTCCTGAGCTTCATCTGGTGCTCCACTCGTCTTTGAGGTGGACCGGACTGTGAGCGCTCACAGTCTCACGCGGCCGACATTCCGGACAAGGGTTGACCGGGAACGGGACCCCTCGAACGAGCTCAGGCCGAGCCGCGCCGCACCAAGGTCGTGGGGAGCACCCGCGAGGAGGCCGGCCGCCCGTCGATCAGCTGCCGCAGGACCTCGACCATCTCCGCCGCGACCTGGGCCAGCGGCTGCCGCACGGTGGTGAGCGGGGGCCGGGTGGCCGGGGCGATGGCCGAGTCGTCGAAGCCCCCGACCAGCACGTCGTCGGGCACCCGCCGCCCGGCCGCGTGCAGCGCCTCCAGGGCCCCCACCGCCAGCAGGTCGGAGGCCACGAAAACCGCGTCCAGATCCGGGCATCCGGCCAGCAGCGCGGCCATCGCGGCGTGCCCGGCGGCAATGCTGAAGTCGGTGGCCCGCACGACGCCCCGGTCCGGCACCCGCGCCCCGAGCACGTCGCGGTAACCGGCCAGCCGCTCCACCCCGCCGGCCGTGTCGTCCGGCCCGGCGACCGTGGCGATGCGGTGCCGCCCCTGGTCGAGCAGGTACTGCGTGATCAGCCGGGCTCCCCCGCGGTCGTCGGCCGCGACGTACGGCATCCGCAGCCCGGCGTCCGGGGGGCGGCCGCAGACCACGACCGGCAACCCGGCCGCGTCCAGCTCGGTGGCCAGCGGGTCTCCGGTGTGCGTGGACACCAGCAGCACGCCGTCCACGTGCCCGCCCTGGACGAAGCGCATCACCCGGGTCCGTTCCTGCGGGGTGGAGGCCAGCATCAGCACCAGGCTGGAGTCGTCCTCGGCGAGGATCTGGGTGCAGGCCCGCAGCAGCACGTTGAAGACCGGGTCCTCGAACAGCCGGTCCTGCGGTTCGGACAGCACGAAGGCGACCGCCCCCGAGCGCCGGGTGACCAGGCTACGGGCACTCTGGTTGACCACGTACCCGGTCTCCCGCATGGCCGCCCGCACCGCGGCCTGGGATTCCGGGCTGACGTGGAAGGCCCCGTTCAGCACCCGGGACACGGTGCCGCGGGACACTCCGGCCACCTCGGCGACGTCTTCCATCGTCGGACCCCGCCGTTGCGCCCGGCGGGCGGCGCCCCGAGATTTCGGGTGCACACTCGCGCCGTCCGACATGCCGCTCCCCACCTCACCGACTGATCCCGTTGCACGATAGCCGGTACCGATTCACGACTGTTGACAAATCGGTCGTGAGCACGTGACTGTGAGCGCTCACAGTGCCAGACCGGCACCGTGACGTTCACCCGGAGGTCGTCGATGCCCTCGCCCAGCACTCCCGCCAACAGCCGCGAATCAGGCCTGTCCCGAAGAGCCGCCCTGGCCGCCGTGGGCGGGATAGCCCTCACCGGCTTCGCCGCTTCCCCCGCTCAAGCAGCAAAGCGCGCCGACACGGCCCTCAGCATCCGCGGCGCCGACCTGTCCTTCCTGCCGCAGCTGGAGGAGGCCGGGGTCCACTACCGCGACCTGGCCGGCCGCGTCCGCCCGGCCGAGCGGATCATCGCCGCCGCGGGGGCCAACCACCAGCGCATCCGGGTGTGGGTCGACCCGCCGGCCGGGTACACCGACCGGAAGCGGGCTCTGGCGCTGGCCCGGCGGGCTCACCGGGCCGGGCTGAAGATCGTGCTCGACCCGCACTACTGCGACTTCTGGGCCGACCCGAGCAAGCAGCCGATCCCGGCCGGCTGGCCCACCGACCTGGCCGGCCTGACCGAGAAGGTCCGCATTTACACCCGGGACCTGGTCAGGGATTTCGCCGCCCAGGGCACGCCGGTCGACATCTTCCAGATGGGCAACGAGATCACCGCCGGGATCCTCTGGCCGGTCGGGCAGCTCTACCCGGCCGACGGGTCCCAGCACTGGGACGAGTTCGCCACCCTGCTCAAGGCCGGTATCACCGGGGCCCTCCAGGGAGCGGGCCGGCGTCCGCCGAAGGTGATGCTGCACATCGACCGGGGCGGCAAACTGGCCGACACCCGCTGGTTCTTCGACAACATCACCACCCTGCAGGTGCCGTTCGACATCATCGGCCAGTCGTACTACCCGATGTGGCACGGCTCGCTGGCGGATCTGCGCGCCAACCTCGAGGACTCGGTGGCCCGGTACGGAAAACCGGTACTGCTGGCCGAGGTCAGCTACCCGTGGACGTTCGAGGACGGCGACGGCCGGGGCAACATCGTCACCCCCGACGCCGTGCTGCCCGACCTGGACCGGTTCCCGGCCACCCCGGCCGGGCAGGCCGGTTTCTACCAGGCCCTGCGCGAGGTGCTGGTCGGGGTGCCGGGTGGCAACGGGCTGGGATTCCTGGTCTGGGAACCGGAATGGATTCCCGGCGTGGGCTGGGAGCCCGGCGCCGAGGCGTCCAACGACAACCTCACCCAGTTCGACTTCACCGGCCGGGCCCTGCCCTCGATCCGCGCGTACCGCAAGCCCTGATCACATGTTGCTCACGCCGATGTAGAAGACCGTCCCGGCCATCCCGAGCAGCCCCCCGAACGCGGCCGACATGATCATCAGGGCCTGCCGCGTACTGATCCAGACCCGCACCAGCAGATAGGTACTCGCGGTGGCGACGAGGGCCATCGGGGCCAGGTAGGAGACGAGAACGGACGCGGCGGTGGTCACCAGCATCACGATCACCGCCGCGACCGAGGCACGCCGGTGCCCGAGGTCGCCACGTAGCACCCCGTAAGCGCCGCCCGCGGTGGCCGCGGCGATGAGGGCAGTCATCGCCAGAAGGCTCAGGTGGGCCAGGCCGACGGCGGCGAAGAAGCTCGCGGCCACGACCACCAGCGTGATCCCCCCGGTCAGCAGCGGCTGCCGGTGGTCGCGCCGATGGGCCAGCAGCAGCGCGATCACCGCGGCGTACCCGGCCGTGCAGAGGATCAGGAAGATCAGGGCGATGTCCACGGGCGCTTCTCCTAGGTCATTACCGATGCAGGAGAAGCCTGTCAGCGAGCCCTGGTACCCGCGTCCCGCAAAAGTCGCACCGCGGCCCCGGTGTGAACGTCGTCCAAAAGTCTGATGGAGGACGCCCAGCACCAGGGACCACGATCAGGTTCCACCTGATCAGATCTCGCCCGTCACCACGATGCTCTGCCGGGCCAGCACGTTCGCCGAGATCAGGAACCCCAGGTAGGCGGGCGAACCCTGCGCGGTCACCTCGATCTTCTCGACACCCAGCGCGTGCACGGTGATCACGTAACGGTGCGGGCCGTGGCCGGCCGGCGGGGCGGCCCCGATGAACTGCGCCATCCCGGCGTCGTTGCGCAGCTGGAAAGCGCCTGCGGGCAGGCCGGAACCGTCGGCATTCCCGGCACCCTCGGGCAGTTCGGTGACCGAGGCCGCGACGTCGGCGACCGCCCAGTGCCAGAACCCCGACATGGTCGGCGCGTCCGGGTCGTACACGGTGACCGCGTAGCTCTTCGTGCCCTCCGGCGCGCCCGACCAGCTCAGCTGCGGGGAGACATCCGCGCCGCCGGGCACGCCCATGGCGCCGGAGTACTGCGCGGGCGGCAGGGTCGCCCCGTCGGTGACCGTCGAGCTGGTCAGCGTGAAACCCGGCACCTCCGGCAGGCCGGCGAAGGGGTCGTTGCTGTTCATGGCGCTCCTTTCGGGATGTGAGGCACCCGTTCCTCCGTGCGAAGGTCCGATTATCCCGGCTCAGCCAGAACCGAATGGAGGACGCCCACCAGGCACGCCGGTTCGGCTCCCGTCGGGAGCGCCTCGAGCAGGCGGGGCGGGTAGTAGATCTTGCGGCCGGAGCGGGTGCCCAGGAACCGGTGCAGCTGGGCCTCGACCGGCTCCCGGCGATGGTCGGGCTGGTGGGCGAAGGTCTCGAACCGGGCCATCTCCCCCTCGGCCCGCACGACCTCCAGCACCGCGTCCACACCCAGGGCCCGGATCAGCTCGTCCTCGAGATCCGTGACGCAGGCGTGAAATCCTCGCGCCGCCAGGTCCGCGCGGGCGGGCCCGTCCTCGAACAGGTCCTGCCGGGAGCCCCGGTACCGCGGGAACCAGCCCACCCGTTCCAGGCCCCGGCGCACGTAGCCGATCTCGGCCTCGTCGTAGAGCCCGGCCAGCGGCAGCCCCAGCCCCGGCGGGCCGAGACGCCCGACGAAATGCGCGATCCCCGAGGCCCCGCCCATCGACACCACCAGGACGCGCCGCGCGACCAGGTCGAGGCCCGTGCGGCGGGCCGTGGCCTCCACCGCGCCCCGGTCGCTCTCCCCCTCGACCAGCACCACCGCGGCCGCACCGGTGGCGACAGCCAGGTCGACGGCTTCGGCAGGCTGCACGCCGGAACTCTCTCACCCACCCGGGCGGTCAAGCTACCCACGGTTAAGAGCTCGCCTAATGCCGGTGGGGACCCTGCCGATATTGCAGATCGCGACACTCGTCACCCATCCCCCGTCCCTGATCCACCCATCCCTGATCCCCGAGCCACCGAGGACCAAGAGATCGCATGGAACACATCGAGTCAGCACGGGACCGGCTCGCGGCGCTCCGTGCCGCCCCGGACGCAACGGTCTGGTCGATCCTGACCGGGGAGGAGAGGGCCCAGGCCGAACTCACACGCCTCAGTGAGCTCCCCGGCGCACCGCTGCGGGGCTGGCTGGTCTCGGTCAAGGACAACGTCGACGTGGCCGGGATGCTGACCAGCGCCACCACGGGACGTCCGCTGTACACCCCCGACGCGGACGCCCCGGTCGTGGCGGCCCTGCGCGCGGCGGGGGCGCTCGTCGCGGGCAAGACCACGATGGGTCAGCTGTCGATCGGCAGCCGCGACGTGTCGGGTGACCTGTCCTCGGTGGCCGACCCGGCCCTGATCGCCGGGGGCTCCGGCGGTGCGGTGGCGGTGGCGCGGGGGCTGACGGACATCTCCATCGGCACGGACGCGGGCGGGTCGGGCCGCGTGCCGGCCGCGTTCAACGGCATTATCGGGCTGCGGCCGACCCCGGGCCTGATCCCGGCCGCGGGCGCGGTGCTCTCGGCCCCCGGCTACGAGTCGATGAGCATCTACGCCCGTGACCTCGACACCGCCGAGCAGGCGCTCGGCGTGCTCGTGCGTCACCACCCCGACGTGCCCGGCAGCCGCCCCTGGCCCGCCGACGCACCGCTCGCCGCACCCGCTCACGTCCGCATCGGCGTACCCACGCCGAGTGGGCTGGACCCGCTGACCCCGGCCTGGCGCAGTGCCTTCGAGGGGGCTCAGCGGCGGGTGGACCAGGACTGGCTCACGATCGTGCCGGTCGACATCTCCGAGCTGGTCGGCGCCCGGCTGCCCTACGACGTGGCCCTGCTGCGCGACCTGCAGATCCAGCGGACGCTGGCCGCCCGGGTGAGCGCGCTGTGGGACCACATCGACGTGCTCATCACGCCGACCGCACCCGGGCACCCCACGCACCAGCAGGCGATCACCGACCCGGCCGGCGTGAACTCGTGGCTCGGCACCTACACGAACTTCGTCAACCTGCTCGACCTGGCCTCGATCGCCATGCCGATGAACACCGACGTCAGCGAGCCGGTCGGCGTCACCCTGATCGGTCCCGCGTTCAGCGACCGGGTGCTGCTGGACATCGCCGCCCGGGTGCGTCCCGACCTCGCACCGTTGCAGGCCTGGCTGCCCGGGCACCACGAGATCGCCGTCGTCGGGGACCTGGCCCGGGGCGGTGCCGCGCAGGACGAGCTGCCACGCCACGGTGCGCGGTTCGTCCGGGAGGTGCGCACCTCACCGGAGTACGTGGTGCACCGCAGCGGTCTGGTGCGGCGCCCGGGTGCCTCCAGCGTCACCGCCGAGATCTGGGCCCTGCCGTCGGCCGCCGTCTCCCCGCTCCTGGCCGGAATCCCCCTTCCCCTCAGCCTCGGCACGATCCGTCTCGAAGACGGCAGCATCGTCAGTGGTTTCGTCTGCGAACCCGGCGTCACCTTCCCCGTGACGCGCAACCCGACCGGCACGACGACACCTGAGAACGCCGAAGAGAGGCCGCACATGCCCCGTACCCCCGGTGACCGCATCGCCGAGATCGACGGGCTGTTCGCCGCCCGGGCGCTCGAGCACGTCCGTCCACTGATCAGCGAGGAGCTGCTCGAGGAACACCGCAAGTCCCCCCTCACGATCACCGGTCCCGGGCTGCGGCACCTCCTGGACCAGATCGACCAGGCCCCCGCGACCGACTCCCTGGCCGTGCTCGCGCTCAAGCCCGGCGAGAGCTACCAGATCATCCGCCGGGCCGCGCGCCGCGGGTTCCCCAACGACCTCAGCGACGTGCGCCGCTACCCCACCGAGGAGGCCGCGCTCCACGAGATCCTCCTGCGCCGTCTGGCCGCCCTCGGCCTGCGGCCCCGGGTGGCCGGCGACGACACCGGGGTGATGGCCAGCGAGCCCGACATCACGCTGCCCCGGGTCATCGGCTATACCGACCGGCTCGGCGTGAAGCAGGGCACGGGGGTGGACGTGCACCTCTCGTCCACCCACCCGGTCACCGTCTCCGCCGACCTGGTCTCCCTCGGCAACCCCGAGGTGGTCGCCTCGTTCGGCGAGATCCAGGTGACCCCGCAGCGCACGGTGCTCGGCTCGTGCGCCGTCACCGGCCTGCTGCCGGTCGAGATCTCCGTGCTCAGCGCCGTCTTCATGCCCACCGGGATCGGTAACGGGCGCCAGGTGGTGCTCTCGCAGGACGGCCCGGACGGCTGGTGGTTCGGACTCGACCACGAGGGATACCCGCAGCTGACCACCGCGGGCACCACCTCGTCCGCCAAGAAACCTCTCGTGAACGGGGTCTGGTACATGGTCGCGGTCCAGGCGGGCGAGCAGGGCTCGTTCACCGTCGCCACCGTGCCCGCGCCGCGTTCGGGCTGGACCTCCGGCGTGAACCTGATCCCGGCGACGGTCACCGCCGAGGCGGCGCTGACCATGACCGACCAGCCGGTGCGCTTCGCGGCCCGGGCCGAGGGAGAGTTCTGGACGGACTCCTTCGACGGCAAGATCGAGACGCCGGTGGCCCTGGCCGGGGTGCTGGGCGCCGACGTGGTCAAGAACACCCGGCGCCGCATGCCCGCCCGCGAGGCGGAGACCGCGGTGGTGATCTGGGACGTGGCGGCCAACCTCGGGGACGAGGGCATCAAGGACCACGAGATCCCGGCCCTGGTGCGCTCGGAGAGCGGTAGCTGGGAAGAGGTGCCCTCGCTGTTCGCCCAGACGCTGAACGCGCCCACGTGGGGCGTCACCTCGTCGTCGTGGAACGGCATGCAGGACTCGTTCACCCACCGCCCGGACCAGTGGGCCGCCGTCCACTTCCACCGCTCCGACCTCGACGACTGCCGCTGGCCGGTCTCCTTCACGGTCGACGTCTCCGACGAGGTGCGCAGCGGCGCCTACGTCGTGCGGCTGTGCGCGGCCGGTTTCGAGACCGAGCTGCTGCCGCTGTTCGTCGAGCCGGAGTGGCCGGAGGCCCGGCTCGCGGTGATCGTGCCGACGCTGTCGTACCTGGCCGCCGAGGACGAGCCGGCCCCACCCGTCGTCACCGACGCCGACCTCTACCTGCACGACCACCCGCAGTTCGGGCACCACACCGGGGAGACCCACGCGTCGCTGCGGCGCCCGCTGCTGCACCTGCGCTCCACCGGGACCGGCCGCCTGGCCGCCGACATGCAGCTGCTGGCCTGGTTGGACTCCGAGGGCATCGCGTACGAGGTGGTCACCGACCACGCGCTGCACGAGCAGGGCACCGAGGCGCTGCGCCCGTACGCGGCCGTGGCCACGACCAGCCGCCCGTCGCTCTACACCACGACGATGCTGGACGCGGTCGAGGAGTACGTCAACGGCGGTGGACGTTTCGCGTACCTGGGAGCCGACGGCTTCTCCACCCGCGTCTCGGTGGACTACCGGCGGCCGTGGATGATGGAGCTGCGCCGGGCCGACGCCCGGCCCGGCGAGCTGACCCACGCCTACTCCGGTGAACGGGGCGGTGCCTGGGCCACTCTCGGCCGCGCCACGCACAAGTTCTTCAACATCGGCGCCAGCCCGCAGCGACCCGACCTGGCCGGCTGGTTCCGCCGCCTGGCCGACGCCGACGACCCGCGGGCCGCGTTCGTGCTCGACGGGGTGAGCGAAGAGATCTTCGGTCAGCTGCGGGCGCACTGCGTGGACCGGTACGACGCGGCGCTCGGATCCTCGCCCGACGTGCTGGTGCTCGCGACCGGTGAGGGCCTGTCCCGGACCGGTGAGCCGGGTGTGCGGGCCGACATGACCTACCGGGTCACGCCCTCCGACGGCGCGGTGTTCACCACCGGGGCGAGCTCCTGGTGCGGATCGCTGGGCAAGGACCCGGTGATCTCCCGGATCACCGGCAACGTGATCCGGCGGTTCGTGGACGAGGAACCCCTGGACTGAACCAGTACCCGATCTGAGAGGATTCGGGCATGACGCCCGACGCTCCGAGTAAGCCGTTCCGGCTCGTCCCCTCGCCCGGCTCGGACTGGAATCTCGAGCCGGGCGGAGGGTCGATCAGCACCACGGCGCACCCCCGGTCGGACGTCTTCGTCGACCCCGCGGGCGTGGCCGCGCCGAAGCACGACGCGGTCACGCTGCTGGCGCCCGCCCCCGAGGGCGACTTCCAGCTCTCCGCCCGCGTCACCGTGGACTTCGCCGCCGACTTCGACGCCGGCGTCCTCGTTCTCTGGTTCGACGAGACGCACTGGGGAAAGCTTTGTTTCGAGTACTCTCCGGCCGGTGAGCCGATGGTGGTCTCGGTGGTGTGCCGCGGCGTCGCCGACGACTCGAACGCCTTCGCGGTGGCCGGCGACGCGGTCTGGCTGCGGGCCTCCCGGATCGACGGGGCGTTCGCCTACCACGCCTCGCTGGACGGGAAAACCTGGCCTATGGTGCGTTATTTCGCCATCCCCGAGGGTTCTCCGGCCGATCTGCGCATCGGGTTCCTGGCCCAGTCGCCGGTGGGTGAGGGCTGCCGGGTGACGTTCGACGAGGTGGCCTTCACAGACGTCCGTCTGGAGAATCTGCGCGACGGCTCCTGACGCTTTCCTTCGCCTGCTGGATCAGCCGGTACACCTGCCGCCCGCAGCCGTGCGAACCGGGCGTCCGAGCGGGTGGTGAGCTGGTCGCGCTCGTCAGGCAGGTCCACGGTGACGTCCTCGAGAAGTACCGTGGGCCGGTCCGACAGCACCAGCACCCGCTCCCCCAGGCAGACAGCGCCGAGCAGCGCCTCATCGCCCGTGGGCTCCAGCAGGCCGCGGATGCACCGCAGTAGCGTGGTCTTCCCGGCGCCCGAGGTAGCCGACGCTGAGGCGGGCCACGCTGGGCAGCAAGTCGGCGGTGATGCGCTCGCCGAACCAGGTGCCGGGGAACGCCTTCACCCCGGTCGACAGTGATGGCCAGAAGAAACTCGTACCGTTCGCCGTCGGTGCCCATCACAACCCGACCAGCAGCAGGGGCACCGTGAGCGCGGACGCGGTGCTTCGTCCAAAATTTCGGATACTCACCCGGCCGCCTCCCGCCGGATCGACGAATGCCATTGCATCAGGCGGCGTTTCGCTCCACGGGCAAGGAGATTGACGAGCACCCCGACCACCCCGACCACCCCGACCACGCCGACCACGCCGACCACGCCGACCACGCCGACCAGGGCGTAGGTGCGCGGGACGGCACCGGATGACTGGGCCACCCCGAGCGCCTGCCTGAGGCTCAGAAGGGCGGCTTTCCCCAGTAGTCGTCGGGAACCGCCGGGGCCGGGCGGACTCCGGGATCAACGCGCCGTAGTTCTTGCTGCCAGGCCTCGCGGCGGATGCGGTCGCGCGTGGCCCGGTCCGGTTCGCCAGGGAGAGGTTCGGGAAGCTCGATGCGGCGCTGGCCCAGGCGGCTTCTCCATTCGATGCTGCCCGCCGGGTACGGCTCGTCGGGACGGGTCAGGCGCATGGCCCAGCCGCCGTGCGTCTTGAGACGATGATGCGCCCGGCAGAGCGGAACAAGGTTGCAGGGGCAGGATTTCCCGCCCTTGGCGAAGGGGATGGCGTGGTCGACGTCGCATTGCGCGGCGTCGCGGCCGCATCCGGGGTGTACACACGTCTGGAACCGCCCCACGACCTGATCGATGACGCTCTGACGGGGCTTGTAACGACGTGAGGTCTCGGTGCAGTTGGCTTGGTCGCCGGGACCGTGGGCAGGGTCACCGGAGCCTTGGGCGGGGTCACCGGAGCCTTGGGCAGGGTCACCGGAGCCGTGGGCGGGCTGTATATCGGCGTTCCGGTCGTGGGCACGCTGTTCGCGGGCCTGCTGATTACTTCCCTGCCGATCACCGGTCTCGCCTATGTAAATGACGGTGACCTTGCCCGCCTGGCGCGCTATTTCCCGGGCGAGGTCGGCCGGGATCGCCCCGCAGCGCTTGAGTTCGCCGGGTAGGTCGTCGATTCCTCTCAGGGTGTCGGCGCTGATGGTGACGACGAGTTGGGGTTTGCGGCCTTGCTGGTTGGGTAGTTGCGGTGGGAGCCACCAGCCCAGGACCAATGGGGTGTCGTCGCTTGCCGGGCCGGACGAGGTATCGGTGGGCGTCGCGGTAGCAGCCGTCGTCGGCGCACCGGGTGAGGGGACGTGGGACGGGTTTGCGGCCCTGGTCGAGGGTGAACCGTCTTCCGGGTTCATGGTGCCCGATGGGCTGGGGGCATGGGAGCCGCCCGCACCGTCCGACGAACCCGTGGTTCCAGGCGCGCTTGTTCCGGCAGAGGAACTCGGGGCCCCGTGTCCACCGGGCCTGTTCGCGTTGGTAGAGGGGTGCGGGGCGTCGGGTCCACCGGGCCCGTTCGCGCTGGTAGAGGGGTGCGGGGCTCCGGGTCCACCGGGATTGCCCAACAAACCCGAGGCCCCCGTTCCGCTCGCTCCGGCCGGGGGGTTCGCTGCCGCAGAGGCGCTCGGAGTATCAGACCTTCTCGGTCTTGCCGACGGGCTTGACACGCCAGACCCACCAGCCGAATCCGTAGCGCCAGACCTACCCGCATCGCCAGGTGGACGCGGGGCCCGAGAAGAACGCGGGGCACTCGATGAGCTCCGGGTGTCCGGCCCGCTCGAGGCATCTGATGCCGTGGGCGCTGTGTTCTTGCCCGCGATGTCAGCGGCGTCGGGGGTATCAGGAGCGTCGGGGTGGTCGTGAGGCACGACGCGCCCGCTGAAGGTGTCACTGGGGTCGGGTGGCACGGGGATGAAGGGCAGGGGATAGTGGTGGTGGATGGCGTGGAAGATGCTGACGAGTGCGTCGGCTCGGCGTTCTTGGTGGGTGCGGGGGTCGGGGGTGCCGGCTCGGCGTGAGTAGTCGCGGCAGGCGTCGGCCAGGGCGTCCAGAACGGAGTGGATGAGCATGACGTGGTCGGCCTGGAGGATGGCTTCCAGTTGGCCCATACCGTCGGGCAGCGGGGAGGCGTAGACGCAGCGTTCTTTCATGCGTGCTTCACGACGCTTGCGGGCGGCTTCGGGGTCGACCTTCTGGATCTCCTGCTGGGCGATGTCTCGTGCCTGGCGTTGGTTCTTGCCGGCCAGACGGGCGGCCAGGGCTTTTTGGACGGTGTTCCAGGCGGGGGTGCCGGGTTGCAGGGCGATGCGCATCTGGGTGTTGACCGAAACCGCGGCCCGCCAGTCCAGGTTGCCTTCGCGGACCAGGGCCAGGATCAGTGGCAGGTCTTCGCAGATCTCGATGGAGTCCCCGACTCGTTCCATGGCGTCGCGGTTGCTCAGGCCGAGGTTCAGGGCGATCTCACTGCCGACCAGCTCGATGCCGTCGAGCGCGTCGTAGGAGGTGTTCGACGGGGTGCTCCGCGCCGCGAGAATAGCCGCCCGGTGGAGACATTCGGCCTGGGTTGCGTCAAGGTTCCGTTTGATCCGCTCGGACGCCACGACGGATCCCAGGCAGACGCTCTCCGAACCCGTTGACCAGGACGAGCTTTTGATGGCCTGATGAAGTTCGAGGGCGGACAGGGACCGGAGATCGACCTCCGGCCACGCCGACAGCAGAGCTTCTCCCATGACCGCGCCCCCGCACTCCTGGTTCGAACAGGTGTCCACAGTCTACGTCATTTTTGTGTAGGCAAGACCGCTCAAACCGGGAGTGACGCATGAGCAAACAGCAGCGGGGAAGCAGGCCCAGAGATCTAGAAAGCACCTATTAGCAAGAAGTTTGACGAAGCAACAGAATCAGCCTGACTCACATGACGTCAGCCTGCCGCAGCGCCTCGATGACACCGTCACGGCACTCGCAACCTCACCCGTTGAAGAATGCCGGCACTGTCAACAATATCGTCGGCATTCTCCGCGGCCGCAGGTCACCTGCTCTCCAGCCGCCCCAGCTCCGCGGACACCACCACGCCGGACGACGCGAGCCCCAGCCCGGCCTTGAGATACTCCGTCGTCACCTGCTGGATCATCGCCACCCGGGCCGGGTTCTCGTCGGTGGTCTCGGCCGCCTCGTACCCGGGAATGCCACCCAGCGAGTGCTCGCCCCCGAACACGGTGAGCAGGCTCTTGGGGCCGGGGCTCAGGTGATACGGGTCGGTCATCCAGTCGGCCCCACGACCGCTGAGCGGGGAGTCGTCACGGTCGCCGGCGACGATCAGGGCCGGGCGGGTCATGCCGCTGAAGTCCGGGTTGATGAACGGCAGCATCTGGACCGCCTCGGGAGTCATGTCGGAGCCCCGGCCGGCGGTGGCCAGGAGCACCCCGGTCCGGACCCGGGGGTCGGACAGGTCTTCCCCCTCACCCGTGACGCGGTCGAGCACTCTCAGCCCGAGCAGGCTGCCGGCGCTCTGCCCGCCGAAGGAGTGCCCGGCGACGGCCACCAGGGTCGGGTCGACGCGCCCGGCCAGGCCCGGAACGGCCCTCTCGACCTCGTCCCACGCATCGAGAACCCGCACCAGGTCCGCCACCCGCGTGCGCCAGACGTCCGCCCATCCCGGGTCACCGGGACCCACCCCGACCGTGCGGGAGTCGGGGAACGTCGGCTGCACCACGACGAAGCCCGCGGACGCCCAGTGGTCGGTCAGCGGTCCGTAACCGTGCATCGAGGAACCGAATCCGTGGGCGAACAGCAGGATCGGCAGACCGTCGCCGGACGCCGGGGCGGACACCCGGACCTGGAGGTCGCCGTCCCGTCCGGGGGCGGAGACGATGAGTGGCTTGACCGAGACAAGGGGTTCCATCAGAAGGCCTTTCGGGTCACCAATAAAACGGGACGCTGTCCCGTTTCGAATATACGGGACAGTGTCCCGTTTAACAACTAGACTCTCGTCCGTGACCGGGAAGACCTTGCGCGCCGACGCGCGCCGCAACCAGGAGACCCTGCTCGACGCGGCGGCCGCGGTGTTCGTCAGCCAGGGGGTCGAGGCCCCGATCCGGGCCATCGCGACCGAGGCCGGAGTGGGCACGGCCACCATCTACCGCCACTTCCCCACCCGAGCCGACCTGATCGTGGCGGTCTACCGGCATCAGGTGGAGGCACTCGCGGCCCGCGGGCCGGAACTGACCGGCCCCGACGTGACACCGCACCAGGCTCTCGGCCGGTGGCTGCACGAGTTCGTCGATTTCGTCATCACCAAGCACGGCCTGCCCGCAGTACTACAGTCCGCGGACCCCTGCTACGACCCACTGCACGAGTACTTCGTCGGGCGACTGGAGCCGGTCTGCGCCGAACTGCTGCGCGCGGCCGAGGATTCCGGCGAGATCAACCCGGGCCAGGACCCCTACGAACTGATGCGGGCCGTCGGCAGCCTGTGCGCGGGGTCCGGCACGACGAGAACGTATGACGCGCGGCACCTGGTCGGTCTCCTGGTGGCCGGGTTGGGCAAGTAGGACCCGAGAACCACCTCAGGGCGCGAGGTGCTCCTGCGCCCAGGCCGTCAGCTGATCCAGAGCCGGGCGCAGGGCGTAGCCGTGCTCGGTCAGCTCGTACCGCACCCGTAGCGGCGGCCCCTCGATCACCGTTCTGCTGACCAGGTTCTCACCGATCAGCTCGGTCAGTCGCTCATTCAGCACCCGGTCGCTGATGCCCGGCACGCCGCGACGGAGCTCGCTGAAGTACACCGACCCGGGCATCAGCGTGGCCAGCACCACCCCGGTCCAGCGTTTGCCCAGCAGGGTCATCACCCGGGAGAGCGGTTCCCCCAGGCTCTCGCACGCCTGCGCACTTGACACGAGCGACTCCTTCGCGCTTACCTCATCCAAGCGACTTACAAAAAGTAAGTTGCAAACTTTCCCTCAACTTCGTCCTCCATCATGCCTCACCCCGGGAGCCGTACCGTGACCACTCTCGAAGCCCGCATCCAGCGCCTGGAAGACCGCGCCGCCATCGTCGACGTCGTCATCAGCTACGCCACCGCCATCGACCGCCGCGACTGGAACACCTGGAGCTCGCTGTTCACCGACCAGGTGCACGTCGACTTCTCCGAGGCCGGGATGCCCGCCGCCGACTTCCCGCGGGAGCAGTTCGTCGGCTTCGCCCGGCAGGGCCTGGACATCTGGCCGGCCACCCAGCACCTGAGCCCGAACCACCAGGTGGTCATCAACGGCGACGAGGCCGTCTGCTACTCGGCGATGTACGCCCAGCACCACACCGAGCAGGGCGATTACGTGATGCGCGGCTCGTACGACAACCACCTCGTCCGCACGGCGGGCGGGTGGAAGATCGCCCGGCTGGTGCAGCACCTCAGCTGGCTGGAGGGCGACCCCCGGACGGCCGCATCGAGTTGACAGCCATTCCGCCCGGGTGTCGAATCAATACAGCTAGACTGTATTGATTCGACAAGGAGCGGTCATGAAGCTGACGAAGCACGTCCATGCCTGTGTGGTGCTCGAAGACCAGGGCACGACGATCGTGGTCGACCCGGGCACCTTCGCCACGAACGCCCGTGATCTCCTGAGCACGGCCGATGCCGTCCTGATCACCCACGACCACTTCGACCACTTCGACGTCGAAGCGGTCAAGGACGTCGTGGCCCAGCGCCCCGACCTGCCCGTCTACGCCCCGGCCTCGGTGATCGCGCAGATCGGGGCCGGCCACCTGATCGAGGCCACGGACGGCCTGGCATTCTCCGTCGGCCCGGTGCCGGTGCAGGTCTTCCTCACCGGCCACGCCAAGATCCACCCGGACCTGACGATGCCCGACAACGCCGCCTACCTGATCGGTGACAGCGCCGGTGGCAGCGTGTTCCACCCGGGCGACACCTACCTGGTGCCCGGTGTGGCCGTCGACACCCTGCTTGTGCCGACCAGCGGCCCCTGGACCAAGCTCGGCGAGGCCGTCGACTTCGTGCGGGCCGTCAGCCCGCGGCAGGCCGTGCAGATCCACGAGGCCATGCTCAGCGAGATCGGGCAGCAGTCCACCGCCCATTTCCTCAGCGAGAAGGGCCTGACCAGGACGCCTTTCACCGTGGTGCCGGTCGGCGAGTCGATCGAGATCGCGGGCTGATCCGTACGGTGAGGCCACGACAAAGGGGTCGCGACCAAACCCGTAGGCATGAAAATAGGCAAGGAACCCGCTCCCTGCCTCTAATAAGGTTATAGCGCAAGGGGGGCCTTGCGGCAAGGCCCTGGTCATGGCTCACAATCACCGATCGTGACCTGCCGTGCATCGGCATCAGATCGGAGCCCTACCTCATGAAAGCCCTCGACCACAGCGCTTTCAACCTTCCCGAAGACCGCGGCGCCAAGTCCGCCGCCCAGCTGATCGCCACGGACGAGAAGCATTTCGCCGAGATCGCCGGCACCCTCGAGCAGTCGATCACCGAGCTGACCGAGCGCCTCGACGCCGTGCGCCGGCTGCCCGGTGGCGGCGGTCCGCGCGCGCTCGAGCGCGACCAGGAGGTGCACCGGCTGACCTCGCGACTGCGAACTTTGCGGCGTTTCGGCCTGGATCTCTGCCTGGGCCGCATCGTGAAGGACGACGGCGAGACCCTGTACATCGGTCGCCTCGGTCTCACGGCCGACGACGGACGCCGCCTACTGCACGACTGGCGCTCGCCGGTCTCCGAGCCGTTCTTCGGCGCCACCCACGGTAGCCCGACGGGGCTGGCGAGCCGCCGGCGGTTCCGCTGGACGCAGGGCCGGATCACGGACTACTGGGACGAGGTGTTCACCGCCGACGGCCTCGAGGGCAACGCCGCGCTGGACGACCAGTCGGCGTTCATCGCCAGCCTGGGCAGCAACCGCTCACCCCGGATGCGCGACGTGCTGGGCACCATCCAGTCCGACCAGGACGCGATCATCCGCGCGGGTTCCCGCGGTGCCCTGATCGTCGACGGCGGCCCGGGCACCGGCAAGACCGTGGTCGCACTGCACCGCGCGGCCTACCTGCTCTACTCCGACCCCCGGCTGGGCCACCATCGCGGCGGGGTGCTGTTCGTCGGACCACACCAGCCGTACCTGGACTACGTGGGTGACGTGCTGCCGAGCCTGGGTGAGGAGGGCGTGCAGACCTGCACGCTGCGCGACCTGGTTCCGCAGGGCACCCGGGCCCGGCCGGAGACCGACCCGGAGGTGGCCCGGCTGAAGTCGGCACTGAACGTGGTGAAGGTGATCGACTCGGCCGTGCGGTTCTACGAAGAGGCCCCCACCGAGACCATGGGCCTGCGCACCCCGTGGGCCGAGGTCTGGCTCACCCCGGACGACTGGGCCCTGGCCTTCGACGCTCCCCCGCCCGGAACGCCGCACAACGAGAGCCAGGAGTACATCCTCGACGAGATCGCCTCGATCCTGGCCGACAAGCATCCGGCGGACGACAACGGTGACCGGCCCACCCCGCGGCAGGTGCGCAAGTCGTTGCGGCAGACAGCCGAGCTGGCGAGCGCCGTCAACCGGGGCTGGCCCTGGCTGGAGGCGGAAGACCTGATCTCCGACCTTTTCACGGTGCCCGCCTACCTGCGCCGCTGCGCCCCCTGGCTGACCCGCGAGGAGATCCGCCTCCTGCAGCGCGGCGAGCAGATCTGGACGCTGGAAGATCTTCCCCTGCTCGACGTGGCCCGTCAGCGGCTCGGCGACCCGCAGGCCGCCAAGCGCAAGATGCGACAGGACGCAGCGATCGCGGCCGAGGCCGAGCGCCGCGGTGCGGTCGCCGACGCTCTTCTGCAGGCCCAGGACGATTTCGAGGGTGCCGTGGCCATGCTGATGGGCAAGGACCTGCAGGACGCCCTGGTCGACGAGGCCGCCCGGCCCACCATGACTCCCGACGCCCTGGCCGGGCCCTTCGCCCACATCGTGGTGGACGAGGCCCAGGAACTGTCCGACGCCGAGTGGCAGATGCTGTTGCTGCGTAACCCTTCCCGCAGCTTCACCATTGTCGGCGACCGGGCCCAGGCCCGGCACGGGTTCACCGAGAGCTGGCCCGACCGCCTGAAGCGCGTCGGGCTCGACCGGATCGGGCTGGCCTCGCTCAGCATCAACTACCGCACCCCGGAAGAGGTGATGGCACAGGCCGAGCCGGTCATCCGCGCCGTCCTGCCGGACGCGAACGTGCCGACCTCGATCCGCAGCAGCGGCCTGCCCGTGCGCTACGGCACCCCGGTCGAGCTGAGTGACGTGCTCGACACCTGGCTGGCCGATCACGCCGAGGGAATCGCCTGTGTGATCGGCGATCCCACGTTCCGGCCGACCCCCCGCGTGCGCTCGCTGACGCCGGCCCTGGCCAAGGGCCTGGAGTTCGACCTGGTCGTGATCGTCGACCCGGAGAAGTTCGGCGACGGCACCGAGGGCGCCGTCGACCGGTACGTCTCGATGACCCGGGCGACCCAGCAGCTGGTGATCCTCAGCGACTGACGGCGGCGGACCGTTCCCTGGTCGGCAGGGCCCCCGAGGCCGAGTACTCCGCCGTGGCCCGGACCGCGATCCGGACGGCCTCGGTCAGGGGTGTCTTCTCGGCCAGCAGCACGGACAGCACGCCCCGGAAGCAGTCGTCGGCACCCGAGGAATCGACCGTCTCGGCCTCGGGTGCCTCGACGACCTCGGGTTCCTGCTCCTGGAGGGCGATCACGGCTCCCTGCCGGCCCAGCGGCACGACGACGTTCACCCGTAGCTGCTCGGCGAGACCCCCGGCCAGCGCGACCACCTCGGTCTCGTCGGTCTCGCTGACCAGGGCCGCCAGGGTGGGCAGGTCGGGCAGCAGGACATGGACGAAGGGGGCGAATGTCTCGACCCACGCCCGCAGGGCCGCGGCGTCGAGTCCGGGCACCGGGGTCGGGTCGAGCAGAACCTTGCCGTGGGCGTGAGAAAGCGCGGTCCGCACCACTTCCGGCGGTACGTCCAGGGCCACCAGGACCACGTCGGCCCCGGCCACCTCGTCGGTGTTCACGTCGTCAGGGCTCAGCGGCTCGTCGCTGCCCACCCCCAGCAGCGACACGCCGGGTTCCCCGAGAAAGGCCTGCGCCGCGGCTGCCTGATCGACGCCCCGGTCAATGATGATGATGCGATGGTCCTGCTGAGTACCGGTCACAGTGATCACGTCCCGCCCGCGTCGGATGTCTGTGAACTCACGGCGAGCCTAGTCAGCCCACCGCGGACGGGCGCGGGCGGCGTCACCCGTACGGAGCAACGGGCCACGTCCGAGCAGTTGCCCCAGCAGCCTCTCGGCCTCGTCGAGCGGGTCGGTGCGCCCGGTGCGCAGGGCCTTGTGGATGCGCAGCGAGACGACGCCGTGGGCGGTGGACCGGCCCCCCGCCGCCAACCGTCCAGCGTCGTCTCCGGCGCCCGCAACCGCTTCAACCTGCGACTGCTCCGGCTCCTGCCCCGGCCGGTGATGCTCAGCATCGTCGCGAGCGCGAACCAGCCGGCCTGAGAACCGATTGCGTCTGCCACCCGATCACGTCACCCGGTGCGGATGAACGCGAACCCCTGCGGGGCCAGCTCCCGGGTTCCGAACGCGGCCCCGGTGCGCAGGTCGGTGCCCTCGAACGTCACCGAGACCGGGACGACCCCGTGATTGATCACCGTGAGAACGTCACCGCGCCGGGCCGTCTCGACCCCTTCGGGCAGTTCGGCCGAGGGGATGTCCGCCGCCTCCAGCAGGCGGTTGGCGATCGCGTCCAGCCCGGCCGCGTCCGGCATGGTCGCGACGTACCAGCCCTGACCGCGACCCTTCCCACGACCCTGACCCCGGCCCTGCCCACGACCCTGCCCACGGCCCTGGCCGTGCCCCTGCCCACCCCCGTACTCGCGCCGGGTCAGGGCCGGGCGGCCCGCG
Source organism: Kineosporia mesophila (assembly GCF_021129235.1). Lineage (GTDB taxonomy): Bacteria > Actinomycetota > Actinomycetes > Actinomycetales > Kineosporiaceae > Kineosporia > Kineosporia mesophila. The sequence continues at coordinate 92,666 of NZ_JAJOMA010000014.1, forward strand.
GACGGGCCGTCTGTGAAGGTGGCCACGACCTCCGCGTCGTCGGCCCACAGCGCCTCGGCGAAGTAGGTTGCCCCGAAACCCGCCTCCCCGGAGGCGAAGGAGACCGACGTGCGGCCGGCACCGCCGGTGCCCGCCTCGTCCTGAAGCACCCTCTCCCCCGCCCTCTCGGCGACCCGCTGCCGGACCGGGGGCGGCAGGGGACGGAAGTCCTCGACCCCGACCCCCAGCAGCGGGCCCAGCCGGGTCAGGAAACCGCCGTCGCAGAAACGGTCCTGCGCGTCCACGACGTCGCTGAACGGGCCGGTCAGCAGCACGCCGCCGTTCTCCACGAAGGTGGTCAGCGGGGTCTCGTCGCGGATCAGGTAGAGAACCGGTGCGACCGCGAGACGGTAACGGGCGTCGACCTTCTCGGGCGGCACGATGTCGACCTGGACGCCGCGCCGGTGGAACGCGCCGTACCACTCCCGGATCAACGTCAGGTAGTCGAGAGTGGCAGGATGGTCGGGGTTCTCGACGGCCCACCAGTTCTCCCAGTCGAACACCAGAGCAACGGACGCGTCGTCACCGGGAGGGGGCAGGCCGGGCAGGGCGGCGAGGTCGGCCCCCAGGGTGGACGCCTCCTGCCAGGTGCGGGTGCGGGTACCGGCGTGCGGGAGCATGGCGGAGTGGAACTTCTCACTGCCCGCGCGGGACTGCCTCCACTGGAAGTAGAAGATGCCGTCCGCGCCGCGCCCGACCGACTGCGCGGTCTCGGCCGCCAGCTGACCGGGCTGCTTCGACGGGTTCGTGGGACGCCAGTTGACCGCGTCGGTGGCCTGTTCCATCAGGATCCACGGCGTGCCGCGCTTCAGCGAGCGCATCAGGTCACGCTGGAAGGCGGTGTTGCGCACCCGGTGCGGGTCTTGCGGGTCGGGGTAGCAGTCGTCGGTGATGACGTCGATGTGCTGAGCCCAGTCGGCGTAGTTGGCGGGCTTGAAGGCCCCCATCATGTTCGTCGAGATCGGCTGGGTGGCACCGGCGGCGCGGATGATGTCGCGCTCGGCCAGGTAGCACTCCAGCCACAGGTCGGACATGAAGCGCTGATAATCGAGCAACTGCGCGGGGTTACGGCTGTAGGGGGCCTTGAGCGGGGGCATCACCTGGGCCCACTCGCCGTACCGCTGCGACCAGAACGCCGTGCCCCAGGCCTCGTTCAGCGCCTCGATGCTGCGGTAGCGCCACAGCAGCCATTCCCGGAAGGCCTCCTGGGCGGCGGGTGAGTACTCGACCGGCAGGTGACATCCGTACTCGTTGTTGACGTGCCACATCACCACACCCGGGTGCCGCGCGTACCGCGCCGCCAGACGCGTCACCAGTTCGGCGGCCAGACGCCGGTAGGTCTTCGACGCGGGTGAGTAGTGCTGCCGGGACCCGTGCCAGTAGGTGGCGCCGTTCTCGTCGGTGGCGAGGATGTCCGGGTGCTCGATGCTCATCCAGGGCGGCGGCGAGGCGGTGGCCGTGGCCAGGTTCACGCCGATACCGGCCGCGTGCAGCTTGCCGATGACGGTGTCGAGCCAGGTGAAGTCCCAGACGCCCGGAGCCGGCTGCAGCCGCGACCAGGAGAAGATGCCCAGGCTCACGGTGGTCACACTGGCCCGTTTCATCAGGCGCACGTCGTCGTCCCAGACGTGTTCCGGCCATTGTTCGGGGTTGTAGTCCGCGCCGTAGAGCATGGGTTCGTCAGCGTCCTTGCCGTCGGGAACGTCCGTCGGGCGCCATTCTCCCTTTTGTCCCCGTCACCGTGACGCCCCCGCCCGCTCTGTGATCCAGCCCACCTCACGGCCCGGTTTCCGCGCCGCGCGGCGACCTATCCTGCCCCGGAAGCCGCATCACCGAACGAGTCAGGAGCCAGGCCCGTGTTCTCGAAAATACTGGTGGCGAACCGGGGCGAGATCGCCGTACGGGCCTTCCGCGCGGCCTACGAGGTCGGCGCCCGCACCGTGGCGGTCTTCCCCTACGAGGACCGCTGGAGCGAGCACCGGCTGAAGGCCGACGAGTCCTACGAGATCGGCGAGCGCGGGCACCCGGTGCGCGCCTACCTCGACCCGGAGACGATCGTGGCGACGGCCGTGCGGGCCGGGGCCGACGCGATCTACCCGGGTTACGGGTTCCTGTCCGAGAACCCGGCCCTGGCCGAGGCCTGTGCCCGGGCCGGCATCACGTTCATCGGGCCGGGCCCGGACGTGCTGGAGCTGACCGGCAACAAGGCGCGGGCGATCGCGGCGGCCCGGGCGGCGGGCGTTCCCACGCTCGCCAGTATCGAGCCGACCCGCGACGTCGACGAGCTGGTGGCCGCGTCGCAGCAGCTGCCCTACCCGCTCTTCGTCAAGGCCGTCGCCGGGGGCGGCGGGCGCGGCATGCGGCGGGTCGACCGCCCGGAGGACCTGCGCGAGGCGGTCGGGGTCTGCATGCGCGAGGCCGACGGCGCGTTCGGTGACCCGACGGTGTTCATCGAGCAGGCCGTGGTGGACCCGCGGCACATCGAGGTGCAGATCCTCGCCGACGGCGAGGGGAACGTCATCCATCTGTTCGAGCGCGACTGCTCGGTGCAGCGACGTCACCAGAAGGTCATCGAGATCGCCCCGGCCCCGAATCTCGACCCGGAACTGCGGACGCAGATGTGCGCGGACGCGGTGCGGTTCGCCCGCGAGATCGGGTACCGGAACGCGGGCACGGTGGAGTTCCTGCTCGCACCCGACGGCACGTACGTGTTCATCGAGATGAACCCGCGCATCCAGGTCGAGCACACGGTGACCGAGGAGGTCACCGACGTCGACCTGGTGCAGTCGCAGCTGCGCATCGCCTCGGGCGAGACGCTGGCCGACCTGGGTCTGTCGCAGGACACCGTGCGGCTGCGGGGCGCGGCCCTGCAGTGCCGGATCACCACCGAGGACCCGGCCAACAACTTCCGCCCGGACACCGGTGTCATCACCACCTACCGCTCTCCCGGCGGCGGGGGCGTGCGGCTGGACGGCGGCACGGCCTACACCGGAGCCGAGGTCAGCGCGCACTTCGACTCGATGCTGGCCAAGCTCACCTGCCGGGGCCGCACGTTCACCTCGGCGGTGGAGAAGGCCCGCCGCGCCGTGGCCGAGTTCCGGATCCGCGGGGTCTCCACCAACATCCCGTTCCTGCAGGCGGTGCTGGACGACCCGGACTTCGCCTCCGGGCACGTCACCACCGCCTTCATCGAGACCCACCCGCACCTGCTCCAGGCCCGCGGTACCGGCGACCGGGGCAGCAAGCTGCTGACCTACCTGGCGAACGTGACGGTGAACCAGCCGCACGGGCCGGCGCCGGTGATGCTCGACCCCACGCTGAAGCTTCCCGCCACCGACCTGAACCGCGCCGCACCGCACGGAACCCGGCAGCTGCTGCTGGATCTCGGTCCGCAGGAGTTCGCCCGCAGCCTGCGAGAGCAGAACCGGGTCGCCGTCACCGACACCACGTTCCGGGACGCCCACCAGTCCTTGCTGGCCACCCGCGTCCGTACGCGGGACCTCCTGACCGTCGCGCCCCACGTCGCCCGGACCACCCCGCAACTCTGGTCGATCGAGGCCTGGGGCGGGGCGACCTACGACGTGGCGCTGCGGTTCCTGGCCGAGGACCCGTGGGAGCGCCTGGCATCGCTGCGCGAGGCGGTGCCGAACGTCGCCCTGCAGATGCTGCTGCGCGGCCGCAACACCGTGGGCTACACGCCGTACCCGACCCGGGTGACCGACGCGTTCGTGGCCGAGGCCGCGTCCACCGGTATCGACGTGTTCCGCATCTTCGACGCCCTCAACGACGTCGAGCAGATGCGTCCCGCGATCGAGGCGGTGCGGGCGACCGGCACGACCGTGGCCGAGGTGGCCCTCTGCTACACCGGCGACCTCTCCGACCCGGGCGAGAAGCTCTACACGCTGGACTACTACCTGCGCCTGGCCCACCGCATCGTGGAGGCCGGGGCGCACGTGCTGTGCATCAAGGACATGGCCGGGCTGTTACGCGCACCGGCGGCGTCGCGGCTGGTGACGGCGCTGCGGTCGGAGTTCGACCTGCCCGTGCACCTGCACACCCACGACACCGCGGGCGGTCAGCTGGCCACCCTCACCGCGGCGATCGCGGCCGGGGTGGACGCGGTCGACGCGGCCTGCGCCTCGATGGCCGGCACCACCTCCCAGCCGCCGATGTCCGCGCTGGTGGCCGCGACCGACCACAGCGAGCGCGAGACCGGCCTGGATCTGCGGGCGGTCAACGCGCTGGAGCCGTACTGGGAGGCGGTACGCCGGGTCTACGCTCCGTTCGAGTCCGGGCTGAGCTCGCCGACCGGGCGGGTCTACCGGCACGAGATCCCGGGCGGGCAGCTGTCGAACCTGCGGCAGCAGGCGATCGCGCTGGGCCTGGGCGAGAAGTTCGAGCAGATCGAGGACATGTACGCCGCGGCGAACGACATCCTGGGCAACGTGCCCAAGGTGACCCCGTCGTCCAAAGTCATCGGCGACCTGGCCCTCTCGCTCGTGGCGGCCGGGGCCGACCCGGAGGGGTTCGCCCAGCACCCGGGCTCCTTCGACATCCCCGACTCGGTGATCGGTTTCCTGAACGGCGAGCTGGGTGACCCGCCCGGCGGCTGGCCCGAGCCGTTCCGCACCCGGGCCCTGGAAGGGCGTTCCTGGACGGCCCCTTCGGAGGAGCTGAGCGCCGAGCAGGAGGAAGCGCTCGCGGCGGATCCCCGCAAGGCCCTGAACGAGCTCCTGTTCCCCGGCCCGGCAAGAATTTTCGCCGAGGCCCGGTCGACCTACGGCGACACCTCCGGGCTGCCCACCCTGGACTACCTCTACGGTCTGCGCCGGGGCGAGGAGCACGTGGTGGAGCTGTCCGAGGGCAAGACCCTGATCATGGGCCTGCAGTCGATCAGCGAGCCGGACGAGAAGGGCTTCCGCACCGTGATGGCCCGGCTGAACGGGCAGATGCGGCCGATCAGCGTGCGCGACACCAAGATCGCGGCCGAGATCCCGTCGGCCGAGAAGGCCGATCCGGCCCGGCCCGGGCAGGTGGCCGCGCCGTTCCAGGGCGTGGTGACGCTGGTGGTGGCCGCGGGCGACAAGGTGGCCGCCGGGGACACGGTCGCCACGATCGAGGCGATGAAGATGGAGGCCTCGATCACCGCCCCGGTCGAGGGCGTGGTGCAGCGGCTGGCCTTCAGCGGGGTGCAGAGCGTGGACGGTGGTGACCTGGTGCTCGAACTGGCCTAGCCGTTCAGCCCTCTGCCCGGATCTTCTGTGCGCTGCTCAGACCCTTCCGCCGTGGTCGGGCAAACCTTCCCCGGGGAAGGTTTGCACGATCACGGAAGGGTTTTCAGTAGGCGCTCGTCGATGCCTGGCCCGCCAGCACGGTGCGCGCCGACGACAGACCGAGGCGGGTGGCACCGGCGGCGATCATCGCCTCGGCGTCCTCGAGGGTCCGGATGCCGCCGGAGGCCTTGATCCGCACCTGCGGGCTGATGGCCGCGCGCATCACCTCGACGGCGTGCACGGTGGCGCCGCCGGTCGGGTGGAAACCGGTGGAGGTCTTCACGAAGTCGGCGCCGGCGCGGGTCGCGGCCCGGCACACGGCGGTCAGCTGCTCGTCGGTCAGGGCGGCCGACTCGACGATCACCTTGAGCAGGTGCGGGGCGGGGACCGCGGCCCGGACGGCGGCGATCTCCTGCTCGGTCGTGGAGTAGTCACCGGACACCGCGGCGCCGACGTTGATCACCATGTCGATCTCGTCCGCCCCCTCGGCGACGGAGCGCTTCGCCTCGTCGGCCTTCACGGCGGCACTGTGGGCGCCGCTGGGGAAACCGCACACCGTCACGACCGCGAGATCCGAACCGGCCGCAGCCTCCTTGGCGACGGTCACCAGGGACGGCGACACGCACACACCGAACACGGCGAGCTCCCGGGCGTCGGCGACGAGCTTGCGCACGTCGTCGGGCGTGGCTTCCGGCTTGAGCAGCGTCTGGTCGATGTAACGGGCGAGGTTCTCGGTCATGGTTCTCACCCTACGGGGCCGCCGGGAGACGATCGGCAGCCGGTCGGCGGTGCCCGGGCAACTGAACAACCCACCATGGAGGACGAGCCTCAGGACGCGGAGGGCCCGCTCACGGGGGTGGGCCCTCCCGGTATTCGGCCGGACCAGCGTGACGCCCTTCCGAAAAGTGGCGGCGCCCACCACTCCTTCTCCGGTAGAAAGTGGTCATGGCCTGGCGCACCGCAGAATCCCTGCCCGCCCTCGTGCGCGCCGCCGGCGGTCTCTGGGCCACCGATCGCGCCCGGCACACGCTCTTCCTGAGCCTCAGCTCCCGGGCCCTGGAGCCGGACGGCCCCGCGCACACGGGTGGCTGGTGGCAGGCGACCGACGGCGCCGTGACCGGAAGCTACCTGCTCACAACCATCCGGACCCTGATCCTCGGCCCCCTCCCACCCGATGCCGGCCGGGCCCTGGCCGTCGAACTGGCCGACCGGGGAACCTCCGTCCAGGCGGTGCAGGGCCCCCGGGACACGGTCGAGGAGTTCACCGCCACCTGGGAGCCCCGCACCGCGCGGTCCCGGGCCGGCGAGATGGCCCAGAAACTCTTCCACCTCGAGCAGCTGATCAAGCCCTACCCGTGGCCCGCCGGTTCCGCCCGCACCGCCCTGCCCCCGGACCGCGGCCTGCTGCTGGACTGGTTCCGCGCGTTCGGCGACGAGACCGGCGCGGTCGTCGACCTGCCGGCCTCGGTCGACGACCGCCTCGCCACCGGATCACTGACCCTGTGGGAGGTGGACGGGCACCCGGTCTCGCTGGCCGGCACCACCGTCCCCACCGGCGGCACCTCCCGCGTCACCTCGGTGTACACGCCACCTTCGTTGCGCGGCAAGGGTTATGCCGCGGGCGCGGTGACCGCGAGCATCCGCCGCGCCATCCGCGAGGGCGCCACCACGGTCGTGCTCTTCACCGATCTGGCGAACCCCACGAGCAATGCCCTCTACCGCCGGCTGGGTTTCGAGCCCGAGACCGACTTCCTGCAGATCACCTACGCCGGATAAGGGCCCGATCCGGTGCGGCCCTTCCCAGACGGGGATCGCCGATCCATGGATGAGTGGACTCTGCCACCCGGCCCGCAGGCGGCGCAGGCTGTCGCCCATGGACATCACCAACAGCACCGTTCTCATCGCCGGCGGCACCAGTGGCCTGGGGCTCGGCATCGCCCGCAAGCTCGCCGCGGCCGGTAGCACCGTCATCGTCGGGGGCCGCCGGGCCGGCCTGCTCGCCACCATCGCCGCCCAGAACCCGGGCATCGGCACCGTGGAGATCGACGTCACCGACGACGCCTCCGTGGCCGCGGCCCGCGACGCGGTGCTCGCGCAGTACCCCGGCCTGAGCGCCGTGATCACCATGTCGGGCATCATGATTGCCGAAGACCTGCGCAAGGCTGACCATTTCGAGACGACCCGGCGCACGGTCGAGACGAACCTGCTCGGCACCGTCCGCGTACTGGACGCGTTCACCCCGCACTTCCTCCAGCGCGGCACCGGCACCCTCGTCACCGTGACGTCGGGCATCGCGTTCGTGCCGTTCCCGCTGACCCCGGCCTACGGGGCGACGAAGGCGGGCATCCACTCGTACACCGAGTCGCTGCGCGAGCAGCTGGCCGGCACCGGTGTCGAGGTCACCGAGCTGATCCCGCCGCTGGTGGCGACCACGCTGATGGGTGACGACCAGGCGAACGACCCGAACGCCATGCCGCTGCAGGACTTCGTCGACGAGTCGGTGGGCCTGCTCTCCCAGCAGCCCACGCCGCGCGAGGTCACGGTGGAGCGGGTCAGGGCCCAGCGCCACGCGGTGGTCAACGGCATCTACGACCAGATGCTGACCCGGTTCTCCGGGGCCCTCGCCGCCCTGGGGCGTTAAGCGCGCGCGTTCGCGACGAACTGCCGGATCTTCGCGTGATCCTTCACCCCGCGCGCCGATTCCACGCCGCTGGACACGTCGACACCGTCGGGGCGCAGATTCTCGATCTGCGCCCCGACGTTGCCGACCCCCAGGCCACCGGCCAGGATCCACGGCGTGCGGGGCAGGAGAGCCCGGTCGGGAACCTCCATGAGCCGGCCCTGGCCGGGTTCCGGAGCGTCCAGGAGAAGACGGGCATCAACAGTGGACGAGGAACCGCCCGCGACGTACTCGGCCAGCGACAGCGCCCGCATCACCGTGAACCCCGCGTCCACGGCCTGTTGCAGGTCGGCGTCGGGCTCACCGCCGTGGAACTGGACGGTGCGCACGCCACCCTCCCGGGCCACGCGCAGCACCTCCTCGACCGGCCGCCCCCGCACCACCAGGACGGTCTCGACCGGAACGTCACCCCGCCCGTCCACCATCAGCGCGTCGACGATCGACCGGATCTGCGCCGGCTCGACGTGACGCGGACTGGCCGGGTGGTAGACGAAACCGATCGCGTCGGCCCCGGCGTCCACGGCCACTCGGGCTGACGGCAGGTCACGCAGGCCACAGATCTTCACGAACACCGGGCCATTCTGTCAGGACGCCTTCCAGCCCAGTTCCGGGGCGATCAGCTCGGTGGTGTCACGCAGGATCTGCTCGTAGTCCTCCCGGACGAACTCGTAGGGCAGCTCCAGGCGCAGCTCCGAGACCTCGGCCAGCACCGGGTCGGCGTGCAGCTTCTGGAGGATCTCGTCGCTCGGGCCGACCAGGTCCGCCCCGACGTGCATGCGCCGGCCGCCGAACTCGACCGGGGCCAGGGTGCGCTCGTGCCGGCTCGCCGCGTACGCGCGGTAGCGCTCGCGGGTGGCCCGCGAGGCACTGTCGAACGGCACGATCACCCGGCCCAGGGCGACACGACCGGCGCAGAGCTGCCGGTACTCGCGCACCAGCCGGAGCTGGGACTGCAGGAACGTCTCCTGCTCCGCGGCCACGATGTTGCCGGTGAGCAGGTTGAGCCCCTGCTCCCCCGCCCAGCGCACCGAGCGGATGCTGCCCCCGCCGTACCAGACCCGGCCGGCCAGGCCCGGGCTGTACGGCTGGAGCCGGGGCCGCTGCACGTTGCCCGGTGAGCGGATCACCGTGTCGTCGTCGCCGAGGAAGTCGCCCCGCAGGTTGGCCAGGAGCCGCTCGATACGCCCGTACGACAGGTCGTAGGTGTGCCAGTCGCCGTCGAAGACCAGGTGCCCCATCAGGTCGGCGTGCGGGGGCACGCCCGCGCTGAAGCCGGGCTGCAGCCGCCCGCGCGAGAGCACGTCGGACAGGGCCAGGTCCTCGGCCAGCCGGAAGGGACTCTCGTAACCGATCGGGATCACCGCGGTACCGAGCTCGATGCGGCGGGTGCGCTGACCGGCCGCGGCCAGGAACACCGCCGCCGAGCCGACACCGTGCTCCAGATGGCGCTGGCGGATCCAGCCGCCGTCGAAACCCAGGGCCTCGCCGTACTCGAAGAGCTGGAGAGTGTCCTCGAGACCGGAGTACGGATCGTCGTCGTCGAAGTTGCCGGGAGTCAGGAACGCCAGGGAGGTAATGGCCGGCATGCTCGGTTCGGACCGCCTTCCGTTTCTCTGCACCACCACATTCTCTACTGAAGCAATAGAGATTACGGGACGTCCGGTCGGATCACCACGGATGGGCGAGGAAAACTTCCACCCCCGACCCGACCCTCCCCACAGCCGATGCAGCCACCATCACCGCAAACGCCCACTGCGGTCCTGGCCAGAACCGGGCCTCGACGCGGACGCGTAGCGGGCCCGAGAGGGACGGCCCGCGGGCGGCCGATCTCCTGCGGGCCGACGGCGTGGTCACCATGGAGACCGGTACCGTCCCGGAGGCCACCGACCGGGGCTTCCGGATCGGTGGCGACGAGTTCGCGGTGCGCCACCTGGGTGAGGCCGCGGAACGACCGAACGCCCGCGCCGACGAGGCCCTCCACCGGGAGAAGAACCGCCGGCGCGAACGTGATCAGGTCAGGCGAACCAGGCGTCCGTGATCTTCTGGTTGTCCAAGGCCCACTTCCGCGCGGTCTCGGCCTCCTGGCCGGACCCCGCCTCCTGGATCCGGGACATCAGCCCGGCGAGGGCGTCGTCCTCGATCCGGTAGTTCTTCAGCCAGCCCGCGACCTCGGGGTTCGCCTCGCTGAAGCCCCTGGTGGCGATGGTGGTGAGCTGGTCGGGGTCGCCCCAGTTGCCGTCCGGGTCGTCGAGCGTCTTGATCGGGAACTTGCCGAACGCCCAGTGCGGCGTCCAGAGCGTCACCACGATGTCCTGCTGACGCCTGATCGACGACTGGAGCTCGGCGAGCATCGCCGCGGTGCTGCCCTCGACCAGGGTGAAGTCGTCCAGGCCGTACTTCGGCATGATGCTCTCGCGCATCACCTTCATCTCACCGGCGCCGGCCTCGATCCCGACGACGCGCCCGCCGAAGTTGCTCCTGCGGCTCCTCAGGTCGGCGATCGAGCTGATGTCCGTGTACTCGGGTACCGCCAGCACCAGGGTGCCGTTGGTCCACGTGCCGACGGTCTCCAGGTCGTCCTCGAACCGGTCCCAGTAGTCGGCGTGGGTGCCGGGCAGCCAGGCGTCCATGTACAGGTCGATCTGGCCGTTCGCGACACCGGTGAAGGTGCTGGCGACGTCGAGGTCCTGGAGCGTCACGCTGTAGCCGCGCTGCTCGAGCAGCACCTTCCAGAGGTTGGTCGAGGCGATGCACTCGTCCCAGCCGGCCACCACGGCCATGCTGAGCGTCTTGCTGTCCCCGTCGTCGCCGTTGCTCGAACCGGAGCCCGAACCGCCGCTGAACCGGGCGGTCTGGCCGCTGCACGCGGCCAGACCGGCGGTGGTGGCGGCCACCAGGCCGCCAAGCAGGGAACGCCTGCTGAAACTGCTTGTCACGATTGATTTCTCCCTTTCGGAAGGCTTCAGGAAGCCGCGAGGGCAGCCTCGCCGGCCGGCTGGGTCCCGGTCCCGGCGGAGGGCCGCGGCTGCTGATCGGTGGCCGGCCGCTTCTCGGCGGGACGCCGCGGGCGGCGGCGCGGCTGTCCCAGGGCGTGGCTCAGACGGTCGAGGTAGATGGCCAGCAGCACGACGCCCAGACCACCCTCGAAGCCCGCGCCGACGTCCAGGGTGCTGATGCCGCGCACGACCACGGAGCCCAGGCCGTCGGCGCCGACCATGCCGGCGATGACCACCATGGACAGGGCCAGCATGATCGTCTGGTTGATGCCGGCCAGGATCGACGGCATGGCCAGCGGCACCTGGACCCGGCGCAACGTCTGCAGCGGCTTGGTGCCGAACGCCTGGGCCGCCTCGACGACCTCGGCGTCGACCCCGCGGATGCCCAGCTCGGTGAGCCGCACGGCCGGCGGGATCGCGAAGACGGTGGTGGCGACCACGCCCGGCACCACGCCGACGCCGAAGAAGAACACGGCCGGGATCAGGTACACGAACACCGGGAGGGTCTGCATCAGGTCGAGCAGCGGGCGGGCCACGCCACTGACGCGGCGGCTGCTGGAGGCGGTGATCCCGACCGGCACGCCGATCAGCACCGCGATGACCGCGGCGACGACCACGACCGCGAGGGTCTGCATCGCCTCGATCCACAGGTCCATCGCCTGGATCAGGATGAACGCGGCCAGGGCGAACAGGGCCAGGCCGACCTGGCGCAGCACCAGTGGCAGCGCCACGAAGACCAGGGTGACGACGTAGGCGTGCGGTGCGGTGAGCACGTACAGCACCGCGTTGAGCAGGTGCAGCATCACGTCGGTGACCAGGTCGAAGACCGGGCCGAGGTGCTCGGTGAGCCAGTCGACGGCGTCGCTGACGGGCGAGCCCAGATCGATGACGGGGATCTCAGGCATGGGCTTCCTTCCCGTTCTCGCGCACCGGTTTCTCGCGCACCGGTTTCTCGCGCACCGGTTTCTCGCGTAACGGTTGCTCGCGGCCCGGTTTCTCGCGGACCGGTGTGGCCAGGGCGGCGAGCAGCGTGGCCTGCGGGATGACGCCGAGCAGTTGTCCGCCGGGGCCGGTGACCGCGAGCGGCACGCTGCTCCGGCCGGCCAGCGAGAAGATGTCGCTCAGGGCGGCATCGTCGCGGACCCGCTGGTGGTCGTCGCCCACCGAGCCCGCCACCGGCTCCTGCATGATGTCGCCGGCCGTCAGCACGCGGGTACGGTCGACGTCGGCGATGAACTCCGAGACGTATTCGTCGGCAGGGGTTTTCAGGATCTCCTGGGCCGTGCCCAGTTGCACCACGCGACCGTCACGCATGATCATGATCCGGTCGCCCATCCGCATCGCCTCGTTGAGGTCGTGCGTGACGAAAACGACCGTGCGTTTGAGGTCTCGCTGCAGAGTCATCAGCAGGTCCTGCATGTCGCGGCGGATCAGCGGGTCGAGCGCACTGAAAGGCTCATCCATCAGCAGGATGTCGGCGTCCGACGCGAGAGCCCGCGCCAGCCCGACCCGCTGGCGCATACCGCCGGAGAGCTCGCCGGGAAGGGAGTCGCCCCAGTCGCCGAGACCGACCGTCTCCAGCGCCCAGTCGGCCCGCTCGTGGCGTTCGGCGACGGGCACCTGGCGGACCTGCAGGGCGTAGGCGGCGTTTTCCCGTACGGTGAAGTGCGGAAACAACGCGAAGTGCTGAAAGACCATGTTGATCTTACGGTTCCGGAGACCGCGCAGATCGTCCGGGTTCATCGCCGCGACGTCGCGGCCGTCGATGACCAGACGGCCGGCGGTCGGCTCGACCAGCCGGTTGAGCATGCGCAGCACGGTCGACTTACCGGAGCCGGACAGTCCCATGATGACGAAGAACTCGCCCTGCTCGACGGTGAAGCTGACGTCGTCGGCCGCTGCTTTCTTCGCGACCGCGTTCGCGCCGACGGGCCCGGGCCGCTTCGCGCCGAACCACTTCCTCCATCCACTGGAGGCATCCGGGGCGCCGTAGACCTTCGTCAACCCGGTGACTTCGATGGCAGGTTCGGCACTGGGCGCCTGGGTGGGCAGTGCCGGCTGCGGACTCCATGTGCCTGAAGTCAATGGCCGCTCCATTTCACTTGCTACGCCGCGAGGGCCTTCTTCTCTGCTGCTGTGAAAATCGCGGTTCACCCTCGCGCCGGTCTTGACAGAGTGTCAAGCCAAGTGAATTTTGTTGCGCCGCAAGTGCGCCCGGCCCACCCGGGACGGACCGGCCCGGATGGGCTTCCGAAGTGCGCCGGAGCAAGGCGTTTCGGAGACATCGCCGAGGGAACTTCCGGCGTTACGTGACGCTCGTCTCAGTCACGCTGAGCAATGACCGCGTCACCACGATTCTGGCGGTCATAGCATGAGTCAGCGCGCCTCGCGCACCTGGTCGCCGGGCCAGGTGTGCGAGAGCGCGCTGAAACGGGTCTTTCGGTGTTCTTAATGGACGACGGCCAGAGGGCTGTGCGAGCGGGTGATGAGACCGTTCCCCACCGATCCGGTGAGCAAGCCGGCCGTCAGCCCCCGACCGCGGTTACCGACCACGACGATCCCGCAGCCGTGGGAGGCGTCGGAGAGCACCGGTACGGCCGTTCCCTCGACGAGTTCGTACCGTACTCCCACTTCCGGGAAGCAACGGTGCACCCAGGCGACGGCCAGCTCCCCGACCCGGGTCGCCTCCTGTGCCTCCTCGTAGGCCACGGTGACCACCAGCGGCACGCCCTGACGGCCCGCCCGCTCGGCGGCGAAGGACAGGGCCCGCTCGGCGCCGGTGGAACCGTCGTACCCGACGGTCACGCACCGGCCGCGGACCACGCCTGCTCCCGGGCTGACCACGACGACCGGGCAGTGGGCCCGGGCCACGACCGCGGCTGTGGTGTTACCGAGCACCCGGCCCTCGATGGCCCGGTACTCCGGCACGCCCAGCACCACCAGCTCCGCCGTACACGAGGCCGTGACCAGCGAACGACTGATGCCGGACAGACCCGTCTCCAGCGTCACCGGCAGTTCGGGCGCCAGGCGGCGCACCCGGGCCAGTCCGTCCTGCAGCACGATGGCCGAGGCCCGCTCCAGCGGTTCCGGCGCACCGCCCGCGCCGGGTTCGGCCGGACCCCGTTCGGCCACGTGCAGGATGAGTAGTTCCGAGCCCCGCTCGGCGGCGTCGACCGCGGCCCAGTCGAGGGCTGCCTGTGCGGACGCAGATCCGTCGTAACCGACGACAGTCTTGCGTGTCCTGAACGTCATGATCAGCTCCTTCCCCGCTGCCCTCAGTCTGCTTCAGCCCCCGCACAGCGTCCACGGGCGAAAGTCCCCTCATCGCGCAACGGTCGCCCGCCCCTTGGCCTGATCACGGAAAGAAGGAAGACTCCACGGGATGCTGACGATTCGTCCGTACCGGGCCGACGACCTCGCCGCCTGCTACGGCATCTGCGTGCGCACCGGGGCGGCCGGCCACGACGCGCGGGGGAAGTTCGGGAGTGACGAGTTGCTCGGCGACCTCTTCGCCGCGCCCTACCTGGCGCTCGAGCCGCAGTGCGCGTTCGTCCTCACCGACGACGACGTGCCGGTGGGCTACGTGCTCGGCACCGCCGACACCCCGGCGTACGTGCGCCGCTACCGGGAGATCTGGGTTCCGCGACTGCTGGAGCGGTATCCGGGTGAGCCCGCCGCGTCCGACCGGAGCCTGCTCCAGCTGGGCCTGCACCCGGAGAACATGCTGGTACCGGGCCTGGAGGCCTACCCGGCCCACCTGCACATCGATCTGCTGCCGCAGGTCCAGGGCGGTGGCCACGGCCGGGCCCTGATCGAGCGGTTCCTGCGCACGGTGCACACGGCCGGGGCCCCCGCCGTGTATCTGGGCATGGATCCGGCCAACACCCGCGCCCTGGGTTTCTACGAGCGCCTGGGCTTCCGGGTGCTCGAGGTCGGTGACCCGGACGACCTGTACCTCGGCCGTCCCACCGCTGCCCCCTGATCCCGGCCGGTACCGCGGGGACGTCGAAGAACCTCACCAGCAGCCAGGACCGCGGGATGCCGAGGTAGCTGGTGACCAGGAAGAGCAGCGTGAACCAGGCGTCGAACGAGAACGCGGGTGCGGGGGCCGGCACCTCCGGACGCCAGAACCACGGCCGGCGGCCCGGGCGAAGGGCGTCACCTCGACCCGGGTGCCGGCCAGAGTCTCGTGACAGCGCACGAGGGCAGCCTCGTCCCAGTCGTCGGTCAGGAACGGCACCCCGGACCGGGCCCGGTCGAGCGTGAACCCGTCCTCCCGGCGCAGCACCACCGGAACGCCCTGCCGCAGCAGCAGATACAGCGGGCCGACACCCGGTTGCCGCCGGGCGGGCCGACAGGTCGCAGTCGCCGATCCGGGCCGAGAACCGTTGCAGGCCGGCATTTCAGCAAAACCTTTCGATCCAGATCGGTTTCATGACCGCCGCCCGTTGCCGTCCTGCCGATCATGTTCTGGCCGGGCGGACGACCGGCAAGAGCCTGTGAGAGGCCTGCGCCGGACGAGCCCCCGTGGGGCGACAGCGCGCCGAAATCAGCCGTCTACCGGGCCGTTCCCGTCAGGACCAACCCCAGATGGAGAAGTTCTGGCCGCCGAGGTGGGGGCCCATGATCAGGCGGGTGTAGAGGAAAGTGTCGGCCGGAAGCTGTCCGGGCGGGAACCAGCCCAGCGCGTCGCAGAGATCCGGTTCCAGCACGGCGGGCACCCCGTGCCAGCGGGTGACGACGAAGCTGAACCCGATGCGCGGCTCGCCGCCGGGCGGGCGCACGTGCGCGACCCCGTTGAAGGCGAGGTCGCCCGGGTCACAGGTCACGCCGAGCTCCTCGTGCAGTTCCCGCCGCACCGCCTGGGGCAGGCTCTCCCCGGCCTCGAGCTTGCCGCTGGGCAGGGCCCACTGACCGCTACCGGGAATGTCCCCGGCCCGTTTCATCAGCAGCAGGCGGCCGTGGTCGTCTTTCAGCAGCCCGAAGACGTCCACGAGGCTCGCGTGATCATTTCCAGCCACGCCGCAGACGCTACCGGTCGGAACTGACCCGCCGGTAGCCTGAGTTCCGCGCGCGTACCAGGTCCTGTCCTAGACGATCTCCAGCCCGGCCTCGGCGATGGCCACCACGCTGCCGGACAGGTCGCCGAAGTCCTGGCCGCCCATCGCCCCGGCCCCGACCCGGGCCTGCACGCCGAGAACGATGGCAGCGAACTTGAAGTGGGCGAAAGCCCGGTACCAGTCGAGGTCTTCGACATCGATCCCGGTCTGGGCCGACCACCGGGCGGCGATCGCGTCAGCCCCCGGAAAACCCGGCAGCGTGGTCACCGAGCGCACCAGCGTGGGCGCCAGACGCTCGACCGACTCCCAGTAGAACATCAGCAGGCCCAGATCGGTCAGCGGGTCGCCGAGCGTCGACATCTCCCAATCAAGGACGCCGTTGAGCTTCGGGTGCCTCTCGTCCACCACGCAGTTGTCGAGTCGGTAGTCGCCGTGGACGACGCACGCCGCACTGCTCACGGGCGGCCGCTGGGCCAGGATCCAGGCCAGCTCCGCGAGCGCGTCGACCGGGGGCGCCGGGGTGGCCTCGATCTGCCGGGTCCAGCGCCGCACCTGGCGCTCGGCGAAACCCTCCGGCCGGCCGAAATCCCCCAGCCCGACAGCCTTCGGGTCGACGGTGTGCAGATCGGCGAGCACGTCCACGAGGTTCTCCCCCAGGTGGGCGCGATCCTCGAGGTCGTACGCCGGCGGCAGGGTGTCGGTGACGACGACGCCAGGCACCCTGGTCATCACGTAGAACGGCACCCCGATCAGCTCACCGGCATCCTCCAGCACGATCTCCGGCACCGGCACGGTGCTTTCGGCCAGGACCCGCTGGACGCGGGTCTCCCGCCCCATGTCGTGCGCGGTCGGCAGCACGTTCCCGCTCGGCGGACGCCGCAGAATCAGCTCCCCGGCCGCACTCAGCAGCCGGAACGTCAGGTTGGACCGGCCGCCCGTGATCAGCTCGGCCCGCACGTCCCGCCAGCCCTCGTCGCCGGTGGCCCGCACCAGGGCCGGAGCGACCAGATCGGGCCGGGCCAGACGCCTGACCTCATCCATCCGCACCGCGCTCCTTCTCCACCGCCCTGACCGTGCTCCACCCACCGTGATCAACGCCGGGAGTTCGTCACCTGCCGTTCGCGCCGTTCAGCCTACTCGCGCCATAAACTCGGCCCATGGGCGACGAGGGCCGGTCCGCGGGACCACTCACGGGGCTGCGGGTGCTCGAGCTCGCGGGAATCGGGCCGGTTCCGCACGCCGCGATGATCCTGGCCGATCTGGGGGCCGACGTCGTTCGGGTCGACCGGCCCGGGGGCCTGGACGCCGGTGACCAGGTGCTGCGCGGGCGGCGGGCCGCCGAGCTCGATCTCAGGTCCCCGGCGGGCCGGGACACCCTGCTGGAGCTGGCCGACCGGGCCGACGTGCTGCTGGAAGGATTCCGGCCGGGTGTGACGGAGCGACTCGGGATCGGGCCGGACGTGTGCCTGGCCCGCAACCCGCGCCTGGTCTACGGCCGGATGACCGGCTGGGGTCGCACTGGCCCGCGGGCGCACCAGGCCGGGCACGACATCAATTACCTGGCCCTGGCCGGGGTGCTGCACGGCATCGGCCGGCCCGGGGAGCGGCCCGTGCCCCCGATGAACCTCGTCGGTGACTTCGGTGGCGGGTCGATGTTCCTGGTCACCGGTGTGCTGGCCGCACTCGTCGAACGCGGGGTCTCGGGGCGGGGGCAGGTGGTGGACGCCGCCATGGTCGACGGGGCCTCGCTGCTGATGCAGATGATGTGGTCGTGGCGGGCTCAGGGCGGCTGGACCGATACCCCCGGCTCCAACCTGCTCGACGGGGGCGCACCCTTCTACGACACCTACCGCTGTGCGGACGGCCGGCACGTCGCGGTCGGCGCCCTCGAACCTGCCTTCTACGCGCAGCTTCTCGACGGTCTCGGGATCACCCCGGACGAGCTGCCCGACCGGGCCGACCGCGGGAGCTGGCCGATCCTGCGCGAACGGTTCACCGCCGCGTTCGCCCGGCACGATCTGGCCCACTGGCGGGACGTGTTCGACGGGTCCGACGCCTGCGTGACGCCCGTCCTCAGCATGACCGAGGCCCTGGACGACCCGCATCTGCGCGCGCACGGCACCCATCTCGAGATCCACGGCGTCCCGCAGCCCGGCCCGGCGCCGCGCTTCTCCCGGACCCC
This sequence comes from Kineosporia mesophila, assembly GCF_021129235.1. Classification (GTDB taxonomy): domain Bacteria; phylum Actinomycetota; class Actinomycetes; order Actinomycetales; family Kineosporiaceae; genus Kineosporia; species Kineosporia mesophila. Next base: position 110,896 of record NZ_JAJOMA010000014.1, read on the forward strand.
ACCCGGAAACCCGGCTCCACCGGCATCTTCCGGGATCGGGGCCGCCGCCGTGCTCCGCGACTGGCCGGCCCCGGGTGCCTGAGCACGTGAACAGTTCCTTCCCGGGCGGTACCATGGTTTTCGCCCCGGTTCGAGCGAATACTTGATTTAAGGGTAGGTACCCGCCGGTGTGTCCGGGCGCAGCTGTCCCCGGCCCGGCTGGACGACCTGGTGGGCGAGGTGCCGCAGCAGGTGGAGCATCTGGAGGGCGGGACACCGGAGCGGGTGCCGACCACGATCACGCTGGTACCGGAGGATCTGCGCCTGCGGTACCACCCGTCCTGAATCGGGGCTCCGCTGGAGGGCTTGTTGCCGTCAGCACTCAAGCCGGGCACCCAGACGCCGAACTCCGTAGCGACAGCCGTAACAGTCCGGCTACCCCGAGAAGGTGCCCGTGTACGAGCTCATCTACGCCAGTCGCGCCGTGGTGGACCTGACCGATGGCGAGCTGGAAATGCTCATCGGCCCGAGCCGCGACCTCAACGCGCACGCCGACATCACCGGAATGCTGCTGCACGTGCACGACGAGCCGACGCACCATGCCTTCTACGTGCAGCTCCTCGAGGGCCCGCAGGAGTCGGTCGAGCGGACCTACGAGCGCATCCGGCACAGCACCCTGCACACCGACGTCACCCTGGTGCAGCGGGGCACCACGGTCGCCCGGTCGTTCGGGGGCTGGCGCATGCGCCTGGCCGCGACGACGACCGACGCCGTGCTGCCGCTGGTCGTGGGCGACCAGGTGAAACGGATGACGTCCAAGGACACGTTCGGCCTGCTGAAGGACACCTTCGTGGCCCGGGCCCTGCTGACGGCCGAGACCGTCCGGGCCGGCTGACCCGGACAGCCTCCCGCAGCCGGGTCAGGAGGAGCTCGGGTAGGCGTCCCGGGGGTCGCCGGCGAGCAGGGCCTTGGCGCGGGCGGCCAGCTCGTCGACGATGATCTCGAGGTCACCGGCCTCGACGCCGTCGAGAATCTTCCCGACCACCTCGGCCGCGTCGCCCAGCGGCCCGTCCCACCATTCCTGGTGCCCGGTGTCGGTCATGCCCAGGTAGGCGCCACCGACGTAGGTGCCCTGCTGGGCCAGTTCCAGCCGGGCGCCGCTGGTCAGGGCCCATTCGGCGGCCTTGGCCACGTGGTAGGCGCCTGCCCGGTCGGCCGCGACCCAGGACATCGCCGAGTTGACGTTCACGATGCCGCCGCCCCCGTTGGCCTTCAGCACCGGCGCGAAGGCCCGCATCATCTCGAGGGTTCCCCAGAAGAAGATGTCCAGGTCCTGGCGGATCTGGGCCTTGTCGCCGGTGATCAGGTCGGCCATCGACGTGACGCCGGCATTGTTGACGAGCAGGGTGACGTCGGTCGCCACCTGCGCGACCCGGGCGACCGCCTCCTCATCGGTGATGTCCAGGGGCAGCACCTCGACGCCGGGCAGATCGACGAGTTCCGGGCGGCGGGCCGTGGCGTACACCTTCGCCGCCCCGCGATCGACCAGCTGCTGCGCGAAATGCCTTCCCAGCCCCCGGTTGGCGCCGGTGACGAGTGCGACGGAGTTCTTGAGTTCCATGCGAAGTACGCTAAAACTTGACGCTGACGTCAAGGGCAAGTCCTTTCTGGAGGGAATCTCGTGTTCCGCATCGGTGACCTCGCCGCACAGGCAGGCGTCAGCACCCGCGCCCTGCGGTACTACGAGGAGAAGGGCCTGCTGGCCGCCGTCCGCAGCACCAGCGGACAGCGGTACTACCCCGAGTCCGCCACCGAGCGGGTGCGCACCATCCAGCATCTCTACTCCGCCGGCCTCTTTAGCCAGGGCGTCGCCACCCTCCTGCCCTGCGTCGACGCCCAGGAGACCAGCCCCGAGGCCCTCGCCGTGCTCCGCACCGAGCGCGAGCGCATCGACCAGCAGATCCGCGACCTGACCGCCACCCGCAACCGCCTGGACGAGGTGATCGTCATCGCCACCGTTCCGGGTCACTGCGCCGCCGCCCCCGAGGTCGCTCCCCACGCGACATCCCGCTGAGATGCCCCGCCTGATTCTGCTCAATGGCGCTCCGGGCAGCGGGAAGTCAACCCTGGCGCGGATTTTCGCGGACGATCATCCGCTGTCCCTGGCCCTCGACATCGACACGGTGCGGGGGATGCTGGGTGGATGGCTGGAGCAGCCGACCGAGTCCGGTCTGGCCGCCCGCGAACTCGCCCTGGCCATGGCGGATGTGCACCTGCGCACCGGGCACGACGTGGTCGTGCCGCAGTTCCTGGGCCGCCTGGACTTCGTCCTCCAGCTCGAAAGCCTGGCGGCCGGAGCCGGGGTGCCGTTCGTCGAGATCGCTCTGGTCTCCGACGTGGACGAGGCGGTCGCTCGTTTCGCCCGGCGCACGCAGGCCCCGCAGACCCAGGAACACCGCGACGCGGCCGCCCTTCAGGCCCGCTCGGGTGGCGCAGACGAATTGCGGACGATGTACGCGCGCCTGCTGGCGGTGGTCGGGACCCGGCCGGCCACCCGGACCGTGGTCACGGTGGACGGGGAGATCACCCGGACCTACCGGCGCCTACTGAGCGCCGTCGACGCCTAAATCACTGCCCGCACGGCCTTCTCGAATCCCACCACGTGGTCCAGGGCCAGTTGCCCGGCCCGGTCCGCCTCGCCCGCCGCGATGGCCCGCAGCAGGGCCACGTGTTCCGCGACGATGTGCATGTCCATGGTGGAGAGCTGATCGAGGAAGACGCAGTGGATGCGGGTGGCCAGGTTGTCGTAGCGGATCAGGGTGTCTTCGAGGTAGGGATTGCCCGTGGCCCGGTAGATCGCGCGGTGGGCGCCCAGGTCCCAGCGCATCACCTCGCTGCGGTCGGTGTGGGCGATGTCGAGGGCCTCCGTGCCCACCGCCAGGCCCGAGAGCTCGGCGCGGGCCGCATCACTCGCCCGTTCGGCCGCCCGCCGGGCCGCCAGCGGCTCGAGGGTGGCCCGGATCTCCGACACGTGGGCCAGGTCGGCGATGTCCACACCGGTCGCGAACGTGCCCCGGCGCGGGTACGAGACCACCAGCCGATCACCCTCCAGCCGCTTCAGCGCCTCCCGCAGCGGGGTACGGCCCATCCCCAGCGAGGTGGCCAGCCCGACGTCGTCGATCGGCTCACCGGGCTGGATCTGGAGCATGATCAGCTGGTCGCGCACGGCCCGGTAGGCCTGCTCGGCCAGGGAGGACGGGGCCTGCGGGGCATCGTCCAGACGCAAGGGTGTCGCGGTCACGGCTCGATGATATTGCCGGTCACCGGAACACGATCGTGCGATGACCGTCGAGCACGATCCGGCGCTCGGCGTGCCAGCGCACGGCCCGGGACAGCGCCAGGGCCTCGGCGTCGCGGCCGATGGTCTGCAACGCCTTCGGGTCGTGGGAGTGGTCGATCCGTAGCACCTCCTGCTTGATGATCGGGCCCTCGTCCAGGTCGGGGGTGACGTAGTGGGCGGTGGCGCCGACGTGCTTCACACCCCGGTCCCAGGCCTGGTGGTACGGCTTGGCACCCTTGAAGCTGGGCAGGAACGAGTGGTGGATGTTGATGGCCCGTCCGTGCAGCCGGCGGCAGGTCTGGTCGGAGAGCACCTGCATGTAGCGGGCCAGCACCACCAGCTCGGCGTCGTACTCCTCGACCAGTTCCAGCATCCGGGCCTCGGCCTGCGGCTTGGTGTCGGGCGTGATCGGCACGGGCACGAAGGGCAGACCGGCGGCCTCGGCCATCGGGCGCAGCGTCTCGTGGTTGGACACCACCGCCACGATGTCGGCACCCAGACTGCCCGCCCGCCAGCGGAAGATCAGGTCGTTCAGGCAGTGCCCCTGCTGCGAGACCATCACCAGCACCCGGGCCGGCGCATCTGCGAAGAACTTGTACTGCATGTTGAAATCCGCTGCCACCGAGGTAAACCCGGCCGTCAGCGCGTCGGCGTCCACCCCCGGACCGGTGACGCCGTCACAGGTCGCGCTGACCTGGGCGCGCAGGTGCAGGCGGTCGTGGGTGGCGTCGTCGAACTGCTGATACTCGACGATGTCCAGGCCGTGCTCGAACAGGTAGGAACTCACCGCCCGGACGATCCCGGTCCGGTTCGGGCAGCTCAGGGTGAGGGTGAACGAGTCGGTCATGTCGATCCCTTCAGTTCACGTACTCGGCGGACGCGTCCACGATCCAGTCGGCCAGGTACCCGGCGAACGACGACCGCACGAAGATCCGGTAGTCCTCCCCCGCGCTGTCCAGGGCCAGCAGCACGACATTCGTCATGCCGAGCGCGGTCTGGGCACTGCTGCCGACGGTGAAGACCGACGGGTGCAGGTCCAGCGAGCACCCCAGGCTGAGCAGGTCCCGGGCGAGGACACCGCTCAGGCGCAGGCTGAGACGTTGCGCCGAGACGTCCACGGCCGCTCCGCCGCGCTCCTTCACCGCCTCCCGCAACGTGGACTCCAGCTCGTGCGGCTGCTGGTCGCGACTGGTGACGAGCCACTCGTCCGGCCCCAGCCACACCATCTGCCCGTCGGGCGTGGCCGCCCAGGTGTTGGGCTGCACCGGCGGGGTCGTGTTCAGCACCTCCGCCAGGTCGCGCAGCCGCAGGCCGGCCATCGCCACGTGCGACTCGATCGTGACCGAAAGGCCTTCCGGGAGAGCGGCGAAGACATCGCTCGGCAGGACCTGGCTGCGGTAGAGGGTGTCAGCCATCGCGGCGGGCTCCTTCGGGGTCGACGAGCACGGACGAGGTGATCTGCGCGGCGACCAGCTGCCCGCCGACGGGCACGTGCACGATGTCACCCACCCGCTCGCGCCCGCCCTTCAGGAGAGCGAGGGCGAAGGGACGACCCAGCGCGGCACTGCGGTAACTGGAGGTCACGTGCCCGAGCATGGGTACGGGCGGGGCGGGCAGCACACCGTCGTCGCACAGTTCGACGATCTGCGAGCCCTCGGGCAGCTTCGTGGTGCTGTCGGTCGGCAGCAGCCCGACCAGTTGCTTCCGTAGGGGGTCGGCGTTCAGGGGCCGGGCGAACGACCGCTTGCCGACGAAGTCGGGCTTCTTCTTCGAGACCGCCCAGGCCATCCCCAGGTCGTGCGGGGTGACCGTGCCGTCGGTGTCCTGACCGATGATGGGGTAACCCTTCTCGGCCCGCAGCACGTGCATCGTCTCGGTGCCGTACGGCGTGATGCCGTGCGGGGCACCGGCCTCCAGCAGCCGCTCCCACATCGCCGGGGCGTACCAGGCATTCACGTTCACCTCGTAGGCCAGCTCACCGGAGAAACTGATCCGGGCCACCCGCACGGGCACGCCGTCCAGCACCGTGTCCCGCCAGGTCATGAACGGGAAGGCCGCGTTCGCCACGTCGAGGCCGGGGAACACCGCACCGATCACCTCGCGCGAGCGCGGCCCCACGACCGGGAACACGGCCCACTGCTCGGTCACCGAGGCCAGGTGCACCCGCAGGCCGGGCCACTCGGTCTGGACCCATTCCTCCATCCAGTCCAGGATCTTCGCGGCCCCGCCGGTGGTGGTGATGACCATGAACCGGTCGTCGGCCAGCCGCAGCACGGTGCCGTCGTCGATGACCATGCCGTCGACACCGCACATCACGCCGTACCGCACGGAGCCGACCTTGAGGCTGCTCATCATGTTCGTGTAGAGCCGGTCCAGCAGCACGGCCGAGTCCGGGCCCTGCACGTCGATCTTGCCGAGGGTCGATCCGTCGAGGATGCCGACACCGCCCCGTACGGCGGTACATTCGCGCAGCACCGCAGCCTCCATGTCCTCCCCGGGCTGCGGGTAGTGCCGGGCCCGCTTCCACTGGCCGACGTCCTCGAACACCGCGCCGTGGGCCACGTGCCAGTCGTGCACGGCCGTGGTGCGCACCGGGTCGAACAGCTCGCCGCGCTCGCGCCCGGCCAGGGCGGCGAAGGCGACGGGCGTGTAGGGCGGCCGGAACGTGGTGGTCCCGAGATCCTGCACCCCGGTGCCCAGCAGTTCGGCGGCGATCCCGGCCGCGATGACGCCGGTGGTCTTGCCCTGGTCGTGCGCGGTGCCGATGGTGGTGTACCGCTTGACGTGCTCGACCGAGCGCAGCCCGGCCCCGACGGCCCGGGCGATGTCGGCCACGGTGGCGTCGCGCTGCACGTCGACGAACTGCCGGTCGGTGGCGCCCGGAACCCGCCAGATCACCTCTCCCGGAGTGCGTTCGGGCTCGTCTCCGGCCGTGACCTCCGGCCCCAGGCAGCCGGCCAGATCCAGGACGCCGTCGGCGGCGCCGACCACCTCGACCCCGGGAACACTCCGGGCGGGGCGGAAGGCGCCCAGTGCCTCGTCGTAGGCCAGGGGCCCGCGCACGTGGCTGAACAGGTGGGCGGTGGGGTTCCAGCCGCCGGAGACCAGCAACAGGTCGCAGGTCAGGCCGAACTCGTGACCGCCGCCGTCCATCACCGCGACGGACGCGATCCGTCCGTGGTTCCCGACGGTTTCGTCCGCGGGGAGGACGGCCCGGGTGGACAGGACGCGGGCACCGGTGATGACGTGGAGGTCACCGGCCCCGGCGGGCGCCTGCGCCCGCACCTCCAGCACGGTGACCTTCGCGCCGGCCGCGACCAGATCGAGCGCCGCCGCGTAGGCGGCGTCGTCACTGGTGAACACCACGATCTCGCGCCCGGCCAGAACCCCGTAGCGGTGCAGCAGGTCGCGGGCCGAGGCGGCGAGCAGGATGCCGGGCCGGTCGTTGTCGGCGAAGACGATCGGGCGCTCGTGCGCCCCGGTGGCCACGACCACCTTCTTCGCCCGCACCCGGTGCACACGCTGCCGCGAGCGCCCGGCCGGTGGGTCGGACAGGTGGTCGGTACGCCGCTCCAGAGCCAGTACGAAACCGTCGTCGTAGTGCCCGAAAGCGGTGGTGCGCGGGAGGTGCACGACCTGTGCGTTCCCGGCCAGCTCGGTGGTGACCTCCGCGACGAAATCCCGCGACGGACGTCCATCGATCGTCTCTGTCCCGGTCAGCGAACCGCCCGCCTCGGCGCGGTCGTCGAGCAGCGCGACCCGCTCGCCCCGGCGGGCCGCGGCCCGGGCGGCGACGAGCCCCGCGGGCCCGGCCCCGATCACCAGGGTGTCGACGTGGTGGTACTTGCGGTCGTACCGCGCGGTGTCGGGGATCTGCGCCAGACGTCCCTGCCCGTTCAGGCCGCGCACGACCATCCCGTCGACCAGCTCGACCGCGGTGGCCAGCAGCATCGGCTCGGGGAAGGGCTCCTCGACCTGGATCAGGCCGGTGGCGTCTTCTGTCCAGGAGGCCCCGATCCCGCGCGGGCGGCCGAGTTTCACACTGGATCCGAGCGTGTGGACGCCGTTGGCCAGCAGGGCGGAGGCGATCGTGTCGCCCGGGTGGCCGGTGTAGGTGCGCCCGTCGAAGGTGAACGTCAGGGTCTGGTCGCGGTCGACGCGCCCGTACCCCTCGACCCGGAAATCACTGCTCATGACTGGACCTCCGGCTGCGGTTCACCACTGCGGTAGGTGGCGAGGAAGGTGTAGGTGCGGGTGTCGCGGACAGCGTTGAACCAGCGGCGGCAGCCGCCGCTGTGGCTCCACCGCTCCGCGAAGAGTCCCTTGGGGTTGGCGCGGAAGAAGATGTACTGGGCCCATTCGGTGTCCGTGAGCTCCGACGGCGTTTCCGGGTAGGCGATGTGGGCCTGCCCGCCGTAGTGGAACTCGGTCTCCTCCCGGGGACCGCACCAGGGGCATTCGATGAGCTGCATGGCGGTTCTCCTCAGTGGGCCACGGCCGCGGCGCCGTGCTCGTCCACGAGCGCGCCGGTGACGAAACGGTCGAGGGCGAAGGGGGCGACGTACTCGTGCGGGCGGCCGTGGGCCACGGTGTCGGCCAGGCACCACCCGATACCCGGGGTCGCCTTGAAACCGCCCGTGCCCCAGCCGGAGTTCACGTAGACGTTCCGGTACGGGGTGTGCCCGACGATGGGTGACGCGTCGGGTGTGGTGTCGACGATGCCCGCCCAGGTACGCAGCAGGTGCGCCCGGGCGAACACCGGGAACAGCTCGACCGCGGCGGCCATCTGGCGCTCGATGATGTGGAAGGCACCGCGCTGGCCGTACCCGTTGTACGAGTCCACGCCCGCGCCCATCACCAGTTCGCCCTTGTGCGCCTGCGAGACGTACACGTGCACCTGGTTCGACATGACGATCGTCGGGTGCACCGGCTCCAGCAGTTCCGACACCAGGGCCTGCAACGGGTGCGAGCTCAGCGGGGCGGGAACCCCGAGCATGTCCAGCAGCACCGAGGTGTGGCCGGCCGCGCAGAGAGCCACGGTGCCGCAGGCGATGTCGCCCCGGGTGGTGCACACCCCCGTCACCGTGTCGCCGTCGGTGACGAACCCGGTCACCTCGCAGTCCTGGATCAGGTCGATCCCGGCCTCGTCCGCCTTCCGGGCGAATCCCCAGGCCACCCAGTCATGCTTGGCGATGCCCGCGCGCGGCTGATAGGTGGCGCCCTGCACCGGGTAGCGAATGTCGCCGGAGACGTTGACGATCGGGCAGATCTTCGCGACCTCGTCGGGCGTCAGCCACTCGGCGTCCACCCCGTTGAGCTTGTTGGCCTCCACCCGGCGCACCGAGTCGCGCACGTCCTGCTCGGTGTGGGCCAGGTTGAGCACGCCGCGCTGGGAGAACAGGATCGGGTAGCCCAGGTCGTCCTCCAGGCCCTCCCAGAGCTTCAGCGAGTGCTCGTAGATGGCGGCCGACTCGTCCCACAAGTAGTTCGAGCGGATCAGCGTGGTGTTGCGGGCCATGTTCCCGCCGGCCAGCCAGCCCTTCTCCAGCACGGCCACGTTGGTGATGCCGTGGTTCTTCGCCAGGTAGTGGGCCGTGGCGAGGCCGTGCCCGCCGCCCCCGACGATGACGACGTCGTAGGACTTCTTCGGTTCCGGGTTCCGCCAGAGGAAGTCGCCGTGCTCGGGCAGGTGGGCACCGGGAGGGGTCGCGGAGGTCATGACCTCACCGTCCATCTGATCGACGATTGATATATCAGTGCTGCGCCACCGGGAGAATAAGCAGGGGCGAGCGGGGACGACAAGGCCCCGCACCTCTGGACATTTGCCCCTTCCGGTGCAGCACGCGGCTTGATGGGGCCGGGCGTTTCGGCGAAGGTGGTCCTGATCGACTCCCGGAGGCCTTTCTTGACCAGCGACCGCACCTACCCCCACACCTCGCACTGGGGCTCGTTCACGGCCGTGGTCCGCGACGGCCGCCTGATCGAGGCCCGGCCTCCGGCGGCCGACCCCGACCCGTCCCCGCTGCTCGCCTCGATCCCCGGCACGGTGCACTCCGATCTGCGCATCACCGCGCCGGCGGTGCGCCGTTCCTGGCTGGAGCAGGGCCCGGGCGCGCACCCCGACCGGCGCGGCGCGGAGGAGTTCGTCGAGGTCGCCTGGGACACCGCGCTCGACCTGGTCGCCGCCGAGCTCGACCGGGTGCGCACCACGCACGGCAACCAGGCGATCTTCGGCGGCTCCTACGGCTGGTCCAGCGCCGGGCGCGTGCATCACGCCAAGACCCAGCTCCAGCGTTTCCTCAACACCATCGGCGGGTTCACCGACGGGCGCGGCACCTACTCCTTCGGCACCGCCACGGCGCTGCTCCCCCACGTCGTCGGCGACCCCGCGATGGTCAGCGGCGAGGTGACGACCTGGGGCCGGCTGGAGGGAGCCACGACGCTGTGGGTGGCCTTCGGCGGCGTGCCCCTGCGTACGGCCCAGAGCCAGTCGGGCGGGGTCAGCCGGCACGTGCAGTGCGATCGTATGCTCGGGATGTCGCGCACCGGAACCCGTTTCGTCAACGTCAGCCCGCTGCGCGACGACCTCGACCCGGACCTGGACCCGGAATGGCTGGCACTGCGGGCCAACACCGACACCGCGCTGATGCTGGGCCTGGCCCACACCCTGGAACGCGACGGCCTGGCCGATCAGCAGTTCCTGGCCCGGTACACCCACGGCTACGCCACGTTCCGGCGCTACCTGCTCGGTGAGAGCGACGGGCGGCCGAAGGACGCCGCCTGGGCCGCCGGGATCTGCGGCCTGCCCGAGCACCGGATCGTCGACCTGGCCCACCGGATGGCGGCGCACCGCACGTTCATCACGACCACCTGGTCGTTGCAGCGCGCCGAGTACGGTGAGCAGCCCTACTGGATGACGATCACGCTGGCGGCGATGCTGGGGCAGATCGGGCTGGACGGCGGCGGGTTCTCGTTCGGGTACGGCAACTCCGCGACCACCGGCGCCGCGAAACTCCCCTTCGGCTCACCGTCGCTGCCCACCGGCCGACGGCGGTGCGACTCCTGGATCCCGGTAGCCCGGATCAGCGACATGCTCGAGAATCCCGGGAGCAGCTACGAGTACGACGGGCAGACCCGCACCTACCCGGACATCCGGCTGGTCTACTGGGCCGGGGGCAACCCGTTCCACCACCATCAGGACCTGAACCGGCTCTCCGCGGCCTGGCGCCGCCCGGAGACCGTCGTCGTGCACGAACCCTGGTGGACCCCGACCGCCCGCCGGGCGGACATCGTCCTCCCCGCCACCAGCACGCTGGAACGCAACGACCTCGGCGCCAGTTCCCGGGACCGGGTGCTGGTGGCCATGAAACGGGCCGTCGAGCCCCAGGCCGGGGCCCGTGACGACTACGCCATCTTCGCCGGGCTGGCCGATCGGCTCGGCGTGGCCGGGGAGTTCACGCAGGGCCGCGACGAGATGGGCTGGGTGCGGTTCCTCTACGACAGCACCCGCGAGCGCGCGGCCGAGCACGACATCCGGCTCCCGGACTTCGAGACCTTCTGGGAACGGGGCGAGGTCACCGTCGAGTACGAGGCCGAGCACACACTGCTGGCCGATTTCCGCGCCGACCCGGTGGCGCACCCGCTGCGCACGCCCACCGGGCTGATCGAGATCACCAGTGACGTGGTGGCCGGTTTCGGCTACGACGACTGCCCCGGTCACCCGGTCTGGCTGGAACCGCGTGAATGGGCCGGCAGCGCGCTGGCCACCACCTATCCCCTGCACCTGATCAGTAACCAGCCGAAACACCGCCTGCACAGCCAGCTCGACCTGGGAGAGGTCAGCCGGGCCGCGAAAGTTGCCGGGCGCGAGCCGGTCCGGCTCAACCCGGCCGACGCCGCCCAGCGCGGTATCGGCGACGGTGACCTGGTCGAGGTGTTCAACGGCCGCGGCCGGGTCCTGGCCGGTGCGGTGCTTGCGGACGAGGTGCGCGCCGGGGTGGTCCAGCTGGCCACGGGTGCCTGGTACGACCCGGTCGACCCGTCCGCGACGGACGGGTCCCCCGACCGCCACGGCAACCCGAACGTCCTCACCCAGGACTTCGGCACGTCCCGCCTGGGCCAGGGGCCCAGTGCCCACTCGACTCTCGTCGAGATCCGGGTGGCCGACCACGACCCGGGGCCCGTGCGCGTCCATACGCCTCCCCCTCACCAGAGGTAGGCGGGGCAGAATGCCGGCATGCGCGCACTGATCGTGAGCGGCGCCGGCCGCTACGCCGACCCGTGGCACCCGTTCCCGGCCACCAGCCCCCTGCTGGCCGGGATCCTGGAGGCGGCCGGGTTCGCCACGACGATCGACGAGGACGTCGACGGAGCCCTCGCCGATCTGGACGGCGTCGACCTGCTGGTGGTCAACGCGGGCGACCCGTGGCGCAATGACGCCGGGGACGCCGGGGACGCCGGGGACGCCGCCTCCCGCCCGGGAGCGTTCACCGCGGCGCTGGCCCGGGGCCTGGGGGTGCTCGCCCTGCACTGCGCGGTCGCATCGCTACGGGACTATCCCGACTGGGCCCCGGCGATCGGCGCGCTCTGGCTGCCCACCGTCTCGTTCCATCCCCCCGCCGGCGAGGCCGACATCACCGGGCTCGGCCTGCCCACGGGCGAACCGGTCGAGAGCTTCCGCCTTTTCGACGAACGCTACTGCCGGCTGCAGCCGGTCGGCCACAGCCGGGTGGTCGCGCGGCACGCCGGGCCCACCGGACCCGAACCCACCGCCTGGGTGCGCGAACACGCCGGAGCCCGGATCGCCGTGGACGTGCTGGGCCACGACGAGCGCTCCTACGCCTCCCCGGGCCACCGCCGGCTGGTGCGGCAGCTGGCGCTGTGGGCCGTCCGCCCCTTTCCCTCCGTGATCGGGCCAACCTTCCCCGACTGACAAAATCTGACTTTTGTCAGATGTCAGGCTAGCCTCGGGGACATGCCGTCCGAGGTACTCGATCCACAGGCGATTCTCGACGCGACCGAAGACGTCCTGCGCCGCCACGGCCCCGACAAGGCCACCGTGCTGGACGTCGCCCGCGTACTCGGGGTCAGCCACGGCAGCATCTACCGGCACTTCCGGTCCAAGACGGCGCTGCGCGAGGCGGTGATCCGGCGCTGGCTGCAGGCCTCCCAGCCGGAGGTCGAGGCCGTGCTGCACGGGCACTCGGTCAACGGGTCGGAACGTCTTCGATCCTGGCTGACCACCCTGTTCCGGGCCAAGTGGAGACAGGTGAGCGAAGATCCCGAGCTGTTCGCCACCCTTCAGGTACTGAGTGCCTCCGACAGCCGGATCGGGCTCGAGTTCGTCGGCCAGATGCTGCACCAGATCGAGGAACTCGTCGCCGCGGGCGTGGCCGACGGCAGCCTGCGCCCGGTCGAACCCGGGCCCACCGCGCAGGCCATCCTCGACGCGTCCACCCGTTTCGTGCATCCCGCACTCGCCGCGGGCTGGTCCGCACCCGGTATCGACGAAGACCTCCAACGTCTGCTCGACCTGCTCCTGACCGCCCTCGCACCCGTGAAAACATCTAAGGAGAACGATGACTGAGCTGAGCAACTGGGGCCGATGGGGCGAGGCCGACGAACTCGGCACCGTCAACCTGATCACCGCCGAGGCACGTCGCCGCGGGCTGGCCGAGGCCGTCAGCGGGCGCACCGTCTCGCTGGCCCGCCCGGTGATCCCGTCCCCGCTGATGGGCGGGCCGATGGCGCCGCGCACCCACCAGACCACCGGTGTCCAGACCGTCATGCAGTTCACCGGGCCCGACCCGATGGCGATGGCCGAGCTGCTGATCATCAACTCGCATCATCCTGAGGTCACCCACCTCGATGCCATGGGCCATTTCGTCACCGACGGGCAGGTCTACCCCGGCGTCCCGCTGGCCCGGAGCGTGACCCCGGCCGGGGTGCGGCACGGGTCCGCCTCCGCGTTCGGCGACGGCATCCTGACCCGGGGCGTGCTGCTCGACCTGGCCCCCGGCGGGCGGCTCGAGCCCGGGCACGCGGTCACCGCCGACGACCTGGAGGCGACGGCCGCGCGCGAAGGACTGGACGTGCAGCCGGGCGACGCGCTGATCGTGCGGGGCGGCTACCACCTGGCCGACGACCGGGGCCTGGTGGCGGTGCCCGGGATGACGACCAGTGCGGTGGAATGGATTCACCAGAAAGAGATCTCGCTGTACGGCGGGGACATCGGCGACGCCAGTCCGGCCCTGCCCGGCGAGCGCGGCCCCCTGCACCGGATCGGCCTGGCCCTGCTCGGGCTCGTCCTGCTCGACGGTTCGAGCCCCGACGCCCTGGCCCAGGTCTGCGTGGAGGAGGGCCGGTACAGCTTCCTGCTAGTCGTGGCGCCGCCCCGGATCGAGGCCGTCACCGGGGTACTGGTCAACCCGATCGCGATCTTCTGAGCTCTTCGCCGGGCAATAAGCCTTGCTCAAGAATGTGTTTGGGCGTTGTCCGGGGCGGGCCACGGAACTAGCGTGGACGCGCCTGAACGGACCTCCCTGAATCTGGTGCCCGATGAAACTCGCACGCCCCCTGGCCGTACTGGCCCTCCTGGCCGTCCCGATCTGGCTGTGGGTGCCCCACGGCGCCTCCGCGGCGGAACCGGCCGCGGCCCAGGCCGCCCCCGTGGATTCCCGGGTGGCCTCGGCCGGCTGTGACACATCGACGGATCTGGCCGCCGGGAAGACCGTCCAGCAGAGCATCACGTCCGGCGGCCGCACCCGGCCGTACTTCCTGCACCTGCCCGCCGGGTACCAGGACGGTGAGGCCACCCCGCTGATCCTGGCCTTCCACGGGCACAACGGCACGGGGGCCGACGTCGAGGCGTACTCGGGCATCGACGACCTGGACGCGATCGCCGTCTACCCGGTCGGGGCGGCCGGTACCGACGGCGGGACCTCCTGGCAGAGCGCCCCCTACGCCAGTGACGACGTGGACGACGTGCAGTTCGTCAGCGACCTGCTCGACGGGCTCCAGGGCAGCCTGTGCGTCGACCCCGACCGGATCTACGCCACCGGGAAGTCGAACGGGGGCGGATTCACAGCCCTTCTGGCCTGCCGGCTGCCACACCGGATCGCCGCGTTCGCCACCGTGTCCGCCGCGTTCTACCCGGGCACCACGACCGGGTGCGACGGCAGCCAGCCGGTGCCCTACCTGGACTTCCACGGTGTCGCCGACACCACCGTCCCGTACGCCGGCGGCACCAGCCACGGCGCGAAGCTGCCCTCGCTGACGGACTGGATGAACGACTGGGTCGAGCACAACGGGTGCACCGAGCCGTCCTCACGCACCATCGGTTCCGACGTGACCAAGTACTTCTGGCTCGGCTGCACCCAGGACGCCACGGTGGTGCACTACAAGATCGCCAACGACGGTCACACCTGGCCGGGCGACCTCGTCGACAGCGGCCCGGGTGCCTCCACCCGCACGATCTCGGCCACCGACGTGATGTGGAGTTTCTTCGGCAAGCACCCGCTCGACCACCGGCCCCTTTAAATCCTTCCCGGACGGACACCGTGAACCTCAAGCGCAGCACTTCCGCCTTGATCGCCGCTACCGTCGTGGCCGCGCTCGTACCCGCCAGCGCCTTCGCCGTGCAGTCGCGATCAGACGCCGAGGGGAAGACCACGACCCGTGCTGCCGCACCGACGCAATCGCTGGGTGCGCGGTACAGCAGTGTCTCGACCACGTTCCGGATCTGGTCACCCGGCAGTTCGGCCGTCAGCGTGACCGTGAACGGTACGTCCTACCCGATGGCAGCGACCCCGGTCGCCGGGTACACCGGGGTCTACCAGGCCGTCGTGGCCGGAGACCTGAACGGCAGGAGTTACCAGTTCGCCGTGGGCGGCAGGAACGTTCCCGATCCGTACGCCCGGATGGTCGAGCCCGGGACGAGGCGCGGTGTTGTCGTCGACGACGCCGCCATCACCCCGAGCGCCGGGAAGTGGTACCCCACGCCCGCACTCACCGACCGGGAGGATTCGATCGTCTATGAGCTGGACGTGCGGGACTTCACCGTCGACGCCAGTTCGGGCGTCGACGCCGATCGGCGGGGGAAGTACCTGGGCCTGGTCCAGACCGGTACCACCTACCGGGGTGTGGCCACCGGCATCGACCACTTGAAGGAACTCGGCATCACGCACGTGCAGCTGATGCCCACCCAGGACTTTCTCTCCTCGATGTACAACTGGGGCTACGACCCGGTCAACTACAGCGTCCCGGAAGAGCAGTACTCGCAGTTCAGTACGGCGGCCGACCGGGTCCGCGAGTTCAAGGACATGGTCAACGAGTTCCACCGCAACGGTATTCGCGTCACGATGGACGTCGTCTTCAATCACACCGGCTCGGCGGACACGTTCCGGGGCATCACCGGCTCCTACTACACACCGACCGACCTGTCCGGTACCGGGAACTCGATCGACGACAGCAATCCCATGGTCAGCCGGATGATCCGCGACTCCCTCGAGGTCTGGGTGCGCGATTATCACGTCGACGGCTTCCGGTTCGATCTCCTCGGCGTGCACCAGTACCGCAACGCCGCGGAGTGGGGCACGTACCTGAACGGGACCTACCCGGACCGGAACCTGCTGATCTACGGAGAACCCTGGAACGGTGCGGCCTCCGATCCCGACGAGAACCAGAAGGTACGCTACCGAACGGTTCCGGCGCTCACCGCGTCCCACATCGGGGTCTTCAACGGAAGCTTCCGCGACGCGGTACGAGGCGGGACCAAAGACACCGTCATCGGATACATGGGCGGCACGGGTGATGCCTCGGCGATCGCCCTGGGGATGAAGGGCTCCCCGCTGAAGCAACTGGGTACCCAGCCCCTGAGCGACACCTGGGACCCGGCGTTCGCCGGCGACCCCGAGCAGACGATCAACTACGTCTCCGTGCACGATGATCTCAACCTGTACGACAAGATCACCCACACCGGGGCCACCGGTGACCGGGCCGAGCGGATCGACCGGCTGGCCGTCGGAATCGTGCTGACCTCGCAGGGTATCCCGCTGATCGCCGAGGGCGACGAGTTCCTGCGTTCCAAGGTCGTCGGCGGCGACTACACCACCGCCTCGAACTCCTACCGGGCCGGCGACCAGGTCAACGCCGTCCACTGGGGCGACAAGATCACGAACCAGAACGTCAACGCCTACTACCGGGCCCTGTTCAGCCTGCGCCGGACCACCCCGTCGCTTCGCCTGACCAGCTGGGACGCCATCAGCACGCAGCAGCGGGTCACGGTTGCCGGCCAGGTGGTCACGTCGAGGATCAGCTCCCGGGCGGATGCGCCCACCGACTACGACACGGTCGTCGTGGTCAACCCCACCACCGGCGCCCAGGGCGTCACCCTGCCGGACGGCGGGACCTGGACCAAGACGTTCGACAGCCGGGGCATCACGATCGATGACCGCACCGCGGCCTCGGCCGCGGTCACGGTGTTCCGGCGGAGCTAGGTGCGTGGCCGGCGTCGGGCGTGTACCTGCGCACCCGGCCCTTGCCCTCGCGTTTGGCCTCGTACATCGCCACGTCCGCCGCGTGCAGCAGGGCCGGGCCGGTGTCGCCGTCGCCCTCCATCGCCACGCCGATGCTCGCCCCGACGCGGACCGTGCACGAGCCCAGATCGAACTCGCGCATCAGCTCGGCCAGGATGGCGTGCCCGATCTGCAGGGCGATCTCCTCGTCGCCGAGGCCGGGGCACACCACCGCGAACTCGTCGCCGCCCAGCCGGGCCACCACGTCCGTGCTGCGTACCGACGCCGCGATCCGGTCGGCGACCTGGATCAGCAGGTCGTCGCCGGCGCCGTGGCCCTGGGTGTCGTTCACGGCCTTGAAACCGTCGAGATCGAGATAGAGCACGGCGATCGCGCCCTTGCGCCGGTCGGCCAGGGTCTGTTCCAGCTGGCGGTTGAGGTGCAGCCGGTTCGGGAGCCCGGTCAGTGGGTCGTGGGTGGCGTCATGGTGCAGCCGCTCGGTGAGTTCCTTGCGGGCGGTGGTGTCCTCGACCAGGCAGATCAGGTACGGGCCCCGGCCGTCGCCGTGCGGGCGGACCGCCGACGTGGACACCCGGCCCCACTGCTCCTGGCCGTCGGGACGCACGATGCGGCGCTCGGTCGTGATCGTGTCGATGTCGCCGGTCAGAAGTTCGGCGACGTTACGCCGCGACGCCTCGGCCTCGCCGTCGTCCACCAGGAGAGCATCGATCCGCAGCGCGAGCAGCTCGTCCTCGGTGCGCCCGGTGAGTTCGCAGAAGGCCGCGTTGACGTGGAATATGGCGCCCGGGTCGTCCCGGTCGAGGGCCACCATCGCCATGCCCACCGGGGCGCCGTCGAAGGCGAGCCGGAACCGGTCCTGGCTCTCGTTCAGCTGCTCCTGGACCTGCAGAACCGTCGAGAGATCCGTCACCACGCGGATCAGGCTGCTGGGTTGCCCGTCGGGTCCCGGCTGGGCGCTGATGGTGAGGAGACCGGGGAAGTTGGTGCCGTTCTTGCGGCGGTAGCTCCACTGTTGCCCGTGCTGCCCTCGGGACGCCAGGCTCCGCGAGATCTCCCGATCGAGCGAGATACCGCTCCGGACCAGGTCGGCCAGCTCGTCCGGATCATGCAGGTCCACGGCGCGGAAGCGGCCCACGGCCTCGTCCGCGCCGTACCCGAACAGATTTTCCGCCCCCCGGTTGAAGAACTGGATCACGCCCGTGGCCGGATCCGCACCGATGATGGCGGCACCGGTCACCGCGTCCAGCACAGCTGCCAGCTCGTCGTGGGCGCGGGCGACCGCGGCCGCGGCCGCCTTGGCCTCGGTGACGTCCTGGACGGTGGCGAACACCTGCCGGACCTTGCCGTCGGTTCCCCGTTCCGCAGCGGCGTACGAAAGAACGTCCCGGACGTCGCCGTCGGGACGGACGATGCGGTACTCGGTGGTGCGCAGTTGCCCGTCCTGGCTGATCGTCACCATCTCCTGCTGGAGCCGCCCCCGGTCGTGGGGGTGCACGGTGGCGAGCATCGCAGGCAGACCCGGGGTGATGTCGGCCCGGGAGGTGCCGAAAAGGGCGAACATGCCGTCACTCCAGACCACGTCCCGACCACCGGGCGACCAGCGGGTCGAACCCAGCCGCGCCATCCGCTCGGCACTGTTGAGATCGCGCGTGCGGTCGTGGATGACGGCGAAGGCCCGGTCGCGCGCCTGCGCCACCACGGCGACCACCAGGGTGATGAGCGTCAGGTTCAGGACGGCGTCCTGCAACGCGATCACGATCTGTCCCGAACGGTCCAGGGCCGCGACCCGCCCGAAGCCGTGCAGGGTGCCGACCGTCATGATCACCGCCGTGAGGGCCTGCCCGACCGCGGTCCGGAACGGCCCCAGGCGCAGACACGACCAGATCAGGGGCAGAGCGATGATGGACGAGGTGATCACCCGCTGGTGGGTCAGGAACACCGCTCCGCAGACCGCACCGAGCACCAGCAGCTGCAGGGCCCATTCCAGGTTCACCCGGTGATCGCGCAGCCCGGTCAGGATCTGGGCCGGATGCCGGATCTGCTGGGCGAGCAGCGCACTGGCCATGACGCACAGCCCGAGCAGATGGCTGCGGGCGAACTGCCACCAGAGCCGGTCCACCTCGCCACCGCCCAGACCGATGACGCCGGCGAACACCACCGATGCCACCGCGGTCCCGGCCAGGGCGCAGAGCAGAACCAGCATCATCTGCCCGCGCAGGCCCGCCGTGAGTCGTTCGGGCAGGAACCGGCGCAGAAGCAGCGCGGTCAGGCCGGTCTCGCACACACTGCCCACCGCACAGGCCACCGCGTTCAGGGAGAACCCGGTCAGGGCCGCGGCCACGGTCAGCCCGATCCCGAGACCGGCGACGATCGGGCCCCACAGCCGGCGACGGCACAGCAGCAGGGCCACGGCACCCACCCCGGCCAGCGGCCACCAGATCGGGCCCTCACCGGTGGAGTGCGACAGGAACTCCACGCCGGCCAGGCGCAGCAGCACCGCGACCACGGCCGCCACGAGCACGGCCAGTGCCGTACCCGTCCGCCGTGAGGGAAGTGGCGGGCCACGGACCTCACCGACCTGCTCCACCACGTCCTCCGCTACCCAGCCGTACTACGGTCGTCATTGACTCGGAGCATGGGCGGGCAGGCCTGAGTGAGGACGCGTCCCCCACCCACCCGGGTCAACGCCGCGCACGCACCGTGGCCGGGCTGTTCAGGCGCCGATCACCTGGGGTGTCCGGCTCACGGGCATCACGGGCGCACGTCCGGGGCCGGTTCCGGCCGGTGCACCCAGCGGGCGGTACACAGCCCGTCCGACCGCCCGGCGACGTCGGACAGGAGCCCGGTCACCGACAGCCACATCCGGGAACCGGGTACCCCGGGAGCCGCTCGCCCCGCCGAAGAGCTGTCAGGCCAGAAGCTTCGCGAAGGCCTTCGAGTGCTTGCCCAGGTGCACGTAGGGGGGATAGATCTCGATCGGGGTGAACCCGGCCTTGCGGTAGAGCCCGACCGCCTCGGGCTGACGGTCCCCGGTCGCCAGCACGATCCGGCGCTCGCCGTGATCGCGCGCGAACTGCTCCACCGCGTCCACCAGCGCCCCGGCCACCCCGACACCGCGATACCCGGGCCGGACGTACATCCGCTTGATCTCGACGTCCGACCGCAGTCGTCGCAGCGCGATGTGCCCGATGCCCTGCCCGTCACCGGTCACGGCCAGCCCGGTGTAGAGCACCGAGTCCTCCTGGATCGACAGCGCCCGGCTGCCCGCCTCGTGGCCGCGGTCGGCGTAGAGCCGCCCGACCTCCTCGCTCATCGCCTCCCGCAGCACCCGGGCCCGCTCGTCGTCCCAGCCCACGCCCAGCACCCTGAAGACGATTCGGCGCCGCGAGGTCTCGTCTGTGGTCACGCCGTGCACCTACCCTTCGATCGACCGGACCCGGAATTCACCGACCGCCCGCGCCGACCAGCCGGTCGATCGCCCCGGCCGGGCCGGTGCGGGTGAACCACTCCACCCCGTAGGCCGAGTGCAGATCTTCCTGGCGCAGGTGGTCGGCGTCGATCTGGCTGGAATGTTCTTGCATCGCAGCTACCTTCGCGGCGAAGTCGGAGACCCCGGCGCGGTAGCGGGCACCGATACGGGTGGTCGGCAGGCCCACCGGCACGCTCGGCAGGCCGGCCCGGCGCACGGCGTCGTTGGCCCCGAGCACCAGGTGCCGGATCTCCTGCCGGGCCAGGCTCTCGGCATCGACCGTGGCCTCGTAGTAACTGAGATCCGGCTGGCGACGAGCCACTTCGGCGACCGTGCGGTGAACGAAGACGTGATCGGGATGGGGGTAGATGCCACCCTCGTCGTAGCCCACGATCGCGTCGGCACCGACCCGCTCGACGATCCCGCCGATCTGCCCGGCGACCTCGTCCACCGGCTGGCGGGCCAGGGCCCGTTCCGGGCACGGGTCGCCGATCCCGGAGTCACCCCAGCCCAGGGTCACCAGTTCGTGAACCCCGAGCACGGACGCGGCCCGCTGAAGTTCACGGGCCCGTACCGACCCGACGTGCCGCCCTTGGCCGGTCAGGTCCTGGCCGGCGTGGCCGTCGGTGGCCACGACGAGCGTGACGCGGGCACCGCCCCGGGCCAGGGCGTGCATGACGGCGCCGGTGAAGATGGCCTCGTCGTCGGGATGGGCGTGCACGAAGACGACCGAGTGGTCGGCGTACGGGCGGCGCTGGACAGGGGGTGTGAGCACAGCGGACACAGGTGACGCTCCAGTGGTGAGAAGGGTTGCCGGGGCGGAGGTCAGCCCGGACAACACCCCACCGGACAACGGGAGGACACCGTGGTCATGGCGATGTACAGCATGAAGGTCCCCCGTTCGCGAATCTGTTCGCAGGTCTGGGCGATGGCACGTGTGTTCATAATCGGTCCGGACGAAGCATACTTCAATCTCGACAAGACCAGTCAACTTTGCGCACTCTCGGGAGGCGTCGACATTCTGGGCCAGGCGGGCCGCAGGAGCTCGGCCGGGGTGGACACAGGCGACCACCCGCCCCCGCAGCAGCCGCGTCGTCTCCAGGTCGTGCGGCTGGACGAATCACGCGGGGCAGACGGATAGTAGATATATTCTCTACGAATTCAGTCGAAATTATGGCGCGGGAACATCACCGGTGAATCCAATCTCGGCGACGCTGCTTCGCGATGGGAGTGAGGAGGAACGATGACGCAGCACGCACGCACGACGCCGCCGTCACCGGTAGGGAAACCGATTCGCGACGATGCCGAGGCGATACGTGTCACCACCGGGCTCCTTCCCCGGCTGGCCGCCGGGGCCGCCCGCCGCGACGCCGAGCGCCTGCTGCCGCACGACGAGATCCGGCAGATCAGCGAGGCCGGGCTGTTCGCCCTCACCGTGCCCGCGGCCCTGGGCGGGGCGGACGTCTGCGTGGTCACACTGACCGAGGTCTTCCGGCTGCTGTCGGTGGCCGACCCGAACCTCGGGCAGATCCCGAACAGCCACTACGTGTTCCTCGAGGCCCTGCGCCTGGGCGGCACCCCGGAACAGCAGCAGCGGTTCTACGGCGAGGTGCTCGCCGGGGCCCGGTACGCCAACGCCCAGACCGAGCGTGGCGGGCGCACCATCACCGACGACGTCACCACCCTGACCCCCGACGGCGCCGGCCGGTACCGGCTGAACGGCGAGAAGTTCTACGCCACGGGCTCTTTGTTCGCCGACCGGCTGCTGGTGCGGGCGGTGCTGCCGCAGCGGCGCCCCGACGGCCGGGCCGACAAGTCGGTCGCCTTCATTCCGGCGGATGCTCCCGGAGTCCGGATTGAGGACGACTGGGACGCCTTGGGCCAGAGAACGACGGGTAGCGGGACGGTCCGTCTGGACAACGTGCTGGTCCCGGTCGCGGACGTCATCCCCTACTCGCCGATCTTCGACCGGCCCACCACCTACGGCTCTTTCGCGCAGGTGCTGCATGCCGCCATCGACGCCGGGATCGCCCGGGCCGCACTGAACGCGGCCAAGGAGCAGGTGGCCCGGGCCCGGCCCTGGTTCGAGGCCGGCGGTGAGCGAGCCGTGGACGACCCGCTGCTGGTGCAGACGGCGGGTGAGGCGGAGATCGCCGTGCGCGGGGCCGAGGCCCTCCTCGTGAGAGCGGCCGAACTGATCGACCTCGCCCGGACCGCGCCTGACGCCGCGAACACCGCCGAGGCCTCCATCGCCACCGCCGTCGCGAAGGTGGCCGCCGCGCGGGCGGCGGTCGACGCGTCCTCCATTCTGTTCGAGCTGGCCGGCACCCGATCCGTGCTGAATTCGCTGAATCTGTCGCGGTTCTGGCGCGACGGTCGCACCCACACCCTGCACGACCCGGTCCGCTGGAAGGTCCAGCACATCGGCCGCTGGCTGCTGGACGATGTCGCCCCGCCCCGCCACGGCCAGATCTGAGAAAGGCACCCCCGATGTCTCTCACCTTCCACTGGTTCCTGCCCACCTACGGCGACTCCCGGTTCATCGTCGGCGGCGGCCACGGCCTGCCCGCCGGCACCGCCTCGGGCGACCGCCGGGCGAGTCTCGGCTACCTGGGCTCGATCGCCCGCGCCGCCGAGGAATTCGGCTTCACCGGGGCTCTCACCCCGGCCGGCGCCTGGTGCGAGGACGCGTGGCTCACCACCGCGATGCTGACGCGCGAGTCGGAGCGGCTGAAGTTCCTCATCGCCTTCCGCCCCGGCCTGATCAGCCCCACCCTGGCCGCGCAGATGTCCGCCACGTTCGACGCCCACGCCCCGGGCCGGCTGCTGCTCAACGTGGTCACCGGCGGCGAGGCCCATGAGCAGCGTTCCTACGGCGACTTCCTCTCCAAGGAAGAGCGGTACGCCCGCTCCGACGAGTTCCTCACCGTGATCCGCGGTCTCTGGCGCGGTGAGACCGTCAGCCTGGACGGCAAGCACATCCAGGTCGAGAAGGCCACCCTCCCGTCTGTGCCCCCGGTGGCCCCGCCCCTGTACTTCGGCGGATCGTCCGCGGCCGCCGGGCCGGTCGCCGCCGAGCACGCCGACGTGTACCTGACCTGGGGCGAGCCGCCCGCGCAGGTGGCCGAGAAGATTGCCTGGATTCGCCGGCTGGCCGCCGCGCGGGGCCGCGAGATTCGTTTCGGCATAAGGCTTCACGTGATCACCCGCGACACCGCCGACGAGGCCTGGGCCCGCGCCCAGGGCCTGCTCGACGCCCTCGGCGACGACATCGTCCCGGCCGCCCAGGCCGGCCTGGCCCGCAGCGAGTCGACCGGTCAGGCCCGGATGCGCGAACTGCACGAGGCCGTGCGGGCCTCCGGCGACTGGCGCGACCCGCGCACGCTGGAGGTCTACCCGAACCTCTGGGCCGGTGTCGGCCTGGTCCGCGGCGGCGCCGGAACTGCTCTGGTCGGAAGCCATTGCGAGGTGGCCGACCGGATCGCCGAGTACGCCGCCCTCGGCATCGACGAGTTCGTGCTCTCCGGCTACCCGCACCTGGAAGAGCTGTACTGGTTCGGCGAGGGTGTGCTGCCGCAGCTGCGCGAGCGCGGGCTGTTCACCGGCCCCAGCACCCAGGGCACCGGCCACACCCCGTTCCTGCCCGCCGCACCCTCCCGATGAACTTCGTGTCCCACGGACACACCCCCTCCGACAATGACGTCACCTTCTTGACCTTTCGCCGGCCGAGCCCACCCCCATCGCCTGGGCGATCGAGCGCGACACGGTGACGTACGTGAGCTCCCGCCGCCGGGTTTCAGCCACTCCAGCGGCGACACCCCTCTGTCTCCCCGCGACCGGCCGGTCGATCCCGGGCCGGCGAGTACGTCGTCCTCAGCCCGCACGACCGGTGACCTACAAGCGCCACGAACTCGGAGCGCGGTTCGTCAACGGAGTGGAACCGGCACCCTCCGGCTACCGGTGACAGGTTATCTGTGCGTCAATTGTCCAAATAGGGGCCTTTGGCGGCGCTCCGATGGTTGCATGGACCCATGTCGCAGAACTGGGCCCAGCAGGCCGCAACCCGCGCACTGAAGCCCGCCCTCAACGTCCTCGACCGGCGCATCGAGCGCCTCGCGCGCAAGCGGGCGCGTCAGGTCGTGGACGAGAGCCGGTCCGTCCGCGACCTGAAGGGTGAGGCGAACAAGCTACGCAAGGAACTGGTGTCCGTGCAGACCGAACTGGCGCGGATGCGCGGCGAGGTGACGTCGTCGGGCTTCGCCATCGACCTGCTCCTGGGGTCGCACGGCCGCCGCAGTTCGCGCCTGATGAACAAGGAGGATCTGCAGAAGCTGGCCGCCCAGGTGACCCGGACCGCGCAGGCCCCGGACGCCTACAACCGGGTGGTGCAGGCCTACCGGACCCTGTTCGAGCTGGAGCTGCGGGGCGTGGGGCGCCTGGCCGGCAGCCCCCAGAACATTGTCGGCAAGCTCGCCACGACCCCGCTGCTGGACCCGCCGAACGGTGAGATTCTGGAAATCGGGACGCTTTTCGGGTTGTTCTCGGGCGGGATGGTGCGGCAGATCAGCCGGATCGGGCTGAAGTACGAGCTGACCATCATCGATCCGCTGGCCTCGGTGCAGTTGCAGGTCACACAGCTGCGGCCGGACACCTCCGGCTCCCCCGTCACCGAGACCGTCGTGCGCGAGAACCTGGCGCTGGCCGGGGTCGATCCGGAACGGCTGCGGCTGATCCGGGGCTTCTCCGAAGACCCCGCGATCCAGGCCCAGGCCAGTGACCGGGAGTACGGGGTCATCGTGATCGACGGTGACCACTCGGCCGAGGGCGTGGCCAACGACCTGGTGTTCGCCGAGAAGATAGCGGCGCCGGGCGGAATCGTGGTGCTCGACGACTACGGCACCCAGGGCTGGCCGGGGGTGGAAGAGGCCGCCACGCGCCATCTGGCCGGCGACACCCGGTTCGAGTTCCTCGGCCGGGTGTCGACCAGCGCGTTCCTGCGGGCCCGGCCGCTCGGTACCGAGGCCGAGTAGCCGGGTGGCGGTCAGGTCGACCGGCGCCGGAACAGGGTGCCCGACAGCGCCACGCTGATCAGCAGCAGTCCCGCGCTCCCGGCCAGGGCCTGCCCGGCGTTGCTGCCGGGGGCCGGGTTCAGGCGGCCGACCAGGGTGACAGCGGTGTTGACGGTGGTGGGCAGGTCAGACACGAGCGGTCTCCTCGGGGGTGACGGTCCGGGCGGCGCGGCCGCTGAAGGCGAAGAACGTGTCGTTCAGATCGGGACGGTGCACCCCCAATCCCTTATTTGTGATCATGGCGGAGGTGGGGGTTCCCGAAGTTGCCGGCCGATCACCGGTCCGGGGTCACGGGACGAGGTGGCCCTCCTGGATCACGGCTACCACGTGGGACGGGTCGTCGTACGTCGCCGGGTCTGTCGGGTCGGCATCGAGAATGACCGCGTCGGCGCGCTTTCCGGGGGCGATCACTCCCCCGGCCTCGTCCCGGAGCAGCCGGGCGCCGTTGCGGGTCGCGGCCAGCAGGGCCTGCGGTCCGCTCAGGCCCGCCCGCAGCAGGGCGCCGATCTCGACCAGGTTGGTGCCGTGGTGTTCCGGACTGCCGAAGTCGCTGCCGAGGGCCAGGGGCAGACCGGCGTCGCGGGCGTGCAGCACGGCGCGGTCGTGGGCCGCGATCGCGTCGGTGATCCGGGCCAGGGGTACACCCGTCAGCGCACCGGACTCGATCAGGTCCCGCAGGTGCCGGTAGATGGTGAGGGTGGGCACGAAGGTCAGACCCGCCTCCGCCGCCCGACGGGCCTGACCCGCCGTGAGATACATTCCGTGCTCGATACTGCCGGCACCGGAATCGATGGCCCAGTCGATGGATTCACCGCCCCAGGTGTGCACCATCAGCCGGGCGTCGCCGGCCACCCGGACCGCCGCCCGCATCTGCTCCCGGGTGAAGTTCGACGCCAGCACGTCACCACCGCTCGTGGCCGCGCCGCCGGTGGCGATCAGCTTGATCCACTGGGCACCCCGGTCGAGCGAGCGACGCACCGCATCGGTCAGATCGGCCACCGAACCGGCCCGTTCGGGGCCGATCAGGTCGACCGCGATCTGCACCCGCGGACCGGGCAGCACGCCGGCGGCCAGCGCCGACGTCAGGTCCCTTCCGGCCCCACCACCGTCCCGGAGACTGGTGACGCCTGCCCGCAGGGTGGACAGTAGCGCGTCAGCGGTCTGCTGATCCCGCTCCGCCCGGGAGCGGCGCTCCCGGTCCGCCCGATGGAAATCGTTCCAGGTGATGTGCGTATGGCAGTCGTAAACACCAGGAATCAGCCACTTTCCGTGAGCGTCGAGCACCGGGGCGCCGGGTGGTACGGAATCGGTGAACACCCCGTCGGCGACGCCGACAGCGCCGCTGGTGACAAACGTCCCCCATTCGTCCATCACCTGAGCGCCCGTGATCGACAGTGCCATCAGGGCTTCTCCCGGTTGTTCCCGGAGGTCTTCGCGTAGGAGGGCAGGCGCGGAACGGCTTTCAGCAGACGCTGAGTGTACGGGTGCTGGGGTGCGGTGAGAACCTCGGCGACCGGCCCGCGTTCGACGATCTCGCCGTCCTGCATGACCAGCACGCTGTCGCACAGGAAGCGCACGAGCGACAGGTCGTGCGAGATGACCAGGAAACCGACGCCGAGCTCGGTGCGCAGCGAGGCGAAGAGCCGCAGGATCGACGCCTGCACCGAAACGTCCAGCGCCGAGGTGGGTTCGTCGGCGACGATCAATTGAGGACGCAGCACCACGGCTCGGGCGATCGCGGCCCGCTGTCGCTGGCCACCGGACAACCGGGACGGGCGCACCCGGGCGAGTTCCTCGGTCAGGGCGACCTCACCGAGCACGGTGCGCACGAAGTCGTCCACCTGCGCCTTCGGCGCCAGCCGGTGCACCGTGACCAGTTCCCGCAGCATCGACCAGGTGCTCAGGCGCGGGTTCAGGGACAGGTAGGGGTCCTGGAACACCATCTGCACACCGCGGCGCTGCGCGAGGGAACGCGTCGCGCCGAGCCGGTCACCGGCCAGGTCGATGCTCCCGGCGCCGGGGGTCAGGAACCCGGCGACGGCCCGGCCGATGGTGGTCTTGCCCGAGCCGGATTCCCCGACCAGACCGACGATCTCGCCCGGCGCGACCTCGAAGCTGACGTCGTTCACCGCGACCGTGCGACCGTACTCGACGCGCAGGCCGTCGACCTTCAGCAGGGGCGCGCTCATGCGGTCAGCTCGATCACGGAGTCCAGCAGGGTGCGCATGTACGGGTGCGAGGGCGCCGTGAGTACCTGCTCGGTGGCACCCCGCTCGACGATCCGGCCGTGCCGCATGACCAGCAGCTGGGTGCTGACCTGGGAGACCACGGCGAGGTCGTGACTGACGAAGAGCAGGCCCATCGCCCGGCTGGTGCGCAGGTCGTCCAGCAGGGAGAGGATCTCGGCCTGCACCGTGACGTCCAGGGCGGTGGTCGGCTCGTCGCAGAGCAAGAACTCCGGCTCCCCGGCCAGGGCGCGCGCGATCACGACGCGCTGGCGCTGACCGCCGGACAGCTCGTGCGGATAGGCCCGGTAGCGCCCGGCCGCGTCCGGGATCTGTACCTGTTCCAGCAGTTCCAGTGCCTCGGCGCGGGCGGACGCGCCGTCGCGGCCCACCACGTGACGGCGGACCTCCGCGATCTGGTCACCCACCCGCATCAGCGGATCCAGCGCCGTCGAGGGGTCCTGGAGGATCAGGCCCAGCCGGTGCCCCCGCGCGGCGCGAGCCGCCCGGGCCGGGGCGTGCGCCAGTTCGGTTCCGTCGAGCCTGATCTCCCCGGCCGTGGCGGTGACGCCGCTGGGCAGCAACGCCATGATCGCCTTGAGGATCAGGCTCTTGCCCGAGCCGGACTCCCCCACGATGCCGACCGCCTCGCCCCGCGCCAGCGTCAGGTCGATGTCCGACACGATCGTCACGGTTTCCCGCCGGCGCCGCGCGGTCACGGCCAGACCGCGGACCGTCAGGCCGGTTTCGGCTAGCTCACTCAATCTCTCTCCCGGTACAGATCGGCCAGGCCGTCGGCCAGCAGCGAGAACCCGATTCCGGTCACCAGCACGGCGAGACCGGGGAAGACGGCGATCCACCACTGGGTGGTGACGAACGCCTGCCCGTCGAAGATCATCGTGCCCCAGTCGGGTGTGGGCGGCCGGATACCCAGGCCCAGATAGCTGAGCGTCACGATGGCGAGGATCACGAACACCACGTCGGTGACGGCCAGCACGATCAGCTGGGGCACCGCATTGGGCAGGATGTGGCGGCCGATCACCCGGCGGCGGCTCAGGCCACCGCCCCGGGCCGCGGCCACCCAGTTCTCCCCGGCGAATCCCCGCGTCCCGTTCCGCACCACGCGTGCGTAGTTCACCCAGGCCACGGCGGCGAGCGCGAGGTAGATCGACCTCTCGCCGGTGCCCAGGACGGCGACGAGGGCCAGGACGATGACGTAGAACGGGAAGGCCATGACGGTGTCGATGACGAACCGGACGACGCGGTCGAGCGGTCCGCCGAAGTACCCGGCCAGCAGGCCGAGCAGGGTTCCGACGGCCAGCGGTGCGAGGACGGCGAGTACGCCGACGCGCAGGTCGGTGCGGCCCGCATAGACGACGCGGGCCCAGACGTCGCGGCCGAGCTGGTCGGTGCCGAACGGGTGCGACCAGCTCGGTGGCTGCAGGCCTGCGGTCAGGCCGAGTGCCGTCGGGTCGTGCCCGGTGACCAGGGGCGCGGCGATCGCCAGGACGATCATCGTCCCCACCACCGCCAGGCCGGCGACGAGGGTGGCGCCCGGGCGGGTGCTGGTCACAGGGCCGCACCGCCCCGAGCCAGACGCGGGTCGAGCAGGCGCACGACCAGGTCGGTGAGCAGGTTCACCACGACGACCAGCACGGCGGTGTAGATGACGATGCCGGTGATGGTGGTGGAGTCGCGGTTCGTGATCGACCGGAACATCAGGTCTCCCACTCCGGGGATGGTGAACACCGACTCCACGACGAAGGTTCCGCCGATCAGGTAGGCGAGGTTGGTGCCGACCAGGGTCAGTGCCGGGAGGGCGGCGTTCGGTATCAGGTGCCGCAGGAGGATGCGCCGGGAGCTCAGGCCGGTGGCCCGGGCGGCGACGACGAAGTCCGCGTGGAGCACCTCGAGCAGCTGGGCGCGCAGGCTCCGGGCCAGCAGCGGCACGATGCCGACGGCGGCGGTGACGGCGGGCAGGACCAGCGAGCGCAGCCAGGCAGCCGGGCCGGTGCCGAGCCCGGCCACCGGGAACCACCGCAGGTGAACGGAGAACAGCAGCACCAGAAGGAGTCCCAGCCAGAAGGCGGGCACGGCGATGCCGGCGCTGAGCACGACCCGCAGGACGTGGTCGGGCCAGCGGTTCTGGTGGGTGGCGCTGACGACCGCGATGGCGGTGGCCAGCAGCACGGCGATGAGCATGGCCAGCACGACGATCGACAGGGTGGCGCCGGCCCGGGCGGTGATCGCCGAGCGCACCGATTCGCCGTTCACCATCGACGGGCCGACGTCGCCGTGGGTGATCAGGTTGCGCAGCAGGGTGCCCAGTTGCGACCACCACGGCCGGTCGAGGCCGAGCTGGGCGGCGAGCTGCTGCCGGGTGGCGTCGGTGGCGTGGCTGCCGAGCTGGGCCGACAGCGCCGAGCCGGGCATGGCGCGCGAGAGCCCGAAGGCCAGCACGACGACGGCCAGGGTGACGGCCACCGCGTAGGCGATGAGCCGGCCGGAGGCCCGGGCCCAGGACCGCACGACGGCGGCCCGCCGGGTCTGATCCCGGCGGGCTCCGTCGTGCGGGTTACTGGGCGATCCAGGCATCTTGCAGCTGCAGGGTGCCGTTCGGGATCAGCTCGATCCCGTGGACGCTCGACTGGGTGCTGAGGATGTTCGCCGCGTAGTCGAGCGACAGGGTCGGCGAGTCCTGGGCGACGAGCTGCTGGATCTTCGCGTAGATGTCCTTGCGGGCATCGCCGTCGGGGGTCTCGCGGCCCTGGGCGGCGAGCTTGTCGACCTCGTCGCTCTGGTAACCGGTGTGGAAGGAGTCGCTGACGCCGTGGGAGTCGACCTGCCAGTAGGTGACGTTGTCCGGGTCGCCGGTGTCGGCGATGACGGTGGTCAGGGCGAACTCGTAGTCCTTGGACGGGAAGGTCGTCCAGAACGTGGCGCTGTCCTTCTGCTCGATCTCGACCGTGAGACCGATCTCCTTCAGGGCGGCCTGGATGATCTGCGCCTGCTGGCCCCGGGCCTGGGAGCCGGACTCGACGAGCAGTTTGACCGTGGTGCCGGCGGCCACGCCGGACTTGGCCAGGTCGGCCTTGGCCGCCGCGACGTCGTACTTGAGGATGTCGGCGCTCTGGTCGGAGTAGCGCACGGTGGCGGGGATGTAGGTGGTGCCGGTCGTGCCGGTGCCGAAGGTCGTCGTCTGCGTCAGGGTGGCCCGGTCGACCGCCTGGGCAACCGCCCGGCGCAGGTCGCGGTTGGCGAACGGGCCGTCGGAGGTGTTGAAGAACACCTGGTCCTGGTTCCAGCTGCCCACGGTGTCGACGGTCAGCGCGGAGTTCGACTTCAGCGCCGCGACATTCGCCATCGGCACGTCCTGGATCACGTCGACCTGCTTGCCCTGCAACTGCTGCACGAGCGAGTTGTCGTCACTGACGGTGGTGTAGGAAACGCTGTCCAGGTACGGCTTGCCGCTCTGCCAGTAGTTGGTGTTCTTCACCAGCTCGAACGTGCTGCTGTTCTTGTCCCAGGTGCCGACCTTGAACGGGCCGGTGCCGACGGGGTCGGCGAAGAAATCCTTCTCGCTCTTGCCGTCCAGATCGTCGGGCACGATGCTGCTGGCGAAGGTGGCCAGCTCGGTGGCCAGCGGCGTGTACGCCTTCGAGAGCTTCACCTCGACCGTGCCGTCGTCGACGGCCTTGACCCCGGTGATCGGCGCGGACAGCGGCAGGGCGCCGCCGACCTTCAGGTGCCGCTCGATCGAGTACACGACGTCCTTGGCCGTGAGCGCGTCCCCGTTCGAGAACTTCACGCCGCTGCGCAGCGTGAACGTCCAGGTCAGACCATCGCTGCTGGCCTTCCACTCCGTCGCCAGCGAGGGCTGGAGCGCACCGTCGCCGTCCTGGGTGGTCAGGGTGTCGAAGATCTTGTCCAGCGTGTACGCGTTGTTGCTCGTCAGCGTCTTGGCGACCGGGTCGAGGTCACTCACGTTCTGACCGGTGCGGGCGATGGTGAGGGCACCGCCGGCCACCGGCTCGGAGTCGGCCGCGGCAGTACTGCCCGAACTGGAGCCGCCGGAGCACCCGCTCAAGACCATCGCCATCGCCGTCACGGCGACGGCACCGAAAGCAGCGGTGCGATGTATACGCATTTCAGGGTTTTCCGATCGTCGAGGTAGAGAAAGCTCGTGAGTTACGCCACAGACCCAACGCTGGGCGGGGAACTGCGGTGATTGGGAGCGCGGACTGATGCGGTGACCGGATCGCGGTACGCAGCATCGGCGCTACATCTGACGGAGCATACATGCAGCGTATGCGTGTGTGTACATTAATTGGCGCAGGTCACGTACCCGCCGGACGGACACGTACACGTCACCGCGCATCAGCATGCGGGCACCGTGGCGCGGGATCCCCCAGGCCGGCCGCACGCGCCGGGCGAACAAGGAGCGATGAAGCATGATCAGCACCACCCGACGGCTGCGATCCACGGAGCACAACCGGTGAGCGGCCGCCAGAGCTGGGCCTGGGCAACCCCGCCGGCGTTCGGCGCGCAGGCCTACGCGCGGCTGGCCGAACGGCTCGGGGAGCTGGTTCTCGCCGGCGACGCGGACACCGTTCTGGTTCCCGGCGAGGCGATCGTGGCCCTGGAGGCCGTCGCCCGCGAGCTCGGCGCCGGCGGCCCGCGGGTGCTCAACGTCGCCACCAGCCAGTACGGCTACCTGTTCGGGCAGTGGCTGAGCGAGGAGGGTGCGACCGTGACGACCCTCGCCCCGCCGGTCCCGGGGCAGCCGGTGACCGCCGAGCAGGTCGTATCCGCCCTGGCGAACGGTTACGACGTCGTCAGTTTCGTGCACGGCGAGGCCGCGACCGGGATCGTGAACCCGATCGACGCGATCGTCACGCAGGCCCGGCGCCGGGGCGTCGTCAGTGTGGTGGACGCGGTGGCCTCCGTCGGTGCCGAACCGCTGCGGGCCGGTGGGCCCACCGGGGCGGACATCGTCGTGCTGGGCCCGCAGAAGGCGCTCGCCGGACCGGCCGGCATCAGCGCGGTGACGATCGGCGAGGCCGGCTGGAAGGCCCTGTCCCGCCCGACCCGCCGGGTGGCCACCCTCTCGTCCGTCTCGCTCCTGGACATCCGCCGCGACTGGCTCGACACCGATCACTCAGCGATCCCCGGAACGCCTGCCCCGCATGAACTCTGGGCCCTGGAAGCAGCACTGGAAGCGGTCGGGGCGGAGGGCGTCGACGCGCTCGTGGCCCGCCATCGCCTGGCCGCCACCGCCGTGCGCGCCGGTGTGCAGGGTCTCGGACTGCGGCCCTGGGCGGACGATCTCGCGCAGGCCTCCGGTCTGGTGACCGGCCTGCTCCTGCCCGAGGGAGCCGACCGCCAGGCCGTGGTCACGCTCGGCCGGGAGCATTTCGGCGCCGACCTGGTCGCGGCCCCCGCCGGCACCGACGAACAGCTGGTGAAGATCCGCCACACCGGCCGGCAGGCCTCGTTCGAGGCCGTCCTCGCCGGTCTCGGTGGGCTGGCCGGCGCGCTCTCGCGGCTCGGCCACCCGGTCGACGCCGCCACCGGACTGGCCGCCGCGGTGGAGGTCTACGCATCATGAGCGAGCGCATCATCCACCTCAACGCCTTCGAGAACTTCTCCCCGGGCAACATCTCCTCGGGCATGTGGCGTCATCCGCAGGACCGCTCCCACGAGTACACCTCGCTGCGCTACTGGACGCGCCTGGCCCGCGATCTGGAGGACGCCGGGTTCGACGCCATCTTCATGGCCGACATCCTCGGCATGCTCGACGCCTATCAGAACCGCCCGGACGAGGCCCTGCGCACGGCCAGCCAGGTGCCGATCAACGACCCCGTCGCCGTGGTGTCGGCGATGGCGGCCGTCACCGAGCGGATCGGCTTCGCGGTCACCCTGTCGACCAGCTACTGGCAGCCCTACCTGCTGGCCCGCACGCTGACCAGCCTCGACCACCTCAGCGACGGGCGGGTCGGCTGGAACATCGTCACCTCGTTCCTGGACAGCGCCGCCCGTAACATCGGCACCGGCACCCAGCTGGAGCACGACCGGCGTTACGACCGCGCCGACGAGTTCCTCGACGTCACCCACAAGCTGTGGGAACGGTCCTGGCAGGACGACGCGGTGGTGCGCGACAAGGAACGCGGGATCTACACCGACCCCTCCCGCGTGCACCCGATCGAGCACCAGGGTGAGTTCTTCACCGTGCCCGACGCCTTCCTCGCCGAACCCTCCGCGCAGCGCACGCCGGTGCTGTTCCAGGCCGGATCGTCGGGGCGGGGGCAGCGCTTCGCCGCGCAGCACGCCGAGGGCCTGTTCGTGCACGGCACCCGCCCGGAGGTCATCGCCCCGATCGTCGCGGCGGTCAGGGCCGAGGCGCTCTCGCTGGGCCGCTCCCCCGACGCGATCAAGGCGTTCGCCGTGGCGACGGTCGTCACCGGCGAGACCGACGAGATCGCCCGGGCCAAGTACCAGGACCTGCTGCGCTACAGCGACTACGGCGGCGCGATGGTGCAGTTCGCCGGGCCGGTGGGCGTCGACCTGGCCACGATCGACCCGGACACCCCGCTGCGTGACATCCAGTCCAACGGGGCCCAGTTCTCGGCCCGGTTCTTCGCCTCCGCCGACCCCGACCGGGTCTGGACGCTGCGTGAGGTCGCCGACTACATGGCCGTCGGCGGGATGGGCCCGGTCATCGTCGGGTCCGGCGCCACCGTCGCCGACGAACTCGAACGCTGGTGCGAGGTCGCCGATCTGGACGGGTTCAACCTCGCCTACGCGGTGCGCCCGGGCACCTTCGACGACATCATCCGCTACGTGATCCCGGAACTGCGCCGCCGCGGCCGGCTCCCCGAGCGCCAGGGCGCCTCGACCCTGCGGGAGAATCTGTACGGGGAAGGCGCTCCCGGACTGCGCGCCGATCATCCACACTGGAGCATCGACATTCCGTCGCGCACACGGGGAAGGGACGGTTCGCACACTCATGCCGAGCCGCAGGGATGAGACCGCGTCACTGACGCACTACCACACGCTCCGGCAGCGGATCCTGGCCGGGGAGATCGACTCCGGGGCCCGGCTGTACGAGAGTTCGCTGACCACCGACCTGGGCACGTCCCGCACGCCCATCCGCGAGGCGCTGGCGATGCTGGAGCGCGACGGCATCCTCAAGCGGGAACGGCGCGGCTACCGGGTCCACGAGCGCTCGGCCCAGGAGATCCTCGACTACTTCGACGTGCGCAACGCCCTGGAGTCGGCCAGTGCCGAGGCCGCGGCCCTGCGCGCCACCGAACTGGAACGGGCCGAGATGGTCGCCATGCTGAAGGCGGCCGCGCAGGAGGAAGACCCGGTGGTCCGTGCCGGCATCCACCACGAGTGGCACCGCGCCCTGCTGCGGTCGTCGCACAACCCCGCGCTGGCCGACTTCATCGACCGGGCCGAGGTGCTGATCAGCCTGAAACGCAAGCCCTGGCAGAACTCGGTCGCGGGCTCCGGCGAGTCCCAGGCCGAGCACCAGGCCGTGCTCGACGCCGTCCTGGCCCGCGAGCCGGAGACGGCCCGCCGGCTGATGGCCGCCCACATGTCCCGGGCCCGCGACTACCAGCTGCTCCTGCTGACCGCCAGATAGCTCGTCCCTTCCTCGTTCGTGATCATGCAAAGTGTCCCCGGGGACACTTTGCATGATCACGTCCTCGGTGGTTGGCCTTACCGTACGGGCGGCTCTCCCTTGCCGACGCTTTGGAGTAATACTTCATGGCCGGCCCGACGAGCTCGCATCAGCGCTTCGTCGATGCGTTGAAAGTCCCGCCCTCCGGCCTGGGCCACGGAACCGGTCCCACCGGCTCCACCTCCGATAATTGATGCTGCTCCGCTCAGAAGGTCATGGGCCTGGAAACCGCTAGAGACAAGATCATGGCTGATGCTGGCCACAAATTGAGCCTTTCCAGCTTCTGCGACTGCAAGGATGACGATCGCAGGTCGCCCTGGGATCTGCTCCAGGGTCTCTTCCGCCAGAAGGCGAAGTTCCGAACCTGTTACACCTTCGATCTTTTCAACAACGATCGAACCACCCTCGGCCTGACTCGCGGCATCCGCAAGCCGTGCCGCGCGCCGGCCTCTCTGCACCTGGCTGATGCGGTTGAGTTCATGCTGGGCTGTGGCCAGTTTGCTCAACACGAGCTCTAGCTGTCGTGGCGCCTGCCCGGTGGAGACGTTCAGCATGAGAGCCAACTCATGGAGAAGGTGTCGTTCGTGGTCGTAGTAGCGCAGAGCGTCGGCTCCGGTGAGAGCTTCGATGCGGCGCAGACTGGCTCCGACAGACGTTTCCCCGAGGATACGGACCGGGCCGGCCTGGGATCCGTGGCCAACGTGAGTTCCGCCGCATAGTTCGCGGGAAAAGTCGCCGATGTCGACGATCCTCACGGTGTCGCCATACTTCTCGCCGAAGAGAGCTGTGGCGCCGGCAGCTTCGGCCTCGGATCGAGTGGCATGCCAGACCCGGACATCGGGGTCATCCATTAAATAGTCGTTGACGCGGTTCTCGATGTCCTCCAGATCAGGAACGGGAATCGCTGAGAAGTGGGCGAAGTCGAACCGGAGACGGCCTGCTGCCACCAGCGATCCTTGTTGCTGGGCGTGGGACCCGAGGGCGGCGCGCAGGGTGGCATGCAGGACATGGGTGGCCGAGTGCGAACGAGCGACGGCAGCCCTGTGGGAACCATCCACCTGGGCCTCGGCGATTTCACCGGTGCGCGCCACTCCGGACAGAACGGTGGCGGTATGGACGTGCAGTCCGTCGATACCTGTTCGTGTGCCAGTAATCTGCAGAACAGCGCCGGAATTGGTGGTGACGGTTCCGGTGTCACCCACCTGTCCCCCGGCCTCGGCGTAGAAGGGGGATCGGTTCAGAACCACCCTCACCGGAGCGCCTTCACCGACCACCGGCATGATGACATCATTACTGATGAGAGCCAGAACACGAGTTTCGGTAGTGAGGTTGTCATAGCCGACGAAGTCGGTGAGACCGTGCTGGGCGGCGATCCCGCGGTAGAGGTCGTGCCGGGCCAACGCGTCGGCGGTCTTGTTCCTGCCGTGCTTCTTGGCACGTCTCCTCTGCTCATCCAGCAGGATGGCGAATCGCTCGTGATCGACCTTCAGGCCGGCTTCCCGGGCCACTTCGATCGTCAGATCGATAGGGAAGCCGTAGGTGTCGTGCAGTTCGAACGCCGTATCCCCGGTGAGAGTGGACATTCGCTGCTGATGTGCAGTCGCGACCGAAGATTCCAGGAGTCTCGAGCCTTGCCGAAGGGTTCGATCGAAGGTCACTTCCTCAGCTGAGGCGACTTGAGTGATCAGCGAGGACTGAGCCGCTAGTTCGGGCCATGCGGGAGAGAGATTGTCGATGACGCTGTTGGTGATGACCGGGAGGACAGAACGCTGGATACCGAGCTGACGCGCGTGCCGGACGGCTCCGCGCAGGAGACGCCGCAGAACGTAGCCGCGTCCTTCATTGCTCGGCAGGACGCCGTCGGCGACGAGGAACGCGATGGATCGGGCATGTTCAGTGACGACTTGGAAGGACACTGATTCCCGGCTGCCGTCGCGCCCTGGGAAGGTGCGCCGGGCAAGCTCCTGGACCGTGCTCAGGGTGGGCGCGAGGAGATCCGTTTCACAGATGGTGTCGACGCCTTGCAGGATCGCCGCTATCCGATCGAGGCCCAGGCCGGTGTCGATACTCTTGGCCGGTAGATCGCCGAGAATGGAAAAGTCGCCTTTGCCATCACCGGCACCCCGAATGTTCTGCATGAAGACCAGGTTCCAGATCTCCAGATAGCGTTCACCGTTCACCGCAGGGCCACCGGCAGGGCCGAAGGCCGGACCGCGGTCGTAACAGACTTCAGAGCAGGGTCCGCAAGGACCAGGGACGCCCGTGGACCAGTAGTTGTCTTCCATACCGAGCCGCTGGATGCGTTCGGCGGGCATTCCGACGGCACGCCAGAGTCGCTCGGTCTCGTCGTCGTCCAAATAGACCGTGATCCACAGCCGGCCGGGATCGAGGTGGAAGACCTGTGTGAGTACTTCCCAGGCCCAGGCGATGGTTTCGGCCTTGAAGTAATCGCCGAAGGAGAAGTTGCCCAGCATCTCGAAGAACGTGCCGTGCCGCGTGGTGCGTCCGACGTTCTCGATGTCCGAGGTGCGTGCGCATTTCTGCACTGACATGGCTCGTTGAAAGTCCGGGACCGTTTCCCCGAGGTAGTAGGGCTTGAACTGGTTCATCCCGGCGTTGGCCAGCAGCAACGTGGGGTCATTCGGAATCAGCGACCCGGAGGGGACCAGGTGGTGATCACGAGCGCCGTAGTAGTCGAAGAAGCTCGATCGGATCTGGCTGGAAAGCATGACGAAACCTCGCATGGCTGGGCAGACGGACACCGGCGGAGCACCGACTCGTCTCAGGCAGCCATGAGACAGCGTGCTGAGGGGCGGTACCGCGGGTGTCGAGAACGGAAAGAGATGAGGTTGTTGACACACACGCCGAGCCGGCCGAGGGGCTCAAACGAGGCGGTTGACCTCGGAACCCGGCTCGGCGCAGATAGCTCGCGCGCTCATGGTCGCCAGACCCATCAAATTTCCCTGTTCGTCGCTGGACGTCGCCGTCAACGGTAGCGCAATATCCATCCTGCTTCAGCGAATTGCTCACCAGCCTGAGATACCGGCCCGTAAGCCGCCTCCAGATCTTCGGCCATACACCGAGCGGTCTGAAGTTCGGACAGGCGTTAGAACCGATGGTGGACGTGCGAGCATCCCAGTTCTCCTAGTCTCGCTGGAGAGCCTCCCCGCCGGAGAAGACCGGGAGACTCTCCAGAAGGATTGAGCAGAAGGGGGGTTCGGATCAGGGAAGATCGAGGTAATAGCGATAGGCGTCGATGGCTGACCGGAGTTGCTCGACGCTCTGGGGGGCTGCCCGCTCCACGACAGCCACGATCTGGTGCACGGTTTCGGCCAGCGCCACAGGATCGGGGACTGTCGGCTGTCTCATCAGTACCGACAGCTCATCGAGGCATTCCCGCCCGATCGGGGTGACACCGACTTCGTCGAGAAGCTTGTACCAGCCTCGAGATTGAGATGTCGGAACCAAAGCGGTCTTGATCAGGTCACGGAAGGCGGCCAGGAGCAGCTGCCACTCGCCGAATGCCATGAACGTCTGGCCCCGCACTAACCGCTTTTTGATCATCAATCCAAGAACCAGAACTTCCACCAGTAGTTCGCTGCAACTGGCGGGACGGGCCCAGGTGGCGCTGATAACGTCGTTGGGCGCAACGAACACGGCCGGGTTAGGCAGAGACGGCTCGCCGGAGGATCGCGTGAAGATCTCGCGGGCCCCCGTGGTCTGGACGATTCCCGAGATGACGCTGGCCGGTGCGGCGTACAGATCGAACTGATAGAGACGTTCCTCGTGAGCAACGAGGTAGACGAACCCGAGGCCACCCATGTCCGCAACGATCGAGTCACGCCATCCAGGCATGATCGCTCCCAGCGCTGTTGTCATGAGCAGATCGACAACGTCTACGAAGTTGCCGAAGTGCTCATCCTCGACCCCGACCACCAGATCGATGTCCGAGAGCCGGTCCGAGGTTCCCCTGGCCAGAGAACCCCGCACGAGTAGGGCACTGACCTGCCGGCTCTCGGTCAGTACATCTGCCGCGCGCGCCAGGAGACCGAACTGGGCGGGCCGGTGAACGGAAGCCAGAGTCTCCATGGCTGCCGCGCCGGGCGCGGCCATCTGTCCACGGAGCATCATCCTGAGACCTCCTTGCGCTCGATCTGTTCCAGCAAGATGCCTTTCAGCCGCCTCCACTCGTCGGCGGCCTCGATTCGCCCCAGAGAGTCGTGCAACTGGGAGAGAAGGTCGTAGACCGTTCCCTCAGGCATCTGCCGCTGATAGAACAATCGCAACATGTGTTGCTCAGCTGCACTGATGTACCCGAGCCGTGCCAGGCGCAGAGCTCTGCTGAACTCAGTCTCGAGATGTGTCTCCTCTTGCCCCAACGAGGTATCCACTACGGGAGGGGCTTGCTGATCGGCCAGGAAGTCGACGAGCCGATCGTCCTTGTAGCAGTCCATGATCAAATGAATGCGATCGGGTCCGAAGAGGTTACAGACCCCGTGGGCGAAGGTCGGTGTCAGTCGCCAGAACTGCCCCGCATCGAGGTGCACCTTGTTACCGCCGACCACCAGGAACGCCGAGGAGTTCGTCACCAGAGGCAGATGAAGCCGATGCCGCTCAACACCTTTCAGATCGGCGTAGTCGCGGTGCTCCCAGAGGAACGAGTTTGCACCCAGCCGGGCCAGCCTGACCCACATGTAGCGCAGTCCAAGCCCACGCAGCAGGCTGCGGAGAAAGGGCATCTGCTGGAGGAGCGTGGTCTCCACCGGGTCACAGTCTCTGATCATGACGTCCTGAGGGTCACCGGTCGAGTTCATGAGTGACAACGTTGCCCACCCTCCGGACTGATACTGGCCGTATTCCGTTTGCCATCCCCGAGGGATGGTCATGACCTCGTGCCGGAGCCGTTCCAGGAGGTCGGTGTCCACTGACCTGAGTCGCCCGACCTGCTCGAGAAGAGCAGGATGCGATTCGTGCAGATGCAGCGTGCTATTCATCGCGATAGTTCTCCTTGGGATTCGAGAGAAGCACGTGATTCTCAGCTGTCCAGGCATCCGGTCCGCGTCAGGGGCTTGCCCCTTGAACTGCGGGATGGACTGTTGGCCGACGCATTGCGATGGGATGATGGGTTCGGTATATCTCTCCCTGGCAACTGATCTCAGCGTACGAGGACCGACGAGGAAGCGTCGACTGACCGGGAGTACGCATACGAACCGGCCAACCTGTCCGATCGACGACGGTTGCAGCCAGACGGCTCACTGGAGGTAAGCGAGGTCGGGGGATCCCATGAGAAGAGGACTCGTCACGGGGGCAATTTTCAAGCTGATCCGTGAATCAACAGGATTGAGTCAAGAACGATTGGCAGAGGCGTTATCGGTGGACCGAGGCACTGTGCAGGGTTGGGAATCGGCCCGCCGACCGTTCACAGCAGTGTCGTACGGAAACGCGATCGCGATCCGCCATGCACTCGCCCGACTCGGAGCCGACATGCGGTTGGTCGGCTACCTCGACGACGCGGCGGAGGCAGACCTCATACTCCAAGAGATCGCCGCAGGGGATGGCGTTGCCGATGAGCTCCTCCTCGGTTCTGTGGTTCTGCGTCGACGGGTGGTCGAATTGGTCGACTGGAGCATCGGGGGACAACATCCCACCGGCCTTCCGACGCTACTCGCATCTCGTTGTCCAGGGGTGCAGCGCCCACTGGCGGACCCCACGGAACTGGACGAGCATGCTCACGGAACTCAGACCCTGGTTGAGCGTGCAGCGGGACGAATCGATGACGCGTCTGTACTGCTTCATCGACAGGCCATATTTCTGGCGGGTCCGCAGGCCGGTCTGGAGCCTACAAGCCTGCTGACGCCTCGCTCGGTCAAATATCTGGTGGGCGACCATCCTTGGACTCCGTACTGGTCCGACGCCCGTACGGTGTCCATCGCTCGGGCCTTGGCCGGCGATGCCGAACCACTTGGCGATTTTCTGTGTCACGGCCTGATGGGCGGCGTGCATGAACTGGCCAACCTGAACTACTGGGCGTATTACGTGGGCGAAGAACGCCATCCTCAGATCAGTGACACGTTCCAGTTACGAACCGATCTTGCCTGGCGCGGCAGTCACCTGCTCGCCCATCTGACGCGAAGAATCCACGTCTCGCACTCCCTTTTGCCCCTGAACGTGCATACGGCGTGGAGCCTGCTGGGATTCCGACGTGGTCTGATTCACGATGATCCTCGCGTTGCGCGTGATCTGATGGAGCGTTGTGAGGTGCTGTTGGGGCATGACGAAATCCCGGCTCAGGTTCGCATCGAAGCGACCTCGATGCTCTACGCTATTCGATCGGAGATGCGATGAAGAACATGCTGGATGATGAAGCTGCCGGAACAGCTGCCCTGCTGTTCGAGGTGGGCACTTTGAAGCTCACGCCGCGGACAGGTTGGCTCCATGCCCAGGTACGGCACCCAGAGTCGATCGCTGAGCATTCCCATCGTGTATCCCTGATCAGCGCGATTCTGGCCGCTCTTGAGGGCGCCGATCCCGGACGTGCAGCGTTGATGGGAACGTTGCACGACACCCAGGAATCCCGGCTCGGTGACATCAGCCACGTGGGCAAGGCCTATGTGAAAACGGTGAAGAACGAGCAAGTCACTGCGGACCAGACCTCAACCGCTGCACCAGTGGTCGCCACGATGATCGGTGATGCTGTCGCAGAGTACGAGGCCCAGGAGACGCCTGAATCCAGGGTGGCGAAGGACGCAGACAAACTAGAGTGTCTCTTGCAAGCTCTGGAGTATCAGCGAGCGGGGAATCAGAACGTCCAGGCATGGGTGGACAGCAGTCGGGCTGCACTGAAAACCGCTGCCGCATTACAGATTGCTGACGCGGCAATGAATATGACAGGGCTTGAATGGCGGCAATAACCTTGTCCGCCCCCGCCTGATTGCCGTCGCGAGCTCGGCAGCTAAATGGGGCACCTCCGAGCCTCAATCGAGTACGGAGGAGCACTCATCTCCCGATAGATTTTGCTTCGTCGTGCCTTCGATAAGTGGCATTGCCGATGCCGGTCCGGCAGGAGACTTACCGGACCGGCATCACCCCAGAGTCTCCCAAGGAGAACCTTTCGTGACGAGGATGGGGTCTGGCAACGGCCGGGCGGCACTCTCGTACAGGACAATCTGCGAAGGCCCGATGGGTCGCCGGTATCGTGGGACTCCCCTGGCGATCGCACTCAGATGCCCAGAGAGGAGTTCCGATGGATGACGGCACCGGTAGCCGGACCCACCCCCTCCGGCCGGACGCTCCTCGCCGGGCGACTCCGCGCACCCGGCCCCGGGGCGACCAGGCCCGGGCCCGGTTGCTGGCGGCAGCTCTGCAGTCGTTCGTGGACAACGGGTTCCACGGCACCGGCACGCGGGACATCGCCGAGGCGGCGGGGATGAGCCCGGCGGCGGTGTACGTGCACTACTCCTCGAAGGAGGAGCTGCTCTTCGCGCTGTCCCTCGCCGGTCACCAGGAGGCCCTGGACCTGGTGGCCGGCGCGGACGAGCCGCACCGGAGACCGGCGCAGCGGTTGTGGTCGGTCGTGAACGCGTTCTGCGAGTGGCACGCGGCCAACCACGTGAACGCGCGCCTGGTGCAGTACGAACTGGGATCGCTGACGCCCGAGCACGCCGAGATGATCGCCGGGGTGCGCCGGCAGATCTCCGGCACGTTCCGGGTCATCCTCGCCGAAGGCGCGCAGGCCGGGGTCTTCCGGGTCCACGACCTGAATCTGATGGTCGTAGCCCTGATGTCGCTCAGCATCGACATCGCCCGCTGGTACCGCT
This sequence comes from Kineosporia mesophila, assembly GCF_021129235.1. Taxonomy (GTDB): domain Bacteria; phylum Actinomycetota; class Actinomycetes; order Actinomycetales; family Kineosporiaceae; genus Kineosporia; species Kineosporia mesophila. The sequence continues at coordinate 154,017 of NZ_JAJOMA010000014.1, forward strand.
CCGGCGGCGAGTGGACGCCCGCCACGATCGGGCGCCACCACGCCGACATCGCCCTCAGCATGGTCGGCGCCGACCCGGAAACCGCCTAGGGAACGAGCAGACTCACGATCTCCGCGATACAGGCGGGCTTGACCGCGTCCTCGATCCCGATCGTGACCCGGGTGATGACCTGCACGCCGCTGGCGGCGGGCTCGACCGAGAGCAGCTCGATCCCGGCCCGCACGGACGAGCCGACCGGCACCACCGACGGGAAGCGGATCCGGTTGGAGCCGTAGTTGATCACCATGCTCACCCCGTCGACGCGGTAGACCTCCCAGCTCAGCATCGGCAGCAGCGACAGGGTCAGGTAGCCGTGCGCGATCGGCCCCTGGAAAGGCCCCTGCGCAGCCCGTTGCGGGTCGGTGTGGATCCACTGGCTGTCGCCCGTGACCTCCGCGAAACCGTCGATCTGGTGCTGGCTGACGGTGTGCCACCGCGAGTGGCCGAGGTGCTCACCGACCGCGGCGACAAGTTCGTCGATGCCCTGGAAGATGCGCATCAGTCGGTGGGCCCGCCGGCCACGTAGATGACCTGGCCGGAGACGAAGCCCGCGCCCTCGCTGGCCAGGAACGACACGGTGTGCGCGATGTCCTCGGGTTTTCCCGTGCGGCGCACCGGGATCTGCTCGGCGGTGGCCGCTTTGAAGTCCTCGAAGGGCACCCCGATCCGGGCCGCGGTGGCCGCGGTCATCTCGGTCTCGATGAAGCCCGGCGCCACGGCGTTGGCGGTGATGCCGAACTTGCCCAGTTCCAGGGCCAGGGTCTTGGTGAAGCCCTGGAGCCCCGCCTTGGCCGCCGAGTAGTTCACCTGACCGCGGTTGCCCAGCGCGGACGTGCTGGACAGGCTGACGATCCGGCCCCAGCCCGCGGCGACCATGTGCTGCTGGACCGCCCGGGTCATCAGGAACGAACCGCGCAGGTGCACGTTCATCACCTGGTCCCAGTCGTCGACGCTCATCTTGAACAGCAGGTTGTCGCGCAGGATCCCGGCGTTGTTGACCAGCACGGCCGGGGCCCCGAGCGTGCCGGTGACCTCGTCCAGCGCCCGGGCCACGTCGGACTCGGAGGAGACGTCGGCGCCGACGGCCAGGGCCGTTCCCCCGGCGGCCTCGATCTCGTCCACGACCGGCTTGCACGCCTCGGCGGACAGATCCAGGACGGCGACGGCCAGACCGTCGGCGGACAGCCGGCGGGCCACGGCGGCGCCGATACCCCGTGCGGCGCCGGTGACGACAGCGGTGCGAATGGTCACGATCAGATACCTCCGGTGAGAGTGAGCCCGCCGTCCACGACGACGGACTGGCCGGTGATCCAGGCGGCTTCGCCGGACAGCAGGAAGGCCACGACGCTGCCGATGTCGGCCGGCTCCCCCAGCCGCCTCAGCGGGTAGGAGGCCGCCACCTCGTCCTCTCGCCCTTCGAAAAGAGCGGCGGCGAAACGGGTCTTGACCACAGCGGGGGCCACGGCGTTGACCCGGATACCGGGCCCGAGCTCGACCGCGAGCTCCTGCGTCAGGTGCACGAGCATGGCCTTGCTGGCGCCGTAGAAACCAATGCCGGGAGCCGGTTTGACCCCGGCCACCGAGACGATGTTCACCACCGAGCCGCCGTTGTCCTTCATCCACCGGGCGTGCACCTGCTGGATCCAGGAAAGCGCCGCGATGCAGTTCACCTCGACGATCTTGCGGGCGGCGTCGAGGTCGATCCCGACCAGGGGGCCGTGGACGGGGTTGATGCCGGTGTTGTTCACCAGCAGGTGCGCTCCCCCGAACTCGGCGATCGCCCGTTCGACGACCTCGGCCTGGTGGTCGGTGTCGGCGGCGTGCCCGGCGACCCCGATCGCGTGCTCGGATCCCCCGAGCTGCTCGACCGCGTCCTTCAGGGCATCTCCCCGGCGGGCGGTGATGACGACCCGGGCACCGTCGGCGACGAGCTGGCCGGCGATGGCCAGCCCGATGCCGCGGCTGGCGCCGGTGACGATCGCGGTGCGGCCGGTGAACCGCTTCTGATCAGCCATCAGGACAGCCGCTCGATCACCATGGCCATGCCCATGCCACCGCCCACGCACATCGACTCCACCCCGATCTGCTGGTCGTCGGTGCGCAGCACGTTGATGAGCGTGCTGGAGATGCGGGCACCGGTCATGCCGAACGGGTGGCCCACCGCGATGGCCCCGCCCTTGACGTTGAGCCGGTCGATGTCGATGCCGAGTTTCTGCGCGGAGCCCAGGCACTGGACGGCGAAGGCCTCGTTGATCTCGAACCGGTCGACGTCGGCGAGCGCGATCCCGGCGTTCTTCAGGGCCAGCGGGATGGCCTCGACCGGGCCGAGTCCCATGATCTCGGGCGAGAGCCCGGTGACGGCGGTGGAAAGGATTCGCGCCAGTGGGGTGATGCCCAGTTCGCGGGCCCGCACGTCACTCATCACGACCAGCGCCGCGGCCCCGTCGTTGAGCGGGCAGGCGTTGCCGGCGGTGACGGTTCCGTCGGGGCGGAAGACCGGTTTCAGGCCGGCCAGCACCTCGGTCGTGGTGCCGGGCCGGGGGCAGTCGTCGCGGTCGACCACGGTGCCGTCGGGCAGTTCGACCGGGGTGATGTCCTGGGCCCAGAATCCGTCGGCGATGGCCTTCTCGGCCCGGTTCTGGCTGCGGGCGGCGAACGCGTCCTGCTCGGCCCGGGTGATACCGGTCAGCTGGGCGACGTTCTCGGCCGTCTGACCCATCGCGACGTAGACGTCCGGCAGCGCCCCGGCCTCGCGCGGATCCCTCCACTCCCCCGCGCCCTCCAGGGCGCGCGCACCCGTGCGCTCACGGGCGTCCTCATACAGGGGGTTCTGCAGATCGTCGCGACCGGGGATGTAGTCGCTGCTGCCCTTGTCGAAACGGCTGACGACCTCGACGCCGGCGGAAATGAAGGCATCGCCCTCACCGGCGCGGATGGCGTGGAACGCCATCCGGGTCGACTGCAGCGACGACGAGCAGTAGCGGGTGACGGTGGTGCCCGGCAGGTGGTCGTACCCGGACAGGACCGAGACGATCCGGCCGAGGTTGAAACCCTGCTCACCACCGGGCATGCCACAGCCGAGGATGAGGTCACTGATCTCGCGGGGGTCCAGTTCGGGTACCTGTGCCAGGGCGGCGTGGACCATCTGGACCGTGAGGTCGTCGGCACGAACGCTTTTGAGAGAACCCCGGCCGGCCCGGCCGATGGGTGAGCGGGCGGTGGAGACGATGACTGCTTCGGGCATGACATCCCAACCTGAGCGATCGCTTAGTTATTGATTCACCCTGCCCGGAAAGCCTCCGGTCCGTCAAGAACCCCGGAGCCGGGCGGTCGGGCGGTTCCCTTCACCGCAATGGTTCTTGGCGGCGGCCGGAGACCGTGCTAGACCTAAGCGACTGCTTACCCACCGGAGGTTCCGCGATGAAGCGCGATCTGTACGACGAGGACCACGAGTCGTTCCGGGCGACGGTGCGGGAATTCGTCGAGCGCACCGTGCTCCCCCACGTCGGGGAGCACGCCGACGACCGGCTGATCCCCCGGGAGGTCTGGCTCGAGGCCGGCAAGCAGGGGCTGCTCGGCCTGGAGATCCCCGAGGCCTACGGCGGCTCCGAGGCCGGCGACTACCGCTTCAACGCCGTCGCCTCCGAAGAACTGTCCAAGGTCAACGCCGCACTGGTCTCCTGCTGGGGCATCCACTCCGACGTCACGGCGCCGTACATCGTCGAGCTCGGGACGGACGAGCAGAAGCAGCGCTGGCTGCCCTCGGTCGCCACCGGCGAGACCTGGCTGGCCATCGGCATGACCGAGGCCTCCGGCGGCTCCGACCTGGCCGCCCTCAAGACCACCGCCGTGCGCGACGGGGACTCCTGGGTCATCAACGGATCCAAGACCTTCATCACCAACGGCTACTCGGCCGACCTGGTGCTGACGGCCGTGCGCACCTCGCCGGAGAAGAAGGCCCGCGGCATCACCCTGTTCGCGATCCCCACCGACGCCGAGGGATTCAGCCGCGGCCGCAAGCTCGACAAGGTCGGCCAGGAAGAGTCCGACACCGCCGAGCTGTTCTTCGAGAACCTGCGGCTGGGCGACGAGTACGTGATCGGCGAGGTCGACAACGGCTTCATCCACATGATGCGGAAGCTGCCGCAGGAACGCCTCGGCGCGGCCATCTCGAACGTGGCCCACGCCCGGCAGATCCTCCTCGAGACCATCGAGTACGCCAAGGAACGGCGCGCTTTCGGGTCGGCGATCGGATCCTTCCAGCACAACAAATTCCTGCTCGCCGACCTGGTCACCCGGATCGAGGTGGCCGAGGCGTTCGTGGACAAGTGCGTGCTGGCCTACACCGCCGGGGAACTCACGGCCGTGGACGCCGCCAAGGCCAAGTGGTGGACCAGCCAGACCCAGAACGACGTCCTCGACCACTGCGTGCAGTTGCACGGCGGCTACGGGTTCATGAACGAGTACCGCGTGGCCCGGGCCTGGCGCGACGCCCGGGTGACGAAGATCTGGGCCGGCTCCAACGAGATCATGAAGGAGCTCATCGGCCGCGATCTGGGCCTGTGACCCGGCCTGTGACCCGGCCAGTGACCGGCCTGCGACCCGGCCGGTGGCCCTCAGCGCCGGCGGCGCACCTGCGAGCGCAACGCCAGCCGGCTGACCGGTCCCAGCCCCTCGACGACCTCCACCAGGGCGCCCAGCTGGTCCAGCGCGTTCAGGGCCAGCGCACCCTGATCGGGGTCGACGCCCTCGTAGAGCTCCAGCCCGATGAAGGCGGAGCACACCGCGCGGCTGAGTCCGGCCGGGTCGACGAGTTCGCCCAGCGGTGAGTCGTTGAGCAGCCGGGTCAGCGCGGTCTCGATCTCGGTGACCCACAGCTTCAGGGCGTCGGCCGTGACCCGGCCCAGGGCGGGGTCGGTCTGCCCGGCGGCCAGGAGCTGGGCCAGGACCGCGACGTTGCCCTCGGCCTGCTCCGCGGCGTGCAGATCACGACCTACCGCCAGCAGTTCACGCAGAGAGGTGACGGTGGCGAAGCGCTCGCGGTAGAGCACCAGCCGGCGTTCGGTGGAACGGCGGCAGGCCTCGGCGAGTAGCCCTTCCATCCCGTCGAAGTGGTAGAAGATCAGCGCCTGGTTGGCATCGGCGACCGCGGCGACCGTGCGCGCGGAGGTACCGGCGATGCCGTGGGTGCGCAGGGTGGTGAGCGCGGCCTCGACCAGGCGGTCGACCGTCTCCGGGCCACTGCGCCGGCGCCGGCCGGAGGGTGCTTCGCTGTCGTTCACACCCGCTTGTCTACCAGGGACTCCGACAGAGAATCCGACAAGACAGCGGCGAACCTATACTCACCGCTCGTGCGAGTTCTGGTGGTGGAGGACGACGACGAGCTCGGCCTGGCCCTCGCCGAGGGTCTGCGGGCCGCCGGGCTCGCGGTCGACCGGGCCGGGTCGCGGGCCGAGGCCGACGAAAAGGTCTGGGTCAACCGCTACGACTGCGTGATCGCCGACCGCGGCCTGCCCGACGGCGATGGGCTCGAGCTGATCCGGATCTGGCGCAAAAGCGGTTACGCAGTACCGGTTCTGGTACTCACGGCACTGGGCGCGGTGGAGGACCGGGTGGAGGGTTTCGCGCACGGGGCCGACGACTACCTGGGCAAGCCCTTCGCCCTGGCCGAGCTGGTCGCGCGGGTGCGGGCGCTGGGCCGGCGCGAGCAGCACCCGCGCCTGCCGGAACTCGCCGTCGCCGATCTGACCCTCGACGTGCCCAGTCACCGGGTGCGGAGATCCGGTGTGCTGCTCGCCCTCACGGCCAAGGAGTTCGCCGTGCTGGAGGCGCTGATGCTGCGCGCCGGGGAGGCGGTGACCCGCACCGAACTGCTCGAGCGCTGCTGGGACGAGATGAGCGAACCCGCCTCGAACGTGGTCGACGTGGTGATCCGGCACCTGCGCCGCAAGCTCGGGCCGCCCGACCTGATCGAATCCCTGAGGGGTGTCGGCTACCGCATCAACGGTCCGGCATGACCCCGGCCCGTCCCGCAGCCCGGCAGCTGCGGCGGATGCGGTGGCGCCTGACCCTTCTCTACGCCGCCGTCAGCGCGCTCTCACTGGTCACGCTCCTGGTCATCGCCGCGTACAGCGACGCCCGCTCGGCCTCGCGCGGTCTCGACGCGGAGATCACCGGACGGGTCCAGGCGCTGTCGCGGGCCGTCTGGATGGATGAGGGCGTGCTGCACCTGGAACCGCTGTCGGAGGACGAACTGGCGACGGCGTCGGAGGTGACAGCCGTCGTGCAGAAGCCCAGCACCGCCGTCGCCACCCGATGGGTACGCCCCCGGCCGACCGATCTGCTCCCCCCGGCCGACCGGCTGAACGAGCTGTGGGCGGCGACCGTCCGGGAGCAAGAACCGGTATTGAGGACGATCACGGCACCCGACGGGCGCCGGTTGCGGTGGGGTGCGGCACCGGTGTGGAACGAGGACGACATCGGCGCCGTCGTCCTGGTCGCCGTCGACCTGACCCCGGGAGAACGCAGCCACACCGAGCTGGTCGCCTGGCTGTCCGGCGGCTGCACCCTGCTGGTGCTGGCCTCGGCCGGTGCCGGCCACCTGCTGTCCGGACGCAGCATGCGCCCCTCGATGCGGGCGCTGGAGCAGCAGGAGCAGTTCCTGGCCGAGGCCGCGCACGAACTGCGCACGCCGCTGGCCACCCTTCGCCTGAGCGTGGAGAGCAAGGCCGGCACCCTGGACGCCCTGCGCCTGGTCGACCATCTCGACCGGCTGGTCGGCGGCCTGCTCAGCCGCGCCCGCATCGACAGCGGCGCCCGGGCCCTGGAGCTGACCCCGCTGCGCCTGGACCTCCTGGTCGAGCAAGTGGTGGACGAGATGCCCCGGCGGGGCGCGCAGGTGTCGGTCCGGACCGGGCCCAGCGTCGTGCTCGGTGACCCCGACCTACTGGCCCAGGCGGTCCGCAATCTGGTGGAGAACGCCCTGCGCCACGGTGCGTCGTCCCCGGTGGAGGTATCGGTCGAGGACGGCCGGGTCTCCGTCCGCGACCACGGCCCGGGCATCGCGGCCGCAGAACGCGAGACGATCTTCGGCGACCGCGTCACCTGCGGGCGAGGCGGTGACGGCGGGCGCGGCCGCATCGGCGAGCGCGGCGGCATCGGCGTTGGCCTGGCCATCGTCCGCTGGGTCGCCGAACTGCACGGCGGGCGGGCCTACGTCTCCGCCGTGACCGGTCCGGGGGCCCTGGTCGAGCTGGAGCTGCCGGTCTTCATCGTCCGCTAATGGTCCGTTCGCCAGGCTGTCGGTATGAGCCTTGACCTCAGAAAACGACGGACCGCCCGGATCACCGGGGTGGTCGCGGTCGCCACGGTGCTCGTCGCGACGGCCGCCGTCACCCGGACCGGGGCCTTCGCCTCCGAACCGGCCGCCTCCGCCAGGCCCGCCGCCAAGGCGGTGAGCACCGTCGCCCTCGTGCCCGCGCAGGGCGCCCTGCTCGGCCAGTACTACGGCAACGGCACCATCGCCCAGACCACCCAGCGCCTCGGCATCACCCCGCGCGTACACCTGACCTACTACGACTTCGCGAGCGACGACTGGATCAAGTCGCCGGTCAGCAAGGCGGACTTCGCCGCCGGCCGCATCCCCCTGGTCAACGTCGAGCCCAACGACGTCGACTTCGACGACATCGTCAACGGCACCTACGACACGATGCTGAAGAAGCGCGCCGACGACGCCAGGGCCCTGGGCCAGAAGTTCTTCATCGACTTCGCCGCGGAGATGAACGGCGACGAGGGCTGGGGCGAGCACCGGCCCGCCACCTACATCGCCGCCTGGCGCCACATCCACGACATCTTCACCGCCCGCGGCGCCACGAACGTGGTCTGGGTCTGGTGCCCGAACAACGAGGACAGCCCGGGCACCCCGGCCGCGATGAAGTACTACCCCGGCGACCGCTACGTCGACTGGACCGGCATCGACGGCTACAACTGGGGCACCTCCGACCCCGACTTCGAGTGGCAGACCTTCAAGTCCGTCTTCGCCGGCCTCTACCCCCAGCTGGCGGCGAAGGGCAAGCCGATCATCATCGGCGAGATGGCCTCCGACGAGACCGGTAAGAGCAAGGCCACCTGGATCAACCAGGTCGTGCCGACCCTGAAGAAGGACTACCCCCTGATCAAGGCCGTCGTCTGGTTCGACATCAAGAAGGAGCGCGACTGGCGGATCAACTCCTCCTCGTCCGCCCTCACGGCCTACCGGAACCTGGCCAAGGACCCGTACCTGAACCCCTGAGCCACCCCGGTCGCGGCGACCAGGAGCACCGCGATCATCGCGAAGGTCCCGGGCACCGAGACCTCGGCGCAGCCCCACCCGGCCAGCGCCGTGCCGCCCGAGCTGCCGATGTTGCCCACCGAGGTCACCCAGGTGCTGGCCTCGGTGTGCTCGGGCGGTGCGGCGATCTGGTCACTGGCGGTGAAAGCCGCGACGAACAACGGTGACACGACCACCGCACTCAGCGTCACGAACGCGGCCACGGACCAGAGGTGCGGCAGCAGAACACATCCCACCACCAGCGGTAGCCGCACCACCATCAGCGCCGCCAGTTCACGACGCCAGGGCCACGACGACCGTCGCGCACCCCACCACAGGCCGCCGGCCACCGACACCAGCCCGGCCAGCGCCTCGACAATGCCCGTGACCGAGGGCCGGTGGGCCTGGTCGGCCAGCGCCGCGAGCGCCGTCAGCATCGCCCCCAGCACCGCCCCGGCCAGCATCATCACCACCAGGAGCGTGCGGAAGTCGTTCCTGCGCAACGGTCCCAGCCGGCTTCCGGCCGGGCGCCCGGGGCCGGAGGGCAACGGGACGAACGGCGAGACCACCAGCCCGGCGATCCCGATCGGGATCAGCACGGCGACCGCGGCCACCCCGCACCAGGCCGGCCCCAGGATCAGCACCAGCGAGGAGGCAGCCGGCCCGAGGAAGAAGACCACCTCCTCCGCGACGGCGTCGAGCGAGTAGGCGGCCGGCCTCTGCCCCTGTCCGACCGCCTCCCGCCACTGGGCCCGCATGGAAGGCCCCAGCGACGGCGCACAGAGGCCGCCGGACAGGCAGACCGCGAACCAGGCGCCCCCGTGATCCGTCCCCCGGGCCCCCATCACCGCCATCACCGCCAGCGCTGACGTGAAAAGGATTCCCACCAGGGGCAGGACGCGACGTTGCCCGTACCGGTCGAGCAGCCGGGCCTGCACCGGCATGACCAGGCCACTGACCCCGAAGACCGCCAGCGACGAGGCGGCGACGGCGAACGATCCGGTGGCCTGGGCGATCGTGAACAACAGGCAGAGCGAGAACAGGGCATAGCCGAAGCGACCGATCAGGGCCAGGGAGAAGACGCGCACCAGGCGTCGGTCCCGCAGCACCGCACGGTAGGCCCCGGCACGAGAAGTGCCGAGCATGAAGGAGTCCTAGATAGACAGGGAAGGGGCCAACGTGTGCCCGAGGGGCACCGGCCGCTGTCTAGGGCTCGATCGACGACATATCCAGAAGACTACCCCAGCGCCTTGTTCGTGATCATGCACATCCCCCCAGCCTTCGGCCGGGAGGTGCCCCCACTCCCCGGCGTTCCAGAAATCCTCGTCAGACAGTTCTAGAACACTGGGGAGGTTTTGCATGATCACGAGAGAAGAGGTGAGGGGTCGGCTAGGGGCGGTGGTAGTGCCCGCCGCCCGGGAAGAGGGCCCACAGTTGCCGTAGGAGGTCCTCGTCGATGTCCGGCACCGTGCCCGCCACCAGGTCGGTGGGCCGGGCCGGGCCGCGCACGTGGGTGTGCAGTTGCTCCATCCGGCGGTCCATCTCGCCGGCCGTACCCGCGGCCTCGGTGAGTTCCTCCACCAGGTGCTCGGGCACCTCGCCGTCGTACTTGTAGAAGATCTTGTGTTCCAGGCTGGCCCAGAAGTCCATGGCGATGGTGCGGATCTGCACCTCGACGATGACCGGCACCGGCCCGGTCGACAGGAACACCGGGATCTCGATGATCGCGTGCAGGCTCTTGTAGCCGTTCGGCTTCGGATGCGCGATGTAGTCCTTGATCTCGACCACCCGTACGTCGGTCTGCGAGGTCAGGGCCTCCAGCAGCCGGTAGGTGTCGGCGATGAACGAGCAGGTGATGCGGACGCCCGCGATGTCGGTGATGTTCTCGCGGATCGCCGGCAGGGTGGGCTCGACGCCCTTTCGCACCACCTTGCGCAGGATGCTCTCGGGTGACTTCACCCGGGAGCTCACGTGCTCGATCGGGTTGTACTGCTGCAGGTAGAGAAACTCCTCCCGCAGGACGGTCACCTTGGTGAGCACCTCGTCCACCGCAAAGCGGTACTCCATGATGAAACGGGTGAAATCCCGCTGTATCCCCCGGGCGAAGGCGACCATGTCCGGGTCGGGCGGGGTCAGACCCCGCAGAACCGGCAGGTTGTCCTCCGGTATGCCCTCCACTGCCCTGACCTCCGTCGATCGCGCTCGGTGACTCCAGAATAGTCACCGAGCGCAACCATTGCCCGGCCGGGGCGCACGATCAGAGCCGGAACGGGTTCCAGCCCTTCGCCGCCATCAGGAACCAGGCCGTCGCCCCGGTGTGCAGACTGGCGTAGTAGAGATCGCCGAATCCGGTGTCCAGACCGTCGCTGGAGGCGGCCGGGATACCCCGACCGTCACCGTTGGCGGTGGTCTCCTGGGCCTTCTGGATGTTCCACAGCAGCCACGCGGCCAGACGTGCGTCACCGCGCGCACCCCGCGCCCGTAGGGCCAGGGCCGTCTGCCCGGTGCCCTCCAGCCAGACCTTGCTGACGTCGGTGCTGCTGTAACTGACCCCCGAGACGCCCGCGTCCGTCGCCGGCAGGTTCTCCAGCGTCCAGTCCACGGCCCGGCCGTACCGGTGGTCGAGGGTGGCCAGGTAGGCCCAGGTCTGCACGTCTTCCGGAATCGGGTTGCGGTTCGTGGTGACGCCGTCCGGATCGGTACCGGTCCAGACGTGCCCGCTCGCGGGGTCCTGCATCGCCGCGACGAACGAGAACGCGAGCCGCGCCCGTGTGCGCCACACCTTCTGCCCGGTCAGCTGCGCGATCATGGTGAAGAACGCGCCGACGTCGATGTTGTGCTCGGTGGCCTTGAAGGTGTTCGGCTGGTCGTCGGCGGTACGGCCACCGGTGTAGCCGTAGGGGGCGCGCTCGACGTCGGAGGTCTTGTCCTGGATCCACTGAGCCTCCAGCAGAGCACCTTCCAGGAACCGCTTCTTACCGGTGCGGTCGTAGAGGTGGGCGAAGGCCATGCCCACCCAGGCCTGGTTGCCGGTGTACGCGGCCGGAGAGCCGATGTCCAGGCTGCCGTTCAGCGTGAAGAAGGAGTCCGGCTGGTAGGAGGCGCGGGTGCGCCCGTCACCGATCGGGTCGTTCGCCTGGGCGTAGAGCAGCGTGTCGCCCAGCAGCACAGCCCGGTTCAGGTCGTCCTTCGTGCCGCTCGCCAGCCAGGCCATGATCACCAGGGCGTCGTCGTAGGCGAACGAGGCGACGAAGTCCCAGGTCGGGGTCTGGAAGAAGCCACCCGTGTAGCTGCGCGGCACCCGCAGGGCGGTACCCGAGCCGAACTCGTCGAACTTCGCCGACAAGAACGAGTAGGCCCTGCGAACCGATGATTTCGAGGCGCCCTGCACCCATTCCCCGGCCTTCGAGGGCGGGGCGACGGCAGCGGACGCGAGAGCCGGGTGGGCGATTCCGGCCAGCAGGGCGGCGGCGGTGCCGCCGAGGCCGGCCAGCAGCATCTGGCGGCGGGAGGCGAGGTGAGACAGCACGAGGGTTCACCTTTCGGGGGTGGCCGGCGTCATATTGAGGACGTACCGGCACAGTGGGAGGGGCACGCACCAGTGGTGCGGGCGCGGCAGAACCGTGCCCGACCGGTCCGGGGACGCGGTCAGGCACGGTCGGGCGCGGTCAGGCGCGGTCAGGCGCGGTCAGGCGCGGTCAGGCACAGGCACAGGCCCAGGTGCAGCGCAGCTCAGGTGCAGCGCGGCTCAGGTGCAGCGCGGCTCAGGTGCAGCGCGGCTCAGGTGCAGCGCGGCTCAGGTGCAGCGCGGCTCAGGTGCAGCGCGGCCCAAGGGCAGCGCGGCTCAGGCCTCCGCGATGTTCGCCACCAGCTCGGCGATGTGCGCGGCCCGGGCCTCGCGGGTGGAGGGCCGTCCCGGAATGCCCGGCCGGCTCTGCCAGGGACGGGGCCCCTCGGGTGACCGGTACTCCACCCCCACGGCGTCCAGACGCAGCCGGTGGTGCTCCAGACGCCGCTCGAAGTCGGCGAAGTCGCGCTCCGCCGGGCTCCACAGTGCCTCGGCCACCGCGCACAGGCGCGGGTAGGCGAAGAAGTCCACGGTGCGCGGGCTGTCCATGTGCTCGGTCCAGATGTTCGCCTGGCCGCCGAGCACGTGCCTGGCCTCGTCGGGTGTCAGCTGCGCCGGCACCGGCTCGAACCTGTACACGTCCTCGATCGTCAGGGGGATGGAGACCGGGATCGGCTCGCCGGGCAGCTCGGACTGACGGTAGTCGAGATAGACCATGTCGTCCGGGCAGGCGACCACGTCGTGCCCGCGCCGGGCGGCCGTGACCGCACCGGCCAGGCCCCGCCAGGAGGCCACGGTCGCGCCGGGAGCCATGTCGCCCTCGAGGATCTCGTCCCATCCGAACAGCCGGCGCCCGGCCTTGGTGAGGTGGTCGTCCAGCCGCCGCATGAACCAGGTCTGCAGGCCGGCCTCGTCGATGATGCCCAGCTCGGCCATGCGTTCCTGGGTGCGCGGGTCGGACTCCCACTGCTCGCGCGGGCACTCGTCACCGCCGACCCCGATGAACGTGGAGGGGAAGAGCTCCAGCACCTCGTCGAGCACGTTCGTGAAGAACTCGACCGTCGACTCCTCGAGGTTCAGCACGTTCGGGTTGATGCCCCAGCGCGGCCACACGTCGAGATGCCCCTGGTGCACGCCCAGTTCGGGGTAGGCCGCCAGCGCCGCCTGCACGTGGCCGGGGGTCTCGATCTCCGGCACCACGGTGATGAAGCGCTCCGCGGCGTAGGCGACGATCTCACGGATGTCGTCCTGCGTGTAGAAGCCGCCGTGCGGGCGCCCGTCGTTCGGGGCGTCCGGGCCGGCACCGACCTGCGACTCGTGCCGCCAGCCCCCGACCTCGGTGAGACGGGGGTAGCGCTTGATCTCGATGCGCCAGCCCTGGTCTTCGGTCAGGTGGAAGTGCAGCGTGTTCAGCCGGTGCATCGCCATCAGGTCGATGAACCGCAGCACGTCGTGCTTGGGCATGAAATGCCGTGCCACGTCGAGCATCACGCCCCGCCAGCCGAACCGCGGGGCGTCGGTCACGGTGACGGCCGGGACCTCCCACCGGGCGGAGGCCACGCGGCCGCGCCGGAACACCGCGGGCGGCAGCAACTGCAACAGGGCCTGGGCCCCGTAGAACACGCCCGCGGGACCGCCACCGGCGATCCTCACCCCACCGGAGGTGACCGTGAGCCGAAAGGCCTCGGCGCCCAGGTCGTCCTCGATTTGCAGCTGGATGCCACCGCTCGCCCCCTCGCGCAACGGCAACCCGGTGGCCGGGCGCAGCGCGCCCTGCAACCAGGTCAGAACCCCCTCGAGCGCCGGCGGCGCCGACAGCGTTGTTTCCCGATCGAGGACGAAACTGCCCTCACCGGCGACGGATTCAACTGGACGGGGAACGAGCACGGATCAGCCCTTCACTGCACCGGCGGACATACCGGCGACGAGGTTGCGCTGGACGATGAGGAAGAAGACCACGACGGGCAGCGAGAACAGCACGGACGCCGCCATCTGGCCGCCGTAGTCGGTGCCGGTGACCGGGTTCGTGAAGGAGGCCAGCCAGACCGGGAGCGTGTAGTGGCTCTGGTCCTGCATGAACGTGTAGGCGACCAGGTAGTCGTTCCAGGCCGCGATGAACGCGAAGATGCTGGTGGCGATCACGCCCGGCGCGACCAGCGGGAACAGCACGCTGAACAGGATCCGCCAGGTACCGGCCCCGTCGCAGCGGGCGGCCTCCTCGATCTCCACCGGGATGGCGATGAAGAACCCGCGCATCACCCAGATCGAGAACGGCAGCGTGGTGGCCAGGTACGCCAGGATCAGCCCGTAGTAGGTGCCCAGCAGGTTGGCGCTGTTGAACAACGCGAACATCGGGATCAGCAGGGCGGTGCCGGGCAGCATCTGCACCGCCAGGATCACCACCATGATGATCCGGCGACCGGAGAACCGGAACCGCGAGAGGGCCGCGGCCGCGAAGATTCCCACGACGATGGCCAGCACCACGGTGGCGGCCACCACCATCACGCTGTTGCGCAGGTTGATCAGGAAGTTGTCCTGCGTGACCGCGGTGACGAAGTTGTCCAGCGTCGGGCTCGTCGGCAGGAAGTGCGGTGTGGTGGACAGCAGTTCCGGACGCGGCTTGAAAGCGCTGTTGATCATCCAGTAGACCGGGAAGACCCAGACCAGACAGAAGACCGCGGCCAGGGTGTTGGGGATCCAGCTGCGCCGCCTCACAGATCTTCTCCAGACTTCAGCAGGTTGCGGATGTAGAACGCGGTCAGGCCCAGCAGGAGCAGGGTCGTCACCACCGAGATCGCCGCGCCCTGACCGATGTGGAACCCGATGAACGCCGTCTTGTAGGTGAAGATGCCCAGGGTGGACGTGGCATCGTCGGGACCGCCGCCGGAGAACAGCCAGATCTGGTTGAACACGTTGTAGTCCCAGATCACCGACAGGATCGTGACCAGCAGCAGGGTGGGCCGCAGGAAGTTCAGCGTGATCACCCGGTAGACGGTGAACTCGCTCGCCCCGTCGAGGCGGGCGGCCTCCTGATACTCGGTGGGCACCTGCTGCTCGGCCGCGTTCAGCGTGAGCGCGATGAACGGCACGGCCTGCCAGACCACGAGCATCCAGATCGCGGCGTAGGCGTGGGCCGGGTCACCGGCCCAGTTCAGGCTGGTGGTGTCGCCGAAGATCCGCAGCTGGGCCAGCGCCCAGTTCACCACGCCGTAACCGGGCTGGAAGAGCCAGTTCCAGACCAGCGACGAGGCCACGTTCGGCATCGCCCAGGCCAGGATCAGCACGATCGTGGTGGTGAGCCGCATGACCTTGCCCAGCCGGGTGAGCAGGTGCGAGACCCCCATCCCGATCACCATGCTCCCGGCCACCATGGCGGCGGTGAAGAGCACGGTCCGCAGCAGCGACTTCCAGAAATCGCTGCTGCTCAGCAGGGTCGTGTACTGGTCGATCCCGGTGTAGCTGAACTCACCGGTGAACAGCGTGCGCTGGCTGTAGTCGGTGAACGACGTGTAGACCAGGTAGAGGATCGGCGCGATGGTGACCACGAGGATCACCAGGGCGGCCGGGGTCAGGAGCCAGAGCGGGGTGAAGTCGGGGCGGCGCCCCCGCGCACGGGGCGCGGGGGCGTCGGACTTACTCGTCAGTGCCGGCGGGGACTGGACGGTCACAGCGTCTCGGAGAGGTGCGCGTCGAACTCCTTGGCGGCCTCCTCGGGCGTCTTGGACCCGGTGGCGATCGACGAGAACAGCTCGTTGATGCTCTTGTCACCCTCGATGGTGGCCCACTGCTCGGCCCCCGGGGTGGCCTTGGAGTTCAGCGCGGCGTTGAAGAAGCCCTTGAGCTGGTCGGTCAGACCGTCCTGGGCGGCCTCGATGCCCTCGGTGCTGTTCGGGATCCAGCCGTCCTTGCCCACGACCCACTTGTCCTGGAACTCGGGGCTGACCGCGATCTTCGTCCACTGCAGGGCCAGGTCGACCGCGTCGCTCTTGGCCGCGATGCCCCAGTCCGAGCCACCGAGCATGGCCGGCTGCGTCTTGCCCGAGATCCCCGGCAGCGGGAAGGTGCCGATGTCGTCGGACTTCAGCTTCGGGTTGGTCTCGAGGATCTTCGCGATGCTGCCGGTCGTGGTCATGATCGCCGAGGTCTTCTCGTCGGCGAAGATCTGGTTCCAGTCCGGGTTGTCGGTGTCCAGCGCCTGCGAGGCCTTGCTGGAGTAGGTGTTCTGGAAGGTCTTGAAGTCGTTCAGGCCCTTGATCGCCTCTGGGCTCTCCAGGCCACCGGTCCACTTGCCGTCCGAGCTGGTCGCGATCTCCGCGCCGGCGTCCCACACCCACTGCATACCCGCGGCCCACTGCTGACCCGGCAGGTAGAAGGCGGAGAAGTCCTTGGCCGTGTTCTTGGCCTTGACCTTGTCCAGGGCGGCGGTGAGCTCGTCGTAGGTGGTGGGCGCCGCGTCGACCCCGGCGTCCTTCCAGATCTTCTTGTTGTAGAGGACGGCGCGCGCGCCGGCGAAGCCCGGGACGGCGTAGAGCGAGCCGTCGATGGTGGCGGGCTCCTCCAGACCGGCCAGCCAGGTGCGGCCCTGGGCCAGGTCGGCCTTGTAGGGGGTCACGTCGACCAGGCCGCCGTTGGCGGAGAAGCTGGCCACCTGCGTGTTACCCAGGTCGAGCACGTCGGGGGTGTTCGCCGTGGACAGCGCCGTGCTGATCTTGGTGGTGATGCCGTCCCACTCCTGGATCTGCACGTCCACCTGGGCGCCGGTGACCTTGGTGAACTCGGCGTTGATCGCCGCGATGGTCTCGGCGGTGTAGTCGCCGTTCATCGTCCAGATGGTCAGCGTCTTGCCGTCGCCCTTCACGGTGGGAACGGTCTTGGCGGCGCCGGTGTCGGCCGAGCCCTTGTCGTCGGAGCTGGAACCGCTGCTGGCGCAGGCGGTCAGGGTCAGTGCAGCGGCGATGCCGAGCGCGACGGTGGTGGTGTACCGGACGGAACGCATGGGACTCCTCGGGACGGTGCGCTGACGCGCTAAATGGGGGGCAGCCGGAAAGAAGGACGGATCAGGAGGCGAGCTCGGCCTCCACGGCGGTGACCACAGCGCCCAGAACGGCGGCGCGATGGCCAAGTTCAGCGGGTAGTACCGAAATACGGGCCGCAGTCAGGGGTTTGGTGTATCGCTCGACGGCATCGCGGACGGCGTCGGCCAGATGGGTTCCGCCCCCGGCCAGATCACCGCCGACCACGACGGCCTGGGGAGCCAGCACGTTGCAGAGGGTGGCCACGGACTTACCGATGGCGGTGCCGGCGTCGCTGACCGCGCGGATCGCCGCGCGGTCACCGCCGGCCACCAGCCGGGCCAGGTCGGGTGCGGCCCGGGCCTGGGGGTGCACCACGCGCAGCGCCCTCAGCACGGCGTCCAGCGAGGCCTGGCTCTCCAGGCACCCGCGGTTGCCGCAGCGGCACAGGTCGCCGAACTCCGAGACCTGCACGTGGCCGAGCTCGCCGGCCCCGCCGTTGCTGCCGCGGTAGAGACGGCCCCCGAGCACCAGCCCGACACCGATACCGGTCGACGCCACGACGTGCAGGATGTCGTTCAGCCCGAGTGCCGCACCGAAGGCGCGCTCTCCCAGCGCGCACAGATCAGCATCGTTCTCGACGAAGGTCGGCAGGCCGGTCGCGGTGGCCAGTAACGGTCCCGGTGCCAGTCTCTGCCAGCTCGGCATGCGGGCGGAGACCACGTGCCCGGTACCCGTCTCGACCACGCCGGGCACGGCCACGACCAGGCGGGAGACCCGGTCACGCCCACCCGCGGTGGTGTCGGCCAGTTCGTTGACGAGCTCGGCGATGCGGAGCAGACAGTCGTCGGCCTCCACGTCGACCGTCCAGACCCGCTCGGAGACCACGGCGCCGGACAGGTCACAGACCGCGGCCCGGACCAGGTCGTGGCCGATGTCGAGCGCGACGACCAGACCGCGGCCGCCGACCAGCTGAACCAGACGGCCCGGGCGACCGGTGCGACCCGGGCGCCGGTCGTCGAGACCGGCCTCGGTCACCACGCCCTCGTCGCTGAGCTCGGCGATCAGGCTGGACACCGTCGTCGCCGAAAGGTCCGTGAGACGGGCCAGATCGGCGCGGCTGACCTCACCGTGCTCGCGCAGGAGGTCCAGCAACCGACGGCGGTTCCTGGAGCGCAGTGCTCCCAGCCCCCGGGAGCCGGACATGATTGACATGTCCGGAACTTTCACAGTTCCTTCAGTAGTCGTCAATAACCTGGTCGATATCGGTTCGACCGCTGGTCGTTAATAGCCTGTTTCTCAAATGTCTGGAGAAACTACCGGGCTGACTCCCGCCCGGCGCCCGGCTTCCGCCCCGGTTCATCGGGACTATGGACGAACATGGGCTCCGGTGAGTGGGAAGCCTCCCGGAGAGAGCCGGGAACGACGATCTGGCCGGCCGCCGCGGACGCTGCAGCGTCTGTGGCGGCCGGCCAGATCGTGTCGGGGGGTGTGGCGCGCTACCCGGGCGTCATCCGCCGGGCAACCCACACAACTGTCCTAATGTCCAGGTTCAGCGAGGCGTTCCAAGGTTTCCCCACCCGGCCCCAGATCTGGGTCCCCCATCATTTCTTGGTCGCCAGGCCTCAGCAGGCGGCGTTGACGTCGATCGAGGTGACCGAGTTGACCGCCGTGCCGGCCAGGTTGCGCTTGGTACCCGAGCCGATGGTCGAGCAGCGGTCGGTGAAGTTCGCGCCGGTGTAGATGGCCACGTTCGAGCCCGTGCGGTTCCAGATGGACTCGATGTTGTTGTCCAGCACGGAACCGAGCTGCTTGATGTCTTCCGTGGTGTATCGGTACGTGCCACCACCGTCAGCCTCGGTCCAGACACAGAACTTTCCGCTGCCGCACTGCGAATACGAAGACGCCGCAGCCGAAGCCGACCCAGCCAGGGCCGTGGTGCCGATGGCCGTGGCCGAGAGCAGAGCAGCGGACAGGGCAGCGATACGACGCATTGATACCTGCATTTTCACTCCATCTTTCGGGGTTGGTGCAGTCAGATTACATACGGGTAACCCGTTTTGCTACAAAAAATATTGAACGCCTTCCCGGAGTATCCGTTGCCATCCCAATGCCATGAAAAACCCTGCGGCTTCAGCTTTTTGAAGGCATGACGAAGCGGCCCACGACTGCTTACTCGTGGACCTGACATCCGGGCAGACGTCATTCCGGCACGACCACAACCGTTTCCGGGAAACCGAAAACGACTTGCCGTCAGTGCTTCTCGCCGACCGGCGGACTACCCCGCCCTACTTGCCCCCGCGACCGGACCGCCTCAGCCCCCGCCTCAGCCCCCGGCTCACTACTCGTTCGATGCCGAACAAACTTCCCCTGACCCCCGGTGCCGCCCCATCGATCGCGCGCCCGATGGACCCCCCATCGCCGGCGCGCCTGCCCATTACAGGCGACCTGCGTAGATTTGGGGAGCCTTTTGGGACCTATGAGACCTATGTCACTCATGCGCCGAATGGGACCTATGGCCCTTCCCGGCCGGGAGTCGTTCACCCTGGTGAGATTCCTGGTCGGTGGCCTCGCCGGCGCCCCGCAGACCCACGGCGAGAAGGCCGACGTCGCATCACTCACCCAGCTGGTGCCGGAAGGCGCCCGGCCCGCGAGATCGAGGACTCCGTCGTCTTCACCACCCGGGTCGACCCGCCCAGCACCCTCACCGAGATCGGCCGGTGCCCCGAGGACACCCCGGAGCTGCGCGCCGTCACCGCCGATCTCGTGCTGGGCGCGGGTCGCCGCCCGAGTGTCTGGCGCGTCGCGGGCGGGCCGGGCACGGCCTGCCGGAGCCGGTGGCGTACGTGGCCGGGCGCCGAGAACGGGACCGGACATCAGTCCCCGAACCGGACGAGTCCCTCGTGTGGATGGGTGTTTTCCCGCATCATGAAACTCACAGCACCCATCTGACCAGCGGCTTTCCGGGGACCTGAGACCAAGGCGTAACTACCCCCCAGTAGACCGAGTACCGTCCTGGTGTTGCACCATTCACCTGGGGGGGAACGAATGTCTGCCGAGATCGGGAGGCGGTCCCGCGTCGTCGCCGGGATCGACCTGTCTGCATCGAACCTCGAGATCGCCCGCCGGGCGGCCCGTGAGGCGCGGCGGCGGGAGACGCCACTCGTGCTCGTCCATGCCCTGGGCATACCTCCGCGGCCGGCGGGTTCGCTGCGGCCCGCCAACGCCTCGCCCGAACTCCTGATCAGCACTGCCCAGTGGCTCGAGTCCATCGCCGAACCCCTGCGCGCCGAACCAGATTCGGTTCAGGTCAGCACCCGGGTCATCCCGGGGCGGGCCGACGACGTCCTGATCGCCGAGTCGCTCACGGCCTCGCTCGTGGTGCTGGGTGAAGACCGCGGCGGCGTGGTCGCGGCCGAGGTCGGGCACCGGGGCTGTTCACCGGTACTGATCGTGCGGCCCGAGCCGATGCCGATGCTGGCCGTCAGCCGTCCCGGCCGGAAGGCCTGACCCGCTCGGCGCTTCCGCCCGGCGCGCCGATCACCACCCGGCCGGTGAGGGGTGTGGCCGCCCGGCCGTGCGGCCACACCCCTCACCGTTCGCTCAGCCGCCCAGCAGGGTCACGCTGTAGTCGAGCGTCGTGCCCGAGGCGGTGTAGGTGGCGTTCTGCCCGTTCTCGCAGTACGAGACGAACACGTTGCCCGGCACCGTGTCACCCGCGGTCGCGCTGACCACCGGGCGCACGTCCGCACCCGGCGCGATCTCGGTGGCGTTCAGATCGATCGTGCGGGACTGGTTGATCGCGTACGTGTCGGTCGAGGCCGTCAGCGAACCCTCGCGGGTGGACAGCGCGAACGACAGGGTGAAACCGCCGTTGTTCACGACGGTCACCTTCTGCACGCAGGGGGACGCCTGCGCCTGGGCGGCCGGGGCCGCCTGGGCTGCCTGCGCCGCCGGGGCCCCGAGGCCGATCGCGGCCAGGGCCACGGCACCGGTCAGAGCGGCTCGCTGGGTGAAGAAGAGGTTGGTCAAGGCTGCCTCCATGTCAGATCCTTGTGACCGCAATATCCTTTTTGTCGCATCACGGCCACGGGCCACCCTCCCCCCACCGCACCACCTCTGCGAGTCCAGATGCCCCCCCGACCGGCAGCCGACCGGGTGGCGATCCGCACACCGTCCCGGATTTCTTTTCCGCCCGGCCCTGGCAGGCTGGGGTCAGCAGCCGGACAAAGGAGAGATAGTGCGCGCAGTTCGCGTGACGAGTACGGGCGGCCCCGAGGCGCTGGAGATCGGCGAGGTGCCGGAGCCGGTCGCCGGCCCGGGCGAGGTCCTGATCGACGTCGAGGCAGCCGGGGTGAACTTTCCCGATGTGCTGCTGAGCCGGGACCTTTACCAGCACAGGCCCGGAATCCCCTTCGTGCTGGGAGGTGAGGTGGCGGGCACCGTGCGGGAGGCGTCCCCCGATTCGGGGTTCGTGGCCGGTGACCGGGTGGCCGCGGCGACTACGACGGGCGCGTTCGCGCAGACCGTCGCCGCGCCGGTGGGCATGGTCGGGCCGCTGCCGGGCAAGACCGGTTTCGTCACCGGCGCCTGCCTGCCGATGAACTACCTGACCATGTCGTTCGCGCTGAACACCCGGGCCGGTGTGCTGCCGGGCCAGACGGTGCTCGTGCACGGTGCGGCCGGCGGGATCGGCACGGCCACCGTCCAGCTGGCCAAAGCGCTCGGCGCCCGGGTGATCTCGGTCGTCTCGACGCCCGAGAAGGCGGAGTTCGTCAAGGAGCTGGGCTCCGACGAGGTGGTGCTGGCCGACGGCTTCAAGGACGCGGTGCTCTCCTACACGGCGGGCGCGGGGGTCGATGTGGTGGTCGACCCGGTGGGCGGCGACCGGTTCACCGACTCGCTGCGCTGCCTGGCGCCGCTGGGCCGCCTGCTGGTGGTCGGTTTCACCGAGGGCAGCATCCCGACGGTGAAAGTGAACCGGCTGCTGCTGAACAACGTCGACGTGCGCGGCGTGGGCTGGGGCGCCTTCACCACGAAGTACCCGCAGGCCTGGCGGCGTGAGTGGGACCGGCTGATGCCCCTGCTGAAGTCGGGCGTGCTGGAACCGCCCGTGCACCGCATCTACTCGCTGGAGCGGGCCGCCGAGGCGATCGCGCTGCTCGAGGAGCGGGCGGTGTTCGGCAAAGTCGTCATCCAGCCGTAAGACGCTCGCGGCGGGGTCATGAGGGTTGGCTCATGACCCCGCGCAGGGTCTCGAAGTCGGCCAGGCTCAGCGGCACGAGCCCGTACCGCAGCGCGTAGCCCCAGTTCGGCGCGCTGGTGAGCTCCAGGACGACGTCGGCGATCGCCACCGGCGTCACCGGCTCGAATGCCACGTCGCGCCGCCACGGCCGGAACGTGCCGTGCGCGCCCATACTCATCATCTCGTCGGCCTGATACGGCTCGTCGTCGGCGACCACCCCCAGCTGCGTCACCGCCCGCAGCGGTTTCGTGTCGCTCATGCGCTGTTTCGACGAGTAGAAGACGAACCCGTCACCACGGCGCAGGCGCCGCAGATTGTTCCGCTTGCCGTGATTCAGCTGGATCCACCCCTTCTCCGCACCGATCGCCGCGTGCTCCGCGGAGACGACTCCCATCCAGGCCTGTTCCATGTCCATGACTCCATCCTCGGCCGAATACCTGCCAGGACGTGTCAGGTATTAACGTGGATCCGTGAAGTCCGACCGCCTGCTCGCACTGATGCTGCTCCTGCAGGCCCGCAGCCCGCGCTCGGCCACCGATCTGGCCGAGCAGCTCGAGGTGTCGGTGCGCACGATCTACCGTGATGCGCAGGCCCTCTCGTCGGCCGGGGTGCCGGTCTACGCCGAACGGGGCCGCAGCGGGGGTATCGCCCTGCTGCCCGGCTACCGCACGCAGGTCCCGGGGCTGACCGCCGACGAGTCGAGCGCCCTGTTCGTGCTCATGACCAGCACCGCCCACACCGATCTGGGTCTGGGCGGCGCGATCGGGCCGGCCCTGCGCAAGGTGCTGGCCTCGCTGCCCGAGACCCAGCGCGACACCGCCGGCCTGATCCGCGAGCGCATCCTCGTCGATCCCACCCGCTGGCGGTCGGCCGACACCCGGCCCGAGCACCTGGGCAGCGTGCAGACGGCCGTGCTCGAGGGGCGTCGTGTGCGGATGCGGTACGGGCCGGCCGGGGGCACGTACACGATCGATCCCCTGGGACTCGTCCACAAGGCCGGGGTCTGGCATCTGGTGGCCGAACACCGGCAGATCCTCAAGACTTTCCGTGCCGACCGGATCGGCGCCGTCACGGTGCTGGACACCCCGGCCCACCGCCGCGCCGGTTTCGACCTGGCGACCGCCTGGGACACGTTGCAGCGCGACTTCACCGGTTCCCTGCAGACGGTGCCGGTGCGGGTGCGGGTCCGGAGCCGCATTATCGGCCGGGTGCTGCGCATGCACGGGCAGGAACCGATGAAGGACGAGGTTCACGACGGGGAATGGGTCGAGACGGTCGTGCGGTTCCCGGCTCTGGCGGCCGCGCAGGCGCTGCTCGCGCACGGGGACGACCTCGAGATCCTCGATCCCCCTCAACTGCGGGAGCAGTTCGCGGATCTGGGCCGGCGGGTCAGCGAGCTCTACCGCAGGTGAGGGGCGCGGCACCTGGTTCCGGCGCCGCACCCCTCACCGCATCGACCGGTCAGCCGCCGTTGGACTGCCGGACCCCCCGGTCGCGGGCCCGGAAGGTGTACACGAACCCACCGGACGGACCGCTGACGGTGACGTACGCGTCTTTCGTTCCCGGTCGGATCGCCAGGTTCGTGGCCGAGTAGTCGCCGTCGTCGGGCACCGGCAGGTCGATCGTGTCGAGGTGGTCGCCGTTGCGGCCGAACACCATGACCCGGGCCTGACGGTGGAACATCTGGTAGACGTTCCCCGACGCGTCCACCGCGTTCGAGTCGACCTGGGCGAGCCCCGCGTCCACCCGCACGGCCGGGTACTGCGTGGCGACGGCCTTCCCACCGACCGTGAGACCCAGCCGGTCGATGCGGTTCCCGGAGTACTCGCTGATCCAGAGGCCCTCGTACGTCGCGTCGAACGAGACGCCGTTGGGGGCGGGCAGTTCGTCCGCGAGCACGGTGGCCTCCTGGCCGTCGCGGTCGATCCGCACGATGCGGCCCTGGTCCGGCCCGCCCGGCTCGTCGTGGCCGGTGGTGTCGCTGACGTAGAGGTTGCCCTCCGGGTCGAACGTCAGGTCGTCGGGCTTCATCACGGCGCCGTCGACCTGGCCGGTGAAGAACACCCGCGGGTCATCGCCGTCCAGGCTGATGCTGTCGATCGCTCCGGCCGCGAAGTCGGTCAGGTACAGGCGGCCGTCGTACGGGCTGATCTGGGCCGAGGTCCAGGCGCTGCTCGCATCGGTGAGGAATCCCTTCACCGAGCGCTTCCTCACGTCGATCGTCAGCACCTTGGGCTCACCGGCGGGCGCGGTGACGTCCACCACGAGCAGCGAGCCGTCGGGGGTGAACACCGGCCCCTCCAGCAAGGTCATGCCGGTGGCCTCGTGCACGTCGCTGACCTTGAGCAGTCGCCGTCCGTCCGGGTCAGCTCCGGCCGCGACCTCGGAACCGCAACCGCTCAGTACCAGAACGGCCACCATTCCCAGGGCCGGCCATCCCCGGCTCATCGGGTCCCGCTCTGCGCGGACGGCACCAGCACGTCATCGAGATGCTCGGCCCGCCATTCGCGCAGCAGCCGGTGAAAGGCGACCGGTCCAGGTGAATAGGTCCGGGCCGCAACCGTTCTGCCCTCAGCGTTGTAGTAGCCGGGGGTGCACTCGGCCTGGAAGGCCGTGGTGTCCGCCGAGACCTCCTCGATGGTCCGCACCCACGCCACCGCGTCGTCCGTCCGCGGTTCCACGCACCGGGCCCCGGTCTCGGCCGCCCGGGCCACCACCGCACCGATGTGATCGGCCTGTTCCTGCAGGATGTGCACGAAGTTGACCGCATTCGCGTTCTGCATCGACCCGAGCAGGAACAGGTTCGGGTAACCCGGGCTGTAGAGGCCGTGCAGGGTCTGCGGCCCGTGCTCGCGCCAGGTGTCCAGCAGCGCGCGGCCCCCACGCCCGATCACCGGCAGCGCCCCGGTGACGACCCCGGACCGGCCCACGTCGAACCCGGTGGCGAAGATGACGCAGTCGACGGGGTACTCGTCCTCCCCCACCACCACGCCGGTCTCCGTCATCCGGGTGATGCCCCCGGTGTCGGCCGTGTCGACGAGGGTCACGGTGGGCCGGTTGAAGGTGGGCAGGTACTCGTCGCTGAAACCGGGCCGCTTGCACATGTACCGGTACCAGGGCTTGAGCTTCTCGGCCGCCGCGGGGTCGCTCACCACCTCGTCCACCCGGGCCCGGATCTCGTTCATCGCCCGCGCGTCCAGCATCTCGTCCGTCAACTGGCGCTCGGGTTCGGGCACCGAGGTGTCCACGACACCGGCGAGGTAGGTCCGCTGCAGGCGGGCCGTCCTCGTCCACCCGTCCTGGATCAGGTCCTCGTCCACCGGCTCCCCGGTGACCGCGGCCAGGAAGTTGTTCATCCGGTCGCGCTGCCACCCGGGTTTCAGCGACGCCGGCCAGTTCTCGGCGAGCGGGCGGTTGTCCCGCACCCCCACGGTGGAGGGGGTGCGCTGGAAGACGTAGAGGTGCTGGGCGTCTCGGCCCACGTGCGGCACCACCTGGAGACCGGTCGCCCCGGTGCCGATCACGGCCACCCGCTTGTCGTTCAGCCCGGTCAGGCCGCCCTCGGCCGTGCCCCCGGTGTAGGCGTAGTCCCAGCGGCTGGTGTGGAAGGTGTTCCCGCGGAACGTGTCGATGCCGGGAATGCCGGGGAGTTTCGGCTGGGTCAGGGTGCCTTGGGAGACGACGACGTACCGGGCCCGCACCACGTCGCCGCGATCGGTCCCGGCCACCCACTCGTCGTTCTCCTCGTCCCAGGTCAGCGCGGTCACCCGGGTCTGGAACAGGGCGTGCTCGTAGAGCCGGTAGTGCTCGGCGATCGCCACCGCATGGCGTCGGATCTCCTCACCGGGCGCGTACCGCCGGGTCGGCACCGTGCCGACCTCTTCCAGCAGCGGCATGTAGACGGAAGCCTCGATGTCGCAATGGATCCCGGGATACCGGTTCCAGTACCAGGTACCGCCGACGTCACCCGCCTCGTCCGTCAGGCGGATCCGTTCCAGCCCCGTCTCCCGCAACCGGGCCCCGGTCAGGAGGCCCCCGAAACCCGCGCCGACCACCAGGGCGTCCACCCGGTCGTCCACCGGTCTGCGCTCGATCGTCGGCGTATAAGGGTCTTTCGCGTAGTACCCGTACTTCCCCGTCGCCGATCGGTACTGGGCCACGCCTTCCGCTCTCAGGCGACGATCACGTTCGTGCGCGTACTTGGCCCGCAGTCTTTCGAGTTCCCGTACCTCGATGTCCACTGCCCCGATGTCGATGCCAGCCGCAGAAGCCACGCAGGTCCTCAATCCCGACACGCCAGGCCTTCCGCCCGGCACGTCGTTGCTCGATACCGTCGGTCGCCAAAAGGTTAGCATCGCCCTAACCATTTGCCACTGGTTGCATACTGACGTCCGTGAACGGCGAGGAAGAACGCGATCGGCTGCTCCAGGCGCTCGGGGAGGCCCGGGTGGCGATGGAGAACTCCCTCCTGCCCGGCACCATGCGCCCGCTGCTCGACACCGACATGACGTTCGCGCAGCTCAAGGTGCTCACCATGCTGGCGACCACACCCGGCGGCCTGACCGTGCGGGGCCTGGCCGACAGCTTCGGGGTGTCCATGGCCTCGATGTCGACCATGATCGACCGGCTGGTAGCCCAGGGGGCCGCGCAGCGCGACGTGGACAGTTCCGACAGCCGGGTGCGCCGTATCCACGTCACCCCGCTCGGGCGCGACGCGCTGCACCGGATCGTCAGTGCCCGACCGGAGTTCGACGACCAGACTCTGCAATACCTGTCATTGGACGACCTGCGTGCGCTCACCCAGGGAATGCAGGCGGTGGCCCGGGTCTTCGCGGCTAGAGAGTGACCACGAGCTTGGTCGCGGAGACGCCCTTGCGCTGCCGATCCATCGCGTGCTGCAGATCGTCCAGAGAGCTGCCGGCAACGGACGCGGGTGGGAACGGCCGGTAGCGGCCCTCCGCGAGCGCGTCGGGCAGGAAGTCCCGGAAGATCGCGGGGGCCACCTCGTTCTTCTTCAGGTCCGACCCGATGACGAACTTCAGCCGCACCCCGCGCCGCCAGGCCGCCCACTGCCAGCTGACCATGCCGCCGATCATCCCGGTCGCCGCGCGGGGCAGGGAGAAACCGTTCTCGAACGTCACGGGGGCCGTGGCCATGGACACGAGACGGTTGCCGCGGCACTGCCCGGCGATGCGGATGCAGGCCGGCGTCGATCCGGGCCCGACCGCCAGGGCCCCGGCGAACTCACGGCCGGCGAAGGCCTCGACGATGTCCGCCTCGACCGTCGGGCTGCGGTAGTCGAACACCCGGGCCGCGCCCAGGTCCCTCAGCCGGTCGGCGTTGTGTGGTGAGGCGGTGGTGATCACCTCGTACCCGGCGGCCACGGCCAGCTGGATCGCGTTGGCGCCCACGCTCGTGGAGCCGCCCCAGACCAGCACCGTCTTACCCGAGGGCGGCGGCGTGGCGGTCGGGTGCGGCAGGGCCAGGTGGTCTTTCTGGAAGAGCGCGCAGGCCGCGGTGGAGAGCCCCAGGGGCAGCACCGCGGCGTCGGTGTAGGACAGGTCCGGCGGCAGTGGACTGGCCAGCCGCTCCTCGGCCACCGTGTACTCCTGGAACGCGCCCTGAGCGGCGCTGTCGGCGTCCTTGTCGGTACCGACCGACAGGGCCAGCACCCGGTCACCGGGCTGGAAGCGGGTCACGTCGGCCCCCACCTCGACCACCTCGCCCGCCAGGTCGGCGCCGAGCACGGCCGGGTAGGTGAGCCAGGTGTAGGCCACCCGGCCGGCCACCTGGATGACCCAGTCCAGCGGGTTGAGGGCGACGGCGTGATTGCGGACGACGATCTGCCCCGGTCCGGGAGTGGTGTAGGACGCGGGTCCGACCTGGAGAGGACGGTTGCGGGCGGGGATCCAGGCGGCGCGGTGGGACGGCATGACGACTCCTCGTGATTGCACTTGGTGCAATCAAGAATGGCATGTGACTGCACCAAGTGCAATCGCAGTAGGATCAGGCCATGGCACGGTGGGAACCGGACGCTCGCGGGCGTCTGCAGCAGGCGGCCATGGATCTGTTCCAGGAACGCGGGTACGGCGAGGTGACGGTGGCGCAGATCGCCGACCGGGCCGGGCTGACCAAGCGCACGTTCTTCAACCACTTCGCCGACAAGCGCGAGGTCTTCTTCGCGAACGCCCAGATGTTCGAGGAGAGCGTGCTGGGCCATCTGGCGGCCGCCGACCCGGATCTGCGGCCGATCGACGCCGTCGTGCTGGCCCTCACCCACGCGGGGCTGGAGCTGGCGCCCTACTACGAGTTCGCCAAGGCCCGGATCGCCGTGCTCGCGGTCACCCCGGAACTCCAGGAGCGCGACCTGGTCAAGTCGGCCGGGATGGTGGTGTCGGTGGCTCAGGTGCTGGGTCGCCGCGGCGTTCCGGAACGCATCGCCACCTTCGCGGCCCAGGCCGCCCTGTCGATCTTTCCCGTCGCCGCGGCCGAGTGGATAGCCCACCCCACCGCCGACTTTCCGGCGCTGATGCAGAAGACACTGGCCGAGTTCCGCGAATCCCTGGCCGGTGCTTAGTGCAGTGGCCACGGACGTTCGCCACCCGTCCCCTGCACTCCTCCGTTCGTGATCAGGCAGAACCTCCCCGGGAAGGTTCTGCCTGATCATGAACAAGAAGGGGGCCGGCCTTCCCGGTCATCGCGCCCGGACCCTTGCCGAGGTCTACCGGGCCTTCGGTGAGGACGACGCCACCTCGCCGCTGTACCGCCGCATCGCCCTGGCCCTGAGCTCGTCGGGCGAGGCACTGCGCGCGATCGAGCAGGCACCCGCGCGCCGACGGCAGCCCGCGCTGATCCTGGCCGCGCTCCACGACCTCGCACTCTCCGGACAGGCCCCGGAACTGGCCGGGATCTACGCCGCCCCAGTCGGCCGTGCTGGTCCGGAAAGCCTTCCCGGCCAACCCGATCAGGTCGCCGTCGATACCCTGCTGCGTCACACCGCCGCGGTCGCCGCCATCGCTGCCGCCCGGCGGGTCCGGACCCTCGAGACCGCCCGCTGCGCCGTGCTCCACCCGGCCGTGGCCGAGGCGGCCCACCGAGCCGGCGCCCCGTCAGTGGCACTGATCGATGTGGACTGCTCGACGGGCCTGAATCTCCAGGTCGATCGGTGCGGCATCACCTACGACAACGGTCAGGTCCGCGGCGATCCCCTCTCGCCGGTGCAGCTTTCGAGCCGCATCGTGGGCGACCGCCCCCTCCCCGAACGCGTCTTCCCCGAGGTGGTCACCCGGATCGGCATCGACCCCGATCCCCTCGACCTCCCCGCCGACACCGACAGCCGCTCCGCCACCCGCTCCGACACCCGCTCCGCCACCGACGACGCCCGATGGCTGCACGCCTGCCTGGCCCCCGACCGACCCGACCAGGCCACCGCCCTCCAGGCCCAGCTGACCCTGACCGCCCGCACGACACCGCATGTCCTTCGGGGTGACGCCCTCGACCTGCTCCCCGACGCCCTCGCCCAGGTGCCCACCGGCGTCCTCCCGATCGTCACCACCACCTGGGCCCTGTCCCGTCAACGGCCGCAGAAGCGCCACCGTCTCCTGAAGCACCTCGAAGTGGCCGGGCGCCCGGTGGCCTGGGTGTCCGCGGAAGGGGTCGGCGTGGCCCCGGGCATCCCGGCCTTCGGCGACCGGCCCGCCTCCGGCCACAGCATCATCGGGCTGGCGCTGTTCGGCTCGTCCCCGCACCGGGAGGCCCTGGGCCGCTGCTGGTCCCGGGGACGTCTGCTCTCCTGGACAGCCGGCTAGCCCATGAGTTCCACCAGCCGCTCGCGGCACCAGTCGTACTGCGTCGTGGTGGTGTGCCCGCGGTAGCTCGTCTCGATGATCATGATGAGCACCAGGTACAGGCTGTACAGCCAGCGCCGCTGCCGCTCGTCGTCGGTGAGATCGCCCCACCCGTAACCGCGCAGGAAGGCCGCCGGGTCACCGAAGACCCCCGGCAGGTCCAGCCCGACGAAACCGGCCTCGATCAGCGGGTCCCCGTAGAAGGCCCGCTCGTGGTCGATGACGCTGACGATCTTCCCGTCACGCACCATCGCGTTGTTGGGGAACAGGTCCCATTCCACGAAGCGCGGTTCGGTCACCGCGTCGAGGGTGCCGGCCCGGGCCGCGACCGCCTCGCGCACCACGTCGTACCCGTACCCCAGATCAACATCGCGGCGCTCGCCGTCACCCAGCACACCCTCGAGCAGATCGGTGAAACAGGCCCGCCAGGTGGAGTGCCCCGGCCCCTCCAGCGCCCCGAACCAGGGCCCCCGCACCTCGTTGAGCTCACGGTTGAGCGCGCCCACCGCCTCCCGGTAGGCGTTCTCGTGCTCCGGCGACAGCCTTCCCTCCTGCCGCAGGATGCCGAAGTTGTCGGCGTCCACGTAGGACATGAAGAAGTAGTCAGCGTCGCACAGTTCGTGGCTACGATCGGCGAAGTCGACCGTCGGCACCGGCACCTCGGTCTTGTCCCGGATCAGCTGCAGCGCCGCCAGTTCCGTGGCCATGGCCTCCTTCTCGTAGCTCATCACCTCGATGTGCGGCGGCGGCGCGATCTTCAGCACCACCGACCGCCCGTCGACGAGCCGGATCAGATAGACCACGTTGAACCACCCGTGTCCCAGCTCCTGGACCCAGCCGTCCCCCGCGGGCACCAGCCCGTCCCCGTAGGCGCGGGCCGTCAGGGCCCGCAGCGTCGCCGGCGACTGCCGGTTCTTCGTGATGCTCTCCACCAGATCTCCACCTCTCCGTTCCGGTTCTCCCCGGAAGACCCGCTGTCAGACCACCGACCGGATCCGCACCACCAGCACCGATCCCAGCACGCTGACCAGGGCCGCCAGCAGGTACAGGCCGGTGTAGCCGAGGCCCAGGCCCAGCACACCCGCCGCCAGGACCGGGGCGAGCACCTGGGGCAGGGCCGTGGCGATGTTGATGACGCCGAGGTCCCGGGCGCGGTCGTCGGCGGTGGGCAGCACCTGGGTCACGAGGGCGAAATCTACCGCGGTGTAGGCACCGAAGCCGATGCCCAGCACGACCGCTCCCACCCAGACCGCCGGCCGGGTCGGGCCCAGCGTCGGGGCCAGGGCGAACAGCAGCAGCGCGGCCGCCGTGATCAGGCCCGACCAGATCACGAAGACCTGGCGCCGTCCGGCCCGGTCCGACCAGTACCCACTCACGAACGCCGTCACCACCGTGCACAGACCGTAGGCCGCGGTCAGGGCGAAAACCGTTCCGTCGGCCTCGTCGTCGGACAGGCCCACGGCATCCTTCAGGTAGTACAGGAGGTAGAGGATGAGCAGGGCGTTGCCGAGGTTCATCAGGAACCGGGTGATCCAGGCCCAGGCGAAATCCGGGTGCCGGCGCGGTGACACCCAGAAGTCCCGCAGAGCCAGGGGTGGACGTTCCTCCCGCCCGACGGCCCGGTCGCGCGGGTTGAGCGCGTAGGGAGTGGTGGTCACGACGAGAACCCCGGCCAGGGCCAGGTATCCGGCGGTGGTACTGCCGGCGGCGGCCGCGATCCCGGTCCCGGCCACGACGCCGAGGGTCTGGGCGACGGCGAGTGCTCCCCCGACGCCTCCGCGCTCGCCGGCCGGCACCTGGTCGGGCACGGTCGCGGTGATCGCGGCGAGCATGGCGTTGAGGGCGGCCTGGGCCAGGGCCCAGGCGAGGGTCATCTCCAGGATCGAGCCGGCTCCCGACAGCAGCAGCATCGCGACGACCCCGCCCGCGGCGCCACCGAGCACCCAGGGCAGGCGGCGCCCCCGGCTCAGGGTGGTGCGGTCGGAGAAGGCGCCCCAGATCGGGTTGAGCACGGTCGACACGGCGGCGCCGACCCCCGTCACCAGGGAGAGCGCCGCCTCCTTGTGTCCGGGCGCGAGTGCCTGAGCCTGTTCGGCCAGCAGCACCTGGATCGGGCCGAACAGGCCGGACCACATGCCGATGCTGACCAGCACCAGCCCCGCCACCCAGGAGCGGGGAACCTCTCGGCTCACGGCGCGCTTTCGCGGTGGGCCCGGATCTTCTGGGCGTACCCGGCGAAGGATCGCTCCGGGGTGCGCCCGAGGGTCTCGAAGTCCACGTGCACCCGGCCGAACCGCTGCGTCCACCCGTCGGCCCCCTCGAAGTGGTCCAGCAGCGACCAGCAGCGGTGGCCGCGCACGTCCACACCCCGGTCGACCGCATCGGCGACGGCCCGCAGGTGCGCGTCGAGGGAGCCGATACGGGACAGCAGGCCCCGGCCCGGCGCGAGCTCGGTCTGCGCGTGGCCCCGCGGGGTCATGACGTGGGGCTCGTTCACCGGGCACCAGTGGATCACCCGGTCGCCCGGGCGACCGGCCACGATCTGCGCGTACTCCCCGGACCGCAGGGCCGTGTCGCGCATCAGCCAGCCACCCGCGTCCTGGAGCCCCTGGGGTAGATCCCCGCGGTGGAGCGTGACCATCGGCTGGATCCCCACCGCCGGCAGCCGGTCGACGAGCTGGTCATACAAGTCCAGGCCGGGGCCGTTGGCGGGGCCCGAGCCGCCGAACACGATGTTCCGTGGCAGGTCCACCGCGCTCCTCGGGCCGTCGCCGTCCATGATCACGTCATCGCCGGGAAGATCCTCCCTTTCGTCACCGGTAGCTGTCCATGACGGAGGGTCATCGAACACGGCTCGGGTATGCTCCGTTGGCCCGTGTCACCCCAAGGTCTCGAGAAGCGTGAACGACAGCAGCACCGAACGCCCGATCATCACTCCGGGCCGAATCTTCCATCTCGTGGCATCGTGCGTGGTGCTCGGCGCGGGCGTGGCGCTCTTCCTGCTCGCCTCGCTCGGGTCCGACGGATACTCCACCCTGATCAGCGGTCTCACCGACACGAGCGGTCTGCCGTTCATGGTCGTGAACATCTCGGTGGGTGTGGTCTTCGTGATCATGGCCTGGCTGCGCGGCACCCGTCCCGGGCTCGGCACGGTCACCCAGCCGGTGGTGGTCGGGCTGACCGTCTCCCTGCTGCTGGCCTGGCTGGACACCCCGGACAGCATGGTGGTGCGGATCGTGATGCTGATCGCCGCCGTGCCGGTGCTGGCCATCGGCGTGGCCGGCTATCTCGGCAGTGGCACCGGCGCCGGTCCGGCCGAGGCCGCGGCCCTGGCCTGGGACCCGCCCGTGCCGTTCCGCTGGAGCTACAGCATTCTTCAGGGCGGCGGCGCGCTGGTCGGCTGGCTGCTGGGCGGCGCCGTGGGGCCGGGCACGATCCTGGTCATCCTGGTGCTCGGCCCGGCCATCGACCTGGCCACCCGCCGGGTGCCCGGACTGGTCTACGACCGCACCCCGCAACCGGCCTGATCGACGGCGGGCGACCACCTCGTCCGTTGCTCCCGAACGCACCAGCTTCAGCGCGCCGTCCGCGCCCACCCGCATCGTGGTGGTGGCGTGGTGCGTGAGGCCCGGCCGGTGCGGTGGGCCCGGTCCTTCACCCCAGCTCAGCACGGGCGCGGCCGGCATCGAGATCGAGCCCGGCCACGACGGCACGCACCACCCGGCCGCCGGCCAGATGGGTCAGCACCATCACGGCGCCGCCCGCCGCGGTCATCCGCGCGGCGCTGTCGGCCACCAGCCGGGAGCCAGACATGAATCTCCCCGGAAAACGCTACAAGGGATCCTCGCAGACCGGTAAACATCCACACCAGAGGGACTTTCGGGAGGCGCGTCAAAACCATCCGGTCATTTCCGAAAGCATTGCCGGACAGGGACTTTCAGGGGCACCCGCAATTCGTGAAATACCGCTGTAACATTTATGGTTAGCTTGACGTGGCGACGGTGCCCCCACCCAGAAACCTGATGCGCCTCCACGCCCGGCTCCGCGCGAACCGGGCCGGAAAGGAACCTCGTGCTTCCCGCAGCACCCGCCGTGGCCGGCTCCGAGTCGGCGACGGCGGCAGAACCGTCACCCTCCCCCACACCCACCCAGCTCTGGCACCAGGTCTCCGACGCCGCTCAGGACGGCCCGGGCGCGTTCACCCAGCTCCTGCTGCGCGCCGGTGACACGCTGCTCCACTTCACCGTCAAGGCCGTCGTCCTGCTCGCGTTGCTGCTGGTGGTCCGGCTGATCGCGCACCGCCTGCTCAAGGCCGTCGCCGACCGCATCGCCACCAGCGCCTCCCCCGACCGCGGCAGCCTCCAGACGCTGTGGCAGACCATCCGGCGCCGCCCCCACACCCGCGAGGAAGCCCTCACCGAACGGCGCAAGCAGCGCGCACGGGCCATCGCCTCGCTGCTGTCCCACCTCACCTCCGCCGCCCTGGCCATGGTGGCTGTCCTGCTCTTCGTGCAGGGCACCGGCCTGTCGAAGGCCGGGGTCTTCACCGCCGGCCTGCTCGGCGTGGTCGCCGCCGTCAGCGCCCAGGGCCTGGGCCGCGACATCATCGCCGGCCTCTTCGTCCTCGCCGAGGACACCTACGGCATCGGCGACTACATCGACACCACCCTCGGCGCCACCGGCGTGGTGGAGGAGATCGGGCTGCGCACCACGCGACTACGCGGCCGCGACGGCACGATCTGGCACGTGCGGCACAGCAAGATCGACCGGCTCGGCAACCGCACGCAGGCCCAGTCGCACCTGACCCTCGACATCCGGGCCGGTTTCGGCGAGGGGTCACCCGACACCAGCGCCGCCGGGCGCCTCGCCGCCGCCGAACGCGTGGTGCGGATGAGCCTGGACCGCCTCGACCGCGACCTCGCCTCGGCCGCCTCCCCGAACCCGCTGAAGGCCGGCGCGGTGGCCGGCACCCTGGCCGAGATCCTGCCGGTACTCGTGCCCGGCGCCCGGCAGAAGGCCTTCGCCACCCTGGCCACGGTCACGTCCGCCGCCGAGATGGTCGACACCCAGCCCCTCGCCTTCACCCCCAAGGACCTCGACGACCTGGCCCACCTGCGCGACCTGCTCGAGGACGCCGACGTGCCGGTCCTGACCCAGAGCCACCTGGCCGGCCTGATCAACGCCGGTGACGACCACGTGGTGCTGCGCGTGACGGCGCGGGTGTCCGACACCTCCCGGCAGCAGGCGCTCGCGGTGCTGCGGCGCCGGCTCTTCCTCGACCTGAACGCCGCCGGTTTCTCGGCCTCGTTCACGGTGCCGGGGCCCGAAGAGCTCTAGCCGGAAGAGGTTCCGGACCGACCACGGCCGTCGGACACGTTTCCGATCGCCGTGGTCGTTCATGAGCGCCCGGCCACCGGCTCTCCGCAGATCCGCAGCCAGGCCCTCACCGACGTTGTGTACACCTGGTTCACCCGGTACACCTGGGATGCACCAGATGTACCAGGTGTACACACCACGCATGCTCTCCCCGGGGAACCGCTACAACGCGCCGCCTACGTTGGGCGCCCTGGCGACAGAGGCAGCCCGCTCGTCTACGTTGAACCCATGTCGGACTGGTTTCTGCAGTGCCCCCGATGCTCCTGGCGCGGGGCGATCGTCACCACGATCGACCCCTGCCCCCGCTGCCGGGCCGACGGCATCGCCATGGCACCCGAGGTGACGCGCACCGGGGCGGCCGCCACCCCGCGCGACCTGCTGCTCCCCGTCGACCGGCCGGTCACGCTGGGCGAGGGCGACACCCCGCTGGTTCCCCTGCGCAACTCCCCCGGTGTCTTCCTCAAGGACGAAAGGGCCAACCCCACCGGCTCGTTCAAGGACCGTATGGCCAGTGCCGCCGTCTCCTGGGCCCTCTCCCACGGCTACGACACGGTCGCCCTCGCCTCGACCGGTAACGCGGCCCTCTCGGTCGCCGCCTACGCGGCCGCGGCCGGGCTGCGCTGTGTGGTGCTGGCCAAGGAGGGTGGGGTGGTGCCGGGCGTGCTGGAGCCGCTGCGGGCCATGAACGCCGACCTTCACCTGACCGACACCTACGGGGCCCGCTGGGACGCGCTCGCCCACGGCGTCCATCATCAGAAGTGGTTCCCCGTCAGCAACTATCAGACCACGCCGGTGAGCAGCCACCCGGTCGGGGTGCGCGCCTACCGGGCCATCGCCTACGAGATCGCCGAGCAGCTCGGCCGCACCGCCCCCGACCAGGTCGTGATCCCGGTCTCCCGGGGCGACGCGCTCGCGGCCGTCTGGGCCGGTTTTCAGGAGCTGCACACCCTGGGATGGATCGACCGGCTGCCGAGAATGCTGGCGGTGGTGCGCCTTCCGAGCCTGCGCGACGCCCTGCTCCAGGGACTGGAACAACCGGCGGCCACCCCCGCCGAGGGTCCGGTCGAGGCGGTCTCCATCAGCGACCCCCGCGCCACGGCCATGGCGGTGCGGGCCGTGCGCGAGAGCCGCGGTGACGTGCTGGTCGTCGACGACGACCAGCTGCGAACGGCCCAGGCCCAGGCCTATTCGCGGGGCTGGCCGCTCGAGTTGTCCTCGGCCGCGGTTCTCGCCGGTATCGGGATGAAGGACGAGGTGGGCACCACGGTCGGTCTGGTCACCGCGGCCGGCTCCCGGTGATCAGCGCAACTCACCACCCCGGTCGCGCACCATCTCCCGCAACTGGCTGAAGACGCGTCCGCTGCCGATGCCGTCGTGCTCGAACTCGTTGGTGACCCAGGCCTGCGCGTTGCCGAGCCGGCTGAGGGTGTCGCGGGAGAGGTCGGCGTCCACGAACACGTCGTCGGCGTACACCGCTGCCGCCAGGGGCACCTCGTTCGCGGCCAGGGCGGCCGGGTCGTACAGCGACGACCAGGTCTCCTGCTCGGCCAGGGCCTGCATCGCCGGGGCGAACGGCCGCAGCAGGGTCACCTCCTCGAACAGCCAGGGGAAGGCCATCTCCGAGGTGAACAGCAGCGGGCGCCGGTCCTCGGCGAACTCGGGCCGGCGGTCGCGCTCGCGCTGCGCCGACCAGCGGAACGGCCCGTTCGCGCCGTCACCGTAGATCGTCTCCTGCAACGTCCAGAACAGCGGGTTGCCGGCGTTGGAGGTCTTCAGCAGCACGGTCTCCAGGAACGCGTCGCTGAGCCGGCCGCCGGGCAGCAGCCCCTCGGAGATCAGCCAGTGCAGCCGCAGGTGGCCCGGCCCGAAGCCCAGGTCGTTCCCGAGGGTCTGGAAGCGCCGCACCGACAAGGGCGAACCGTCGGGCAGTTTCACCTCGCCCGCGGCCAGGATGTCGGCGATGGCCGAGACCGTGTCGACATCCTGGGGGTAGCGCCGGTAGAAGTCCGCCGTCTTCCCCGCGACCCGGGTGAACGTCCGGCGGTACACCTCGTCGGGATCGGCCGGCGTGCCCGGGACACCTCCGCAGACATAACACGCACTCAGCGCCTCGGGCGCCGTGGACAGGTAGGTGAGCGTGATCCAGCCGCCGAAACTCTGCGCCAGGGTGGCCCACTTCTTCCCGTCGTACCGGGTCGTGCGCACGTGTTCCAGATCGCGCACGATCGAGTCGGCGCGGAAGTTCAGCAGGTGGCCGGCGGCCGCGCGGCCGTCCGGGAACGCCGAGATCACGGTGGCGTCGATCGGCGTGCTGCGCCCGGTGCCCCGCTGGTCCACCATCACCACGCGGTAGTGCGGCAGCGCCTCGGCCGGCCAGCCCGACAGGCCCACCGGCCGCGGGTTGGCCCCGCCCGGGCCGCCCTGCAGGAACGTCAGCAGCGGCAGGTCGTCGTGCCGGCGGTCGGGGTCGACGAGCTCCCGCACGAACACCTGGATGCTCTCGCCGTCCGGATCGGCCCAGTCCAGCGGCACATCCACGAAGAACTCGCGCACCCAGACGCCGGGCAGGGGGTATTCGACCATGCTCATGGAGGCAGCCTGCCATCCCCGCACCCGGCGCCGAGGGCCGGGTCAGCCGTGTCCGCGCGCCGATGCGTACCTCTCGATGGCATCCATGTCGTCCGGCCGCAGGCAGCGGGAGTCGTCGGGCACCACGAGCAGGGCACCGCAGCCCTCGAGTTCCTCGCGTACCGGCCCCTGCGCCGGGATCGCCTCGTCGTCGGTCCAGATCAGCCGCTGCCCCGCCCGCACCACCGCGAGCGCGGCCCGGACCTTCAGCTCCCCGACCCGTTCCCGGGAGGTGTCGTCGCCGCGGGGCAGGGCGAAGGCGGGCGGTACCCCCTGGAGGTCGTACAGATTGTTGAGGCGCCGGGTGTGGCAGGCCCAGGTCGTGGCCCACCGCAGGTCGACCTGCCGGGTCTGGTGGAGGCCGCGGATGCGCCGGATCAGCTCGGGTGCGTACCGGATGCGGTACTCCACCCCCTTGGCCTCGAGCGAGGTCGTGCGCGGTGCCCTCGCCCAGCCCGGCCGGATGCCGTTGATGACGCCGTCCATGTCCAGCAGCCAGATCGGCACACCCGGCGCATCCATGTCCGAGATGGTGACATACCGGGCATCCTGCTCGTCGCTCAGGGTAGGAGATACATCCGGTTCGGTACCAGGAAGGAGCGGCGGGCGTGACCGCCGTCCAGATCAGACTGCTGATCACCCACGTTGGCCACCAGGTCCCAGCCCCGCGCCATCAGATCGGCACGCACACCGGCCTTGAACTCGACCGTGTTCTGCCCGCCGGCGGGCTTGGTGAACAGCCCGGCCGGCTCCCCGTAGCCCTGCTCCCGGAGATTCTGCAGAGTGACCTCGCGCAGCGGGTCGGGGCGGCTGGTCAGGTAGAAGATCGTGAACCCCTGCGCCGCGGCCCACCTCGTCAGCTCCGGCATCCCGGCGACGGCCTGCGGCCGGCGCCCCAGCAGGTACTGGGCGAACGGCCCCTGCGTGTACCCGTCGAAGTCGCACGAGGCGCCGTAGTCGTAGCTGCTCAGCGCGGTGTCGTCGACATCCAGCACCAGGGCGGCCCGCTCGGTCGCGGTGTGGTCGCCGAGATGATGGTGGACGTCTTCCAGCACCTTTCGCAGGTCGCCCGCGTAGGGCGAGTCGGGCGAGATCCGGCCCGAGCCGTCGTCACCGTAGTACTCGCGCACCTCGTCGGCGGGATATCCGGAGGGCACGATGTGCAGGGCCCGCCGCAGCCCCTCGGTCAGTTTCGCCATGTCGGTCATTGCCTCGCG
Organism: Kineosporia mesophila; assembly: GCF_021129235.1. Taxonomy (GTDB): domain Bacteria; phylum Actinomycetota; class Actinomycetes; order Actinomycetales; family Kineosporiaceae; genus Kineosporia; species Kineosporia mesophila. Next base: position 193,257 of record NZ_JAJOMA010000014.1, read on the forward strand.
ACCTCCGTCCGTCGTGTCCGCGGCGAACACGGTACGGGACGTCACGGAACCCGCGCCCGGGCGCTCGCCTCTGAGCCATCCCGCAGTACGCCGCCTTCGCCGCCGGCCGGCACAGCGGTGACGACGAGAGCAGCCCCGGCCAGATGTTCATCGCCCCGGAGGAGGACCTGCCCGCCGAGGTCCGGTCCGGTCTGGCGGCCCTGTCCCGCTGATCGTCCCGCTGATCGTCCCGCTGATCGTCCCGCTGCCTGTACCGCTGCCTGTACCGCTGACGGACCGGCCGGCCCATGCCCGGGCCGGCCGGTGGTTCTGATCAGCCCACCGGGGCGATCTCGACCGAGTCGACGGACTCGGTGAAGCCCTGGCTCAGCGGCTGGCCGCCGGTGACCAGGCGGGGGCCGAGGATGAGGTCCATCGCGTCGGTGGGGATGTACTGCGGGTCGGTGATGGTCTTGAGCAGCTTGCCGTCGAGGGAGAACGACACGTGCTTCGCGTCGTACTCGAGGGTGGCCGAGTGGTACTGGCCGTCGTAGAGGTCCACGCCGGTGTCGACCTTCAGCGAGACGTCGTTACCGCGCTTGGCGCTCTCGAACCGCAGCTGGGTGTTGCCGAAGCTCTGATCGGTCGTGTAGCCGAAGTTGATCTCGTTGAACTGGTCGGAGCCCCGGTCGTCGTCCCACAGCGCGACGCCCCACCAGACCTTCTCCTTCGGGCGCTCGGTGAGGGAGAAGTTCACCGTGAACTTTCCCTCGGTGAAACGCGCCGGCTTGTAGCGGGCTTTCGACCAGGACCCGTAGTTGTCCGGCGCGACACCGGACTTCAGGCGGAAGCGCGCCTTTCCGGTCTCGATGACGGGGCAGGTGTATTCACACGCCCAGGTCGAGGTATTGAAAGAATCGAAGGTGTCGGTGAAGGAAGTCGCCGCGGCGGTCTTCGTCTTCTTCCTGGTGGGCTCACTGGCCGAGGCCTGTACCGCGGTCACGGTACCGCCGATCAGCAGTGCGACGGCCAGGCCGCCGGTAATACGCCAACCCCGGGCATTCATGGAATCTCCTGTCGGTGGGAACGAAACGAGACCGTAACGACCCCGCGGAGCGCAGATCAACCGATCTTTCCTAAGCCACGGATAAATACCGGAAATCATTCAATCCGGCGCTTCGCAAGCTCTATTGATGGGCCCGCAGACCCATTGACATTCGGGTCACTGAATCAATTCCCGCTTACTGTGGAGGACCCCGTCCCTGAAACAGATCCGGTCGTGCAGTTCGCCGTCGCCGGACGGCGGCGGGTCCTGCGCGTAGTACGTGGTGCCGGTGACCTCGGCATCGGTGACGGTCGCGTCGACCATGTCGAGGGGAAGGTTCTCGTCGACGGTGACCTGGTCGTCGCCCACCGTCAGGGAGTCGAGGCTCACGGCTCGCCGCTTCGGGATCGGCGGCCACGAAGAAGGCACCGACGCACGACCCGAGAGACAGCACGAGGCGGCGGCCCCGGCACGGGCCACCCGGAACGGTTACGGACCTCGGCCACCAGGGCGTCGTCCTCGTACCGCACCTCCACCCGCACGGGCGCCCCACCGGCATGGCGCAGCGCATTGGTGATGCTCCCCTGCACCACGCGGTACCCGGCAGGCTCAGCCAGCGAGTACCACGGCCGGGCCCGGGGCCGGCCAGCTCGATGTCGGCGAGAGAGGTAGACGTCCGCCCCGGAAAGGCTCGAACCAGAAGGCAAGACGGAGCAGCGCCGTCGTCAGTGCGAGAAAGAATGTGAGAACGACCTCGTAGGCCAGACGCAACCGATCTGCGCGGTCAGCGGAGCGCACCCGTCCGACTACCGAAAGCACCGGATTCACCGTCACGCAGCAGGATATTCAGGGGCGTTATCGCCGGATTCCCGATGAAGACCCGTCCCGCGCACGACAACCGGCGCCTAGCAGTAACCGGCACCATCGTGCAAGGCGGCCAGCAACACCCCTTACTTATGTGTTTAATGTGAAAGGTGAACCCGAAGAGAACGTTAAATGGCATTCTGAGACGCACAACCGGCTTCGAACTGACGCGTCCCGTGCCACCAGTTCCCCAGGGGCTCGACCGGGCCGTCAATCGCCTCAACAAGGCGACGGCGCGCCTGGAGAAGCTGGCCCTCGCCCAGCCACCCGCGTCGCCCACCGCGTCGGCAGCCCCGGCAGCGGCGAAAGCCCCTGCCCAGCCGAAGGAAAAGCCGCTCCCGCGGGACTTCGACGACGAGGCGCGCGACATCGTCACGGCGGTGCGGCCCTACACCGCGGCGAGCAACGAGAAGCTGCACGCGCTGATCACCGCGGCCCGTCATCTCCACGACCACCGGGTCGACGGCGCCGTCGTGCAGTGCGGGGTCGGCCGCGGTGGCTCGATGCAGGCCGTGGCCCGCACCCTGCTCGCGGCGGGCGAGCGCAATCGTGACCTCTTCCTGTTCGATACGTTCGGGGCCGTGGAATCCGTGGACGAAGTGCGCGCCGGCCTGGCGGCCGTCCCCTACCCGGACGAGCACGTTCACCTCGTGCCGGGCAAGGTCGACGACACGCTGCCCCAGCACGCGCCCGATGCCATCGCACTGCTGCACCTGGACACCGAGTGGTACTCCTCCACCCGGCACGAGCTCGACCACCTCTACCCCCGGCTGGTGTCCGGCGGCGTGCTGCTGCTCGACGACTACGGCTGGTGGCAGGGTTCCCGGCAGGCCACCGACGAGTGGCTGCGCGAGAACGGCATCGACCTGTTGCTCTGGCGTGCCGGTAACGGCCGCGTGGCGATCAAGCCGTAGCCGCCGCGTGCCCGACTTCGACTTCCCGGACGGCCAGTACCTCGCCGTCACCGTGCGCCTGGCCCTCGACACGGGCGGGCAGACCGCCATGTTCCTGCTGCGCAGCAGACTTTTCGCCGAGCGCGCGGGCATCGTGCCGACCCTGGTCTCGTTCGACGACCAGCCCGACTACCCGCGGATCCGGGCCGAACTCGCCGCCCGGGGCTCGGTGGCGCCCTCCACGGTGATCGTCAACCTCTTCGAGTGGTTCCGGAACGAGCGCACCCCGCTCGCGGCCGACGACGCCGCCCTGCTGCCGCCGGTGCCGGGCCTGAAGGCGCACGACGTCCCGCACCCGGACGGCACCGTGCACCTGACCGCCTACCGCAGCCGCGACGGCTCCGACGTGGTCACCGACCACCGCCGCGCGGACGGCAGCGTGTACCTGCGCCAGGGACCCGACGGGGTGGTGCTCTGCGACCGCCGCGGCCGGGTGGTGCGGGAGTTCTCCGGTGTCGGCGCCCTGCGCCGCTGGTGGCTCACCGGCCTGTTCGACGACCAGCCCAGGCGGCCGGTGATCATCATGTCCGACAGCCGTTTCGCGACGCGGCAGCTGGTGCCGCTGACCAACCGGCGCCGGGTGCGGCTGATCCACGTGGTGCACAACATCCACGTCCAGGAGCCCTACCAGTGGGACTCCCCCGTGCACCCGACCCACCTGCCGGTGATCGAGGCGATCCCGCGCCTGCACGCCCTGGTGATGCTCACCGAGCGCCAGCGCGACGAGATCGCGGCCCGGTTCGGGGCGATGGACAACGTGCACGTCATCCCCAACCCGATCGATCACCGACCCGGCAGCGATCGCCCGTTGGATCGTCATCACGCCGATTTCGTCATGCTCGGGCGCCTGGAGAAGCAAAAGCGCCTGGAGGACGCCGTGGTCGCCTTCGCGAAGGTGGTCACCCAGCAGCCCCAGGCCACGCTGACCATCTACGGCGAGGGCAGCCAGCGGGCCGAACTGGAGAAGCTGGTGGGCAAACTCGGCCTGCGGGCGTCCGTGCGCCTGCCCGGGCACGACCCGGCGGCCAAGGACTACCTGCGCTCGGCGACGGCCCTGCTGCTGACCAGCCGGTTCGAGGGGTATCCGCTGGTGGTGCTGGAGGCCCTGGACCGGGGCTGCCCGGTGATCGCCTACGACATCGCCTACGGCCCGCGCGAGCAGATCGCCGACGGCGAGAGCGGTTACCTGGTCCCGGCGGGCGACACCGGCGCCCTGGCCGAGCGCATGCTGCGGCTGATCGCCGACCCGGACCTCACCGCGCGGATGTCCACGGCCGCCCGTCTCAGCTCGGCGTCCCACTCGATCGACGCGTACCTGACCAGCTGGCAGGGTGTTCTGCGCGCGGTCACCGCCAAGGCGTAACCGCTTTCGCGCCCCGACCACCATCACGAGGAGAACGGCTGTTATGCGACGGCGCCTGCTGTCAGCCCCGGCCCGGGCGATCCCGGCCGCACTGGTCCTGATCCTGGCCGTCGGCCTGGCGGCCTGCACCGCCTCGGCCGAGGCGGGCCAGCTGGAGGCCGCCGCCCCCACGACGGCCGAGCGCACCAGCCAGGACACGTCCCGGCCGAACATCGTGTTCGTGCTCACCGACGACCTGTCGATGAATCTGCTGCAGTATCTGCCCACGGTGCAGCGGATGCAGCACAAGGGCACCTCGTTCTCGCAGTACTTCGTGACCGACTCGCTGTGCTGCCCCTCGCGGGCGTCGATCTTCACCGGCCGCTACCCGCACAGCACCGGGATCTACCGGAACTCCGGCCCGCAGGGCGGGTACAAGACGTTCATGAAGAAGGGGCTCGACGGCGACACTTTCGCCACCGACCTCCAGACCGCCGGGTACCGCACGGCCATGATGGGCAAGTTCATGAACCAGTACGCCACCGGTGAGCCCGGGGCGGCGCTGCCGGTGCCGGAGGGCTGGGACGAGTGGGCGCTGGCCGGTAACGCCTACGGGCAGTACGACTACACGCTGAACCAGAACGGCACCGTGGTGAAGTACGGCGACGAGCCGGAGGACTACCTCACCGACGTGATCGGGGCCCGGGGCCGCGACTTCGTCGCCCGGGCGGCGGCGAAGAACGAGCCGTTCATGCTGGAGGTCGCCACCTACACCCCGCACAAGCCGTACCCGGTCGCGGAGCGGCACCAGAACCTGTTCCAGGATCTGAAGGCACCCCGCACCGCGTCGTACGGCAAGAAGCCGCAGAACGCCCCGGCCTGGATGACGCAGCCCGCCCTCACCGAGGCGGAACAGAAGAAGATGGACCGCGACTTCCGCAAGCGGGCGCAGGGGGTGCAGGCGGTGGACGACCTGGTGCGCGGTCTGTGGGAACAGCTGCGGGCCAGCGGGATCGAGGACAACACCTACCTGGTCTTCAGCTCCGACAACGGCTATCACATGGGTGAGCACGGGCTGATCTCCGGCAAGATGACGGCCTACGACACCGACGTGCACGTGCCCCTGGTGGTCATGGGCCCCGACGTCACCGCGGGCCGCACGGTCGACGCGATGGGCTCGAACATCGATCTGCGGGCCACCTTCGACGACATCGCCGGCCAGAAGACCCCGAAGATCTCGGACGGGCAGAGCCTCGCCGGCCTCTGGGGCTCCTCCCCCGAGGACTCGGCCGGGCCGGACCGCGACCTGGTGCTGATCGAGCACCGCGGCCCCGACGTGGATGTGAAAGACCCCGACTACGAGGGCTTCCGCAGCGCCAACCCACCGAGCTACGAGGCCCTGCGCAGCCGCGACTGGCTGTACGTCGAGTATGTGAACGGCGCGACCGAGTACTACGACCTGCGCAAAGACCCGGAACAGCTGAAGAACATCACGGGGAAGCAGTCGAAGGAACGCCTGGCCTCCCTGAGCAAGAAGCTGCACGAGGTCATCGACTGCGAGGGCACCCAGGCCTGCGCGAAGGCCCAGCAGCTCGACTAGCTCTTGGGGTGGGCCTGGAGGAAACGCTGGGCGAGGCGGGCGTTGCGCTCGATGTGCAACGCCTGCCCTCCGATCAGGGCGACGCAGAGAACGGCGAACACCAGTCGGGGCAGATCTGTCTGGAAGACCAGGCCGCCCAGCTGGGACACCGTCGCGGCGCCGAGCAGAAGAGCCGCCGGGCGTCGCGACTTCAGGGTCTCGGCCAGACGGCGCAGCCGGGGCAGATCCGCCTCGTCCGGCTCCTCGCGCAGAACCCTGGCGATGTCGCGACCGGTGTAGGGCTGGTAATTGACCTCGCCGGCCGCCCGGCGGCGTTCGGCGTCCTCGATCGACCTGAGGTAGAGCAGAACCCCGCCGGGAATCAGCAACAGCAGCCCGAACACCTGAATGCCGACACCGATCCAGCCCAGAGTGCCCTCCCGTTCCATGCCCACATCGCACCGGACAAAGGCGACCCCGGCAACTCGGCAACGGCCCGGACGGGAAACGGGCCTGCGACGAAAGCGGGACTCGCCACCACCAAAGATTCCGAAGGAAAGGAATCAGGCTCCGCAAGCGCATTCTCGCCACCGGCACCGCTCTCACGATCGGCGGCGGCGTCGGCGTCGGCGTCCTCACCCTGGGCCAACGAGATCTACCAGGGCAACGCCCCCACCTCGTCCGTGATCCGGCAGATCTGCCCCGGGGAAAGTTTGCCTGATCACGGCAAAAAGAGAGAAGGACGTCATCAACAACAACCAGCCAGGCCGAAGAGCAGCCACCGTCCAGCGTTCCTAGGCCGGCGTCACCAGCACCGCCACGTCCCAGGCGCCCAGGGCCAGGAATTCGCCCTCGGTGGTCCTGGCTCCGGTGTGCAGGTTCTCGGCGGCCATCGGGACGGCGACGGACACCTCGTCCCACGACCAGTTCTGCACCACCCAGAGCCGCTCACCGCGCTGGTTGACGGCGGAGTGCACCCGCACGGACGGCTCTTCCGGCTTCCACAGCGCCACCGAGGGGGCCGCTGCCCAGGAGAGCACCGCGTCCGCAAGCTGGGGGTTGGGCAGACAACCGACCGTGGACACCCGGCCCGCACCGTGCGCGCGGGTGGTCACGGCGGCGTAGGAACCGTGGAACGGGTGCACGTAGCGGGCCACCACGGTGGCGTCGGTCACCTGGTACGACTCCGACCACTCCAGAGCGGCCGCCCCGTCGGGGATCTCGATACCCTCGACCCCGATGACGGGCACCGGCCCCGCCAGGTTGGTGTACTCCTCGTACCAGGCCCCCGCGGCCGCGCTCAGCCCGGCGCCCGGCGCCACCTCGAGACGGGCGCGGACCTGGGTGTCGGCGTATCCGGTACGGGGACCGACGATCAGATGGCCGCCCGCCTCGGCGTAGGCCAGAAGCCATTCGATCACGAGGTCGTCGGCCGCGTAGTAGGCGGAGGCGACGAACACCGGGATCGTCCGCGCTGTTTCCTCGGCGTCGACATCGGTCAGGGCGCTCGCGTGGAAGACCCGGGTCTGGAGCCCGGCGTCGAAGGCGCCGCGGGCGAAGGCCTCCACGAGAGGGCCGTAGGAGTCGGGGATCGGCATACCGTCCGGTGCGGCGAGCGGGCCGAACTTCTCCAGCGCCCACTTGCTGGCGTGGTCGTAGAGCAGACCTACCTGGGCGTCGGGCTGCAGACCGGTGATCCGGTCGCCGAACCCGGCCAGTTCCTGGCCGATCGCGGCGATCTCGCGGTAGGTGCGGCCCGGCTTCTGGCTGTGCGGAAGCACACCGCCCCAATAGGTTTCCGGGCCGAAGTGCAGGGTGTGCCAGTGCCAGTACTCGATCATCTGGGCGCCCCGGCTGATCAGGGCCCAGGCCGCCTGACGGCGCTGACCCGGGTAGCCGGGCTGGTTCATCGACGAGAACCCGATGGATTGCGCCCCGACCTCGGTGACCAGGAACGGCTCGTGCCGGGTGCCGAACATCCAGTCGGCGCTGTGGTAGAGGGCCCAGGTACCCTGCGTCCACCAGGTCTGGCTCTTCACCTCGGTGTCGGGCAGGGCCAGCGCGTCCTGCGCCTTGAAATACGGGTTTCCGGCGGTGACGTCGAAGATCTCGCCGAGCGCGTCGTCCCGCACCGTCGGGCGGCTGTACGACATGCAGGTCATCACGAACCGGTCCCCGGCGTACTCCCGCACGATGCCCGTCTGCCACGACATGAACTCGGTGAGCAGGTCGGCCTGGAAGAGCCGCCAGGCCAGGTCGTACTGGGGCAGGGAGTTCGCGTCGGGGCGCCACAGGTCGCTCCAGTCGCTGAGCCGGTGCGACCAGTAGGTCAGGCCCCAGGCCTCGTTGAGTTCCTCCACGGTGCCGAAATCCTGGCGCAGGTGGTCGCGGAACCGCTCGAACACGCCGTGGTTGTGCAGTACCCAGGCGCCGGGCTCGTTGTCGACCTGGAACCCGATGATGGACGCGTGGCTCGCGTGGCGCTCCAGGATGCGGCGCACGACCCGCTCGGCATGGAAGCGGAAGGCGGCATGCGTCACGTCGATCTCCTGCCGCATTCCCCAGCCGAACTTCTGGCCGGTGGCGATCTCGGCGTTGATCTCCGGGTAGCGGCGCTGCAGCCACGGCGGGATCGCGTAGGTCGGCGTCCCGAGGATCACCGAGATGCCGTGCTCGGCGGCGGCGTCCAGCACCGGGGTGATCCAGTCCAGGTCGAAGACACCGTCTTCCGGCTCCCAGGTCGACCAGACCGATTCCCCGATCCGGATGACGCTGAAACCGGCGGCCTTCATCTCCCCGAAGTCCTGCCGCAGCCGCGGCGTCGGCTGGTACTCGTGGTAATACGCCGCGCCGTAGAGGATCTGGGACGGTGTGTAGCTCATGACGGTTCCTTACCTCAGGCAATACTCTTGATGCGGGTGATCATGAAGGCGCCGGCCACGGCCATCGCGATCGAGATGGGGAAGATCAGGCCGTACGAGCCCGTCGACACGGCGACCGTCGAGGTGATGATCGGGCCGATGGTCTGCCCGAGCGTCGTGGCCAGGTTGAGGATGCCGAGGTCCTTGCCGGCCTCCTCCTTGCTCGGCAGCACATCCACGTTGATCGCCTGGTCGACGGAACCGAAGACGCCGTAACCGAACCCGGCGATCGCCGCGTAGAGGAACATGCCCATGGCCGAGGGGAAGATCCACGGCATGGCCACGCCGATCGCGAACAGGGCACTGGCGGCGACGGCGGGCACCTTGCGCCGCCCGATCCGGTCCGAGATCGGCCCGGATCCGAGTGATGCGATCAGCCCGACCACCAGCGTGATGATCGACATCGTGGAGATGGTCGCCGCCGACTCCACCTTCGACTGCCCGACGTAGTTCTGCACGATGTACAGCTGGTACGCGGCGATCATCTGGTAGCTGATCAGCATGAACAGCCGGCCGCCGAAGGCCTTGTAGAAGTCCGGCGCGGCCTTCAGAGCCGGCGGGCGGAACGACACCAGCAGTTCGCGGAAGCCACCGGTGGCGGGGGCCAGATGTTCCACCGGGCGCTCACGGGGCCAGACGATCAGGGTGAGAATGCCGGCGAGCGCCATCAGCACGGCCGCGAGCGCGTAGCCCGGAACGGTCTGGCTGATGAAGGCCGCGCCGACGAGGGCTCCGATCGGGTAGCCGATGGTGGCGCCGGCGCCGAAGAAGGCGGACATGGTGCCGCGGACCTTCAGCGGGGCGCGGTCGGAGATCACGGCGACGGCGGGGGCGAGCATCATGTTCAGGCCGACCATGGTGACGCAGTAGGTGACCATGATGGCGACCGGATCGGTGAGCAGGCCGACGGCGAAGAGCGAGACGCCGCCGAGGAGGCCGCCGCCAAGGATCCAGGGGCTGCGGCGGCCGAACCGGGAGCGGCTGCGGTCGGACAGGTTTCCGAACACCAGGTTGGAGACCAGGGAGACGATCGCGGTGACCGAGTTGATGGTGCCGAACCAGGCGTCCGGGGAGGAGACACCGATGTCGGTGAGGCGCTGCGGGAGCAGGACGGTGGCCACCATGGCCAGGCCGACGGCCCAGCTCAGGCCGAAGACCAGGAATCCGGCCCCGAATCTGGCGATGCGTAAGGGGGCCAGGGGTTCTCGGGTGTCGGGGGCGACATCGTCCGCGAGGGGGGCTTCCTCGATGGAGGACTGGGAGCTCATGGGGGAACCTTCTTTGTTCGTCTTTGAACGGGGTGGTGCGCAGGACCGATCAGCGGTCGGATCCGGTGGCCCGGTAGCCGTCGAAGGTCACGGTGCCCTCGGTGGCGTAGAGCCCGATGACGCGGCCGGTGAACGAGGCGGCGGTCTCGGCGCTCAGGTAGCGGCCGTCGACGCGGGCCAGGCGCACCTGCTCGCCGCCGGCCTCGGCCCAGAGTTCGACGTGGTCGCTCGTCATCATCTCCGGCCCGAAACCCGTTCCCGCAGGGCGTACGGCGTCCAGGTGCAGCGTGACCGGGCCGGCGGGTAGGGTTCCCGTCCATTCCTGACGCAACCCGGGCACGCACGCGCGGGCGACGACGGCGACAGCCGAACCGGACGTCCGTGCTTCGATCTCGTAGTGGTGAGCCTCGTCGTACCGGACGGCCAGGCCACCCACGCCGGCCGACACGTCCGCGATCGTCGAGCTTTCGACGGCAATGGTGAGCTGACGACGGCCGATGAACGAGGGACGCGGGTCGTCGAGGGTGGAGCCGTCGGCGACGATGCTCACGCCGCTCTCGCCGAACGTGGCCACGCTGGCCGGGGTGCGGCGCACGCAGATCCAGCGGTGGTCAGGGGTGCGGGCCTCGTCGGTGATCGGTGCCCTGACGTCCAGAACCACGGGTTCGGCCACGGGCCAGTCATTTTCCCATTGCACGGTGGTGACGAACGTTTCGCGGCCCAGGGGCGAGAAGGCCCGGGTGCCGCCGCCGGGACGCACGCCCAGCACCACGAGCAGCGTTCCGCCGTCCGGTCCCTCGACGAGGTCGCCGTGGCCGGTGTTCTGGATCGGCCGGATCGTGCTGCGGGCCGTGAGGAAGGGATTGGCGTCGTAGGCCTCAAAGGGTCCCTCGGGGGAAGGACCCCGGGCGATCGAGACGCCGTGACCGCGTTCGGTGCCGCCCTCCGCGATGAGCAGGTACCAGAAGTCGCCGCGGTGGTAGAGGTGCGGCGCCTCGGGAAACATGAACCCGGAGCCGGACCACAGCGAGCGCGGTTCCTCGAGCAGCCGGCCGCTCGCCAGGTCGACGCGGACCTGCTGGATGCCGAGGTGCTTGCCCATGTCCTCGCCCTCGAGCAGCAGCCCGGAGTAGGTGACGTAGGCGTTGCCGGTGTCGTCCCAGGTCAGGTCCGGGTCGATGCCGTTGAGACCCTCGAGCACGGTGCCGTCGCTCCACGGTCCGGCGGGGTCGGTCGCGGTGAGGACGACACATCCGCGCCCGGCGGGCACGGTGACGATCACGTGGAAGAGCCCGTCGCGGTGCCGGATGGTCGGCGCCCAGACGCCCAGTCCGGTCGGGACCTCGTCCACGGCGATCTGCTCGGGCCGGGTCGCGACGTTGCCGATCTGCTCCCAGGTCACGAAGTCGGTGCTGCGGTAGACCGGCAGACCGGGCAGGTATTCGAACGTCGAGGTGACGAGGTAGTAGACACCGTCGACCTTCACGACGCTCGGGTCCGGGTTGAAGCCGGGGATCAGCGGATTCGGGAAGGGGGCACCGACATCCGCCGCGGGATGGTTCGAGCTCATCGTCATGCTCCTTCGCACAGCCAACTCTACGAAACTGTTTCACATTGTTTCGTTCTGAAAGCGACAGTAGAGGGGCCTGCGGACTCGAGCAAGAGGCGTTTTCCCATCTGTATTTACGAAACTGTTTCGTCACGCGTAGACTGCGGCCATGTCCGAGGACCGCGCGACGATGGAGTCGATCGCCGCCGCGACCGGTGTCTCCAAGGCCACCGTGTCGAAGGTGCTCAACGGCCGGCCGGGGGTTTCCGAGGCGACGAGGCGACGAGTACGCGAGGCGTTCGACCGACTCGGCTACGCCCCCACCACGCGCCCGGTCGTGCAGCAACGACGGCGCTCGTTCGTCGTCCTCTTCGACACCCTGGCCAACCTGTACTTCCTGAACTTGATGGACGGGCTGGTCGCCGAGGCGCAGAAGGCGGGCGTCGAGCTGGTGCCCGACGTGATGTTCCCGCTCGCGCCCGCCCCCCTGGGCCCGCTGGGGCCGGAGCGCATCCGTGAGCTGCACGAACGCGGCCACACCGGCCTGCTCGTCGTGACCACGCAGGTGTCGGACGAGGTGGTCGCCGTGTGCACCGACCTCAGCTTCCCGATCGTGGCGGTCGACCCGCCCAACACCCTCGACCCCCGCGTCGCCAGTGTCGGCTCGAACAACTGGTCGGGCGGTCTGCAGGCGACGGAGCACCTGGTGTCGCTCGGCCACCGCCGCATCGCCTTCGTCGGTGGTTCAGCCACCCACGCGGGCCTGCGCGAGCGCCTGAGCGGTTACCGCGCGGCGCTGGAAGCCGCCGGCATCCGGGAAGACCCGTCCCTGGTCTCCGAGGAAGGGGGCATGAGCGAGGCGGGCCCGGCCGCGCTGCGCATGCTCGACCTCCCCGACCCGCCCACCGCGTTCTTCGCCTCGAGCGACCCGGGTGCGCTGGACGTCCTCCGGCAGGTGACCCACACCCGACGCTCGGTGCCGGGTGACATCAGCGTGGTGGGCTACGACAACACCTACGCCACGATGCCCTCCCCGGTACTCCTCACCACCGTCCACACCCCCATCGCCGAAATCGGCCGCGTGGCACTGGCAACCGTGATCCGGATGAGCGAGGGGGAACCGCCGGTCTCCCATCATGTGCAGTTGTCCACGTCGATGGTGGTGCGGGAGTCGAGCGGGCCCCCGCCGGGCCGGGCGAGCGTGGCAGTACCCCGGTGGGCGTTGTGAGAACCCAGGAGGTGGGCGCCCCCTGACGAGGGTGCTGCGCACGAAGCAGCGTAACGTCGCACGGGATCCGAGCCCCGGCCGGTTTCTGCTCACCGGCTCAGCCGTGCCTCTCGGACATCCTGTGCACTCGGGTGCGGGGAGGATCGTGCCCCGGAGAATGCGGCCACTGTCGCCGGCCGAACGTGACCTGACGGTGCCGGCAGTTTCGCTGACCAGATGCTCGAAGCCGAGACGCCGATCCCGATCAGCGGCGAGAGCGTGATCCGGCTCGGACACCACGTGCACGAGATCCTCGCCTCCGGGTTTCCCGGGATCCGCCCGTTGGGTGGACGGGTACGAACTGCCGGGCTGGACGGGGTCAGTCCCAGGAGATCGTGAAGGTGCTGGTGAGCCGGTGCACGCGGCGATGGACGAGGTCCGTCGCGGCCGGTGGCCCCTGGCGGGTGACGGTCAGGTGCGGGTGCGCCTGCGGGTCCCAGGCCGTGATCGCGGCGGCATAGCGCTCGGCCAGGTTCCCGGCGGCGGGGCCGTGGGCGTTGATCCCGATCTCCCACTCGTTCTCGGTGCCGGTCGCACGCTGCGTGCGGTAGGCCATGCTCGAGCCCTCGATCAGGGTGGGCCAGCCGATGCCGTTGGGTGCGGGCCGGGGAATCAGCCCGGCCTCGTGGGCTCCGGTGTCGCCGGTCAGGACCGCGACGTCGAGCACGGTGACCAGCCACATGTCCAGCCGCTCGTACGCCCGCGGCCCCTGGTGCGTCACCCCGGTCCACCGCGTGACCTTCTCCCCCTTGAGCGACCGGCTCAGGGCGTCGACATCGACCGTCATGCCGTCGTCCAGGCGCAGTGCCACCCGCTGACCAGGAGCATCGTGCAGCACCGCGGATCGCTCCCGGTGCTCACCGACCCCCTGCATCGCCACGAAACCGGCCTGCGAGATGTCGACCGCCACCATGACGTCCAGGCCCTGCCGGACGAGGGTGACGGTCCGGCGCTGACCTCGCCAGCGGATCGGGGCCACGATGCGGCCGGCCTCGCTCAGCTGGTCCCACCACGCCGGGGGGATGTCCGTGGTCTCGACGGTCGCCAGGATCCGGTCGAACGGGGCGAACTGGGCCACGCCGAACGCGGCATCGCCGGTGATCACCTTCACCTGGTCGTACCCGGTGTCGGCCAGGAACTGACGGGCGCGGGCGGTCACGTCCTCGTCGATGTCCATCGTCACCACCAGCCCTTCCGGACCGGCCAGTTCGGCCAGGTAGGCCGCGTTCACCCCACCCGAACCGATCTCCAGCACCCGCTGCCCCCGACGCACCCGGGCCTGCTCCAGCTGGTAGGCCTGCATGTGCGGAGCGGACACCGAACTCAAGCTGATGCCCTGGGCGTCCCGCTTCGTGACCGCGGCCCGGAACGGGTCGTAGATCCGCTCGGCGTCGACACCCCCGACCAGATGCCGGGGTACCACGCGCAGGGCCTCGATGACCTCGGGCGAGCGCGCAGTCCCCTTCTCCCGCAGCACCGCGACCATCTCCTCACGGCGTTCATCGGCGGGACGAACAGACGAAGTCGGCACGAGAACTCCCGAGAAGATCGACGGCAGAACGACATACGAAGGACGTCAGACCGGCTGACCGATCACCCACGCCCAGGTCGGGGAGCCTAGCGAGACCGAGCGGGGCTACCGGGAGGTTCTCCAGATCCCTGTCTCCCGATCAGTGAAGAACCGTTCCGGACGCCCAGCCCCACTCCTGCAGGCGAGTACGACCGCCGATGGCTTCCTTCAGACCGATCCGAACCCTTCCGATGGCCTCAGCGGAGGTTCGGATGCTCATTGACCAGGTGCTCGACCGGCTGGAGACCGTGCTGGCCGAGAACGGGCTGCCGCCGATGGCACCTGCCCGCCCGGAGACGGCGCCGGTGCTCGAGGAGATCACCGCCGCGATCTCTCCCCTCCGTCTACCGGACGACGTGCTCAGGTTCTGGCAGCGGGTCGACCCCCGATCCCTGCAACCGCTGTGCCCGTTCCCCCGGCTGACCAGCCCGGGTTTCGCCCTGCACGGCTGGCACGAGTTCGAGAAGGAGCAGCGGATGACCCCGGCCCTGCTGTTCCCCATCGCCTACCAGAGTCACTGCTACACCTTCGTCGAGCTGAGCGACGGCGATCGTCCGGGCGGTGCGGTCTTCCACCGGCCGGACGACTTCGAACTGACCCATCCGGATCTGACGTCGTACCTCGACCAGCTGACCACCATGATCGAGCTGGGCGAGTTCAGCCGGGAACAACTGTCGGACGGTGACTGGTACGAGTTCGACCCGGAGAACCGCTGGGAGGAGATCGCCCGGATCCGGCTCACCGGCGCGCTCCCCCTACCGGTGCACGATCATCGCCGCCGTATCCCCCGCCCGATCCGCGACTGGCCCCCGCACTGGCTCAGCTCGAGCGGCCTGACCGACCAGAACCGCCGGGCCTGGGGCGCCGACACCACGATCGCCACGCTGATGTCCACCGCCGCCCGGGGAGTCGAGAGCCACGGCGTCATCCACGCCCAGATCGACGTGAGCGCCGGCACTTCCGAAGGCCGGCGCCTGACCGTGCACGACGGCACCGGCACCCTGGACCTGTGGTGCCCGGCCGCCGTGAGTGCCTACCTGGACAGCGCCCCCGTGCTGGAGTACGAGGTCGTGGTGCGCCCCCACCCCTCAGGGCCCCCGGACATCGACGGTCTACGCGGCCTGGCCCGGCAATTGGCCCTGTCCGGCGACATCGAGGGCGCCCGGCGAGCCGGGTCGGAGCTGGCGGCCAAGCTGTTCGAGTCCCCGGCCGACGCCGTAGCGGTCGCGATCCGCCCGGTGGGCTGACCCCGGTAGCGGCGCCGGATGGGGCGTGACGCTCTCCAGCCACCGCCCGGTCCGACGACCAGGCGCCCACCCGGCGGGGCACGTAAGACTTGCCGCTGCCACCGCATCCCCCCGATCACGACCTTCTCCGTGGCTCCTCGCCCTGGAGACGACCCGCCGGTAGCGGAGTGGTCACGAAGGGAGTGGGGCCCGCAGCTGTGGCAGCCTCCGTACCACCGGCAGGGTCAGCACCAGGGCCAGAGTGGGGACGAGGAAGGCCAGTTGCAGTCCGATCGGGGCCGAGAGGGCGCCCAGGGCAACGGCTCCCAGAAGGGCTCCGCCGTAGTTGAACAGGTTCACCCGGGCGATGACCTCGTCACTGTGCCCCGGACTGGCCTCGCCGGCCGCGGTGAAGGCGAGGGGGACGAGAATGCCCACCCCGATACCGGTGAGGGCGAACCCGATGACAGCCATCACGACCGAGGGCACCGCCACCACCAGGCCACAGCCGAGGGCGCAGATCGCGATACATCCGGCCGCCGACCGGGCCTGACCCACCAGCGGCACCAGGTGGTCACCGGCCAGGCGGGAGACGAGAACCGCCGCCTGGTAGGCCACGTAGCCCAGCGGAGCGGCCGCGGAGGAGGCCAAGAGGCTGTCGTGCAGGTAGACCGAGCTCCACGTGCTCACGGCTGAGTCGGCCAGGAAGGCGGTGAAGACCAGGGCGCCGCAGATCAGGACCACGTTGCGGTGGCCGCCGGTGCTGTGACGCGCGGCCGGCAGCGTGCGACCGGGCTCGAAAGTCGTTCTGCCGACGACAGCTACCACCAGAGCGAAGATCGCGGCCACACCCACCATGACCGCCGCGCCCGCCCCGGAGGCCACGAAGCCCGACATCAGCAGAGCCGCCAGGACGGCCGCCGCCGTGTACGCCGCGAAGAGCCGGTTCATCACGCTGCGCCCGAGCCGGGCCTGCACCAGCACGCCCTGCATGCTCAGGCTCGCGTCGACCGCACCGAGCCCCACGCCGTACCCGACGAGCGCGACGGAGAACACCGGCATCGGCGTCCAGACGGTGCTCAGCCCGAGCCCGGCCGACACCGTCAGCAGGCCCCCGGCCAGGGCATATCGGCTCCCCCAGCGGGCGGCGACCCGGTCGGCCACCATCGACCCACCGGCCGCGGCCACGCAGATCAGCAGCAGCACCACCGACACGTACCCGTCACCGATGTGCTGCCGCTCCTTGAACATCGGCAGCGCGGTGACCAGGGTGGCGTACCCCAGCCCCTGCGCGGCGTATCCCCCGGCGACCCACGCGGTTCTCATCGCAGACCGGCCTCGGGATGTCTCTCGCGCACCACACCGAACGCCTCGTGCGCCACTTCGAGGGTGTGGGCGATGTCGTCGGAGGTGAGGGCGGCATTGATGAAGTGGTTGTGGTGCGAGCTGATGAACACACCGCGCCGCACGCACTCGGCCACCCACTCCTGGTGCAGCATCAGCGAGTCGTCGTCGGCCAGACGCAGGTAGAACAGGGCTGGTTCGCCGCTGGCCACCAGGCTGAACCCATGGTCGGAGGCCGCCGTCGCCAGACCGGTGGTGAGTTCGGTGCCGAGCCGGGAGAAGAGCGCCGGGGCGTCGATCTCGCGTAGCTTGGTGATCGTCGCGATGCCGGCCGCGAAGGGCACCGCGCTCATCCAGTAGCTGCCCGTGTAACTCAGGCTGCCGACCACGTCTTTCAGCGAGTCCCGGCCGCAGAGCGCGGAGACGTTGTACCCGTTGGCCAGGGCCTTGCAGAAGCAGATGAGGTCGGCCCGGAACCCGTAGAAGTGGTCGGAACCGGCCAGGTCCAGCCGGAACCCGGCCCGCACGTCGTCGACGATCAGCACGATGCCGTACTTGTCGCACAGCGCCCGCACCGCCTGCCAGTAACCCTGGGCGGGCAGAACGTTGTCGGCGAAGTTGCCGTGCATGTAGGGCTGGGCGATCAGCCCGGCCACCGCGCCCTCGTTCTCGGCCAGCACCTTCTCCAGCGCGGCGAGATCGTTGAAGGGAACATACAGATTGTGGACGACGTCCTCCTCGAGGACGCCCGGGTAGTCGAGCTTCTGGGTCCAGGCGGCGCTGCCGTGGTAGTACCCCTTGATGAAGACGATCTTCTTGCGCAGGGTTGCGGCCCGGGCCGTCATCACCGCGAGAGTGGTCGCGTCGCCGCCGTTCTTGGCGAAGAACGCCCAGTCGGCCGAGGCCACCGTGTCCACGAGCAGTTCGGCGAAGTCCACCATGACGGACGAGGGCAGACTCACCACGTCTTCGAGAAGCGCCTGCCGGTCGGCGGCGGCCTTCACGTCCGGGTCGCCGTAACCCAGCACGTTGGGGCCGTAACCGCACATGTAGTCGATGTACTCGTTGCCGTCCACGTCCCAGAACCGGGTGCCCTCGGCGCGGGCGGAGAACAGCGGGAAGGCCGACTGCGGGATGAAACAGCCGTTCACCGGGCCCAGATGCCCGTAGACGCCGGAGGGGATGACCTGAAGGGCCCGCTCGAACGCCTTGCGGCTGGCCTCGTACGTGTAGGTGCGCATGTCACTTCCCCAGGTACTGACCGGTGCGGTCGAGAATGCGGTTGAGATTGTCGATCATCGAGATCACGCCGCGCATGGACATGCGCCCGTCGCTCACGGCCGCGATCGCGGACGTGGTTCCGGAGAACACCTCACCCGCGAGGTCCAGGTCGCTGAACCGCAGAGCGGCCTGAGGTGGTTCGACAGGCTGCTCGACGAAGGTGAGCCGGTGGTCGCGCACCCACACCTGATGACGCAGGTCGTCGCCGACCTCGAGATCGACCCGCCCGTCGCGCATCTGACCGGCACTGACGCGTCCGCTGCGGTCCTCGTTACCGATGACGGCGACGGCCGCGAGTGCGACCCGCAGGGTCAGGCGCACGCTGTCGGCCCGGAAGCCCGGGTCGAGCAGGTCGTCGGCGGTGGGTTCGAGGTAGCGGCCGAGGATCTGGCTGAGCGGGGTGAAGACGCCGGTGAGGAAGCGCAGGCCGGTGGGCCCGCCGAACGGGACCGGCTGGGCGGTACCGGCGATGACCCGGTTGAAGTGGCCGCTGGAGGTGAACACCAGGCCGGCGGTCGATCCGCCGGGGCCGGGCCGGATGCCGGAGCGGTCGAACGTGTACGAGCCCCGGGGCCCGCCGCGCACCACCAGCCGGAGCGTGACCGGTTTCGTGAGCGGCAGCAGGAGATTCTCGGCCTCGGGAACCAGGGAGGCCAGCAGCGGCAGGGCCCCGAGCACGGCCTCGAGGTTGACCTGCGCGGTGACGCGAGGATCGACGTCAGTGAGCATCGTTGCCTCTCAGGCGTTCTGGGGGCCGGCGGCGGTGCGGGCGGCGATCGCCAGGACGATGCGCCGAGGTACCAGCCGGGCGCCGAGGGCGTTGATCCGGTGCTGGAGTCCGATGGTCAGGCTAGGTGGCGACGAGGGGCGTTGCAGGGTCTTCCAGGCCCGGTCGACGCTTTCCCCGACGTTCGCGACGGTGCCGACCCGGAACCGGTCGGAACGTGCGGCCTCGAAGAACCCGGTCTCGGTCGGGCCGGGGCACAGGGCCAGCACCCGCAACGACGTGCCCTGGGCCTCGTGCCAGAGGGCCTCGGTCAACGACAGCACGTACGCCTTGGTGGCCGCGTACACCGCCATCGTCGGGATTGGCTGGTGCGCGGCCGTGCTGGAGATGTTGACCAGCACACCCCGGGGCGCCGCGAGCAGGGAGGGCATGAGCAGGCGGCTCAGCAGGGTCAGGGCCAGCACGTTCACGCGGATCTCGTCGGCGATGCGGGCGGGGTCCTCGTCCGCGAATCTCTCCGCGGTGCCGAATCCGGCACTGTTGACGAGAGCGGAAGGCTTCAGACCCGCGTCCTCGATCTGGTCCATCACCCGCCGGGCCCCCTCGGCCTGCGAGAGATCGGCCTCGATCACCAGGACGGCGACGCCGTGCTCCGAGGTCAGCTCGGCGGCCAGGGCCTCCAGCCGGTCGCGGCGGCGGGCCACCAGCACCAGGTCGTCGCCGGCCCGGGCGAAACGGCGGGCGAACTGTTCCCCGAAACCGGAACTGGCCCCGGTCACCACTGCGACGTTGCTCAAACCGTTCCCTCACTCAAATTGGTCAAGCGTCCAACTTGGGTCAGAGTGGCGCATGCGCAGCCCGGTGGCCAGCGCCGCCGGCAATCTTTACGCCGGCGAAATGTCAGGGAGCGGGAACCGGGTCGTCGTACTGCCCGGGGGCACCGCTCAGGAGCTTGCCCTTGACCATGGGCCATCCGTTGGCGGTGCAGCCGTGCAGTCCCAGGGTCTGCTGCTGCATCACCGGGGCCTTCTTCCCGGTGCCGGGGCACAGTTCGTGACCGTGGCCGAGGGCGTGCCCGGTCTCGTGGTTGATCACGTACTCCCGGTAGACCGCCGGCGATGCGCCGTACCGGGGCACGCCGTGCACCCACCGCGCCACGTTGACCACCACGTTCGCGCCGTTACGGCAGGACGTGTACTCGTCGACGTGGCCGACCGCCTCGTCCCCGCAGAGCTGGTCGCGGGTCCGGGGCGTGGCCAGGTAGATGGTGAAGTCGGCGGGACCGCCGGCCGCCACCCGCTGCAGGCGGACGTCGCCCGTGGCCGTCCAGCCCCGGGCGCCGCCCAGCGTCTTCACCACGGTGCGGGCGAACTGATCGGCGGTGATCCCGGAGATGCTCTCCTCCACGGCCACCCGGTAGCGGAACAGCCGACCGCGGCTGCCCGCGACCCGGCTGTGCCCCGACGCCACCGTCCAGGTCCGCCGCCCGGCGCGGGGGTACGTGATGGGAACGACCTTCGGGGTCGTCGAGGGGGCGACCGCCGAGGGGGTGGGGCTGGGCGTGGGCAGCGCCGCGACCGACCGGTGGGCTGCGGGAACGTAGGTGATCGTGACCCCGGTGATACATCCCGACAGCAGCAGAGCCACTGCGCCGAGGAGGACCACGCCCAGGAATCGGCGTGGTCCCCGGCCGGCTGCGGTCATCTCGCGGTCATGACCCGATCGCACTTCGTGTTCCTCCTGGAGGTCCCGCCGGCGCCTGCCCCCCTTGGACGTTTTGTGGCGCTGAAAAGGTTGCCCCAGAAGATAACGCGCTCAGCGGCCGGCGCTCACAACGCGGCGGCGAAGAACTCCCGCTCCAGCTGTGCCGACCTCTCGAAGGCCCGCCACATCTCCTCGCGCAGCGGTGGGGACGCAGCTCCTGCCACCCGGTCGGTGATCGACCGGGCCTGCTGCGTGGCGTACTGGAACAGCGGATCGGCGTAGGTCGCGATCCATTCGGCGTAAGGATTACCCGCCGCGCGGGGGGCCAGCCGGTGACCGATGTCGGCGTACATCCAGTAGCAGGGCAGCACCGCGGCCACGCCCTGTCCGTAGCCCGTCTCCACGGCCTGGCGCAGGTGGCCGAGGTATTCGTGGGTCGCCGGCCCGGGGGCGGGCCGTTCGCTCGCGCCGAGCCAGGTGCGGTGCAGGTTCGACTCCGTGGTCACGCAGGCCGTGGCCGCGGCGACCCAGAACGCCCGCTCGACGGGATCGTCCGCCAGCTGCCCGAGACGACTCAGCACCCCGGCGTATCCCTCGAGATAGTGGGCGTCCTGGGCGAGGTAGTAGCGGAAGGCCTTTCCCGCCAGGGTGCCGTCGGCCAGGCCGGTCAGGAACGGGTCGGCGTCGGTGGCCCGGCGCAGGCCGTCGATGCGCTGCCACCACTCGTCACCGGTGCTGGTGTCCCGTCCCCCGCGCTCCCACAGCCCGGCGAAGTGACTGACCGGGCCGTGCCCCTGCCCGACGTTCAGTTCCTCACCGTGACGCAGACTCTCGGTCAGCCAGCGCTTGGACCGGTCGATGCTGGCGAACCAGTCCCCCGTCACCACCTGCCAGGTCGCGACGGCCGACGACAGGGAGCAACCGGTGCCGTGGGTGGACGACGTGTGGACGCGCGGAGCATCCAGGCGGCGCACCGGGTCGGTCGCGCCCGCGTCCACGAGGGCGTCGCTGACCTCGTCCCCGGCCAGATGACCGCCCTTGGCCAGGACCCGGACGCCCCAGCGGCCGGAGACCTCCAGGGCCTGCCGCACCACCTCGTCCCAGTCCCGCGCCGGCCCGGCCCCGGCCAGCACGGCCAGTTCGGGAACGTTCGGGGTCACCAGCCCGGCCAGCGGCAGCAGATCCCGCAACGCCTGCTCGGCCTCGGGTGTCAGCAGCCGGTCGCCGCTCGTGGCCACCATCACCGGGTCGAGCACCACGATCGGCGGACGCACGCGCCGCAGCCATCCGGAGACCTCGGCGATGATCCCCGGGGCACCCAGCATGCCGATCTTCACGGCGTCGGTCTCGACGTCGTCGCTGACGGCATCCAGCTGCTCCCGCAGGAATCCGGTCGGCGGGGTGTGCACCGAGCGCACGCCGCGGGTGTTCTGGGCGACGAGCGCGGTGACGACGGCCATCCCGTAACCGCCGTTGGCCGCGATGCTCTTGAGGTCGGCCTGGATGCCCGCCCCTCCGGTCGGGTCGGTACCGGCGATCGAGAGGACGCGAGGGGTCGCCGTCAGCGTCGGCACCGGGCCGGTCACGGGGGCGCTCATGCCGCCCACGCGGCCCGGTAGGACGCGGCCGCGGCGGCCGGGTCGGTCGCGGCACAGATCCCGCTGACCACGGCCACCCCCGCCAGGGCACTGCCCCTCAGGGCGGCGGCGTCGGCGACCTGGATCCCGCCGATCGCGACCGCCGGCAGGGCCGAGAGTCTCGCGCGCTCCCGCATCCCGTCGACCCCCAGCGGTGCCGGGGCATCGGGCTTGGTCGCCGTGGCCCGCAGCACCCCGATGCCGACGTAGTCCACCCTCGCGGAACTGGCTGCGGCGGCGGCCAGCTGGTCCGGGTGGGAGGCACTCACACCGAGCACGGCGTCCGGCCCGACCAGGTCGCGGGCACTGGCGGCGGGCAGATCCCTCTGCCCCAGGTGCACCCCGGCCACCGGGGCGCCGAGGTCGCGGGCCGCGAGGTACACATCGACACGGTCGTTGACCAGCAGGGTCACGCCCTCCGGCAGCACCTGCCCGATCTCCAGCACGGTACGCAGGAAAACTCCCGCGGGCTGGTGCTTCTCCCGCACCTGAACGGTGGTGACGCCACCGGAGACGGCCGCCACGACCAGATCGGGCAGGGAAAGACCGGCCCGCCGGGCGCATTCGGCGTCGGTGACCAGATAGAGGCTGAGGTCCGGCGCGGTCATGACACGCGCGCCCGGCGCTCGACGTCGTCGCCCGTGACCGAGGCCAGGGCATCGAGAAACGCGACGGCGAAAGAACCCGGCCCACCGGCCACCGCGGCGGCCTGCTCGGCCGCCACCGTGTAGACGAGCACCGCGGCCGTGGTCGCGGCGAAGGTGTCGGACTCGACCGCGGCGAAGGCCGCCATCACCGCACCGAGCGCGCAACCGCCACCGGTGACCCGTGTCAGCCAGACGTGCCCATTGGCCAGGCGCACGCTGCGGCGACCGTCGGTGATCAGGTCGACCGGACCCGAGACCGCGACGACACCGCCCGTCTTCTGGGCAATTTCACCGGCCGCCCGAACCGCGTCGCCGACCGTGGACGTGGCGTCGACGCCGCGCCCACCCGCACCGGCACCCGCCAGCGCGAGGATCTCGGAGGCGTTGCCCCGAACGATCGTGGGACCCACATCATAGAGCCGGTGCGCCAATTCGGTGCGAACTGGCAGTGCACCGATGGCGACCGGGTCAAGTACCCAGGGGGTACCCGCCTGCTGCGCCGATACCGCCGCCACCTCCATCGCCGCCCGCCGCTCGGCGTGCGGGGTGCCGAGGTTGATCAGCACCCCACCCGCCGCCTGGGCGAAACCCCCTGACTCCTCTGGAATATCGACCATGGCCGGGGCAGCCCCCACCGCCAGCAGCACGTTCGCGGTGAAGTTCACCACCACGTCGTTGGTGATGCACTGGACCAGCGGCGTCTGCCGCCGGACCCGGGTCAGGAGCTCGGCCGTGGCCGTCACAACGGTGTTCTCGGGTACGGCAAAATCCGTCATCCGAAGACATCCCTTCGCTAGTGCGAACTAGATCAGGTTCGACGGGTCTCATCTCAGCCCCCGTAGGTAGGGGCACCCCGTGTCTCTGCGAGGACGTTCCCACTTCCGGCCATTTCGCGCAAGGCCGCAGGTGATCGGCCGCCGGTCACAGGGAGAGCAGCGCCGACACCTGTGGTGAGTAGGTGGCGTAGAGCACCAGCGCGGCCCCACCGATCGCCGCGCCGTCCTGCACCAGCGGCGACAGCTCGACCCGGGCCGTGCGGATCTGCCGGGCCAGCGGACGCGTGCGCAGGGCCCGTTCCACCGTGCTCCGGAACCGGTCCTGGACGTGCCGGATGCCCAGACCGCCCAGCACCACGAGTTCGACGTCGACGATGTTCACCACGTTGACCACCACCGTGGCGACGTGTTCGGCCGCCTCGTCGGCGATTCGGGCGGCGAACCGGTCACCGCCGGCCGCGGCCCGGTACACCGCGTCGTGGGTGAGGTCCCGCGGATCCCCGGACGACAGCACCGAGCCCGCCCCCTCACCGGCCGCGAGACGATGCCGCACGTTTGCCACCACCGCCGCCGGGCTGACCAGCGTCTCCAGGCATCCGGTGTTCCCGCAGTAGCAGAGGGGACCGTCGGGACGTACCGAGGTGTGCCCGAACTCGGCGGCGTTCATCGAGCCGCCGCGATACACCTGATGCTCCAGCACGAGCCCGCCGCCGACACCGGTACCGAGGAAGACGTAGGCGAAATTCGCGACGCCGCGACCGGCTCCGGCCCAGCGCTCGCCGATCGCGGCCGCGGTGGCGTCGTTCTCGAGGGTCACCGGCAGGCCGGTCGCCTCGGCGACCAGGCGTCCCAACGGTACCCGGGTCCAGCCGGCCAGTTGCGGCGGGGCCATCAGCAGGCCCCGGCCGTGGTCGATCGGCCCCGGTGTGACGATGCCCAACCCGAGTACCTCCTCGCGGGCCACACCCGCGCCGGCCAGCACCTCGTCCACCAATTCGGCCACGGCCGCGGCGATCAGGGCCGGGTCGGCATCCGGCGGGGTGGGCCGTCGCAGGCTCCCCAGCGGAGTGCCCAGGAGGTCCACCACGACGCACGACAGCTCCGCCGGGTCGAAGTGCACACCGACCGCCCGTCCGGCAGAAGCATTGACAAGCAGCCGAGTTCGTGGCTTGCCACCGCTGGAGCGTCCCGACCCGTCCTCCCGGACGATCCCCTCCGCGATGAACCGGCGCACGATCCCCGACACCGTCTGCGGTGTCAGGCCCGTGAGCTGCGCGATCTCCACCCGGCTGATGCCGTCGGCGAACCGGATCTGATCCAGCACCACGGCCCGGTTGTACTGAGCGACCTTGGAGAGATTGGTTCCTGTCTGCCGCACGCGACCACGTCTCCCGTTACCGTTCGTCTCACGTTCGTCGACATGTGTCCGGACGCCGTTGACTTAGTAAATCAATTGAATTTAGTGTTCGGCAGCAGTCGGTGATTGCTTGGCGGGGAACGGTCGTCCCGCGGTCACCGACGACGGATGGTCACGGACGATCACCCGCTGAGCCGAAACGGCCACCATGGCCGCGGCCTTGGAGGAGACATGGATGCGGCTCCGCTCCTGGAGATGCGCTCGATCACCAAGGACTTCCCGGGGGTCAAGGCCCTCGCGGACGTGAACCTGGTGGTCCGGCCCGGCGAGATCCACGCCATCTGCGGCGAGAACGGCGCCGGGAAGTCCACGCTGATGAAGGTTCTCAGCGGGGTCTACCCGTACGGCACCTACACCGGATCGATCATCTACCAGGGATCACAGACCCGGTTCTCGGACATCCGCAGCAGTGAACGCGCGGGCATCGTGATCATTCACCAGGAGCTCGCCCTGGTGCCGGGCATGTCGATCACCGAGAACATCTTTCTCGGCAACGAACCCCGGCGCCTGGGCCGGATCGACTGGACAGCCGCCAACCGCAAGGCATTAGAGCTGATGTCCATGGTCGGGCTGAAGGACGACCCCGACACCCTGGTCAAGGACATCGGCGTGGGCAAGCAGCAGCTCGTCGAGATCGCCAAGGCGTTCGCCAAGGACGTGAAGCTGCTGATCCTCGACGAGCCGACGGCCGCCCTGAACGAGAACGACTCGCGGCACCTGCTCGACCTGCTGAAAGGCTTCAAGCAGCGCGGGATCACCTCGATCATGATCTCGCACAAGCTGAACGAGATCGAGGCGATCGCCGACTCCATCACGATCCTGCGCGACGGGCACACGATCGAGACCATCGACGTGGCCTCGGACGGCGCGAACGAGGACCGCATCGTGCGCGGCATGGTCGGGCGCGAGCTGAACAGCCGGTTCCCCGAACACACCCCGACCATCGGCGAGGTGTTCTTCGAGGTGCGCGACTGGACGGTGCGTCATCCCGTCTCCACCGAGCGGCTGGTCTGCAAAGGATCGAGTTTCACCGTGCGGCACGGTGAGATCGTGGGTTTCGCCGGCCTGATGGGCGCCGGGCGCACCGAGCTGGCGATGAGCCTGTTCGGCCGCTCGTACGGGGTCTTCCTCGGCGGCCAGATCATCAAGGACGGAAAGCCGGTCGAGCTGCGGTCCGTCGCCGACGCGATCAGGCACGGCCTGGCCTACGTCAGCGAGGACCGCAAGGCCATCGGCCTGAACCTGCTGGACGACATCAAGACCTCGGTGGTGTCGGCCAAGCTGGGCAAGATCACCCGGTGGGGCGTGCTCGACCACGCCGGCCAGTACCACGAGGCCGAGGAGTACCGGAAGAGCCTGCGGATCAAGGCCCCCAGCGTCGACGAGGGCGTGGTCAAGCTCTCCGGCGGCAACCAGCAGAAGGTCGTGCTGGCCAAGTGGATGTTCACCGACCCCGACCTGCTGATCCTCGACGAGCCCACCCGCGGCATCGATGTCGGCGCCAAGTACGAGATCTACGGGATCATCCAGGCGCTCGCCGACCAGGGCAAGGGCGTCATCGTGATCTCCTCCGAGCTGCCCGAGCTGATCGGCCTGTGCGACCGCATCTACACCGTGTCGGAGGGCACGGTGACCGGTGAGATCGCCCGCGCCGACGCCGATCCCGAGATCCTGATGAAGAAGATGACCTCGACGAGGAGGATGCCCACCCCATGAGCTATCTGAAGGAACTGCAGCGCAACCTCTTCGGCGGAAATACGTCGAACGCCCGGCAGTTCGGGATGATCTTCACCCTGGCCGCGATCGTGCTGTTCTTCCAGATCCGCACCGACGGCCTGACCCTGACCTCGGGCAATCTGATCGCGCTCACCCAGCAGTACGCCTACATCTCGATCCTGTCCATCGGGATGCTGATGGTCATCGTCGCCGGCCACATCGACCTGTCCGTCGGTTCGGTGGCGGCGTTCACCGGGATCGTCGTGGCCAAGGCGGTCACCGAGCACGACGTGCCCTGGCCCCTGGGCGTTCTGCTCGGCCTGGTCGTCGGCGCCCTGATCGGTGCCTGGCAGGGCTTCTGGGTCGCGTACATCGGGGTGCCGGCGTTCATCGTCACCCTGGCCGGGATGCTGCTGTTCCGCGGCGGCAACCAGTACATCGGCAACGCCGACACGGTGCCGGTGCCGGAGGGGTTCCGCAACATCGGCGCGGGCTACCTGCCCGAGATCGGACCGGACACCGGGTACAACAACCCGACCCTGCTCCTGGGCCTGTTCATCTGCCTGGTCGTGGTGTGGCGCGAGCTGCGGGCCCGCCAGGTCCGCCGGCAGATGGAGGGCGCCGAGCCCGCCCCGCTGTGGATCTCGATCGTGCGCATCGCCGTGATGCTGGTCCTGGTCCTCTTCGTCACCCTGCGCTTCGCCGGCGGCCGGGTGGGCACCAGCTTCCCCGTCTCCGGCATCATCCTGGCCGTCCTGGCCGTCGCCTACTCGTTCTACACACGAAACACCGCCGGTGGCCGCTACATCTACGCCGTCGGGGGTAACGCCCGGGCCGCGGAGCTGTCCGGTGTCAAGCTGAAGCGGGTCAATTTCCTGGTCATGATGAACATGTCGGTCCTGGCCGCCCTGGCCGGCATGATCTTCGTGGCCCGTTCCGCCGCCTCCGGCCCGCAGGACGGCCTGAGCTGGGAGCTGGACGCCATCGCCGCGGTGTTCATCGGTGGCGCCGCCGTCTCCGGTGGCCTCGGCACCATCAGCGGCTCGATCGTCGGTGGTCTGGTGATGGCCGTGCTGAGCAACGGTCTTCAGCTCATCGGCACCGGGTCGGACATGGTCCAGATCATCAAGGGCCTGTTCCTGCTCGCGGCCGTCGCGCTCGACGTCTACAACAAGAACCAGGGGCGATTCTCGATCATAGGAACATTGTCGCGCCCCTTCAGACCTGCTCCCGCCGCACTGCCCGAGGGCTCACAGCAGGACGAGAAAGTAACTACAGCAAGCTGATTTCCAATGGAGGGCGATCCCAGCATGCGTACCGTACTCACCAAGGGTCTCCTGGTCGGCGCCGCAGCGCTCATGACCATGACGGCCCTGACCGCCTGCGGCTCCGAGCGCGACGGCGACACCGGCAGCGACTCCGCCGCACCGGAGAAGGGCTTCGCGCAGAACTCGCTGATCGGCGTGGCGCTGCCGGCCAAGACGTCGGAGAACTGGGTCCTGGCCGGCGACCTGTTCACGAAGGGCCTGAAGGACGCGGGTTTCCAGGCCGACGTGCAGTACGCCGGTGCGTCCACGACGGTGGCCGACCAGCAGGCCCAGATCACCGCGATGGTCACCAAGGGCGCGAAGGTCATCGTGATCGGCGCGACCGACGCGGCCCAGCTGTCCACGCAGGTGGCGCAGGCCAAGGAGTCCGGTGCCGTGGTGGTCGCCTACGACCGGCTGATCACCAATACCAAGGACGTCGACTACTACATCGCCTTCGACAACTTCAAGGTCGGCGAGTTGCAGGGGCAGGCCCTGCTCGACGGCATGAAGGAGAAGAAGCCCAACGGGCCCTGGACGATCGAGCTCTTCTCCGGCTCGCCGGACGACAACAACTCGAAGGTGTTCTTCGACGGCGCGATGAGTGTGCTGCAGCCGGCGATCGACAAGGGTGACGTCGTCGTCGGGTCGAAGCAGACCGACATCAAGCAGACCGCGACCCAGGGCTGGAAGGCGGAGAACGCCCAGTCCCGCATGGACTCGCTGCTGACCTCGGCGTACAGCGGCGACAAGAAGGTCGACGGGGTGCTCTCGCCGAACGACACGCTGGCCCGCGCGATCATCACCTCGGTCAAGGGCGCCGGCAAGCCGATCCCGGTCGTGACCGGTCAGGACTCCGAGGTCGAGTCGGTGAAGTCGATCATGAAGGGCGAGCAGTACTCGACCATCAACAAGGACACCCGCAAGCTGGTCGCGGAGACCCTCACCATGGTCAAGTCGCTGCAGGCCGGTCAGGAGCCGACCGTCAACGACACCGACTCCTACGACAACGGCGAGAAGGTCGTCCCCTCGTACCTGCTCCCCCCGGTCATCGTGACCAAGGAGAACGCGGCCGAGGCGTACGCCAACGACCCCACGCTGGCACCGCTCACGAAGTAGTCCCGCACCTGGGGACCCCGCCAGGGCGGGGTCCCCAGGAATGCTTCGGCGAACCGGCTGGTTGCCACCCGGCATGACGACCATCGGATTCATCGGAAGCGGCAACATCGGCAGCACCGTCGCGCGGCTGGCCCTGGCCGCCGGGCACGACGTGGTGCTGAGCAACAGCCGAGGGCCGGAGACCCTCGCCGACCTGGTGGCCGACCTCGGCCCGAACGCGCGCGCCGCGACCGCGGAGGAAGCCGCGCAGGCCGGTGACATCGTCGTCGTCACGGTGCCGCTGAAGAACTACCGCCAGGTGCCCGTGGCCCCGCTCGCGGGCAAGGTCGTCATCGACACGAACAACTACTACCCCGACCGCGACGGCCGCATCACCGAGCTGGACGACGAGTCGACCACCACCAGCGAGCTGCTCCAGGCCCACCTGCCGCAGTC
>NZ_JAJOMA010000015.1 GCF_021129235.1 Kineosporia mesophila
CGCGGGTGGTGATCGAGCCGGAGGCAGCCTCGCAGGCGTGGGAGGCGAGGGTCGTGCCCGCGTCGTCGACCGCGTCCACTTGTATGGCTTTTTCGCCCTCGCCGGTCCGGCTCACCAGGGCGCCCTCACCGAGCGGCGCGATCAGGCCGGCGTGGGGATCCACCGTCAGGCGCAGGGTCTCGGTGAGCTCTCCCTGTGAAAGGGCCTTGTTGTCGAGCAGAACCGCCTCACCGGAGGTGGGGAAGAAGACGCCGGTGCTGCCGGCGGTGGACAGCATGCCCGTCGAGATCGTGGCAACCCCGTCACCGTCGAGCCGGGGCAGGGCCCGCGGCTGGGAGCGGTAGTAGTGGAAGTGGTCGACGTGGTCCCAGGTCCACACGCCGCTGTCGATGATGCTGACCCCGGCGTCATCGGCCGCGAAGACGTAGCGGCCGTCGGTCGTGACCGTTTCCGGGGGAGTGATGGCGTCGAGGCCGGTTTCGGTGCCGTCGAGCAGATCGAGCATCGAGGATTGTCCTTTCGCATCGATCGCGACGAGATGCAGCTGCGGTTCGGCGACTTCGGCGGCACCTTCAATGGCGCCGTGGCCAGAGACCGGTTCGCCGGTGACCGAGGGGCCGCCCGCGCAGCCGGCCAGGGCGAGGAGGCCGATGGTGGCCAGGAGTTTTCGTGGGTACATCAAGGCTTGACCGATCAGGAATAGATGACGAGGGCGGGCGTGCGGCGCTGGGCGGCGGCCATACGGTGGTTCAGTTGGGCGACGAGGCCGGAGAGCGCGGCGAATGCGATGGCCGAGGCGGCGATGGACGCGCCGGCGGCGGTGCCCGCGTACCAGGAGCACAGCAGTCCGGTGGCCACGGCCAGAACCCCGAAAAGAGTGGCCAGGAGCATGCGGACGGGGATCGTCGTGGTCCACGGCCCGGCCGCGACCGCCGGGGCGAGCAGGAGCCCGACCACCAGCAGGCTGCCGACGGCCTGGAACGAGGAGACCACGGCGAGGGTGACCAGGGCGACCAGCGCCAGGTGCGCGAGATGCGGTCGCAGTCCCAGAGTCTGGGCGATTCGGGGGTCGAAGGCGGAGGCGACGAAGCTGTGGTGGAAGGCGGCCGCGACCGTGACGGCGAGGATCGTGACGACCATCAGGATCAGGAGGTCGCTGTTGTCGATGGCCAGGATGTCGCCGAACAGCATGGCCGTGGCGTCGGTGGCGAAGGTGCGTGAGTGCGACACGATGATGACGCCCAGCGAGAGCATGCCGACGAACAGCAGGCCGATACTGGTGTCGTACGACAGGCGACCCCGGCGTTGCAGCACACCGATCAGCGCGCTCATCGTCACCGCGCTGACCGCGCCGCCGAGCATCACCGGCGCCCCGATCACGGTCGCCAGAGCGACGCCGGGCAGCATGCCGTGGCCGATGGCCTCACCGAGGAAGGCCATTCCGCGGATCACCACCCAGGTGCCGACCACGCCGCAGATCGCTGCGACCAGGCCGCCACCGAGAAGGGCCCGCAGGACAAAGCCCACGCCGAAAGGTTCCGTCAACCACTGCACGGCCAGAACCTTACACACAAACGATAATCGTTCTCAATATCGAATAGGGTGACGCCATGCTCACCACGACCGCCGTCCGGGCCCGCGGCCTCCACTTCTCCTTCGACGACGTGCCCGTGCTGCACGGCGTCGACATGGACCTGGCCTGGGGAACCGTGACCGCGGTGGCCGGCCCCAACGGCGCGGGTAAGTCGACCCTGGTCGAGATCCTCGCCGGTGTCCGGACTCCGGGGTCGGGAACGGTCGAACGGGCCGAGGGGGTGGCCCTGGTGGTTCAGCGCCCGGCGGCGCCCGACACCCTGCCCCTGACCGTGCGCGACGTGGTGACCATGGGCACCTGGAACACGAAGACGCCCCGCGGGCAACGGCGCCGGGACGTCGAGGAGGCACTGGAACGGGTGCACCTCGCCGATCTGGCGACCCGGCCCTTCTCCGCCCTCTCCGGCGGCCAGAGGCAACGTGCCCTCCTGGCCCAGGGCATCGCCCGGCAGGCAAGGATTTTCCTGCTCGACGAACCGGCGGCCGGACTCGACGCCGACAGCCGGGCCCGCACCCGGGCCATGCTCGCCGCGGAGGCCGCCCGCGGCGCGGCGGTCGCCTGCGTCACGCACGACGACGAATCCATCGACGCCGCCGACGTCGTGGTCCGGCTCGAGGCCGGGCGGCGCGTCCGGTGAACGCCGCTCATCGCCGGTGTCCTGGGGCCGGCTGCTCTTTCGACCTGTTCAGCAAGAATACGGTGTCACCCGAGGCGTTCGGATCGGTCGAGGTGGGGGACAGCCAGGTCGAGGTCCGCGATGCGCGGCCCGACGCGGCGGAGTTCACCGAGGCGGACATCTACGGCGCCGACGGGGCCAGGAAGCTCCCGATTCCCGAGGGAGCCAGCTACGAGCACTACATGTCGAGCGACGTGACGAACGCCTCCGGCAGCCTTTACCACCGCTTCTGCTTCCGCGACGGGAAGCTGGTGGAGAAGGAGTCTGTCGTCGGGGCCTGACCTCTTCGTCAGCCCTGCAGGTACGCCAGGACGGCGAGCACCCGCCGATTGTCCTCCTCGGACTGCTCCAGCCCGAGCTTGATGAAAATGTTGTTGCTGTGCTTGCTCACGGCCCGCTCGGTGACGAACATCCGCGCGGCGATGGCCGAGTTGGAGCGACCTTCGGCCATCAGGGACAGCACCTCGCGTTCGCGCGGGGTGAGGGACTCCAGGGGGCCGTGCCCGGCGCGGTGGTTCAGGAGGGCGGCGACGACCTCGGGGTCCATGACGGTCCCTCCCGACGCGACCTGGCGGACGACGTCCACGAAGCGGTCGACGTCCGAGACCCGGTCTTTCAGGAGATAGCCGACTGCGCCGGCCCGGTCGGACATCAGCTCGCGGGCGTAGAGCTGCTCGACGTACTGCGAGAGGATGAGGACGGGCAGGCCGGGGATCTGGGCGCGGGCCTCGATCGCCGAGCGCAGGCCCTCGTCGGACTGGCCCGGCGGCAGCCGCACGTCGACGACGGCCACGTCCGGCCGGTGTTCGAGCAGGGCGCGGGTCAGGGACGGGCCGTCCTCGACCGCGGCCACGACCTCGAAACCGTACGTCTCGAGGATCCGCATGATGCCGATCCGCAGCAGGGCCAGATCCTCGGCGATCACGACGCGCACGGCAGCACCATCCTGATCTCCGTGGGGCCGCCGGCCGGGCTGTCCACGGTCAGGGTTCCGTCGAAAGCAGCCAGGCGCCGGGCAATTCCCCGCAGACCCGAGCCGCCAGAATCGGAAGCGCCGCCGCGTCCGTCATCTTTCACCGACAGGTTCAGGCGGCCACCGTCGGCATCCGTGTGGGTGATGCCGATCGCGATGTGGTGGGCCTGGGCGTGCTTGGTGGCGTTCGTCAGGCACTCGGCGACCGCGAAGTACGCGGCCGACTCGATCGGCGCCGGTAGCCGGCCGGGCAGGTGGAGGTCGAGCGTCGTGGGGGTCGGATTGACCAGGGCGAGAGCCTGCACGGCTCCTTCGAGCCCCCGGTCGGCCAGCACCGGGGGGTGGATGCCGCGCACCAGGTCGCGCAGCTCGGTCAGGGCACTGCTGGTGGAGGCCCGGGCCTCACTGAGCAGTTGCCGGGCGGCCTGCGGGTCGGCGTCGATCAGGTGCTCGGCCAGGCCCAGACTCATGCCGAGGGCGGCCAGGCGGGCCTGCGCGCCGTCGTGCAGGTCGCGCTCGATCCGGCGCAGTTCACCGGCCTGCGCGTCGACGGTGTCGGCGCGGCTGGCGGCCAGGGCGTCCACCCGCGCCTGCAACCGGGCCGGGCGGGTCGGGCCGAGAAGGGACCGGACGACCCGGGCGTTGAGCACGGCCAGTGGTGTCGCCAGAAGGTAACTGGCGCACAGGGTCAGCCCACCGACGGGAACCAGGGCGAAGGCCTCGGTGAGGCTGTTGATCGTCCAGGCCGAGCCGAAAGGGGTGCGGAAGGTGGACTCCGGGGTCAGCGCGACGACCAGCGGGTAGACCAGATACACCACACCGATCGCGAACAGCAGGAACGTCAGCCCGGCGGTGAACCACCCGGCGACCGCGTCGACGACGAGCCAGGAGCCGTCGCGCCAGGTCGCCGGCTCCTTCAGGAGCGACCGGCAACGGACGAGGTGGTTGCCGCTCGTGGGCGGCCGGTAGGGGCGCTCGACGGGCTCGGGCAGGTGCTGACCGGCCCAGGTCCGGTGCTGGTCGGTGAACCAGCGGACGATGCCGGTGAGCAGCAGCGTGAGCGGAATGCCCAGGCCCAGAGGCGTGAGGACGACGGCCACGCCCCAGAGCGTGGCCAGTACCAGCGCCCCGAGCGAGCCCAGCAGCAGCACCGCGGAGGCCCCGACCAGCTCGAGCCAGCGGAGAAGTCGGGGCACGGGGCGCTCAATTGTGAGGACGTCGGTCAGAGGCACGTGGTGATCCTGGGCCACCGGGGTGGCTGGGCACAGTGGAGTTTCCTACACCCTGAAAAGGGATTCCAGCACCCGTGTGGTGCAGGCCGTCGCCGGGAAGAGTTGTCGGCGTCAGCCCATCCGGAATTCACCGCAGGAGAAATACCGTGAACAAGAGTCGTCGTACCGTCACCGGCCTGGGCGTCACCCTCACCCTGGCCGGCCTGCTCACCGCCTGCGGGCAGCCCGGCTCCGCCGCGGCCCAGACCAGGCCGAGCAGCTCCACCCCGGCCGGCAGCTCGACCCCGGCGACCGGCATCCACATGATCACGAACAACGGCCATCGTCTCGCCTTCCACGTCACCGCCGGACGGAAGGCGACGATCGTCCTGGACGCCGGGGGAGGGGAGGACTCCTCGTACTGGGCGAAGATCGTGCCCCCGCTGTCCCGGGCCACCGGCGCGCAGATCATCACCTACGACC
This sequence comes from Kineosporia mesophila, assembly GCF_021129235.1. Taxonomy (GTDB): domain Bacteria; phylum Actinomycetota; class Actinomycetes; order Actinomycetales; family Kineosporiaceae; genus Kineosporia; species Kineosporia mesophila. Next base: position 4,938 of record NZ_JAJOMA010000015.1, read on the forward strand.
GCGCCGGGACGGGCGACAGCGACGAGGTGCCCGGCCCGTGGAAGGTACAGAACGCCGTCTCGGACCTGAAGGCCGGCCTCGACCAGCTCGGCGTCACCGGGAAGGTGCTGCTGGTGGCGCACTCCCAGGCCGGGGAGGTTGCCACCTACTTCGCCCGGCAGAACCCCCACCGGGTCGGTGGTGCGGTGCTGGTGGACGCGAGCCTGCCGGACTTCTACACCGACCCGCAGATCGCCCGGATCGTCGCGGTCACCACCCCGCAGATCGAGGCGCTCAAGGCCCAGGCCACCCTGACGAAACCCGAACGTCAGCTGATCGCGACCGCGGCCCTCTACACCCCGATGCACCACCGTTATCACCAGGTGACCTGGCCGAAGAGCATCCCGGCGGCCGTGATCGTCTCGACCGGGACACCGTTCGAGGGCTCGGCGCCGGACATGCAGCACTGGCGTGACGCCCAGGCCGACTTCGCCGCCCGCGCCGCCGACCGGGACCTCGTCGTGGCCGACAGCTCGCACGACATCCCGCTGGAGAAGCCCGATCTGGTGATCCAGCAGATCCGCACCAGGCTTCAGGCCCACTGAACCCCGGGCCCGGGAGCAGCGTCGCGGCCGGGCTGAGATGATGCCGGGATGGACGGCTTCTTCACCTGGCTTCGACGTGCTCCCGTGGGCGAACAGCTACGGGCCGCCCAGGGGCGGGAAGACCTGGCCGATGCCGCCGACCAGGCCGCCTTCGGGCGTCCCGTCGACGGTGAGCTGGCCGTCCTGGCCGCACTGCTGGAACCGGACGAGGTCGTCCAGCAACTCCTCGAAGGGTGCCGGGGCAAGGTGGCCGGTCTCATGGCCCTGACCACGCGCCGCATCCTCTTCACCGCCGAGGGCGCCGGCCCCCGCAGCGCGCTGATCATCGACCGGGCCGGCGTCGTGGCCGCCCGTGGCCAGACGCACCGGGGACTGAGCAGCCTCACCCTCACCACCGGGTCCGGGGATCTGGTCGTCGATCAGATCCTGGGCACCCAGGCCGAGACCTTCGCCGAGAACACGATGCGTACCCCCACCGAGGCCCCGGCCGTCGACCCGCTGGCGGCGCTGGCCGACCTACGGGCCCGGCACCGGGCCGGAGACATTGGCGACGCCGAGTTCGAGACCCGCAAACGTCAACTGTTCGAACAGATCTGACGTTGCCAGGACCGATGGGCCCGCGACCGTGACAGGGCGGGCCCATCGGTTCGGGCCCGGCTCAGGACTCGTTGGGGAACCGCACGCCCACCGTGTAGGTGCCGTAGCCGCTGGTCGCGACCACCCGGAGCCGGTACTGGGTGGAGTTCGCCGGCGAGTTCCAGGTCACGCGCTCGGTCGAGTCGGCGTTCCGGGACGCGGCGATCAGCTGGTAGCCGCCCGCGGCGGTGTTCCACTGCAGAACCTCGAGGTCGAAGTTGGCGTCCGCCGGACCGTCGAGGCAGGCGGTGTAGGTGCCTTCCTGCGGGACGAGGTAGTTGTAGGGCGTGGATTCCCGGGCCCAGCCCTCTCGGAACTCGCCCGCCAGCGCGTATGGGTAGTCGGTGCAGGAGTCGGCCGCCGCCGGGCCGGTCGCCGCCGAGGCCGGGGCGATCGCGCCGGCGAGGGCTGCCGGGGTGAGCAGTGCGGTCGAGGCCAGGATGGTGAGCTTGCGCTTGAACGGCATGAAGACATGAGCCTTTCGATGGAGTACGGAACGGCCCCATCCTCTTCGCGTAACGGACATAACGCCTTAATCCATTCATAATTGGAAGTAATCATGCAGGAGCCGCCGGGTCCGGATGCGTTTTCGCCGCGGCGCGGCAAGCTGAGCACGCTCATGGACGTGGGTTCTTCGGCCGCCGGTCGCGGGACGCCCGTCCAACCCTCGATCGGAAGGCCGGCCATGGCTGTGGTGTCCCGTACGTTCTCGGTCGAGCCGGCTCCCGATGTGGTGGTGGCGTACCTGGCCGACTTCGGCCATGCCGAAGAGTGGGACCCCGGTACCGTGCGCTGCGTCCGGGTGGACGCCGGCCCGGTGCAGGTGGGTTCGCAGTGGCACAACACCTCGAAGATCGCCGGTATCTCCACGGAACTGCGCTACACCCTGGAACAGCTCTCGCCCACCCGCGTGGTTCACGTCGGTCGCAACGACACCGCGACGTCCACCGAGACCGTCGATGTCGCACCCGACGGGACCGGATCGTCCGTCACCTACACGAACGAGGTCGTCTTCAACGGGATGGCCAAGGCCGCCTCGCCCCTGGCCAAGCTGATCTTCGAGAAACTGGCCGGTGACACCGTCGAGCAGCTGACCGGCGCGCTAAACAAGCTCTGAGCACCCGCTGGTTCAGGACCGCGTGCGCAGGCTCCGCCCGAGGCCGAGCGCCCGCTCGACAGCCAGAACGGCCAGCAGCGAGAACAGGATGAGTAGCACCGAAAGGGCCGCGACCTCCGGTCCGGCCTGGGTCTCGAGGTGATCGAGCAGGGTCACCGGTAGTGGCGTGATGTTGTAGCCGGCCAGGAACAGGGACACCACGGCCTCGTCGAAGGAGACCAGGAACGACAGCACCGCCCCGGCGATCACGCCCGGGCGGATCAGGGGCAGCGTGACCCGGCGGAAAGTGACCCAGGGGGAGGCACCCAGCACCCGGGCGGCGTCCTCCCCGGACACGTCGACGGTGGACAGGCTCACCGAGATGGTTCGGATGGCGTACGGCAGGCACAGCACCACGTGGGCGAGCACGAGCCCGGTGTAGGTGTCGTTCAGGGCCAGGGGTGAGAACAGCAGCAGCAGGGCCAGGCCCAGAACGATGTTGGGCACCAGCAGCGGTGAGGTGAGGAAGGCCTGCGCCGCACCGGATCCGCGGAAGCTCTGCCGGGTGAAGGCGAGCGAGGCGCAGATCGCCACGGCCAGCGTGATCACGGTGGTGAATGCCGCGATGATCAGCGAACTGACCAGGCCGGTCATGAATTCGGGAGTGCTGAAGACCGTGCGGTAGGGGTCGAGCGAGAAGCCCTGCGGCGGGAAGCGCAGGAAGGTCGAGGTGTCGATCGAGACCACGGCCACGACCAGGATCGGCAGCCACAGGAACACGTAGATCAGGGTGACCAGGGTGCGCTGCGACCAGCGGGCCGCGCGGTCGGCGAGGGTGTTCATCGGCCGCTCACCCACCGCTCCACGCGGCGTTGCAGGAGACCGAACACGGTGACCGCCACTCCGAAGACGACGACGAGGACGAGCGAGAGAGCCGCTGCCAGCGGCCAGTTCAGCTGGTTGGTGGCCTGGTCGTAGATCTCCGAGGCCAGCACGAAAACCCGTCCACCACCGATCAGGCGGGGCGTGACGTAGGCGCTGATGCTCAGCACGAAGACCAGCAGCAGGCCGGTGAGCACTCCGGGCAGGGTCAGTGGCAGGGTGACGCGCAGGAAGCGGGTGATCCGGCCCGCGCCGAGCGAGGCGGCGGCCTGTTCGAGGGTGTCGTCCAGGCGCCCGAAGCCGCTCGTCATCGCGAGAACGGCGTAGGGCAGGAAGATCTGGACCAGGGCGATGACGACGCCGGAGAACTGGTTGGCCAGCTGCACCGGGGTGTCGGTCAGTCCCAGGCCCTTCAGCACCGAGTTCAGCAGGCCCTGGTTGCCGAGCACCACCATCCAGCCGTAGGTGCGCGCGACCGAGGAGACCAGCATGGGGGCGATCGCGAGGATCGTCAGCAGGCCGCGGAACCGGGAGGTGGTGCGCACCAGGAACAACGACAGCGGATAGGCCACGATCACGGTGACCACCGAGACCAGCAGGCCGAGCTTCACCGTGGTCCAGGCCACCCGCAGGTAGTACGGGTCGGTGAAGACGTCGGCGAAAGAGTCGACGGTGAAGGTGATCTCGATGCCGCCTCCGCCGATGAAGCGGTTGAACGCCATCCGCAGCACCCAGAGCATGGGAGCGGCGTAGGCGAACAGCAGCACGGCCAGCCCGGGCACCAGCAGCCCCCAGGCCACCGGCGGGCGCCACGTGCGGGTCACGTCGCGTTCCTCGGCGGGAGAACCTTCACCGCAGCGGGTTCCCAGGCGATCCGGACCGCTGCGCCGCGGTCCAGCGGCGCGCCCGTCGCCACGGTGTCCACCTCGAACGTGTGCCCGGCCGCGTCGATGCGGTAGGTGATCTGGTCGCCGGTGTAGGACGCGGAGCGCACATTCCCCGCGAAACCCTGGCTTGAGGGCGAGTCGAGCAGCTGAACGGCCTGCGGACGCAGCAGGGCGGTCACCGGACCGGGCGGTCGGGACGTGGTCACCGGAAGGGTTCCCAGGCCGGGCACGTCCACCCCGGAGGTGCCGAGCACCCCGTCCAGCAGGTTCGCACGGCCGATGAAGGTCGCCACGAACACGTCGGCCGGGTTCTCGTAGATCTCCTGCGGGGTGCCGATCTGGGCCACCCGCCCGGCGTCCATGACGGCGACCCGGTCGGCCATCGACAGCGCCTCGTCCTGGTCGTGGGTCACGAACACCGCGGTGGTGCCGGAACTGAGCTGCATCTCGCGGATCTCGGTACGCAGTGACTCGCGCAGCTTGGCGTCCAGCGCCGACAGCGGCTCGTCGAGCAGCAGGACGCTGGGGTCGACCACGAGGGCGCGGGCCAGGGCCACGCGCTGCTGCTGGCCGCCCGACAGCTGCCCGATGCGCCGCTGCGCGAGATGACCCAGCTGCACCCGGTCGAGGATCTCGGCCACGCGGCGCTTCTTCTCGGCCGCCGGCAGCTTGCGCATGTCCAGGCCGAACGCCACGTTTCCGGCGACGCTCAGGTGCGGCAGCAGGGCGAAGGACTGGAACACCATGCCCATGCCGCGCCGGTGCACGGGCACCTGCGTGACGTCCCGCCCGGCCACGGTGATCGTGCCGGCGGTCGGCTCGACCAGCCCGGCGACCATGCGCAGCGTCGTGGTCTTGCCGCAGCCCGAAGGGCCCAGCAGGGCGAGCATCTCGCCCTGCCGGACCCTCAGGTCGACGCCGTCCACGGCGGGGGCCTGCGCGCCGGGGTACTCCTTGCGCATGCCCGCCACCTCGAGGTGGGGAGCGTCAGCCACCGATGACCTCACGCTGGATCCGCTGCACCCAGTCGGCGTAGTTCGGGGCGATCCAGGCCCAGTCGATCGGGGCGTCGTCGGCCAGGAGTCCGGTGGTGGACGCGGTGCGCGCGTCGATCGTGTCGCTCACCTTCACGGTGGAGTTGACCGAGCCGTAGAAGGCCTTCTCGGCCATCCGCTGCTGGGAGTCGGCGCTGATCGCGAACTCGACGAACTTCTGCGCGAGGTCCTTCTTGGTGGAGGTCTCGACCAGGTTGATCGTGCTGATCTGGGCCACGCCGAGACCCTGGGGCACCTGGACGATGAGTTCCTTCGGGCTCTCGTCGTGCAGGGCCTGGGCGCGGGCGTTCCAGCCCACGCCCGCCCCGACGCTGCCCGAGCGGATCGCGTCGTACAGGTTGGGCTGCGGGGCGAAGGTCTGGGCGTTGGCCGCGAGCTTCTTCATCTGCGCCAGCTGCTCGTCGATCGACTTCTTGTAGTCCAGGCCCAGTTCCTTGGACAGGCCCGCGATCAGCGCGATGCCGCGGGTGTCGGCGATCTGCAGGGCCAGCTGACCCTTGTAGGTGGAGCCGGCCAGGGCGCTCCAGGTGTCCGGCAGGGTGTCGAACACCGAGGGGTTGGCGATGAGCGCCAGGCTGTCGATGGTGATGGCCGGGCCGTAACCCTCGTCGATGACCGCGGCGTCGACCAGATCGCCGAGGCTGGTGACGATCGAGGAGTCGAGCTTCGAGAACAGGCCCTCGGAGTTGGCCGTCGTGGACACCGAGGAGTCCATGATGACCAGGTCGTAGGTGGCCTTGGAGGTGTTGGTCCGCAGCCCGGCCAGCAGCTCGGCGGAGTTCGTGGCGGGCGTGTAGGTGACCTTCGTGCCGGAGTTGGCCTCCTGGAACGGGCCGATCACCTCGGCCTGGAACTGGTCGGCGAAAGCACCCGAGAACCCGGTGATGGTCAGGGCGTTCGCATCGCCCGAGCCGCTGTCGGCGGTCTTGGACGACGAACCGGTCGCCGAGGAGCTGCAGGCGGCCAGACCGAACAGGGCGGCACCGCCGAGACCGCCGAGCAGGGCGGAGCGGCGGGTGAGAGCGTGGGACACAGTGTTCCTTTCGAAAAGACCGGAGGTCAGACGAGGCCGCGGAGCTGGCTGAGCCGAACTCCCAGCGGCAACGGTCGGCCGGGGGTGACGACGCCGTCACGGAGCACCCAGCGGGGTCGGCGCAGAACTTCGAAGCCTTCGGTGAGCAGGTCGCCCTCGGCGACCAGGAGGTCGGCGCGCAGGCCGGGCACGATCGTGCCGGTGAGGTCGGAGTGCCGGGCGACCTGGGCCGCGGTGCGGGTGGCGGAGGCCAGCACGTCGAGCCGGTCCGCGCCGGTGGCCTCGGCGATCAGCTCGAGTTCCTCGACGACCTCGCCGCTGGTGTCGGTACCGGTCACCACCGGGACACCGGCCTTCCAGGCCAGGGCGACGCTCTCCATGTGCCGGCCGACGATCTCGTTCTGGATCCGGCCGAACAGGTACTCGTTGCCGTAGAGGCGGTGCTGCCAGCCGATCCCGGCCACACTCGACAGGGTGGGCACGAAAGCGGTTCCGTGCTCGACCATCTCCGCGACCACGGCCGCGTCCATGAACGCGCCGTGCTCGATCGTGGAGGAACCGGCCCGCACGGCGTTACGGATCGCCTCGGTGGAGTAGGCGTGCGTGGCGGTGGGCCTGTGGAACTTGTGCGCCTCGGTGATCCCGGCGCGCAGCTCGGCCTCGGTGAACTCGGGGATCCCCGGCTCTTCCTCGGGGTAGGTGCCCAGGCCGCCGGACCCCATGAACTTGACCACGGCCGCGCCCCGGCCGATCTGGGTGCGCACCGCCCGCACCACGGCGTCCTCGCCGTCGGCCTCCATCGCGCCCCAGTTGCTGCTGTGGCCGCCGGTGATGCAGATCGGATCGCCGCCGGAGTACAGCCGCGGGCCGGGGATCACGCCCTCGCGCACGGCCCGCATCGCCTGGATGCCGCCGGCGCCGGGCAGGCCGAAGTCGCGGATCGTGGTGACGCCGGAGGCCAGCTGGGCGGCCAGGTTCGCCGCCGTGTGCAGGGCCAGGAACTCCGCGGGCTGCTGCATGAGCACGTCGCTCTGTGAGCGATAGCTGGTGGTGCGCTGAGAGATGCGCAGGCTCTTTCGGGCCACGTGGTCGTGCAGGTTGTGCAGTCCTGGGACGACGGTGCACCCGGTGGCGTCCAGCTCGGTGGCGCCGTCGGGGACCGGGCCGCGGTCGGGGCCGATCTCGGTGATCTCGCCGTCGACACTGACGATGCGCGCGTCGGGGACGACGGGCTCGGCGGTGGTGCCGGTCAGCACGGTGGCGTGGCGGATGACGATGGTGGACAAGGGATCTCCTCAGCCGCTCAGCGAACGACGGGTTCAGCGGCGGTCACGATCTGGTCGGCGATCGAGCAGGCCTGCACCAGGGTGCGGTCGGCCCGGTCGGGCTGGGGCAGGTTCGCGATGTTCCATTCCTGCGGCTGGACCGGCAGCCCGATCACGAACCGGCGCCCGCTCGCGTCACCGTCACGGTCGACGAGGCGGCAGGCCGTGGCACCGGGACCGGTCAGGGTGCCGGGCCGGGAGCGTACGGACACCAGGCCCCCGTCCCGGACGTGGGCGTAGCCCCCACGTACCAGCTCGCGGACGAACGGGTCGGTGGTGCTCCCGGCGTCGTCGGCGGGCAGGCGGGCGTGCACGAGTGCCTGCACGGTCACGGGTCCGGCCAGGTCCCGGCCCCGCACGACGAAGCCTTCCGGCCCGCTCGCCGTCACCCGGACCCCCGCGCCCAGCGCGCGCAGCAGCCCGGCCTCCAGCAGGGCGAGCGCCTGTTCCACACGCAGGGCCGGTGGCCCGGCGGCGACGAAGGCGCCGACGCTGCGGAACCAGCCCTGCAGGTCGCCCCGGACGGACTCGCGGGAAAAGCCACCCGCGGCCACCACCGTGCGCACCCGGTCCTTCAGCACGGCCAGGGCCTCACCGACCGCGGTCATTGGTCCCCGCGGAACGGCGAGCGCGGAGTCGAGGTCGGCGCGCAGCAGGTCTCGCAGCCGGGCGGTGAGATCGGCGCTCCCGGCCGGTCCGGACCCCGCGAACGGGTCCAGAAGGGCGTCCAGGTCCAAGGCCGTGTCCGCCCCGGCGGCGCGCCAGACCCGGGCCAGTTCGGCGCTCACCAGGGGCCAGACGTCGTCGGCGAACGAGAGGGTGCCGTCGGCGGCGCACCATTGCGCGACGCGATCGTCGGTGACGATCTCCAGGGTCACCGGTGCGGGGGTCACGGCCCGGGCCAGGTAGGGGACGCCGCGCCCGGAACCGATGTGGAGCACGGGTTCCTGGCCCGAGGGGCAGTAGGTGAGGCGGCCCTGGTGGCGTTCGAACTGCCCGCCGCGGCCCTGGGTGACCAGGGCCAGGAGGTCGTAGAAGTTCAGGCCGGTGCCCAGGACCGCCACGTCCGCGCCGGCGGGCAGGGCCCGCAGCGACGCGGCCGTCGCGGGGCCGGCGGGCACGTGGACGAGGTGGTGCTCGTGGGCGGAGCGGGCCAGGGCCTGCTCGGGCGCGGTGGGGGCGGCCGGCAGGTGCCCCAGGGCCAGCACGACCCGGTCGGCCGTCAGCTTCTCACCGGTGTTAAGGGTGAGTTCCTGGGTTCCGTCCGCGATCTCGCGCAGGGCGGTGACCCGGTGCGGGTGGACGTGGACGCCCTGCTGCGTGAGGCGCTCGAGTACCCAGCGCAGGTAGCGGCCGAAGAGGGAGCGGCTCGCGAAGTCATCGGGCCCCCGGCCCGCGGCCTCGGCGGCCGGACCCGGCGGGAGCGAGGAGCCGTACCGGGCGCACCACTGGGCGAAGGAAGGCCCGCGTGTGGCCGGGGCGGCGTCCACGGTGTCGTCGGCGAAGACCGTGGCCTGGCGGGTGCGCGAGTTCATCAGGAGCTCGGGGTCCTGTGCCGGGTCCCAGACGACCCCGCCGGGCCGGGGGTCGATCAGGTGCGTCTCGATGCCGGTGCAGGCGGTGAGCTGGACGGCGACGGCCAGGCCGCGGGGTCCGGCACCGACCACGGCGACGCGGCATCGAGGCGTGGACATGGGTTCCTTCTCGTGGTGTGAGTGAGGATCGGTCAGGAGCGGGGCTCGCTGAACCCCATAAGTTCAGACGATACCCCCGGTGGCCCGGGAAAACGCAAGTGCATCGATCTGGTGCGGAATCAGGAGCCCGTGTTCCCCGTCACGCCGGCCGCCCCGTCGATGGCCTCCCGCAGCGAAGCCGCCGCCCGGATCAGGGCCGCCGTGGTCACCGCCACGCCGGGGGAGCCGGCCAGGACCTGGGTCGTGACCGAGCTGACGACCCGGGCGGTCTCGGGGACCAGACGGCGCACGGCCAGCCCCGGGTCGGGCCGCGCCGCCGCCAGCATCAGATCCGGCACCAGGGCCACCCCGAGCCCGGCGGCGACCAGCGCCTGCAGGGCCACGTAGTCGTCGGTCTCGAAGGCGATGTCCGGCTCGAACCCGGCCGCGCGGCACAGCGCCAGCAGGTTGCCCCGGCACTGGGGGCAGCCCGCGATCCAGCGCTGGAGGCCGAGCTCGCTCACCTCGACCGCCTCCCGCGCCGCGGCCGGGTGACCGGCCGGCATCGCCACGTGCAGGTGCTCGGTGACCAGGGTCTGGGCCACCTCGTCGGCCTGCAGCACCGGCACCGGCACGCCCGTGCCCATCTCTTGATCGCTGTCGGGCACGTAGACGTACACGATCGCGAGGTCGACCTCCCCCCGGCGCAGCAGGTCCAGCGCCCGCGGCGGCTCGGCCTCGGTCAGCGTGAAGCGCAGCTGCGGGTGTTCGCGCGTGACCGAGCCCAGCGCCCGCGGCAGGATCGTCGCCGCCGCGCTCGGGAAACTGGCCACCCGCACCGTGCCGGCCCGCAGGTTCGCGACCGCCGCCACCTCGGCCTCGGCCTGCGCCATCGCCGCGAGGATCTGCTGCCCGTGCCGCACGAACACCGCGCCCGCCTCGGTCAGGCGGATCCCGGTGTGGGTGCGGACCAGCAGCGCGGTGCCGAGCTGGTCCTCCAGCAGCTTCACCGCCTGGGTCACCGCCGACTGCGACGTGCCGAGCCGCTTGGCGGCCTTCGACATGGAACCCTCGGTGGCCAGGGCCTGCAGCAGCCGTAGATGGCGAACCTCGATCACGGACCCATCCAACCAGTTGGGGTATCAGCTCGGCTAATGTCAGAGGTCCGAAGTTCCTGAGGACGGAGAGCGAGCTGTGCCCGAGACCATGCACACCCAGATCGACGAGCGCGCCTGGGTGCACCGGGCCGTGCGGGTGGTGGGGGCCGACGCGGTCCGCGGTGGCGACACGCCGCTGCGCGTCTTCCCGCTCCCGGTCACATGGGGCGTGCACCTCTACCTCAAGGACGAGTCGGTCCACCCGACCGGCTCGCTGAAGCACCGCACGGCGCGCTCGCTGATCCTCTTCCACCTGGCCAACGGCGACATCGGCCCGCGCACCACCCTGGTCGACGCCGGCGCCGGGGCCACCGTCGTCTCCCAGGCCTACTTCGCCCAGTTGCTGGGCCTGGACTTCGTCGCCGTCGTGGCCCGGGACACCCCGGCCACCGACCTGGACCTGATCCGCCGGCACGGCGGGCGCCTGCACCCGGTCGACGACGCCTCCGCCGCGCCCGGCACCGCGCAGGCCCTGGGCCACCGCGCGAACTGGACCTTCCTCGACCACCGCACCACGTCGTCCACCATGACCGACTGGCAGGCCGACGACGACCTGCCCGGCTCGATCTTCCGGCAGATGGCCCTGGAACCCCACCCCGAACCGGCGTGGATCGTCGTGGGCGCCCGCACCGGCAGCACCGTCGCCTCGGTCGGACGGCACTTCCGCCTGCGCCGCCACAGCACCCGCCTGGCCGTCGCCGCCCCGCAGGGCCCGGCCCTGGCCCGCGCCGACGAGCCGGTGAGTGGCACCCTGGTCGACGAGATCATCTCCGTGCCCGACGCCCAGTCCCTTGCTGCCACCCGGATCCTGTTCGAGCGCACCGGAATCCGCGCCGGATCGGCCACCGGCACCAACCTCACCGCCGCCCTGCGCCTGGTCGCGAGGATGCGCGCCGAACGGATCACCGGATCGGTCGTCACCATCGTCACCGACGACGGCCGCCGGGAGACGGGCACCGGCGAGAAGAACCCGTACGAAATGGATCTCGCCTCCGCCCGGGCCGATCTGGCCCCCCTCACCGGCGACGACCCGCTCTCCGCCCTCGCCACCGTGCGCGAGGACGTACGCGCCCCCACCCTCGCCCTCGACGACCTGGTGCTGCGCCCGGTCGAGGAACGCGGCCTGTCCCGCACCGACCGCCTGCGCATCGCCCTGCGGGTCGCCCAGGTCAACCAGCACACCGCCCTGACCTCCCGCTGGGCCACCGAACTGGGCTCCGACGCCGACCCGGTCGCCGACCCCGAACGCTGGAGCACCCTCGGCCCCCGCACCGCCGCGATCCTCGCCCACGCCGAGCAGATGGCCCTCGACCCCCGCGACCTGGGCCGCGACGACATGCGCAACCTCACCGACCTCGGGCTCGAAGCACCCCAGGTCGTGGCCGTGGCTCAGGTCGTCGCCTACGTCAGCTACCTGGTGCGGCTGCTGCAGGGACTGGAGGCCGTCGGCCACCGCCCCGCCCCCGCCGGGCCGCTGCCGCCGTTCACCGCCACCCTCACCCCCGACCAGCCGGAATTCCCGGTCTACCGTTGGGACCCCTGGGTACCGCCCGCCCGCGTGCCCGGCGTCGAACCCGGCGCCGATTCCCGCACCCCGGCCCAGTGGTCACCCTTCTACCTGACCCTGCTGCACGACCCGGCCGTCCTCGCCGAGCGCACCGCGCTGTACAACGCGATCATGACCGGCAGCCCGCACCAGGCCGGCACTCTCGACCGTGCCCACCGCGAACTGGCAGCCCTGGCCACCTCTCTGGTCACCGGCTGCGAGTACTGTGCCTCGGTGCACGGCCGCCGCCAGATCCAGCTCTCCGGCGACCAGGCCACCAGCGTGCGCCTGGCCCGGCAGGGCCCCTCCACCCTCACCGACCCGCTCCAGCAGGCCGTGATCGCGCTCGCCGCCCACACCGCGACCACCCCGCCCACCGTCGGGGCCGCGGACGTGCAGGCGCTGCGCGAGGCCGGTCTCGGTGACGACGCCGTGCGCGACGCCGTCGCCGTGGCCGCGATGTTCGCCTGGGCCAACCGGCTGATGATGACGCTGGGGGAGGCCATGCTGTGACGACCGTGCCGACCCGGGCGGGGGCGGTGCGCGGCCGCAGCGTCGACGGGATTCTCGAGTTCCTCGGAATCCCTTACGCCGCGCCGATCACACCGGAGCGCCGGTTCCTGGCCCCGCAGCCGCGGCAACCCTGGGGCGGCGTGCGGGAGGCCACGGCCCTGAGCGACGTCAGCCCCCAGATACCCACCTACGGGCCGGTCGGCACCCGGGCGGCCTCCGCCCTGCACACCGGGGAGGACTTCCTCACCGTCAACGTGCGCACACCCTCCACCGACGGCGCCGCGCCGGTGCTGTTCTGGATCCACGGCGGCGGCTACGCGGTCGGCTCGGCCAACGAAGGTGCGCTTCAGACAGGTGCTTTCGCGGCATCGGGCGTCGTCGAGGTGACGGCCAACCACCGGCTGGGCGCCCTGGGGTTCCTGCATCTGCCGGGAGCCCCGGACAACCGGGGCCTGCTCGACCTGGTTGCGGCCCTGGAATGGGTGCGCGACAACATCTCCGCGTTCGGCGGTGATCCCTCCCGTGTCACCCTGGCCGGTCGTTCCGCGGGCGGATTCGCGGTAGCCACCCTGATGGCCTTCCCACCCGCCCGGGGCCTGTTCTCCGCCGCCCTGCCCCAGTCGGGCGCCTCGGTCGCGGTGCTGCGCCCCGAACACGCCGCCCGCACGACCACCCGCTTCCTGAGGCGTCTGGGGACCGACCCGCGCACCGCGTCCGTCGATCGTCTCCTGCAGGCCCAGAAACTCGTCTGCGACGAGTCGTACACCCGCCACGACGCCGACCGCGACGGTGACGTGGCCATGCTGGGCGTGGCCTTCCAGCCCGTCGTCGACGGCGTCTCGCTGCCCACCCACCCCGAGCTGAGCCCCGATCTCGCGCCGGTGCCGACGATGATCGGCTGCACCACGGCCGAGTACCGCACGCACTCCACCGTTCACCCCGGCGACCTCACCCACACGGTCGCCGCCGCACTGCTGCACGAACGCGTCCGCCCGCTCGGCCTCACCGGCCCCGACCTCGTCGAGCGCTACCGCACCGCCCTGCCGCGGCACACCGGCCTGGGCATCTGGCGCGCGATCGGCGGGGACCTGGTCTTCCAGAACCCCGCCACCCGTTTCGCCGACCGGGTGCCCGCCCCGGTCTTCCGCTACCTGTACGGGCCGATGGAGGACGACGAACTCGGCGCTGCCCACGGGGCCGAGGTGGGGTCGGTGTGGTTCCGCGGCCCGGACCACCTGGCCGTCGTCCCCGAACGTCAGCGTCCCTCCGACCATGCGGCAGCCCGCGCCGTGCACGACATCTGGGTCTCGTTCGTGCGCGACCACGTGCCCAGCCACCGGGGCGTACCCTTCGTCACGCACGAACCCGGGTCGACTGCGACCCACCACATCATCGGCACCGAGGTCCGCCACACCGCGGACGCCTTCGCCGAGCGTGCCGCCTGGTGGGAGCCGGCCCACACCGGGTTCCTCGAGACCTTCGGCGCCGGAAGGCCTCCCGCCCCGGGTACCGGGCCCGGGTCAGCTCCCGACCGGTGAGACGATGCGGCGGGCGCACTCGATCAGGGCGGCCCGGTGCTTGCGCAGCACCCGGGTGCTGGTGACGTCGCCGACGATCATCTGAGAGATCTGCGGGGCCGCGGTGAACCAGCTCACCATGCCGATCAGGGCCAGGACGATGTTGCGGGCGTCGAGGTCCGTGCCGACCGTGCCGGCCTTCTGGGCGGTGCGCACCGCGGAGACCTTGTCGTCATAGTGCGCGGCGCGGCTCTCTCGCTGCAGGGCCTCTTCCGGTTCCAGGGCCAGGGCCTCCTGCTGGACCAGGCGGATCAGCTCGGGGTGGGAGAGCTGGTAGTCGAACAGCTCACCCACGTAGTCCGGCACCCGGTCCGGGTCGATCGCCACGGCCTCGGCCAGCCGGGTCAGGGTGCGCTGCAGCACGGCGGCGAAAAGGTCTTGCTTGTTGCCGAAATACGAGTAGATGGACGCCTTGTTGGCCGGGGCCCTCTCAGCGATGCGGTCGACCCGGGCGCCGGCGATGCCGTAGGTCGCGAACTCCTGGGTCGCGGCATCGAGGATCCGCTGCTTCGTCGCCGCACTGTCGTAGACCACGGTCGCAGCGTATCGCCACAATGAAAGTAACCAGATAGTTTTATTCGTGAGAGGGTGAACGCCTACCGAAGGAGTCCGACCATGACTATGCCTCTGGAGGGCCGCCTGGCCCTGGTGACCGGTGCCTCCGGTGGCATCGGCGGTGCGATCGCCCTCGGGCTCGCCCAGGCCGGTGCCGACGTCGTCCTCACTTATTCGGGTCACCGCGACGACGCCGAGAGCGGGGCTGCGAAGATCGCCGACCTCGGCCGGAAAGCCGTTGTCGTGCAGTCCGACCTGAGCGCTCCCGGTGCCGGGCGGGCGTTGATCACCCGGGTCGCCGAGGAGATCGGAACAGTGGACGTGCTGGTCGCCAACGCGGGGATCGGCGCGAAGACGTCGTGGGACGAGGTGGACGACGAGCTGTGGGACGAGACCTTCGCGGTCAATGTCACCTCGACCTGGCAGCTGACCCGCGGGGTGGTGCCGGCGATGATCGAGAAGGGCTTCGGCCGGGTTCTTTACGTGTCGTCGATCGCCGCGATCAGCGGTGGCATCATCGGGCCGCACTACTCCGCCAGCAAGGCCGCCCTGCACGGGCTCATGCACCACATGGCCGCCCGGGTGGCCGGTTCCGGCATCACGGTCAACACGATCGCGCCCGCGCTGATCGCCGGCACCCGGATCCTGCCGATGGCTGCCGGTGACCCGCCGCCGCTGCCGATCCCGGTCGGGCACCTGGGCCAGGTCGAGGACATCTCGTCCATGGCCCTGGCCATGCTCACCAACCCGTACCTCACCAACAAGGTCATCAGTGTCGATGGCGGGCTCTATCCGAACTGATCTGGAGAAACCTGATGACGGACGCTCTCACCCCCACCGAGCGCCTGCTGCACGGGGCCGACATGCCCCGCATCGGCGCGGGCACCTGGCCGCTGGACGACACCGACGCCGAACGGGTCGTCACCGATGCCCTTGCCGCGGGCTACCGCCTGATCGACACCGCGCAGGGCTACCGCAACGAACTCGGCGTCGGCCGGGGCCTGAAGGCATCCGGCCTGCGCCGCGAAGACATCTTCGTCACCAGCAAATTCGGCAAGCAGTCGCACGGTCGTGACCTGGCCGTGCGGGCCTGCGAGCGCAGCCTCGACACGCTCGGGCTGGACTATCTCGACCTGATGCTCATCCACTGGCCGAACCCGGGGCAGGACCGCTACGTCGAGGCGTGGGAAGGTCTGGTCCAGGTGCTGGAGTCGGGCCGGGTCAAGGCGATCGGCACGAGCAACTTCAAGCCGGCGCACCTGGAACGCATCATCCAGGCGACCGGAGTCGTTCCGGATGTCAACCAGATCGAGCTGAGCCCCGCGTCCGTTCGCCGCGAAGCCCGGGCGTTCCACGACGCGCACGGCATCGTCACCGAGTCCTGGTCGCCCATCGGTGGAAACGGCGCGAAGATGCTCGACCTGCCGGTCGTGCAGCAGGTCGCCGCACAGACCAGACGCACCGCGGCGCAGGTGGTGCTGCGCTGGCACGTGCAGCTGGGACTGGTCGTCGTGCCCAAGTCGTCGAACCCGGACCGGCTGCGCCAGAACCTGGACGTCTTCTCCTTCGAGCTGTCCGCCGATCAGATGGGGGCGCTGTCGGCCCTGGACCAGGGCGAGTCCGTGGTGGCGGACTCGGACCGGACCGGGCATTGAGGCCGGTGCAAGACCCCTCCCGGACAACCCATCTGGGTGCGCTGACGCTGACGGCCACCTGCGGGGTGGCGGTCAACACGATCTATCTGGCCCAGCGGTTGCCCGGGCCCTTGCCCCGGTCCAGGTAGGTCTGGGCCAGCAGCTGGGAATTCCCGGCCGCCGGGTTGCCCTCGTAATGGCCGCAGGACTGAGCACTCTGCGGGTGGGCGGTGTCGGACCGGGTCAACGGGCGGACAGCTGCAGGCGTCTGCTAAAAGCCGGTGGCGGTTCTCCGGCCCGTGGCGGCCGACCGGGAGATCGCGTCCAAGAGCCGGTGTCGCCGGACCGCGTGGGCGAAGTCCGGGGCGATGCCCGTGTGGTGGACGAGGTCGTCGCGGATGGCGGCATAGGCGTGGGCCAGGGTGTGGAGATGGGTTCCGGCCAGGCCGGGATGGGCGTCGTAGCTGCTGGGCGGCACCAGCTCGGTCGACCGGCCGCGCCCCTGGGCGCCGCGTACCGTGACCGGGCCGAGGTGCGGGAACTCGGCGCCGGTGACCTCGAGCCGGCCGTGCGTGCCGTCGATGACCATCGAGAAGCCCGCGCCCGAGACCGCGCCGCCGCGGTGGTGGGCCGACACGATCGCCCCGTCCACCGTCGTACCCGAGATCGCGATCTGGTCCTCGGCGGTCATCGGGACGAGCTGCCCGGTGGTGGCGAGCGGGACCTGGCGACGACGGGTCGCGGTGGTGGCGACGACGTCGCGCAGTTCACCGACGACCATCGACACCAGGTCGATCGCGGGTGCGAACGCGATGGTCAGCATCGTGGCCCCGAGGGTGCGGTCGAGGGTGTAGACGCCGCGGGGCGCGACCGGGGTGCCCCACTCGGTCGAGGAGGCCACGACGGTGGCGGAGAGCACCTCGCCCACATACCCCTCCGAGACCAGATCGGCCAGCCACCGGAAGGTGGGGGACGATCGTCCCTGAAGCCCGATGAAGGTCGGTGTCGCCCCGGCGGCACCGGCCAGCTCCTCGGCCTCGGGCAGGTCGACGGCCAGGGGCCACTCCGAGAGAACCGGAACGCCCGCCTTCAGCGCGGGCAGCACGAGTTTGCGGTGGTGGGGCACTTTGACGGCGACCACGACCAGGTCGACGTTCTCGTCGGCGGCGATCTGCTCGACCGAGGAGTACGCGGGGACGCCGTACACGGCTGCGGCGGCTCGGGCGGAGGACGGTGAGCTGGTCGCCAGGGCACGCAGTTCGATGCCCTCGACCGCGGTCAGGGCGGGCAGGTGGCCCGCAGCCGCCCAGCCTCCGTGGGCGCTCAGGCCGACGATGCCGACCCCGATCGGCCTGCGCGGACTGGACATGATGAATCCTCGTGCTCAGAGGGGGTGATGCGAGCTGACGGAACTATGGTGCCGTGCCGAGGAGGTACGATCCATAACGTGGAGTCCGGGATAGCTTACGAATCGTACAGGGTGACGTCTCCGCTGGGTCCCACCGACCCGATCGCCGGCGCCATCGGCCTGCTGCGTCCGCGGACGGTCATTGATCCGGGCCTGCACGCCGCCGGTGACTGGGCCCTGCGGTTCGACGCCTTCGCCCATGTGAAGATCGGCGGCGTCGTGTTCGGCGAGTGCTGGCTGGTCCTCGACGGGCACGATCCCGTGCTGCTGCGCGAGGGAGACATCTACCTGCTGGTCAATCCGCCCGCTTATCTGCTGGCCAGCCACCTCGACGCGAAAGTGACGACCGCGCAGTCGTTGTGGGAATCGGCCACAGACGGGGTGGCCCGCATCGGGCCCGAGGGCAAGGAAGACATCTATCTGTGCGGCGGGTACTTCTCGTTCGACGAACCCAACGCCCCGATCCTGGTCGACATCCTGCCGCACCTGGTGCACGTCCGGGCCGACCATCCGGGCAACCGCCTGCTGTCCTACCTGACCGAACTGCTGGGCGCCGAGGTGAAGAAGAACGCCGTCGGACAGTCTCTGGTGCTGGATCATCTCGTGCAGATCCTGTTCGTCCACGTGCTGCGCGCCCACGCCGAGCGGGCAGACCGGCCCACCGGCTGGCTGGGCGCACTCAGCGACAACGGTATTGGTGCGGCCCTGCGCGCGATGCACGCCGACGTGGCCCGCCGGTGGACGCTCCAGGAACTGGCCGGCATCAGCAGCATGTCCCGCTCGGCGTTCGCCTCCTCCTTCAAGAACCAGGTCGGGACCACGCCGCTGGAGTACCTGATCCAGTGGCGGATGAGCCTGGCCCGCGATGCCCTGCGCCGCGACTCGCACTCCATCTCCGAACTCGCCGCGGCCACCGGCTACGAATCCGAAAGTGCTTTCAGCACGGCCTTCCGGCGGGTGGTCGGGGCGTCGCCCAAGCAGTTCCGCGACGCTACCCACCGGGCCCGGGCCGATGTGGACGTTCCGGTCCGTGTCTGAGGCGCGGTGGCCGTCGGTTCAGGCCGGCGCGGGAAAGCGGCCCAGCCCGGTGGCCAGCGGCTCGGTGTCCCCCGCGAAGCAGATCCGCACCCAGCCCTCGCCCTGCGTGCCGAACGCGCTGCCGGGGGCCACCGCGACCCGCTCGGACAGCAGGAACTTCTCGGCCCAGGTGGAAACATCGCCCTCGGAGACGTGGGAGACGTCGATCCACAGGTAGAAGGCCCCGGCCGGTCGCTGGTAGCGCAGGCCCCGGGCCTCCAGCACCGAACAGGCGACCTCCAGATTGGCCCGGTAGTGCTCACGCGCCCGCGCGACGTCCTGCTGATCGCCGGTCACGGCCGCCAGGGCCGCGTACTGGGCGGGGGTGTTGACGCAGCTGACGATCGACTCCTGCACGGCCCGGAACCGTTCCGACAGGCCAGGCGGCGTGACCAGGTAACCCACCCGGGCCCCGGTCAGCGCATACGTCTTGGACAGCGAGTAGACGCCGAAGACCCGATCGCCCGCGTTCTCCAGCGATGACAGGCTGATGAAGGGCGTGTCGAACGTCAGGTACTCGTAGACCTCGTCACTGATCACCCAGAGGTCGTGCCGGACCGCCAGATCCAGCAGCATCTGCGCGGTGCGGCGGCTGAACACCACACCCAGCGGGTTGGACGGGCTGTTCACCAGCAGCACCCGGGTACGCGGCGTGATCAGTGACTCCAGCACGGCCAGGTCCGGCGCGAAACCCTGGGCGGCATCCAGCGGGTAGGGCACCGGCACCGCGCCGATGAGCCGCGAGGCCATGGTGAAGGTCGTGTACCCCGGATCGGGAACCAGGACCTCGTCGCCGGGGGAGAGGGTGAAGGTCAGCGCCGTGTGCAGGGCCTGGGCGCCCCCGGCGGTGACGTGCACCTGGTCGGCATCCACCCGGTAACCGTTGTCCCGTAGCAGCTTCGAGGCCAGGGCCGAGCGCAGCGCGCTGATCCCGCTGTTGGGTGTGTAGCGGGTCAGATCCTGCTGCCACGCCTGCGCGCCCGCCTCCAGGATCGGCCGGGCCACCGGCAACTCGGGCTCTCCGACGCTCAGCTGGACCACGTCGTCCATACCGGCCGCGAGCTCGAAGATACGGCGGATGCCGGAGGCGGGCACGGTCTGCACGACCGGGGAGATCTGGGGCATGGGGCTCATTCTCTCCCGTCGCCGAGCCTTCGGCTGTCAGCTCTTGCGCAGCTCCTGGGCCAGCATCACGATGATGCCGCTGGGGCCACGTAGATACGTGAGCTTGTAGACGTCTTCATAGGTGGCCACCCCGCGCAGCGGATGACAGCCGTGCCGGGCAGCCGTCTCCAGGGCCTGGTCGATGTCGTCGACGGAGAAGGCGACCCGATGCATGCCGATCTCCTGAGGACGCGTGGGTTCCGACTCGATCGCCTCCGGGTGGATGTACTCGAACAGTTCCAGACGACCGTGCCCGTCCGGTGTCTGGAGCATGGCGATCCGGGCGTGGTTGCCGTCCAGACCGACCGCTGTGTCGGCCCATTCGCCGCTGACCGTGTCCCGGCCGAGCACGGTGAGACCGAGATCGGTGAAAAAGGCGATGGCCGCCTCGAGGTCACGAACGGCGATACCGACATTCTCCAGCTTGATGGCCATGCGCGGCAGCCTATCGAGCACAGGGGGTCGACACCTCGGGTGAACTGCGAGGATGAGGTGGTGGCCGAGGAACTGGACGGCGCCGACCTCCTCAGCGCCGAGGCCCATGCTGGCGTAGGCCCCGGAGATCGACCACAGCAGAACGATGCCCGTCCGGGAGACGGTGGCGGCGGCTTCCTAGGGGCGGGCGGCTTCCTGGGCAGCTCGGAGCCGGAACCGGCCGGGGGTCAGTTCTCCCTCGGCGCGGGCCTTCTCGAGAACGGACGTCCACCAGAGCAGATCCTCGAGCGTGATGGTGAGGCTCGCGGTGGTCAGGGGGTCGACCGGCTGCCCCTGCTCGTCGAACGCGTCGTTGGCGAAGGGGATGATCGTGGCGTTACGCAGGGGAACGGCCTCGGCCTCCACGAACATCTGGGCCAGGTGCTCGACGGAGCGGATGCCCCCGCCGATGCCGGCGCTGTAACCGAGCGCGGCGACGGGCTTGTTCCGGAACCCGAACGACAGCCAGACGCTGTCGATGGCGTTCTTCAGCACGGCCGGGATGCTGTGGTTGTACTCCGGCGTGACCACGAGGAACGCGTCGGCCCCCTTCACCTTCTGGTTCCAGGCCCGCACGAGGGGCTCGGAGTAGGTCGGGTCGGCCGGATCGCCGACGGTTCCGAAGTGCTCGGCGAAGAACGGCAGCGGCCAGTCGCACAGGTCGCAGCGCTCCATGACCTCACTCCCGTGCAGGCCCGGCTCCTGTCCCTGCTGCTGGACGGGCCCAGGGGCATGGCGGATCTGACCCAGGCCCTGCGGGTGGAGAAGGCCGCGCTCACCGGCCTGATGGACCGGGTCGAGCGTCGTGACCTCGCCCGCCGCACGGCCGTGCCCGGCAACCGTCGCTCGCTCCAGGTCACGCTGACCGACCTCGGTCGCGGCACCGCGCTGGCTTTCCATATTGAGGTCACCGACGAAATGTCTGGTCTCACCGCATTTCTCGATGCAGACGAGGAAGGCCGGTTCCTGTCCACCCTGACCGGGATCCTCGAACGGAACCGGACAGCGCCCGATCGCCCGTCGTCCAGCGACTGCTGAGGGTGCGGCTCCTCAGGACCGGGATGCGTCCATCTCGTCCATGAGCGCGAGCAGTGCCAGGGCCGGGGCCGGAAGGTGGTCGGAGCGGTAGGCGAGGGCCAGGTCGACCGTCGGGGTGGGGCCGGTGAAGCGCCGCAGCCGCACGCCGGGCATGGGCAGGGCCCGCGCCCGGCCGGCGGGGAGAACAGCTATCACGCCACCGCCGGCGACCGCGCGCAGCAGCTGCTCGTCGTCGGGTTCGTACCGGGCGTGGTGGAAACCGCCGTCGGGCCAGACCTGCTGGACGGTGCGGTCGTACATGCCGGGACCGTTCTCGCGCGGCCACATGACCACCGGCTCGTCGACGAGGTGCCGGCGGGGAACCTTTCTCGGGAACCGGGTCAGGAGGGGATGCCCGTCCGGCAGGGCGAGCAGGAGATCCTCCGGGGCCATCAAGCGGCAGACGATGCCGGCCTCTTCGATCGGTGGGCGCACGAAGGCCAGGTCGAGTCGGCCCTCCATCAGCCCGGCAATGTTCAGTGCGGTCCAGCCGGTCTCGGCGACGACCTCGACGCGCGGAAACCGGGCCCGGTAACCGGCCACCAGGGCATCGACGGTGCCGCCCCGGGCGGAGCGGGTGTAGGCCAGCCGGATCTTTCCGCTCTGGCCCTGCACCGCCGCCCGGATGCGGGTGTCCGCGGCGTCGACGCGGGAGATCAGGTCCCGCGCCTCAGCCTGCACCAGCTCGCCGAACCCGGTGAGCACACAGCCGGTGGGCCGGCGCAGGATCAGCTCGGCCCCGACTTCCTTCTCCAGCAGCTGGATCTGCTGGGTCAGGGCGGGCTGGGCGATGTGCAGGCGGGCAGCGGCCCGGGTGAAGCTGAGTTCCTCGGCCAGCACCACGAAGTACCGCAGCCGCCGCAGCTCCAGGACCATCGCATAAGTATTGCTTATTACCGCATCGGAAGCCGGTATTGGACGGTCCGGGGTTCCGTCCGGTGAGCTGGGGGCGTCCATCGACGAAACGTCCCGGGGGGAAACAATGTCTGATGTCACGGTCGTAGGGGCCGGAGTGATCGGCTTGTCCTGCGCAGTGCGCCTGCTGGAGGCCGGCCTGGCAGTCACGGTGCGGTGCGCCGATGCCACCGAGGACACGGTGTCGGCCACCGCGGCGGCGGTCTGGTACCCCAGTGGCTTCCCGGCCGGCGATGCCCGGTCCCTGATCTGGGCTCGCGCCGGGTTCGACCAACTGGCCCGGGACGCGGTCCACGGCGCACCGGGTGTCACGATGCGCCGCACCCGCATGCTGCTGCGACGACCGGCCCCCGCGCCCTGGTGGGTGCCGGCCGTGCCCGACTTCCGGCTCGTCGAGCACACCGGACAGCAGCCGGGCGTCGCCCAGGAATGGCAGTTCACCGTGCCGACCGTGGAGATGCGGCCCTACCTGCGCTGGCTGGTTCAGCGCGTGAGCAGCGGCGGCGGTGTGCTGGAGCGCCGTCCGGTAAACACCCTCGACGACCTGGACACGCCGGTCGTGGTCAACGCCTCCGGCCTGGGCGCCCGGACCCTGGCCGCCGACGACGCCGTCCACCCGATCCGCGGTCAGATCGTGCTGGTGTCCAACCCCGGGATCGAGACCTCGGTCCGCGACGAGAACCACCCGGCCGGGCCCGCTTACGTCCACCCGCGGAGCACCGACATCGTTCTCGGCGGCACCGTCGAACCTCACCGCTACGACACGACACCCGACCCGGGGGTGACCGCGGCGATCCTGGAACGCTGCCGCGCCCTGGTTCCCGAACTGGCCCACGCCCGGGTCCTGGGTCAGGCTGCCGGCCTGCGCCCGGGCCGCGCCGGAGGGATACGCCTCGAGGTGGCCCCCGGTACCCGCCCCGGAACCCACGTGGTGCACAACTACGGGCACGGCGGTGCCGGGGTCACCCTGGCCTGGGGCTGCGCCGACGAGACTGCGCGCATCGTCGAAAGCCTCTGAGCCGTGAGCCACCGGCCCGCCCCGGACGGGGAGTCCCTGCTCTCCCTGCGCACCACCGTGATCCTCATCGTCGGCGTGTTCGGGGGCGTCCTCGTCGGCGTCCTCACGATCGCCGCGGGAAGTGCCCCGGCTGCCGCCGTTCTGGCGGCTCTTCCCGCGGCCGGCGGAACCGTCCTGGGCCTTCACCGGCTCGTCGAGAAGTCGCACCCACCGGGCTGAGATCGGGGGAGGGCGTTCATGGTCAATGGTGGACGCGGTCCCGCGCGGCTCTCGCGGTGGTCGTCCCTCCAAGGCCCCGACACCGTCAGCGATCCCGCAGCACCACCTCCATGCGCTGGGTGATCTCGTCCAGCACCGCGGAACTCGTGGCGAAATCCGCAACTGCGCCAACGATC
Organism: Kineosporia mesophila; assembly: GCF_021129235.1. Lineage (GTDB taxonomy): Bacteria > Actinomycetota > Actinomycetes > Actinomycetales > Kineosporiaceae > Kineosporia > Kineosporia mesophila. The sequence continues at coordinate 28,619 of NZ_JAJOMA010000015.1, forward strand.
GCTGCACTCGCCTGTACGTCGACACCTCGCGCGCCGGCAACCGGCGGTGGTGCGGGATGGCAGAGTGCGGTAATGCCGTCAGGGCGTAAGCTCGGGGCCGCTCGCCGAGCGGGGCAGGCCCATGCTCCGGTACAGCAGCGTGTCCATCACCCGGGTGGGCAGAAGGCGCGACGTGACGACCATCGCGCGGGCCCCGACGAGGTAGCGGGTGCGGGGCCGGGCGGTCGTCAGAGCCCGTTCGACCACGGCAGCAACCCTTTCCGGATCGCCGGCCGAGGTCTCGACCGTGCGGTTGAGCTGGAGCAGGGCGTCCATCGCCGCGCCGTACCGCTGCTGCGCCAGCTCGTCCGCCGTCGTGCGGTCGGCGGTGGCCGCCGCCTCCGTGCCGGCCCGGTTATGAGACCGGAAGGTGCCGGGCTCGATCACGACGACCGGGATGCCCCACGGCCGCAGTTCCTGGCGCAACGCGTCCCCGATCGCCTCCACCGCGAATTTCGAGGCACTGTAGGCCCCGTGCAGGGGAACGGTGACCCGGCCGGCCACCGAACTCATGATGACGATGCGTCCTTTCCCGGCGCGGATCGACGGCAGGAAGGCCTGCGTCGTGGCGAGAAGCCCCACCACGTTGACGTCGAGCTGATGACGGAGCCGCTCCAGCGGAAGGTGTTCCATCGGGCCGACGTACGTGATCCCGGCGTTGTTCACCAGGCCCTGGAGGGGCCCGATCTCCTTCGCTGCGGCCGCCAGCTGGTCGGTGTCGGTGACATCCAGGAGCAGAGGACGAATACGGGCGTGGGTGGGTGCGTCCTGGAGTCTGCGCATCCCGGCGACCACGTCGTGGCCGTGCCCGGCCAGCCGGAGGGCGCTCACCCGGCCGATGCCGCTGGAAGTTCCTGTCACGAGGTACGTCACTGCCGTGGCTCCTTGTCCGAGAAGGAACCACGATGGAGTCGCCCGGTGCGTGAGCGCGATCAAGTGAGAAGGCCCGGCGCGAGGCTGGCGCACTTGTTCCGTAAGCTCGCCGGATGCGGGTGGACGCGCAGGAGAATCGCGACCGGATCCTGGTGGCGGCCCGGGAGGTCTTCGCCGAGGCCGGTGAACAGGCCGCGATCACCCGGATCGCCCGCCGGGCCCAGGTTTCCGTCGCGACGCTGTACCGGCGTTTTCCCACCCGCGACGACCTGGTCGCGGGTGCGCGCACCCTGATGTGGGACGAATCCGTGAAGACCCACCAGGAGCTTCTGCGTTCTGCTGATCCGGCCCAGGCGCTGCACGACATGATGCTCCGGCTCGGCGCGTGCCAGCTGGACGACCGCGGCTACGCCCAGGCCTACGTCGAGGCGGTGGTGTCGGGCCGGGGGCTCGACCGTGAGCGGCAGGCGACCGAGAAGGTCATGGCCGTCCTGCTGGCCCGGGCCCAGGCGATGGGTGGGCTGCGCGCCGACCTCACCGTCGCCGACTACCGGTTGCTGATCGCCGCCCATCAGGGGGTGGTCGTGGCCGAGAGCCTGGACCCGGCCCGCGCCTCCCGCCGCTTCCTCACGACGATGCTGCGCTCGTATCAGGCTCCGGCGCGTTGACGACGGCCATGACGGTCGAGACGAGTCGCTCGGTGTCGACGGCGGGATCCATCGGCCGGCCGAACTGAGCCCAGAGGTACGCCGGGGCGATCACGATCTCGACCAGGCGCAGAGCATCAATGCAGGTGATGTCCGCTGCGGTGAGCATCGTTTGGAACTGTGCGAGGCGCGGGGCGATGAACAGGCCGACGTCGGCCAGCCCGTCCGGACCGTTCGCGGTCGCGAGCATCGCCCGCAGTAACGCCAGGTTGCCTGGTTGACGTAGGTCTTCCAGGAGCGTGCGGACGTAGGTGTCGAGGTCAGCCCGGAAGATGCCGGTGGCCGGAACCGGGGAGGAGAGGGTGACGTCTTCGACCGCCAGGTCGAGCAGCAGCGCTTCGACGGTCCGCCACCGGCGGTACAGGGTGGTGGCGTGCACGCCTGATCGTTCTGCGACGGCCGGAATGGTGAGTTCGGCGCCGGGCTCGGCCAGCAGCGCGCGGACGGCGTCATGGACCGTCTGCCGGGTCTGGGCAGTACGTCCCCCCGGACGCGTGGTTCCGCTGATCTGGGCCATGGCTTCAGGCTATCGCAGTCGAACTTGCATTAGGAGAACGCATGGCGCACTGTTAACGCAGTTATCGCTGCAATAGGAAGGTTGGCCATGTCTCGTGTCCTCATCGTCGGCGCCGGTATCGCCGGAGACTGCCTCGCCGTGTTCCTGGGACGGGCCGGGTGGGACGTCACTGTCGTCGAGATCGCCCCCGGCCTGCGGACCGGTGGTCAGACGGTCGACCTTCGGGGCGGATCCCGTGAGGTCCTGGCCGAACTGGGCCTTCTCGACGAGGTACTCACGGCGCTCGTGCCGCAGCGGGGCATCGCCTGGATCGACGACCGCGAACGTCGACTGGCCGCGATGCCGGTCGAGGCCTTCGATGGACGGGGGTTCGTCTCGAGCGAGGAACTGCTGCGCACCGATCTGGCCCGGATCCTGCACGACGCCGCCGCCCCGCTCGTGCAGTACCGCTTCGCCGACACCGTGGAGAGGCTGACCTCCACCGCCGACGGTGTCCGAGTCCACTTCCGGTCCGGCGATGCCGAGGAGTTCGACCTCGTCGTCGGTGCCGACGGCGCCCATTCGCGGACCCGGGGGCTGACCTTCGGCCCCGAGAAGAATTTCCGCCGCCCACTGGGACTGGCCCACGCCTGGTTCTCCCTCACCGAGAAACAGGACACGCCGACCCTGGACGGGTGGTACCTGGTGCACAACGTGCCCGGCTGCCGGTCCGTGGAGGCCCGGCCCGGGCACCGGGGCGAGCAGGAGATCGGCTTCACGTTCGCCGCCACCGATCTACCGGCCCGCGCCGGACGGGACGCCGCCATCGAGCTCCTGGAGCGGGAGTTCGCCGATGTGGGCTGGCGCACGGCGGAATTCCTCGCCGCCGCCCGCGCCGCTCCCGACTTCGCCATCGACACCTACGACCAGGTGCACCTGGAACGGTGGTCGGCCGGGCGGGTGGTCCTGCTCGGCGACAGCGCCTGGTGCGCCAGTCCGCTCAGCGGCCTCGGTACCGCCCTGGCCCTGCACGGGGCCGCCGAACTGGCCCAGGCCCTCGCGAGCGCCGGGGTTCGTCGCCACCCCGACGCCCTCGGGAACGCGCTCGCCGCTTACGAGAGCGCTCTGCGCCCGCGCGTGACCGCAGCCCAGAAACTCCTGCCCGGCCGGGTCCGGATGGTCGCACCGCGCACGGCTCTCGGCATCCGCGGGACCGCGCTACTCATGCGGGCCGGGCAGGCTCGATTGCTGAAGCCGGTGCTCGAACGGCTCGCCGAGGGCCGTGGGCATGACTGACGACTGAGGGCGGCCCTGGAGAAGGTCGCGGAGGTCACCTCAGTGCCCGAGGGAGAACTCGCTCTGCTCTCCGGCGGGGACCGGCCGGGTCGGTGGCGCGTCCAGTTGGGGCTGGGACGTGACGAGCTGCCAGCGCATGGCGTGACGGTCGTGCCGGACCGTTCCCTCCCGCGTCAGCTGGTGCAGCGAGCGGCTGACCTGGTCGCCGACGACCAGCACCTGCCACGTGGACCGGACGTCGGCCGGGATGTGGTCCCACAGCCGCTCACGGATCTCGCGCAGGGTCAGGCCGCCGCGGCCGGTGGCGAGGCAGGCCAGGACCCAGGTGTCGGTGGCGGCGCTGAGCTGTCGGCTGTCCATTCCGGACATCACATCACACCCGCCGCCCCCGACGGGGACACCCGTCCTATCCGACCGGCGCGTACACGACGGTGAGCCCCTTGGCGGTCTTGGTGTTCCAGTCCTTCGTGCGGCCCGCCTGACGTCCGTGGGCCTCCAGGTACCCGCGGAACGCCTGGATGTCCCACTTCTTGCCGCGCTTCTCGAAGTGGAACACGTCGCGCCCGATGATGAGCTCGCCGGGCTTCTCGACCTCTTCGCAGGATTCCTCGCTGATCTGCCCGGCGCTGTTCATGGAGAGGCAGTCGGCGTTCCCGCCCTCGGAGTCCCGCGTGGTGACGATCTGATAATTGCTGTCCTTCGCGGGGCCGACCGGGTTCAGGCCCATCCAGACCTCGCCGCCGGACAGGAGGCTGTACTTCTTGTCGCTCTTCTTACGGGCGAAGTCGACGATGAACGTCTTGTGGTGCACGGTCAGGATGCGCCGGGCGCCGCTCTTGGTGTTCGGGGCCAGGATCATGATCGAGCGGTCGGTGCGGAGCGTGGTCTTCGCCGCCGAGGTCGCCACTGGCGCCGTGAACGGCGCGGGCTGGGCCGCCGCGCCGTTCGCCATCCACAGGCCGGCGGCCATGATCGGCGTGCCGACCAGGGCCGTGACGGTCACGGTGCGGCGGGTGACGGGGGCAAAAGACATGACGTCTCCTTGTCGAGATCTACCGGCTATCCCTTCGCAGTGATCACGACGGGGGACCGACACTACCGCCGTTATCGTCCAAAATATTGTTTTTTGGTGTGAGTAGGGTCGTTCGCCCGCATACCGGTATGCTCCGCATCGGCCGGTCCGATTCCTCTCCGAGGATCCGCGGCGAAGGAGGGTGGGTCCATGCTCCTCCCCAAAGACATGTGGAGGTTGTCGAATATCCCGGCGCCCCCACCCTCCTCACGGCCGCAGTGGCAATCGCCGGGTCCAGTCCGGTGAACACGACCGAGTGCGGCCGGATGCCGAACCAGGTCGGTGTGTCCAGGAAGGTCATGGCGGCCGGGGTGGCCGCGAACCCGAGGCCCGGCCGGAACTTTCAGCGGTGCCTCTCTGAACCAGAAGATCGCGGTGCGCACGGATCCCGGGAGCAGACCTGGGTACGAGAAGGGCGAACGACTGCCCTGCCCCGATTGTGCGGCAGGGCAGTGTCTTACCGCGTGGATCCGCACGTCGGGCTGGTCGTTCCCCCGGACGCCATCCGGGATTCCGGGCCCTTCCGGTGAGCTGCCCGATGAGGCGACCACGTCGTCCTTCATCGGGCAGCTCACCGGTCTCGGTTCAGACGGCCACGTCGTCCTGGGGGAAGAGCGCGTCGAAGATCCGCTCGCGGTCGAAGGCCAGGGCGAAATCCCGCGAGCGCTGCGCCATCGCCTCGCGGTCGGAGGGGGCCAGGTCGAGCACGGCCTGGTCCATCGCCTCGGTCAGGGCGTTCACGTTGCCGGCCTCGACCACGATCGCGGTGTCGCCGATCGCCTCACCGGTGCCACCCGTGATCGTGGTGATCACCGGGCCGCCGCCGGAGAGCATCTTCTCCACCAGGGCGATGCCGAAGGTCTCGACGAAGTCGGGCTCGGGCTTGGTCGGCAGGGTGTAGGCGGCGCAGCCGTTCATCAGCAGCGGCTTCTCGTCGTCGTCGACGTCGGTGAGGAAGACGACCTGCTCGTCTTCCAGCGCCATGGCCTGGATGTGCTCCAGCGCAGGCCCGTTGCCCGCGATCACCAGCTTCACCTGGTCCCGGCAGCGGGACTGGGCGAAGGCGGTGACCAGGTCGTAGACGCCCTTGGCCCGGGCGACCCGGGACAGGAAGAGGATGTAGCCGTCACGCTCCAGGCCCCGCCGGGCCAGGGCGGCGTCGACCGCGGCCGGATCCGGGTCCAGGTACGCGGAGGTGTCGATCGGGGGATACCCGATGATCACGCGCTCGCGGCACTGGTCGGCGAAGGAGGTGCCCGCGATGTGGTCGACCTCCTCGGCGCAGGCGACGATCTCGTCGCGGGTGTACTCGGAGACCGCGATCAGCTCGTCATTGGCCAGGAACGTGGTGAACAGCGCGATGGCGGCGCCGAAATGCTCTTCCCGCAGGGCATTCCTGATCACGTTGGTGACGTCCGAGCCGACCGCCTTGGCCATCGTCCGCACCTGGGGGCGCAGCCCGGCGGCCCGGGCCGCCGTGACCGCGTTGACCACCACGTCGGTGTGGGGCGACAGGTACATCGACAGGCAGACGGTCGGCACCGGCTCGCTGAGCAGCTCGATCAGCCGGCCGGTCAGGCCGGCCATGTAGCGGCCGTCGGGCACCCGGTAGTCCCCGACCGGGTCCGGCCGCTCGACCGTGATCCCCGGGCTGTAGGGCAGCAGCCCGTCCACCGGCTTGAGCGGCAGCCCGGCGGCCTCGAGGACCTCCATCGGCCAGGTGAGCAGGCGCACGTCGTTGAAGCCGCGGGTCAGGGCGACCTCGGCCAGGTTGCGTGCCTCGCCGGAATGGCCGCAGATCACCGGGTCGGCCCGGACGGCGATGACGAGACGGCGGCGCGGAAGACTCATCGAGACCTATCTTTTCGAAAGCTAGTCGGAGAGTGACGGGGGTCGTACGTTCTGTCCCCAGGAGGTGGGTTCCGGGCCGAGCCGGAGGTGGAGCCGTCCGCCACGATGCAGGACATGAGCCGGGACATGGGGCCCGCTCAGGGGTTTCCCGTCCAGCGTGGCGGACTGAACGTACTGTACGGGCGGCTCCTCGTCGAGACCGTCGCTGGAGATGGGGGTCTCGACGTGCCCGCTGGTCTCGACGGTGAGTTCTCCCTGGCTGAACTGCATGACGCTGCGGGAGAAGGCGGGCGGGTGGATGAGGAACAGGTTCTGGCCCGCGACCGGGAACAGCCCGAGCGAGGCCCAGACGTACCAGGAGCTCAGGCCGCCGGAGTCGTCGTTGCCCGGCAGGCCCCCCGGTCCGGTGCCGAACTGCCAGGTCAGAGCCGAATGGACGACCTCCGCGGTGCGGTCGGGACGGCCCGCCCAGTGATAGGCCCAGGGCACTTCCATGTCGGGTTCGTTGTTCAGGCCCTCGAACCGGTTCAGGGCGTAGCCGGCGGCCATCTCCTCGGGGGAGGGGGCCAGGCCGGGCTGGCGCACCGGCGCGGCCCCCCGGCCGAAGAAGGAGTCGAGCATGGCGATGAACGCGGCGTCACCCCCGGCCAGGCCGATCCGGGCGGCCATGTCGTGCATGAGCCGGAAGGAGTAGTTCCACTTGCCGCCCTCGTAGAAGGTCGAGTCGTGGAGCAGACCGGAGTCCTTCTCGAACGCGTTGACCCAGTTCCCGCTGCGCTCGGCCAGACTCCGGCCCAGGTCGTCGTCGGCCAGCGCCCGGGCGATCCGGGCGGTGCAGTGGTGCGCGAAGGCCAGGTCCAGGGTGTGCGTGATCGGGTGCACCATGCCCTTGTCGAGGAAGTCCTCGCCGTACTGCCGCCGTAGGTCGTCGTCCATGTGCACCAGCGCCCAGGCCCAGTCCAGGTCGCCGATGCCGAGGGCGTGGATGTCGGCCAGCGCGGTGTGGACCAGGGCGGACCCCTGCCGGAAGAACCGGTCGGCCCCGCGCGCCATCCGGTACCCGATGGGGAAGTTGCCCTCCTCCTCACAGACCCGGATCAGCGACTCCATCAGATCCACCGCCCGGTCCGGTGCGATCGCCTCCAGCAGCGGCAACTGGGTCTTGTAGATGTCCCACATCGTGCAGATGTCGTAGGCGAACGGCCCGCCGTAGGGCCAGAACGGGCTCTCGTCGTCGGCGATGCAGGGCTTGATCAGCGAGTGGTAGAGCGCGGTGCTGAACACCGTGCGCCGGGCCGGGGTGCCGCCCTCGACCTGGATCCGGCCCAGGTGGTCGGCCCAGCGCTCGGAGGTCGCGATGTGGACCCGGTCGAAGGCCGGCCGGCCCAGGTCGCACTCGCGCTCCAGGTTGGCCCGGGCCTGCTCCTGGCCGCGCAGGGAGAAGCCGATGCGCACCTCGACGCTCTGCCCGGCGGTGGCCGGGCCGAGGAAGACCAGGCCGAAGGCCCGCAGGGTGGTGTGCCGGATGCTGTCCAGGTCCAGGCGGGTGCCGCCGTCGACCAGACGCCGGTCGTGCCAGAGCATCTGCCGCCAGCCGGGACTGTCCACCTCCAGGTAGAACGACAGCGGCACGCCCTCGACGACCACGGTGCCCTGGGCCTGGCCGCGGCCGGTGATCTCCACCTGGGCCCGCAGCGGCACGGTGCGGCTGCGGTCGATGGCCAGGCCGCCACAGGTCAGGTCGACCACGACGCGCGCGCTGCGGCTCTCGGGGAAGGTGTACCGGTGCACGGCGACCTTCTCGCCGACGGTGATCTCGCAACGGATGCCGGTGTCGAGACTGGCCGCGTAGTAGCCCGGGTGGGCCTCCTCCTGCGTCAGTGCCCAGGACTGGCCCAGGTCGTCCAGCGGCTGGATCATCGGGGTGACGCGCACGTAGTTGTAGTACTTGCGGATCATGCCGGTGCCGCTCTGCTGGAAGTGCGTGAAGCCGCTGGCCTCCAGCCGGTCGAAGATCTGCTCCGGCACACCCTGGGTGTTCTTCCCGTACCGTCCGTACCCGGTCGGGTAGGCCCCGGAGTAGGCACAGGCCGACACCATGCCCAGCGGCGAGGTGGCCCCCGGATGCGTGTTGCCCACCTGGGGCTTGGGCCACCACCAGGTCGCCGCCAGGCCGCGCGGGGCCGGCAGGTCGGTGGACTCCGTCCCGATGAAGGGATCGACATCCTCGAGCGAGGGGTGCCGGACACTGGTCTGCGCCTGCGTCGAGATCGCCATGGCGCGAATATGTCACCTCGCGCCGCCGAGCGGCGGGTCTGGCGCCCGGTGCGGTGCGAATCACGGGCGGTCGCCGCCGCTGCGTGTCCGGCCCGGCCGGGCCCGGTCTCCCGCTCCCGACGACGGGCCCGGCTGACCCGTACCGGTCAGAGGCCGTCGGCCTCCCGGCGCAGGATCCTGACCAGCGGATCGTTCTGGTCCAGGACGATCGCGTAGCCGTCGGTATTGCTCGTGTTCGCCTGCCAGATGAGGTATCCCGAGGCGCCCGCGGCCAGGGCGGCGTCCATCTTGGCCTGCATCAGACCGGCCCTGCGCACCCGATCCGTGTCGTTCTGCGCCTGGATCCCGGCCTCCCCGACCACCAGGGGCTTCCCGAGTTGCCGGGCCAGGGCGAAGGAACAGGCGATCTTCGCCGTGAGAGCGGCGCAGTCGGGGGAATCCGGGGCCGGCAGCTCGCCGTTCACGCTGCCGGGCATGGCCTCCTCGTCGGAGCCGTACCGGGCCCAGTCGTGCACCTCGGCGAAATCCAGGACCGACTGCGCATAGATGGTGGTGAAGTCCCGGCCGCTGGTCCCGGGTGCCCCGTTGCTCTGCGTGCCCAGTGTCACCAGGTGGTTCGGGTCATTGGTCTTGATCAGGGTTCCGATGTCGAGGGCGAAGTCGGCCAGGGCGGTGCGGTCGCCCTCGTTACGGGTGGATGTCTCGGCCTCGTTCACCATCATCCAGGCCATGATCGTCGGTTCGTCCCGGTAGTGACGGGTGATGGCGGCGGCGTAGTCACGGTAGGACAGGGCAGCATCGCCGTAGGGGGACTTGTACCCCTGGGTGTACCAGGTGTCGTTCTGCCAGAGCGTTTTCGACTCGCCGGAGGTGCCGGTGGTGCAGTCTCCCGGACCGTCCTCCAGGACCGGGATCACTCGTAGCCCTTCGGCGCGAGCGGCGTCGATGACGCGATCGACGCCGGAGAAGTCCTGCCCTGAGTCGGTGTAGGTCTGGTAGGCCCAGAACCTCACGACGCTGGCGCCGGCGCGGTCGTGCAGGTAGGCCAGGGCCTTGCGGAGCTCACCGTCGCTGAGGCGGGTCTGCGGTGAGCAGGAGTACAGATCGGTGGCGGCGGCGTCGTAGAGGTTGGCGCCCACGAACCGGAAAGGTTTGCCGTCCAGGGTGAACTGCGTACCCGAACGAGTGACGAACTCGTCCGCCGAGCCGGTTCCGCACCCGGTCAGGCCGGCCAGCAGCGTCAGGATCGCCATCGTGATCACACAGAGCCGCCTCATGAGCGGACCAGCGGATCGAGGATCGGGGCCATCCGGTCGACCACGTGGTCCCAGGTGTAGTGGGCCCCCACGTGCTGACGGCCGGTGGCCCCCAGCAGCCTGGCCTGCAGGGGGTTCGACAGGAGCCCCAGCAGCGAGTCGGCGACGGCCACGGGGTCGCCGGCGGGGACCAGCCGACCCGCGTGCCCGTCCCTGATCATGTCCGGGACACCACAGCTGGCGGTGGTGACGACGGGCAGGCTGTGTGCCATGGCTTCCAGCAGGACGAGAGGGAACGGATCGAAGAACGAGGGAAGGCAGAAGACGTTCGCCGATCGGTACAACCGGGCGATCGTCGCCCGGTCGTGGATGCGGCCGAGAATGTCCACCCCCGGTTCGGGGGCGATGCCGGGATCGGTGCCGACCAGTTGCAGACGGGCCGACGGCATCCGCTCCCGGACCCGGCGGAATGCCTCCAGCAGCGTCGGCCCGCCCTTGCGGGCGAAGTCGTTGCCGATGAACAGCACGGTCGGTGTCCCGGTGGCCGGCGCCGGCAGCAGGGGGCGCACCGGAGGGAGCGACCGGAGGTTGACGCCGGCGCCCACCACGCTGACTCGCGCCGGGTGGACGCCGTAGTCGTGCAGCAGCGAGTCCCGGGTACGCCAGGAGAAGGCGAAGATGTGGACGGCACTGCGGTAGGCCTGCGTCTCCCGTTGGTACCAGCGATCAAGGCTCTTGCCCCGCAAGGGATTCCAGGCCGGCCACTGGGCGGCGGACTGGGCGTGGGTGCAGTCGATGTACAGCACGCCGGGGGCGCCGGTCACCTCGAACAGGGCGTGCACCTGGAACACGGGACGTCCGTCGGCAGCCAGTTCGGCGAGCTGGCGGGTCGCGTTGGCGGTGCGCAGCCGGTACCCGTGGTGACTCTTGTAGAACTGCTCGACCCATCGGGTCCGGGAGGGCCGGAAGCTGGCCGCGGCGACGGCAAGGCGTTGCGGCGGTGTCAGTTCCGGATCGAGCCGGCCCCGGACAGGGTAGCGCCGGGCGAGAGCGTCGAACAGATGGGGGACGAGGGCGTCGGCCCGGGCGGCCAGGACCAGGCCGGGTGCGGGGGCGGAGGAGAACCGGTCGGTGTTCGGGCTGGCGGTCTCAGTCATGATTCCTCACCAGCCGTCGGTAGACCTCGTCGACGCCGGCGGCGGCCTGTTCGACGCTGTAGCGCTTGAGGAGTTCCGGAGGGACCGGACGGCGGCGCACGCTCCCGGTCAGGGCCGCGTCCAGGGCTCTGGACAGTGAACCCCGCGCCGGGAAAGCCGCGGCCGGGAGATCGGAAAGATCTTCCAGAGCTGGGCATTCGGCGAACACCACGGGCAGGCCATTGCCGAGAGCCTCGATCACGGCCATCCCGAAGGTCTCGTCCCGGGACGCACTCACCATGACATCCATCGCGCTCAGCAGACGTGGTACATCGGCCCGGGCGCCGGCCCAGTACACGCTGTCGGTGACGCTGAGCCCTTCGGCCAGCCGTTGCAGCCCGGCCTGCTCATCACCGGTCCCGGCGATCAGCAGGGCGTGCCCGCCCGCTCGAAGGCGAGGTGCCGCGGCGCGGATCACCTCATCCATCCGTTTCACCGGATCGAGCCGCCCGACCGCACCGATCACGATCGCGGAGCCCGGGATGGAGAACTCCTCACGGACGGCCTGCCGGTCGGTCTCGGAGTAGGCGAGGGCGGCGAAATCGATGCCGTTGTCCACGACGGTGACCCGCTGCGGTGCGACCTGCCAGTCGGCCAGACGCTGGGCCGTCCGCGTGGAGACGGCGATCGTGTGGTGAGTGAGCCGTTCCAGGATCCGGTACAGACGCCGTAGGGAGCCCGAGCGGGGACGTCCTTCCACGGTGTCGTCCATCAGCGAGTGCTCGGTGGAGACGATGACGGGCACCCGGGCCAGCCGGGCGGCGGGGATGCCCCACAGCTGGGCGGCCAGCAGATGGACGTGCACCACGTCCGGGCGGTAGCGCCGCAACTGCCGGGCCAGACGCAGCCAGGCCAGGGGCCTGCGCCACCCGTGCATGCCCAGCACCTGCACCGAATGGCCTCCCGCGCGGATGCTCTCGGCGACCGGACCACCGCGGTAGAGCGCGATCACGGCAGCCTGGCTCGTGGTGCGCGACAGCAGCAGCTCGAGCTGCCGTTCGGCACCGCCGGTGGTGAGCGTGGTGATGATGTGGACCACGCGCAGACGATCGGTCATGCGTGCACCTGCCTGTCTGTCTGCAGCACGTCCCGATAGATCCGGGCCAGACCCTCGGCGCTGCTCTCCCAGGTCGGCAGGACGACGTCCACCGGTTCGTGCCGTCGCCGGCCACGGTTCTCGACCTCGGCGAGGGCACGTTCCAGCGACTGAGCGATGTGCTCGGAGCTCGCGGTGGCGGGAATTCCGGTGACCAGACCGTCCTCGACCAGATCGCCGATCCCCGCGATGTCGAAACCGACGACCGGCAGGCCCAGGGTCACGGCCTCCATCACCGCGACCGGGTGCGCCTCGTAGCTGGACATCGCGGCCATCACGCCGGCCTGGGCCAGTTCCTGCGCCATCGCACCGCGCTGACCGGGCGGCAGCGAGCGCCATTGGACCGCGTCCGCGACCCCCAGGTCGCGGGCCAGCGCCCGCAGGTGTGCCTCGTAGGGGCCGGACCCCAGGACGACCAGGTGCGCGTCCGGGCGGAACCGGCGGATCAGCGGTAGCGCCTCGATCACCCGGTGGTGCCCCTTGTAGCGCTCGAGTCGTCCGCTGGAGATGATCCGGCCCGGTACCGGCCGCAGGTCGGCCGGGAACGGTGGCAGGGCACCGCCGTTGGGCAGGACGGTGAACTTCGAGGTGTCGATGCCGGTGGCGGCGGCGAAGTGGGAGCACTCGAACCGGCTGACCGCGATCAGCCGGGACGCCCGGCGCAGCAGTGGTGTCAGGACCTTCCACTGCCGGCTCCGTCCCGCCGACCGCAGCTCCGAGGAGTGACCACCGCTGTGGAACGACAGGACGTAGGGCACCTGGGCGAGGTTCGCGGCGAGCATGCCCACCGGTGGTACCAGCGTGTGGACGCCCTGGAAGTGGACCAGGTCCCAGCCTCCGGTGGCGATCACCCGGGCCAGCCCGGGGCTGAAGTAGTAGTCCCGTTCACGCGGCCAGGAACGGCGCCGGATGATCTCGTAGCCGTCCATCGGCTGTTGCCGGGGCAGCCGGCCACTGCGGTCGGTGGCCAGCACGGTCAGATCGATGTCGCCGCGGGCCGCCAGGCGGCGCGCGACCTCGGCCACATGCGTCTCGGTGCCGCCCAGCTCGGGGAAGAAGCGTTGGACGACCTGAAGGACGCGGGGACGGTCAGGAGTGTCGGAAGAATTGTCAGTGGGCATGATTCACCGGTCCAGGATCAGGGATCGCAAGGGTTTGCTCTGATCGGGGTTGTTGAGCGTGATGACGAAACGTCCTTGGCTGGGGAGTACGACGGAGGTGCTCACGGGCCGCCCCGGCCCGACGCTGAACAGGGGGTAGCTCAGCGAGGTGCCGTCCGGGGCCTGGGTGCGCAGTTCGAGTTGCCCGGAGGTCTCGTCGCTGGAGACCAGGATCTGGGCGCTGCCGTTCCGGACGCTGCCGAACGTCATCTGCAGCGGTGAGACCTCGGCATCGTTCGTGGCCCGGACCGAGATGGTCAGTGCCACGACGGCAACGGCCACCACGGCGACGGCCCAGGGGAGGTCGCGCAGGCGAGGGGCCCAGCGTTCGTTCTCGCGCGGCTCGTCCGGTGTCAGGACGCTCCGGGGGTCGTGGTCGCGGGCCCGGCCGGAGCCGGCCGGGTCACCAGAATGATCAGGGCCGGCGCGGTCACCGGAATCACCAGGGACACTGGAGCTGCCGAACTCACCGGGACTGCCGAAGGTGCTGAAGCCGGCGGACGAGCGAAACCCCACGCGGCCGGGCGAACCGGTGGAGCCGCCGACATCATCGGAACGGCCGGGGCCGTCAGCGGCCGGGGTGCTCACAGCACCGCGAGGGTCATCGGAACCGTCGAGGGGGCCGCCGTTCTGCGCCGAGGGGCGAGCGTCGCCGGGACGGCGAGAGCCGGGGCCCTCGACCTCACCAGGCTCGTACCGGGCGGAGGCGTCGCGGTGCACGTTCGCGCCGAGGAACTCCCCGGCGCTCAGGCCGGCCAGTCCCACCCCGGTCAGGGCGAGCGCCCAGGAATGCGGATGCAGCCCGGCCCCGGTGATCCCCAGGAGGAACCCGAGCAGCACCATGGTCACCAGCAGGCCACCGCAGGCCAGGAGAACCATGTCGACCGGTCCCCGGCCCCTGACGGCAGCCAGCCGGCCTGCCACCACCGCCAGGGTCAGCAGCGACAACGGCGCGGTGAGGAGCGTCGGGGCATCGGCGAACACCGCGGTACCGGCCGCCAGCACCAGAAGGGCGGCAGCCGCGGACACGAGACGATCGGATGGCCTAGTCATCGAGCGCTCCCAGGTCGTAGATGGCGATGGCTCCGTTGTCGTAGATCCGGTCGACCCCGCGCACGGCGTCGAACTTGCTCAGGGCCTGGGCCGGCACCGGGGCGGTGCGGCCCAGCTCGCCGAACTCGCCGCTCTCGATGTAGACCCCCTGGTTGGGCAGACCGAAGGCGTCGCGCCGGTCGGCGATCAGGTAACGAATCCCGGCCTGCCGGATGAGCGTTCGGTCGGCGGTCGTGAATTCCGGGTCCAGCAGCAGCCGGGACGCGTCGATGTTCGTGCTGATGTGCCGCACGACGTACAGACCACCGTCGGCCGCGGCGAGCAGGCCGCTGTCCCGGTCGGCGTAGGCCCGGCTGCCGGCCGGAAGGTTCGCGGAGATCCACGCTGCCGCGGAGAGATTCGCCGGATCCATACTCCGGGCGTCGGCCGCGATCTCGAACGGGCCGGGCAACTGCTGGGACGTCGGGCCCGCGCCCAGAACGACTCCACCCACGAACGTCACGCTCGCTGCGACGCTGAAGGCCGCCGCGTGCCAGACCTTGATCCGGCGTCGGCACAGCCACCAGGCCACGACGAAACCGACACCGAGGAAAACGAATCCGGCCGCGCGGTCGCCCACCTCGGCCGTGGTGCGGGTGAGGTGGCCACCGGGGATGACCGGGTAGATCAGGGCGACGAGACAGAACAGCACGGCGGCGGTGTAGCGCGCCCGCACCCAGGCCCGGGCCCGGATGATCGCCGGGATCAGCGCCAGCAGGGTGATGGCCAGCGAGGCGATCACTGCCACCTGCTCCCAGGCGGCGGTGCCGACACCGGCGGAGTTCTGGAAGAGCTGCTTGGACTGCTTGCCCTCCACGAACGAGGTCAGCGCGGTGCCGGAACTCTCGACGATCGCGCCCAGGTAGCTGCCGAGGGTGTTGCCCGGGTTCAGGACCGTGGCTGCCAGCAGGGCCGCACCGGACCCGGCCAGGACGGCCAGCGCGGTGGCCTCGTTCTCGTGCTTGCGCCGCAGGACGAGCTCCAGCGACCACCAGATCACGAAGCTGATCATCAGCAGGCCGGCGGTCACGTGATGGGTGACACTGACCGCGGCCATGGTCATCAGGGGCAGGATCAGCGACAGCCGGGTTCCCCGGCGCCGGGAGATCACCAGGTACACGGTGAGCACGGCCAGGGGCAGAGCCAGCGTCTGGTAGGAGAACTGGGAGTTGAAGAAGAGCAGCTGCGGGTTGCAGGCGTACACGACCCCGGCCACGGCGCCGACGCGGGTCGACCCGGTGACGCGCTCGACGATGGCCAGGACGGACAGTGCCATCACGATCCGGGTCACGACCAGGACGACGGCCGCGCTGGTGTGTGCCGACAGGCCGGTCAGGTCGTGCAGGCCGTCGGTGGCGATCTCCAGGCCGGGGTAGTAACTGGTGATCGGCAGCAGCGGGTTGGGGGTGAACAGCCGCCCGGTGCTGCTGATCTCCCGGAGAAGGTTGGCGTGCAGCAACTCGTCGTGGAACATGAACCGGGTCGGGTACAGCACCACGCGGCTCAGCTGGAGCAGGACCGGCATGGCCACGGCCAGGACGACGCGGTGGAAACGGCTGAGTCCCGGCACCAGTACCCCGAACGCCGCCGGTGCGAAGATCGTGACCAGACCCGCGACGTACCAGGCCTGGGCCGCGGTGGCGTGCTCGGTGGAGCCACGGGCCAGCGAGACGGCATGGGCGATGCTCAGCAGCCCGAGCGACATCAGCAGCAGAACCGGACCGATGCCGACCCGGTCGGCGAAAACCGCCGGACGGCCTTTTCTGGCGGAAATGTCGGCGGCAGGGGCGCTCGTTACGGATGGGTCCATGAGCTCTGGGGGCTCTCCTTGCGACACGGTTGAGGACACGGTCCGGCTTCGGGCGTGCCGGGCTCTCAGGCGGGGAACGCTACGGCGGGGGTCTGACAGTCCTGGCCCCGCAGATCCACCGGGATCCGACATCGCCCGGCGTGCGCGGAACAGGGGTACCGCCAGGACGAGCGCCTCGATCATCAGGGCACTCACCCAGAAGGCGCACAGGCCAACGGTTCCGCCCACCTGGGCCCCGATCCGGGCGGCCACCAGCTCGACCACCGTGAAACCCAGCAGGGCGGCGGTCGCGCCCGCGGTCCGCCCCTGTACGCGGCGCAGCGCCACGTAGTGGTCCTTGACGACGAAGGGCAGACCGGCCAGCACCAGGATACGCAGGACGGTGGTGCCCTGCTCGGCGTACGTCGCGCCGAAGACGGCCAGAACCAGCGGGGCGAGCGGGAACAGGGCCAGGTTGGCCAGCAGGGCGGCACCCAGCCCGAACGGAACGGTGAATCGCATCCGGGCCAGCACCTGGCGCTGGTCCCCCTCCGCCGCGGCGAACAGGCCCACGGCCACCGCGTACGGCAGGGCGAAGACGAAACCACTCACCTGGAGAGCGGTGTTGAACACGCCGTTGGCGGCCGGCGAGACCGAGACGGTGACGATCAACGGCAGGAGCATGAGGGTGGACATCAGGGTGGTGTTCAGCGCGTGGTGTCCGGCCGCCGCCCGGCCCAGGCCACGTAACGACGACAGGTCGACCAGACGGTTCCGGTTCTCCAGGGCCCGCCCGCCGCGGGTGCGCCAGGCCACCGCCGGGAACGAGACCAGGGTGCCCAGCAGCCAGGCGATGAAGATCGTCATCCCGTCCGTCTGCCCGCCGGCGCTCAGGGCCAGCAGGGCCAGTAGCTTCGCCGAACTCGCGATCACGTTGCGCTCGAGCTGGAGCGCCCCGGTGCCGATCACGAGCACGGCCTGATCGAGCACGATCGCCACCGCCGTCAGGGCCGTGCCGATCGAGAAGATCACGGCCCGCTCCGGGGAACCGGCCACGGCGGTCAGGTTCGACAGGCCGAACAGGTGGATGGCGACCCAGGGCGCCGCCAGGGCCAGTACGGCCGTGGCGCCGGCGGCCACGGTCAGGGCGGTGCGCACCAGGACACGCCGGGAGCCCTGATCGGTGTGGGGCAACCGGGCGATCAGTAACGTACCCAGACCCAGAGATCCCAGGGTGCCCAGCAGCGTCATCAATGACACCGCAGCCCCGCCCACACCCACGGCGGCGACGCTGAACTGACGGGCGGCCAGGCTCCAGAACGCCAGCCCGAGCACGCTCGTCGCGGCCTGGGTGCTGACCAGGGACGCGCTGATGGCAGCGATGCGCCGCAGCCCGCCCGCGGGCGTCTGCCCGTCGGTGACCGGTCCGTCCCGGGTGATACTCGTCGTCATCAATCAGCGTCCTGCGGTTCGGGAGTCGCTGGGGGAGGCGGACGTCAGGCCCAGTTCGGCGAACAGGCCGAGGTAGGAACGCACCGATGCGTCCCAGCTGTGCGGGTCCGGGTGGCGCCGACCTCGCCGGCCCGGCAACGCCCCCAGTGCGGTCGTCAACCGGGCCGGATCCTTCGGTGGAACGAAAACAGCTCCCTCGTAGTCACTCGCGGCCTCGATCAGCCCGCCGACGGCTGTGACGATCAACGGCAGACCCGTGCTCATGGCGATGTGCAACGGACCGGACGAGGAGGAGCGCCGGTACGGCAGCACGACGGCGTCGGCCTCGTTGAAGTACTGCTGGACCTCGGCGTCGCTGACATATCGGTTGACCACGGTGATCCGGTCACGGACCGGGCTGCTCGCCACCGCCTCCAGGGGAGCGGTCCACCCTTCCCAGGTCTCGCCGACGATGGTCAGGCGCATGTCCCGGACGGTCTCGGCCGGCAGCGCGGAGAATGCCTGAACCAGGTCCTCCAAGCCCTTGTACGGCCTGATCACACCGAAATACAGCACGTTCAGCGGTGATTCGGGGTCGGTTGCGCGGGTCGGGCCCACCACGTGGTCGTAGGGGCCGTGGGGGATGACGGTGACCGTCGAGGGGTCCAGGTCGAAAGCGGCCTTCAGCAGATCGAGGTCGTACTCCGAGTGAACGACGTGGGCATCGACATGACGCAGGAGACGCCGCATGGCGATCTGCACGTACCGCACGACACCGGGAATCCGGGCCTCGCCGGTGTCCTGGACCTCGTGCCACTCCATCACGACGCGGGTACCGCGCCGGCGGGCCAGCAGGGCCAGGAGCAGGTAACTGTGCAGCACGGCGCCGGTCCACCACTGCAGCACCATCACGTCCGGGGCGTCCCGCTTCAGGAAACGCCAGGCCCGGGTCATGGTTGTGCCCCAGAACCAGTCGATCCCGTCGAAGACCGCCACTCGTGAGTCGTACGCCAGATCGTTCACGACGGTGCCGACCCGGGCCCGGCCTGGATACAGCGCGGCCGGGACGAGGCGGCGCATCAGGATCGCCCGGGTCGGCACCACGCCGGCCAGCGCATTGGTCAGCCGGCAGGTGTAGTAACTGATGCCGGAGGTGAAGCGCCAGCCGGAGCCGACCACGAGCACCCGGGGGCCTTCCGGTGCGGGGCTCACGCCGAGTCCTCGTGCCGCATCTCGAAGGTGTGGATGCCGGTGCGCAGGTCGATGACGTTCGGGACGACCGGGCCGCCGGTGTCCGGCCGCACCCGGTGAGTGAGGGTCTCCTCACGCTGCTCGATCGTGGTGCGTCCCATGCCGTCGGCGGCGGGCACCGCGACCGGGGCCCGGTGCCGGCGTAGCCGCTCGAGCACGATCGTGCGCAGGACCCGCGCACCGTCGCGAAAGGTGTTGAGATTGCTGGCGCCGAAGACCCGGGGCAGCTCGATGCTGGGAACCTCGTGAATCTGCAGGCCGGCCGAGGCGATCCGGCAGTTGATCAGCGTCTCGATCTCGAAGCCATCACCCCACTGGGCCGTTTCGTGGGCAGAATGGGGGATGGACAGATGCGGCAGGATGTCTCGCCAGAAGGCGTTGTATCCGTAGCAGAGGTCGGTGTAGCTGGTACGGAACAGCGTGTTGGTGATCCGGGTCAGCATGCGGTTGCCCAGATCGCGCACGGGCGTGATGTCTTCACTGCCTCCGGCGGCCAGGACCCGGCTGCCCTTGGCGAAGTCGGCCCCGGACATCAACGCCGCGACATAGGCGTCGATCTCCCGCGGGTCGGCGGAGCCGTCGGCGTCGAACATCACGATGATGTCTCCGCTGGCCGCCTCGAACCCGCAGGCCAGGGCGTTGCCCTTGCCCTTGCGGGTCTGCTGCACGAAAAGGGCCGAGGGCAGGTGCCGGCGCACGACGGTCTCGGTGTCGTCGCTGGAATGTCCGTCGATGACGATGACTTCGTGGACGGAGGGCAGTTGGGGCAGCACCAGTTCCAGGTTCCGCGCCTCATTGCGCGCCGGGACGATGATGGTGACCTTAGGGGCTTGTGAGGGCCGATGGTCCGTGGGTCTCATGAAGAGTCGCCTCCCGGCGCGATGTGCTGCGGAGATGGGGCCGACCGGGATCAGGACAGAAAGATCGTCCGGCAGGTCGTCTGCCTGTTCAGTGGATACCGGCACGCATCGGTCCCTTCGGGTTCGTCGAAACCGTTGGACGTGGCGGCCGGTAGCGGCTTGCGGACTGAGTTCGCGTCGCCGGGCGCGGCGGATTGGTTTCAATTGGCCCGGTCCCGACGGCGGCGTCTGCTGCCTCCTGATTGCCCCTATGCTCACCCGTAGGGACGGCGACGTCCCGCGTGGTGGGTACGGGACGAAGAACGGGGTGGGTCGTGACCAGGAGCGACACTTGTGTCTGCGGGCATGGGAAAGACGCTCACCAGCACTTTCGTCCGGGTTCGGACTGTGGCGCGTGTGGCGCGGCCACCTGTGCGCGATATCGCCCGGCCAGAACGTTCGGCACCGCGTTCACGGGAATTCTGAAAAGGTTGCGCGACCGGAAATAATAACGTTGCGTATATCGAAGAATACATAGGGTAGTAGTTCGGAAAACTGGCAATCCGTCGGCGGATTCGCGGCGAACAAGTTCCAGCCAGCCGTCCGATCTACGGAGGACCCCATGCTTCACCGACCGCCCCGATCACCGTCGTCCCGGCGCGGACTACGGGTCTTCCTGGCCCTGACCCTCTTGTCGATGGCGAGCATCGCGGGAGCGTCCGCCAGTGGCGCCAGCACCGGCGACGCCGTCCGGTCGCAGCAGAAAGCACCGGTAGGCAAGGCCTGGGTCCGCGTGGCGCACCTGGTCCCCGGACTGGGTGCGGCCCGGCTCGACCTCCAGCCGACCGGTGGGGCGGAGGGTTCATCGATCGAGATGTCGCCCAGCGCCACGTACGGGGACGTCACCCAGTACCAGCAGTTCGCCCCCGGCACCTACACCGTCAACGTCAGTGACTCCAGCTCCCCGGCCTCGGGGGCGCCCATGCTCTCGCGCTCGCTGACTGTAGCCGGTGACCAGGCCTACACGCTGGCCGTTCTCGGAACCTCGAAAGCGCCTCGTCTGGCCACACTCTCGGATGATCTGACGCCGCCGGCGGCCGGTCAGGCCCGGGTCCGGGTACTGCCTGCCGCCTCACAGGCGCCGCAGGCGACCATCAAGGCCCAGGGCGGCCCGACCATCGTCGACAACGCCGTCCTCGGGCAGGCCAGTGCCTACGCCTCCGTTCCGGCCGGAACCTGGCGTCTGACCGCCGGTACCTCCACCGGTATGCAGGTCGACGACACGATCAAGGTGGCCGGCGGAAGCGTCTACACCCTGGTACTGCTGGACGGAACTTCGGGAACACCCCGCCTGTCATTGATCACCGATGCGGCCGGAACGACGACAGCCCCGAAGGGTGGGGCCGCGACCGGTGAGGGCGGAACGGCTCCCGGCCTGGCCGGCGGCGGGCCGCAGGTCGGCGCCGGGTTGGCGGTGGGCCTCGGGGCGCTCCTGGTGCTCTTCCTGGTGAGCTCGGCCGGGCTCGCCCGTCGCCGCGTCGTCCGCGGGTGAACCGGCTCAGCCGGGCGCTCCTGGGTGGGCTGCTCGCCGCAGCGCTCGTATCCGGATGCGCCGCATCCGGATCCACGCAGAGCGCCGGTCGCTCGCCCGCCCAGACCTCGGCGCCTGCCTCAGCGTCGCAGACTCCAGTAGCCGACGACGACGATCCGGGTGGGGGCGGTGGTGCCCCGGTGCCGTCGCTGGCCTCACCGGCTCCGGTCCCGGCGGCCGATCGCCCGACCCGAATCGCGATCCCCAGCATCGGGGTCGACTCGTCCCTCCTGGATCTGGGCCTCCAGAAGGACGGCACCCTCGAGGTGCCCGGCGACCCCCAGCGGGCGGGATGGTTCGACCGCAGTGCGGCCCCGGGGCGGCAGGGGCCGGCGATCATTGCCGGGCACATCGACAGCAAGAGTGGCCCGGCGGTCTTCTACCGCCTGGCCGCCCTGAAGGCGGGAGCCCGGATCACGGTGACCACCGCCGGTGGGAAGAAGGTGACCTTCACCGTCGACGGCGTGCAGCAGTACCGGAAGGCCGAGTTCCCCACCGCCGCCGTCTACGGTCCGGTCCCCGGTCCGGTCCTGCGCCTCATCACCTGCGGCGGCCCGTTCGACCGCGACGGCGGGCACTACCGGGACAACGTCGTGGTCTACGCCTCGTAGGCGGGGCTCGGAGAGTTCGTACCCGGTGGTGGGACGACCGGGAACCTCGGGGCTCGGCGGGTGATCACGACGACGGCCCGGCGGCCGGTTCGACGGATGTCACCGGCGGGCGAATCCGGCCGGTGTGAACTTCCCCTTCTGCAGGTGGTCCTCGATCTCCTCAAGGCTGCGTCCGGTCATCTCGGGCATGGTGCGGTGGAGGAAGACGAAGGCGGCGATGTTGAAGAACGCGTACATCCACAGGGTCTGCCCGGTACCGAAGGTCCGCATGATGCTCAGCAGGGACAGGGTGATGAGGACATTGGTGCCCCACAGCGCCGCTGACTGGGCCGCCGCCCCGGCGGCGCGGGTGGCCAGGGGGTAGATCTCGGACCCGGTGAGCCAGCCCATCAGCTGGATGCCGCCGGCGGTGAAGGCCATGAAGGCGATCAGGGTGGCCACGATCCACGGGATCATCGACTTGCCGTCGTTGCCGGTGACGAAGAACGAGCCCAGCACCACCAGGGCCACGGCGGCGCCGGGCAGGGTCACCAGGGTCAGACGGCGGCGGCCGACCCGGTCGATGACGGCCAGCCCGATCAGCTGGGCGATCAGGTAGGTCAGGCCCAGGGCGACGGAGACGCGCAGGGCCGTGGAGTCGGAAAAACCGTTGTCGGTCAGGATGGTCGGGGAGTAGTAGACGATCATCTCGATCCCGGACAGCTGGGTGAAGATCGCCAGCCCGCACCCGACGACCAGCGCCGGGCGGGTCCAGGCGGCCCGCAGACCGGACCAGCCGCGGGTGCCTGCCTGGCGTTCGGCCTCGACGTTGTCGCGGATCTCGCCGAACTCCCGGTCCAGGTCGCTGTCCGGGTGCCGGACGCTCGCCAGGGCCGCGCGGGCCCCGTCGCTGTCGCCGCCGCGCAGCAGCCAGCGCGGGCTCTCCGGCAGGCGCAGCATGAGCAGGAACATCAGCGTGGCCGGTACCGCGGCGACACCGATCGCCAGCCGCCACGAAACGGCTTCGCTGGCACCGACGACGGTGGCGATGACGATGCCCACGCCGATGGCGATCTGGAAGAACAGCACCAGGCGCCCGCGGTAGGCGGTCGGGGCCAGCTCGGCGACGTAGACGGGTGCGGTCTGGGTGGCGCCGCCGACGGCGAATCCCAGCACCAGGCGGCTGAGTGACAGCAGCACCGGGGTCGGGGCCAGCGAGGCGGCCACCGCCCCGACGACGAAGATGATCCCGACCAGCAGCAGCGTGCCGCGGCGGCCCCGCCGCTCGGCCAGCCGGCTGCAGGTCAGGGCCCCGATCACGGCGCCGACCAGGATCGAGGCGGTGATCACCTGTTCCCACCCGGAGCCGATGTCGAAGTCGTCGCCGATCTGCAGCAGGGCGCCGGAGATGATGCCGGTGTCGTAGCCGTACAGCAGGCCGGAGATGGCCGAGACCAGCGCGACGACGATGACGGATCTGGTCAGCCGGTCGGCAGTTCCTTCGGCAGAGTCGTTTTCGGGGTGATGGGCCGGGCTCGTCATTGCGCCTCCGGTTGGTCGGTGCCCGTGCGGGCACCCGGAACTCATCCGTGGGGGCAATGCTCACAAACCGGTGGCATTCGGCAAGGTGACCCGACCGCGTCCTTGATCAGGTAGCCGATGAAGGACGAGGCTGCTCGAGTTGGGCGGTCAGGGCGGCACCGTCGGTGCCGCGCAGCCACGGCACCGGGCTCGGCGCGTTCAGGGCCTGGCTCCGGTTCGGGGGCGGCAGGGGAGAACCGTGGGTGAGTACCTGTTCCACCGCCGAGAGCTGCCGGATCAGGACCATCCGCAGGGACTGCGGCACCTCGTCGGCGAGGCCCTCGTACAACTGCGGGTCGTGCTGTCCGTCGTCGCCGACCAGGACCCAGCGCAGCTGGGGAAGATCGCCGACCAGGCGGCGCAGTTCCCGGTGCTTGTGATCGCGGCCGGAGCGGAACCAGCCCTCGTTCGTCGGGCCCCAGTCGGTCATCAGCAGCGGGCCGCGCGGGTAGTCGTTGCGCTCGAGGAACCGCGAGATCGCCCGGGCGACGTTCCAGGCGCCGGTGGAGAGGTAGACGACCAGGGCGTCCGGTTCCTGCTCGCGCAGCCGGCCGTACAGCGCCGCCATCCCCGGTACCGGGCGGCGGCTGGTCTCCTTCACCACGAAGGTGTTCCAGAACGCCAGCAGCGGTCGCGGCAGGGCCGTGATCATCACCGTGTCGTCGATGTCGCTGATCAGTCCCAGCCGCTCGCCGGGCCCGACCACCCGAAGGTCTGCCACCGCCGTCGGCCGGCCCTCCACCCGCACCGCGACCTCGTGCCAGCCGGGAGCCAGGTCACTGGCCAGCACCGCGTCGATGTAGCCCCCACGCCCGCTGCTGACCTCGTGCGCGCGGCCGCCCACCTGCACCGTCACCGGCACGTCGCCCAGCCCGACGGTGAAGAACTTCCGCCACCAGCGGCCGCCCTCGTCATCCTCGGAGCTCTCGTCCTGAGGGTCGATGCGCGGCGGGCGGAGTTTCACCCGCAGCAGCACCCGCACCCAGCCCTGGCCGTCGGCGGGGGCGGATCCGTACCCGGTGTACGGCACGGCCAGCGGTTGCCATCCGAAGCGGCGCAGCAGACCGGCGATCCGGCCCATTACGGCGTTCTCGATACGAGCACCCACGTGCGGCTGGGTCGGCACTGTCATCCGCGCATCGTAGACGTTGCGCTCCTGGCCGGGCGGTCGAGCCGTACCCGGCCCTCGGTGGGAGGCTGCCTTAATCAGGAGAGGCCCAGGAGCATTTCGCTTCTCTTCACGCCTTCCTGCGGTGAAGGGGTGAAGAACATCATTCCCGGCCGGGTCGAGATCTCCCGGGTGGTCGAGTGGCAGGGCGCCTTCGCCACCACCGGCGTCCTGCTCCCCTCGGTGCCCGCCGGCCCGTGGCGGCAGAACGAATCCTGGCCGGCGCCGGACTTGCTGAACGCGGAAACGGGCGAGTGGCAGGCGAACGTCCAGACCGGGGTGCTGCGCAGCGTGGGCCGCACCGATCCGGACGCCCCTGAACCCACCGCCGGGGGGAATTGCCCCGGGGGTGCGAGGAGTTCGTGGCCACGTACGCGACGGGCTGGTGCCTGAACGCGAAAGCGACTGTGGCGGTAGGTGATCCGGAGCGCGTGACTTCTGGCTGGGCATCTGGTCAGTGCGGCCCGAGTTGCTGGGACAGGGCGTCGAAGTGGCGTTCCAGGTGATCGGCGAGAGGGGCCACGGAGGGGTCGGTGCGCCAGTCGTCCAGGGCCAGGCGGAGCGTGCCGATGGCCATCATTGCCGCCAGGCGCAGTTCCGTGCGGCGTTCGGGGTCGGGCCACAGCGTCGACATGGCGTCGGTCAGATGGCGTTCCATCCCGATCTCGGTGGTGTCCTTGCGGGCAGCCAGGACCGGCGAGGAACGCATCAGCGTGTCCATGGCCCGGGACTCGTCGGTCTCGTACTGCGAGGCCAGGGCGAGCAGGCAGCGCCGGGCGGCTCGCAGAGGTGCCTGTTGTGGTGACTGCTCGAGCATGGCTGCCGGTAGTGCCGAGGAGAGGGCGCCGGCGCCGTGCCAGGCGAGCAGCACGTCGTCCTTGGACCTGAAGTAGTAGAAGAAGGTGCGCCGGGAGATCCCGGCCGCTGCCGCGATGTCGTCGAGGGTGGTCGTCCCGTAGCCGCGCTCCAGGAAGAGACGCAGGCCGGCCTCGGCGATCCGGGCGCGGGTCGCCTCCTTCTTGCTCTCACGTACGCCGGGCACGGCACTCCTGGTTACTCCGATCCCGCGACCGGACTACGCAGGAAATCGCACTGAGTGTAACATTCCAAGAGTTCGCACTCAGTGTAAAAATCTGGAGGTCGTCATGGCGGAGAAGATCTGGTTCGTCACCGGGGCATCGAGCGGGTTCGGGCGGATCTGGACGGAGGCCGCCCTGGAACGGGGCGACAAGGTCGTCGCCACCGCCCGCCATATCGGGCCGCTGAAGGAGCTCACCGCCCGGTTCGGCGACGCCGTGCTGGTGCGCACCCTCGACGTGACCGACCGGGAGGCGGTGTTCGCGGTCGTCCGGGAGTCGGCGGCGCACTTCGGCCGGCTCGACGTGGTGGTCAGCAACGCCGGCTACAGCTACACCGGGGCGGTCGAGGAGCTCGACCACGACGAGGCCCGGGCCAACTTCGACACCAACGTCTTCGGCACGCTGTCGGTCGTGCAGGCGGTCCTGCCGTTGCTGAGGCGCCAGGGCGGTGGGCACATCCTGACCGTCTCCAGCATTGGCGGCGTGGCCGGCTTCCCCACCGGAGGGGCCTACGGCGCCAGTAAGTTCGCGGTCGAGGCGATGAGCGAGGCTCTCGCGGGTGAGGTCAGCGGGTTGGGCATCAAGGTCACGATCATCGAACCAGGTAGCTACGTCACGGGTTTTCGCACCGCGACGAGGGTGGCGACGGCCATGCCCGAGTACGACGACGTCCGCACCGCGATCCGGGCCTCGTTCGATCCCTCGACCACGGGGGACGCGACCGCCACCGCCCCGGCCGTTCTGGCCGTGGTCGACGCCGAGCGACCGCCTCTGCGTCTGCTGCTGGGCGACTGGGTGCTGGATCGGGTCAAGTCCGTCTACGCGGAACGGGTCTCGACGTGGGAGCAGTGGGCCCCGGTGTCCCGGGCTGCGCAACGAGTCTGACGGAAAGGACAGCCGGGGGCGAAAGCGGGCATCTCGGGTAGCCGTCGGTCGCGGCTTCTTGAATCATCGGGGCGTGTCCTCCAACGTCCCGCAAACGTCCTCGCCGTCGTCCCCACCGTCGTCGCCGCAGCCTTCGCCCGCCGCCGGGTGGCCCGGAGGGCGGGTGGTGGCCGTGGTCGCCATCGCCGTCCTGGCCGTGCTGCTGGTGGTCCACTACACCGATGAACGGCGAGGGGGCGATCGGTCCGGGGCCGGCCACGTGGATCACACGCCGACCCTGGCCGCTGCGGGCCAGGACGAGGCGCGGCTGGTGGTCACCGGCGGCATGGACCGGCTGACGGTGACCGCGGACGATCTCGGCGGCGACCTGGTGCGGGCGCGCACACCGGAGGGGCAGCGCGCCGTGCCGGTGCTGCAGGCTCCGGAGTCGGGGGTGGTGCGGCTGTCGACCGAGGGGTCGGACGACACCGGGGGCGGCGGGGTCGACCTGGCCGTCCGGCTCTCGCGCGACGTGCGCTGGGACATCGAGATCGACGGCGGCTCCTCCGCGCTCGCCCTGGACCTGGGGCAGGCCCGCGTGCACAGCCTGGACGTGACCCAGGGCGTGGCGAGCGTCGATGTGCGCCTGCCGCGTCCGGACGGCACCCTGCGCGCGCGGATCGGGGGCGGGGCCAACGCGGTGCGCTTCCTGGTTCCCGCGGATGTCCCGGCCCAGGTGACCTTCTCGGCGGGTGTGGGCCAGGCGGACCTGGACGGTGAGCATCGCGATGGGCTGGCGGCCGGGACCGTTCTGGACGTACCGGTGTCCAATGACTCCACGGACCGGGTCGAGGTGGCGCTCGACTCCGGAATCGGCAGCTTCAACTTCCAGCACGAGAACTGATCCGGTCATTCTCCTGACGTAACCCGACATAGCCCCCACAATGACCTGATCCATTGGGGTGGAGCGGGTCATTGTGGGGGAAGTTATGTCGGCGGATGAAAAAGTCGTACGGCCGGCCAGGAAGAGAAGCGTGTGGCGCCGGATCGGTCTGGTGGCCGGGGTGCTCCTCGCCGTGCTGGTCCTGCTGGTCGGCGTGCTGTACCTCTATCCGCTGGGCAGCGACCGGTTGCAGCACCCCGAGGCGAAGACGCTGTCGTTCGCCGAGGCCTCGGCGGCGGGGGCGGCCGCGGTGCAGCGCGACGCCGGTGACGGCCAGGTGCGGTCCGAGTGCCGCAGCATCCTGCGTGTGCATCCGGTGAAGACCGCGAAATCCGTTCTCATGCTGCACGGTTACACCAGCTGCCCGAAGGATTACGTGGCCCTGGCCCAGCTGTTCTACGACCGCGGCTACAACGTCTACGTGCCCCGGGAACCGCACCACGGACTGGCCGACATCGACGAGGCGAGCCAGGTGAAGACCGACGAGCTGGCCGTCTACGCGAACGACGCCATGAACGTCGTGGCCGGCCTGGGCGACGAGACCGGCGTGATCGGGATGTCGGGCGGCGGGGTGCTGGCGACCTGGCTGGCCGAGTACCGCACCGACACCGTGACCCACCTGCTGGCCCTGTCTCCCTTCTACCAGCCCGCCGCGTCCCAGGCCCCCTCCTTCGTGCTGCGCCCGCTGACGGTGCTGTACGGGTTCCGGATCCTGCCCGACCGCCGCGTCGGGGACACCAACTTCACCCTGAGCGGGCTCGGGCAGTACCTGCGGGTCAAGAGCAACCTGCGCGACGACCCCGTCAACACCCGGCTGCGCAGCGTGGCGGTGGCCGTCTCGGTGAAGGACCCGTACATCGACCTGGACGCCGCGACCGCGATCCCGGCCGACGTCGCGCGGGCCAAC
This sequence comes from Kineosporia mesophila, assembly GCF_021129235.1. GTDB lineage: Bacteria > Actinomycetota > Actinomycetes > Actinomycetales > Kineosporiaceae > Kineosporia > Kineosporia mesophila. Next base: position 57,063 of record NZ_JAJOMA010000015.1, read on the forward strand.
GACCTGAAAGTGGCCGTCCACGAGTTCCCCGCTAACTTTGATCTTGGTCACAACATCGTCAACCCCGCCGCGCTCGGCCGCCACGCCGCCGAGGTCGGAAACCTCTACCTCGCCCTGTACGAGGGCTGAACCGGCAGGCCAGTGGGAAGAAGTAGCGGCCGCCGGTGTTGGATCCGGGTATGAAGAAGATCGGATTCCTCTCGTTCGGCCATTGGTCGGACACGCCACACTCACAGACCCGCACGGCCGCTGACACCCTTCTTCAGTCGATCGAGCTCGCCGTGGCGGCCGAGGAGGTCGGCGCCGACGGCGCGTACTTCCGGGTGCACCACTTCGCCCAGCAGCTGGCCTCACCGTTCCCGCTGCTGGCCGCCGCCGGGGCCCGCACCAGCCGGATCGAGCTGGGCACCGGCGTCATCGACATGCGCTACGAGAACCCGCTGTACATGGCGGAGGACGCCGGCGCCGCCGACCTGATCTCCGGGGGCCGACTGCAGCTCGGCATCAGCCGGGGATCACCCGAGCAGGTGATCGACGGGTACCGCTACTTCGGGTTCGAGCCGAAGGACGCAGACCACGCGGAGATGGCCCGGGAACACACCCGGCGGTTCCTCGAAGTGATCAAGGGCGAGGGCTTCGCCAAGCCCAATCCCCGCCCGATGTTCCCGAACCCGCCGGGACTGCTGCGGGTCGAGCCGCACTCGCCGGGTCTGGCCGACCGGATCTGGTGGGGCGCCGGCACGCGGGCCACGGCTGAGTGGACCGCGCAGCAGGGCCTGAACCTGATGAGCTCGACGCTGCTGAGCGAGGACACCGGGGTTCCGTTCCACCAGCTCCAGGCCGAGCAGATCCAGCGCTTCCGCGACGCCTGGAAGGCCGCCGGTCACCCGCGGGAGCCGCGGGTCTCGGTCAGTCGCAGCATCTTCCCGATCGTCAGCGACCTGGACCGGATGTACTTCGGCTCCGCGCGCGGTGGCCAGGACCAGGTCGGCTACCTCGACGGTGGGGCGGCCCGGTTCGGCAAGACCTACGCGGGGGAGCCGGAGCAGCTGATCAAGGAGCTGGCCGACGACGAGGCGATCGCGGCGGCCGACACCCTGCTGCTGACGATCCCGAACCAGCTCGGGGTCGAGTACAACGCGCACCTGCTGGAGAGCGTGATGAAGCACCTGGCTCCCGCACTGGGCTGGCGCTGAGCACCGTCGTGCGTTCCCCATGAATGAATGGGGGACGCACGGCACCGGTCCCGATAACGATGTGGTCGCCGATGTATCTCCTCCCGAAGCCGCGTCCTCTTTGTCGCGATCGGGATGCGCGCCCCTGCCGTCCCGGAGCGCGCGTGCGATGACGTTCCCGGCTCTCACCCGGCCGGTCGGTGGAGGTGGACGACGTGTCCGGGGCCAATGATCTGAGACCCGCTGACCCGCGAACCATTGGTGTGTACCGGGTTCTGGACCGGCTCGGATCCGGCAGCCAGGGTGTGGTCTACCTGGCGGAAGCACCCTCCGGGGCCTGGGTGGCGATCAAGCGGTTGCTCTCCGGCGGTGAGGACAACACGCAGGAACGCCGGCAGCTGGCCAAGGAGGTCGCGGCCGCGCGGCTGGTGGCGCCGTTCTGCACGGCCCAGTTGCTGGACGTGCGCCTGGAGGGCCCTTCGCCGTACGTGGTCAGCGAGTACATTCCCGGCCCGACCCTGAGCCACAAGGTCCGTCGGGACGGCCCGATGACCGGGGCCGCGTTGCAGCGGACGGCCATCGGTACGGTGACGGCCCTGGCCGCGATCCACCGTGCCGGTGTCGTTCACCGGGACTTCAAGCCGGCGAACGTGATGCTGTCACCGGACGGGCCCCGGGTGATCGACTTCGGTATCGCGCGGGATCTGGCCACCGACCTGACCGAGACGTCCAGGGTCGTCGGCACACCGGCCTACATGTCGCCGGAGCAGCTGAGGAACGAGCCGGTCGAGCCGGCCGCGGACATGTTCGCCTGGGCCTGCGTCATGGTGTTCGCGGCCACCGGGCGCACGCTGTTCGACGGAAAGCACGTGATGGCCGTCGCCTACCAGATCCTCAGCGGCGAGCCGACTCTGAGCGGTGTCCCGGACGGGCTGCGGATCGTGCTGGAACGCTGTCTGGCCCAGGACCCGGCCCGGCGTCCCACCGCCGAGCAGGTGCTGGCGATGCTGCTCGGGCGGCCGGAACCCGTGGCCGACCTGGACCTGCTGATCCGGGGGAGCCGGATCGCCGAGGCGGCCACCCCGGTGCCGCCGCTGGTGCCGCCGGGTGACTCACCGCACCGGCGGCGCGGTGTCATGACCTCAGGGCGCCGCATCGTCCTCGGCGGTGTCCTGCTGGGTGTGCTGACGGCCGGTGGCTGGGTCATCGGGCACGGGGTCGGGTCCGACCGGGTGCCGGTCGCCGTCGGCAGCGGGTCCCCCGGGGGTGAAGCCGGGCCGGCCGGTCTGCCGTCCGAGACTCTCAGCCGGACAGCAACTCCCACCGCGACCCGGTCGGCCGTTCACACGACGGCCAGGAAGAAGCAGACCGCGACCACATCTGCCCGCACCCCCTCGGCCACTCGCAGGAGCACACCGAGCGCGACGGAGAAACGGGTCGCGTCCGTCACCGGCACCGCTTCGATCGTCGGCATCGCCGCGCAATGCCTGGACATCGCCAACGCCCGCTCGGAGAACGGCACCCAGGTCCAGATCGTGCCCTGCAACGAGTCGAAGGCCCAGATCTGGACCGCGCGCAGGGACGGCACGGTCCGGGCCCTCGGCAAGTGCCTGAACGTGGCCGGCCGGGCGGTCGAGATCAACGAGTGCGACGGCACCGGCGACCAGACCTGGCGGATCGCCTCGGGCGTGATCGTCAATGCCGGGTCGGGGCGTTGCCTGGGAACGAAAAGCAATGGCTCGAAGGAGTACACGCCCGCGGTCGTGGCCGCCTGTTCCGGCGCGGCCGGTCAGGTCTGGTCCTTCCGGGTCTGACCGGCGGCGAACCGTTCTGCGCTGACAATAATCGGTGTCGCAGTCGGGAATCGGATGGAACCGATGTCTGCTGTCACGGGCCGGATTCCGTGAACCGATACCCCGGGCGAGGGCGCGTCCTCTATGGTCGAAGGCGGGAAGAACCCATGACCGACCGGGGGGTCGCGCATGAAGGTCGCCATCGTCGGCGCCGGGTACGCCGGGCTGGGCACCGCCCGCATGCTGATGCGCTGCGGTTTCGAGGTGACGGTGTACGACCGGGCGCCGGACGTCGGCGGGGTGTGGAGCCGGACCCGCCGCTATCCCGGACTGCGCACACAGAACGACAAGCGCACCTACGCCTTCTCCGAACTGCCTATGCCGGAGCACTATCCGGAGTGGCCCGACGGCGAGCAGGTGCAGCGATACCTGGAGAGCTACGTCGAGCACTTCGGGCTCGGGTCGTCGCTGCGGCTGGGCACCGAGGTGGTCACCGCGGAACTGACCGACGGGCCGGGCTGGTCGCTGACGCTCCGCCCGGCCGGCGCTGGGGAGAGCACCCAGGAGGGATTCGACCACCTCGTGGTCGCCAACGGGGTGTTCTCCCGGCCCGCCGTACCGGTCCTCACCGGCCGCACGCAGTTCGAGGAGGCCGGCGGCCGGGTCGTCGCGACCTCGGAGTTCCACTACCTCGAGGACGCCCGGGGCCGTGACGTGCTGGTCGTCGGCTACGGTAAGTCCGCCTGCGATCTCGCAGTACCGATCAGCGACGTCGCGAGCACCACCACGGTGGCCGCCCGGCGCCTGCTGTGGAAGATGCCCCGCAAGGTCGCCGGCGTCCTGAACTACAAGTACCTGATCCTCACCCGGGTCGGCGAGGCCCTGTTCCCCTACTTCCGGCCCTCCCTGCGCGAGAAGGTCCTGCCCGGTCCCGGTGGCCGGGTCGGGAAGGCGATGCTGGCCGGGGTGAAGGCCATTGCCGTGCGCCAGTTCCGGCTGCGACCGCTCGGCCTGGTGCCGCCCGGGAGTTTCGGTGAAATTGCCCGCAGCACGGTCAGCCTCGTCACCGAGGGGTTCTACGAGCGGGTCGCGGACGGGCGCCTGCGGGTCGTGCGCGACGTGCGGGTCGAGGAACTGACGGTGCGGGACGGGCGTCCGCACGCCCGCCTCAGCTCCGGCGAGACGCTGCCCGCCGACCTGATCGTCTGCGGCACCGGTTTCGATCAGCAGGTGCCCTTCCTCGCCCCCGAGGTCGTCGCCCGGTTGCTGGACGAGCGCGGAAACTTCGTGCTGCACCGGCAGATCCTGCCGCCGGACGTGCCCGCCCTGAGTTTCGCCGGCTACCGCTCCTCGTTCTTCTGCCCGCTCGGCGCCGAGATCGGCGCGGTCTGGACGGCGGCCTACCTGCTCGGTGGCCTGCGGCCGCCGCCGGCGGCCCGGATGCGGGCCGAAGCCAGCGAGAAGCTCTGCTGGATGGAACAGTTCAGTGCCGGCAAGCACGCCCGGGGTGCCAGCGTGGTCCCGTTCTCGATGCGCGACATCGACGAAGTCCTGGCCGACCTCCAGCTGGACGTCGGGCCGGTCGTCAAGGCCCGGCAGTGGCTTCTGCCGGTCGACCCGTCGTCCTACCGCGGGATCGGGACCGCGCTCCTGACCCGGCACGGGCTCTAGACCTCGCCGGAGAACGATCAGGGAAGAAGCTCTGCCCGCGCGACGAATCACTCTCTGCGAAGCTGTTTTCGCTACGAGGACGACGATACGGCCGAGCGCTCCTCGATCGTCTGCACCACTGAGAGATGTCAGACGGGCACCGGGTGGCGACTGCCGAAGGGCGGACCGAAGGCGGGGTTTTCCCGGAACTGGCCCGTCGGTGATTCTGCCCGGGTACCCTCAGCAGATATGGGGGTCTGTATGGGTCGAAAAGGGGCGATTACCGCTCTGGCTCTCGGCGCGCTCCTGCTGCCCGCCCCCTCCGTAGCTTCAGCCGCCCCGGACGACTCAGACCTCGTCTACTGCCTGAGCGGGCCCCACCGCGATGAGGTGGTGACCGCGGCCTCGGTTCTGGGGTCTGCGCACCAGGGTGCGACCGGCGGAACCGTCCGCCGGCGGGCCGGAGGTGCCGACCTCAGCCTGGAGGCCTGGCGGGCGGTGGACCGGCCGTCCTTCGACCGTGCGTGCGCCGCGGTGGCCTGGCCCCTCTCGGCCGACCCGCCCCCGGCAGCGGAGGCGTCCACTCCCTGGTGGCGATCGTCGTCGGCCTGGTTCGCGCTCGCCGGTGTCGTCCTCGGCGCCGCCCTGAGCGCGTTCTTCTCGGCGGTCCGGGAGTCACGCGCCCGTCGGCGTACGCAGGCAGCGGCCCTGAGAACGGCGGTCCGGGGGTTCCACCTGGCGGTGTCGGTGTATGTCGAAGATCGACGGTCGGCGGATCCTGGCCTGAGGGTCTCGGAAGACAGGGTCCAGACCTCCCGATCCGATCTCCTGACCCAGCTGGCGCACGCGTCCATTGATCGCCGGCTCCTCCTGGAGGCCCAGAGACTCGGGCAGGAACTGGATTCGGCATCGAGTCCCGGTTCTCGTCCCTTGGGTGTGGCCCTGACGACCGACTGGCCGATGGGCCGTGTCGACACGACGGCCCGGGGAATCGAGAAGGCCCTCAGGACTCTGCTGGACGACGTGATGAAACTGGCGCGGGCTGTCGAGCAGCCGCTCTGGCAGCGGTTGAGGCGGACATGAACCCGGCCACGCGATTTCCGTCAGCTCACGAGTGAGGACCTGCGCCCAGATGCCGATGTTTCACGAGCAGAATCCCTTCGTGCTGCCTGGTATGTCGCAGGTGCACCAGGCGCTCGATCCGAACGACCAGCACCGGGTCGAGGAGGACTACGTCCAGGTCGACCATTCCCTGGAGGCGTTCGCAAGTTTCCAGAAGGAAGCGGTGAGCGCCGAAGCCCTGGCCCGGGGTGGTCGACTGGTGGTGGTGACCGGAAACGACCGTACCGGGAAGACCTCGGTGCTCAAGCGATGCGAGCACTGGGTCCGGACCGGTCTCACCGATTCCCCGCCGGCGGCGCAGAGGCGCCTGGAGCCCGCGTTCATCGATCTGAGCCTGGGCAAGCCGGGTGACCTGGTCGTCGCCGACAGCCTGGTCGGATGGGTGACCAAGCGGGTCATCCAGATCCTGGAGAACAAGCGAATCATCACCCCGGAGCAGAGTGGACGATGGTTGGGGTGGGATGCCCCGGACCGGTTGGAGGCGGTGGGCGACTGGTTGACGATGAACAATCAGAATCAACCCCACCGGGCCTCCGTCGGTGCGCTGCTCATCGAATTGCCGCCCCAGACCACCTCCGCCCTTCTCTCGCGATTCGCCCAGCTGAGTCATCCGTACGTGATCCTCTTCGCCGAGTACGCGCCCACCGAGAGGAGCACGGGCTCCTGGTGGGAAGAGGGGGAAATGGCACGGCCCGGGCCGATCGAGGTGAAGGTGGGAGAGCTGCAGCCCCAGGACTGCGGGCGCTTCGTCAACCAGAGACTGCAACGGCACGACATCGTCGGGCAGGTACCGACGCTCGCGGCCGACGTCGAGGTGGAGCTCGAGCAGTTCCGCAACCGCCTGAGCATCGGGATGCTCCAGAAGTGGATGTTCTTCACTTACGAAACAGCTCTGGCCGAGCAGCCCCGGCCGGTCGAACTGTCGTGGGTCTATCTGATGGAGCGATTCATCGATCTGTCCCTCCAGGGTGGTCGCGAGAATGGCTGAACCTGAATGCCTCGCGCACGAACCGACCCTGCAGGCAGACCATCGCCCGGTCGGCTTGTCGTGCGAGTATCAGACGGAAGTCCAGGCCTTACCTGCCGCCGGGGTGGAGTTGCCGACATGACCGAGCACGAAAGCCAGGAACAGGTCACCGACCTCGTCCCCAATCCGTTCGCGGCCAGCGCTTTTGCCCAGGTACCCAGTCCCGAGAACCTCGCCTGGTGGCTTGACGAGGGCATCGGGAGCACCAGTCTTCCCACCGTTGCCATCCGCAGCGCCCTGGGATATCTCGACGGGTATCTGGCGTCGGTGCGGGAGGGGAACGTGGCGGACGCCGGTACGGCGATCGTCGTGCTGGGCGACTACGGCACCGGCAAGACACATTTGGGTGTCGAACTCTTGCGGCACGCCCGGGCCCGGAGCGGGCAGGACGTCAAGGTGATGTACATCGACGCCCAGCTCGGGACGTTCATCCCGTTGTACCGCAGGTTCTTCGAGTATCTGAACCGGGAGAGCCTGTTACAGCAGGTCACCTCGTACTTCAACGATGTCCTCATCGACCATCTCGAGGACGGGTTCGGAGAAGACCTGACCAACCGGGTGAGCGAGAGCCTGCGGACCGGTTCCCAGCAGCCCGAGACCATCGTCGAGAACATCGGTCTACCAGCGAATCTGTTCGTCGGCAGGCTGCGTGACCGGCTGCGCTCGGTCACCGGGAACGAGGAGTTCGCCCGGGCCCTGACCCTGTTCCGGCAGCTCAGTTACCGCACGGCGGTCTGGAACTGGTTGCGAGGAGACCCGCCGGAGCCGATCCTGGTTGAGCAGGGCATCGTCAGCACCCTCGACACCGAGGTCGCCGCCCTGGAGGCGATGGGCGTTCTTTCGCTGCTGTACGGCCGCAAGGACCAGCGTCTCGTACTCGTCATCGATGAGCTGGAGAAGCCGCTGATCGGCGTCGTGCGCGACGGGGAGGAGGCCATCGAGGCGTTTCGGCATCTCCTCACCGTCCTGCGCGAGGCCGGCGCCTTCCTGGTCCTGATGGGTCTGCCGGACTTCGTCGAGGCATTGCCGCCTGACGTGCGCGAACGCCTGAGCACCCGGATCGAGATGTCCGGGATGAACGCGGACGACACCGAGGAGTTCATCCAGCGCACGATGGCCGCGGCCGGGCGTGGACGCCGCCTGGCCCCCTTCACCTCGGCCTCGGTCGCCTACCTCGTGCGTCTGGCCGGGCAGACACCGCGGAAGATCCTGCGGCTGTGTTACCACGCCTACCACCAGAGCCAGATCGAGAACAGCCTGGTGACACCGGATATGGTAACCGCGGTCGCGGCCAGGCACGTGGAGATACTCAGTGCCGAGAAGGTACGGACCCATATCGGGGCCGCGCTCCGTGAGCAGGGTCGTGAGTTCCTGATCGAGCACACGCTCACCTCCGACGACACACTCGCGGAGGTCGACTTCTGGGTGTTCACCGAGGCGACCCCAGAACGGGGCTGCGCCATTCTGGTCACGGACTCACTGCTCGGGGAGTCCCTGACCCGGGAGGCGCTCGCCCGGATCGCCGAGGTGGGGCGGACCGATTCCACCGCCGAGATCCTGCTCATCGTCAACGGGTACGTGTCGGACAGCGACAAGCGCCGCCTGGTGACGGCCCTGGGCCGGGCCCCCCTGGTGTATCGGCAGGTCTCCTTCTCCGCCGAACTCGAGGGCCGGCTCGAACCGATCATGAATGATCTCGAGGGGGGCGAGGGCACCGACACTCTCGTCACGGTGTGGCAGAGACTCGAGCGGATCCTCCGGCAGCAGGCGAACACCTACCAGTTCATCGAGCAACTGGCCGTGGATCAGGACCGGGCCCGGGACAGTACGGAAAGTGGACTCGCGGAACTTCTGCGGCGCACCGATCCGGCGTCCGCCGGCTCCCGACGTGATTCGGCGGGTGCGGGGACGGGCACCGGTCTACCGAACGATGTGCAGGCGGCGTTCCAGAGTGCCCGAGACGTCCTGGCCGGCGCCCACCGGGTGGAATCGTTGCTGGAAAACACGTTCCGTGGTCCTACCCCCGCGCGGCTGCAGCATGTCGGCATCCTCGGTCAGGAACGGGCCACAGGTGCCTACGGGCTGGCCATGATTCTGGGAAGCTTGATCTCGGTGTTCGAGACCGCGGTCGGGCGCTGGTTCGAGCACCGGCGCAGCCAGCCCGCGAGGCCGGGTTCTTCCAGCGATGATCTGCGGCTCCTGTGCCAGACCTACACGCGGGTCTACCAGGCGCTGCCGCTGCGCTGGCTCCAGGACTACGAAGACCAGATCCGCCGGTTGGGTGGTCTGGAGGCAACTGCGCAGGTGCCGTCGGACAGGGATTCTGGTCAGGTGCGCGAACGCCTGGAAGAGCTGGGATTCCGGGTCGAGCGGCTGGCCCTGCAAGGGGAGCGCTGAGGCCGGCCCACGGCCAGGAGAGTTCTCAGCGGCGCACCTTTTCCCTCACCTGCTCGTTCTTCCGGGAAGAGGCGGGGTGTGGCGGAGGCGGTAGCCGGGACTCTGAAAGAGGTTGCGGCCCGGGGGCGGGCTCGAACCGGTCCCACAGGTGGTTACCGAGCGCGTTGAGCGCGGCCACGACGGGAACGGCCAGGGCGACGATGCCCACGGTCCCGGGAAAACGTTCTTCCAGAACGAGCGCGAGGACGACGGCGGTGATCCCGTTCTGCTGCGCCAGCGACAGCCTCACCCGGTCCCGGCCGCTGAGGTCGCGGCCGCGAGTGATGGGAATGCTGACGAGTATGTGGGCGCCGTAGGCGGCCACAGCGAGAACGCCCGCGACGGCCGGGAGATTGACATCGAGCTCACGCATGACGCTCATCGAGTCGGCCAGCACCAGGCCCACGACGAGAGCGGCCGCGGTGAAGGCGATCTTCGGGACCCGCTCGAGATATCGGCCGGCGACCGGGCGGAACAGCACGCCGCAGACGGCAATCCCGAGGAAAGCCGACCAGGCCGTGGCCAGGGCGATCAGGCCGGTCAGCGCGATCAGGCCGGGAACCTGCCGCAGCAGCGGCGGGCCGAGACGGATACGGAACGAGCGACGACGGTTGTGCCGGGCTTGCCAGGCGATGGACAGGGCGGCCGCGATGAGGACGATGCCCACGCTGCCCAGCAGCGCCGCCCACGGAGTGGTGGTACCGGCGACGGCCTGGCTGCTACCGGGCGGGTCGAGCGAGGCGGCCCAGCCGGCCACGTAGATGGTCAGCAGCGCGGTGACGGGATCGTCGAAGGAGGCCCAGGCGTCGAGAATGCCTTTCGCCCGGCCGGAGAGCTGGGAGCGCCGGCGATTGGCCTCGACGGACAGCGGGTCGATCTGGGCCACCGCGATCCCCAGGACGATCGCCCAGGGCTCGCGCAGGACGAGATACAGGGCGCCGGCGACCAGGGCGGCCTTGGCGACGACACCCACGGTCACGGCGACGAGGACGAGCTTCCAGTCGCGGCGCAGGTCCTGCGGATCGATGCTGCTGGTGGCGCAGTACAGGCCGAGGCAGACGAGTAGTGCCCCGGCCACCGGGTACCAGCCGGAACCCAGCACCTGCCCGGAGGGCAGGAGCCAGCCGGCGGTCATACCCAGGGTCAGTGCGAGAGCGGGCAGGGCCAGGGGAGAGGCCGCGGTGGGCGGACCGTGATCGTTCACCCGGGTGAGGAGGGATCGATGCCCCATCAGACGCCCCCGCAGTCATTGGTCGCACAATTAGCGAATATTGTAATGTGCGCCACATCACGTTGGCGATCTTCTCGGCTCAGTCTTTCAGTTTCGCCCGGCAGCGTCTGGCCAGACTGGCCATCAGTCGGTCGGCGGTTCCGACCACCTCCTGGTCGAGGGTGACCCCGAGCAGGAACCGGCGTCCTTCCAGGCGATACACGTAGATGGCGCCGCGTTCGACATCGAGTACGACTCGCTGGACCTCGCCCGGAACCAGGGCCTGGACCGCCCGGCCCAGCTCGCCCGCCCGGTCGGGCACCTGCGTCCCCAGTTCCAGGTACATCCGGCGACGGGCCCGGGAGGAGAGATCGATGGAGAGCTCGCGGACAGCGGGCTCGTCGAACTGGTCGGCGAAGAGCTGGCACGTCTGGTCGTCGAAAAAGGCCACGAAATGCAGTTCGGTCCCGGTCACGGCCCGCTTGCACAATGACTCCACGGACTCCCCGGAAGGGTCGGCCAGATCCATCGCCGCCGAGGTGTTCTCGAACGCCTCGATGGTCGGGGAGCTCCGCTGGAGAGCATCTTTCAGGTTCCCCCCGACGTTCTGCGGCGTCAGCCGGACCTGCCGCCGCAGTTCCTCGGCCAGGGCCCCGGTGGCCAGGTCCCCGTCGTGCACAGCGGCGGCACCCGGGAGCGCGCCCTCCTCGGATCCCGGCCCGGACAGGGCCGAGATGGAGATCCCGACGACGTACTGCTGCAGGACCACCGCATCGCAGAACACCGCCCCGCCCTCGGTCTGGACCACCAGACGGATCAGAGGGCCGGTACGGAAGGACTCGGTGCGGGTGTCCAGGGTCCGCGCAGCGTGGACGACACGACCACTGGAGCGGCGGAAGTCTTTCAGCCGCCGTTCCGGGCTGCGGTCGGGCCAGTGGTCGGAGGACGGGGAGCGGTCCAGCCCGTCGGCGGCGAAGTCGAACCGGGCGTGGGAGAAATGGGCGAGGTAGTGCGGACTTCCCGTCTGCACCGCGATCTCGGTGGCTCTCACCCGGTTGTCCCACGCCCCGTCGATGTGGTCCTCCCGCTCGGTCCGGACATGGGTCCCGGTGGCAGAGTCATCGGGCACGCTGGTCATGGCTCCTCCTCGTCATTGGCCTCAGACATCGGGGATGTCGATGTCGACCCAGAACAGATCGGCCAGGGACCGTCGGCCGGAGTCGGCGGAGGCGATCGTCAGGCGGTTCTGGCGGGCCAGGCGGGTGCGGGGATGGCGACGGGTGAACATCTGCTCGTACCCCTGCTCGGCCTTCTCCGCCAGGCGCGTCGCCTCCTCCCGCGATCCGGCGGTGGCCAGCGTGGCGGCCTGGTTCAGGGTGGCGTCCAGCACCCAGGGATGGTTGCGTGAGAGCCGGGTCTTCAGAGCGCGGCGGGCGGCCTCGCCCTCCTGGACGGCTTGCTGCTCGAGGCCGGCGGCGCAGTGCAGCACCGCGACGTTCACCTGGGCCGCGTGCACGAAGGGATGATCGTGGTCGAAGGACGTGGACAGCCCCAGCAGTGCTCGCTCGCCCAGTTCCAGGGCGGTGGGCAGGTGCTGGGCCAGGAAGGCCGAGTAGGCCAGGTTCAGCCGGCAGGCCTGGGTGGACGGATGGGACTCGCCGAGCAGGAAACGGAACTGCTCCTGCAACTCGTAGTCCGGCGGCGCGACGTCGTGGGTACTGAGGCTGCGCCGGGCATCCAGGACAACCCTCTGGCGCTGCACTCCCAGAAGGTCGGCCTCACTGGTCACCCGGTTCAGCTGGTCGAGCGCGAGCCGTAGCAGCCGGGCCGCTTCCGGGTAGTCGCCCAGTTCGCGCAGGGCGACCGCCAGCGCCACGACCTGCCGGATCGTGAACACCGCGTCCGGGCCGAGCACGCGTTCCGACCGTGCGTACAGGACGGCTGTCGCCCGCCGGGAACCCTCGAGCTCGCCGATCAGGCGTGCTGACAGCGCCAGGTTGGAGTCGGCCATCATGGTGTCCGGATGGTCGGACCCCTGGGACTCGGTGAAAATTCCCGCGGTGGTCAGGTCTTCGCTGTGGGCGTCTTCGAACTCGCCCTGACCCCGGTAATCGCCGCCGAGGCCGCGCATCGTCAGGACCGCTTCGCGGGAGAGCTTGTCGGCGCTGCTGATCTGAGGACGGAGCACCACCAGGTCCAGCTCCAGGGCCCGCTCGTAGTCGCCCAGCGCCCGGTGGATGTTGGCGAGGTTACGCCCGAACGACTGGGTGATGTCGTCGGAGCCCGGGAAGTCCCCGTCCGACCAGCGTTTCCACACGTCCTCGCCCCAGGCCGCAGCGGCCCGCCAGGAGTACAGCTCACCGTTACGGTAGAGCCAGCGCAGATGCTTGCGGACCCAGCGCCGCACGTCCGGGTCATCACTGTTCAGTGCCCCGGAGGGGACGATGTGCGGTGCCAGTTCGGCCATGCTCTCCGGGCGAGCCGGGTAGTCACCCTCGGCCTCGGTCGGGGCGTACCGAGCCAGCATCAGCAGTGCCTGCTCGCGGCGGTGGTGCACTGCCTCCGGCGGCATCGACTGCCGCAGGGCCTCCTGAAGGGCGCGGTGCATCCGCAGGGCCCGGATCCGCCAGTCGACCTCGAACAGCCCGAACCGCTGAGCCGTCCAGAGGATGCGGTGGAACTCTCCGGCGTCCGAGGTCAGGGACCCGGGCGGGCGCCCGGCCGCAGCCTCCAGTTGCTCCAGCGCGCTGCGGGACCCCAGCAGAGCCAGGGGAACCCCTTCCGGGGCCAGGAACGAGCACAGTTCTCCGAGAGCCATCGCAAGATCGCCGAGGGGCTCGTCCCGCAGGCTCCGGCGCGCCAGGGCGAAGGCCGCGTCGGTGATCGTGGCCGGGGTCTGGCTGCCGGGATCGGGAAGAGCGGCGTGCAGTTCGTCCAGGGCCCAGGAGATCGTCTCCTGATAGGCCTGGAAGGCGGTCTCGCCGCTCTTGCGGTGCAGCGGTGCCTGCTGGCCGATCAGATCGGCCAGCAGGCGGACCGCCACCGGCAGGCGACCCACGGCGTCCGCCAGCTCGGCCACCTGATCCTCGTTCGCGATCCGCAGCCGCTCGCGAAGGTAGATCCGGGCGTCGGCGGTGCTGAACGGCAGCACCTCGAGAACCTCGGCCTGGATCTGCCGGTGCGGGACGACCCGGCTGGTGACCAGGACATGACTGGTCGCCGTCGGAGCGGCGATCAGGTTGCCGACAACCTCCGGGGCATCGGCATTGTCGTAGATCAGCAAGGTTCGCTGGCCGGTGGTGTTCAGGTCGGTGATGTGTCTCAGGGCCGCCCGCACCCGGTCGGTCGTGGCCCAGCCTTGGGGCAGGTCGAACTGGTCCTGGGTCGCCAGTTCGTACAGACCGGTGCGCAGGCCGGCCTCGTCGCTCGCCTCGAGCCACCAGACGGTGTCGTAGTCGAAGAGGAAGCGGTGGGCGTACTCGCGGACGATCTCGCTCTTACCGAATCCTTCGGGGCCCCAGATCCACTGGACGGTTTCGCTGGACAGGAGCCGATCGCGGATCTGTTCCAGCGCTTCGTCGCGACCGCCGAACGCCGGGTTGCGGGCCGGCAGGTTGCTCAGCAGCGGCACCCGGGCGTCGGGGCGGGGGAAACGGGCCTGGGTGGTGGCCTGTTCGGGCAGGCCGAACAGGGCGAGGTTCTGGAAGAGCTCGTATCGGGCCTGGCTCTCGCTGGTGCCGGCCAGGTCGATCTGTCCGGCCAGGAGCTCCCGGGGCAGCAGGGTGGTGGCGGCCCGCGCCGTACCGTCCAGCGCCAGGACGTAGACGAAGGGCCGGCCGGGCCCGGAGGCCCCGGACAGACGCTGGACCCAGCGGTTGGCCGCAGATCCACCCAGACGGCTGGACCACAGCACCAGGACCCGGGCGCCGGGGGCTGGGGGAGGGGCGTTCTCGTCGAGGCAGACGCGCCGGATCTTCGCCTGGGTCGGTGCCAGGGTCTGGGCGATCCAGTCGGCCCAGTCCCGGTCGTGGGGGGCGTGGGCGATGACATAGGGCTCCGGCGCGCCACTGCGGTCCAGGCCGATGAACCGGCGATAACTGTCCCGGTACGTCTGGGGTATCGAGGCCAGGTGCCTGGCGGCCGTCCCGGTGACGTTGGCGGCCACCTGCTCATAGGCCCGGACCGGGGAGGGCTCAGTGCCCGGTTGCTCCACCAGGACCGGCAGGCCCGATTCCCGGCCGTATCCACTGTCCGGGACGGAGACGATGGCGGCAGAGCCTTTTTCGGAGACGGGAGGGAGGTCGGAGAAGGCGCGCTCGGTGTCCTGGGCCTGGCCGGGCTGGGGCGGTCCGAGGTGGCCCAGCCGGATCGGGACCGGCCACACCCGAAGGCCGGGACGGGGACAGAACCGGTCGATCTGATGGGCGAGGACGGCTGCGTCGCCGGCGTTGCGGCCGAAATTGCGGAAACAGACGATCAGGTCGTCGCACAGCTGCGCCGTCAGCCGGGTGGTGGCCGCCGGCTCGCCGGTGTCGGAGGAGCTGACGGATGCGATCGGAATGTCGAGGAGGACGACGTCGTACTCGGAACTGCGCAGCTCATGGCGGAGTTTGAGGGCTGCGTCCGTGGCCGCGCCGCTCCACGGAAGGCTGTTGAGCGGGGTCAGCGGGATCTCGATGACGTGGACCGGGACGGCTTCCACGGTCGGTGGCCGGAACTCGCTCACCTGGACGTCGGAGGCCGTGATCGGGGAATGCCCCCCGCAGATCGGCCAGGGAAACAGGATGAGGGCATTGGCCAGGGGACTGCCGACCAGTTCACGCAGGCGCTCTTCGGGGCTGCCCAGGGTGGCAGTACCTAGTTGCAGGGGTTGGAGATATCCGCTGACCTGGGGAGTCGTGGTCGTGGCCGGCATCAGATCGAGAATCAGGACGCGAAGGCCACTGCCGGCCAGGACGACGGCCGTGTTGGCGACGAGACTGGTGCGCCCGGCCCCCGAACTCGGTGATACGGCGCCGATCACCGAGGCTTCTGTGTGGTCCATCTGGACCCTCCCCCTGGGTCAGATCGAGCTGTTGAATGCGACGTAGGAGTCGCGTTGCCCGAGGTCAAGGATACGGGCCAATGACGTCTTGAGAGCAGAAAACGGTAGCTCGGCAAGTTCTTCGAGATTGATGTCCCCGAGATCGGGGAGTGGGCCGGGCCAGTCGCCGCCCGAATTTTCCTGGCCGGCGGCTGCCGAAGAGCCGGCGGCGCTGTCGGGAATGGTCATGATCCGGCACCGGACGACACTGGATTCCTCCGCTCGGGACGCCGCAGACTGAGGGGGCAGGTGTACGTCCGGCCGGGCGCGAGGGCCGGATGTTCCGTGACGGCCCAGTACATCAGGTCGGCCGGAGGTTCGGTATTGATTCAGTATTGATCACGACGCCATTGTGACCTCAGCGTGGGAAATTCGGAGGTGGAGGGGCTCGATGCTGCGCCAGTACATCGTGAAGGTGCACAGTCGCTGTAATCTGAGATGCGATTACTGCTATGTCTACGCCAAGAATGACAGTCGCTGGACGACGCGGCCCCCGGTGATGGCGACGGCTACTGTCGACCTTCTGGCCCGGCGGTTGGCCGAACACGTGAATGGCGAATCATCGTCACCAATTGATGTCATTCTTCATGGTGGTGAACCGCTGCTGATCGGGCGTACCCGTCTGCGTCATCTGGTGCAGACGCTGCGATCTGCCGTCGGGACGCTGAACTTCTCCGTGCAGACGAACGGCAGCCTGCTCTCGGCGGCCATGCTCGACGAACTCGACGAGCTGGGGGTCGGGGTCGGCGTGAGCCTCGACGGGGACGCGGCCGCCCATGACCGGCATCGCCGCACGGGGGGTGGGCACGGCAGTCATCGTCTCGCCGAAGCCGGCCTGGAACGGCTGACGGCCGAACGTCACCGCCATCTCTTCCGTGGCCTGCTGTGCACGATCGATCTGGCCAACGAGCCGGTGGCCACCTACGAGGCGCTGCTGCGGTTCGCGCCGCCGGCCGTGGACTTCCTTCTGCCGCATGCGAACTGGGATCAGCCACCCGACCTGCCCGCCGGCCGTGCCGTGCTCTCCCACGGCGACTGGCTGATCGCCGCCTTCGACCGCTGGTACGACGCACCCCGCCAGGAGACGTCCGTGCGGATGTTCGAATCCGTGATCGACGGGCTGTTCGGGCGCCCGTCATCGGTGCACGGACTGGGCACGGTGGCACCCTCGCTGGTGGTGGTGGAGACCGACGGCGCGATGGAGTGGAACGATTCCCTGGCGAGTGCCTACCACGGCGCCGCATCGACCGGCCTGGACCTGGAGCGCCATCGGTTCGCCGAGTTCGAGGCCCTCCCCGATGTTTCCGGCCCGCCGCCGGGATCCAGGGTCCCCACCCCGTGCCGGTCCTGCCGGGTGCAGCGCGTCTGCGGCGGTGGTCTGCCCGCACATCGTTACGCCGCAGATGGATTCGACCGGCGCTCGGTCTACTGCGCGGACCTGCTGGCCTTCATCCGGCACGTGCAGACCCGGCTGCGGCACGACCTGGGCGCCCTGACCCGGGCCGGGTGATGTCCCACCCCACCCACAGCCTCCCGGCCGGGATGCTGGACGAACTGGCTGCGGGGCGCTCCGACCCGGCGGCGATCCAGGTACTGACCCTGGCCCGGCGTAGCAAAGTCCTTCTGGCGCTGCGATTCCTCATGGAGCGCAGCGCCGGTCTGGATGCCGGGACCGCCCGGCGCACGGCCGCTGCCTATGCGCTGCTGGCCCAGGTCCAGAGCAGGAACCGGTCGATCGTCGACGAACTGCTGGCCTACCCGGCCGTCTCGGCGTGGGTCCTGCGGACCGCGGTGGCGATGGCCACCGGCCCGGCCCGTCCCGACGCCCTCGCCCTGGTCGCCGCGGCCGCCGCCCACCGGAGCGGTCAGCCCTACGAGATCGAGGTTCCGTTACGCCCGGCCCTCGTGCTTCCCGGGATCGGCCGGTTCACCTCCGCGGACGCAGCCGGTCTCGGGGTGATCCGCAGATCCTCGGCCGGTGGCGACAGCCGGTTGCGGGGCCCCTCGGGCCGGGAATCGGGACTGACCACCTCACCGGGCTGGGTGCCGCTGGAACGGATCAGCTGCTCGGCCGGCGGCATCGACCTGCGACTGCTGGTGGACGGTGACGATCTCGGGTCCCCGGACGGATCCCCTCTCA
The DNA here is from genome assembly GCF_021129235.1 of Kineosporia mesophila. GTDB lineage: Bacteria > Actinomycetota > Actinomycetes > Actinomycetales > Kineosporiaceae > Kineosporia > Kineosporia mesophila. The sequence continues at coordinate 74,699 of NZ_JAJOMA010000015.1, forward strand.
CGCTCGCGCACCCGGGGCCGTCGACGGTGCGGACCTGGGCCGCGGCGCTCGCCCGGGCCTGGGAAACCCTGGTGGACAGGCATCGTGAGGTGGCCCAGGAGGTCGCGGCGATGTTCGTGGTCCTGACGCCTGTCGAGGCGGGCACCGGAGGGCACTCCAGCGCTACTGCGGTCGACGCTCACGGCGGTCTGCTGATGTCCTCGCCGGGAACAGCTCTGACCGTCGCCGAGATCTTCGCCCACGAGGTGCAGCACGCCAAACTCGCGCTGATCGTCGACGTGCACCCCTTGCTGCGCCGGCCCGCCCCGGGCGAGGACGGACCCCGCTTCTACGTGCCCTGGCGGCTCGACCCCCGTCCGCCCATGGGCATGCTGCACGGTGCCTACGCGCATCTGGGGGTCGCCGAATTCTGGCGCCGCAGGCAAGCACTGGGCAGCCAACGGGAGCGTCAGCGGGCCCAGGTGAACTTTGCCCGATGGCGATCGGCCGTGGCCGAGGTCGTGGCCCGGCTCCGGGACCACAGCGAACTCACCCCGGTGGGACGACGATTCGTCGAGGGCATGAGCCGCACGGTGAATGAGATGCTGATGGAATCCGTTCCGGCCACGGCCCAGAAGCAGGCCCGAGCGCTGGCCCAGGCCCACCGGCGAGCCGCGAAGGCGAGGCCCGAAGCGTGACGGGCGGGACTCCGGGGACTTCGGTCTGGTCGAGGGCGTGATGACCCACAGCGATCCGCGACAAGTCCTGACTTTGTGCACAGGTTCGGCTACCTTTCAGTGCAGTCCGGCCGGGACACCCGTTCCCGTCCGGCCGGCGTCCGGGCCGGGCTCATCCGCTCGTGCCGGCCGCCGCTCGCGCAGTGACCTCCGTCCACGTCTTCAAGGAGATTCGATGGTCCGGAAACGACTGGCGGCGACGATCGCTCTCGCGCTCGCCGTGCCGCTCACCACCCTGGCGTTACCCGCAGCCGCTGGTGTCGCAGCAACCACGCAGGACAAGCCCGGTGGCGCCGCTTCCGACATCACCATGGGCAACAAGGCCCCGCGTCTGGTGGACGGGAAGAAGGTCAAGGCCCCCACCAGCTACCAGGCGCCGAGCAAGGCCAAACTGAAAGCGTCGGCCGCGGCCGAGCCGACTCCGGCCGTCGGCACGGTGCGCCAGTGGGTCGCCTCCGACGACGTCGAGGGCTACTACCGCAAGGACTTCACCCTGCGGGGCGTGGGTGACCACATCGAGGTGTGGGTCGCCAACGACCTGGCGTTCCCCGAAGGTGACTGCCGTAACGCGGTCACGGGCAGCACCACGGTCACCGACGCGCAGGTGCAGGGCCTGGTCGACGAGTTCGACGACAACATGTACCCGAAGGAGACCGCTGCCTTCAGCACGCCCCCGGACCGGGACGGCTCGAAGGCCCTGCTGGGGCCGGACGCGAACGGCAACGGCGGCGTCTACACCGGCGGGGGTGAGAAGACCGTCACCCTGGTCGACAACGTCCGCGACGACAACTACTACGACTTCCCGGCCGTGCAGACCTACACCGCGGGCTTCTTCTCGTCGTACCTGAACGAGCTGTTCGACCGCAACACGATGACGATCGATGCCTACGACTGGACGCACCGCACCACCGCCGACCCGGTGGACGCGTCGACCAGTGACCCCTGCACCAGCCGGCCAGCTCGTCCGTGGCTGTACGAGGGCGTTTTCGGGCACGAGTGGCAGCACCTGCTGCAGTACTACACCGACCCGAACGAGGTGACGTGGGTCAACGAGGGCCTGTCCGACTTCGCCATCGCGCTGGACGGTTACTCCAACTCCACCGCGACGGTGTTCGAACCCGGCTTCGACAACCACATCATCTCCTACCAGGGCTACAGCACGGTGCCCACGACCTACAACCCGAACCCGAGGGACAGCGGTGGGGCGCAGAACTCGCTGAACCTCTGGGGTGAGGACGGCGACAACCCGAACGCGGTGCTGGCCGACTACGGTCAGGCGTACTCGTTCATGCTGTTCCTCTACGACCGGTACGGCCTGGACTTCATGTCCCAGCTGCACCGTGACGGCGAGCGGCAGGGGCTGGACAGCCTGGCCGCCGAACTCAAGGCGATCGGGGTCAAGGACGTCTACGGCGTGCTGCACGACTTCCAGTCCTCCACGCTGCTGGACGCCTTCCTGGACGCCTCCAGGAAGTCGAAGATCTCCGGCATCTCGAAGTCCCGGGTGACCACCAAGAGCCTCGAGGCCTCGGTCAACCTGGAGAACACGCAGTCGTACGCGAAGCCGGGCGCAGCCCCCAACGGCGCCGACTACGTGGAACTGAAGGGCAAGAACGGCAAGGCCCTGCGGGGCAAGGACCTGAAGTCGCTGACGTTCGCCGGCGCGAAGACCCTCCCGCCGGTCCCGCTGGCCTGGACCGTCGTGAGCGACGACCCGGACCGGGCCGGTAACCCGGTGCTGTTCTCCGGCAACGAGAACAACACCGACGCCGCCCTGGTCACCAGGGCGACGGTGCCGGCCGCGGACCCGACCCTGCGGTTCCTGGCCAAGTACGGCGCCGAGGCGACGTACGACTACGGCTACGTCAGCGTCTCCACCGACGGTGGCAAGACCTACAGCGCACCGATTCCCGGCAACCACACGGTGGCCGACGGTCCGCTCGGCGCGGGCCTGAACGGTACGACGACCGGGTTCGAGTCGGAGGAGTACGACCTGTCGGCGTACGCCGGTCAGGACATTCTGATCAGCATCCGGTACGTCAGCGACGGTGGCGTCAACGAGGGTGGTCTGCTCGTCGACGACATCTCCGTCGGTGGCACCGCGATCAGCGACGGTTCCAGCCTCGAGCCGTTCGACTCTCCCACGGAGATCGTGCCGGTCACGGTGAACAACTGGAACGTGCGCCTGGTCGGCCTGAACGCGAAGAAGCACCGCGCCGTCCAGGTCACCTTCAACGGCAGGTCCAGCATCACGCTCAGCCGCAAGAGCCCGGACCTGAAGAAGCTCAAGAAGTTCGACCAGGTCGTGGCCATCGTTGCCTACGACGAGCCGACCGAGCAGGTCCAGCAGTACGCGCCGTACACGCTCACCGTGAACGGCACCCTCCAGCCGGGCGGTAGCGCCCAGAGCTGATCGGGGAACGTGGGTACCCGCCGTCAGTGACGGCGGGTACCCACTCGTTCACCAGGCGGTGAGGATCGCGTCGGCCGGCTGCGAGAGGAACGGCGAGTGCGAGGTCGCCAGCGTGACGACGTTCGCCGGGGCGACGGAGATCTCGTCGATGTCCTGCACGAAGCGGCGCTGCCGGGGCCAGTTCGGCCGCCTGCGTGGCCACCACCCCACCCATGCTGGGGGCCACCACGACGCACGGTTCGCCGTTGCCGATCAGGCGCATCTGCCCGATCAGCGTGGCCGCCGCGGCGGTGGTCGTGAGGCCGGACACGGGGAGGGCTCGAATTCCCCGGTGCTGAACGGCCTTGCCCATCGCGCCTGCGGGGACCGGCCGCGCAGGCCGTGACCGGCCAGGTCGACGTCGGCACCGGTCCACCGCGGACGTCAGCCGGGCGTCAGTGCCGTGAAAGAGAAGCCTCCTGGCGTTGTCCACGCATCTGTACGGGAACTTCCCCCGAAACGCGAGGACCGCATGAGTACAGCTCCGCCGATATCCGATCGTTCCCGGTCCACGGTGATCCTGGTCGCTGTCTGCGCCGCCGTCCTGGTGCTGCCGGCATCGCTCACCGGGACGTCGGTCGCGCTTCCGCGGATCAGCACCGAACTGGACGCCGGTCTGGCGTCCCTGCAATGGATGATCAACTCTTACGATCTCGCGTTCGCCTGCTTCATGCTGGCCTGCGGATCTCTGGCCGACATCTTCGGCCGGCGGCTGGTGTTCACCGTCGGGGTGGTGCTGTTCGGGATCTCGGGCCTGGTCAGCGCGCTGACCTCGAACGTCTACGTGCGTCGCCGACCTCGCCGCCCGCACCCGGCGGCCGGAGTCGGTGATCGGGCTGCACTTCTTCAACCCCGCGCCGGTCATGCCCCTGGTCGAGATCGTGACCACCGGGTCCACCGGGCAGCCCGCCCTGGCCAGGGCCGTCGCGGTGACGGACGCGCTCGGCAAGGACCACGTGCGGTGCGGCGACCGGGCCGGTTTCATCGTGAACCGGCTGCTGGTGCCGTATCTGAACGACGCGCTGGAGACGGTGGCCCAGGGCTGCCCGCCCGGAGACCTGGATGCGGTGATGACCTCGGCGCACGGTTTCGGAATGGGCCCGTTGCGGCTGGTCGACCTGATCGGGACCGACGTCGTCCTGGCGATCGCGACGTCACTGCGGGAGGCGTTCGACGAACCCGGCCTGGACCCGTCACCGCTTCTCGTCGCCTGCGTACGTGAGCAGGTGCTCGGGGCCAAGAACGGCACCTCGGTCCGTGACCTGATCGGAGCGTCCTCGTGGAGCAGCTGATCGTACCGCGGCCGCGATCCGGCTCTGGACCGAGAGTCTCGGGCACCTGGACGACCCCTGCTGCTCGTGGCCGGTGGTGGGGCCCAGGGAATCTCCTGGCCCGACGACTTCTGCCGGGCACTCGCCGACGACGGGTTCCGGGTGGTGCGGTACGACCATCGCGACACCGGCCGGTCGACCGGGGGCGACCACGCCCAGCGTCCCTACGACCTGACCGCCCTGGCGGTGGATGCCGCCGAGGTCGTCCGGAGGCTCGGCGCGGTCGACGCGCACGTGGTCGGGCAGTCGATGGGAGGCATGCTCGCCCAGCTCCTGGCCGTTCAGGAGCCCGAGGTGGTGCGGTCGCTGGCGCTGTTGTCGTCCTCGCCGGACGCCAACGGCAGGGTCGGCAAGCGGCCGCGCACCGGGCTACCGGGCCCGGGCCGGGCGATGCTCGACCACGTCGCGACGATGGCGGTCGCCCCGCCCCGCACCCCGGAGGACAGGGTGGCGGCGGACGTGGCCGGCTGGCGCGTGCTGGTGGGCCCGCAGGCCCCCTTCGGCGAGGCCTACTGGCGTGATCCGGTCGAGCGCTCGACCCGTCGCGCCGAGACCCCCGGTGCCTCGGGATATCACGTGCAGGCGCTGGACCGAACCCCACCGCTGAGCCCGGCGGTCGCCGGGATCGGGGTCCCGACCCTGGTGGTGCACGGGGAGTGTGACGCGGTCTTCCCGCCCGAGCACGGCCGGGCCCTGGCCTCGGCGATCCCTGCCGCCCGGCTGGTCGAGATCGCCGGGACGGGACACATTTTCCCGCCGGAGTGGTCGTCCCGCATCATCGGCCTGCTGCGTGAGCACCTCCAGGAGGCAGTCGCCAGGGGAGGGAGCGTGGTGGGCCCGTAGGCGGCGGTCACCTTTTCGGGCGGGGTGAAAGCCACTGCCCTAAGGGGCGATTGCCCTTGTACCGGCTACTGGTCGGGAGATCAACCTCCCTCAGGAGGAAATATGGCACCCGTCGGATACGGGACGGTGCCCGCTCTACCCCTATGGTCGTAACTCCCCGCAAAAGCCGGACAAGCCATCCGAAGCGGCTTATGGTCGAAGTCGCCGAGAGGCACCACCACCGCCGACCGAGACAAGCGATGAGTGGGCCACCCGGTACCGCGCGGCAACGTCATGCCGCGCCTGGGATCTCGAACAGCAGGGGGAAACATGAGCAGGTCCCACGTGGCCTTCGGGTTCATCACGACGGCGGTGGTCTCCGGCGTCCTCGTCGCACTTCCCGGGTCGTCCTCCTTCGCCGCGGCGACGGACTGCCCGACGGCACTTCCCACCGCCCAGGCTGTCGACGGCCTGACCGGTACCGGTTACACGGTCGAGAAAGGTACGAAGGCCGAAGAATTCACGGCCAAGGTCCTGGGCCGGGTCACCGACGGTATCGCCCCGGGCGTGGACATGATCATGGCCGAGGTCGACTCGCCCGCCCTCGAGCGTGCGGGTGGCGTGTGGGCGGGCATGTCCGGCTCACCGGTCTACACCTCCGGCGGCAAGCTGATCGGGTCGGTCTCCTACGGCCTGGCGGCGTCCTCGAAGATCGCCGGGATCACCCCGGCCGCAGACCTGCTCGCGCTCAAGGGCGGTACGAAGAGCGCGACGAAGATCGCGGTCTCGTCGACGAAGGCGGCCCGCATCGCCAGTACGGGCGAGGCCTCCGCGAAGCTCGCCGCGAAGGGCTTCCAGCGGCTGCCGGTGCCGGTCACGATCACCGGCGCGGCCCCGAAGAACACCCAGCACTTCCTCGCCGGGATCGAGAAGAACAGCGGTCCGGTGGTGCGCACCAGCGCCTCCGCCGCCTCGACGCTGAGCGCGAGCGCCAAGTCCTCGCCCAGCGAGATCTTCGCCGGGTCGAACTACGCCGCCGCGCTGTCCTACGGCGACATCGCGGCCACCGCGCTGGGCACCACCACCTACGTGTGCGGCAAGACCGCGATCGCCTTCGGTCACCCGTTCTTCGGGGTCGGCCCGGCCGAGTACAGCGTGCACCCGGCCACCGCGGTCTACGTGCAGGCCGATCCGGTCGGTGGCCCGTTCAAGGTGGGCAACCCCGGTGGGGTGGTCGGCACCGTGACCCAGGACGGCACCATCGGGCTGACCAGCACCCTGGGCACGGCGCCCAAGCACACCTACCCGATCACCACCTCGCTGAAGAACGCGGCCGGTAAGACCTTCACCGGCAAGACCGTGGGTGTCTACCAGCCCTACGCCGGTGACATCGCGGCCACCCACCTGCAGTCCGCGATCGTCAAGGCCAACGGTGCGCAGGGGGCCGGGTCGGCCGCGGTGACCTACACCGTCACCGGCACCCGGGCCGGCGGCAAGAAGTTCTCGCTGACCCACACCGACCGCTACGCCGACTCCTACGACGTCGCCTACGCCACGGCCGACGCGCTCTACGCGTCGATCAGCCCGCTCGTGCAGCAGGAGTTCGAGAACGTCAACATCACCGGCGTCAAGGTCACCGGCACGGTGAGCACCACCTACAAGCCCTACCGGGTGACGAAGGTGGAGACGAAGAAGAGCGGCACCTGGGTGGCGCTCAAGGGCACCCAGAAGGTCACGTCCGGCGGCACCATTCCGCTGCGCGCCACGCTGCTGGCCTACCGCTCCACGAAGAAGGTCACGGTGCCGCTGACGGTGGCGGTCCCGAAGAAGAGCAAGGGCTGGACCGGTTCCCTCACCGTGGCCGACGGCCTGACCGCCGCCCCCGCGACGAACGAGCCGGCCTCGCTGACGGCCCTGCTCGCCCAGCTGCGCAGCGCCCCGGCGAACAATGTCCTGGTCAGCCAGGTCGACCTGAGGAGCTCCAAGGGCGCCAAGAAGCACAGCGTCCGGGAGACCGCGCTGAAGACGACCGTCAGCTCGTACTTCAAGACGGTCTCGGTGACGGTGAAGTAGCCGACCGCCCGGTCAGGGCAGTACACGATCCATCGCGTTACGACGGCACCGGCGGCGCTGAGTTCCTCCAGCGCCGACCGGTGCTCGTCAGTGGTGGCGCTCGCGGTGGCATCGGGCACCACGGTCACGGCGAAGTCGCCCGCCGGCGCGCTGACGGCCGTGGCGGCCACCCCGTGGGCCGTCGACAGGCCCACGATCACCGTCCAGGACACGCCCTGTTCGCACAGCCGGACCCGCAGGACCGATCCGGTCCTGGAGATCCACGAGGATCATCGCGGTCGACGGGTCGGTCACGAGGCCTGCTTTCGGGGGAGAAGGTGCCGTCGTCGTACGCCATCGGGCCGGACAGGTGCTGAGCCTCGTCCGTGATCCGGGGCCCCAGGAACGCGCCGGCTCTCGCGGCCGGGCCGGATCACGAACTATTCTCCCGTCATGACGGTTCAGGTGATCTGGCGGCCCGGGTGGTTCCGCGAAGACGGCCGGACCGTCTGAGGTGAGTGGCCCGGCGGTCATCCCCGGTGTTCTCCAGATCGAGACGGTGCCACCGCGGCCCGGCTTCGTGGCGGTGACGTTCCTCAGCGGTCCACGCCTCACCGTCGACATCCCGCGCGCCAAGGTGCAGGAGATCCTCAACTGGTGGCTGACCATCGCCCCCGAGGTCGCCGTCGACGGCTACATCCCCGACGACGTCATCGCGCAGTTCCGGGACGACATCATCGCCGCGGCCGTGCCCGACACGCCCGACCCCTCCTCCTGAGCCCACGGATCGGGTCCCGCACGAGGAGGAGTCAGCTCGGGTTAGCCTTCGCGCGACGCAGCCGGACGGTGGAGACCAGGTAGAGGATCGCCCCGCCGACGGCGTAACCGGCCACCCCGGTGAGCATCAGTTCGTCCTGGGCCGCCTGGGCGAAGAACATCAGCCCGATCAGCGTGGAGAGCCCGCCGCTGACGATCATCGCGACCTGCCCGGGCAGACCGCGGCGCCGCCGGGTGATCGCGAGGGCGAGCTGGATCAGGCCGGTGAGCGTGGCCCAGACCCCGAAGACGCGTAGAACCGTGGCCGGGCCGTCCGTCACGGCCACGATCAGGGCGACGGTGGTGATCGCGCTGATGCCCGCGTTGACGAGCTGGGCCCGCACCGTGCCGGGGGCACCGGCCGCCTGCTGGGTCCGGGCATCGAGGACGGACGCGACCACGTCGAGGACGGGGTAGAGGATCAGGAGGACGACGGCGAGCCGGGGCAGGTCGGAGTCGGCGGTCAGGGTGCCCGCCGACGACAGCGACACGGCCAGCAGGCCGGCCCAGACCAGGGCGATGACCGCGCGGGTCAGATAGAGCCGGGAGATGGCGCCGATCGCGTCCCGTCCGGTGGTGGTGGTCGACATGGTGATGCGTCCCGTCCTGAGAAGTGTGGGGGCTGTTGGTAGCGAGTCTGTGGGCCGGGCGGGACGGGCGCGTACTTCGAACGAAGTACAGGGGCCGGACCCGCGTGCCGGAGAATCGGGGCATGGTCATGGAGGTCCTGGAGCGCAACCGGCCGGCCGGGCCCACCGCCCCGGCGTGGATCCGCCGGCCCGGTGTGCTGCACCTGCTGGCCTACGCGGCGGCCACGCTCTCGTTCTCCGGGCAGATCGTCGCGGTGGTGATCCACGGGTCGGACCGGGACACCGTGCTGTCGGTGCTGCTGGCCGGCAGCGGGGTGGCCCTGTCGTGGTGGAGGCCGTGGGCCGGGCTGGTCGTGACCAGTGCGGCCGCGTTCGCCGTCACCGCGGTGGGCACCGATCCGCTGGCGGTGTGGATGATGGCGGTCTTCGTCCTGGTGTCGGTCACCTTCCGGGGAAAACCCGCCGTGCCCGCGATCGCCGTGGTCGCGGTGTTCTTCCTGGGGGCGTTCATGACCGTGGGCGGATTCCGGGGTGGTGCCAACGTCGGTGTCGCGGCGCTCTTCTCGGCCATCGCCGGAGGTGCCACCGGGGCCGCGCTACGGCATCACCGGGACCGCTGGTGGATGCTGGAGGAGCGGGCCGAGAAGGCCGTCGCCGACCGCGAGGTCGAGGCCTTCCGGCGGGTGACCGCCGAGCGCCTGCGGATCGCCCGCGACCTGCACGACGTGATCGGTCACCAGGTCGCCATGCTCAGCATGAACCTCGGGATCGCCGAGATCAGGCTCCCGCCCGACGCCGAGAACTCCCGCCGCGCACTGATCTCCGCCCGTTCGAACGCCCGCACGGTGATCGTCGAGACGCAGCGCATCCTCGCCCTGCTGCGCCGGGGCGACACCCGGCCCGGTGACGAGGCGCTGCGGCCGACCCCGTCCCTGGCCGGGATCCCGGCGCTGGTCGCCTCGTTCGAGCAGGCCGGGCTGAAAGTCGTCACCCGTCTGGACCTCCCCGAGGGTTCCGTCGAGCCGGGGGTCGGGGTGACGGTGTTCCGGGTGGTCCAGGAAGCACTGACGAATGCCTACCGCCACGGGGACGGGACGGCGGAGGTGGCGGTGCGAGAACACGAGGGCAGGATCCGTGTGACCGTCGAGAACAAGGTCGCCCCCACCAACGGCGGGGCCGTCCCCGGCGGTGGGCTCGGCCTGGTCGGGATGCGGGAACGGGTCGAGTCGTCGAACGGGAGCCTGTCGATCGCCGGCCACGGCGGGGTCTTCCGGGTGCGGGCCGAGTTCGGCCCGGTGGGCGAGGTGGTCGTGTGACCCGGGTCCTGATCGTCGACGACCAGGACGACATCCGCGCCGGGATCCGCGCGATGCTCCTGCTCGATCCGTCGCTGGAGGTGGTCGGCGCCCTGTCCGACGGCCTCCAGGCCGTGCCGTTCCTGCGCGAGCACCCGGTCGACCTGGTGCTCATGGTCCCCCAGCCCTAAAGGGCCGGGAGGTGCCCCCAATCCGGATGCCGGGCATCGACGGGGTCGAGGCCACCCGCCGCATCCGCGCCGATCACCCGCCCCAGTCGCTCCGGGTGATCGTGCTGACCACGTTCGACCAGGACGACATCGTCATCGCCGCGTTGCGGGCCGGGGCCAACGGCTTCCTCGGCAAGACGGTGAGCCCGGCCGAGCTGGTGGCCGGGATCGCCGAGGTGATGGCGGGCGGGGGAGCGCTGTCGGCGGTCGCGACGGCCGCCCTCATCGGGCAGATGACCGACAACCCGCCGCCGGTGGTCGACAAGGACCTGCTGCGCCGGTTCGACGCCCTGACACCCCGGGAGCGGGACGTCGTCGTCCAGGTCGCGCGGGGCCTCAGCAACGAGGAGATCGCGGCGCAGATGTCCGTGTCGCCGTTCACCGTGAAAACTCATGCGGTGCGGGCCATGACGAAGGTCGGCGCCCGCGACCGGGCCCAGCTGGTCTCGTTCACCTTCCGCGCCGGGCTCAACCCCTAGAGCCGGGCTCAGCCCTTGGATCAGATCCCGAACTCGGCCAGCGTCAGGTCCCCGACCGCCTTCTCGTCCGCCACGTCGGCCACCAGCCGGCTGACGGTCATGGCGTGCAGCGCGGCCGTGCACGCGCGGATCCCGGCCGGGGACAGCCCGGGGTTGGCCGCGACGAACTCCAGGGTCACGTCGAGCACCGCGCGCATCTGCTCGCGCAGGCGGTTCTCGCGGTGACAGGCCCAGGCCGCCTCGTGCATGGCCTGGGCCCAGACCCCGGCGGGCCAGGTGATGCCTGCCAGCTGGGCGGGCGTGACCTGCCCGGACCGCACCCGGTCGATGAGCTCCAGCACGGCGACGCTGCGCGGGCCGTAGAGAGAGTCGCCGCTCTCGTACAGCGAGGTCCTGTCCGCGGCCTGCTCGAACGGGGCCCGCAGGGCCGCCACCTGCTCGGCCTCCAGCTGCGGGTGGGCCCACAGCCCGGCCGCGGCCGCCGCGGCGACGGCCGCGGAGGCGGGCACGTAACCGGTGCCCGGCACCGGCGCGATCGCCGCGTCCGGCCAGTCGGCGGCCGCGGTCGCGACCAGCGCGGCGACCTGCGAGCTGGTGCCGAACCGGCCGGTCGCCAGGGAGTCGGCGCTCATCGTGGCCCCGGCGCTCTTCAGCGTCTCGGCCATCGTGGGCACGTTCATGTCCAGCAGCGCCACCAGCACCCAAGCCACGCCGTGGGCGCTCTCGTCCCGGTCGTGCCAGGCCTGGGCGAGGGCGTAGGCGCCGTCCTCACTGATCCGGAACGCTCCGCTCAGCCCCCGCAGGAGCGGCAGGGCGTTCGGATGGGCGGCGGCATCCGTGGCCAGGACGGTGGGTGAGGACAGGGTGTACACCCGTTCGACCCTGCGTCGTCGGGCCGCTCCCGGTCAATCAGGGGCCCGCGTTCGCCGCACGCCCGGTGACCGGCCGTGTTGCCGGGTCTACGGTCTGTCCACCCCTCGTCGGGTCCGGCCGGTCACCGCATTAAGGTGGGGGGAATGAAGGTCCTCTCCATCCAGTCCGCGGTCGCCCACGGTCATGTCGGGAACTCCGCGGCAGTTTTCCCCCTGCAGCGCATCGGTGTCGAGGTCGTCCCCGTCCTCACCGTGAACTTCTCCAACCACACCGGGTACGGGGCCTGGCGCGGCCCGCTCATCCCGCCGGCCGACGTCGCCGAGGTGCTCCTCGGGGTCGAGGAGCGGGGAGTGTTCCCGCAGGTCGACGCGGTGCTGTCCGGCTACCAGGGCGGAGTGGGCATCGGTGACGTCATCGTCGACGCCGTGCGCCGGGTCAAGGCCGCGAACCCCTCGGCGGTGTACGCGTGCGACCCGGTGATGGGCAACGCCAAGTCCGGGTGCTTCGTCGCCCCCGAGATCCCCGACCTGCTGCGTGAGCGGGTCGTGCCGGTGGCCGACATCATCACCCCGAACCAGTTCGAGCTCGGTGTGCTCACCGGTACCGAGCCCTCGTCCCTGGAGTCCACGCTGGCCGCGGCCGACCTGGCCCGCGAGCTGGGCCCGGCGACGGTGCTGGTCACGAGCGTCGAGCGCCCGGACCGCCCGCAGGACACCGTCGAGATGCTGGTCGTCGACGACAGTGGCGCCTGGATCGTGCGCACCCCGCAGCTGCCCTTCAAGGCGAACGGCTCCGGCGACGTCACCGCGGCCCTGTTCACCGCGCACTACCTGGAATCGCGCAAGCCGGCCGTGGCGCTGGAACGCACGGCCTCCAGCGTTTTCGACCTGATCGACCTGACCTACCGTTCCGGTGAGCGCGAGCTCCAGCTGATCCAGGCCCAGGAGTTCTACGCCACGCCCCGCATGCAGTTCAGCGCCACGCAGGTGCGCTGACTTCCGGCCCGGTGGCCTTCCCGGTCACCGGGCCCGCATCCGGCTCAGCGCGAATTGTGCTCCCTGTTCCTGCATCCCGTTGGTGAAGTAGGACACGTGCGGGGCGAAGCGCCCGCCGGACTGACAGACGAAGTCGTCGGCCACGCAGTAGTCGCGCAGGCGATCGACGAACGCGTCCAGGGCACCGGCCGGTCGCGGGTCGGTCATCATGCCGTCGACGGTGCTGTCGTAGTCGCCCACATTGAACGGCTCTCGGCCGACGAAGCGCGGGTCGCCGTAGAGCACCACCGCGTCGATGTTCCCGGCCGCCGTGGGGGTCAGCTCGGCCTCGTCCCGCCCGGCGTCCCGGACCGATGCACCGATCAGGGCGTCGCCGGCCACGAGGGCACCCTGCGAATAACCCATCACGATCGACCTCTGCTGCGGGCACTTTCGCGCCGCGACGTTGAGTTCCCCGACCAGCAGCCGCACTCCCTCGTCGGCGCTCGCCCCGAAGAACGCGTCCCCGGGGGTGGTGCTGAGCGACACGGCGTCGGCGGGGTAGGGCACGTCGTAGTGGCGCGTGCGGCCCGGGTGGGCCGCCGCGATCTGCCGCGCCACCCCGCTGAGCAGGTTGGAGTCGGCCAGTGGCTCGCTCGTGCCCCGCGCGGTGATCACCAGATAGCCGGTGCAGGACGGGTTCTGGTCAATGGTGGACGCCCTGGTCGCCCCCGGTGTCGTCGTCACCACCGGGGTCGGGGTGTGTGAGGACGAGGTGCTGGTGGACGCCGGTGTCGTCGGCGATGTGGTGGTCGGGGAAGCGGTGGTCCCGTCGCCGCATCCGCTCACGAGCAGCCCGGTGGCCAGAGCCGCCACGGCTGCTACGGCTGCTACGGCTGCTACGGCGAGGCGGAACGCGGTGGGCACGGGGAACTCCCGGGAATCGGCGGTCACGTCAGCGGCTTCGTCTCGCCCGGATCAGGTCCACGACGGGTCGCTCGCCCGGGCCCGGCGCCAGGGGGTGGGCGAGACGCCCGTGTGCTGACGGAACACGCGGCTCAGGGCGGTGCCGCTGGAGAACCCCAGCTGCGCGGCGATCTGCGTGATGTCCAGATCGGTCGAGCGCAGAAGGCATTTGGCCCGGTACAGGCGCCACCAGGTGAGGTGTTCCATCGGTCCCTGGCCGGATGTGGCGCGGAACGCGGCGGCGAAGGCCGAACGGGACATCCCCGCCACCGCGGCCAGATGCGCCACGGTCCAGCCCCGGGAGAGATCGTCGTGGGCGGCGCTCACGGCGCGGGCCAGCCGCGGGTCGTTGAGCAGGGCGAGCCACGTGCCCTGGGCCAGGCAGAGCGCCGCCGCCCGGACCACGGTCACGTAGACGACATCCGCCAGGCGCGAGGTGATCACGGATGCGCCGGGGCGCGCGCCGGCGTGCTCCTGCGAGATCAGGAGCATGGCGGCCGCCGCCGATCGGGCCGCCTCACCGCCCGACTCCAGGGCGATCAGCGGAGGAAGGGCCCGGCCCAGCGCGTCGGCGGACAGCGGCTCGATGTCCAGCGACAGCACGTGCACCTCGGCGTCCGGGGCCGCTTCGAGGACGAAGGAGGCGTCCGGGCCGGCGAAGAGGACGTCTCCGGTGACCAGTTTCCCGTCGGACGGCGCCGGCGCGGCGAGCGCGGACCCCGCCACGGTGACCGGTCCGGCGGCCACCCAGACGACCAGGGCCTGGTTGCCGGGACGGTCGCCCGGAAACGTCCGCCGCCCCACCAGTCGCTCGTGGCGGGCATCGTGAGTCCGTGCGGCCGAAAGGACCGAATCCAGTGCATTCATTCCCGACCGCCAGCTCGCCGTGGACTATTCGTCATGAATTATGGACTCAACTGCCTAGCCCTTCCAGTCGGGTCGTCCTTAGCGTCGTGCCATGACCTACTTCATGCTCGCCCAGCTCCAGTTGCGCTACGGCTGGACCAATCTGCCCGCCTACGAGGAAGGGATGCGGCACGTCAAGGACCTTTTCGAGAGCCAGGGCATCATGCTGGAGCAGGCCGCGATCACGAAGATCGGCCCTCTCTACGAGACCTGGAACCTCTGGCGCGTCGACGATCCGGGGCACATCGACCGGGCTTTCGCCGCCCTGGAGTTCACGGAGCAGCAGCAGGAGGCGATTGCCCGCATGCACGCGGTCGTCGAGCACGAGCAGGTCCGCATCCTGGAAGGGCTCGACCTCGTGAGCACTTCATGAGCCCGGTCTGAGGACGGGGACGTCGCGGTGGGTCCGGGACGCGGTGCGCAGCAGGTCCAGGGCGAGGGCGCCCGGGCGGGTGGCGGCGGCCGCGTCGCGGACGATCGCGTGGATGCTCCGCACCGGGCGGGGGCGGACCACCGGGACGACCACCACGTCGTCGGGCGGTGACAGGGCGCCGAGTTCGGGCATCACGGTGACCCCGATGCCGGCGGCGACGAAGGCGATGGCGGCGCGGTAGTCGTGGGCCTCGACGTGGAAGGGCGGGCTGATCCCGGCCGCGGCGCAGGCGTCGATCAGGTTCTGCCGACACCAGCCCTGGGTGAAGTCGTTGTCGATCCACCGCTCGCCGGCCAGCTCGGCCAGCTCGATCTCCTCACGGGCAGCCAGCGGATGGTCGCGGTGCAGGACCACGACGTACGGATCGTCGAGCAGGTGGTGCACGGCGAAGCCGGTGCCGGCGGTGAAGGTGCTCTGGGCCACGACGAGATGAAGGTCCGCGCGCTCGTCGGGGTTGTCGGGCGGGACGTCGCTGAGGCGCAGATCGATGCGCAGGCCGGGGAACTCGTCACTCAGCCGGTGCACCAGGGGCGGCAGCCAGAGCGCGCCCGCCGAGGCGAAGTAGGCGATCGACAGCGACCCCGTGCGCCCGGACCGCAGGTCGGCCACCAGGGCCTCGGTGACGCCGAGCCGGGTCAGCAGGTCGTCTGCCTCGGCCGCCAGGGCCAGCCCGGCGGCGGTCGGGCGCAGGCCCCGGCCCACGCGTTCCAGCAGGGGCAGCCCGGTCTCGCGCTGAAGCGCCGTGATGTGCTGACTCACCGCGGAGGGCGTGTACCCGAGGTTGGTGGCGGCGGCCTGGACCGAGCCGCTGGCCACGACCGAACGGAACACGCGCAGGCGATGCAGATCCAGCATGCCGCAACTCTACAGTCGGGCTTAATGGTCAGGAAGAAAGTCGTGCTGGTGCTTAATCAATGCCCGCCCCGACGATGAACCCATGACCGTTCCGGCACCGCCCCGCACCTCCCTCCTGCCCCTGGCCGCTGCCGGTGTCACCGTCGTCCTGTGGGCCTCGGCCTTCGTGGGCATCCGGTCTGCCGGGCACGACTACTCGGCCGGAGCCCTGGCCCTGGGGCGCCTGCTCGCCGGCTCCGTCGCCCTGACCGCCGTCGTTCTCCTCCGGAAAGCGAAGGCGACCCGGGCGACCGGGGAGGGTGCGCGTCCTCCAGCACCCCGGCGCCCGCTCCTGTTCGCCGCGATGCTGTGGGGCGTGGCCTGGTTCGGTCTCTACAACGTGAGCCTGAACCGCGCCGAGCAGAGTCTCGACGCCGGGACCACCGCCCTGCTGGTCAACCTGGCGCCGGTCCTGATTGCCGTGCTCGCGGGCCTGTTGCTGGGGGAGGGTTTTCCGGCCCGGCTGATGATCGGCATGGCCGTCGCCTTCGGTGGTGTGGCCCTCATCGCCGTCACCACCTCCGACGGGCGGGGCGACCTGGCCGGGGTCCTGCTCGGCCTGGCCTCGGCCGTGCTCTACGCCACGGCGGCCACCGCGCAGAAACGTCTGCTGGCCCGGATCGACGCCCTGACCCTCACCTGGATCGGCTGCCTGTCCGGCACGGTGGCCTGTCTTCCGTTCGCGCCCGGCCTGATCCGGCAGGCCGCCGATGCCTCGCCAACCTCCACCCTGAGCCTGGTCTACCTCGGGGTCTTCCCCACCGCGATCGCCTTCCTGGCCTGGGGATACGCACTGTCGCGGACGAATGTGGGACGTCTGGCCGCCTCCACCTATGTGGTGCCGGCGTTGGTGGTGCTGATGTCGTGGGCCCTGCTGGGGGAGGTGCCGGGCGTGCTGGCGCTGGTGGGGGGCGTGCTGTGCCTGGCCGGGGTGGGGATCGCGACGGTCCGGAGGGCGCGATGAGGAAAGGGATAAGGAACTCATAACGTCGGATTCCCTAGGTTGGTCGCTGACGCCCCAGGCCTGACCGAAGAGGACCCGTGAAACGACGCACCACCGTGACCATTGCCGCTGCCGCCTCCCTCGCCGTTGTCGGTGCGGTGACGCAGAGCCTGGTCGGTCACGCCGAGAACGCCGCCCCCACCGCCGTGACCCAGGCCGCGGTGACCCGGGCGGCCGACACCACCGTGACGGCGGCTGCGGTCAAGGGCCTGCCCAAGACCATGACGTTCTACGTCGACCCGAAGTCGGGCCCGGCCACCTGGGTCTCCCAGAACAAGAGCGACAGCCGCGCCGCCACGATCAAGGCGGGCCTGTCGTCCAAGCCGATGGCCCGCTGGTTCGGGAGCTGGTCCAACGACATCAAGCCGGCCGTGAACGTGTACGTCACGGCGGCCACGAAAAAGAAGAAGGCACCGATCCTGGTGGCCTACAACATCCCCGGCCGCGACGCCTGTGGTGGGCACTCGGCCGGTGGCGCGCAGGTGAGCGAATACCGCACCTGGATCAAGAACTTCGCCGCCGGTGTCGGCAAGCGCCGGGCCGTGGTGGTGCTCGAGCCCGACGCCCTGGCCGACTTCAACTGCCTGACCACGGCCCAGGCCGCCACTCGTCAGAAGCTGCTCACCTACGCCACCGAGCAGTTCCACCAGAGCGCCCCCAACGCGTACGTCTACCTGGACGCGGGCAACTCGAACTACGCCACGGCCACCGCCATGTCGGGCCGGCTGCTGAAGTCCGGTCTGAAGAACATCCGCGGGTTCTCACTGAACGTGTCCAACTACCACACCACGGCGGAGGAGAACGCGTTCGCCACGAAGCTGAACGCGCAGCTGCGCAAGCGGGGCTCGGCGACCAAGCCGTACATCATCGACACCAGCCGGAACGGTCTGGGCAGCAACGGTGTCTGGTGCAACCCGGCCGGCCGCAAGCTGGGCGTCACCTCGCGCGTCAACCAGACGCCCACGGCGAAGACACCCGAGGCGCGCCTGTGGATCAAGACTCCCGGTGAGTCGGACGGCAACTGCGGCATCGCCCCGAACGCGGCAGCCGGGGTCTTCGACCCGGCGATCGCCGTCGGTCTGGTGCGCGGCAAGTAGGGCCTTCCGCCCGGGCAGCAGAACGCGGTCAGCCGGGGGCCTGTCCTGGCCGGGCGAAACGGGGATATCTCACCGTGCGGGAGCGGCCCGAAGCGAGACCGGAACGGCAGCGGCGGGCCGTTCCCCGGTGAGGCCCCGGGTCACTGCGTAGTCTCAAGGGATGGATGAGTGGCCCGGGAGTGACACAGGTAGGGCCCCGGCCCCGGTCCGCGGGTCGTTCCTGCTCGAGCGGGTGTACGCGGACTCGGCCCGTGACCTGGGGATTCCCCCGCGGCAGGGCGTTCTGCTGTGTGTGCTGACACCGGGCCCACTGGAGCTGTCCCGCCTGGGCACCGTGCTGCGGGTGGCTGAGCCGGTTCTGACCGGCCTGGTCGAGGCCGCCGAGGCGAGCCGCCACGTCACCCGCACCACCGACCCGGCCGGCACCCACACCGGTACCGTCACCGTCGTCCTGACCTCGATCGGCGCGTCCATCGCCCAGGAGTTCTACGACGAGACCTGCGCCCGCATCGACGCCCTCACCTACGGGCTCTCGATCAGTGAGCGCACCGCGCTCGCGGCGCTGCTGGGCCGGTTCATGGTGGGCCGGCACCGGCCCCGCCCGGTCACCCACCTGCACGCCGGCACCCGGTCGGGTTCCGGGCCCCGCCCGCACAACACCCCCACCCCTCCGGCCCAGAGCGCCTGATCCGGCCCAGCTCGTGGGAGCGGTGGCGCAGACGCCCATCCCGAAGTCGCTCAGGTCCGGGGTGAAGGGGGCGGGCTGTCTGTCAGGCGGTTCCAGGAACGTTCACGCGGTGTTTGCCGCTGGTGAATCATTGTTGCCAGGAGTAATGAAAAGCCATAAATTGTGGCGTGCCTTTATCGTCCGATATCCCTCTCTTAACACCCGTAGGTGCAGGTCTTCAGCCCGACCCCCTCCAGGCCCCGCCGCCGGGCGGTCTCCGGCACGGTTCGCGCGTACATCGCCCGGGCGGCGGTGGGCCCTGGGCCGAGCTGATCCTCGGGCGGCACTACCTGGGCCTGATCATGGGACTGGCCACGACCGGCGTCCTCACCTGGGGTCTGGGCCGCAGTGCCCTCTGGCTGGACGAGAGCGCGAGCGTGATGGCGACCCAGCGCAGCTGGTCGCACCTGTGGACCCTGGGCCAGGGCGCCGAGACCCCCTTGCTGCCGTACTACGTTCTGCTGAAACTGTTCACCGGTGGGGCCCGGATTCTGGTCCCGGCCCTGCAGAACCATCCCGAGGTGCTGTACCGGCTGCCGTCGGTCATCGTCACCGTCCTGGCCGGCTGGGTCCTGACCGCCTGGCTGAGCCGGGTCGCCCCGCCCCGCCTGGTCGTGGCCTGTGGCGCCATGCTCCTGCTGACCACGGGCTTCTCCCGCTTCGGGCAGGAGGCCCGCCCCTACGCCGCGGTCCTGTTCCTGGCCGTGGTGGTCACCGTGCTGTGGAGCGTGATGGCCCACGACACCCGCTGGCGCTGGAGCGTGGGCTACGCCCTCGGCGTCGCCGCGATGATCTCGCTGCACACCCTCAGCGCCGGGCTCCTCGCGGCCCATCTGGTCGCCACCCTGGTCTGCCGGCCACAGCGCTCCCTGCTGCTGCGCACGACGATGGCCGGGACACTGGGAGTAGCGCTGGCCTCGCCGCTGATCCTCACCACCGCCGGCAACGGCACCGGCCCGCTGTACATCTATCCCGACGTCACACCGCGTTACACACTGGGCCTTTTCGTGCGGTTGTTCACCAACGATCAGTCGCCGCTGCTCCTGGTCGGGCCCGTCCTCCTGCTGGCCCTGGTCGGGCTGGTACAGGTGCTTCCGGGCCCGTTCACCTTCGTCGCCCGCCTGGCGGCCTGCTGGGCCCTGGTTCCCCTGATCGCCATGGTCCCGGTCCTGCTCGTGCACCCCAACCTGCTGGTCGGGCGTTACGCCCTGTTCGTGGTCCCGGCCTGGGCCCTCCTGGCCGGACTCGGCGTCGTGACCCTGGCCGACCGGGCCCGCGCGCTCCTCACCGACAGGCCCCGGGCCGCCACCGCCCTGGCCACCGCGGTGACGGTCGCCCTGATCGGCGGGACCACCGCGCTCGAAGCCCACTCCCAGACCGGGATCCGCACCGCGGCCGGGCACCGCGAGGACATCCGCCCCGCCCTGGCCCTCGCCGCCCGGCCGCAGTACGCCGACCTGAGGATCGTGGTCAACAGCCGCAACGGCGCCGTCGAGGTCGGGGTGTACGGCCGGGCCCTGGAGAAGCGGCTCGTCATGCAGCGGGTGCAGCGCGAGGGCCCGGCGATCTGGCCCGACCCGGTTCCGGCCGAAGACGTGAAAAAGGTACTGAGGGAAAAGAATCAGCTGATTCTGCTGCAGCGGTACGCCATCGAGCCCGGTTGCGACCAGACCGCGACACCGGTCCCCGCGGCCGAGATCGATCTCTGCGAGCCGAAGCTGCTGAAGAATTTCGGGTTCCACGTGCAGAAGATCGAACCGGCCGGCGACGGATGGGTCTTCGCGCTCATGCGGAAGGACCGGCGGTAGCGCTCGCTGTCCAGGCCCGGATGCCTCCGTCGAGATGCTGCAGGAGGCCGTATCCCTGGCTGCGCAGCACCTGGATCGCCCGGGCCGATCGCTGACCGGTCGCGCAGTACAGGATCAGCGGCCGGTCACGGGGGAGACCGGCCGCTTCCAGGCCGGCGAGCGGCACCAGAAGGGCTCCCGGGATGGCGTTCCGGGCGTGCTCAGCCGGTTCCCGCACGTCGATGAGCAGGAAGTCGTTGTCCCCGGCGGTGCGGGCCCGCAGGCGTGCGGCCAGGTCTCCCGCCGTGATCGTGGGCAGCGCCGGCGGTGCCATCCGGGTGATCGGTGCCCGGGTGGGGTCGGGGGTGAGGCGGAACGTGCGCCACGACCAGGTCTGCGCGTCGAGGGTCACGACCCGGCCGAGCAGGCTCTGGCCCGTGCCGGTGATGAGTTTGACCGCCTCGGCGGCCATGATCGAGCCGAACAGGCCACAGACGGCCCCCAGGACGCCCGCGTCGTTGCAGTCGAGCACGGTGCCGGGGGCAGGCGGTTCGGGGAACAGATCCCGGTACTGCGGGCCGTGTCCGTCCCAGAACGTGCTCGCCTGACCCTGTGATCGCGCAACGGCGGCCCAGACCCACGGGGTGCCGGCCAGGACGCAGGCGTCGTTCACCACGTAGCGGGTGGGGAAGTTGTCCGAGCCGTCGAGCACCAGGTCGTACTGCTCGACCAGCCGGACGGCGTTGGCTGGGTGCAGCCGTTCGCGATGGCGCTCGACGCGCACCAGCGGGTTGGCCCGGTGCACCGCATCGGCGGCGCTGTCCACCTTGGGCCGCCCGACGTCCGCACCGGTGTGGATGACCTGCCGTTGCAGGTTGGACTCCTCGACCACGTCGTCGTCCACCAGCCCGATCGTGCCCACCCCGGCCGCGGCCAGGTACTGCAGGGCGGGCGATCCGAGACCCCCGGCTCCCACCAGCAGCACGCGCGCGGCCTTCAGCCGTCGCTGACCGTTCCCGCCCAGGTCCGGGAGCACCAGATGGCGCGCATAGCGCCGGTGTTCGGCCTCGGTCAGAGGGTCTCCCGGCTCGACCAATGGTGGACGCACGTCACTGGTCACGAGCGGTCACCGAACTCGGCCAGACCCACCGGGGTCGAGGAGGCCAGCGCGCGTTCCCGTTTCGGGATACGCCCCGCGAGCCGGGCCGCGTGCCCGGCCTGGACGGCCAGCCGCATCGCGACCGCCATCCGCGCGGGGTCCTGGGCCCGGGTCACGGCGGTGGCCAGGAGCACGCCGTCGCACCCCAGCTCCATCGCCAGGGCGGCGTCGGAGGCGGTGCCGACACCGGCGTCCAGAATGATCGGCACGGAGGCCCGTTGAGCGATCAGGGCGATGTTGTGCGGGTTCAGCACGCCCAGGCCGGTGCCGATCGGGGCGCCGAGCGGCATCACCGCAGCGCAGCCGGCGTTCTCGAGGCGGAGTGCCAGCACCGGGTCGTCGTTGGTGTAGGCCAGCACGGTGAAGCCGTCGTCGACCAGCTGGCCGGCCGCGTCGAGCAGTTCACCGGCGTCCGGGAGCAGGGTGTCGTCATCGGCGACCACCTCGAGCTTGACCCACGACGTGCCGAGCAGTTCGCGGGCCAGCCGGGCCGTCAGCAACGCCTCGCGGGCGGTGCGGCATCCGGCGGTGTTGGGCAGGACCTGCACGCCGACCCGGTTCAGCACGTCGATCAGCCCACCGCCGGCTGCGGGGTCGATCCGGCGCATCGCCACCGTGGTCAGCTGCGTGCCGGAGGCCCGCAGCGCGCTCTCCAGGATGTTCAGGTTGCCGGCACCACCGGTTCCCATCACCAGCCGGGAGGTGAAGGCCTGGCCGGCGATCCGCAGCGGTTCGCCGGGCAGTTCGGGAACCGGGGTGCCGATCAGGGATGCGCTCGTCATCCGCCCGCCACCGCCCCGAGAACCTCGAGCCGGTCGCCGGTACGCAGGCGCGTCGTCGTCCACTGCCCGGCCGGGACCACGTCGTCGCCCAGGGCCACGGCCATTCCCGTCGGCCGGGGCGCCTCCTCGTCGCCGGGGCCGGTCAGATGACGTAGCACGTCCACAATGGTTGCCCCACTGGGTAATTGCAGGGGTTCTCCGTTGACGATCACCTCGAGCACCGTGGTCCTACCTCCGTCCGGCCGTGGCCGCCGCAGCGGTGTCACGGCCTGTCGTCACTATGTCGGCCGACCGGGCCGGCCCGGGCCGCCGGGGATCGCAGGCCCGCACCGGGCCCTCGGGAACCTCGCCGTCGATCAGGGCGGCGGCGACGGCGTCGGCGGTGACCGCGCACAGCAGCACCCCGTTGCGGTGGTGGCCGGTGGCCAGGGTCAGGCCCGGAACCACGGAAGGCCCGATCAGGGGCAGATTGTCGGGGGTGCCCGGGCGGCACCGCGCCGTCGTCCCGGTGAGCTCCAGTTCCGACACGGCGGGCACCAGGGCCTGCGCGTCCCGCAGGAGATCGTGCACGGCGCCGGCCGTGACCCGCTGGTCCAGGCCCACGTCTTCACTGGTGGCCCCGACCACCAGTTCACCGTTCTCGCGCGGCACCAGGTAGACATCCCGTCCGTGCACCACCGCGCGGACGGTGCGGCGCAGAACGTGCTCGCCCGCGGGCATCCGCAGCCGCAGGATCTGTCCCTTGACCGGCCGCACCGCCGGCACGACCGACCGGGACCACGCCCCGGTGGCCAGCACCACCCGGGGTGCCCGCACCAGTGTCCCGGAATCCAGACGGACCCCGGCGAGCGCCTCGTCCACCCGTTCCGGGGTGCCCGAACCCTGAACGGTGACCACCCCGGCGGCCGTGGCCGCGATCCGCAGGGCCTCCAGCAGCCGGCGCGGATCGACCTGGTGGTCGTCGGGGATCAGTGTGCCGGCGCTGACCCCCGGATCGAGCATCGGCTCCAGGTCGCGGCACCGGCGCCCGGTGAGCGCCTCGACCGTCAGCCCGAGACCAGCCTGCAGACGCCGGTTCTCGGCCAGGCGCGCGCGGTCGTCGGCGGTCAGGGCCACGGCCAGGGTGCCGCACCGGCGGTACCCGGTGACCACACCGCTGACCCGCTCGAGTTCCCGGACGAAGTCCGGGTATCCCTGCGCCGCGTGACAACCCAGGCGCAGCAACGGTTCCTCACCGGGCTGCACCTCGCTGACCGGGGCGAGCATCCCGGCCGCCGCACCGGAGGCACCCGATCCGGGCGCAGGGTCGACGAGGATCACTCGCAGCCCGCGCCGGGCCAGCCGCCAGGCACAGGCCGCGCCAATGACACCGCCGCCCAGGACGACCACATCGGTGGCCGAAACAGGCACGTCTAGTAACATGTTCGAGCTCCCTTCGCCGGCATGACCCGGAGCAGGTTCAACGGTCGGCGAGATGTTCGCCCTCTCAGCCCTCGGTGGGCTCCCGTGCTGGCATCACCATACCCCGCGAAATGCGACACTTCAGCGCATGCCCCGACTCCCGCACCCGGCCCTGACCCGGGCCCGCCTCTACCTCTGCTGCGATTCCCGTTCCCGCCAGGGCGATCTCACCGACTTTCTGGACGCCGTGCTGGCGGCCGGGGTGGACGTCATCCAGTTGCGGGAGAAGGGACTGGAGGCCGCGCACGAGCTGGAGCTGCTGGAGGTGTTCGGCGCCGCGGTGCAGCGGCACGGCCGGTTGCTGGCGGCCAACGACCGGGCCGACATCGCCGCGGTCGCCCGCACCGACGTGCTGCATCTGGGTCAGCGCGACCTGTCCCCGGGGGCAGCGCGGGGGCTGGTCGGCCCGCAGACCCTGATCGGGCGCTCCACCCACGACCGGGATCAGTTCGACGCCGCCCGGGCCGACCCCGAGGTGGACTACGCCTGTGCCGGGCCGGTCTGGGCGACCCCGACCAAGCCGGGTCGGGCGGCCACCGGCCTGGACCTGGTGCGGCACGCCGCGCGCACGACCGAGGACAGCAGTCGTCCTTGGTTCGCGATCGGTGGTATCGACCTGAGCACGGTGGACGCCGTGGTCGAGGCCGGTGCCCGCCGCGTGGTGGTGGTGCGGGCGCTCACCGGGGCCGACGATCCGGCCCACGCCGTGCGGCAGTTGCTGGACCGGCTGCCCCCGGCCGTCGACTGAGGGCCGGGGGCAGCCGAGAGGGCCACCTGGTCAGGTCAGTACGTCACGACGAACGAGTCCCAGTTCTCGTTCGTGTCACCGGGCACGATGTTCGTGGCCGCCGACTGGAACAGGAACGTGGTGTCGTCGGCGATGGCGGTGATGGACACCCAGAGGTCGAACGGCTCGCCGGCCGCGTTCTCGGCGAGTCGGTAGACATTGCCGGTCGACAGATTACGGACGAAGGTGCCCGACCCGGGGTCGCCGGGGGCGACGTTCGTGTCCTGGGAGTCGAAAGCCACCGACTGTCCGCTGGGGGAGATGACCGGGCTGCGGGCACCGCTGGCCCCCTGACCGCCGTCGGTGGTGATCTCGACCAGCTCGGTGACGCCGGTGTCGAGGTGACGCACGTAGACGTCGTTCGCGTGGGCCCCGGGGGTCACCAGGTCGGTGTAGGTGGAGTAGAAGGCCACGGCCTTGCCGTTCGCGGAGATCGACGGGCTGCTGGACCCGCTGCCCCGAACACCCGTGGTGGACTGTGATCCGTCGTTCTTCACCGAGACCCGGGTGGTGGTGCCGTCGACCAGACTGTGCACGAAAACGTCCATGGTCAGGTTGGTGTCGCCCGGTACCAGATTCTCCGCCCGGGAGGAGAAAGCCACCGTGCGGCCGTCGCCGGAGATCACCGGTTCACCGTTGTCGCGGTTCTTGGTGTAGATCGTCGGTGGGTTCGCCGGTTCCGGCTCGGACTGCTCCCCGGTCGAACTGACCGAGACCCGGCTGGTGACCTTGGTCTTCAGGTTCCGGACGAAGATGTCCTTCGTGCCGTTGGTGTCGTTCGGCACCAGGTCGGTGGCCGGGGAGTCGAAGGCGATGAGGTTGCCGTCGCCCGAGATCGAGCTGTACACGTAGCCACCGCCGGAGTCCGCGGCGCCGCTGGTGCCGATCGACACCCGCGTGATCGTGCCGGTGCGCATGTCACGGCGGAACACGTCGGTCTTGCCGTTCGTGTCGGCGGCCACGAGATTCGTGGCCGCGGAGGTGAACGCGACGTACCGGCCGTTGTCGGAAACCTTTCCGCCCGCGCCGTTCCCGTCGGGGATGCCACCACCGAGGGCGACGTCCACCGGCCGGGTGGTGCCGGTCGTGGTGTCCTTGAGGAACAGGTTCGACCGGATCGAGTTGCTGGGCGTGCCGGGCATGCTGACGTAGCTGGTGAACAGCACGTACCGGCCGTCCGGCGTGATGTCCTCGGCGTCGTTCATGCTGTCGAGCTGGCCGCCGGCCGAATCGGTGGAGACCCTCGTGAAGGTCGGCCCCGTGTCGGCCCGGGCGGCGCCGGCCGTCACCGGCAGGGCGGCCGCGGTGGTGGCGGCGAGAAGTGCGAGAAGTCGTCCGTGACGTCGCTGCATGGTGCTCCTTGAGTGATCAGTCCCCGAGCTCATGTGATTCCCCCGAGCTCACCCGGAAGCCAGACCTGCCTCTTCCGGACAATTCACGCTACATCGCCCATGCGGGTCGGCGGGCGCAAAGTCCCGGACCGGTTTCCCCGTGCTCGAACGCCGCCCGCTTGACAGGTTTGGAACGGCGTTCCAGCATGTTCTGGAACGACATTCCACAGTCACGCGAACGCATCTCTCGAAGGAGTCCGCATGGGTAACCCAGTCACGATCATCGGCGCCGGCCTCGGTGGCCTCACCCTGGCCCGGGTCCTGCACGTCCACGGCATCCCGGTCGCGGTCTACGAGGCGGACGCCTCGGCGGGGGCACGCACCCAGGGAGGCCAGCTCGACATCCACGAGCACAACGGGCAGGTTGCCCTGCGGGCCGCCGGCCTGTTCGAGGAGTTCCGGGCGATCATCCATGAGGGGGCCGAAGCCTCTCGCGTGCTGGCCCCGGACGGCAGGGTGCTGCTCGACGAACCGGACGACGGCACGGGTTCGCGCCCCGAGGTGCTGCGCGGCGATCTGCGGCGGATCCTGCTCGATGCCCTGCCGGAGGGAGCGGTGCGGTGGGGGCACAAGGTCACCGGCGTCCGTTCCCTCGGCGAGGGCCGCCACCAGGTCGACTTCGCCGGCCAGCCGAGCGTGACCACGGGCCTCCTGGTCGGGGCCGACGGCGCCTGGTCACGGGTGCGACCCCTGCTCTCCGACGCCGTACCCCGCTACACCGGCTTCTCGTTCGTCGAGACCTACCTGTACGACGCCGACACCCGCCACCCCGCGACGGCCCGGGCCGTCGGTGACGGGGCGCTCATCGCGGTGGTGCCGGGCAAGGGGATCCAGGCCCACCGGGAGAAGGGCGGCACCCTGCACACCTACGTGGCGCTCTCCCGGACTCAGGACTGGTTCGCGGACATCGACTTCGCCGATGCCGCCGCTACCACGCAGCGCATCGCCGCCGAGTTCGAGGGATGGGCGCCGGAACTCACCGCACTGATCACCGACGGCGAGACCGCCCCGGTGCTGCGCCCCATCCACGCCCTGCCGATCGGCCACCGGTGGGAACGGATCCCCGGGGTGACGCTGCTCGGTGACGCCGCCCACCTCTCATTCCCGAACGGTGAGGGCGCCAACCTCGCGATGTACGACGGCAGCGAACTCGGCCGGGCCATCGCCGGGCACCCGGACGACGTGGAGGCCGCCCTGGCCACCTACGAACAGTCGCTGTTCCCCCGCAGCGAGCACGAGGCGGCCGAGGGGCACCGCGACTTCGACCTCATCTTCGGCGACACCGCTCCCCACGGCCTCATCGCCCTGTTCACCGGACAGCAGCAGCCGGCCTGAGTAGGTCGGTGATCTCGCTCGTGGTGCCGATCTGGGCCAGGACGGGGAAGACGCGGGTGAGGCTGGAGCGGTGCGACTCCTCGGACAGGTCGGCGATCGCGTCCGAGGCGATGACCACGTCGTAGCCCAGGTCGTAGGCCGTGCGGGCCGTCGACTCGACGCCGAAACTGGTGGCCAGGCCGATGATCACGGTCTGCGTCACACCGAGGTCCCGCAGCTGTTCGTGCAGGTCGGTGCCGGTGAAGGCGCTCCACGCGCTCTTGCTGATGACGATGTCACCGGGCTGCTGCGCGAGCTGCGGGGCCAGGGTGTCCCAGCCCTCGGGCATCGGGCGCGGGCCTCCGCCGTACTCGGTCAGGCCGGAGGGCATGGCGTGCGCGGTGACGAGGACGACGGGCCGGCCACCGGCGCGGAAGGCGTCGGCCAGGGTGGCGGCGTTCGTGAGGATCTGCCCGGCGGGCGTGGTGAGGTTCTGCGCCAGGGTGCCCTGCTGGAGATCCACGACGATCAGGGCGGCGTGCTCGCGGATGGCGGTGATGGTCATGATGCCCTTCCTGGGGGAGCGGATCGGTTCGAGCAAAATAGCCGACCGGCTATCTATTGGCTAGCCGATCGGCTAGCCATCCTCCGGGTAGGATGCATCGTTGAGGCCGAGTCGAGGCGGAGGAGTGGTGGGCGCGTGGATGCCGCGATGCGGGGCGATGCGCGCAAGGAGACCCCGCGGTCCAGGCTGCTGGCGGCTGCCCTGGCGCTGTACTCCCGGCACGGGGTCAACGGCACGTCGCTGCAGATGATCGCCGACCGTCTCGGGGTGACGAAGGCCGCTGTCTACCACCAGTTCCGCAGCAAGGACGCGATTCTCCTGGCTCTGCTCGAGCCGCTCGTGAGCGACATGCGCGAGGTGGTGGAGCGGGCCGAGTGCGAGCGCACCCGCACAGCCCAGGTCGAGTCGGTGCTCACCGGAGTCATCGACCTGGCGGTACGGCACCGTGAGGTCAGCGCGCTGATGCAGGCCGATCCGGCGGTGCCGGCCCTGCACGCCTCGCAGTCGGACAGCGCAGCGCTGTCGGAGCGGATCGGGCAGTTGCTGCTCGGCCCCGACCCGGAGCCGGGCCGGCTGATCAGCGTCGCGATGCTCGGATCGGCCCTGATGATGACGGGCAAGAACCCCAAGCTCGCGGCCGTGGAGGACGAGGAGCTGCGGCGGCAGATGCTGGTCGCGGCCCGCCGGTTGCTGGGGCTGAGAAGCCGCGGCTGAGGCCTATTCGGGCGCTCCGGCGAAGTAGGTGTGGCACAGGGCCCGGAACTCCCGCGCCCGCTGGGTGAGGCGGGCTCCGGTGCGGGTGGCCAGCACCACCTGCACGGCGGGCACGGCCTCGACGATGTCCAGCGTGGTCACCGAGCTGCCGTTGTGCGTGTAGCCGTGGGCCAGGCGCCGGTTGAGCACCGCGTAGCCGTGCCCGTCACCGACGAAGGCGCGGACCGTCTCGTACCCGCGGAACCGGTGACGGACCTTCGGGCTGACGCCGGCCGCGGTGAACACGTCCTGGATGTAGTCGCGGGTGGAGGGCAGGTCGAGCAGGATCATCGGCTCGTCGGCCAGCTCGCGCAGGCTGACGCGCCGCACGCCGCGGGTGGCCAGCGGATGGTCCGAGGCCACGATGACGTGCGCGGGCAGGGTCTCCAGCGTCTCGTAGGTGAGGTCGCCGCCGATCGACATGTCGTACATCAGGGCGACGTCGCACAGGCCGTCCAGCAGGGCCAGCCGGGTCGATTCCTGATCGCTCTCCAGCAGGTGCACGTCGACCGCCGGGTGGAGTTCGGAGAAGCGCCGTAGCAGCCGCGGAAGGTCTTGCGAGGCAAGCGGTTCGTAGACGCCGACGACCAGGCTGCCGGTCATGCTGGCCTCGTCGCCGCGCACGGCGGCGGGCAGCTGGTCGACCTCCTCGATCAGCGGCAGGCACTGGTCCAGCAGGCGCCGGCCGGCGTCGGTCAGCTCCAGACCGCGCCGCGGGATGCGCCGGAACAGGGCAGAGCCCATGGAGCTCTCGAGCTGACTCATCGCCGACGACAGCGCCGACTGGGTCATGTGCAGCTCGCCGGCCGCGACCGTCATGTTGCCCAGGCGCGCGGTAGTCACGAAGTAGCGCAGCTGCAACAGCGTGAACGGCCTGGACATGAGGAGGAGAACATATCCTGGATGCGGATCGCGCCCGAGACACCGGTGCGAAAAGACGAAACGCCATCTGATTCATCGGGGAAACGGGAGGCAACCGTGTCGCGAGACGCCGTCATCGTCGAGGCCGTACGCACACCGGTCGGCAAGCGCGGCGGGGGACTGGCCCCCGTGCACCCCGCCGACCTGACCGCCCTCGTCCTCACCGCACTCGCCGACCGCACCGGGCTCGACCCGGCCGTCGTCGACGACGTCATCTGGGGCTGCGTCTCCCAGTCCGGCGAACAGACCGGCAACATCGCCCGCACCGGCGTCCTGGCCGCCGGCTGGCCCGAGTCGGTGCCCGCCACCACCGTCGACCGGCAGTGCGGATCATCGCAGCAGAGCTTGCATTTCGCGGCCGCCGGGCTGATCGCCGGCCACTACGACGTGGTCGTGGCCGGCGGCGTGGAATCGATGAGCCGCGTGCCGATGTTCTCCTCCGCCGCCGGCCAGGACCCGCTGGGCCCGCGCTACCACCAGCGGTACGGCGAGGGCGGCCCGAACCAGGGCATCGGCGCCGAGATGATGGCCGACCGCTGGCACCTGAGCCGCACCCAGCTCGACGAGTTCGCCCTGACCTCGCACGAGCGGGCCGCCGCCGCGCAGGACTCCGGCCGGTTCGAGGCCCAGATCGTCCCGGTCGGAGACGTCACCACCGACGAGGGCATCCGCCGCGGCGGCACCCTTGAGGCCCTGGCCGGGCTCAAGACCCCGTTCCGCGCCGACGGCGTGATCTCGGCCGGAAACGCCTCCCAGATCTCCGACGGCGCGGCCGCGCTGCTCATGACCACCACCGACAGGGCCCGCGAGCTGGGACTGACACCCGTGGCCCGCGTCCGCGCCACCGCACTCGCCGGGGCCGACCCGGTGATCATGCTGACGGCCCCGATCCCCGCCACCCAGAAGGTGCTGCAGCGCTCGGGCCTGCGCCTGGACGAGATCGGCGCCTACGAGGTCAACGAGGCCTTCGCCCCGGTACCCCTGGCCTGGCTGGCCGAGTTCGGCGCCGACCCGAAACTGCTCAACCCCAACGGCGGCGCGATCGCCCTGGGCCACCCGCTGGGGGCTTCCGGTGCCCGCCTGCTGACCACCCTCGTCCACCATCTGCGCGACCATGGCATTCGCTACGGCCTGCAGACCATGTGCGAAGGCGGCGGCACGGCGAACGCCACCATCCTCGAACTGCTCTAGGCGCTACCGGCCAGATGCGACCGGGCCACCGACTGGAACCTCCGGACCAGGGCGTTCGGGTCGCCGATCCGGCTGACCATCACGACCTGGCTGGTGGGGGCGCCCTCGATCGGCACGGTCACCAGGCCGGGGCGTAGCGTGCTGCGCCGGTCGCCCACCGGCAGTACCCCGATCGCCTGCCCTCCGGCCACCAGTTCCAGCTTGTCCTCGTAACTTTCGATCGCCGGACCGGCCGGCGGATCGCCCAGCAGCCGGTACGCGCTCCACATCGACGTGGTGACGGGGCAGGGGAACGGGCGCTCGCCAACCAGGTCGTCGGGCGTCACCGACGTGCGCCCGGCCAGCCGGTGGCCCTCGGGAACGACCAGCATCCGGGGTTCCTCGTAGAGCGGGGTGGTGCGCAGGTCGTCGGCCGGGAACGGCAACGGGATCCGGGCGACCAGGACGTCGACCTGACCCGCGGGGAAGTCCGGCAGTTTCTGGCAGTCCAGGTGGCGGGTGCGGATCTCGGCCTGCGGGTGCAGGCGGCGCAGCTCGCGCACGGCCGGGGTGATCACCAGGTCTTCGGCGTAGCCGATGGTGATCCGCTCGCCCGGGGCGTAGGCGCGGGCGGTCCGGATCGCCCGCCGGGAGGCCTGCACCAGCGCCTGGGCCTCGGGCAGGAACGCCTTACCCGCCTCGGTGAGCAGATTGCCCTGCGGCGTGCGCTCCAGCAGCCGCACGCCCAGGCGATCTTCCAGGCGCTGGATCTGCCGGCTCAGGGACGGCTGGGCCAGGTGCAGCTCGGCGGCGGCCCGGCCGAAGTTCAGGTGCTCGGCCACCACCGTGAAGTAGCGCACCAGCCGCAGCTCGAGGTCTTCGCCCAGGTCGTTCACCCGGTCCACGGTACCCCCATGCGCTTTCGGTATGGCGGGGTGCGAAACAGGTCTTGGACGGGCCGGGGGGTTGCGGGTTTGACTCGTGGCACCGGTTGCGACGAGGAAAGAAGAAGGCAATGAAGGCGATTCGCCTGCACGAGTACGGCGGCCCCGAGGTTCTGCGGTACGAGGAGGTCCCGGTTCCGGTCCCGCAGTCGGGTGAGGTGCTCGTACGCGTCCACGCCGTCGGCGTCAATCCGCCGGACTGGTACCTGCGCACGGGCATGGCGGCCGAGCTGCCTCCGGAGATCATGCCGAAGTTCGACCTGCCCGTGATCCCGGGAACGGACGTCTCGGGGGTGGTCGAGGCGCTCGGCCCGGACGTGGAGGGTTTCTCCGTCGGTGACGAGGTGTTCGGCATGCTGCGTTTCCCGGGCATCGACGGCCGCGCCTACGCCGAGTACGTGGCCGCCCCGGCGTCGCAGCTGGCGATCAAGCCGGCCGGGATCGACCACGTGCACGCCGCGGGTGCCCCGATGGCGGCGCTCACCGCCTGGCAGTTCCTGATCGAGCTCGGGCACGACGCGCCCTCGCCGTTCCAGCCGCAGCCGCATCGTCCGGTGCCCTTCGGCCCGGGTTCGACGGTGCTGGTCAACGGGGCCGCCGGGGGAGTGGGTCACTTCGGGCTGCAGCTGGCGAAGTGGAAGGGCGCCCGCGTCATCGCGGTCGCCTCGGGCGGTCACGAGCAGTTCCTGCGTGACCTGGGCGCCGACGAGTACGTCGACTACACCAGGATCACGATTGAGGACGTCGTGAACGACGTCGATCTCGTGCTCGACACGGTCGGTGGCCCGGCGAGCAGCCGGTTCCTGCCCGTCCTCCGCCGGGGCGGAGCGCTGTTCCCGGTGTTCTTCGCCCAGGTCGATCCCGAAGAGACCGCCCGGCTGGGCATCTCGGTATCCAGCACCCAGGTGCGCTCCAGCGGCGAGCAGATGGCGCAGCTCGCCGGCCTGCTGGAGAAGGGCGTGCTGCGCGTCGGCGTCGACAGCACTTACGCTCTGGAGGACGCAGCCGCGGCCCACGAACGGGCGGCGCAGGGGCACATCCGGGGCAAGATCGTGCTGACCGTCGCATGAGTGCCCTGGAGGCGTCCCAGCGCCTGGCCGTCCAGGAGGCGCTGGCCCGCTACGCTCTGGCCCTGGACGACCAGGATGCCGCCGCCTTGGAAAGCGTTCTCACCGAGGATGTCTCCTGGAACTTCACGCTGGCCGGCCAGGGTGACCTCGGCCCGGTCGCCGGGCGCGAGGCGGTGCTCGGCTTCGTGCGTGAGTCGTGGACCACGCAGACCGACCGGAGCCGCCATTACCTGAGCAACGTCGTCGTGAACGGTGAAGGCCCCGACACGGCTGCGGCCCGGGCCTACCTGCTGATGACGTCGGACTCCCGGGTCGTCACGACCGGCTCCTACCGGTTCTCGCTGCGGGCCTCAGGTGGCGAATGGCGCATCGCGCAGCTGGTTCTCGGGATGGAGAACGCCGGGTGACGACGGGACGGCCGGTGCCCCGCGGGTCACCGGCCGTCCGGGTCGGTTCACGATGACGCCGATGTCACCGAAGACGGCGGCGTCCTTCGAACAGGGGTGATCGCCAGGCAATATGTGGATCAAACGGCGCCAGGCGCCTGGTTGCGACACTGTGTGACGCATTCGTAGCTGTGTTCTCTTGGAGAAGTCCGCAGGACCCTGCGCCGAAACCGTCCGCTTGCTCTCGCGGGAACTGCTGCTCTGGTGGCTGACGGCTGGGTTCCCGTGGTGGCGGGGTCCGCACGGGCGGCCGATGGCAAGGCCACCGCCGCTGTGATCAGCGAACACCATCCGCAACTGAGAACGCGATCTGGTCGCCCTTCTGGGTGTGCCTTCAGCGGGCGGGGCCGGCGGGTCCAAGTCTGTGGGCCCGGCCCGGCTGCGCAGGAAGCCCGCTCAGGCGCACGTCCCAGCCGGTGTGCTCGGCGATGTCGGCCCTTGATACATCGATGGATGAATACATCTTTGCGTGTACTGTCGAGGCATGGAGGTCGCGACGCACGGTCAGGTGCTGACGCGGTTCGGGTTTGCGCTGTCGGATCCGACCCGGTCACAGATACTGCTGGCGCTGCGCCAGGCACCGGCGTACCCGGCCGACCTGGCCGAGGGGATCGGGGTGTCCCGGCAGTCGCTGTCGAATCATCTGGCCTGCCTGCGGGGATGTGGCCTCGTCGTCGCCGTCCCGCAGGGCCGGCGGGTGCGGTACGAACTGTCCGACAGCCACCTCGCGCACGCCCTGACCGAACTGCTCGACGTGGTCCTGGCCGTGGATCCCGAGGCCTGCACCGCTTCCGGCGCCGGGAAGGACTGCTGCTGATGAGTCTCATCGAGCTGGGCCCTTCCCCGGCGCGCCGGGCCTTACTGACCCGCCGGGTGCGGCTGCTGGTCGCCGCGACCATCACCTACAACGTGGTCGAGGCGATCATCGCCCTGTCGGCCGGGGCCGCCGTGTCCTCCAGCGCCCTGCTCGGGTTCGGGCTGGACTCGGTGATCGAGGTGTCCTCGGCGGCCGCGGTGGCCTGGCAGTTCTCCGCCCGGGACCACACGGTGCGGGAGGCCCGTGAGCACACCGCCCTGCGGGTGATCGCGCTGTCCTTCTTCGCCCTGGCCGGTTTCGTCACGCTCGACGCGGTCCGGACCCTGACCGGTACCGGCGAGAGCAGCCCTTCGACCATCGGAATCGTTCTGGCCGCCGTGTCTCTGGCCATCATGCCCGTCCTGTCGTACGCCCAGCGGAGCACCGGCCGTCAGCTCGGCTCGGCCTCGGCCGTCGCCGACTCCCAGCAGACCCTGCTGTGCACGTACCTGTCCGCGGTCCTGCTGCTCGGCCTGCTGGCCAACACTCTGCTCGGGTGGTCCTGGGCCGACCCGATCGCGGCCCTGGTGATCGCGGCCGTAGCCGTTCGCGAGGGGATCAGCGCCTGGCAGGGCCAGGACTGCTGCCCTCCCACCACAGCTCTGGCCTTCGGCCCAGATCGCCAGAGCGGAACGTCGGACACGAACAGCGGTACCTGCGGCTGCAGCCCGGGCTGCACCTGCTGTTCCTGAGCATCTCGTTCTCACCCAGCACCGACGCGCCCCTGGTTCCGGCCCTCACCGTCAGCCGGCGCGCGATTCGGCGGATCGCCGGCCCGGTCGTCAGAATGTCAGGCCAGCAGCAGCTCCCGCTTCGGGTCGCGCAGGATCGCCCCGATCCGGGCCAGCGCCTGAGCACCCTGCTGCCCGTCGATGATCCGGTGGTCGAACGACATCGCCAGCTGCGTCGTCCACCGCAGCGCGATCCGGCCCTGGTGCTCGGCCGGGGTCTGGCGCACCGAGCCCAGGCACAGGATCGCGCTCTGGCCCGGGTTCAGGATCGGGGTGCCCGAATCGACGCCGAACACACCGATGTTCGTCAGCGTGATCGTGCTGCCCGACAACTGGGCCGGGCTCGCCGCACCGGAGCGGGCCAGCTCCGTCATCCGGGTGACCTCCCGGGCGAGGGCGGGCAGCCCGAGACCACCCGCGTCCTCGATCGTCGGTACCAGCAGGCCCCGCGCGGCCGCCGTCGCCACCCCCAGATGAATACGCGGGTGCCGCAGGATCTCCTGGTCCCCGAACGTCGCGTTCAGATCGGGGAACTCGCGTGCGGTCAGGCACAGGGCCCGCGCCGCGAGCAGCATCACGGTGACCCGCACGCCCTCGAAAGCCTTGTCCGCCCGCAGTTTCCCGACCAGTTTCACCGACTTCGTGACGTCCACCGTGTGGAACACCGTCACGTGCGGGGCGGTGAACGCGCTCGCCGTCATCGCCGCGGCCGTGGCCGCGCGCACCCCTCGCACGGGGATGTGCTCGTCCCCGTCCACCACAGCCGCCACGATCGCCGGTACCGGGGGCACCGACGCTGCCACCACGTCCTCACGCGTCACCACACCGTCGCGACCGGTGCCCGCGAGCGACGCGAGATCGATGCCGAGGTCCTTGGCCAGTTTGCGCACGGGTGGCTTCGCCAGAGGACGCGGGGGGACGCCGGCGGTCGGGTCGGCCGCCGGGGTCGCTTCCGTCGGTGCGGGTGCCGGGGTGGTTTCCTCGGGCGGTCGGGCCGGGTTGCGCCCGTTCGATGGTGGACGCCGGCGGGCTCGCCCCCGGCTGTGGCTGGGTCCGTACCCGACCAGTGTGGACGGGGGTTTCTCGTCGTCGGGCACGCCGATGGGTTCGTCCATCGGCCCATCCTCGGTGATCGTGATGATCGGCGTGCCGACGGGTACCAGTTCACCGGCGGCCACGAGCAGTTCGCCGACCACCCCGGCGTACGGGGAGGGCAGTTCGACCAGCGACTTGGCGGTCTCGATCTCGACCAGGGGGTCGTTGACGGCCACCTGGTCACCGACGGCCACCCGCCAGGTGACGATCTCGGCCTCGGTCAGGCCCTCGCCCACGTCGGGCAACCGGAATCGCTGGGCAGCAACCGATCCCATCAGAACTCCAGGAGTTTGTCGATCGCGGCCAGCACCCGGTCGGCGTCGGGCAGGTACTGGTTCTCGTATTTCGCCGGCGGGTAGGGCAGGTCGAAACCGGTGACCCGCAGCACCGGCGCCTCCAGGTGGTAGAAGCAGCGTTCGGTGACCCCGCTGACCACCTCCGCGCCGAGCCCGGCAAAGCCCGGGGCCTCGTGCACCACCAGGCAGCGCCCGGTTTTCCGCACCGAGGCGCACACCGTGTCCAGGTCCAGCGGCGACAGCGATCTCAGGTCGATCACCTCGAGCGAACGGCCCTCTTCCTGCGCGTAACCGGCTGCTTCGAGGCAGGTCGCGACCATGCCGCCGTAACAGACCACCGTGGCGTCGGAACCCTGCCGCGCGATCACGGCCCGGTCGAACGCGGGAGCCAGGGAAAGGTCGTCGGACACCTCGCCCTTCTCCCAGTACCGGCGCTTGGGCTCGTAGAAGATGACCGGGTCACCGCAGGCCAGGGCCTGCCGGAGCAGGTAGTGCCCGCTCTGCGGGTCGGAGCAGATCATCACGCGCAACCCGGAGGTATGGGCGAAATAGGCCTCGTTGCTCTCGCTGTGGTGCTCGACCGCACCGATGCCCCCACCGCACGGGATCCGCACGACGACCGGCAGCGGCACGTGACCGGCCGTGCGGGCGCGCATCTTGGCCAGCTGCGACACGATCTGGTTGAACGCCGGGTAGACGAACCCGTCGAACTGGATCTCGCAGATCGGGTGGTAGCCGCGCATGGCCAGACCGATGGCCGTGCCGACGATGGACGACTCGGCCAGGGGCGTGTCGATGACCCGCTCGGCGCCGAAATCCTTGCTCAGGCCGTCGGTCACCCGGAACACGCCACCCAGCGGGCCGACGTCTTCCCCCATCACGATCGCCTTCGGGTCTTCTTCCAGCACGTGTCGCAGCCCGGAGTTCAGTGCCGCGGACAGACTCAGCCGGGTCATGACGACACCTCCTCGTAGGCCGCGACGTAGTCGGCGTACCCGGCCTTCTGCTCCGCCAGCAGTGCGGAGCGCCCACCGAGCACCGTGTCGAACAGCCCGTCCAGCTCGACCGGGCCGAAACTCTGCACCGCCGAGCGCAGATCAGCGCCCAGCCGCTCGCACTCGGCGTCCAGACCGAGGCGCCACGCAGGCGTCCACCAGTCCCGCGCGTCCAGAAGTTTCTCGACCCGGGCCAGGGGATCGCGCGACGCCCACGCGTCGGCCTCAGCCTGATCCCGGTAGCGCGTGGGGTCGTCGGAGCTGGTGTGCGGGCCGGTGCGGTAGGTCACCGCCTCGATCAGCGCGGGCCCGCCGCCGGCCCGGATCTGGGAGACCGCCTGGCGCGTCGCAGCGTGCACGGCCAGCACGTCGTTACCGTCGACGAAGAACGACTGCAGGCCGAAACCCCTGGCCCGCTGGTGGATCGGGGTCCGCATCTGTAGCCGGGTGGGGGTGGAGATCGCGTACTGGTTGTTCTGCACGAAGAACAACACCGGCGCATGGCAGGCCGCCGCCCAGTTGAACGCCTCGTTCGCGTCGCCCTGGCTGGTGGCGCCGTCGCCGAGGTAGGCGGTCACGACCTCGTCGGTCCCGTCGCGCTGCACCCCCATCGCGTACCCGGTGGCGTGCGGCAGATGGGCCGCCAGCACCACGGTGTAGGCATGCAGGTGAAGGGCCGCCGGATCCCAGCCGCAGCCGGAAATGCCGCGCCACTGCTCCAGCATCTGCGCCGGTGTGACCCCGCGGACCAGGGCCGTGGCGTGCTCGCGGTAGCTCGGGAAGACGTAGTCGGTCGGTCTCAGCGCGGTGATCGACCCGACCTGCGCGGCCTCCTGGCCCAGGCTCGGCGCCCAGAGGCCGAGCTCGCCGTGGCGCTGCAGGGAGAAGGCCTCGGAGTCGAGGCGGCGGGTCAGGCGCATCCAGCGGTACAGGTCGCGGACCAGCTCGGCCGTGACCTCCAGGGACGTGTCCCAGAGCGCCTCGGTGGATGCCTCGGAGGATGTCTCGGAGGATGTCTTCAGGGCGCCGTCGGGCGCCAGAAGGCTGGCAGGCTCCCCGGTTCTCGACGGGTCGCCGACGTGCTCATCGTGCGTCATTGCATCCTCCACCAGGTCAGGTGCTGGATCCCGGGACGATGGGTGGCCGCCTCGGGACCCGCGGATGAGTCCGTGATCCACCGTGGGTGAGGTGAATCACGGACAATGTAGCCCGCGGCAACGTGATCTGGGTACCTTGACTTCGTGGACCCAGAACGAGCTGGCCGCTTCGAGCTCTCGGCCGATCACGAGAACTTCCGTCGTAGTGTGCGGGCGTTCGCCGAACGGGAGGTCGCCCCTCACGTCGCCGAATGGGATCGCACCCATCACTTCCCGGTCGACCTGGTGCACAAGATGGGCGATCTGGGGCTGTTCGGGCTGGTCGCCCCGGAGAAGTACGGCGGCGCGGGGGGTGACTTCACCAGTCTGTGCGTTGCCATCGAAGAGTTGGGACGCGTCGACCAGTCGGTGGGAATCACTCTTTCGGCGGGCGTCGGGTTGGGTATCAATCCCCTCCTGACCTTCGGTGACGACGCCCAGAAGGAACGCTGGCTACCCGATCTGGTGGCCGGGCGGTCGCTGGCGGCGTTCGGGCTGACCGAGCCGGGCGCGGGCTCCGACGCCGGCGGCACCCGCACCCGGGTGCGTCGCGACGGGGACGCGTGGGTGATCGACGGTTCCAAACAGTTCATCACCAACTCGGGCAGCTCGATCACGTCGGTGGTCTCGGTGACCGCCCGGCACGAGGACGGCTCCATCTCGACCTTTCTGGTGCCCTCCGGCACAGCGGGTTTCGCGGCCGGTCCGGCCTACGACAAGCTGGGCTGGCGCATCTCGGACACCCACCCCCTGACCCTCGACGGGGTGCGCGTGCCGATCGAGAACCTGCTCGGTGTGCAGGGCCGCGGCTTTCACCAGTTCCTGGCCATTCTCGACGACGGGCGCATCGCCATCTCGGCCCTGGCCCTCGGGCTGGCCCGGGCCTGTCTGGAGGCCGCGCTGAAGTACGCCGGTGAACGCCAGACCTTCGGCCGGCCGATCGGCAGCCGTCAGGCGGTCGCGTTCAGCCTGGCCGACCTGGCCACCTCGATCGAGGCCGCCCGGCTGCTGACCTACCGGGCCGCGTCGCTGAAAGACGAGGGCGCACCCTCGAAGGTGGTCAAACAGGCTGCGGCCATGGCGAAACTGTTCAGCAGCGAGGCCGCGGTCGACGCGACCCGCGCGGCCACCCAGGTTTTCGGCGGGTACGGCTTCATGGAGGAGTACCCGGTCGCGCGCTTCTACCGCGACGCGAAGATTCTCGAGATCGGAGAGGGTACGTCGGAGGTGCAACGGCTGGTGATCAGCCGGGGTCTCGGGCTGAACGTCGAGTAGTGCGACGAACGAACGGGTTCAGCGATGCGTTGGCGGCGGACGTCACCTCTCGCCCCTTCCCCGGAGGGCCTTCACACACCGGGGCCCTCGATCGTTGTGTACACCTGGTACATCCGGTACCGGATGTACCAGGTGTACACAACTGCCGACCTCCGCTCCAGATACCCGGGCCCTCGAAGGGCCGGCTGGCCTTCTCGTCCATCGCACCAGGTGACACCGGTACAGAGAGGGGCACTGATGGCTGATGACTTCGCCGAGCGCGGGCACGCCTCGTTGAAGGACGCCCGCGCCGCCACCCTCGCGCCCACCCCGGCGGGAGCTGCCAAGCTTGCCCGGGCCGGGAAACTCTATGTCCGCGAGAGAATTGACCTGCTTGCGGACGCGGGGACGTTCGTCGAGGACGGGCAGCTCGCCAACGCGCTGGCGGCGGGTCTGCCGGCGGACGGGGTGGTCACCGGAGCCTGTCTGGTGGACGGTCGACCGGTGCTGGTCGTGGCCAACGACACCGGGGTGAAGGCTGGTTCGTGGGGTGCGCGCACGGTGGAGAAGATCGTGCGGATCACCGAGCGGGCGCTGGTCGAGGAGCTGCCGATCTTCTGGCTGGTCGACTCGGCCGGGGCCCGGATCACCGATCAGGTGGCACTTTTCCCCGGGCGGCGGGGTGCCGGGCGGATCTTCCACAACCAGGTGAAGCTTTCGGGCAAGGTGCCGCAGATCTGCTGCCTGTTCGGGCCGTCGGCGGCGGGCGGAGCCTACATCCCGGCGTTCTGCGACGTGGTCGTCATGGTCGACGGTAACGCCAGCATGTACCTGGGCTCGCCCCGGATGGCCGAGGTGACCGTCGGCGAGAGCGTCACGCTGGAGGAGATGGGAGGAGCCCGGATGCACACCGAGATCTCCGGCTGCGGTGATCTTCTGGCCAGTGACGACGCGGACGCGATCGAGCTGGCCCGGGACTTCTTCTCCTACCTGCCCACCTGCTGGCGGGAGCCCGCACCGGAGACCGAGCCCCTGGCCCCGGCCCGCGAGCTCGACGACACGACGGTGCCCGCGGCCGAGCAGGTGCCGTTCGACATCCACACCGTGATCGACGGCATCGTCGACGACGGCAGCTTCTTCGAGATCAAGCCGTCGTTCGCGGCCGAGATCGTCACCGGGTTCGGCCGCATCGAGGGCATGCCGATCGGGGTGGTGGCGAGCAACTCGGCCGTGCGCGGCGGGGTGCTGTTCGTGGACTCGGCCGACAAGAGCGCGCGTTTCGTCGAGCTGTGCGACGCGTTCAACCTGCCGCTGGTGTACCTGGCCGACGTGCCCGGGTTCATGATCGGCCAGGAGGTCGAGCGGCAGGGCATCATCCGGCACGGCGCCAAGATGATCACGGCGGTGGCCGAGGCGACCGTGCCGCAGATCTCGGTGATCGTGCGCAAGGCCTACGGCGCCGGGCTGTACGCGATGAACGGTCCGGGCTTCGAGCCGGACGCCTGTCTGGCCCTGCCCACGGCCCGGATCGCCGTGATGGGGCCTGACCCGG
Source organism: Kineosporia mesophila (assembly GCF_021129235.1). Taxonomy (GTDB): domain Bacteria; phylum Actinomycetota; class Actinomycetes; order Actinomycetales; family Kineosporiaceae; genus Kineosporia; species Kineosporia mesophila. The sequence continues at coordinate 115,820 of NZ_JAJOMA010000015.1, forward strand.
CGGTGCAGGCCGTCTACGCCCACCGGATCGCCGAGATCGACGACGAGGCCGAGCGGGCCGCGTTCGTCGCCGCCCGCAAACAGGAGTACGAGGCCGACGTCGACCTGCTGCGTCTGGCCTCGGAGCTGGTCATCGACGCCGTGGTCGATCCGGGCGCCCTGCGCCCGGAGCTGGCCCGGCGCCTGGGTCTGCTCGCCGGCAAGGTGCGGCAACGGGTGGAGAAGCATCACGGGGTGAGGCCGGTATGAACCTCGAAGTGCGGGGAACGGCCTCGCCCACCGAGATCGCCGCCCTGGTGACAGCTCTTGTGCCTAGGCTCAACAACGTCCTCAATCACTCACCCGACCACCTACGCACCTGGCGCCGAGGGCGCCAACGAGCCCTGGGAATGCGCCGTGACGCGTGAGATCGAACAGCGGGGGCTGTACTTCGAGGAGTTCGAGGTCGGCACCCGGTACCGGCACCGGCCCGGCCGCACGATCACCGAGGCCGACAACGTGCTGTTCACCACCCTGACCATGAATACCCAGTCGCTGCATCTGGACGCCGCCTTCGCCGCGACCCAGGAGCCGTTCCGGCAGCGGCTGGTCAACTCGATGTTCACGCTGTCGACGATCGTGGGCCTCTCGGTGGCCCAGCTGACCGAGGGCACGCTCGTGGCCAACCTCGGGTTCAGCGAGATTTCTTTTCCCGAGCCGGTGTTCATCGGGGACACGCTCTATGCGTCCACCATCGTGCTCTCCAAGCGTGCCTCGGTCTCCCGACCGGGCGAGGGCATCGTGAGCCTGGAGCACGTGGGGCGCAACCAGCAGGACGTGGTGGTCGCGAAGGCCACCCGGGCGACCCTGGTGCGGAGGCAGCTGTGAGTTACGGTCCGGCGTGGTTGTTCTGTCCGGCCGACCGGCCGGAGCGGTACGAGAAGGCGGCCGCGGCGGCCGACGTCGTGGTGCTGGACCTGGAAGACGCGGTGGCTCCGGCCGAGAAGGTCTACGCCCGGCAGGCGCTCATCGACCATCCGCTCGACCCGGTTACCACGGTGGTGCGGCTGAACCCGGCATCCTCCCCGGAGCACGCCCTCGACCTCGCCGCTCTGGGGCACACCCGCTACTCCACGGTGATGCTGGCCAAGACCTCGTCCGCCGGCGAGGTCACCGCCCTGGCCCGGCTGGACGTGGTGGCCCTGATCGAGACCCCGCGCGGCGTCGTGGAAGTGGCGGCCATCGCGGCGGCGGGAAACACCGTGGGCCTGATGTGGGGTGCGGAAGACCTGGTGGCGGCCCTGGGCGGAACCAGCAGCCGGCGCACCGACGGCAGCTACCGCGACGTCGCAATCGCCGCCCGCTCAGCCGTGCTGATCGCTGCCGCGGCCTTCGGCCGGTTCAAGCTCGACGCGGTGCACCTGGACATCAAAGATCTGGCCGGGCTGCGCACCGAGGTGGTCGAGGCCGCAGCGGTCGGGTTCGACGGCACCGCCTGTATCCATCCCAGCCAGATCCCGGTCGTACGTAAGGGTTATCAGCCGCCGGCGGCCGACCTGGACCGGGCCCGGCGCCTGCTCGAGGCCGCGCGGGACGAGGGCGGGGTGTTCACCTTCGAGGGCCGCATGATCGACGCACCCCTGCTGCGCCACGCCGAGACCCTGGTGCGGCGGGCGGGCCGGGTCTGAGGATCGCCCGGCAGCCGCATCCTTGGCAGAACGTTCGCTGTGTCCTCATCCTCCTGGCACTGGCCATCATGCTGCGCCGCAGCGCTTTCGACGCCGTCTGGCCCCTGGCAGTACCGCATCGTGACTACGAGCCCCTCCAGTTCGGCTAGCCAGTCCCGCAAGGCGCTCGGCGTACGGCTGCGTGAGATTCGCCAGGACGCATGCCTCACCGCCAGAGGTGCTCGGCGCTCACACTGGCGAGCGTTACGCCCAGACCCGGCTGTTCCTGATCACGCAATCACCAGCCTCCGGCTGGGAGATGCCCCCACCTCGCCGGGGAAGGTTTGCCTGATCGCGAACGCAAGGAGGCGAACGTTCCTGGCCACCGCGTTAGAGGGGCGCTACTCCTGCGACTGCAGCACCCGGCCGGCCTCCCGCACCGCGCCCGGGTTGAGGATTCCGGCCCGGGAACCGGCGAGCTTGGCCTGGATGTGCTCGTCCACCGTGACCTGCGTGTACAGCGCGGGGTGCTCGTCGTCGACGAAGGTGGGGAGGGGGCCGATCGTGGCCTCGGCGTCGCCGTCGAAGAAGTAGGCGGCCGAGCGGCGCCGGCGGATCGTGCCGTCGACGATCGGGGGCTTGACCCGGTGCAGCGTGGAGAGCCACTGCTCGTTGGTCAGGCGGGTGGTCAGGTCGCCGAGGTTGATCAGGAGCGCACCCTCGGCCGGGCTCACGTCGTGCCACCGGCCACCGTGCAGCACCTGCAGGCCCGGGGAACGGTCGGCCCAGAGAATCGTCACGATGCCGTAGTCGGTGTGTTCGCCCATCCCGATCAGGTCGTCGTCGACCTGCACCGTCATCCCGTCGGGCAGCGCGTAGTTGTTCATCCGCAGCACCTCGATCGGATGCCGGGTCATCCCCTCGAAGAAACCGGAGGCGAGCCCGAGCGCGTCCGCAAATATCGTGGTCATCGTGCGGGCCACCCGGCCCGCCCCGGTGCGCCACGCGTCCACCCGCTGCTGGAAATGGTGGACGTCGGGCCACGTGTTCTCGGCGTAGTGCGCCTCGAGCAGGTGGTCACCGGGGTGCTCGGACACGCTCGCCCCGACGTTGTACGCCTCGAAGAAATCCTTCATCCGCGTCGAGGACTGCACCCCCGCGCTCAGGGCGAGCGACTCGGACTTCGGCGGCGTGTAGCCCCGGTTCTCCGCCGGCGGGCGCACCCACTGCCTCTTGGTCTCCAGCGGCAGCCCGAACAGGTCGTCGATCGCGCTCGCCAGGCCGTCGGCGACGGCGGGGGAGACACCGTGCCCGCGGATCTGGATGAAACCGATCTCGCGGCAGGCACTGTCGATCTGCCGGGCCACGGCCGCCCGGTCCGGCGGGGTGCCGCCGGTGACGTAGGGGGTGATGTCGACGGTGGGGACCTGGAACGTGCTCACGGAAATCTCCTTCGGGCGCGGGTGGCATCGGTGCCCGGAGGTGTCCGCTTTCCCGACCCGTGGGGGTCTCGCTGTCCGTTGAACTCGGGCGGCGTCGAGGCTAACCCGCCGGGGTTGCCGTGAGGTTTCGCCTGACACCCATGGTCGCCGATGATCTGGACCGGGCATTCTCCCGCGCCTGAGCGCGATGTCGGATTGCTGCCAGCGCAGCGATCAGGGGGCGTGTGACGATCTCGGAATGAACACCACAGGCACCCTGCGCATAGCCGCTGTCGACCCGTTGCGTCTGGACGCCGTGCGCGCTGCCGGAACGGACGGGCACGGCAACCGGCTCGAGGTCTTCGCCGCCGAGGGAGAGGGTGAACCGTTGCGCTGCTGCCTGCGCTACGCCGAGGCGGGTGAGCCGATCATCCTGATGTCCTACGCGCCCTTCGACCATGCCTCGGTGTGGACCGAGGTCGGGCCGGTCTACTTCCATGCCGAGCGGTGCGAGGGCTACCCGGTGGACGACCGGCTGCCCGTGCAGTTGTCGAAGGGGCCGGGGGTGCTGCGTACCTACCGGGCCGACGACACGATGAACTACGAGCACAACACCGTGGTCCTCGACGAGGCCGACCTGGAGCCGGTGATCGGGCGGCTGCTCGCGGAACCCGACGTCGCCACCGTGCACGTGCGCACGCTGAAACCCCAGTGTTTCCTTTACGCGGTGACCGCCTGAGCGGTGCGAACATGGCCTGATGGACGACGTGATCAACCGAGAAGGGGCCCGGGTCATTCTCGTCGGGCCGGACGGGCGGGTGCTGTTGTTCCAGGGCGGCGATCCGGGCGATCCGGAGGCCGGGCTGTGGTGGATGACGCCCGGTGGCGGGGTGGATCCGGGGGAGAGCACATGGGCTGCGGCCGCGCGGGAACTGCGCGAGGAGACCGGGTTCGTCGTCGGTGAGCTGGGCCCGATCGTGCACGAGCGCACGGCGGACTTCCGGTTCATGGGCAAGCCCTACCGGCAGCACGAGGTGTTCTACCGGGTGCGGCTGGAGCAGGCCCCGGCCGACCTCGACCGTTCCGGCTGGACCGCCGTGGAACGCGACACCCTGACCGACGCTCGCTGGTGGTCGGCCGCGGAACTGCGCAGCACCGCGGAGATCATTTACCCCGAATCCCTGGCCGACCTGATCTGAGACGTCGCACAATCCGGGGATGGACCTTCAGGTGCAGCGCAACCGGACGGTGTGGGAACGAGCCTCGTACAAGCATGTTCGCGAGTACGACGACCTGCTGAGACAGGCGCGGGAGGGCGGCTCGCTGTTCGGCCGGGAACGGGACCGGCTGACGGATGTGCTGCGGCCGGGACCGGCCGTGGTGCACCTGCAGAGCGGCCACGGCCTGGAAGACGTGGGTCTGCTCCGGGCCGGGGCCCGCTCGGTGGTGGGGGTGGACTTCAGCCGGGTGGCGACCGGGGCCGCGCAGCGCCGGGCCGACGAACTGGATCTGGCCTGCCGGTACCTGGTGGCCGAGGTGCCCGGCGTGCCCCTGGCCGACGGGTGCGCGGACCTCGTCTACACCGGCAAGGGCGCCCTGATCTGGATGCGGGACATCCAGGCCTGGGCCCGCGATGCCGCTCGTCTGCTGCGCCCGGGTGGCCATCTGTTCGTCTACGAGTCGCATCCCGCGGTGCCGTTGTGGAACTGGGACCCCGACGAGCCCCGCGTCCGCGCCGACCGCAGTTACTTCGCCCGGTCCTTCGTCAACGACAGTTTCCCGGCCGACGGGGCCGTGGAGTGGCAGTGGACGCTGGGCGAGATCGTCACCGCCGTCGTCTCCGCCGGTCTGCGCCTCGTTCACCTGTCCGAGCACGCGGAGCCGTTCTGGCGCCCGGAGGGGGCCGAGGCAGCCGCCTGGCAGGGACGTCTGCCGAACACCTTCATGCTGCTCGCCCGGCTCCCTGGGGAGGGTGAGTAACCGGCTAGCCCGGACGGGTTCCAGGGCAGGCGCGAGGCTGCAACACTATGCAAACGTTGCAGAAGATTCGTATGCAGAGATGTCGGTCGGCGGAGGCACGAGGTCATGGGTCAGGTGCAGGGATCCCGCACCGATCACGACCGGGCGACCTTCATGATCCGGATGCGCCGGGCTCATGCGGACGACTCTTCGCCCGCGATCCTGGCCGAGCTGTCCGACCTGCAGCGACTCGTCACCTCCGAGCCGGCCGTGACGATCGACCGGGCGCGGGACCTGCAAGAGCGCGCCGAGGCCCTGGGCCTGCGGGAGGCCGTGGCGGGGGCTCTGCTGTGCCAGGCCGAAGGGCACCAGCGCAGCGGTGAGCTGGCCGCCGCGGTGACCCTCATCAATCAGGCCTGCGACCGGTGGGCCCCGCTGTCCGCCGACAACCAGGTGCGCGCGTACCTGCTCAAGGCGTTCGTCTACAACGACCTCGGGGACGAGCCGACCGCCCTGCAGCGCACCTTGGACGCGACCGCGGCCTTCACCCCGGAGATTCCCCTGCCGCTGCGGGTGCGGGTGCTGACCAAGACCGCCGACCTCCTGCACGACCTGGGCGACCAGGAAGACTCGGTGCGTTACTACGGTCAGGCCGAGGAGCTGGCAAACGGCGACCCGAAGATGCATCTGCTGGTGGCCAACAACCGGGCCTTCTCCGCGCTGGAAGACGGGCGGGTCGAGGACGCCCTGGCCGGGGCCCGGCAGTTGTGGTCGCTCAGCGAGCGGTACGGGCATCCTCTGGGTGCCGCCGGTCTGGACACCATCGCCCGGATCCACCTGATGGCCGGTGACCCGGTGCTGGCCGCCGTGGTCGCACAGCAGTCCGTGGACGCCTCCGGTCAGGTCGACTTCCAGACCGCCGACGCCGGGCCGTACTACCTGCTCACCCTGGCCGTGGTGCAGCGGGCGCTGGGCGATCTGCCGGCCGCCGGGATCACGCTGGAGCGGGCCCGGCGGGCCTGCACCGCGGAGGGCTACGACCGGTGCAAGAACCAGATCCTGCGGGAACAGGCCGATGTCCGGGCCGAGCTCGGCGATCACCGTGCGGCCTACGAGATGCTCAAGGAGTTCGTGGCCGCCGACGCCGACCTGCTGTCGCGGCGGCGGGAGGCCCAGGCCCGGATTCGGCAGGCCCTCTTCGAGACCCTGACCGCACGGGAAGAGGCCGCCCGCTACCGTGAGGAGGCCCGGCGCGACCCGCTGACCGGCCTGCGCAACCGGCTCTACGTGCACGAGCGGCTGGGCGAACTGCTGGAGGAACCCGGTCCTCGCGGTGAGCTGACCGTCGCGCTGGTGGACCTGGACCACTTCAAGTCGGTCAACGACGAGTTCTCGCACGAGGCCGGCGACCGGGTGCTGCAGACCATCGGCCTGCTGCTGGAAGAGAGCGTGCCCGGCGGGGACAGCGGATCGTTCGTCGCCCGGCTGGGCGGCGAGGAACTCCTGCTCGTGCTGGTCACCGCCGACCGGGCGCAGGCGGCCCGGATCGTCGAGCAGGCCCGCCTGGCCGTGCAGAACCACGACTGGAGCGGCGTCACCCCCGGGCGGGGGATCACCTTCAGTGCCGGCGTCACGACCCGGGTGCCGGGGGATACCTACACGGTGCTGCTGGGCCGCGCCGACAAGCAGCTGTACCTGGCCAAGTCGCAGGGGCGCAACCGGATCAGCGTCTACCGCTGATCAGGCACCCACCGTCTCGACGCTGGGCCGCAGCACCGCGTTGCGGCGCTTCCAGACGAAGAAGCCGGTCAGCGTGAACACGCCGTAGAACGCGTACATCAGGCCCGAGGCGTAGTAGCCGGCGGAGAAGAGCAGGGGGACGCCGACGACGTCGACGGCGACCCAGATGAGCCAGAACTCCACCCAGCCCTTGGCCATGCCGTAGGTCGCGAGGACGGAGCCGACGAAGATCCAGGCGTCGCTCCAGACCGGCTCGTAGGAGCCCAGAGCCCGGAAGACCGGGGTGAGCAGCAGGGTGCCACCCACCATTCCGGCGGCCAGCAGGGCCCGGGTGCGCCAGGAGGCCCAGATCGGCTCGATCACGGTGCCGGCCTCGTCGGGGCGGCGGGTCCAGGCCCACCAGCCGTAGGCGGAGACCAGGATGAACATGATCTGACGACCGGCCTGACCCAGCAGGTTGACGGGGTTGGGGGTGCCGAACGCGACGCCGAGGAAGACGGTGAGCAGCAGGGCGTTGCCGGCGATGCCGACGGGCCAGGCCCAGGCCTTGCGGCGCATCCCGCCCAGGGCGCTGAGCAGCCCGAAGACGTTGCCGAGGATCTCCCGCCAGAGAATGGTCTGGCTGCCGATGACCAGCTGCGCGTCGAACAGCCAGTGGATCAGGCCCACTTTGTCCCCTTCGCCGATCTTCCCGGGTGAGCGTTCACGGACGCGCACGCCACCCCTAACCGGAGGGTCCGGCTCGGCATTCCGGGGGCGGTTGGCCTGATCACTGACAGGACAGGGCGGCGCCCGGAAAATGAGTGTCGGGTTGTCGGTACCTGGTGGTAGACATCCGGCGTGCCCGCCACCCTGAACTTCACCGACCTGCTGCGGCTGCTCGACGAGCGATACGCTGCCTTCCGGTCGGTCATCGCGTCCGCGCCCGACCTCGATGCGCAGGTGCCGACCTGTCCCGGATGGACGTTGTTCGACCTGGCCGCGCACATCGGTGAGGGGCGCCGCTCCTGGGCTTCCACCGTCGCCGCCGGGCCCTCGGGCACGGGCCGGGTTCCCTTCAGCGGCACCCCGGCCGCCCCGCGCGAGCCCGAGGCTCTGGTGGAGTGGCTGGCTCAGTCGTGCCAGGAGCTGCTGGACGCGCTGGTCGAGACCGGCCCGGATCGCGGATGCTGGTCGTGGTGGGGCGATTCGCAGACACCGCTGACCACCGGGGCCGTGGCCCGGCACCAGCTCCACGAGATCTCGATGCACACCTACGACGCGCAGGTCGCGGTCGGCGGGCCGCAGCCGCTGCCGACGCAGATCGCGGTCGACGGGGTCGAGGAGTTCCTGTTCACCTGCTGCTCGACCACGACGATCGCCTGGCCGCACGAGCCGGCGACCATCGACTACGAGGTCACCGAGGGTCGTTCCTGGCGCCAGCACCTGTCCGTCGAGGGATCCAGGATCACGCGCAACGACGGCACCGAGAGCGCCGCCGGGGTCCGGATCCGGGGTGCGGCGAGTGACCTGATGCTGTTCCTGTTCGACCGGATCTCCATCGAGACCCTGGTGATCGACGGCGACCGGAAGATCGTCGACCAGGTCACCACGTGGGACTGGTCGGCGTAGCGCGCGCTACGCCTTCTTCGGGCATAACCGCCGCTCAGCTGCTGCGGCCGGCTAGGGCTTTGTGGCCCGAACCCTGACGGCGCAACGGTTTACGATCGGGAATCAGCCGGGCCAGGACCTCGGGCCCGGTGGCGATCCGCAGCAGGTACCGGTCGACCAGCAGCATCTGGCGCTCGGCGGTCATCCGGCCGGGCTCGATGATCGCCGCGACCGACAGCGAGTCGATCAGGACCATCAGGTCGTCGACGATCAGGGCGCCGTCGTCGTCGGCGTCGATGTCGCCGACCGCCTGCGCCGCCTCGACGAAACCCGCCCACTGCCGGCGTGAACCCTCGTTCGAGACCCGCCGGATCTCGCGCAGCCGGGCGTTGCCGACCGTGTACCCCAGGAAGCTGACATCCACCTGCGCCTCGAGAACGCCCTCGGCGTCGAGGGGGAGGGCCTCGAACAGCGCCCGCCGCAACGCCTCCAGGCCGGTGCGGTCGGCCGTCACCCGGGCGATTCGCTCACCCGCCCGCGAGAACGCCAGCTGGTGGGCGGAGATCAGGATGTCTTCCTTGTTCTGGAAGTAGTGCTGCAGGATTCCGTTGGAGTATCCGGCCTCGTCCGCGATCCGGCGCACGGTGGCGCCCTCGAGGCCGTAACGGCCGATGACCCGCCAGGTCGCGTTCAGGACCTCGGTGCGGCGCTCTTCATGATCGACGATCTTGGGCATCAGGGAGCTCCTCACAGCGCCGGCAGTCGAACCGTACTACCCAGGACCAAATCACAGCTTTCGCCGAGAAGGGATTTACACGGGCGTTACGCACCCGGAAATTATTTCGTACATCCGCAATAAAAACTAGCGCCCGTCCACCCCGGTCGATCGAGGAGCTCCACCCATGTCTGCGTCCCTGCGTTCCGCCCCTGGTGAGGGGGCAGACAGCGGTGTCTCGTGCGGCGCGCATGGTCGTGCGACCGGCCTGCCCGCCGGTCCCGCAGCACTCCACCCCCACCAGGAGAAGCCCATGCAACACAAGACCCTGTTCGCCCACCGGCCGATTCGTCGTGGGCGCCGCACGCTGGGCGCGGCCGCGGCGGCCCTGGCGCTGATGGCCCTCGCGGCCTGCTCGGCCCCGGCTGCCTCCTCCTCGGGCGGCGACTCCGGGGAGATCATCCTCGGGCGCTCCATGGACGTCTCGACGCTCGACCCGGAGCGCTCGCTGTGCGACTCCTGCCAGATCTACAACGGCGCGGTGTACGACACGCTGCTGGCGGCCACCACCGCCGACGGTGACCTGCAGCCCCTGCTGGCGCAGAAGTGGGAGGCGAACGACGACAACACCGAGTTCACCTTCCATCTCGACCCCGATGCCGTGTTCTCCGACGGCTCACCGGTGGAGGCCAAGGACGTGAAGTGGTCGTTCGAGCGCCTGGCGAACCTCAAGGGCGACCCGAGCTACTTCATGGCGGGTGTGAAGGAGGTCGCGGCCCCCGACGCCGCGACCGTGGTGGTGACGACGGACGCCCCGAACTCGGCGTTCTTCAACGTCGTGACGGCCGGCTACACGGGCATCATCAACTCCGACGTGGCGATCGAGAACGGCGCCACGGCCGACAAGGACGCCGCGAAGACGGACAAGGCCGAGCAGTGGTTCCTGAAGAACTCCGCCGGGGCCGGCCAGTACGTGCTGACCTCCTACGAGGAGGGCTCGCAGCTCGTCCTGAGCGAGAACAAGAACTACTGGGGTGACGACAAGCCCAACTTCAAGAAGGTCGTCATCAAGGACGTCCCGGACGCCTCCACCCAGCTGCAGCAGCTCCAGCAGGGCGACATCGACGTGGCCATGCAGCTCAGCTTCGACACGCTCGACCAGGTCAAGAGCGACGAAAGTCTCACCTCCGAGGTGGTTCCCACCTACAACTACGTCTACCTCGGGATCAGCCCGGGTGCCGCCGACGCGCCCAAGGCACTCGACGACAAGCGGGTGCGCGAGGCGCTGCGCAAGGCCATCGACTACGACACCGTCATCGACGCCACCGTGGCCGGCCAGGGTTCGAAGCAGGCCTCGGCCATCCCCAACGGTTTCGAGGGCTCGGACGGCCTGGACGTGCCCACCTACGACCCCGAGGGTGCGAAGGCCCTGCTCGCCGAGGCCGGGGCGTCGAACCTCAAGCTCGAGGCCACCTACCCGACGTTCACCATCTACGGCGTCAACTTCAGCACCATGTTCCAGTCGATCCAGCAGAGCATGAAGAAGGCCGGCATCGAGCTGACGCTCAACCCGCTCGACTACACCGCCTGGGGCACCAAGTTCGGTGCGGGCGAACTGCCGCTCACCGCGGTCTACTTCGCGCCCGACCACCCCGACGCCGTGCAGTACTTCCAGTACTTCTCGCTGGCGAAGGGTGCCTCCTGGCTGGGCTACTCGGGCCTGTCCGAGAACACCAGGGAGACCAAGGGCGTGGCCAAGGCGCTGACCGAGACCGGCGACGCCCGCGCGGCGACCTATTCCGAACTCGGCCAGGACATGATCGACGACGCGATCATCCTGCCGGTCGTCAACCCGCAGGTGATCCTGGCCGGCGGCAGCAACGTGAGCGGGAACAACTACCACGTCACCCGAAACATCGACCTGCGGCAGCTGAAGTTCACCGACTGAACCGACCCGATGAGGGACGCCGTGGCCGGCGTCCCTCATCGGTCGCCCTGATCGCCCCATCCGCAAAGCGCCCGAACAGCAGGTACCGATGCTTCGATACACACTCAAGCGACTGGCGATCATGCCGCTCCTGCTCTGGGGGATCGTCACGATCGCGTTCTTCCTGTCGCACTCGATCTCCAGCAACCCGCTCGCCTCGATCGTGGGCACCCGCAACCTCGGCAACGCCGACGTGGTGGCGGCCGCGACGCAGCGCTGGGGCCTGGACAAGAGCCTGCTCCAGCAGTACTTCATCTATATCGGGAACCTGCTGCACGGTGACCTGGGAACCTCGTTCCGCACCAAGGAGCCCGTTGCGTCGGACCTTTCGAGCCGGCTGCCGGCCACGCTCGAACTCGCGCTGTTCGCCCTGATCATCGCCGTCGTCCTGGGCATCGTGCTCGGGGTCGTGGCCGCCCGCAACAACGGGCGGCTGCTGGACGGGGCCCTGCGCACCGTGGCCCTGGTCGGCTCCTCGACCCCGGTCTTCTGGGTGGCCCTGCTCCTGCTGTTCGTGTTCTACGCCCGGCTCGGCATCGCAGCCGGCCCGGGACGCCTGTCCTCCCGCGTCGACCCGCCCCCGCACTTCACCGGGATGTACACCGTCGACTCGCTGCTGGTGGGCAACTTCCCGCTGTTCTCCGACGCCCTCAGCCACCTGATCCTGCCCTCGATCGTGATGGCCCTGCCGTTGCTGGGCACGGTCATCCGGATGGTGCGCGCCCAGGTGCTGGAGGAACAGAGCTCCGACTTCGTGCGCACCGCCCGGGCCAAGGGCATGACCCCCTCGCAGGTGACGAACCGGCACGTGGTGAAGAACGCGATCACCCCCGTCATCACCGTGGTCGGCATCTCGGTGGGCATGCTCATCATGGGCGCCGTCATGGTCGAGACGATCTTCACCTGGAACGGCATCGGCACCTACGCGGTCGAGGCCTCCCGGTCGCTGGACTTCCCCGCCATCACCGGCGTCTGCCTGGTCGGCGGAGTGATCTTCCTGGTCTCGAACCTGGTGACCGACATCGCCTACGCGATCATCGACCCCCGAGTGAGGCTCTGAGCGCATGTCTACCGACTCCACGATCGCCGCCGGCTCCCCGCCGGGCACTCGCCGCGCCTCCCGGCTCCGGCCGTTCCTGCGTCCGCAGATCATCGGCGGATCCGTCGTCGTACTGCTGTGGCTCCTGGTCATCGTCCTCGCGGGCGTCCTGGCCCCGCACGACCCGATGGCGGCCTCCGGCCCCCGTCTGCAGGCACCCTCGGGCGCCCACTGGCTCGGCACCGACACCCTGGGCCGGGACGTGTTCTCCCGCATGCTCTACGGCGCCCGCCAGTCGATCCCGCTCGCCGTGCTGACCCTCGTCATCTCGGTGGTCGTGGGCTCGCTGGTCGGCGCGATCGCCGGCTACTTCGGCGGCATCCTCGACGCCCTGGTCATGCGCCTGGCCGACATCGTGATGGCCTTCCCCTCGATCCTGCTGGCGATGGCCGTCACCGCCGCGCTCGGCCCGGGCCTGTGGCACGCCTTCATCGCCATCGTGATCGTCTGGTGGCCGATCTACGCCCGCCTGATGCGCGGGCAGGTGCTCTCCCTCAAGGAACGCGAACACGTCACCGCAGCCCGGGCGATCGGGCTGGGACCGTGGAAGACCCTGTTCAAGCACATCGTCCCGCACTCGCTGACCCCCGTCATCGTGAGCGCCACGATCGACCTGGGCACGGTCATCATCATGATCGCCTCGCTGAGTTTCCTCGGCCTGGGCGCCCTTCCGCCCTCGCCGGAGTGGGGCGCCATGATCACCGAGGGCGCCTCGAACTTCTACCAGTGGTGGATCGCCACCGGCCCGGGCGTCGCGATGGTGTCGATCGTCCTGGCCGTGAACTTCCTCGGCGACGGCCTGCGTGACGTGCTCGACGTGAAGACAAGGACCCGGTGAACCCCGTGACCACGAATCTCCTCGAGATCCGCGACCTGAGCGTCGTCTTCCGTACCTCCCGGGGCGACGTCGAGGCGGTGCGCTCGGCCAGTCTCAGCGTCGCCGCCGGGGCCACCGTCGCCCTGGTCGGGCAGTCCGGTTCGGGCAAGTCCACACTCACCTCGGCGCTGAACCGGCTGCTGGCCGGGAACGGCCGGGTCACCCAGGGTTCGGTCACCTTCGCCGGCACCGACCTGCTGGCCCTGTCGGAGCGGCAGATGAGCGGCATCCGCGGCCGGCAGATCGGCCTGGTGCCGCAGGACCCGATGTCGAACCTGAACCCGCTGCTGAGCGTCGGCCGCCAGATCAGCGAGGTCTTCACGATCCACCGGGTGGCCGGGCGCACGGAGGCCAGGCGGCGGGCGATCGAACTGCTCGACATGGTCGGCATTCCCGACGCCGCACGCCGCTACGGCCAGTACCCGCACGAGCTCTCGGGTGGCATGCGCCAGCGGGTGCTGATCGCGATCGGGCTGGCCTGCCGGCCCAGGCTCCTGATCGCCGACGAGCCCACCTCGGCCCTCGACGTGACCGTGCAGAAGAAGATCCTCGACGAGCTCTCCTCGCTGACCGCCTCGATGGGCACCGCGGTCATCATGGTCACGCACGACCTGGCGCTGGCCGCCGAGCGGGCCGATCACGTGGTGGTGATGAACCGCGGTGCGATCGTGGAGTCCGGCCCGGCGGCGGAGGTGCTGAAGAGCCCGCAGGACGAGTACACCCGCCGGCTGATCGCGGCGGCCCCGAGCCTCACCACGAAGTCCCTGGTCTCCGGGCCCACCGAGAAGGACAGCGCCCCCCTGGTCGAGGCGGCCGCCCTGACCCGGGACTACCCGACGCGCTCGGGAATCCTCGGCCGGGCCGGGACCTTCCGGGCGGTCGACAAGGTCAGCTTCCGGATCCCACGGGGCCGGACGGTCGGCATCGTGGGGGAGAGCGGCTCGGGCAAGTCGACCACGGCCAGGATGATCCTGCGCCTGGAGGACGCCAGCGCCGGCGACATCTACTTCAGGAAGGACGACGTGACCCGGCTCTCGGGGCGCAAGCTGAAGTCGTTCCGCCGCCAGGTCCAGCCGGTGTTCCAGAACCCCTACGCGGCCCTGGATTCCCGGCAGACGATCGGTGAGGCCATCCGTGAGCCGCTGGACGTGCACGAGGTCGGCACCCCGGCGCAGCGCGGTGAGCGGGTGACGCTGCTGCTGGAACAGGTGGCCCTCGATCCCTCGTACGCCTCCCGCTACCCGCACGAGCTCTCCGGTGGTCAGCGCCAGCGGGTGGCGATCGCCCGGGCCCTGGCCCTGGAACCCGAGCTGGTCGTGCTCGACGAGGCGGTCTCGGCGCTGGACGTGCTGGTGCAGGCCCAGATCCTGGAACTGCTCGTCGACCTGCAGGCCCGGCTGGGCCTGAGCTACCTGTTCATCAGCCACGACCTGGCCGTGGTGCGGATGATCTGCCACCAGATCCACGTGATGAAGTCCGGGCAGGTGGTCGAGAGCGGCACCCCGGAGCAGATCTTCGAGAATCCGCAGCACGAGTACACCAAGACCCTCCTGGCCGCGATCCCGACCGGGCGCCCCTGAGGCGTGAGGCGCCCCTCGGGTGAGGGGCGCGTCCACCCGTCCTCATTTTATGTCGGACATCCGCACAACTTCCTGGGACGATCACATGACCCGTATCGCCGTTCTCGGTCCTCACATCGTCGATGTGCTGGGCCGCCCGGTCACCGAAATACCTCCCGGACAGGGAGGAGTCCTGCTCGAGGAGATCCGGATGACGGTCGCCGGCACCGGTGGCGGCGCCGCGGTCGACCTGGCCAAACTCGGGTGGGAGGTCTCCTCGTTCGCGGCCGTGGGCGCCGACGGGCTGGGCGTCTACCTGCGCTCGCAGCTCGACCTGCTCGGGGTCGACACCCGGGGGCTGATCAGCCGTCCCGGTGAGCTGACCTCCTCGACGATCCTGCCGATCCGGCCCAACGGCGAGCGCCCCTCCCTGCACGTGCTCGGTGCCACCGCGAGCCTGCGGGTGGACGATGTGGACTGGGACGCCATCGCCTCCTGCGGGGCGGTGCTTCTCGGAGGTCCCGAGACCATGCCGGCGCTGCTGGAGCCGGCCGGCCTGGACCGGCTGCGCGCAGTGCGGGCCGGTGGGGTGAAGGTGTTCGTCGATTTCCTGCACGGCGGTGACACGGCCATGCTGGAGAGCCTGGCCGACCTCTGGCCGCTGATCGACTGGCTCATGCCCAACGACGATCAGTTGCGGAATCTCACTGGCCATCAAGAGCTTTCGGACGCGGCCGGCTCCCTGGTCGATCGGGGCGTGGGTGGGGTGGCGGTCACCCAGGGAGGGGAGGGCGCCCTGCTGGTGCGCCCGGGGGTGCCCGACGTGACCGTGCCGGCGTTCGCCACCACGGTCGTGGACACCACCGGCTGCGGTGACTCGTTCAACGCGGGCATGATCACCGGGATCCTGCACGGCTGCCGGGTCGAGGACGCGGCCCTGATCGGGTGCGCGTGCGGTTCCCTGGTCGCCTCCGGTCTCGGCTCCGACGCCGGGATCGTCGACCTGGCCGGGGTTCTCGACGTCGTGCGGGGCCAGGACCCGCAGGCCGCCGACCGCATCGCCGTGCTGGTCTCGTGATGGACCCGCGGGAGAAGCTGGCGGCCACCTGCCGCGACGTGGCCGCGCGGGGCGTGGCCGTGGGCGGCGCCGGCAACATCAGTGTGCGCGTGGACGACCGGATCCTGATCACCCGGGGCGGCCTGCGGTTCGAGGTCGCGACGGCCGACGACATCAGTGTGGTCGGGCTCGACGGGGAACTGCTCGAGGGTGAGCGGCCCTCGTCGGAGACCGGTCTGCACCTGGGCGTCTACCGGCGCTCGGGCGACACCGCGATCGTGCACACCCACGGGAAGGCCGCCGTGGCCGTCGGTCTCGTCGCGCAGGAGATCCCGCTCATCCACTACAACCTCCTGCGGCTGGGGGGCCGGGTGCCCACCGTCGGCTACTTCACCTTCGGGTCGCGGGAGCTGGCGGACGCGGTCGGCGCGGCGGTCGGGAACGGCGCCCGGGCCGCCCTGATGCGCAACCACGGCTCGGTGGCCTGCGGCACCTCGCTGGACGAGGCCGTGGAGCACGCCGAGATGACCGAGTGGCTCTGCGAGATCTACCTGGCGGCGCGGCCGTTGGGTGAGCCGGCGCTGCTGACCCCCGGCGACCTGGACGACGTCCTGGCCCAGGCCCGCCGCCTGTCCTACGGGCAGAACTGACCTTTCTTCAATAACATTCGCACACAAGGAGTTCCGATGACCGGCTTCCTCCGCCCGGAGAGTCTTCCCCTCGACCAGCAGCTGCGCGCCCGCGCCCGGCAGGTGCTCCCCGGCGGTGTGTACGGGCACATGAAGGCCGATCACACCCTGCCGCCGTCGTGGCCGCAGTTCTGGGAGCGTTCGCACGGCCCGTACGGCTGGGACGTGGACGGCAATCGCTACATCGACCTGATGTGCGCCTGGGGCCCGATGGTGCTCGGCTACCAGGACCCGGTGGTCGAGGCCGCGGCCGCCGAGCAGGCGGCCCGGGGCGACACGATCAGCGGCCCGAGCGCCCGGATGGTCGAGTTCGCCGAGCTGCTCACCTCGGTCATCCCGTTCGCGGACTGGGCGATGTTCGGCAAGAACGGCAACGACGCGACGTCCACCGCGATCCGGGTGGCTCGCTCGGCCACCGGCAGGGCCAAGTTCCTCAAGGCGACCCCGGCCTACCACGGGGCCAACGACTGGTTCACCCCGAACACGACCGGCGTGCCGGCCGGGGAGCGGGCCAACATCGGGTACTTCGCCTACAACGACATCGCCTCGCTGGAGGCGTCGGTGGCGCAGCACGACGGGGAGATCGCCGCGATCATCCTCACCCCGTTCCAGCACGACGCGCTGGTGCCGCAGCAGCTGGTCGACCCGGCCTTCGCCCGCCGGGCCCGCGAGCTGGCCACGGCCCAGGGCGCGGCGCTGATCATCGACGAGGTGCGCAGCGGCCTGCGCCTGGACCTGCGCGGGGCCTGGGAGTCCATCGGGGTGCGGCCCGATATGACGGCGTACTCCAAGGCCATCGCCAACGGGCACCCGATCGCCGCGGTGGTCGGCAGCGACTCGCTGCGCGAGGGCGCCTCGAAGATCTTCGTGACCGGCAGCTTCTGGTACTCCGCGGTGCCGATGGCGGCCGGGATCGCCACGGTGAAGCGGGCCGCCGAGCTCGACCTGCCGGCCGTGCTGAAGGCCTCCGGAGAGCGGTTCAAGCAGGGCATCGAGGCGCAGGGCGCCGCGGCCGGCCTGCCGGTAGCGATCACCGGGCCGGTGCAGATGCCGCACCTGAGCTTCGCCGACGACCCGGAGATGAAGAAGGTCTTCGCCTTCACCGACGCGGCCGTGCGGCGCGGCGTACTGCTGCACCCGTGGCACAACATGTTCCTGGCCGCCGCGCACACCGACGAGGTCGTGGACGAGGCGCTCGCGCGGATCGAGGGGGCCTTCGAGGAGCTGGCCGGACTGGGTCTGTGACCCGTTGGCGGTGGTCCGGGCAGGCCGTGCGGCCTCCCCGGACCACCGCTGGACCGGGCAGGGTCCGGGAGCAGGGAGAATGGCAGGGTGAGAGCCGATACACAGACCCCGGGACAGACGGCCGACGTCACCCCCGCACAGGTGCTGGCCGAGGCCGGCCGCCGTCGCACCATCGCCGTCATCAGTCACCCCGACGCCGGTAAGTCCACGCTGACCGAGGCGCTGGCGCTGCACTCCAACGCCCTGCGCGAGGCCGGGCACGTGCACGGGAAGGCCGGTCACGCGGGCGTCGTCTCCGACTGGCAGGACATGGAGAAGCAGCGCGGGATCTCGATCTCCTCCGCCGTGCTGCAGCTGTCCCACCGCGACCAGGTCGTCAACGTCGTCGACACCCCCGGTCACGCCGACTTCTCCGAAGACACCTACCGCGCCCTCACCGCCGTCGACGCGGTGATCATGCTGATCGACGCGGCCCGCGGCATGGAGGTGCAGACCCGCAAGCTCTTCGCCGTGTGCAAGGAGCGCGGCCTGCCCGTCATCACGGTCGTGAACAAGTGGGACCGGCCCGGCCGCGAGGCCCTGGAGCTGCTCGACGAGGTCGAGTCGGTCACCGGCCTCAGGCCCACCCCGATGACCTGGCCGGTCGGTATCGCGGGCGACTTCCGCGGCCTGCTCGAGCGCGGCACCGGTGCGTACGTGAAGTACACCAAGGCCCCCGGCGGTGCCACCCGCGCGCTGGAAGACCGGATGAACGCGCAGCAGGCGGCCGAGGCCGAGGGCGTGGCCTGGCAGCAGTCGGTCGAGGAGCACGAGCTGCTCTCGGCCACCGGCGCCGACCACGACGAGGAGGAGTTCCTGGCCTTCCGCACCACCCCGGTCTACTTCACCGCCGCCGTCGCGAACGTGGGCGTCGGTCAGGTGCTGGACGCCATCATCGACGTCGCGCCCGCCCCCCACGACCAGCTCGACGTGGCCGGGCGCACCCAGGCCCTGACGGCGAACTTCAGCGCCCAGGTGTTCAAGACCCAGACCGGGATGAACCCGGCCCACCGCGACCGGCTCGCGTTCGCCCGGGTCCAGACCGGTGTCTTCCACCGCGGCATGACGGTGCGCGACAACCGCAGCGGCCGCCCGATGGTGCTCAAGCACGTGCAGACCGTCTTCGGCGCCGACCGTTCCACGGTCGACGTGGCCTGGCCCGGTGACGTCATCGGTCTGGTCAACGCCCGCCACGTCAACGTCGGCGACACCCTGTCCGAGGCGGGCAAGATCGCCTACCCGCCGCTGCCGGTGTTCGCCCCCGAGCACTTCCGCACCGTGCGCCCGGCGGACCTGAGCTTCGGCAAGCAGTTCCGGCAGGGCCTGCGCGAGCTCGATGCCGAGGGGGTCGTGCGGGTACTGACCTCCGACTCGCGCGGTGACGGCGAGCCGGTCCTGAGCGCCGTCGGCGTGCTCCAGTTCGACGTGGTGCAGCACCGCATGACCCACGAGTACCGCTCGGCCGTGGTGTTCGGTGAGCTGCCCTTCTCGACGGCCCGGATCATCGACCCGGCCGACGCCCCGGTGGTGCGCGGCCACCGCGGTACCGAGGTGGTCTCGAACGCCGAGGGCCGCTTCTTCGCCCTGTTCACCGACGAGTGGCGGGTGCGCAGCTTCGAGCGCGACAACCCGGGCGTGAAGCTCCAGGAACTGGTCGTGACGAGCAACTGAGGGTCCTGAACGGGATGACCCGCCGGCGGAGTTCCGTCAGCGGGTCATTTTGTTCGGTGGTGCTGTTCCGGGCCGGGCTTCAGGCGGGGGTGAGGGTGCCGGCCACCTCGGCGGCCAGGTGCTGGGCCCAGCGGCGGGCGTGCTCGAGCTCGCGGCCCTCGAGCGGGCCCAGGGTGTCCCGGGTGTAGAAGGACTCGTGCCGCATCACGCGCATGCCCAGGTGGTGCAGGCGGTGGCTGACCGGGTCGGCCGGGTTGTCGGCGGTCGCCGGGAACGGCGTGTACACGCTGGTGTCGAACGAGACCGCGGGGATGTCGGCGGGCTGCAGGCGCTGCAGCCACTCGCACACGCCGATGCCGGTGGAGCGCGCGGGGATCCCGGCGCGGTGGGCCTGCGTCACGGCCAGGTGCCGGGTGGCCTCCAGGCCGGCGGGGGCGCCGACCACGAGCAGGCCCACGTCGTCGGGCAGGACCAGGGGTGCGCTGGCCACCGTGTGGATGTCGGTGCGCAGGACGGTGCCTAGCCCGGCCGCGACCGCGCGGGCCACGGACTCGGTGTTGCCGAACATGGATTCGTACACCAGCAGTGCCCTCATGTCAGTTCCTCTGAACGTCTGTCCGCAATGGTTTTCCGGTTGCCCTCAGGATGGCTTGAGGACGCCGCGGCCGGGCAGGGGCGGAGGTCCCCGGGAGGCCTCCACCCGGGTGGGGAAGGTAGGGCCGAAGAACCCGGGCCCGGGATTCCCGGTGAGGGTCCCCTTAGTTTTGTGCGTGGCCAAAAGGCTTGCCAGGACTCCTGTCCCACACAGTCGCGCAGGAGATCAGCGAGTGGCGTCTCAGGTTCGGGACCATGGCCTCTCCGAGACAAAACCATTCATTGAAAGGATGTCGTCACGAGCTGAGGAGCGGCCGGTCGGCCACCAAAACGGAAGTGAAGATGTGATGACCTCCTTCGAGAATCTGCTGTCCCCGGGCCGGATCGGATCGCTGGAGGTGCCCAACCGGGTGCTGCTCGCGCCGATGGGCACGGAGATGTGCACCCCGGACGGCAGGAGCACCGAGCAGGAGGCCGCCTACTACGCGGCCCGGGCCGCCGGCGGCACCGGCATCGTGATGAGCGGCATCAACGCCGTGCAGTCCGACACCGAGCCGATCACGGCCGGTCTGGGCCGGATCGACACCGACGAGCACATTCCGGGGATCGCGCGCATCGCGCAGCGGGTGCACGAGGAGGGGAGCCTGTTCGCCCTCCAGCTGACGGCGGGCCTGGGGCGCAACATCAACACCGTGCAGCCGGGCACCGTACCGGTGTCCGCCTCGGACAACACCTGGTTCGCCGACGCGTCCATTCGTTGTCGCCCTCTGACACTCGACGAGATCGCGGTCATCGTGAGGCGTTTCGGTGAGGCCGCAGTGCGGGCGCGCGCCGCGGGCGTGGACATGATCGATCTGCACGGCCACACCGGTTACGTGCTCGACCAGTTCCTCAGCCCGGTCTGGAACCGCCGCACCGACGCCTACGGTGGCTCGGTCGAGAACCGGGTGCGCCTGACCGCCGAGATCGTCGCCGTGATCAAGGCGAACGCCCCCGGTATGCCGGTCAGCTTCCGGCTCTCGGTGCACCACCGCTTCGAGGGCGGGCGCACCCCGGACGACAGTCTCGACATCGCAAGGGAACTCGAGAAGGCCGGGGTCGACCTGATCATCGCCGACGAGGGCTCGTACGAGGCGATGGACTACGTGTTCCCGCCCTACTACCTGGGCGACGCCTGTATGGCCGATGCCGCAGCGGTTCTCAAGGATGTGGTGACCATCCCGGTCGCGGCGGTCGGCAACCTGCGCCCGCAGGACGGGGAGCGCCTGCTGGCCGAGGGGAAGGCCGATTTCATCGCGATCGGGCGCGGCCTGATCGCCGACCCCGACCTGGTGAACAAGCTGAGGGCCGGACGCCCGCAGGACGTGCGCCCGTGCATCCGCTGCAACGCCTCGTGCACCGGAAACGCTTTCTTCGGGAAAGCATTGGAGTGTGCGGTCAACCCGGCGGCCGGTCACGAGCTGGAACTTGGCCCGGTGCTGTCGGTCCGGCCCCGGCATGTGGTCGTGATCGGCGGAGGGCCGGGCGGGATGGAGGCGGCGCGGGCCGCGGCTCGGTGCGGTCACCGGGTGGACCTGTACGACCAGGGCCCGCAGCTGGGCGGGGTGCTGCTGCCGGCCGCCACTCCCGACTTCAAGCGGGAGCTGCGCTCGATGATCACCTGGTGGGAGGGGCAGCTGGCCGCGCTCGGCGTCACCGTGCACACCGGCGTCACGATCACCCCGGGCAGCCCGGAACTGGCGGAGGCCGACGAGATCATCGTGGCCACCGGATCGGTGCCGCTGCGGCCGCGGGCGATCGAGGGCCTGGAAGACCCGTCCGTGATCGACGTGCTGGCCTTTCATCAGGGGACGCCGGTCGGCCACCGGGTTCTGATCGCCGGGGGCGGGCTTTCGGGGGCGGACGCGGCCCTGGAGCTGGCCCGCGACGGCCACGAGGTGACGCTCGTCGAGGCGGCGGACGAGGTGGCCCGCGACATGCTGATGGTCAACCGGGTGACGTTGCTGCGCGACCTGGCGCACGCCGGCGTCACGGTGCTCACCGGCCACCGGATCTCGAAAATTGCCGGGGACGAGGCCATCGCCGAGGGCCCCGACGGCCTGATCGCCCTGCACGCCGACACCGTGATCAGCGCCTTCGGCCTGCTGCCCGCCCGCACCCTGGTCGAGCAGCTGCTGCCCGACGCCCGGGTGCACCCGGTCGGCGACTGCGTGCAGCCGGCCAAGGTCGGCGAGGCCGTGCGCTCGGGGTACGACGCGGCTCTGGCCCTGGGCTGAGGGGCGCTCGCCGGCGGGAGAGAAAATCACTGTCCCGCCGGCGGCCGGGTACGCCACCATGACGACTCATGACAGGAACGAGACGACGTCGTGCGACCCACCTGACCCGGGTGCTGAGGCTCACCCACGAACCGCGGAACGGTCACGGGGAGAAGATAAAAGGGATCTGCGAGAACAAGCGCCGGGTGAACCGGGTGAGCCGGCGCACCGACCGGCACCACCTCGCCGCCGTGTGCCGGGACAGTCAGGTCGCCGACCAGATCGCCGACGCCCGGCCCGGCCCCCGCCGCCCGGTGCGGTGCCACCTCCCGGCCCCGGAACAGGTTTAGCGGTGGCCACGAACCAAGGAGTCAGGACCAGGATTCCGGCAGCCTGAATGCCCTGAGGCGTTTGGACATGCCGACGGTGATCATTGTGGTGATCATGGGCTCGTGACGGAATCGGAGCGGAACGAACTGATCACGGCGGATGCGTCCCCGGGCGGTGATCCGGCGGATGCCGGTGAGCTGGCCGAGATCTCGGCGCTGGCCCAGCGCCGCAGCGACCGCTGGTTCACCGGCGTGAGGGTGTTCTCCCTACTTGCCGTCGCGGTGACGACGATCGTGGTGCTGGTGATCGGCGATGTCTCATCCGACGACGATTCGTCATGGTGGGTCTGGCTTTTCATTCTGGCGATCGCAGTCCTGCCCCTGGTGCTGATGCTCGCGGTGCTTCGGTGGCTACGGCGCCGGGGCGCGCGGTGGTTGCAGCCCGTGCTGGCGGCCGGGGTGGACCGCGAACGCCGCAAGAAGATCGCCAAGGCCATCCGGTCGGTGCGGCCCGTCGATCCGCGTGACCAGGTGGTGGCCCAGGACCTGGCCGAGCGCATCCTGATGCAGCGCTGGATACTCTTCGCGTATCTGCCCGTGCTGCTGCTCATGGTGGCCAGCCGGCTGCTCTCGTCGGATCGCTTCCTGTTCGCGGACGTGATGATCGGTGTGGGCGCGCTGGGATACCTGATCTCGTTGCCGCTGCACTGGCGCAACACCCGTCGGGCCCGCTCATGGATCGATCAGTACGGCACGGGCGGAACCGGTACGGCCGAAGCCGTACCGGACCGCCGGTCGGGTCAGGAGCAGGTGTAGATCACCGGGATCCGCGCGCCTCGCTCGCCGTCCTGCCCGACGACGCTGGTGCCGTCGAGGTCGCCGGTGACCAGACCGTCCTCGTTCCTCGCGATGTCGGCGCCATCGGCCGCCATGGCGGATTCGCCCGGGAAATCACCGGGTGCGTCGACGGTCTGGGCGTGCCAGGTGCACGACGGCGCGGTCGGGGCCGCGGTGGCCGGGGCGATGATCAGACCGGCAGCGACCACCGGACGGGCCGGCCGGACCAAAGTTCCGGCAAGATGACTGGTGAGCTCAACGCGATGGGGGATTTCCGAGGTCTGGCCGGACAACCGTTGACCAAGGCCATGATCGAGAATGCATACGTGTTCGTGATCATGCAAAGATCTTGGTGCCGGCGAGGATCAGGGTCAGGGGCTTGGGGCGGCCAGGGCGTGGATCAGATCTGGTGTCAGGGCGGGTGGGCAGTCGCTGACCTGGCCGTCGCCCAGTTCCATCACCCGCCAGACCCCGTCGCTGCGCAGGGCAAAATCGACTGTCACGAAGGGTAGTTCAAGGGCGCCGATGAGGCACGCGTAGACGCTCGGATCGAGCGGCGTATCCGGTAGCGCGGTGGGGGAGTCGGGGTGGGGTCCGGCCAGCACGCAGGCGCCGCCGATCCACCAGGTGCGCACCTCGGCGGGGGCCAGGTCCTCGAAGCGGCGCAGCACGTAGCCACCGGTGAAGCTGTCGTCGCGCAGTTCCCGGAACCGCGACGCGATCTTCCACGCCGCGTCGGTGTCGGTCAGGTCGGGGATGAACGCGGCCTCGGCCCAGTAGTGCTTCATCGACTTCGTCCAGTCGCGCAGCACCGCCGGCCCCGCACCCAGGGCGAGGCGGGCGCGATCGAAGCCCGCGCGTCCGTCATCGGTGCTCCACTCCGTGACCGGGGTGACCTCGCGCAGCGAGGGATACCAGCCGGGCAGCTCGTGCGCGGCCCGGAACTGTTCCACCCCGGTGACCAGGGACACCGACCGGGCGTGGAGGGCGTCCTCAAATCTGCCGTACTGCCCGGACGTGAGCATCCAGCCCCGGTAGAGCGCCGGCCCACCCCCGCGTGGCACCCGCTCCACCGCGCGCTCGGCGTCGCCCGACTGCAGCGCGTCGTGATCGACCAGAGCCACCGCGAGCCCCAGCTCGCGCGCGAGCGCGGCCTCGTCGGCGTAGTGCTCGTCGGGACGGCGGGCACGCAGCGGGTCGGCGGGCAGCAGAAGCATCACCCGCGCAGTATCGGTGCGCGGGCGGGCCCCCGTCACGGGAGTTTCGAGCCGCCCCCAACCCTTCGTGATCATGCAAAACCTCCCCGACCCTCGGGAACTCGGGCGCGAGGAGTTCTAGAACTCTGGGGAGGTTTTGCATGATCACGGGAAAGATCTTGGGCGTCGTGCACACGCCTACGGCCGACCGCGTAACCTACGTTCCCGTAGGTTTCTGTCGTCGTGAAGAGGAGTCCGCTGTGCCCGACGAATCGATCTGGGCGGGATCTTATGGCCCGGGCGTTCGGCTCCACCTCGAGTACGGCGACGAGACGCTGATCGATCAGCTCGACGGCGTCGTCTCGAAGTTCGCGGACCGGCCCGCCCTGGAGTTCCTGGGGCAGCGCACCACCTACGCACAGTTCGGGGAGAAGGTCGCCCGGGCCGCGGAGGGTCTGCGCCGGCTCGGGGTGAAGGCCGGCGACCAGGTCGCGATCCTGCTGCCCACCTGCCCGCAGCACATGATCGCCTTCCACGCCGTGCTGCGCCTGGGCGCCACCGTGGTCGAGCACAACCCGCTCTACACCACCGGCGAGCTGCGGGCCCCGTTCGCCGACCACGGCGCCCAGGTCGCGCTGGTCTGGGACAAGGCGATCGCCACGGTCGAACCGCTGCGGGCCGACCCGAACCTGGCGCTGCGCACGATCGTCAGCGTCGACATGACCCTCGACCTGCCGCTGGCCAAGCGCCTGGCCCTGCGCCTGCCGATCGCCAAGGCCCGCAAGACCCGCGAGGAGATGACCTCCCCGACCGCCACGGGCGTCCCCCTGTTCGCCGACCTCGCCACCGCACCGCCGCTGGCCGGTGACCACCCGCGTCCTGGCGCCGACGACGTGGCCGTGCTGCTCTACACCTCGGGCACCAGTGGTACACCCAAGGGGGTGCCCCTGCGTCACCGCAACGTGATCGCCGACTGCGTGCAGGGCGTCTCCTGGATCCCCGAGCTGAAGCACGGCCACGAGGTGGTGCTCTCGTCACTGCCGATGTTCCACGCCTACGGCCTGACCATCGGGGTGCTGTGCGGCCTGCGTCTGGGCGGTGAGCTGGTGCTGCTGCCCAAGCCCGACACCACGCTGCTGGTGGACGCGGTCAAGCGCCGCAGCCCCACCTTCGTGCCCGGCGTACCGCCGATCTACAGGCGCATCCTCGACGAGGCCAACCGCCGCGGCGTCCCGGTCAAGGGCATGAAGTACTCGCTGTCCGGCGCGATGACGCTGCCCGCCGAGCTGATCGAGCGCTGGGAGGCCGCCACCGGCGGGTTCCTGGTCGAGGGCTACGGCCTGACCGAGACCGCCCCGTGCATCGTCGGCAACCCGATGAGCCGCAACCGGCGCCCCGGCTCCATCGGCGTGCCCTTCCCCGACGTGCAGGTGCGCATCGTCGACCCCGAGAAGCCCTCCGAAGAGGTACCTCTCGGCGAGCGCGGCGAGCTCGTGGTGAAGGGGCCGCAAGTGTTCAGCGGCTACCGCGACCGCCCCGAGGAGACCGCCCAGGTGCTCGACGAGGACGGCTGGTTCCGCACCGGCGACATCGTCACCATGGCCCCCGACGGGTTCCTCACGGTCGTCGACCGGATCAAGGAAGTCGTCATCGTCGGCGGTTTCAACGTGTACCCCTCCGAGGTGGAGGAGGTGCTGCGCCGCCACCCGAGCGTCGAGGACGCCGCGGTCGTGGGCCTTCCCGGGGAGGACGGCGACGAGGTCGTGGCCGCCGTGGTGCCCGCCGACGGGCACACCGTGGACAAGGACACGCTGGCCACGTTCCTGCGCGAGGAACTCACCCGCTACAAGGTGCCGCGTCGCTTCGTGCCCGTGGAGAAGCTCCCCGTCAACCAGATGGGCAAGGTGCTGCGCCGCGAGGTCGCCGACCTGGTGCGGGAGATCGAGCAGCGGAAAGCCTGAAATTGAGGACGCGGCCGGGCCCCTGAGGGTGCCCGGCCGCCGGTCGGCCAGTGGTGGGGCTGGGGGGCCTGGCATGCTGAGGTGATGACGACCCGGGCGCAGGAGCTCCAGGCGCGGCTGCCGCGGCAGGCGCTGCGGGCCGACGACTCCTGGTGGCCCAAGCCCGCGCCGAACCCGTTCCGGCACGTGGTCGGAGCCCGCACCCTGCCACCCGGTGAGTGGCTGAGGCCCCGGCCGTTCGACGCGCCGCTCATCGCCTGGCGGCAGGCCCTGCTCGACGAGCAGGGACCGGCGGCGTTCGACGCCCTGCCCGGCACCGAACCCGCGGGCGAGGTGCTGCTGGAACTGCTCGGCGCCAGGAACCGGCCCGGCCGGCACCCGCTGGACACCGCCGGGCGCCTGGTCGCCGAAGACCTCTGCCTCGTCGACATCTCCGGCGGTGAACCCCGGCTCGTGGGTGCCAGCCTGGCCATGCCCAACCGCTGGCTGCTGGCCGACAAGCTCGGGCAGCCGATGATCGGCATCCACGTGCCCGTTCCCGGCTACGCCGAACAGCTCTCGGCCGCCGTGGACAAGTTCCTCACCAGCCTGCGCGAGCACCGCATCATGACCCGCGCCAACTGGGCCATCACCGACGACGACCGCCTGTTCCAGCCGGCCGCCGACTCCCGTGCCCGCCGCGCGGGCACCGTCACCACCGCCGACGAGGCCGCCGAACATCTGTACGTGCGCGTCGAGTACCAGACCCTGCGCCTGCTGCCCGGATGCGGCACCGTGCTGTTCACCATCCGCACCGCCCACGAGCCGCTGGCGGCGCTCGCCGACCGGGCCCGGGTGGCCGCCGGCCTGGCCTCGACCATCGAGGTCATGCCCCCGGCCGATCTCGACTACAAAGGTGTTCTGCCGTACCGAGACGCGGTACTGGCGCTGCTGAGGAGGTTTCGCGATGGCTGAGCAGTGGTTCGGGGTGCGCTGCGTGTACCGGTTCGCCGACGTGGACACCTACGAGGAGCGTGTCACCCTCTGGCGGGCGGCCACGCCGGACGAGGCCATCGCGCTCGCGGAAGAGGAAGCCGCCGAGTACGGCGAGATCGTCGGCGCCGAATACCTCGGCCTGGCCCAGTGCTTCACCATGTTCGACACGCCGGAGCACGGCTGTGAGGTCTTCTCACTGATGCGCACCAGCAAGCGGGAACCGGAGAAGTACCTCAAGCACTTCTTCGCCACCGGCAGCGAGCGTCAGGCCGGCTGAGCGAGGCCGAACAGGGCGCGGGCATTACCGGCGGTGAAGCGCTCGCGGTCGGCGTCGGTGGGGAACGCGGTGAGGAACTGCTCGATGTCGGCCGGGGTGGGCCGCTGGAACGGGTAGTCGGTGGAGAACAGCAGCCGGTCGGGCGTGGTGACCTCCAGGGCGTGGCGCAGCAGGGCCGGGTTCAGCATCCCGGAGCTGGTGATGTGGACGTTGGAGCGGAGGTAGTCCGACACCTTCCGCTCCAGGCCCGCGACGCGGGAGAGGCCGTCGGCCCGGTCGGTCCAGAACAGCAGCAGTTCACCCCAGTGGCCCAGCACGAGCTGGAGCTCGGGGTGGCGGTCGAAGGTGCCGCGGGCGATCAGGCGCAGGGCGGCCAGCGCGGCCTCCAGATGCCAGCCCCAGCCGAAGGTGGCCAGGGCCAGTTCGGTCATCGGGTCGAAACCGCTGTAGGCGGCCTCGCGGACCGGGCCCGAGGGGATCTGCGGGTGGATGAAGACCGGCTGGTGCAGCGCCGCGGCCGCGGCGAACAGGTCGTCGTAGCGCGGGTCGTCCAGGGGCGTCTCGCCGGTTCGCCCGTAGACCATCGTTCCCACGAACCCGAGCCCGGCAGCGCGTTCGAGCTCGGCGACGGCGGCCTGCGGGTCGGCCATCGGCAGCGTGGAGAACGCCCGCAGCCGGGAGGGGTGCCGGCCGACCGCCTCGGCGGCGAGGTCGTTGGCCCGCCGGGCCAGCGAGCGGGCCGGCGAAGGGTCCAGCGGCTGCGTACCGGGCGGGGCCAGGGAGAGGATCTGCAGGTCGACGCCCTGGGCGTCCATCGCGGCGATGCGCGCGTCGCCGATGTCGTCGAGGCGCTCGAGGTTGTCGCCCATCTCGTCGAACACGATGCTCGCGTCACCCCGGTCGCCGGGCAGGGCTTTCACCGCTGCGGTCAGCTCGGGCAGGTTCCAGTGCTCTTCGATCGCGATCAGGGCCACGTCAGGTCTCCTCGGGAGTTCGCTCAACCTCTGTTGAGTGAAGAGGCTACACCTCTCGCTCAACACCGGTAGAGTGAATTCATGGCCGGGACCTCTCGCGACGCGAAACGCGCGCTCACCGCACAGCGCATCCTCGAGGCCGCCCGGCAGGAGTTCGCGGCCCAGGGGTTCGAGGGCGCCACGATCCGGGGGATCGCCCGCGTGGCCGGGGTGGACCCGTCGCTGGTGATGCAGCACTACGGCTCGAAGGCCGCGCTGTTCCACTCGGCCGTGCAGCTACCGGTCGACGACGACAAGGTCGCCTCTGAGCACCTTCTGGAA
Organism: Kineosporia mesophila; assembly: GCF_021129235.1. GTDB lineage: Bacteria > Actinomycetota > Actinomycetes > Actinomycetales > Kineosporiaceae > Kineosporia > Kineosporia mesophila. Next base: position 144,832 of record NZ_JAJOMA010000015.1, read on the forward strand.
GTGCTCACCGTGCGGCTGGGCGAACTGCCGCCGGAGACCAGGGCTCTCGTGCGATCCATGCTCACCGTGCCCGAAGCGACCGAGTCCATGCGGGCTTACCTCGACGAGCGCGTCGACAACCTGACCCGGTCGCTGGACGGGGACGACGCGCAGCTGCGGGCCCTGCTCACCGTCAGCGGCATCCTCGGCCTGACGATCACCCAGCACTTCCTGAAGCTGAACGCCTTCGACGGGGTCTCGCAGGAGGCGCTGCTGCGGGCCGCCCGCGGCTGGATCGCATCGCTGGCGGGCGATGAGCCAGTAACCTGATCACAGGCCGGAAGGAACGGCACCGGGCATCAGGATGGGGATATGACCACACAGGCATTCTCGCCGGGCAGTCAGATGCTGATCGTCGAGGAGCTGATGCTTCTCCTGCTCGACGACGAGAAGGGCTCGGTGGCCGGCAGCCCGTCGCTGCAGTTCCTGCTGGGCGGTGGGCTGCTGGTGGAGCTGGCCCTGCTCGAGCGGGTCGGGCAGTCGGAGAAGAAGTCGCTGCTGACCGGCCGTAAGTTGCTGGCCACGGGCACCGGGCCGCTGCCCGACCCGCTGCTGCAGGCGGCCTACGACACGATCGCCGAGAAGCCGCGCGGCGCCCAGCAGGCCCTGACGAAGATCGGCAAGGGCCTGCAGAAGACCGTGCCGGAGCGCCTGGTCGAGCGCGGCATCCTCCGCGAGGAGAAGAAGAAGATGCTCGGGGTCATCCCGCACATCGTGCACCCGGCCGAGAACACCTCGTACGAGACGCAGTTGCGGCGCAAGATCCGTCCCGTGCTGGCCGACGGGGCCACGCCCGACCAGCGCACCGCGTCGCTCATCGCCCTGCTCTCGGCCGGCAACGCGCTGAAGACCTCGCTGCGCGACATGGAACCGCCGCTGAAGTGGTCGTCCGACATCCGCCGGCGGGGTAAGGAGATCCAGGAGGGCGACTGGGGTGCCACGGTGGTCAGTGACGCCGTGAAGGCTGCGGCCGCCGCGATCACCGCGGCGACGGTCGCCGCCACGACGGCCGCCACCACCTCCGGCTGAGAAACCTCGTGGCCGCCCCTGCCGGTACCTGGTAGGCAGGGTTCATGACCTCACGGATCCGTCACCTCACGTTCGACTGCGCCGACGCCTGGGCCCTGGGCGGCTTCTGGAAAGACGTACTCGGGTACACCGATCATCCGGAGAACGAGCCCGGTGACGAGGAGTACCTGATCATTCCGGGCGACGGTGGGCCGGGCCTGCTGTTCATCCCGGTGCCCGAGGGCAAGTCCGCCAAGAACCGCATCCACTTCGACGTGGTCCCGCAGACCGGTACCCGAGACGAGGAGGTCGAGCGTCTCCTGGGCGTGGGCGCCACCCAGGTCAGCGATCACCGTCGGCCCGACGGCACGGGCTGGGTGGTGCTGGCCGACCCGGAAGGCAACGAGTTCTGCGTGGAACGCAGCCGTGCCGAGCGAAGCGCCGTGTAGTCAACGGCCGCATCATGCACATCGGCCGGGGGCCCCGCCGGTGCGCGAGCAGGCCGCGGGCCGGGCCCTTTTCGTGGCCCCGTCGATCTTCCGAGGGCCGGCCATCGGCATCACCACCCATGGTGCGCCGTTCGCAGGGGTGCCCGATCGTTGTGTACACCTGGTACCGGATGTACCAGGTGTACACAACGATCGCGAGCCGCTCCGGGTATCGGCCGGGGCGGGACGTTCGCTGGTCACTGCACTGGTCAATGGCTCGCTTCGTCAGCCGCTTCGTCAGTCGCGGAGACACTGCGCGGGCCAGTCGGACCGGTTGTCGGCCCGTGAACGGCTGAGATTCCAGGAGTACCAGGGGTGATCGTCTGGTAGCCGGGGCAGTGCACAGGGGCGGACGTCGTCGGGCAGCTTCGACAGGGCGGGGGTCGCGTCGGGCGACAGACGCGACAGATAGAAGACGTCGATGTCACCAGTGCGTTCGTAGCGGCGCACGTCGGCGGCGGCGACCACGGCATCGGGACCGGCCAGCGCCACGACCAGGAGACCGACGCCGGCCGAGCCCGCGGTCAGGCGGGGGAGCAGGTCGGTGCGGCGGACCAGCCAGGTGCCGCCGACCAGGACCAGTACCCCGACCACCCACAGCTCAAACGCGCCCGCGTTGAAACGGGTCACGGTCCAGCCGAACTCGCTCATGTACAGCCACAGGCGGCGCAGGGCGGAGATGGCCAGCAGCAGGGTCAGGGCCAGCAGGGGCCCGCCGCCCGCCGCGAGCAGCCGGCGGTGACGGGGCGCGGCCAAGCGCCCGGCCCAGCCGATGAGCAGCAGCACGAGCACCGTCACCACGATCAGCTGGCCGAACCCCTCACGGGCCCGTTCGGCGTGCGTGCTGGTCGGCGCCGCCGGCCCGGCGCCGAACAGGCGGGTGGCGTCGACGGCGAGGAAGGCCGCGATGGTGACCGCGACCAGCACCAGCGGCACCAGCCACTCGGCCGGGTGCCGGTCGCCCGGGCGGTCGGGAGAGCGGCGCGGCGCTGACGAGTCGGCGAAACCCAGACCGAGCACGAAGAGCGTCACGACACCGAACGTGATGATCCGGGCCGCGATCACGTCGGAACGGGGCACGTCGACCACGAACCAGCCCCCGACGTCCGACAGCACCTGCGCGAAGCCGGCATCGGCGCTGGCCAGCAGCGCGCCCACGATCACCGCGCAGACCAGGCCAGTGGCCACCCCACTGAACACCGAGGCCGGGGCCCGGAACGGCAGGTGCCGGGGCCGGTGCCGCAGCCCGGTCGCCGCAGCCCACGGAACGGCCCGCAACGTCGCCTCGCCGAACAGGAAACCCGTCGCCAGCAGCGTCTTCCAGGTCCGGGTGCCGAGCGACACGGTGGTGGCGAGCGTGGCCGAGGCGAGGATGCAGCCCACCACCAGCCACTCGCTCGCCCGCAGCACCGCCACCGTGCTGAGCAGCAGGGCGATCACGGTCAGGACGACGCCGGACCGGGGGTGTCCCTCGGCGCGTGATCGCCGGGACAGCAGCACGGTGGCCGCGATCAGGGAGGTGGTCACCGGCACGTTGATCCCGAACGCGGTGTCCGTCAGCAGAAAAGCGGCCGACCCGGCGCAGAGCAGCGCTCCCACCAGCAGTCTCAGCCGTGGTGGCGGCGGATCGGGCCAGTCCGGCGTGGACAGACCGAGGCCCGGGGTGTCGTTCATGCCGCCGACGGTAGGAGTGACCCGGGGAGCATCCTGTGGCCACGTTGTGGAGATTCCGTGAAGAACCATTTCTCCGTGATCATGCAAAACCTCCCCGGAGTTCTAGAACTCTTTCGGTCCGGGGCGGGCCGGGATCTCCACGCGGATCCGGCAGCCGTCACCGTCGGCGGGCACGACCGCGATCCGCCCGCCGTGCAGCACCACGGCCCAGCGGGCGATGGCCAGACCCAGGCCGGTTCCGCCGTCCAGTCGCGAGGTGCCCTGGGCGGCGGGTGATCCGGAGCCGAACCGCTCGAAAACGCTCTGCCAGTCCTCACGAGGGATGCCGGGTCCGTCGTCGGTCACCTCGAGGGCCAGACCCGAAATGGTGGACGAGGTGAGCGCGCGGGCGCTCACGGTCACCTTTCCGCCGTCCCCGGCGTGACGGGCCGCGTTGTCCAGCAGGTTGGTGAGCACCTGGCTCATCCGGGCGGGGTCGACGTCGGCGACCAGCCCGGGGGAGACGTCGACGGTGATCGAGGGTCCGGGCCGGGCGGTGCGGATCTCGGTCACCACCGGTGCGATCAGCTCCTTCAGGCCGACGGGCCGGCGCTGCAGCGTCTGCGCCCCGCCGTCGGTGCCGGCCAGGTGCAGGAACTGGGTGAGCAGGTCACCGAGCCGCTCGACCTGGGCCAGTACCTGACCCAGCGCCGGCTCGTCCGGGGCGCGCACCCCGTCCACCAGGTTCTCGACCTGGGCGCGCAGGGCGGCGACGGGCGTACGCAACTCGTGACCGACGTCCGCCAGCAATTGCCGTCGTTGCTGATCGACCGCGGCGAGCTGCGCGGCCATGACGGTGAAGGCCCGGGCCAGCTCACCGACCTCGTCGCGACTGTTGGTCTGCAGGGGCGGGGCCGGGCGGCCGGCCGCCAGTTCCCGCACGGCGGCGGTCATCTGGCGCAGCGGCAGGGTCATGCCGTGACCCACGACCTGGCTGACGGCCAGCACGATCAGGCTGGCGACGATCATGCCGTAGCGGGTGCGCCAGTGCAGTTCCACCACCGCGTACCAGGTCACGCCGGCGGTGAGCACCAGGTTCACCGCCACCAGGAGGGCGAACTTCATCTTGATCGAGGGCACCGGGTCGAGCGGGCGCAGCCGGTCCCAGAGTTCCGCAAGATGGTCCATCGTCGTCACGGTGTTTCCAGGGCATAGCCGACGCCGTGCACCGTGCGGATCCGGCCGGGCCCGAGCTTGCGGCGCAGCGCCTTCACGTGGGTGTCCATGGCCCGGGAGGTCTTCGGCGCCTCGGGCCAGGACCAGACCTCGGTGAGCAGGGTCTCGCGCAGCACCACCTCGCCCGCCCGGCGGCCCAGCGCGTGCAGCAGGTCGAACTCGGTGCGGGTCAGATGGATCTCCTGCCCGGCCAGATCCACCCGGCGGGCCGCCACGTCGACGGTCAGGCCCTGGCCCAGGTCCAGACCGGCCCGCCGGCGGGCCAGTTCCTCGGCCCGCTCCACCCGTCGCAGCAGCGCCCGGACCCGGGCCACCAGCTCACGGGGACTGAACGGCTTGGTCAGGTAGTCGTCCGCCCCGACCCCCAGGCCGATGATGCGGTCGGCCTCGTCGGCGCGGGCGGTGAGCATGAGCACCGGAACCGGCCGTACCGCCTGCACGCGGCGGCAGACCTCCAGCCCGTCCAGGCCGGGGAGCATGACGTCGAGCACCAGGAGATCGGTCTCGTCGCGGAAGGTTTCCACCGCCGCGCGCCCGTCGTGCACGACGTCGACGGCGAAACCCTCCTTCTTCAGCCGGCGCGCGACCGCGTCGGCGATCACCAGATCGTCTTCCACCACGAGAACCCGCTGCACGGGGTGAAACTACGGCATCTTGTACCCGGCATAATCCCCGTCATGGCTTCTTCCGGTCAGATCACCCGCCGCGTCCTGCTGACCGGGGTCTCGGGCCTCGCGCTGTCCGGCGCGGCCGTGGCCGGCTCGCTCAACGGCGTCCTGCCCGGACGGGCCCGGCTGCGGCGCACGCTGGGTATCGGGCAGGTGGTGGCGGGAGCGCCCGACGCCGGCGGCTCGGACCCGGCCTACGAGAGGTTCGACTCCGCCGCCCGGGGCCGGGAGGTCACGTGGGGCTGGGTGACCCCGCCCGGCCAGGACCCCGACGGGCTGCCGGTGGTGCTGGTGCTGCACGGCCGCGGTGACAACGCTCACTCGGCGTTCGACGGCCTGGCCCTGCACCAGTACCTGGCCCAGCACGTGCAGGAGGGTGGGGCGCCGTTCGGGGTGGTCTCCGTGGACGGCGGCGAGACCTACTGGCATCCGCGGGCGTCCGGCGACAATGCGCTGGCCATGCTGCAGGACGAGTTGCTGCCACGGGTCGCCGGGCTCGGCTTCAGCACGAAGAAGGTCGCCAGCATGGGCTATTCGATGGGCGGTTTCGGATCCCTCCTGCTGGCGCGCGAGGCCACCCACGGGCGCTTCGGCGAGCCCGGGCAGCTGGTGGCCGCGGCGGCGTCGAGCCCGGCCCTGTTCGCCGGCGGCGCGGCGAGCTCGGCCGGTTCCTTCGACGACGCCGAGGACTTCACCCGATGGGGTGCCCTGTCCCGCCGCCCCGGTATCAAAGGCGCGTTCCCGCTGAGTGTCTCCTGCGGCAGCGACGACCCGTTCTGTGCCGAGACGAAGCGGTACCGCAGCCGGTGCGACCCGGCGCCGCAGGGCTCGATCGGGGACGGGGCGCACACCACGAACTACTGGCGCAGCCAGGTGCCGGACCAGTTCCGTTTCCTGGCCCAGCACCTGGCCTGACCTCAGTCCCACAGCTCGACGCGGTGGGATCTCACGAGGGCCTCCATCCGGCTGAGCAGCTGATCGGCGGGCCGGGGGTCGAGGCGTCGTCCGTCGCGCAGGCGCAGGGCGACCTGACCGTCGGCGGCCTCGCGGGCCCCGATGACGGCCTGATAAGGGATCAGGCGGCTCTCCCGGATCCTGGCGCCCAGGCTGTCACCGTCCGGGGTGACGACCCGGGGGCGCAGCCCGCGGTCGAGGCAGCGCCGGGCCAGGTCCTGGGCGTGCGGCATCTCGGCGCCGGAGATCGGGATGATCGCCACCTGGTGCGGGGCCAGCCAGGGCGGGAAGGCGCCGCCGTGCTGCTCGATCAGGTGCGCCACCGCCCGTTCCACGCTGCCGATGATGCTGCGGTGCACCATGACCGGGCGGTGCCTGGCCCCGTCCGCGCCGACGTAGTGCAGGTCGAACTGCTCGGGTTGATGAAAGTCCACCTGCACGGTGGAAAGGGTCGACTCCCGGCCCACGCTGTCGGTGACCTGCACGTCGATCTTCGGCCCGTAGAAAGCGGCCTCGCCCTCGACCGCCTCGTAGGGCAGGCCGTCGAGCACCTCGGTCAGCAAGGCGGTGGCACGGTCCCATTGCTCCGGCGCCGCAACGTATTTGCCTCCCGGACCGGGCAGGGACAGCCGGTAGCGGGAGGCGGTGATGCCGAGCGCGGCGTAGGCGTCGCGGATCATCGCCAGCGCGGCCCGGGCCTCCTGTGTGACCTGGTCGAGAGTGCAGAAGATGTGGGCGTCGTTGAGCTGGATCGCCCGCACCCGGGTCAGGCCGCCGAGCACCCCGGACCGCTCGGAACGGTACATGCCGCCGAGTTCAGCCAGGCGGAAGGGAAGTTCGCGGTAGCTGTGCAGCCGTGACCGGTAGATCAGGGCATGGTGCGGGCACAGGCTGGGCCGCAGCACCACCTGCTCACCGCCCAGGTCCAGGGGCGGGAACATGTCGTCGCGGTAATGGCCCCAGTGGCCGGAGATGTCGTACAGCTCCCGCTTGCCGAGCACGGGGGAGTAGACGTGCTGGTACCCCGCCTTGCGCTCGGCGGTGCGGATGTACTCCTCCAGGGTGTGGCGCACGGTCGCGCCCTCGGGCAGCCAGTAGGGCAGACCCGCCCCGATCAGCGGGTCGGTGTCGAACAGGCCCAGCTCGCGGCCGATCTTGCGGTGGTCGAACATGATGGCTCTCCTCCGGGAAGAGGGGTGAGCGACCACACGAAAAAGCCCCGGGGTGCTCACCCCGGGGCTTTGAAAACAGGTTTCAGCGCGCCGGGAGACTTTCCGGCGTCGTCGTCATGGCAGCGCGCTTCATGCCGACCACCGTAGCAGGGCCGTCGCCGTTTCTCCCCGGGACCGGTGGGGTCACCGGTACTGCTCGGGCACGACCAGCCCGAACCGGTCGCACAGCGCCCGTACGTCGGCCCGGTCGTCGGCGTCCCCCGCGTAGGCATCGTGGAAGCGCACGACCCAGGCGGCGGCGATGCAGCTGACCGGCCGGTCGCCCAGGACGCCGTGCCCGGTCAGGGATTCCGCCGGGTACACGGCCCCTTTCCCCACCGGCCCGAGAACCCCGTTGTCGTGCTCGTCCAGCACGATGACGTGCAGATCGACGACCGCACCGCCGGGACCTGCCAGCAGGAAGTTCCAGGCCGTCGCGCCGTCCTCCCCGACCGCCGTGAACCCGTGGTGCGACAGGGTGCCGACGAAGGCGTCCAGGTGCCGGGCCTCGATCGCCAGGTCGAGATCGCCGTGGTCGCGGGTCTGCCGGCCCAGAAGGGCGTCGACGCCCCAGCCCCCGTCGATCCAGACGCGGGCGCTGCCGGCCAGGTCGAGCACGGTGAGCACGTCGCCGAGTTCGGTCCGGGATCCGGGTGGTGTGCTGGTCGCCATGTCCGGGATTCTCCGCCTCGCCGTGGGGCTGTGTGCGCATCCCGGGACGACCCGTTCACGCCTTACCGCCAGGCCGGCCAGAACCCTTCCACGCTGGGGGAGCTCGCGGTGACGCAGCAGACCCGTCGCACAGGTCAAGCGGTGTCGGCGGGGACTCCCGGCCTGTGCGACGGGTCGTTCTGGGGCTGGTGCGGTGATCCTCTATCGGACACCGGCCTCCCCTCCACCGTCGAGCGTTGTGGGCCGGCAATCGCCCGGCGGTTCGGCCGGGACGGCTGAAACCCCAGCGTCGGCCTACCGACGCGTGAGGACCCCGTTGCGCAGGGCGGCGAACATCCCCTCCAGGCGGGTGCGGTGGTCGTCGGTCGCACGCTCGGGCGACGCACCGGCGATGCGGCGGCGCGCCGTCTCCACCAGCACGCTGCTGTACCCGGCGATGAAGAAGGCGGCCAGCAGCGGGGCATCGCCGTCGAAGGTGCCGTCCTGCTCCAGCTCGGCGGTGAGGGTCTGCTGGAGGTCGGAGGCGATGTCGCGGGCCCGGGCGATCAGGGCGGGGGACGCGGCGAGCGTGGCGAAGAAGGGGTCGGACGCGGGGTCGAGGCCGGAGAGCGGGTGGCTGGTGGCGGTGAGCCCGAGCGCCATGACCCGCAGCGACTCCAGTACGTCGGTGCCCGTGGCGCGGTCGCGCACGGCCGACCGCAGCAGTTCGACGGCGTCTTCCGAGCGGTCCAGGAACAGGTCTTCCTTGCGGGGGAAGTGCTTGAACACCGTGACGCTGGAGACCCCGGCCTCCTTGGCGACCTGGGCGACCGTCACGTTCTCGAACCCGTGCTCGTAGAACAGTTTGTCCGCGATCTGGGCAATCCTCGCCCGCGTCTGCGGGCCGCCCCGCGTACTGGTCCTGGGCATCCGTCTCCCGTTGTCTTGTGTAACTTAGCTTAGTCACTTAGCTTAGTTGCATGACCTCCGAAGCCTCCACTGTAGGCGCCGCCCCCCAGTCCCTGCGCGGTGCCTGGATGGCACTGGCGGGCCTGTCCGCCGTGTTCCTGTTCGAAATGCTCGACAACTCGATCCTCAGCGTCGCCCTCCCCACCATCGGCCGCGAGCTGGACGCCTCCACCAGCGCCCTGCAGTGGGTCACCAACTCCTACGCGGTCGTCCTGGGCGGGCTGATGCTCGCCTTCGGAGCCCTGGCCGACCGGTTCGGCCGCCGCCGCATCATGCTCATCGGCCTGGCGCTGCTCGGGCTTGCGAGTCTGGCGACGGCCTTCGTCACCACCGCCGAGCAGCTCATCGCCGTCCGGGCCGTCATGGGCGTCGCCGCCGCGATGACCACGCCCGGCTCGATGGCCCTGGCCTTCCGCCTGTACACCGACGACGACCTGCGCGTACGGGCCACCACCCTGATCTCCACCGTCGGTCTGGTCGGGCTCGCGATCGGGCCGACGCTCGGCGGTTTCGTGCTCACGATCGCCCCGTGGCCGGTGCTGCTGCTGGTGAACGTGCCGATCGCCGTGCTCGCGTTCGCCGGGGTGCACGCCGGTATCGCCGCCGACACCGAGTCCGAACTGCACCGCGACCCCGTCGACGTCACCGGGGCCGGGCTGGCCACCGCGGCCATCGTGTTCGCGCTGGTCGCCCCCACCCTGTTCGTCGAGGAGGGCACCGGATCCGGGTGGCCGTGGGCGAGCGCCGCCGCGGCCCTCGCCGGGGCCGCCGGATTCGTGGTCCGTGAGCGCTCGGCCCGATTCCCGCTGCTCGACCTGCGGCTCGTGGCCCTGCCCCTGGTCTCCGGCGGCCTGGCGTTCAAGGCCGCGGCCGGGCTGGCCACCGCCGGCCTGGGCTACCTGGTGACGTTGCAGCTACAGCTGCAGTGGGGCTGGTCGCCGGCCCACACGGCGGTCGGCCTGCTGCCCCAGGTGGTCGTGCTCATCGCCGGCGGTGCGCTGGTGCGGCCGTTCGTCGAGTGCGTCGGTCTCGATCGCGCGGCCTGGATCAGCTCTGCGGCCGTCGTGTCCGGGCTCGCCGTCTACGCCGGGCTGGGCCGTCTGGCGTACGTCTGGATCGCGCTGGCCCTCGTGCTCGTGGCCGCCGGTCTGCGCGTGGTCGGTGTCGTCGCCGCGGTCAACGTGATGCGCGGCCTGCCGGAGAACCGCACCACGATCGGTGCGGCCCTCGTCGACACGGCCACCCAGGTCACCTCCGGCGTAGGTGTCGCCATTTCCGGCACCTTCCTGGCGGCCCTGTTCACCGGTGCCATCTCCGACCCGGACTGGAACGCCCACCAGATCGTCCAGTTTCAGCACGCGGTCACGATCGCCGCGCTCACGCTCACCGCCCTGGCCGCGGTGCTCGTGGGCTGGGGCTTCGCCCGCAGCCGACGAGCCACCGAGACCGTGTCGCTGTGAAGCGCGAGCTGTCCGGCGATCTGTCAGTCGAACGGGGAGACCCGGATCAGGTTGCCGTCCGGATCCGTGACCACGAACGTGCGCCCGAACACCTCGTCGTGGGGCTCCTCGGCCACGGTGACGCCCTTGGCCACCCACTGCGCGAAGAGCTCGTCGACCGGCTGCTTCGTCATCAGGCCGACCTCGGAAGTACGGGGCACCTGCGGTGTCACGGTGTCGGAGCGTCCGCTCCAGAGGGCGAAGAGCACACCCGGGGCCGCCTCGAACGGCACGTAGCGGGGGGTGAGCATCACCGGCTCGATCCCGAACAGGTTGCTGTAGAAGGCCGTCGCGCGCGGCACGTCGGTCACGTAGATCAGGAAAAGGTTGGGCGCTGTCATGACGTCAGAGTGTCGCGATAACCTGACACCGACTGTCAGGTTATCGGCAAGGAATGTCCATGGCCCGTCCTCAGCGACTGATCGAGCTGCTCGCCGCCCTCCAGGCGCACCCGCAGACCACGGCCCCCGACCTGGCCGCCGAACTCGGGGTCTCGGTGCGCACGGTGCTACGTGACATTCACGACCTGGTCGCCACCGGCATCCCGGTCGTCACCGAGCGCGGGCGCTACGGCGGGGTCAGCCTGCTGCCCGGCGACCAGGTGGACCTGTCCCGGCTCACCACCACCGAGGCCGACCTCCTGCGCACGGTCGGGCTGGACCTCGACCGTGCCCGTCAGCTGGGCGGGGAGTCCGCGGCGCGCTCGGCGCTGGGCAAGCTCGACCGTGCCCGCCGGTCGGGCGGGGAGTCCGCGGCGCGCTCGAAGCCGGGCAAGCTCGACCGCGAACGCCGGGTCGTGAACTCCTCACCGCTGTCCCTGGCCGACGTCGTCACGGTCGACAACCGCCCGTGGTTCACCGACGACCCACCGGCCGTCGACGTCGCCGCGCTCGCCGATGCCCTGCGCACCGGCCACCGCCTGACCCTTCGGTACCGGCGCAGCGGTACCGACCGCGTCCATCATCTGACGGTCGACCCCTACGGTCTACTCAGCCGGGGCGGGCGCTGGTACCTGATCGCCGACGAGCTGGGCATCCCCCGAATGTTCGCGCTGGCGAGGGTTTCCGGCTGGGAGGCGCTGGACGAACCCCGCCGGCTGCGCGAGGGCGCCGACCTCGCGTCCGTGGCCCGGCAGCTGGGGGAGAAGCTGGAACGCCGCGACGAGGTGATCGTCACGGCCCATCTGGCGCGCGACCGGCTCGACCTCGCGCGCCGGATTCTCGGCACGCGGCTGCGGGAGATCACCGATCTGGATGATGGACGCGTGTCCCTGACGGTCGCGTACGAGGAGACCGCGGGTGTGCGGCAGCTGCTCCAGTTCGGGGAGCACATCGAGATCGTCGCTCCCGAGCCGGCCCGACGGCTGGTGAGGGATCTCGCGCAAAGGCTGATGGACGTCCATCATTTAATCGAGAGGGATGGATCGTGAACCGGCACATCGGGTTCGAGCGGCTGCACAATGTCCGCGATCTGGTCGGCTACCGCACGAGTGACGGGGCTTACGTGGTGCCGCGCACGGTCTATCGGGCGGACTCGCTGGGCAAGCTGCAGGGGGCCGACTGGGAGACCTTCCTGGGCCTGGGCATCCGCACCGTGATCGACCTGCGCCATCCCTGGGAGATCGAGGCCCGGGGCCGGGTGCCCGAGGCGGAACGCTTCGAGTACGTGAACCTGAGCATCGAGCACCGGCCCTACGACCAGGCCATGATCGACCCGGATCTCGATCCGTGGCGCTACCTGGCCGACCGCTTCGCCGAGGTGGCCGATGACGGGGCCGACGAGATCCGGCGGGTGATCGGGCATCTGGCGCAGTCGCCGGTTCCGGTGGTGTTCCACTGCACGTCGGGAAAAGACCGCACCGGCCTGATCGCGGCCCTGCTGCTCACCCTGCTCGGGGTCCCGCGCGACGACGTGCTGGCCGACTTCGCCCTCACCGAGCTGGCGACGGCCCGGCTACTGGCCGACTGGCACACCGCGAACCCGGACCGGCAGATGCGATGGCCCTGGTACGGCCGGGCCCCCGCGGTGGTCATGGAGCTGACTCTGGCCGACCTGGAGGCTGAATATGGTTCGGTGCAGGGGTATCTCACCGATCACGTGAACCTGGATCCGGAGACGGTGGAGCAGTTGCGACGTCGGCTTCTTACCGATGTCAGGGCGGAGCCCGGGCCGGGAACCTGAGGTCCCGGCCCGGGCTGTCCTAGGCGTTCGTCACGCGTGCAGGGTGTCGAACAGGAACTCGCCGGCCTGGCGGGTCGCACCCAGGGCGGCCTGGGTGTCGCGCATCGAGTTCACCATCACGAAGTCGTGGATGATGCCCTGATAACGCACGGCCGTGACCCGCACGCCGGCCTGGCGCAGCTTCGCGGCGTAGGCCTCGCCCTCGTCGCGCAGCACGTCGGCCTCACCGGTGATGACGAGGGCCTGGGGCAGGCCGGCCAGGTCGTCGAGGGTTGCCCGCAGCGGGGAGGCGGTGATCTCGGCGCGCTGGGCCTCGTCGGTCGTGTACTGGTTCCAGAACCATTTCATGCCCTCGCGGGCCAGGAAGTAGCCGGTCTGGAACTGCTCGTACGAGTCGGTGTCGAAGTTCGCGTCGGTCACCGGGTAGAACAGCACCTGCGCCGCGATCGCCGGGCCGCCGCGCTGCTTGGCGCGGATCGTCGTGGCGGCGGTCATGTTGCCGCCGACCGAGTCGCCGGCCACCGCGATGCGTGAGGGGTCCATACCGTGGTTCGCGCCTTCGGCGGCGATCCACTCCAGGGCCGCGTAGACCTCGTCGATGGCCGTCGGGTACCTGGCCTCGGGGGAGAGGCTGTAGTTCACGAAAACCGTTGCGGTCTGGGCGCGGACCGTGAGCTCACGGACGAGGCGGTCGTGCGTGTGGGCGTTGCCGAACACCCAGCCCGCGCCGTGCGTGTACAGCAGCACCGGCAGCGGGCCGGTCGTGCCGACCGGGCGGAGGATCCGGATCGAGACCGAGCCGGAGGGGCCGCCGGTGATGGTCAGCTCCTCGACGTCGGCCTCGGGGACGGCGACGTCACCGCCCTGCACACCGTCGACCGCGGCGCGGCCGTCGGCGGGGGTGAGCTCGTAGAGGAACGGCGGCTTGCTGGTCGCGTCGGCGAATTCCTGGGCGGCGGTCTCGAGGACGGGTTCTTGTCCGGGCATGAGAATGACTTCCTAAAGGGGTAAGGGTTTTCAGAGAGCGGCGGCGTCGGTGATGACCTTCGCGACCTCGGCCGGGTGCGTCTGCATGAGCAGGTGCGGGCCGTCCAGCTCGACCACGTGCTCGATGCCGGCGCGCTGGTAGCCGAAACGCTCGACGTCGGGGTTGATCGTGCGGTCGGCCGCGGCGACGATCGCCCGGCTCGGCTTCGTGCGCCACGCCGCGACAGAGGCGGCCTCACCGAACGCGGCCGCGGCCAGGGGCCGCTGTCCGGCGGCCAGCACCTGCGCCACCTTCGGGTCCAGTCCGGCGGCCAGAACCTCGCCGAAGGCGGCTGTCTCGACGGTGAATTCGGGGCCGTCGACCGGCGTGGTGTTCTGCACCAGGTGGGCGGCCAGGTCGGAGTCGGGGAAGCCGCCCTGCAACTCGCCCAGGCTCTCGCCCTCGGTCAGGGCGTAACCGGCGATGTACACCAGCGCGGTGACGCTCTCCGCGACACCCGCGACGGTGATGACCGCGCCGCCGTAGGAGTGACCGGCCAGCACGACCGGGCCCTCGATCTGCTCGACGACCGAGCGGATGTAGGCGGAGTCGCCGCTCAGGGTGCGGTTGGGCACGGACGGCACGATCACCGGGAAGCCCTGGTCCAGCAGGATCCGGGTGACCGGTGCCCAGCCGGCGGCATCGGCGAAGGCGCCGTGCACGAGGACGATCGTGGGCTTGGCGTCAGACATGGATGGGTGCTCCTGGTGGGGGTTCGTGCCCCCCCAGCCTGCCCGGGGCACGGGCCTGACGACCCCTCTCCTCCGGACGGGAAACCCTCGGAATCCGACACCCTCAGACAACGGTGCGATGATGACGCCCGGTCCCGCGTGGACCGGGTGTGTCGGTGATGTGACCAAGCTGGACGGGTGGCCGTAGTGGCAGTGCGAAAGGGGCGGCTGCGCATCGGCGTCCTCGTGTTCGATTATGTGAAGATGCTTGACTTCGCCGGTCCGGCCGAGGTTTTCATTGAGGCCAACCAGACCGTGGGTAACTACGAGGTGGTACTGATCTCACCCGACGGCAAGCCGGTGAACACGTCTGTCGGAGCCCGGGTCGAGGTGATGGCCGTCGCGGCCGACGTGAACGACCTCGACACCCTGGTGGTGCCGGGCAGCGAGTCCGCCCCGCCCTCGTTCGTCACCCCGGCCGTGCTGGAGGCCACCGCGCTGCTGGTGCCCCGGGCCCGACGGGTGACGAGTATCTGCAGTGGGGCCTTCGTGCTGGCGGCCCTCGGGCTGCTCGACGGCCGCCGGGCCACCACGCACTGGAAGTTCACCAAGCGCCTGACCAAGGACTACCCGCGCGTGCTGGTGGAGCCGGACTCGATCTTCGTGCGCGACGGCAACGTCTACAGCTCGGCCGGGGTGGTCGCCGGCATCGACCTGGGCCTGGCCCTGGTCGAGGAGGACCACGGCGCCGACGCGGCCCGCCGGGTCGCCCAGTCGCTGCTGGTCTATCTCCAGCGGGCCGGGGGTCAGTCGCAGTTCTCCGCCCAGCTGGCCGGCCCCGCTCCCCGCACCCCGGTCGTCCGCCTGGTCGTCGACCTGATCCAGGCCGACCCGGCCCAGCCCTTCACCGCCCAGAAGCTCGCCGACCACGCCCGCGTCAGCGTGCGGCACCTGGCCCGGATGTTCCGCGAGGAACTCGACTGCACGCCGATGGAGTACCTGGCCTCGATCCGTTTCGAGGCCGCCCGGGCCAAGCTCGACGCCGGTTCGACCGTGGCCCAGGCCGCCCTGCTGTCCGGGTACGGCGGCGCCGAGTCGTTGCGCCGGGCGTTCGTCGCCCGCCTGGGCATCTCACCACTGAAGTATCAGCAGCGGTTCCGGTCCACGGCCCGGTCCGGGCTCGGCGAGAACGACGCCGCCGGGTAAACAGCAGTCGGTGGTGTGGGGACGGTATCCGGGGATGCCGCCCCCACACCCGGGTGAGGCGACTACGTCAGAGGGCGAGGTGGTCGAACTCGCCCTTCTTGGCGCCGTCGATGAACGCCGCGATCTCGGAGGGGGCGAGCGCCAGGACCGCGCCCTGCTTGTTCTTGCTGTCCCGCAGGTAGACCACCGATGCGTTGCCCTCGCTGGCGCCCAGCTCAACGCAATCGCCGTTGTTACCGGACTTGGTGGCCTTGATCCAGGTGACGTCGTCGGTGCTCATCGCTCGTACTCCTTGAGGTGAACTGCCTGAGTAACCAGACTGGCATAACGCCGCCTCATCTCGTCGAGCACCGGCTGCTGGCGGTTCCCTCCTGGTCGACGACCTGCTGTGGAGCGTCGAGGGCGGGACCACCTTCCTGACCGTCGACGGTCGTCGTACCTACGTCATCGACGGTGAGACGGTGACGAGGCTGGCCACCGCCGTCGCGTGAGCGGACCGGGGGGATGTCCCCACTTCCCCGGGACGGTTCGCATGATCACGGAAGGGGCGGGTGGCCCCTCATCGACACCGCGCCGGGTCCCGGCCGGTACCGGGGAAGGTCCTGGCCGGTTCCCGGGCCTGGCAGGATACCGGGGTGTCCGAACTCGTGTTCTTCTCCGGGACGATGGACTGCGGCAAGTCGACCGTGGCCCTTCAGACCGATCACAACCATCGCATCCGTGGCCGTCAGGGCCTGCTGTTCTCCCGGTTCGACCGGTCCGGCGAGGCCGTGATCTCGAGCCGCATCGGCCTGTCCCGGCCGGCGATCGAAGTGCACGACGACACGGATCTGCTCCAGGCCGTCACGGACCGCATCACGACCGGCCAGACGGTGGACTACCTGGTGTGTGACGAGGTGCACTTCTACACCCCGTCCCACGTCGAGCAGCTGGCCCTGCTCGTCGACGACCACGACATCGACGTGTTCGCGTTCGGTCTGCTGTCGGACTTCCGCACCAAGCTGTTCCCCTCCTCGGCCCGGTTCATCGAGCTGGCCGACCGCATCGTCGGCTCCCAGGCCGAGGCCCTGTGCTGGTGCGGTGCCCGCGCCACCCACAACGCCCGCACGGTCAACGGCGTGATGGTCGTGGCCGGCGAGCAGGTCGTGGTGGGTGACGTCACCAGCGGCGCCACCGGGGCGGTGGCCTACGAGGTGCTGTGCCGTCGTCATCACATGCGGCAGCAGACGGTGGCGACGTCGGTGGACGTGCGGGAAGCCGCGAGTGACCGGTCGGCCCGTGCCTGAGACCGGAAGCGGCTCGTGCCTGAGACCGGAAGCGGCTCGTGCCTGAGACCGGAAGCGGCCCGGTGCCCGGCTGCGGGAACACGGTCTGGCCGCGGGTAGGCTGACAGTAGCTCGTAGTCACTCTGGATCCGCCCCCCGGTACGCCGGGGGACGGATCCGCCGGGGGTTACTTCCTCGGTGAGCCGAAGTCCTGCACCCAGTACTGGCCGTAGGCGGCGCCGCTGCCTGCGGCGTAGCCCACTCCCAGCTCGGTCAGGCCGCAGTTCAGGATGTTGGCCTTGTGGCCGGCCGAGTTCATCCAGGTCTTCATCACGGCCGCGGGCGTCGCCTGCCCGGCCGCGATGTTCTCGGCCGCACCGCTCCAGGTGTAACCGGCGGCGGTGATCCGCTCGAACGCGCCCGTGCCGTCCTGGCTGTCGTGGCTGAAGTAGTTGTTCTTCAGCATGTCCTCGGCGTGGGCCTGGGCGGCCTTGGTGAGGGCCGCGTTGGCCGTGAGCTTGACGTTGCATCCGGCCGCAGCACGCTCGGCGTTGCTCAGGGCGAGCACCTCGGCCTGGTACTTGGCCACCTGGCTGTTGCCGGTGCCTCCGGTGGGGGCAGTGGCCGTGGGGCTCGTGCTGGTGGTGCCGGACGGTGCCGGGGTGGTCTCGTCGGGGTCCGTGGTCGGTTCGGCCGGCGGCGGGCTGGGGTTGCCGGCAGTGGACGTCGGGGTCTGGTTGGGGGTCGCGGTCGGCTTCGGGTGGTGGCCGTGGTGCCCGCGACGACGGTTCTGCCGGACCTCCTGCGCATCGGGTGATGTCGCCCGGCTGGTGGGGGTGTCGGTGTCAGGGCCGGTGGTCGCCGAGGCGCTCGGCGTGTTCCGGGTGTGGCCGGAGATGGGAGAGGCGTTGGCAGCAGAGCCATTACCCGCCCACGGGGTGCAGGCGAAGGCGGCGCCGGTGCCTCCGACGACCACGGCGGTGACGCCCGCGATCAGGACGGGCCGGAATTTCCGGATCTTCTGGTGACGTGTCAGGGCCATGGGCGAGAGGTCTAGCACGATCGCGGATTAAGGCGTGCTCATGCCGAAAGGCGTTGCGAACGCCATTCAGTGCTCAGCCGTCACATTCTCACGGGCGTTGTGCGGACCACCGTTATGCCGACGTGACCGGGTAGTTAATGCAGGGCCTCAAAGATTTTGCCGAAGACCGGCGTCCACCGGTCTCGTCACGTCACCGCGGGCCCGGCACCGACCGCAGCCCGGCCAGCAGCAGATTCTCCAGGCGCCGCACGGTGTCGTGCGCCCGGCCGGCCGGGCGCACGCCGATCGAGGCGATCGCCAGCAGGCCCGCACGCACATCGGTCACCGTCACCCCCTCACGCAGGGCCCCCGCCTCCCGGGCCCGGTGCACGAGCTCGTTCAGCGCCTGGGCGTGGTCGCGGCGCCGGTCGACGAATGAGGATGTGCCCAGCAGCATCTGGGTGATCGCCGGGTCACTGAGCTGGGTGTCGGCGAAGTGCCGGATCACCCGGGTCAGCCCCGACCAGGCGTCCGGATCGGCCTGGGCCCGCACCAGATCGGCCTCGCAGGCCACCACCCGTTCCGCGAGGACGGCGTCGAGCAGGTCGGTGCGGGTGGGGAAGTGCCGGTACAGCGTGGCGGTGCCGATCCCCGCCCGCCCGGCGATGGTCCTCACCGGCACGTCGAGGCCGTCGGTGGCATAGGCCCGCCGGGCGGCGCCGAGGATGCGCAGGCGGTTGAGATGCGCGTCCGTGCGCGGTTTCCGGGACGTCTGCGGGTTCATCTGTCTCACTTCGCTGGGTTTCCGGGACCGGGCCGCCGCCGGCCGGCCTACGGTACCCGGCAGCCCCGACCGCCAGGCTCTGAGGAGAACTCGTGTTCGTCGTCCATTATTCATCTTTCGGGCCACCCGAGGTGCTGCGCACCGGTGAGGCCCCGGAACCGCACCCGGGCCCGGGGCAGATCCGGATCCGGGTGCGGGCGGGCGGGGTCACGCCGGTCGACGCGGCCCTGCGCTCGGGCACCACGGCGGCCGCGGCCCGCCTTGAGCTCCCGCACGTCCCGGGGGTGGACGCGGCCGGTGTGGTCGACGAGATCGGGGACGCGGTCACGCTCACGAACGTGGGGGACGAGGTCTTCGGAGCAGTGGACGTCCGCACGCTCGGTGGCGCGAACGCCCAGTTCGCGGTGCTCACCTTCTGGTCCCACCGGCCCGCGGCCCTGCCCTGGCACCAGGCCGGAGCAGCCGGGACCAGCGTGGAGACCGCCACCCGGGTCCTGGACCGGCTAAAGGTCCGGGCCGGGCAGACGCTGCTCGTGGACGGCGCGGCCGGGGGAGTCGGCAGCGTGGTGGTGCAGCTGGCCATCGCCCGCGGGCTGCGCGTCATCGGCACGGCCCGGGCGGAGAACCGCTCCTTCGTCGAGAGTCTCGGGGCGCAGCCGATGGTCTACGGTCCGGACCTGCGCGCCCGGGTACGACAGGCGGACGTGGCCCTGGACATCGCCGGGAAGGGCTCGCTGCCGGAACTGATCGCGATCACGGGATCGGCCCAGCGGGTGCTCAGCCTCGCCGATCTCGCCGCCCCCGGACTCGGCGTGGCCCTGTCCCTGGGAGCGCTCGCCGGGGAGCCGGGCGGTGAGCACGGTCTGGCCGAGGCCGCCCGGCTGGCCGTCGAGGGCCGCTTCCGGGTGCCGCTGCAGGAGGTCTTCGAGCTGAAGGACGCCTGGCGCGCCCACACGCTGGCCGAAGCCCCGGGCCCGCGCCGAGGAAAGATCGCCCTCGACGTCGAGGCGTGAACCCCCCCAAAAAACCTCCGTGATCATGCAAAGTGTCCCCGGAGTTCTAGAACTGTGACGGCAGGAGTTCTGGAACGCGGGGGACACTTTGCATGATCACGAACAAAGGAGACGGACGGTGATCAGGCGAAGGTCCAGATCTGGGTGGCGGCTGAGCTGCAGGTGGTCATCACGATGTTGCGGCCGTTGCCGACCTCACCCTCCGGGTCGTCGGCGACCAGGTCCAGGCAGAGGTTGCTCTTCACGTTCACCAGCTGGAAGCCCGCACCCTTGGCCTGGCTGCGGAACACGGCGTTGTCGGTGGCGTTGCGCACGCACTGACCCAGCAGGGCGTTGCTGCCGGCGGGCACGGAGTCGTAGCCGACCAGGTCGATGCACAGCTGGCTCTTGACGTTGCTGAGCAGGATCCCCTGAGACACCTTGATCCGCTCGAACTCCTGGTTCTCGCTGGTCCCGGCCGTGCACTTCCACTGGGTCAGGACGGCGGCGGCCTGGGCCGGGCCGTCGTCCGGCAGGTCGAGGCAGCGTCCGCTGCTCTGGTTCCGGATCAGGAACGGGCTGGTGAAGGCCGGTGTCGTGGTCTTCTTCTTCGCCGTGGTCGGGGCCGGCGGAACCACCGTCACGGTCACGGTCCGGACGCGGGTCGTGACCGAGGCCGACGGGGTGGCCGACGGGGTCGGGAGCGAGGTGGCAGGGGCCGACGTCGGGCCCTGCGCCGTGGAACTGGCGATCGGCGGCAGGGTGACCGGCGGGACGTCGGCCAGCTGGACGTCCGGATCGCCGGGCCAGGTGTAGGCCAGCGCCCCGAGCGCCGAACCGGCCACGACGAGCACGAGCCCGGTCGAGATCAACGCGGCACCGGGGCGCCGCTCGCGCGACAGGAGACGGGGAGTACGCATGGGCCACACCTCGGGGCAGGCGCGCGGGCAGGCACGCCACGATCAACGGTCACGGACGAAGTCAGCCCACAGTGTGTCAGTACGCCATGAACCGCATGTGAACCGTCGTTCCCCGGCAATCCCTTGCGGCTGAGGGACGCCCACGGCCGTGGCGGCGGCCCGGCTCACCAGCCGCCCGGCCTCGGCCAGGGCGGCGTTCACCGCGCCGGCGTCGTGGGCGCGATCGGCGCACCGGCGCAGGTCGTGGATTTTCGCATCGCCGGAGGGAACGAGGGGGTCGGCGTCGGCGTAGTGCCCCGACGTTCCCGGACACAGACGCTGCCCGCGTCGGGGGGAAGTCCGACGGCGTCAGTCATGCGACCTCGGATCGTGGGAGACGGATCGGCCAAAGCAGAGACGGCACAGGGAACTTGGGGTGCTGACCGGAGTTGGCTTACCGGTGCGGCGAGGTGTGTGCACCAGAAGTACCCCATGGCTGGATTACCGGTCAACCACGGGGTGATAAATCGGGCACAAATCTTCGTCCGGCGGCGTGGCCGGGCCTGATGCGTTGCGCGACAGAACAAAGCGCACGCTTTTCCGGGCCGGGCTGACAAACCGGACAATTCCTGTACCCTCGGTCCAACCCAACCGGCCGACCTCCGGTTCCGGTGCCTGTGTGCTCCCAAATCCTTTGGCGTACAGCCTGATCGGAGGACGAGTTTGTCAAGATTGGTCATCTCGGCCACGCCCTTCCATGGTCACGTGGGTCCCCTGCTCACCATTGCCGCCGACCTCGTCGACCGCGGCCACGACGTGCTCTTCTGCACCGGCCGGCGCTTCGCCGGCCAGGTGCGCTCGGCCGGCTGCCGGTTCGAGCCGGTGGCCCCGGAGGCCGACTTCGACGACCGGGCCATGGAGGTCGCGTTCCCGGCCTTCGCGCAGGTCAGGGTCGGTCCGCCGATGCACGCGTTCTTCTGGCGGGTCTTCGTCGACGCGGTTCCTGCGCAGAGCCAGCAGATGTCGGACATCACAGCGGCTTTCGGGCCCTCGGCGATCATCCACGACACGGTCTACCTGGGGGCGGCGCCGCTGGTCCTGGCCGATCCGGACCGTCGCGCGGGTCGTCCCCGGGTGATCGGGATCGGTGTGCTGCCCCCGGTGCTGCTCAGCGACGACACCGCTCCCTTCGGGCCGGGCGATCCCTATCTGGACGGTGAGGAAGGTCGTGAGCGCAACCGGCGGCTCAACGCGTCCGCCCGCGAGGACTACGCCGAACTCCAGGAGCACGCCGAAAAGGTCTTCAGGTCTTTGAATGTCGATCTTCCTGATTTTATTTTCACGAGTGCGGTCGTGATACCGGACGATTTCCTGCAACTGACGGTGCCAGGCTTCGAATATCCGCGTCCGTCCGCGCCGCCGTCGTTCCGCGTCATCGGTGCCCTGCCCCGCGTGCTGCACGAACCGTACGGGGAACCGGACTGGTGGCCGCGGCTGACCGGCGGCCCGGTCGTGATGGTCACCCAGGGGACCCTGGCCAACGAGGACCTGACCGACCTGATCCTGCCCACGGTGCAGGCGCTGGCCGGCAGCGGGATCACCGTGGTGGCCGTGACCAGCCGGCCCGACGGCCCGGCCGAACTCGCCGGGCTGCTGGGCGACGTCCCGCCGAACGCGATCCTGGCCGGGTACGTGCCGTTCGAGCGCCTGCTGCCGCACTGCGACGTGATGGTGACCAACGGCGGTTACGGCGGGGTGAACACGGCCCTGCGGCACGGGGTCCCGGTGATCGTGGGCGGGGACTCCGAGGACAAGCCCGAGGTCGCGGCCCGGGTGACGTGGAGCGGTACCGGTGTCGACCTGCGCACCGGCACCCCGTCGGCGCCGGCGGTCGGCGCGGCGGTCCGTGCCGTCCTGGACGATCCGGGCTACCGCCGCCGGGCCACGGCTTTGAGTGGCCAGTACGCCGAGCACGACCCGTTGTCGTCGGTGGCCGGCCTCGTCGCGCAGGACGGCTGAGGTGACCGAGAGCGCCCGGCTTCTCGACCGGCTCCTCGACCTGGAGCAGCGTCTGCGGCACGCCGAGGACCGTAAGGTGGGCTTCCCCGGCTGGTCGAACCCGTTCCCGCCGGAGCTCCTCCCGTTCCTGTCCCACGAGCTCAACAACTACGGGGACGTCCACCAGGACCCGGTCTTCGGCTGGCACACCAAGGATCTCGAGCGGGAGCTGGTCACCTTCCTGGCCACCTTGTTCGGGGCCGGACCGGACGGCTGGGGTTATGTCACCTCCGGCGGCGCCGAGGGGGTGATGTACGGGCTCTGGCGGGCCCGCACGCTGCTGCCCAAGGCCCGGCTCTACCACTCGGCGTCCGCGCACCCGAGCGTCACCAGGGTCGCGGGACTGCTGCAGCTGGAGACGGTGACCGTGCCCGTGACCGGTTCCGGTGCGATGGATCACGTCGCGCTGGAGCACCTGCTGAGGCTCGCTCCGGGGGCCTCGGCGATCGTGCTGGCCACGATCGGCACGACACTGACCGAAGCAGTGGACGACGTGCCCCACATCCGCCGGGCCCTGGACCGGGCGGGGGTCACCGATCACTACATCCACGCGGACGCCGCCTTCGCCGGTCTGCCGCTGGCGCTGGCCTCCCGCACCCCGGCGGCCCTGCCGTTCGGGGTGCACGACCGCGGGGTGGACAGCCTCTCGATCAGCGGGCACAAGTTCCTCGGGGCGCCCTTCCCGTGCGGCGTGGTGATCAGCTCCTCGGCCCCGCCCGACGAGATCGAGAACCTGGCCGGGTCGCTGTGCGGAGCCGGTGACCTGGTCGGCAGCTCCCGCAGCGGTCACGCCGCGCTGCTGCTGTGGTTCCACATCCGTCGTCTCGGGCTGGAGGGCCTGCGGGCCCAGGCCGCCTACGGACGCGACGTGGCCCAGCTCGCGGTCCGGCACCTGCGCGCGATCGGCTGGGACGCCTGGCGCAGCCACCCCCAGGCACTGACCGTCGCCTTCCCCACCCCGCCCCCGGCGGTGCTGGAGCAGTGGCCGATGCCGGCCGTCGGCGGCACCAGCCACATCGTCTGCACCCCCGGCGTCACCCCCGAGCGGATCCACCGGTTCGTCGCCGCGATGGCGGCCGCGACCAGAACAAGAGAAGAGGCACCGTGCTCACATCCGGCACCGTGATCATCCCGACCTACAACCGCTCGCACCTGCTGGCCCTGACCCTGGAGTCGCTGGCCGCGCAGGACCTGCCCCGCGAGGCGTTCGACGTGATCGTGGTCGACGACGGCTCGTCCGACGACACGGCTCAGACGGCCGGGCGTTACCGGGAAAAGCTGCGGCTGAGTTACCACTTCCAGCCCGACGAGGGCTACCGCGGGGCCCGCGCCCGCAACGTCGGTATCGAGCACGCCACCGGTGACGTGTGCATCTTCGTCGACGACGGGGTGCTGCTGCACTCCGGGGCCGTGGCCGCGCACCTGGCGGCCCACGGGCAGGCCCGGCCGACGGCGGTGATCGGGTACGTCTACGGTTTCGCCCTGGACGACGCCGGCGCCGACGAGATCCGGGCCGCCGCCGACGGGGTGGACGCCGACACCGCGATCGCCCGGCTGGCACAGGCGGGCCGCTGCCTGGACTTCCGCGAGGAGTTCTACGGCAAGTACACCGACGACTTCGCCGACCTGCCCGCCCCCTGGCCGGTGTACTGGACCTGCAACGTCTCGGCGGGCACCGAACAGCTCCGGCGGCTGGGCGGTTTCGACGAGGACCTGCAGTCGTGGGGTGGGGAGGACATCGACCTCGGCTACCGTCTGCACCGCGACGGCGCCCGGTTCGTGCTGGAGCGTGGCGCGGCGTCCCTGCACTACCCGCACCCGAAGTCCAAGGGCGCCAACATGTGGTCGTCGTACGTGAACTACCGGCGCATCGCCGAGAAGTACAACACCCCCATCACCCAGCTCCTCCTGCCCCTGCCCACGATCAACCCGTTCAACCTGAACGACGTCATCCGCCTGCTCGAGCTCCCTTCCTGCGCCGAATTCGAAAAGGCGACGCCGGGCGGATTGTTCGGCGATGACTGAGGGAAGAGGGAAGCCGGCGGGGGTGGATGAACCGCCGGGGTTCCCCGGGACGGCGGGAGCGCAGGGGGCGACGTTCGGCGGGGTGGCCCCTGGAGGGGCGGTGCCTGGACGAGTGGTGCCGGAACGAGCGGCACCCGGAGGGGCGGCCGCGAGCGACCATCCCTCTGTTCGTGATCATGCAAAATCTCCCCAGGGAGGTTTTGCATGATCACGAACGAAGACGCGGGCATCAAGGACGAGGGTGATGGGGGCGCGGGTTTCCTGGCGGGCTGTCCGGGTCGTCTCACCGGGCGGTTGCTTGCCTCGGCCGGACGGCTCCTGGTTGCTGTCATGGTGGTGGTCGGGTTGGTCCTCGGTCTGCTCCCGGTGGCCTTCGTCGTGGCCACGAGCCGTCTGCTGGGTCAGGTTCCGGCCGCGGTGAGTGGAGGGCCGGGGGCCGAGACCGCCCTCTTCACCAGTCTGGTCGTGGCGGCCGGGATCCTCGGCGCGCAGCAGGTGCTCATCCCGGTGCAGCACCTGCTGGGCGAACTGGCGGCCTACCGGGTCGACGGGGTCGAGCAGCGGCGGTTGATGGCGGCCGCACTGGACGCCCCGGTCGCGGTGCTGGAAGGTGACGGGCCGCAGGGCGATCTGCGGGTGGCCGCCCAGGAGCTGGAGTTCGGGGTGCAGAGTCCGGGGCAGGCGGTGGCCGGCACCCTGGCCCTGGTCGCCCGGTACACCCAGCTGGCCGGATTCGTGGTGCTGATCGGCGTGGGCTTCTCCTGGTGGGCGGCGGCCGGAACCGTCGGTGTCGTCGCCGCTTTCCGCTACGGACAGGTGCACGGCCTGCGGCAGTACGCGCAGGTGCGGGCGGAGCTGAGTGCTTCCGAACGCCGCATCGACTACCTGCGCCGCCTGTCGATCGAGCCCGCGGC
This sequence comes from Kineosporia mesophila, assembly GCF_021129235.1. GTDB lineage: Bacteria > Actinomycetota > Actinomycetes > Actinomycetales > Kineosporiaceae > Kineosporia > Kineosporia mesophila. Next base: position 170,251 of record NZ_JAJOMA010000015.1, read on the forward strand.
CGGTCCCGAGCTGCGGGTGTTCGGGCTGGCCGGCTGGTGCGCCGGTCTGCTCGCCGAGGCCTACACGGCCTGGCTCGGCCCCCTCTGGGCGGCGCGCCGGCGGGTCTACCTGTGGCCGTTCGTGGGGTACTCGCTGGTGGGCGTCGTGGCGCTGGTGGCTGTGCTCGCCACCTTCGGTGCCTCCTCGGTGGACGAGCGTCCGGTGGCCACCTTCGTCCTGGTCGTGCAGGCGGTGCTCGGCGCCCTGCGCCTGGCCGAGCACTACCCGGAGGCCGACCTGCAGACCGCCGTCGGGCTGCGCGCGGCCCGGGCGGTGGATCGGTTCGCCGCCCAGGTCGGACCAAGAACCAGCGAAAAGGCCTCACCCATAGAATCTCCGGAGCGCGAGATCCGCTTCGAGGACGTGTCGTTCCGCTACCCGGGCCGCGACCGCCCGGTGATCGACCACCTCGACCTGATTCTTCCGGCGGGGCGGTGCACGGCCGTGGTCGGGGTGAACGGGGCCGGGAAGACGACCCTGGTCAAACTGCTCACCCGGCTGTACGAACCGGACTCCGGCACGATCCGCGTCGACGGCACCGACATCGCCGCCCACCCGGCGGCGGGATGGCGCCGGCGGGTGGCGGTGATCTTCCAGGACTTCGCCCGGTTCGAGGTCTCCGCCGCCGACAACATCGGTTTCGGCGCGGTCGGGGCGCTGCACGACCGGGCCGGGATCGCCGCCGCAGCCGTGGACGCCGGCGCCGACCAGGTGCTGGAACGGCTGCCGGGCGGCCCGGACGTGCCCCTGGCCCGGCACCTGGCCGGCGGCACCTCGCTCTCGGGCGGGCAGTGGCAGCGCATCGCCCTGGCCCGGGCCCTGTTCGCGATGCGGCACGGCTCGTCGGTGCTGGTGCTGGACGAGCCCACGGCGGCCCTCGACGTGCGGGCCGAGGCCCGGTTCTTCGAGGAGTTCCGCCAGGTCACGGCCGGGGCCACCACAGTGCTGATCTCGCACCGCTTCTCCACGGTGCGCCACGCCGACCAGATCGTCGTGCTCGGCGGCGGGCGCGTGGTGGAACAGGGCGACCACCAGCAGCTCCTGGCCGCCGACGGCCAGTACGCGGCCATGTTCCGCGCCCAGGCACACCGCTTCACCGAACCCCAGGAGACCGTATGAGAACCCGGGGCGTCATCGCCGCGGCCCACCGCATCCTCGGCGCGGCCTGGTCGCAGGACCGGTCGCGGATCGTCGTCGCGGCCCTGCTGATGATCGGCGGGGCCCTGGCCGCACCGGCCCTGGCGGTCGCGCTGGCCTGGACCACCGGCCGGTTCCTGGCCGGTGACCGCGCCGGGGCCGCCGGGGCGGGTGCGGTGGTCGCGATCCTCGCCGTCATCACCCTGACCGCGGCCCATTTCGCCCACCTGTACTACTTCGAGATCTCCGAGCAGGCCGAGCTGGCGTTCGACCAGGAGCTCGCCGCGGCATCGAACGGCACGGCCGGGGTGGCTCATCAGGAACGTCCCGAACAGGCCGACGCGCTCACCGTTCTGCAACGCGAGAGCCGCCAGTTCCAGGCCGGTCTGGAAGCACTGCTGAGCGCCCTCGGCCTGATACCGGCGATGTTGCTGACGGCGGTGCTGCTGGCCCGGGTGAACCCGGTGCTCCTGCTGCTGCCGCTGGCGGTGCTGCCCCCGCTGTTCACCGCCCGGGTCGCCGAGCGCATCACCGACCGCGGCCGCGGGGCCAGCAGCGAGGGAACCCGGCTGGCGCTGAACCTCTTTCATCTGGCCACCGCACCCCGGCACGGTGGTGAGCTACGCATCTTCGCACTGCGCGACGAGCTCGGCCGCCGGCACGAGCGCGCCTGGTCACAGGCCATGGGCCGGCTCTGGCGGGCACAGGCCCGGGCGGCGCTGGTGCGGGCCGCCGGGCAACTGGTCTTCATCGCCGCCTACGCGCTGGCCGTGCTGCTGGCGGTGCGCGCGAGCCTGGCCGGTGACCGGCCCCTGGGTGACGTGGTGCTGGTGATCGCCCTCGCCGTGCAGGTGAACGTCCAGGTGACCACCGCCGTCACGCTGTCCCAGAACCTGAGCCGCATCGCCACCGCCCAGGACCGGCTGGAAGACCTCAAAGAGCTCGCTGCGCAAGACAGTCCGCGGCAGGAAGGCCACCCGGTCCCGGACCGCCTGACCCACGGCATCGACCTGGAGGCCGTCGGTTTCACCTACCCGGGTGCGACGTCACCGGTGCTGCACGACGTCAGCCTGCACCTGCCCGCCGGGCACACCGTTGCGGTGGTGGGGGAGAACGGTGCCGGGAAGTCCACCCTGGTCAAGCTTCTGCTGGGTCTGTACCGGCCGGACGCGGGCCGGATCACCGTCGACGGCACCGACCGGCGCGACCTGCCGACCCAGGACTGGAGAGAGCGCACCTCGGCCGGTTTCCAGGACTTCGTCCGTTACGAGTTCACCCTCGGCGACGCCGTCGGCGTGGGCGACCTGCCCCACCGGGACGACCCGGCCGCCGTCGGGGCGGCCCTGGACCGCGCCCGGGCCCTCGACGTGCTCACAGCGGTGCCGGACGGGGCGGCCACCCGGCTCGGCGCCTCCCACGACGGGTCCGACCTCTCCGGAGGACAGTGGCAGAAAGTGGCCACGGCCAGGGCCTTCATGCGACCTGACCCACTGCTACTGGTACTCGACGAGCCGTCCTCGGCCCTGGACGCCGCGTCCGAGGACGCGCTGTTCGAGCAGTACGCCGTCACGGCCCGCCGGGTCGGCGAGGCGGTGGGAGCGGTGACCGTGCTGATCTCGCACCGTTTCTCCACGGTGCGTTCCGCCGACCTGATCGTGGTGCTCGGCCACGGCACGGTGGCCGAGTCCGGCACCCACGAGGAGCTCATGGGTGCCGGCGGCACGTACGCGCAGCTCTACCGGCTCCAGTCGCACGCCTACCGATGACGGGTGGTCAGAAACCGTGCCCGGGCGCCGGGAACGTGCCGGCCTTCACCTCGGCGGCGTAGGCGGCGGCGCCCTGGAGCAGCACACCGTGCAGGTCGGCGTACTGCTTCACGAACCGCGGCAGCCTGCCGGTGTTCAGGCCGAAGGCGTCCTGCCAGACCAGCACCTGGGCGTCGGTCTGGTTGCCCGCGCCGATCCCGATGGTCGGGATGCGCAGCTCGGCGGTGATCTTCGCGGCCACGTCGGCCGGGACCATCTCCATGAGCACCGCGAAGGCGCCGGCCTCCTGGGCGGCGAGGGCATCGTCCAGAATTCGGGAGGCATCCTCACCCCGTCCCTGGACCCGGTACCCACCCAGCACGTGCTCGTACTGAGGCGTGAAGCCGATGTGCGCACACACCGGAATGCCCCCGTCCACCAGCCGTTTGATCTGCGGGGCCATCGCGGCGCCGCCCTCGAGCTTGATCGCCGCGACCCCGGCCTCCTTCATGAACCGCGAGGCGGTGTCCCAGGCCTGCTCGGGGGAGCCCTGGTAGGAGCCGAACGGCAGGTCGCCCATCACCAGGGCCCGGGAGGCGCCCTGCACGACCGCGCGGGCCAGGGGGATCAGCTCGTCGACGGTGATCGGCAGCGACGTGCGGTACCCGTAGACGTTGTTCGCGGCGGAGTCACCCACGAGCAGCACGTCGATGCCGGCCTCGTCGAAGACCTGGGCGGTGTACAGGTCGTACGCGGTGAGCATGGTGAACTTCTCGCCGCGGCGCTTCATCTCGAGAAGATGGTGCGTACGGACGCGCCGGGGCGCGGAGGGCTGCGGGGCGCCGGTGCCGTACGGGGCGGGTTCTTCGGTGTTCGTCATCAGTGTGGTCTTTCAGTCGTTGTCTTCGAGCGTGGGCAGCAGCCGCTCGGTGGCGCTGAGCATGTGCTGCCGCATCGCCTCGGCGGCGGCCAGCGGGTCGCGGGCCTCCAGGCCGGCGAGGATCGCGCGGTGCTCGGCCAGGGTGAGCCGGGCGTGGTCGACGTCGTTGAGGGCGCGTTCCACCCAGACCCGGATCAGGGAGCGCACGCTGTGCAGCATGTCGCGCAGCAGCACGTTGTCGGCCCCGGAGGCCAGCTCGTGGTGGAACAGCATGTCGGCCGTGACGAACCGGTGGTAGTCGTGGAGGTTCTCCTCCATCGTCGCGACGTGGGCCGCCAGCGCCTTCAGTGACGTCTTCGGGGCCCGGGTGGCCGCGAGCAGCGCGGCCTGGGTCTCCAGGCCCTGCCGGACCTCGATCAGTTCCCTGGTCTTGTCCGAGCGCAGCAGGATGCCCCACGACAGGGTCTGGGGGAGCAGTTCCGACGTCCCGCCACTGAGATACGTGCCGGAGCCGGGACGCACCGTGACGATGCCGAGGATCTCCAGCGCCGCCAGGGCCTCCCGCACGGCGGACCGGCCGACACCCATGTGCGTGGCGAGCTGACGCTCCGGTGGGAGACGGTCACCCTCGGCCAGTGAGCCGCTGCCGATGTAGTCGAGCAGCCGCCGGGTGACCTCGGCCATTGCCGTGGAGCTCTTGATCGTGCCCCCGAATGCGGCATCCAAGCTGCCTGAGTTGTCGCTCACGCACAGCAGGTTAGCAACCGGTCCACCAAAATTGGTCAACCGGTTGACAGGTGGACCAATCACGATGACGATGGCGAGGAACGCAGACGCCCCGCCCCCCTGTGTCCTCGAAGGAGAGGCCCCCGATGACGACGACGTCGTTCGAAGAGTCGCAAAGCGACGTGGCTAAGTCAGCCATCAAAAAGGTGACGACCCGGCTGGTGCCGTTCGTCGCGCTGATGTTCTTCATCAACTACCTGGACCGCTCCGCGATCAGCTTCGCGGGCCCCAACGGCATGGAAGCGGACCTGGGCCTGACCGCCGCCCAGTACGGATTATCGGCGGGCATCTTCTTCGTCGGGTACATCCTGCTCGAAGTGCCCAGCAACATGGCCCTGCACCGGTTCGGCGCCCGGGTCTGGCTGGCCCGGATCATGGTCACGTGGGGCATCGTCGCGGTGCTCTTCACGTTCGTGCAGTCGTACACCCAGCTCTCCTGGCTGCGGTTCGCCCTGGGGATCGCCGAGGCCGGGTTCTTCCCCGGCGCGATCCTCTACCTGAGCCTGTGGGTCCCGTCCCGCTACCGCGCCCGCACCCTGGGCTTCTTCTACCTGGCCCAGCCCCTCACCAACGTCATCGGCGCCCCGATCGCGGGCTGGCTGATGACGCACGACGGGGCCTTCTTCGGCCTCGAGGGCTGGCGCTTCATGTTCCTCGGCGTCGGTGCCCCGGCCGTGATCGTCGGCCTGATCGCGTTCTTCTACCTGCCGGACTCCCCGAAGCAGGCGAAGTGGCTGACCGACGACGAACGGAACTGGCTCACCACGGCCCTGGCCACGGAGGCCGCGACCAAGGAGGGGGCCGAGTCCGGGAAGGAGTCGGGCCACTCGCTGGACGCCCTCAAGGCCGCCTTCACCAACGGCCGGGTGTGGGTGCTGAGCCTGATCTACTTCGGCTTCATCTACGGCCTGTACACGCTCGCGTTCTTCCTGCCGACCATCATCGGAGACTTCCAGGAGCAGTACGACGTCAAGTTCGGCCTGGTCGAGAAGGGCCTGATCACGGCCATTCCGTACGTGCCGGCCGCGATCGTGCTCTATCTGGTCTCCCGGCACGCCGGCCGGGTCGGGGTGAGGACGATCCACATCGCGCTGCCGGCCTTCACCGGCGCCGTGAGTGTGCCGCTGGCCCTGTTCGCCGGCTCTCCCCAGCTCACGATCGCCTGCATCGCCGTCACGGCCTGCTCGATCTTCGCTGCGCTGCCGAACTTCTGGACCGTGCCGACGCAGTTCCTCACCGGTGCCGCCGCGGCCGCCGGTATCGCCCTGATCAACACCTGGGGCAACCTGGCCGGTTTCGCCGCCCCGTACGTGACCGGATGGATCCGCGACGCGAACGACGGCGACATGAAGCTGGCGATGTTCGTGGTCGGCGCGGCGATGCTCATGTCCTGCCTGCTGATGCTGGCACTGGCCCGCAGCGGCCGGGTGGAGACCTCCGACCGCGTCGAGGTCCCGGTCGGGCACTGAGCCCCTCCCCGCACACCGACTTTTCGCTACCCCGGAGGAAACTGCAATGACGCGCCTGATCAACGATCCGGCGGCCTTCGCCGACGAGATGACCGAGGGCTTCGTGGCCGCGCACGCCGACCGGGTGTGCGCCGTGCCCGGTGGCGTGGTCCGGGCCACCGAGGTCCCGGCCGGTCAGGTGGCCGTCGTGGTCGGTGGCGGGTCGGGTCACTACCCCGCCTTCGCGGGACTGGTCGGTGCGGGGCTGGCCGACGGTGCCGTGCTCGGCAACGTGTTCGCCTCCCCGTCGGCGCAACAGGTGGTGAGTGTGGGCAGGGCGACCGAGCGGGGTGGCGGCATCCTGCTCAGCTACGGCAACTACGCCGGTGACTGCCTGAACTTCGACGCCGCGCAGGAACGTCTGCGGGACAGCGGTATCGAGGTTCGGACCGTGCGGGTGACCGACGACATCTGCAGCGCGCCGATCAGCGAGCGCGGTAAGCGCCGGGGCATCGCGGGCGACCTGGTGGTCTTCAAGACCGCCGGGGCGGCCGCCGCGCAGGGCCTGCCCCTGGAGCAGGTGACGCAGCTGGCGCAGCGGGCCAACGACCGCACCCGCAGCATCGGGGTCGCGTTCTCCGGCTGCACCCTGCCCGGTGCCTCCCAGCCGCTGTTCACCGTTCCCGAGGGCCGGATGGCCGTCGGGCTGGGCATCCACGGCGAGCCGGGCCTGGACGAGGTCGACCTGCCCACGGCCGACGGGCTGGCCCAGCTCCTGGTCGAGCGGCTGCTCGCCGAACTGCCCGAGGGCGTCGAGCGGAACAGCCACGCCGCCGTCCTTCTCAACGGGCTCGGCACGGTCAAGCACGAAGAGCTCTTCGTGGTCTACCGCAAGATCAGCCAGTTGCTGGAGGACGCCGGGGTCAGCGTGGTTGCCCCCGAGGTCGGGGAGCTGTGCACCAGTTTCGACATGGCCGGCGTCTCCCTGACGCTGACCTGGCTGGACCCCGAGCTGGAAGACCTCTGGCTCGCCCCGGCCGACAGCCCGGCGTTCCGGCGGGGCACCCTCTCCCCGCGACCGCGCCGGGCCGGCCTGACCGCAGCGACCCCGGAGGCCGAGGAGATCCCGCCGGCCACGGACGGGTCCAAGGCGGCGGCCGGGCTTCTCGTCGAGCTGCTGAGCGCGGTCGAGGCCACGATCGAGACGAACGTCGAGGAGCTGGGCCGCATCGACGCGGTCGCCGGTGACGGTGACCACGGCATCGGTATGCAGCGCGGCGCCAGGGCGGCGGCCGCGGCCGGCCGCGCGGCGTACTCCCGGGGCGCCGGCGCCGGTTCGGTGCTGACGGTCGCGGGTGACGCCTGGGCCGACAAGGCCGGTGGCACCTCCGGCGCGCTGTGGGGAATGGCCCTGCGCCGCATGGGGATCCGCCTCGGCGACCAGGCCGGCCCGACCGCTGCGACCGTCGCCCAGGCCCTGCACGAGGCCCGCACGGCGATCACCGAGACCGGCGGCGCCCGGCTCGGCGACAAGACCCTGGTCGACGTCCTCATCCCGCTGGACGAGACCTACCGGCGAACCGTCGATTCCGGGTCCGGCGGGATCGAGGCGGCGGCCATCGCCGCCGCGGAGGGAGAGAAGGCCGCCGCCGCGACCAGCGACCTGCTGCCCAGGACCGGCCGGGCCCGGCCGCACGCCGAGCGCAGCCTCGGCACCCCCGACGCCGGGGCCGTCTCGCTCAGCCTGGTGGCCCGGACCGTTCACACCACCCTCAGCACCGTACTCAGCACCACAACCGGAAGGTGAACCCCAGCATGAGCAAGCTCCGTATCGTCGTCGGCGCGGACGAGGCCGGTTTCGACTACAAGGAGGCGCTCAAGGCCGACCTCCAGGCCAGCGACCAGGTGATCGAGGTCGTCGACGTCGCCGCCGACCGCGACAACCCCTACCCCGACGTGGCCATCGCCGCGGCCGAGCTGATCGCGGCGGGCAAGGCCGACCGGGCCCTCCTGGTCTGCGGCACCGGCCTGGGCGTGGCCATCGCGGCCAACAAGGTGCCCGGCATCCGCGCCGTCACCGCGCACGACAGCTTCTCGGTGGAGCGCTCGATCCTGAGCAACAACGCCCAGGTACTGACCTTCGGCCAGCGTGTCGTCGGCCTGGAGCTGGCCCGCCGCCTGGCCCGGGAGTGGCTGACGTACGAGTTCGACGACTCCTCGGCCTCGGCCGGCAAGGTCAGCCGGATCTCCGCCTACGAGGACGCCCAGGCCCAATGAGCACCACCTTCGGCGTGAGCCTCAAGATGTACCTGGGCTACGACCAGACACTGCGCTGGTGCCGGGACGTCGCCCGCCTGTGCGGCGACCACCCGCTGCTCACGGACAAGGGCGGAAAGCTTTTCGTCGCACCGAGTTTCCCGGCGATCCCGGCCGCTCGCGAGATCTTCCGCGGCACCTCGATCGCGGTCGGTGCGCAGAACCTGGCGCAGGCCGACACCGGTGCCCACACCGGTGAGGTCGGCGGTCCGCTGCTGCGGGAGGCCGGCGCCCAGTACGTCGAGGTCGGTCACGCCGAGCGGCGCCGGATGTACGGCGAGGACGAGGGCGTGGTGGCCGGCAAGACGGCCGCCGCGTTGCGCAACGGGCTGGTGCCGGTGCTGTGCATCGGTGAGCCCGAGCCGGTGGACTCCTGCGCGGCGGCCACCGAGTGCGTGCGTCAGCTGTTCACCGCCCTGCAGGTGAGCGACCGCAAGGCGCTCGGGGGCCGGATAGTGGTCGCTTACGAGCCGATCTGGGCGATCGGTGCCGCGGAACCGGCGGGCGAGGAGCACATCCGCACGGTGTGCACCGCGCTGCGTGAGGCCGTGGCCGCCCGTCACGCGCACCCCGACAGCAGCGTCATCTACGGCGGCAGCGCGGGCCCGGGCCTGTACGGGCTGATCGCCGGGGCCGCGGACGGCGTGTTCCTGGGGCGGTTCGCCCATGACCCGCAGGCCCTGAAAGCCGTGCTGGACGAAGGGACGGCAGCAGCATGACGATCGGCCTGAGCACGTACTCGTTCTTCTGGCAGTGGCACGCCGAGACCGCCCCGAACCCCATCGGGCTGGACGGGATGGTCGAGAAGACAGCCGATCTCGGGGTCGGCCTGCTCCAGATCTGCGACTACCCGCAGATCGAGAGCTACACCGACGCCCAGCTGAAGGCCCTCAAGGCCCTCGGCGACAGCCGGGGCGTCGCGTTCGAGCTGGGCACCCGCGGGGTCACCCCCGAGCACCTGGCGCTGTACCTGCGGCTGGCCCAGGCGCTCGACGTCACGCTGGTGCGCAGCATGTTCTACTCGGCCACCTCCCGGCCCACACCGGAGCAGGCCGGGCGGATGCTGAAGGACGCCGTTCCCACCTACGAGCGGGCGGGTGTCACGATCGCGCTGGAGACCTACGAGCAGGTGCCGACCGCCACCCTGGTCGACGTCGTCACCGCCGTGGGGTCACCGAACCTGGGCATCTGCCTGGACCCGGCCAACTGCGTGGCCGCCCTCGAGCACCCGGACGACGTGGTGCGCCGCACCGCCGCCCTGGTGAAGAACATTCACGTCAAGGACTTCTCCTTCAGCCGCAAGGACGGCTGGGTCGGCTTCACGCTGGCCGGGATTCCCCTGGGAGAAGGCCTTCTCGACTACCACGGCCTGATCGCCGCGGTGCGCCCGGACGAGCAGGGCATCCACCAGATCATCGAGCACTGGGTGCCCTGGCAGGGCGACAGCGCCACCACCTGCGATCTCGAAGACCGCTGGACCGTATCCAACCTGGAAACCCTGAGGAGTTACCGCAAATGAGCGACAAGCAGCTGACCATCGCCGTCATCGGTGCCGGTGGCAAGATGGGCATGCGGGTCTCCAACAACCTGCAGCGCAGCAACCACACCGTCTTCTACGTCGAGAACGGCGAGGCGGGCAAGGCGCGCACCATCGAGGCCGGCCGTGAGCTCTCCGAGGCCGCCGACGCGGTCAAGGACGCCGACGTCGTCATCCTGTCGGTGCCCGACATCGCCCTGGGCCCGGTTTCCGAGGCCATCGTGCCGCAGGTCAACCCGGGCACCGTGGTGCTCACCCTCGACCCGGCCGCCGCCTACGCCAACCTGCTGTTCCGTCGCGACGACATCGAGTACGTCGTGGCCCACCCGTGCCACCCGTCGGTCTTCCTGCAGCGCAAGACCCAGGCCGAGCTCGACGACACCTTCGGCGGCATCGCCGCCGCGCAGGACGTCGTCGCCGCGATCGAGTCCGGCGACGCCGGGAAGCAGGCCATCGCCGAAGAGGTCATCAAGCTGATGTACGCGCCCGTCCTGGACGTGCACTGGGTGACCGTCAAGCAGCTGGCCTACCTCGAGCCGACCCTGGTCGAGGTCGTCGCCTGCATGATCGGTGACCTCCTGAACGAGGCCCTGTCCGAGACCGTCAACAAGGTCGGCGTGCCCGAGCCCGCCGCCCGCGCCATGCTGATGGGCCACGTCCAGGTCGCTCTGGCCAACGGCCTGCGCGGCGACAACCCGTTCTCCGACGCCTGCCTGATCGCGATGGACTACGGCCGCGAGAAGCTGATCAAGGACGACTGGAAGAGCATCTTCGACGACACCGAGCTCGACAGCGTGCTCAAGCAGATGCTGCACCTGGACCACATCCACCGCTGATCCACCGCTGATCCACCCACGGATCCACCCGCTGATCCGCAGCGTCCCCGAGCGCCCTTCCCCCGACCTCCGGGGGAAGGGCGCTCGCGCGTTCAGCCCAGGGCCAGATCGCGCAGCCCGCAACCGGTCAGCAGCTCCCGGTCGCTGCTGCCGACCTCGCTGCGGCCGGTAGCCCGGCGCAGCAGCACATCCGGGGCCCAGCCGAGCGCGTGGGCGGCATCCGGTCGCTCGAACAGCATCGCCACCAGCACCCGCAGAGCCGGCTGCGTGACCCACGCCGGCTGCCCGACGGCGTCGGCCACATCGATCCCGTGCAGCGCGGTCTCGAACACCCGCGTCACCATGAACTCGCTCAGCAGCATCGCGTCGCCGTGCCGCGTGCGCACCACCCGGCCGTCGGCCTGGCCTCCGCACGCCATCACCACCTGGGCCGCAGTGCGGTCCAGTTCGTCGGCCAGAGCGCGTTTCCCGGCCGAGGACGCATCGGCCCGGGTGGCCGCGTCCCGCACCCTCTGCTCGTTGGAACCCTGGCTGAACCGCGCGTCCGCCCGGTAGTACGAGACCGAGGTGACCTCCGCACCCAGGGGTGCCGGGGCGTCCACCATTCCCGGGACCCGGCCCACCGTCGTGACCACATGCCCCACCACCCCCGCCACCGACCAGGGCGTACACCGCGTGGGAAGCCCCCACGCGTCCTGCGGCAGCCGGCCCAGGGCGTCCACGAACGCACCTGACTCGACGCGAAAAGCCTCCACGACGTCCACCGTTCCCCGCACCGGACCCACCCGTCCTTCTCCTGTGATCCTGCGAACTTTTCCGGGGAAGGTTCGCACGATCACGGAAGAAGAGGGCCCCGCGATCCCCGTCCTGAATCCCGTTCAGGCGTCCATATACCGCGCGAACCACCCGAGCATCCGGCTCGGGTCCCGGGCGAAGTACCGGCAACCGTCCCAGCGGTGGGTCGAGCCCTCGACCCAGAAGAGTTCCCTGGGCGAGTCCGGTCATCTGACCGGATCCTCCCGGCAGCCGGGAACTTCAGCACTGACGCGAGGGCCCCGGCGAGAACTCTCGCCGGGGCCGTTCGTGCGGGTGGGATCAGTGGCGCCTGAGCACCTTCGCGGTGCCACCGGTCGAGACCACGCTCACCTTGCCGTGACGCTCGAGCCTCACCGTCGCGCTGGTGGCCGCGGCCAGGTTCAGGCGCTCCCACGAGCAGCCCTGGACGCTGTCCAGGGGATAGCCCGAGGCGATCCTGGTCTGGGCCAGCACGCTGACACGCTGGGCCGCGGTCAGCGTCGGGAACGTCGTGATCAGCAGGTTCTCGGCGCCGGTGGGCACGGAGGCCTTCTGGTTCCTCGCCCCGCTCCGGGCGAAGCCGTAGGTCATGCGCTCGCGGTAGACCTTGACCGCGCTCTTGCGGTCCGTGACCACCTGGGCGGTGCCACCGGGCATCTTCCGGCCGCCGTACGGGTTCGACGTGTACGCCTTCTGGTGCTTGATCGCCGTGGCGAGCGACGTGCCCGTCGTCTTCGTGAAGTAGCTCAGCAGTTCCTGGCGCGCGGGCTCGAGAACCTTGGTGCGGTAGGTCTTGTCCGACCAGCGGGCCGCGAGGGCTGCCTCGCCGTCGATGCGTCCACCCATGATGTCGAGCGGGTAGTGCACGCCCAGCACGATGCGGTTGTTGCCGGCCTCGGAGGCGCGGGCCAGGATCTCCGGCGCGAGCTCGGGCAGCAGCGTGGCCAGGGTGATGCCGGCCTCGTAGGCCGTGGTGGTGTGACCGCTGGGGAAGGACCCACCGGTGCAGATGCCGACCGTGCCGTAGCCCGGGTCGAGCGTGACGTCGGCCGGGGAGAACTGGTGCGTCGTGTCGGTCACCGGTGCGAGCCGGCTGATCTTCAGGTTGCCCTTCGCGTCGGCGTAGGACTTACCCAGCCGGATCGTCTGCTGCGACGAGCCGTTCACCTTCGAGGGGGCGCAGTCGGCGGAGTCCCCGGCCACGGCGGCCGCGCTCGCGTCGCTGGGCAGGTACGGGCGCGGGTGGCTGAACGCGGCCTTCGCGGTGCCCGTGCTGACGTAGGCGCCGGACGTGCCGTTCGAGCTGTTGATCAGCGCGGACGTCAGCGGCAGGGCGCCGGAGGTGCGGCCCTTGACGTAGAGCGGGCCGAGCACCGAGCCCAGGGCCGTCGACACCGTGACCGACTGGTCGTAGGCGGTGCCGTCGGTGGTCTGGTACTCGGCGTCCTGCAGCGCCTTGAACTGCTGCTGCTTCGTGGCGTTCTGGTTGATCCAGACGGTCAGGGCGTCGTCGCGCTGCAGCACCGTGGCGTTCTTCACGGTGCCGTGCAGGTCGTTGACGCCGCTGGAGGCCCAGTAGCTCGTGTAGCCGGACAGCAGTGACACCAGGTCGGGAGGCGTGGTGTCACTGGGGTAGGACGTCGCGGCGTGGGCGGTGCCGGGAACGGCCACGGCCAGTGAGGCGGCGAGCAGGACGCAGGCGCCGACTCGACGCGCACGGGGCAGGCCACGCGGGCCCGGGGTCTTGATAGTCACCTGAGGAAACTAATTCAGCATCGCTGGACGGGATGTGAACGCCGGTCAAGACCTGGGTGAACAAAGCTGGGGAGCGGGAACTTCGCAGCCGGCGGGAGATCACGAGGCAGGACGCCACCCTCCTTTGTTCTTGATCATACAAAGTTTCCCCAGGGAAACTCTGCATGATCACGAGCGAAGGGGCGAAGGGGCGACCGGCGAACGGAACGGCGAACGGTGGTGGCCACGGCGCTAGCCGGCGGGCGGGCGCGGCTCGCGCCAGCCCTCGGTGAGCACGGTGAAGATCTCGCGCACCGCGGCGCCGGGGTCGTCGCGGCCGCGGACGATGGTGGGGACCTCCAGCACGAAGCGGGCCAGGGTCGCGCAGGCCAGGTCGTCGTGCTGCACCCCGAAGGTGTCGGCGAGGGCGGCGGTCAGGGCACCGGTGTGCTGGGCCCAGACCCGCTCGGAATAGGTCCGCAGCGCCGGGGTCGACTCGACCAGCCGGGTGAAACGGGCCAGGTCAGGTGCGTCACCGGCCTGGGCCAGCCGCCCGGCCAGCCAGAACTCCCGCAGCGCGCTGACGACGTCCTGCCCCTCGGGGCGCTCACGCACGGCCGCGACCAGGCTGGCCTCCATGTCGGCCTGCTCGTCGAAGACCAGGGCCTCCTTGCCCGGGAAGTGCTTGAACAGCGTGGTGGTGGAGACGTCCGCCGCGTTCGCGATGTCCCGGATGCTCACCTGGTCGTAGCCCCGCTCCAGGAACAGGCGCAGCGCGGCGTCGGCGATCGCCTGCCGGGTGGCGGCCTTCTTGCGCTCGCGGCGACCGGGGGTGACGGGGGTTGGCATGAGCTCATCGTAGGGCAAAAGTGCAACGGATCTAAAAGTGGAACGGTTGCACTTTTAAAACGAGTGAGCTTTCATGAAGGGCATGACCACATCACCTCGTGAAGCCCGCATCGCCGTCGTCGGAGCCGGCCCGGCCGGCCTGGCCTGCGCCCGGATCTTGCGCAAGCACGGCCTGGACGTCACCGTGTACGACCGCGACCCCGGCCCCGACGCCCGTAACCAGGGCGGCACCCTCGACCTCGACACCGAGCACGGCCAGAACGCTCTGCGGGAGGCCGGTCTGCTCGATCAGTTCTTCGCCCTGGCCCGGCCCGAGGGCCAGGAGATGCGCAAGGTCGGTCTCACCGGCGAGCTGCTCGGGCAGCACCTTCCGGAGCCTGACGAGATGTTCAAGCCCGAGATCGACCGCGGGCTGCTGCGGAACCTGCTGCTGGACTCGCTGGAGCCTGGAACCGTCCGGTGGGGAAAGGGTCTGGCCTCGGTGCAGGACGGGCGCCGGCTCCACTTCACCGACGGCACGCAGGAGGACGCCGATCTGGTGATCGGCGCCGACGGCGCCTTCTCCCGGGTGCGGGCGGCCGTGTCGTCCTCTGCTCCCCTCTATTCGGGCATCAGTTTTCTGGAGGCCTGGTTCGATGACGTCGAGGCCCGGCACACCGACCTGGCCGACCTGGTCGGCCAGGGGCTGATGGCCTCGGCCGACGGCTCCCGCGCCCTGTTCGCCCAGCGCAACGGCGGCGACCACATCCGGGTCTACATCATCCAGAAGGTCGAGCTGGACTGGATCTCCCGGCTGGGCCTGACGATTCACGACACCGAGGGCATCCGCGCCCACCTGCTGGGGGAGTTCGCCGGCTGGGGCCCGCGGATGACCCAGATGCTCACCGACAACGACGGTGTCTACGTCGACCGCCCGATCTTCGCCCTGCCCGCCCCCTACGCCTGGGAGCACTCACCCACCCTCACCCTGATCGGCGACGCCGCGCACGTCATGCCCCCGATCGGCGTCGGCGTGAACCTGGCCCTGCACGACGCCCACGACCTGGCCCTCGCCCTGGCCGGTGCCGCGACGGTCGAGGAGGCCCTGACCAGCTACGAGAAGATCATGCTGGAGCGCTCCGACGAGATCGGGGCGTCGCTCGGGCGCGGCGCCGAGGGCATGCTCGACGCGGACTGATCACTCGCACCGGCAGGGCGCCGATACAACCTTCGGCCTTCCCGCATACGTCTCTTCTGGGTGACAGAGAAGATCGGGGACGAGGAGAAGCCGGCAGACGCCGTAGCGGAGACGGATGCGGAGCCGGATGCGGAGACGGATGCGGAGACGGATGCGGAGACGGTTACGGAGCCGGATGCGGAGCCGGTTGCGGAGCCGGTTGCGGAGCCGCCCGGCGCCGGGAGACGACCGTGGGTCACCTGGGCGATCCGGATCGCGATCACGTTCGGTGGGCTCCTGGTCGTGCTGGTCGTCGTGCTGGTGGTCGTTCTGCTCGTGGCGTACCAGAGGGTGCGGATCCCGGCGACGGTCGACTCGGCGACGGATCAGTCGGCGGTGATCATGTATGCCAGCGGTGAGGTGATGGCCCAGGTCGGCCCGATGGACCGGCAGAACGCGGCGCTGGAGCAGGTGCCGTCGCCGGTGCGCCTGGCCGTGCTGGCGGCCGAGGACCAGACCTTCTACAGCAACCACGGTTTCAAGCTGACGTCGATCGCCCGGGCCGCGTTGAGCAGTGTGAGCGGTACGGGGCAGGGAGGTTCCACGATCACCCAGCAGACCGTGAAGAACCTCTACGACCGCCGTGAGCACAGCCTGGGCCGCAAGGCGAGCGAGTTGCTCTTGGCCGTGAAGCTCGACCGCCAGATGTCCAAGGACGAGATCCTCGGGCGGTACCTGAACACGATCTACTGGGGCCGGGGCGCCTACGGCGTCCAGGCCGCCGCCCAGACCTACTTCCACTGCGACGCCGACGACCTCACCCTCGCCCAGGGAGCCCTGCTGGCGGGCATCATCAACTCGCCGGAGGCGGCCGACCCGCACGACGGCGGGCGGGCGCTGGAACGCGCCCGGCGGCGCTGGAACGTGGTGCTGGACGCCATGGTCGGCAACGGTTCGCTCCCGGTGTCGGAACGGGAGAGGGCGCGCTGGCCCAGGGTCTACGCGCCGCAACAGTCCAACACGCTCGGAGGGCAGACCGGGTACCTGGTGACGATGGTCGAGAACGAGGTGCGGGAGAAGCTGCACATCAGCGACGAGGAATTCCGCACCGGTGGCTACCGGATCACCAGCACGTTCGACAGCGGCCTGGAACGAGCGGCGGTCCGGGCGGTCGAGAAGTCATTACCCCGCCGCCGCACACCGAAACACCTTCAGGTGGGTCTGGTCTCGGTCGATTCACAGACCGGGGCGGTGCGGGCGCTCTACGGGGGCGCCGACTTCCTGAAGCGGCAGCAGAACGCGGCCACGCAGGACACCGCCGAGGCGGCCGGGGTGATCGCGCCGTTCGCCCTGGCCGCCGGTCTTCGCAACGGCTGGAGCCCGGGCGACACGGTCGGCGGTCCGCGCCGGTACCGGGTGGGGCGTCAGCTGATCGAGAACTTCCGGGGCAAGCACTACCCGGCGCTGACGGTGGGTGAGGCGGGGGCCTACCCCGTCAATACGGCGCTGGCCCGTCTCATCAGCCCCGGCGGCGCCGGGCGGGTGCAGAAAGTCACCGAGGCCGCGGGCATTCCCCGCAGCGCGCGGGTCGGCGCGAGCGTGACCAACGCCCTGGGTGGTGCCGCCGTGCATCCGATCGACGTGGCTCAGGCCTACGCCACCCTGGCCTCGGGCGGGGTGCGGCACGAGCCGTACGTGGTGCAGACGGTGACGCGCATGGACGAGGGGCCGTCGCGGGTGCTGCTCGAGCGGGGGGACGAGCCCGCGGGCCACCGTGTCTTCCCGGCGTCGCTGACCGCGGATGTCGATTCTTCGCTGCGCCTGAGGGCCGCGGCCGAGCCCGACGCCCTGGACGGGACGCGGGGCATCAGCCCGGTGCCCTACTTCCGCCGCGTCCGGGCCGAGATCTTCGTGCAGGGCGGTACCTCGTCCAGCTACCGGTCGGCGTGGTTCGCGGGGTACTCGGCCCGGCTGTCCACGGCGGTGGACCTGTACCAGCTGTCCCGGGACGGCCGGGAGGTCGAGCGGATGGAGGGTTTCGGGAAGTACTCGCACATCACCGCGGACGGGTACCCGGCCGATGTCTGGAGTTCTTTCATGGCGGCGGCCCATCGCGACGATCCGGTGCCGGTGACGACTCCACAACGGCTCGGCTGACCCCGAGCCGGTGAAAGGCCCTCGATACCCTGGACGCCGTACGTCAGGAACACCTGAACGACGGAAGGAACACCAGCATCATGACGACTCCCGAGAGCCGCCTGGCGCAGGCCGGTATCGAGCTGCCCGCCCCGGTGGCGCCGCTGGCCAATTACCTGCCCGCCACCCGCGCCGGCTCCCTGGTCTTCACCGCCGGGCAGCTGCCCCTGTCCGGCGGGGCGATGCTCGCCGAGGGCAAGGTCGGTGGCGGCGTGCTGCCCGAGCAGGCCGCCGACTGCGCCCGGCAGGCGGCGGTCAACGCCCTGGCCGCGATCAAGGCCGAGATCGGCGACCTGTCCGCGGTGAAGCGGGTGGTGAAGGTCGTGGTGTTCGTCGCGAGCGAGCCCGGCTTCACCGGTCAGCCGGCCGTCGCCGACGGCGCGAGCGCCCTGATGGACCTCGCCTTCGGTGAGGCGGGCAAGCACTCGCGCAGCGCGGTCGGCGTGGCGGTCCTGCCCAAGGACGCGCCGGTCGAGGTGGAGCTGATCGTCGAGGTCGGGTAGCGGTCGCCGGTGGGGTCGCCGGTGCCGTCGGCAACACCGGCCACCCCACCGATCAGCGGGTACTGCGTGAGCGGTGCAGCAGCCAGACGAAGTACGGGGCTCCGATCAGGGCCATCATCAGCCCGGCGGGGATCTGCGAGGGGGCGATGAGGGTACGGCCGAGGGCGTCGGCGACCACGACGAGCAGGGCGCCCAGCAGCATGGCGACCGGGATGATCCGCCCGTGCCGCACGCCGACCAGGGCCCGGGCCAGGTGCGGGGCCACGAGCCCGACGAAACCGACCACGCCGACCGCGATCACGCTGGTGGCGGCGGTGGCGGCGGCGATCGTCAGCAGGGCCAGGCGGGCCCGTTCGCGGCGGACCCCGAAGATCTGCGGGGTGTCCTCGTCGATGGACAGCAGGTCGAGCTCGTGGCGCATCGCCATCACCAGGGGCGTGGCCAGAGCCAGCGCCACGGCGACCGGGACCACGTCCTGGAAGGTGCGGCCGTAGGTCGTGCCCGAGAGCCAGGTGAAGATCCGCGGGGTGTCGTAGGGGTCGGCGCGCAAGAGCAGGAAGGTGCTGAAACTGCTGAGCGCGTAGCCACATCCGATGCCGATGAGCAGGAAGCGGTCGGGCCGGAAGCCGCCGCGCCAGGACAGTGCGGTGATCAGGGCGAAGGTCGCCAGGCCCATGGCCACGGCCGTGACGACGAGTGTGGGACGGCCGCCGGGCAGTCCGGAGGTCACCACGATCACCGCGCCGAGCCCGGCCCCGGCGGTGATGCCGAGGATGCCGGGTTCGGCCAGCGGGTTGCGGACCGTGCCCTGCACCACCGTTCCGGCCAGGGAAAGAGCCGCACCCGCGGTGGCGGCCGCGGCGACGCGGGGTGCGCGGTTGTCGAGGGCCCGGGCGATCAGGTCGGGGGCGGTGCCCTGGACCCAGAGCGAGAGGTCGCCGATGCGTAGCCACAGGCTCCCGGCCAGCAGGCCGACGAGCACCGCGGCGACGAGCAGGACGGTGACGACGATCGTGACGGTGAGGAACCGCCGCCTCGAGCGGACGGAGACGTGGGCGTGGGGCGTTGCGCCCGTGTCCCGCAGGCGCAGCGCCAGGAACACGATGACCACGGCGCCGAGCAGCGAGGTCGGCACGCCGGTGGGGATCGAGGCCGCGGCCTGGGCACCCATGATCGCCCGCAGCACCGCGTCCGCGAGCAGCACCAGCAGGGCGCCGGCCAGCCCGCAGGCCGGGATGAGGAAGGCGTGCCGGCTCAGGACCCCGATGCGGGTGGCGGCCAGGCGCACCGCGACCGGAGCGGCGAGGCCGACGAAGGCCAGCGGCCCGGCCAGCGTCACCGAGATGGCGGTCAGCATGACGGCGCCCAGCACGGCCACGATCCGGGTCGAGCGCACCGGCACCCCCAGCGACGCGGCCGCGTCGTCGCCGAGGGCGAGAACGTCCAGGCGCCGGGACATCAGGACGGCCAGCACGATCAGGACGGCGATGACCGGGGTCGCCCGGGCCGCGGCGTCGAGGCTGAGCTGTGCGAGAGAGCCGTTGCCCCAGGCGTACAGCCCGAGAGTGCCCTCCTTGAACAGGATCAGCAGCATCGCGCTGGCGGCGTCCAGGGCCATCGCGACCGCCGACCCGGCGAGGATCAGCCGCGTGGAGTTGACCCCGGTGGCGGCGCCGGCCAGCCCGAGCACGACGCCCGCGGCGAGCAGGCCACCGCCGAAAGCCACGGCGCCGGAGGCCCACAGCGGAACGGCCAGACCGAACGCGGCGACACCGGTCAATGCGAAGTAGGCCCCGGCGGTGACGGCGAGGGTGTCGGGGGAGGCCAGCTGGTTGCGGGTGATCGACTGCAGCAGGGCCCCGCCCGCCCCGAGAGCCACCCCGACGGCGGTCCCGGCGAGCAGCCGCGGCAGCCGCGACCCGGTCAGTACATCACCGATCGGGACACCGCCGACGTCCTCGCGTGCCCCGAGGAGATACCGCACCAGGTCGAAGGGGCCGACCCCCGAGGTGCCCTGGGTCAGGTGCCACAACCCGACCACCACGACGCCGGCGAGCAGGACGACCAGCACGGCCGTCCCGCTCGCGCCGCGGCCGAGCCCGATCCCGGGCAGCGACCGCGGCGGCGAGCTCTCGGTCACTTCGCGGTCAGGATATTCACGTAGGCGTCGATGGCCTGCTCGTTCGACCGGGGGCCACCGGCACCCCAGACGCTGTTCGGGAACGCGTGCGCGCGTCCTTCCTTCACCGACGGCAGCGCCTTCCAGATCTTGCTCTTCTCCAGCTCGGTGACGTAGTTGTCCTCGGTGCCGTCGTTGGCGTAGAAGAGCGTCGCGTCACCGACGGCTGTGAGGCCCTCGATGTCGGTCTGGGCCAGACCGTAGGAGGGGTCGACACCGCCGCTGCCGTAGGCGGAGTTGATCTCGTCGGTCCAGGCCGAGGTCATGCCCAGGGCCTCGCCGATCTCGGTGAACAGGGCGCCCTTGCCGTAGGGGCGGATGACCACGTTGCTGCCCTCGACCCAGCCGTCGAAGAAGAGGAAGTCGGTGGGCTTCACCCCGGCGTCGACGACCTTCTGCTTGGCCTCGGCGAAATGCGTGTCGAACTCCTTCAGGACGGCGTCGGCCCGCTCGGTGCGGCCGGTGGCCTCACCGATCATGGAGAAGACCTTCTTCATGTTGTCGATCTGACCCGAGGCGTCGGCC
Organism: Kineosporia mesophila; assembly: GCF_021129235.1. GTDB lineage: Bacteria > Actinomycetota > Actinomycetes > Actinomycetales > Kineosporiaceae > Kineosporia > Kineosporia mesophila. The sequence goes on from NZ_JAJOMA010000015.1 coordinate 190,913, forward strand.
CCGACCGTGGCCAGCACCGGGACACCCCGCTTCTCCAGCTTGGCGAGCAGCTCGTCGTCGGCCTGGTAGACCTCCATGACGATCAGGTCGGGGTTCGTCGCGTAAAGCGCGTCGAGGTCGGGCTCACCGCGCTCGCCGGCGCTGGGCACGTCGTCGGGCAGCTTCTCGGCCGTCACGTACTGGGCGTACCCGTCGGTGGAGGCCGCCGCGACCGGGGTCACGCACAGGGTGAGCAGGTCTTCGGTCTGCTGCCACTCCAGCACCGCGACGCGCTCGGCGGGCTTGTCGAGCTTGACCGTGCGCCCGACGCCGTCGGTCATCGTGACCGGGCCGGTCGAGGTCTTCGTGGTGTCGTCGGCACAGGTCTGCGAGGCGGGGGCGGCGGTGCCGCCGGTGGCCTCGTCGACATCCGTGGTGCCGCAGGCGGCCAGCGCCAGGGCGATCACGGCGAGGGTCGCGGCGCCGCGGGCGCGGCGGGGGACAGAGATCATGCCAGCTTCTCTTTCGGGGTGACAGGGAGCGTACGGACGACGGGGTGCCGTCCGAGGGGGTCGATGCGCAGGCGTCCGGTGCCCGGGTCGGTGGCGACCTCGACGGTGAGGCCGTAGACCTCGCTGAGGTGCTCGGCGGTGAGCACCTGGAGCGGGTCGCCCGCGGCGTGGATCCGTCCCGCGTGCAGGAGCACGAGGGAGTCGGCGATCCGCGCGGCGTGATCGAGGTCGTGCAGCACGATGCCGACGGCGACGCCCCGCTCGTCGGCGAGATCGCGCACCAGGTCGAGGGTCTCGACCTGGTAGCGGAGGTCCAGGTGGTTGGTCGGCTCGTCCAGGAGCACGACGCCGGTCTCCTGGGCGAGGCTGGCGGCGAGCCAGACGCGCTGCATCTCGCCGCCGGACAGCTCGCTGACGGGACGGCCGGCCTTGTCAGCGGTGCCGGTGGCCCGCATCGCCCGGTCGATCGCGGCGCGGTCCTGGGCGGAGGCACCGCTGAAGCGGCGCCGGTGCGGATGACGGCCGAACGCTACGACCTCGCTCACGGTCAGGCCGGGCGGGGCCTGGCGGGACTGCGTGAACAGGGTGACCCGCCGGGCGAACTGGCGCACGCTCAGCGCGGAGGCCGGCTGGTCGTCCAGGAGCACCCGGCCGCTCTCGACGTCGTGCAGCCGGGCGAGGGCGCGCAGCAGCGTGGACTTCCCGCTGCCGTTCGGCCCGACCAGCGCGGTGATCCGCCCGGGCCTCAGCTCCAGCGAAACATCATGGATCACCGTGGTTCGGCCGTAACGGAGAACGAGCCGGTCGCCGCGCAGGACTGCGGGCTCACCCGGGGTGGGCATCGATCGACTCCGTCTAGGTAGGCCAGCCTTACCTAACAGAGACTAGATGCCCAGTAACTTTGCCGACAATCCCGCCTTCAGGACGGCGGATACGGGATTTCGGACAGGGGTGCCCTGGCGACCGCGCCGGGGGTCACCTTCATCACGCGCCGGAAGGCCGCGATGAACGTGCTCGGCTGTGCGTAGCCGAGCAGTTCGGATACCTCCTGGACGTCCGCGCCGGCGGACAGCAGCGCCAGCGCCTCGTGGATCCGCCGCGCCTGCCGCCACTGCGCGAACGACAGCCCGGTCGTCTCGCGGAACGCCCGGGTGATCGTGCGGTCGCTCGTGCCCAGCTGCGCGGCCCACTCGGCCAGGCTGCGGTCGTCGGAGGGGTCGCGCAGCAGGGCCTCGGCGATCGCGTCGATCCGCTGGTCGCCGGGAAGATCCAGTGCGAACTGCCGGTCCGCGGCCTCGAGCACGTCGAACACCACCGCCTCGGTGCGGGCCTGCGCCCCCTCGTCCAGATCCGTGCGCGCCCGGCGCAGCAGCAACGACTCCAGCAGGGGAGTGATCGCGATCGACGTCGGCCCGGAGAAGTCGACCGGGGTGCGCTCGGGGACGAAGAAGGCACTGTGCAACTGCGCGGCGGCGGTCACGCGGCCCCCGTGGACCACCCCGGCCGGCAGCCACATACCGAAACCGTCCGGCACGGTGAAGATCTGGTGCCCGATCCGGGAGGTCAGCGTGCCCCCGCGCACCCAGACCAGCTCGTGCATCGGATGCCGGTGCGGCGACCACTCCGCCGCCACGTCGTGCGACTGGGACTCGGCCACGATCGTGAGCGGCGACGGATCCGCGACCGGCAGCACACCACCCCGGTGCAGCACCGTGCCCCGATCGCGGCGCCAGGCGCCCAGACCGAGATCGTCAGCACCGGCCGCCATCACCCCACGAGCATACGCTCGGCCCTCCTGAGCAGGCCTCTTGCCCCCACCGGACCGTCGAAATGCGCCCCCCGTCGCCCTCCATGATCATCGTAGGCATGGCCGACACGGATGTGGCTCAGCTCGCACGACGCCGGCAGAACTTCTGGTGGTTGTTCCTCCTGGTGCTCTGCGTTCTCCTCCTGCCCCTGGCTCTGGTGACGGGGGTCCTGATCGCCGGCAGCAAGGACGACGAAGGGGTTCCCCTCTTCCTCTGGATCCTCGGGGGTGCCCAGTTCCTGACCCTGCTGCTCGTGGTGGCCGGCCTCTTCTGGCTGCGCCGTCGAGGAGTCGGATGGGCCCAGCCGCCGCTGTCGATGGGCGTCGACCGTCAGCGCCGCAAGGCCATTTTCAGGAGCATCCGCGCCGTCGAGCCGGTGCCGCAGGCCGATCAGGAGGTTGCCGACGACCTGGCCCGGCGGATGAGCAGGCAGCGCTGGCTCGCGCTGTACCTGCCGCTGATCTCCCTGCCGGCTCTCATCGGGTTCATTGCGGGCGATCGGGACACTCTGGACTGGCTCGCGGTCATCGCGTTCCTGTTCATGTACGCCTCCTTGCCGTTCCTGCTGCGCGACGTCCGGCGCGCCCGGCGCTGGCGTGAGCAGTACGGCTCGCCCGAGAGCTAAAGCACCTGCGGCGGGCGCAGATCCGGCGGGAGATCCAGGGGATGACGCCCGTCGTCCCGGTCCGCGACGGCTCGCATGGCCCGGCGGTACTGCTCCGCCGTGATCTGGTGAGCCGTCACCTGACGGGCCAGCACCCCCTCGAGCGTGACCGCGGCGAGCACCGGCGGTGGCGCGGGGTGCGCGGGAGTACGGCGCGGCCGGCGCTGGGCGAGCACCTGGGCGAGGTCCCACCCGGTGGCGACGAGACCGATCACGATGAGGAACGTCACGAGAACGACTCCCGAGCTCATGCCCCCAGCCTCGACCCGCCGCACGCCCCGGCCCAGGGACGAAAGTCCGTTCCCCGCTATGCTTTGTTCCTCGTTCATCAGATCCGGGCCCAAGGAGCTCCATGATCGCCCGGATGGAACAGCACCAGGTCGCGCTCTACCTCGCCGCCCTGGCCGCCGGCGCCCTGATCGGCCTGGCCGCCCCCGCCCTGGGCCCCGGCCTGGAACACGCCATCAACCCCGTCCTGGGCCTGCTCCTGTACGTGACCTTCCTCCAGGTACCCGCCGCCGAACTGGGACGGTCGCTGCGGGAGGGCCGGTTCCTGATCGCCGCCCTGGTGGTCAACTTCGCCGTCGTGCCGCTCGTGGTCGCCGCCCTGTTCGCCTTCCTGCCCGACGACCGCGCCGTCCGCCTCGGGGCCCTGCTGGTACTCCTGGCCCCCTGCGTCGACTACGTGATCGTGTTCAGTGGACTGGCCGGGGGCAGCAACCGCCGCCTGCTCGCCGCCACACCCCTCCTGCTCATCGCGCAGATGGTGCTGCTCCCGCTCTACCTGCTGCTGTTCCTCGGCCCCGACCTGGCCGACGTGGTCGAACCCGGGCCGTTCATCGAGGCTTTCGTCGTCCTCATCGTGATCCCGCTGACCCTCGCCTGGTCGACCCAGGCCTGGGCCGCGCGACGCGTCGCAGGACAACGGTTCACCGCGACCGCGAACCTCACCATGGTGCTCCTGATGATCGTCACCCTGCTCACGGTGGTCGCCTCCCAGATCCCGAAGGTGAGCGACGCCCTCGGCCAGGTCGCCCGCGTGATACCGGTTTACGTCGCCTTCCTGGTCGTCATGGCCTTCGCCGGCCTCGCCGTCGCCCACCTGTTCCGCCTCGACGCCCCGGCCGGGCGCGCCGTCGTGTTCACCGGCGCCACCCGTAACTCCCTGGTCGTGCTCCCGCTCGCCCTGGCCCTGCCCGACGCGCTCGCGGTCGCCGCGGTGGTCGTGGTCGCCCAGACCCTGGTCGAGGTGGTCGGCATGGTCGTGTACGTGCGGGTGGTCCCGCGACTACTACCCATGAATTGAGGACGAGGTTGCCCTCCCACGCTCGGATCGCTCAGGTGAGCGTGGGTGCGGGCTGGGGGAGCGGGTGGGCGCCCTCGGGGCGCAGTCCGTCGAAGATGATCGCCAGATAGCGGCGCCACTGGTCGGGTGCCGGGTTCGGCAGGTAGCTCACCACGTGCACGGGTGCGCAGATGAGCACCCAGATGTCGACCCCGGTGACGTCCTGCCGCACGCTTCCCTGCTCGCGCGCCCGGTCGGTCAGCTCGATGACGGCGTTGAACAGCCGGTCGCGCAGCTCGATGACGCTCGTGTGGTTCTCGCTGGCGCTCTGCAGGAACGACACGTCGTGCTGCTGGCGCTGGTCGGCCGCCACGGACAGGAACTCCAGCAGTGCCGCGCCCGCGTCGTCGGCCGTCAGCAGGCGCTGCGCGGCGGTGAACAGCGGCTCGAGGTGCTGGACCACGATCGCCGCGATCAGGTCTTCCTTGGTGGCGAAATGCCGGAACACCGTGCCCTTCCCGACCCCGGCCCGGCGCGCGATGTCGGCCACCGACGAGTCCGGCCCCCGCTCGGCGAACTCCTCCTCGGCCGCGGCCAGCAGCAGTTCACGGTTACGCGCCGCATCGGCACGCAGGGGTCGGACGGGCTCACTCACCCGGTCACCCTACCAAGTTGACCGCCCGGTCCGTTTGCGGCTAGCGTCCCCGATCTATAAACGGACCCAACGGTCACTTTACTGGAGGTTGTCATGAAGGCCCTTGTCGCCACCGGATACGGCCCGCCCGAGCAGTTGTCGATCGCGCAGCTCCCGGTGCCCGAGCCCGGCCCGGGCCAGGTACTGGTGAAGATCGCCGCCTCGTCGCTCAACCCCACCGACGCGATCGTCGTGCAGGGCGGGTTCCGGGAGCTCGTCGAGCTCGCGTTCCCTTACGTGCCGGGCAACGACTTCGCCGGCCGGGTGATCGAGATCGGTGCCGGCGTCACCCGCTTCGCGGTGGGGGACGAGATCTTCGGCCTGTCCATGCCCCGGCAGCTAGATTTCGTGGCCGACGATAACAGGCCGTCGCTCAGCACCGGCGGACTCGCGGAGTACGCCGTCGTCGAGGCCGACACCCCACTGCTGGCCCTGCGCCCGGCCTCGGTGCCGGCCGTGCAGGCGGCCGCGCTGGGTGTGGTCGGGTCCACCGCGCTGGGCCTGATGAAGCTCGGCGAGATCAAGCCGGGATACCGGGTTCTCGTGATCGGGGCCACGGGTGGTGTCGGCACGGCGGTGATTCCGCTGCTGGCGGCCGCGCAGGCGCAGATCGTGGCGACGTCCTCGACGCCGGCCGGGGCGCAGATCCTGCGGGAGCTGGGGGCCGGTGAGGTCATCGGGCACGCGCCGGAGGGGTACCCGTCCGACGTCGACGTGGTGTTCAACCTGGCCCTGTACCCGCAGGCCCTTCCGTCCGCGGCCCGGGCGCTGAAGCCGGGAGGCCGGTTCGTCTCCATCATCTTCCCCGAGCCCACGCCGGAACTGCTCGGCCGGGACGATGTCTCGCTGCGCTACTACCTGGACCCGGACGGCCGGTTCGGCACGATGGACGACGTGGCCCGCGCGGCCGAGAAGGGTGAGCTGTCGGCCCGGATCGCTCACCGCTTCACCCTGGACGAGGCGGTCACCGCGGCCGTGACCTACGTGCGGGAGAAGAACGTCGGAAAGATCGTCGTGACCATGTGAGCTGAACAGTGGACGACGCGGGTGGGGGCTTGCGTCGTCCACTGTTCGGGTGGTCGTCGGTCAGCGCAGTGCGGCGATGCGTGAACGTACCGACCGGAGCTGGGCCAGGCGTCGTTCGTACCCGCCGCCGAGCACCAGCAGGGCCAGGCCCACCACGGCGGCCCAGGCCCACAGCGGCACGGTCGCGCCGATCTCGGTCATCCACGGGGACAGCAGCACCAGCGCCTCGATCGCCAGCGTGGCCGACCCGAGCACCAGCACGGCCTGCAGATGCTGCTGAGCACCGAGCGCGGCGACGGCGGCGGCCAGCAGGATCACCAGGAACGGACGCAGGTGGGGGCCTTCGGTCCCGGTCAGGGTGCAGAGGAGGCCGGGACCGAGCAGCAGGACGAGGCCGCGGGAGAAGGCCGACCAGGAGGCAGGCAGAGGCGCGGGCAGGTTTCCCGGCAGGTCGTTCTGGGGGTGGCGTCGGATTCTGTCCTCCAGCTGCGGGAAGCGGTCGAGGCCGTGCAACAGCGCAATCAGGGCGGCCGGGATCGTCCAGACCTCGAGAATGCCGAAGGACAGGCCGGAATCGGTGCCCGGAGCGCCCTGGTCGCTGAGCCCGAACACGACCCGGGCGAGCGCGGTGGCCACCGCCGTGATCGTGCCGGCCAGGAGGGCCGGGCGCACCACGGAGCCGCCGCCGAGCCAGGCGGGTACGGAATCCGTGGTGTCGGTGCGGATCAGGTACGTGCAACCGGCCACCACGAGCGCGGCCAGCGTCATCAGTGCGATCGGCCGGGCGATGTCGTCCCGCACGAGGCAGGTGATCACGCTGGGCACCAGGCCGAGCGTGAGCGGGGTGATGATCAGGCGGTCGTTCCCGGCCGCGGCCGGTCGCAGGTGCCGGGCCCAGAGCTGAATCCCGAGCAGCACCAGGGCCGGTGGAACGGTGTAGGCCTCGACCAGGCTGACATCGGCGTCCACCAGCCGGGTCCAGCTGGAGGCGGTGAGCAGGAGCCCGGCCACCCAGCCGATCTGTGAGCGCCCGGGGGTGAGGGCGATCGCGGTCACGGCCGCACCGACGATGAGGAGTATCAGCCAGAGTTGTTCCTCCTGACCAGGAGCCATCGACAGGGCGAGGGCGGCGATGGCGGTGATCGCCAGACCGGCCTCGGCCCCGGCCCGGCGCGGTGGCTGTCCGTCGAGCCGTCCGCGCAGCACCAGCGCGGTGACCAGAAGAGCTCCGGCCGCCGCGGTCAGGGCCCAGATCAGTGCCGGGGTCAGGGCGTCGAAAGATCCGGCGTGCGCCCAGGAATGCAGGAACAGGGCGACGGCCGGGGCGATGACGGCGGCGAAGACCGGGGTGAGCAGGGGAACGGTCCGGGTCAGCCCGGCGCGGGCCCACAGCGTGCCGCCGGTCGCGGCCAGCGCGGTCACCGCGAGCAGGACGGGCTGGTGCCAGGCCGGCTGGTTGCCGGTGTCCAGGGTGGTGGCGAGCCCGATGCCGAGCACGAGGTATCCCGGTGCGGCGGCCGCGAGCCGGTCCGCGGGGGTCCAGGTGGCGCGGCCGCGGCGTTCCGGTAGCGGCAGCCGGGGCACGGTGATCAGGGCCAGGGAGACGAGAGGACCGATCACGGCGAGCCAGAAGAGCGGTGAGCCGGCGTTCGCCTGGTCGAGGAGTATGCCGAGCGCGACCGGGGCCAGGCTGAAGGCCAGGAGGGCGAGTCCGGCCCGGCCGGTGCGGCCGTCCGGTCCGTCGTCGGTGACCCGGCGGCGGGCGGCGAGCAGGGCCGGGACGGCGAGAGTCGTGACGACGCCGGGCAGTTCGTGGGTGGTCCAGGCCAGGGTGGCCGCCAGCGTTCCGAGCAGGGCGCTGAACATCCAGAGAACCGGTGAGGGCAGTGGGTTCCGGTCGCCGCGGATTGCCAGGACGGAAGCTGCCACGGCGATGGCGAGCAGTGCGGTCACGGTGGTGACGACCGCGGCAGCCGGTACCAGCGTGAGCACGAGCGCGAAGAGGGCCAGCAGGGCCGGGGGAGCCTGACGCAGGGTCCGGCGCACTTGCCGGGGCCAAGGGCCGGCCGGCCTGGCGTGACCCCGGGCGGCCACCCAGGTCACGGCCGCGAGGACGGCGAGGCAGGCGAGGGTCACGGCCCAGGTCAGGGTCGGGTGGTCCGGGGTGATGCCCAGGGTGTCGAGCCGGGCGGTGGCGTCGACGCTGCGGGGTGTCTGGACCACGGGCCGGACGACCTGGGCGATCACCAGGACCAGCGTGGGCACGGCGATCAGCGCGTACGTGCCCAGAACCCCGAGGGCCAGGGCGGTGCGGCGCAGGGCGGACCGCGGGGCCGGGGTCAGCCGGGAGACGGCGATCAGCAGCAGACCGGTCAGCAGGGTGACCGCGATCAGGACCGGGATGTCGGACGACAGGCTGAGCGATTCGGTGACGGCGAGCCCGGCGACGGCTGCCGCAGCCGTGGCGGAGATTCCGGTGGCCAGTGACCAGACCCGGTTCAGCCCGAGGGGATCGGGCCGGCGGGAGAGCGTTCCGGCACTGGTGGGGTGCGAAGGGGCCCCGCCCGCCCGTGGGCTGGTGGGCGTCCCCCATCTTTGTTCGTGATCAGGCAAGACCTCCCCGGAAGAGTGGGGGAGCACCTGATCACGGACGTCGGTGGTCTTGTCGGCCCAGGTCTGGGCGGCCAGGGTGACGGTGGTGCAGAGCAGGGTGAGCAGGGCCAGGTCCGGGTCCGGGAGGCCGAGAAGGGCCGGGACGGTGGCCACCACCAGCATCGTGGCGGCGAGGGCCCGGGCCAGGAGACGCTCGGTGCGGCATTCCGGGGGCAGGGTGCGCCGGAGCAGGGTGACCGCGGCGCTGACCGCCAGTGCGAGAGACCAGGAGATGACGAACCGGTCGAGGGCATTGTTCAGGGACTGACCGACGGTGAGCAGGGTGCCGATCGGCAACAGCACCGTGGAGGCGTGGGTGCCGGCTCGGAGGTGACCGACGCGTCCCCAAAGACCCGTGATCAGGCCGCTGACCAGCAGTGCGGTACCGGTGTAGAGCGCGGCGTGCGGGTGGTCGGCCCCGAACAGGCCGGTGCGGCGGATCGCCCAGCCGTCGCCGAGCACCAGCACGACGCCGAGAGCCCCGACCGCCTCGGCGGTCTCCGGCAGACGGGGGCGCAGCCAGGCCGCGACGCCGAGCGCGGCGAGGGTGGCGGTGGCGATCACGGCGGCGCGGGCGGCCAGCGGCATGCTCTGCCACGAGAAGATCAGGAAGCCGATCGCGGCCACGGCCAGCAGCAGCGCGCCGACGCCGACAAGGATCGTGTTGACGCCGAGCTGGGGTCGAGGGGCGTCGGCCGGGTCGGACCAGGTGCCCCAGGGTGCCGAGGTCGCGGATCCGATGGAGGACGAGGCGGTGGGCGTGGTCTGCGGGGTCGCCCGGGTCTCGGGGGCAGTGGGGATGGACGACGGTGTACCGGGCGTCGTCAAGGACGCGTTCGGTGCGATGGTGCGAGCGTCGTTCACGGGGGCGCCGTGGTCGGGCGCCGGGAGCCCGGGAGCTACGCGCGCCGCCGGTGAGGTCGCGGGGACCGGGTCGGTGGGAGGAACCGGGTCAGCCGATGGGGCGGGATCCGTGGAGGTGGCCGGCCGGGGGGAAGCGGCCGGGTCGGCAGAAGCGGCAGGGCCCGCGGAGGTGGCCGGGTTCGCGGGAGCGCCGGGGTTCGTGACGTCGGCCGGGCCCGTGAGGGTTGCCGGGTTCGTGAAGACGGCCGGGCTGGTGGAGGTGACCGGGTTCGTCGGAGCGGCGGGCGCGGTGGTGGGGCGGATCTGGGCGCGGAGGTACTGCAGCACGCTCTCGCGCCGGTCGAGGGCCGCGGCGGCGTCGCGGCTCAGCCGCTGCAGGTGGCCGCCGTCCGGGCCGGTGAGGTCGATTCCGCAGGCCGCGCAGTGTGGTCCACGCAGGGCGGCGGAACAGTTGGGGCATCGGGTCAGGTCGAGCAGGAGACGGCTGAGCTCGGGAACGGTGTCGAGCACGGTCCGGGCCTGATCAGCCTGGCCCCCCAGGTCGGAACTCATGGTCGCCGATTGTGGGTGACAAGGCGGGCTCCCGTCCCGTGGATCCGGCGGGAGTGTCCGATACCACCCGATCGTGCTTTCCTGAGCTGTGAGTTGTCACGCTGCGTAGGAGTGTTCACGACGCTCAGCTCATCTGGTCGGCGTGCCAGCGGTAGAGGTTGCGGGGGCGTCCGGAGGTGCCGTAACGCTGGGTCTGGGCGACCAGTTGCCGCGAGGTGAGCTCTTCGAGGTAATGCCGTGCGGTCACCCGGGAGATCCCGAGGGCCTGGGCCACCTCGTCGGCGGAGACCGGGTCGGGCGTGGTGCGCAGATGGGCGGCGACCTTGTCGAGGGTCCGCCGGGCCGACAGACGGGTGGGAACGACGTCGGCCCGCACGTCGGGTCGCAGCAGGGCCAGGACCGAGTCGATGTCGCGCTGGCTGACCGGCCCGGTGGAGTGGGCGGTCTGGCGGCGGAAGGCGGCGTAGCGCCGCAGGTGTTCCTGGAAATCTTGCAGGTACAGGGGTTTGAGCAGGTAGTGGACGACCCCGAAGGTGATGGCCAGCCGCACCAGGAGCAGGTTGCGGGACGAGGTGATCACCATGATGTCGGCCGTGGAGTTACGCGCCCGCAGGATCCGGCACAGTTCCAGGCCGCTGGCATCGGGCAGGTTCAGGTCGAGCAGGATGAGTTCCGGGCCGGTGATCTGTGTCTGGCGCAGCATGTCGGCGCCGGTGTTCGCGATGCCGGAGACGATGAAACCAGGGGTCTGGCCGACGTACTGGGCGTGCAGGGCGGTGATGATCGGATCGGCGTCGACGATCAGGGTGCTGATGCGGCGTTCAGGCATCACACAGGGGTGCGCGCCGGTTGCGCGCGGTGCTCAACCCCATCACCATCCCCGGCCACCGGCAGACATCTGGAGCGTGATTCTAGTGACAGTGATCATCGGGTAGCAATGGTCGCCGGGGGTCCATCTTCACGACCTTGGCCAATATCCGTTACCGGGATTTTACGTCGCATTGCTTGATCGATGACGGGCAAGTCAATACTTCGCGCCGACTTTCTCGTCCTGTGGACCAATATTCATTGGTGTAACTCAGAGTTGGGCATATTCAACTGGTCAACCTGGCTCTGGCCATGGCCTTTCACCAGGAATGACGTGCGAAGAGTGCCCGTGCGGTCACTTTGAGTGATCATTTTCGTAGGTTCTGTCGGGTTTGCATGTTTCCCGGTTTTCTCTGTAGAACGGTCTTCGACGCAACCTCATCCGGTGACCCTGACCCGTCGCCTCGAAACGAATTTCTTGGGAGTGCTGGATGTTTCGCGAGCCGCGACGATTGGAGGAGCTTCCTCCTTTCGACCCGCGGACCATTGCGGTCGTACGTAAGAGCTGCGCCGCCCTGCCGCCGGACCACATCGAGCTGACGCAGGAGTTCTACCGCCAGCTCTTCGTCATGGCTCCGCACGCGCGGGCACTCTTCCCCGAGGACATGACCGAGCAGAACGAGCGCCTGCTGAAGGCGATCCTGCTCACGGTCGAGCACCTCGACGATCCGGAGGCCGTGGAGTCCCACCTGCGGCGCTGGGGCGGCGTGCACCGGCGCAAGCACTCCGTGACCAATGACCTCTACCCGTACGTGGCCCACGCGCTGGTGCGGGCTCTGCGCGAACTCAACGGCGGCGACCTGGAGACCACGGTCGCCTCGTGCTGGATGGCCGTCTACGAGTGGATGGCCGCCGTGATGATCGCCGGCGCCGACGAGGCCGAAGAGGCCGAGCGGATGGCCGAGACCCGTGAGGGCTCGGTGGTGCGGCCGTACTACGAGTCCGAGCAGCAGTACGCCGGTCAGCAGCAGTACTACGGCGCGCCGCCCACGCAGCAGAGTGCCTTGCCCGCAGGCCCCTACGGCCAGGCGGGCCAGACCGGGCAGCAGAACGCTCTCCCGGCGGGGCCCTCCTACGGTCAGGCCGGACAGTCGGGATCCGGCCTCGCGCGCCGCGATGACCAGGCCGATTACGCCCGGCCGGCCGGGCAGCGCGACACCGGTGCCCTGGAGCAGTACGACGAGCCGGCGCAGTACGGCGATCGGACGCACAACCCGGTGCGGGGGCAGGACCCCACCGGTCAGCAGGCCGTGAGCCAGTACTCGCACGGTCAGTACCAGGCCGGGCAGTACCAGGGCGTCCAGAACCGGGGTGTTCAGCCCCCGACGGGCCAGAACCAGGTCCGGCCCCAGCCGAGTGCGGTCGCCCAGTTCGCCCGGCCCCCGCAGCGCTACACCGGTGAGACGGCGGCCATCCAGCTGCCCGTGCTGCGTTCCGGGGAAGACGCTTACGGGCAGCAGCAGGACTACGCGGACCCGGCCGGTTACGCCGATCAGCCCGGTTACGCGGATCAGCCCGGTTACGTTGACGAATCCGGTTACGCGGACCAGCAGGTTTACGCCGAACAGCCCGGAAATACTGGGCAGGCGGGATATCCGGACCAGCAGGGGTACGCGGATCCGGCGGGTTACGTCGACGAGTCCGGGTACGCCGAGCAGCCGGGACACCCTGGGCAGCAGTCCACAGCGGCCGGCCGGCGAGGCTATTTCAAGCAGCCGGGTCAGACGGGTTCGGTAGCGCAGCCGGGGTACTTCGAGCAGCCCGGCCAGACCGGTGCCCCTGCCCAGTCGGGGTATTTTGAGCAGTCCGGCCAGACCGGTGCCCCTGCCCAGCCGGGGTACTTCGAGCAGTCCGGTCAGACGGGTTCGGTCGCTCAGCCGGGGTACTTCGAGCAGTCGAGCCAGACCGGTCCGGTTGCGCAGCAGAGCTATTTCGAGCAGCCCGGTGACCTCGACCAGTCCGACCGGGCCCAGCAGCCGGGGTATTTCCCGCAGGCCGCACGCGACGGTCAGGCCCGGCCCGCGGCTCACCCCGAGCAGCCGGGATACTTCGAGCACCCGGGGCCGGGTCACCAGGCCGGTTACCCCCAGCCGGGTTACGCCGAGCCGGAGCCGACCGGGTACGAGAACCCCGACGGGTACGCGCAGCCGGGATACGGTGAGCCGGGCCAGGGTGGGCAGGCGCAGTACGGTGACCAGCCCGGGTACGCCGAAGGGCCTGGACCGGCCGGACAGTCCGAACCGGAGCAGCTGAGGTATGCCGGGCGTACCGACCGCGGTGACCGGGCCGGGTACGGCGAGCGTTCCCGGGCCGTGCAGCAGCGGGCCGGCTACCCCGGGCAGTCGGCCCACGCCGAACCCGCTACCTACACCCACCCGCCGCGGTACACCCAGCAGCAGCGTGACCAGGCCGACCGCGATCAGCAGGCCCGGTACGAGGCGCAGCAGCAGTACGGGAACGACGAGATCCGCCCCGACGACACGCAGCCGCAGCCGGGGTACCCGGCGGAGACCTGGCAGGGCACGGCATGACGCAGCAGAACCTGCACTCCGGCGCCGGGTTCGGGCTTCCCTCATTCGAGGCCAACGCACAGGCTTTCGCCGCGGCGGCCAACACGTTCGAGGCCGGTGCGCCGACCATCGCGGTGCCCACCTCGCCGGACCCGGCTCCCACCTCGCCGGTGTCCCCGGCTTCGCCGGTGGGCCTGACGGCGGCGCCGCAGGTGAGCGTTGCCCCCTCGGCGATGTCGGCCGTGTCGGTCGACACCTCGCCGTCGGCCGAGGCGGCGCAGTCCGTCAGTGCGGCATCGTCGGTCAGTGTGCCGTCGTCGGTCGGCGCGTCGTCGTCGGTCGGCGCGTCGTCGTCGGTCGGCGCGTCGTCGTCGGTCGGCACCGTGCCGCCGG
>NZ_JAJOMA010000016.1 GCF_021129235.1 Kineosporia mesophila
CGACCGACTCCCGCAGGGCGGCCGAACCGGTCTCGGCGTCCTCCTGCGTGGAGCTGGACCACTGGCTGGCGTCCTTGGTGCTCATCGAGATCGCCTCGATCGACTCGGTGAGCTGCTGCACCGCCATGCTCATGGCCTCGGTCTTGGCCTTGAGCCGCTGCTCCAGCTGCACCTGGTCGGTGATGTCGTACGCGTACTTGATCACCTTCACCGGCTGACCGCTCAGGTCGAGGATCGGGTTGTAACTGGCCTGGATCCACACGTCGCGCCCGTACTTACCCACCCGGTGGAACCGGCCGGACCGGAACTCCCCGCGCTGCAGACGCAGCCAGAAGTCGCGGTACTCCTCGGAGGTCACGTACTCCGGACTGCAGAACATGCTGTGGTGCTGGTCGAGGATCTCGCGCAGGGTGTAGCCGACGGTCTTGAGGAAGTTGTCGTTCGCCGAGAGGATCCGGCCCTCGAGATCGAACTCGATCACCGCCTGGGCCCGGTCGAGGGCCGCGACCCGGCCGGCGTAGTCGGCGTTGCGCAGCTTTTCGGCGGTCACGTCGGTGGCGAACTTGACCACCTTGAAGGGTTTTCCGTCGGAATTCAGGATCGGGTTGTAGGTGGCGCGGATCCACACCTCGCGCCCGTCCTTGCCCACCCGCAGATACTCCCCGGAATCGTACTCACCCCGCGCCAGCTGGTCCCAGAACCTCTGGTAACCAGCGCTGCTCGCCTCTTCCGGCTTCACGAAGAGCCGGTGGTGGCGGCCCACGATCTCCTCCAGGCGATAGCCCAGCAGGTCGCAGAAGGCGCCGTTCGCGGCGAGCACCACCCCCTCGAGGTCGAACTCGATCACGGCCTGGGACCGGTTGATCGCATCGATCTTGCCCTCGAAGTCGGCGTTGCGAACGTTGGCCGCCGTGATGTCGACCGCGAACTTGACGACCTTCCAGGGTTTTCCGTCAATGTCGAGGATCGGGTTGTAGATGGCCTGGAGCCAGACGTCGCGACCGCCCCGGGCCACCCGGTGGAACTCCCCGGAGATGAACTCCCCCTCCCGCAGCCGCCGCCAGAAGTTCTGGTACTCCTCGGACTTCTCCTCACCCGGAAGCACGAACATGCTGTGGTGCTTGCCCACCACCTCGCTGCGGTCGTACCCCATCGTCTGCAGGAAGTTGTCGTTCGCGACCTGGACGATGCCGTTCAGGTCGAACTCGATCACCGCCTGCGAGCGGTCGATCGCGGCCACCTTGCCCTCGAAGTCGGCGTTGCGGCGCTTGGCGTCCGTCACGTCGACGGCGAACTTGACCACCTTCCAGGGCTTTCCGTCAATGTCGAGGATCGGGCTGTAAACGGCCTGCAACCAGACGTCCCGGCCGCCCTTGCCCACCCGGTGGAACTCCCCGGCGACGAACTCACCCTCGCTGAGCCGCTGCCAGAACTGCCGGTAGGCGGCCGACCGCGCCTCGTCGGGCGCCACGAACAGGCGGTGGTGCCGGCCGATCACCTCGTCGCGGGTGTATCCCATGACCTGCATGAAATTGTCGTTGGCCTCGATCACCACACCGCTCAGGTCGAACTCGATCACGGCCTGGGAGCGGCTGATCGCGGCGATCTTCCCCTCGGCGTCGGCCGCGGCCCGCTTGGCGGCGGTGATGTCGAGCGCGTACTCGATCACCTTCACCACGTCGCCGGCCGCGTTGCGCACCGGGGTCCAGGTGGAGCGGATCCACAGGTCCCGCTTGCCCTGCCAGACGCGACGGAACTCACCGTACGGGTTCCCGCCGGCCCGCAGCTCCTCCCAGAGTTCCTCGTACTCCGGCGACTGCACCACCTCGGCCGGCACCAATGCACTGTGGTGCCGCCCGACCAGGTCGACGGGCGCGTAGCCGACCAGGTCGGCGAACTGCTCGTTCACCGCGATCACGGTGCCGCTGCGGTCGTACTCGGCCCGGGCCTGCCCACGTCCGTAGGCCTCCACCTGGCTCCGTAGTTCCGCCAGTTCGTCCTCGACCCCGGATGTGTCCGACACCGCGCCCCCTCTGTCCGGCCTGCCTGTCTGCCGGAACGGTCGACGTGGCGCCGCGGGCGCTTGAGCAGGCGCCGTCCTCAGCCACCCACCCGGGCTCTAGAGTTTCCGGGTGGTACGCGGCCTGATCACCCATTCCACCGGTTTCACAGCCTTGGTCGCCCTGATCAGGCTCGAAATCCTGCTGCGCCGCCGGCACTGCGCCGGCAGCACCCGGGCCCCGGTGCTCCTGCTCGGCCTCGTCGTGCTGGGCGACCTCGCCCTCACCCTGCCGGGCACCGATCCGCAGGTCGGGCTGTACTGGGCCCGGGCGCCCTTCAGCACATTCGGCGAGTACGACCGCACCGGCACCGAGATCATCGGCAACCTGCTGATGTTCGTCCCGGTCGGGGCGCTGGTGTACTTCCTGTCGCGCCGCCTGCTGACGGTTCTCGCACTCGGCGGCGGGTTCTCCTTCGCCATCGAGCTCTACCAGTGTCTCGATCGTCAGGGCCGGGTCACGTCCACCGACGACGTCCTGCTCAATCTCGGCGGGGCGGCGATCGGCGTGCTCATGACGCTGTCGGCCACACGCTGGGCCGCGCCACCAGACGGTCGATGACGGTGAGGGCCGCCCCGGTCATGGCCGCGTAATCACCGGCCCGGGCCCGGGTCACGGCGACCGGCACCCAGTCGCTGAACACCACCAGCTCGGCCAGCGCGGCCTCGACCGGCCCGGCCACGGTGTCGAAGAGGGCCGCGAAGGTGCCGCCCAGCACCGCCTCGTCGATGTCGGAGATGTGGGCCACGGCGGCCAGCGCGATGCCCAGGGCCCGGCCGGCCTGCCGCACCGCGGCCACCGCCGGCGGGGCACCCTGCGTGACCGCCTCCACCAGATCGCTGAAGGGTGCGCCCTCCGGCAGTTGCGCGTTCCGCATCAGGGCCCGCTGGCCGGCCACATCTTCCAGACGGGTCAGCGAAGTCGGCGAGGAACCGACCACCACATGCCCCACCTCCCCGGCCCAGCCGTGGCTCCCGGCACTCAGGGCACCGCCCAGCACCCGCGCCCCACCGATCCCGATCTCCCCGGAGACGTAGAAGAAGCTCGGCTTCCCGTCGTCCGGCCGGCGGGCCCGGATCTCCGCCCGGGCCGCCAGGTCGGCCTCGTTCGCGACCGTGAAACCGACGGCGCCGCCCACCAGTTCGGCGGGGAGCAGCCCGATCGCGTCCAGGTCGCGCCAGCCCAGGTTGGGCGCGGTACGCAACACCGACGAGGAGTCGAGCAGGCCCGGCAGCGCCAGCGTCGAACCGGCGATGCGCGCCCCCAGCGCGACCGCCCGGGCCCGCACCTCCCCCGCCACTCGCCCCAGCCGCGCAGCGACCACCGCCGGCTCGGAACCGCGCAGGTCGGCGTGCAGCACCTGCTCGGCGATCACCTCACCGGTCAGGTCGACGGCCCGGACCCCCAGGTAGTCGACGTTGACCTCGAGACCGAGCGCGGCGACGGTACGGGCGACGGGGACCAGGGGAACGGACGGACGGCCGCGCTGGAGCGCCACGGGTGCGAGTTCACGCACCAGGCCGGCTTCCACCAGACGGTCGACGAGGTTGGTCACCGCGGCCCGGGAGAGACCGGTGCGGGCGGCGACCTGAGCCCGCGACACCGGCTCGGAGGCATCCAGCACGGCGGAGAGCGTGAGCGAGAGGTTGTGCTCGCGCATCCAGTCCTGCCTGACCGGCGCAACCGGAGGTGCCATGTCTTGACCCTATCCCCATCCATGGATAAATTCACGGCGTAGATTAAATGCTTCCGCGAAGCGAACTGGAGTGATCCGCGATGACGCGTACCCCTATCCCCGCAGACCGTTTCTCCTTCGGGCTCTGGACCGTCGGATGGCGTGCGCAGGACCAGTTCGGCAGCGCCAGCCGCCCGTGGCTCGACCCGGTCGAGTCGGTGACGAAGCTGGCCGAGCTCGGCGCCGCCCACGTCACGTTCCACGACGACGACGTGGTGCCGTTCGGCAGCAGCGCCTTCGACCGGGAGAAGATCCTGGAGCGGTTCAAGGGCGCACTGGCCGACACCGGCATCACCGTCGAGATGGTCACCACCGACACCTTCAGCCACCCGATCTTCAAGGACGGCGCGTTCACGTCCAACGACCGCCGGGTGCGGCGCTACGGCCTGCGCAAGGTCGTGCGCAACGTCGACCTGGCCGCCGAGCTGGGCGCCACCACGTTCGTGATGTGGGGTGGCCGCGAGGGCGCCGAGTACGACAGCGCCAAGGACCTGAACGCGGCCCACGCCCGCTACGCCGAGGGCATCGACACGGTCGCCGCCTACATCAAGGAGAAGGGCTACGACCTCCGCATCGCGATCGAGCCCAAGCCGAACGAGCCGCGCGGCGACATCCTGCTGCCGACCCTGGGCCACGCCCTGGGTTTCATCGCCCAGCTGGAGCACGGCGACATCGTGGGCCTCAACCCGGAGGTCGGCCACGAGCAGATGGCCGGGCTGAACTACACCACCGGCATCGCGCAGGCCCTGTGGGCGGGCAAGCTCTTCCACATCGACCTGAACGGCCAGCGCACCATCAAGTTCGACCAGGACCTGGTGTTCGGCCACGGCGACCTGTTCTCCGCGTTCGCCACGGTCGACCTGCTGGAGAACGGTTTTCCCGGTGGCGGCCCGACGTACGACGGCCCCCGGCACTTCGACTACAAGCCCTCACGCACCGAGGACAAGCAGGGTGTGTGGGACTCGGCCGCCGCGAACATGTCCAGCTACATCCTGCTCGCCGAGCGGGCCAAGGCGTTCCGCGCCGACCCCGAGGTGCAGGAGGCGCTGGAGTACTCCGGCGTGCTCGAGCTCTCGCAGCCGACCCTGGCCGAGGGTGAGTCCCTGGCCGACCTGCTCGCCGACACCAGCGCCTACGAAGACCTCGATGTGGACGCCGTCGCCGAGCGCGGTTTCGGGTTCGTGCGGCTGAACCAGCTGGCGATGGAGCACGCGATCGGCGCCCGCTCCTAATCCTCCGATCTCCGGGGTGGTGCGGTCTCGAAGGTTTCCAGGAACTCGCTGCCCTCGTCACTGATGCGGCGGCTGTTCCGGGCGTCTCGTCGATACAGGCTGATCACGGTTACCACGGCCACGGCCGTGACGAACAGGCACACGATGGTGAAGATCACCGCTGGCACCTCCTTCACGCGGAAACCCCCGGTGAAGACCCCAGGCTAGGAGAAGAGCTCCGGGCGAACGCCCCGTAAACGGATACGCCGGGCACGGATTCACCCGGCCCCGGTAATCCGTTCGGCGGCCCGGGCACCCCACGACGAACGGCCGCACCCCGGGCAGTGGGTGCGGCCGTTCTTGTGGTGCCGGTTACTACGGGGTACTGGTCGTCTCCGCCGGTTCCTCGGAGTCGGCCGCGGCGATCAGGGTCTGGTACTCACCCGCCGCCTTCGGGATCTGCGTGGGCTGGAAGATGGCTCCGGCGTAGTACGAGGCGTTCTCGTTGAAGTAGGCCTCGTAGGCCAGGTCCGAGCCCATGCTGGTGAAGAACTCGACCATCTTCTCGATGTAGAAGGCGTTGTCCCCGCCGTTGTTGCCGGCGTGAGCGGTGCCCGGGTAGCAGCCCCACTCCGGAACACTCATCTTCTTGCCGTGCTTCTTGGCGAAGTCGGCCCAGAACTTCAGGCCGAAGTCACCGTTGAGGTGCTCGTCCCAGGTCTGGTCGCTGGCTGCACCGGGCCACATGTCGTAGGAGTCGACACCGACGATGTCGACGAACTCATCCCCCGGGTAGGCCTGGGTGGCGTCGGCGAGACCCGCACTGACACCGCGGTTCACGGTCCAGTCCCACTTCAGGTCGGGAGCCGTGGTGCGCGCCGAGGTGACGATCTGACGCCAGCACTGCGCGAACTGCCCCGGGTTGCTGGCGCTCCACAGGTACCAGTTGCCGTTGAACTCCCAGCCGAGCCGGATGATCGAGTCACCCATGCCGTTGTCGGCGAAGTTCTTGCCGAACTGCTTCCACTTGTCGTTGTACTGCCCGGCCGCACAGCCCGCCATGGTGGCACTGCTGTCGCCCTCCGGGATCGGCGCCACACCCAGCGCCTTCATGTAGGGCGTGTCCTTCCAGGCGTCGAAGATCCAGGTCGGGTTGATGACGTCGTCCCAGGTCTGGCGCGCGGGCCAGTCCACGACCACGTCGACCGGGGCACCCCGCCAGGCCGCGAAGGCCTCGGCGTTGGCGGCGCTGCTGCCCGCCATGTAGAGGCCGCTGGCGCCCCACGGCAGACCCGAGCGGTTCGTCGTCGAGCACGGGTTCATGGCGCTGCCGTCGCTCGAGCCGGTGGTCTTGGTACTGGTGGACGTCGTGGTCGCCTCGGTGGAACCCTCCGCCGGAGCGGTGGTTTCGGTAGCAGTGGGCGTTGAGCACAGCGCGGGAACGGATGCCGTCGCGCTCGAGGTCGGCGCCCCCGTGGTCGCCGTACCGGTTGCCGTACCCGTCGCGGTGGCCGTCACGGTCGGGGCGCTGGTCGTCGTCGTGCTCGGGGTGCCCGTCGCACTGCTGGACGAGGTCGAATTGCCCGCTGTGTAGCCCGATTCCGTCGTGCTGGAGGGGCCACTCGGGGCAGGGATGACCGACTCGGAGGTCGCGGTGCTGGGGCCGGTCTGCCCCGGCGCGACCTCTTCCGGGCCGACCTCGTCCTGCCAGCGGCCGGGCCAGTTACCTGTGCTGTGCTTGTGGTCCCGGCGCCACTTCTTGCTCTTGGGCATGTCCGAGTAGTCGGAGATGTAGGCGGCGCCGTCCGTGCTCGTCCAGGAGACGGCCGGCCCGACCGCAGTTCTTTCCGGTTTCGGATCCTGGCCGGCGATCGCCGGCACGGTCCCGATTGCAGCAGCAACAACCACCAGTGCGGTCGCCGCCACAACCCGCTTCTTGGTCAGCACGCCTTGCCACTCCCCTGTCATATGGCTCGTCCGAACCGTCCACGCCTAGTTGGCGCAGGTAACAGGGTGCAGTCACGCAATTGTCTAAATCTTAAAGAGACGTCAAGTTCAAACAGTTTCACCACTCAGTGTCACTGTTCATGACGGATAGGGAGAGTCTGCTGTTCAGAGTGGGATTGAGGTGGTGCCAGCATCTCGTCACCGTGTCCTTTTACAACCCATCCTCCAGGGGTGCATCGACCCTGCGCAGGAGAATTTCAGCAGATCAGTCGGGAGATTTGACGACTCCGGAGCGTGTACGGGGAGACAAAGGGCACCAAGAGGGCAGTACCCGGCCCCCGCCAATCGATGATCAAGAATGTTAGGTCCGTGACTCCAGCAAATTCACTCCGTGATCATGCAGCACAACCCGTCGTGATCATGCGAACCTTCCCCTGAGACCCGGAACACAGCCCTCCACGGCGAACGGGCGCGCTCCGGAAGACCGTGTTAGACCTGGCCTCATGCCTGGTGATCCGCTGAACGAGTCCCTACCCGCACGCGGCGACCAGGTACCCGAAACGGCGATCGTGCACGTCCCGCTGGAACTCACCGGTGACGACGGCGGCAACGAGAGCACCCTTACCGTCGCCATCGCCTTCGCCGCGAATCTGGTGATCGCGATAGCGAAATCGATCGCGGCGGTGCTCACCGGCTCGGCGTCGATGGTGGCCGAGGCGGCGCACTCCTGGGCCGACACCGGCAACGAGATCTTCCTGGTGATCGCGAACCGGCGGGCCGGCCGGGCCCCCGACGAGACGCATCCGCACGGTTTCGGCCGCGAGGCCTACGTCTGGTCCATGTTCGCGGCGCTGGGCCTGTTCGTCGCCGGGGCCGCGGTCTCCGTGACCCACGGCGTGCAGGAGCTCTTCACCCAGGAGGAGGCCGGCGACTTCATCATCGGCTACATCGTGCTGGGCGTCTCGTTCCTGCTCGAGGGCACCTCGTTCCTGCAGTCGCTGCGTCAGGCCCGGCCCGAGGCCGCCTCGATGCAGCGCGACGTGTTCGAGCACGTGCTGGCCACGTCCGACCCCACCCTGCGAGCCGTGTTCTTCGAGGACTCCGCCGCTCTGGTCGGCATCCTCATCGCGGCCGGGGCCCTGGGCCTGCACCAGATCACCGGGTCACCGATCCCCGACGCGATCGGCTCGATCCTGGTCGGCCTGGTGCTGGGTGTGGTCGCGCTCGTGCTGATCCAGCGCAACCGCAGCTTCCTCATCGGCCAGGAGGCCGATCCCCGGGTGCGTTCCCAGGTGATCGGCGCCCTGCTGGAACTGCCCGAGGTCAGCCGCATCACCTACCTGCGCATCGAGATCATCGGGCCGCGCATGGTCACCCTGGTCGGCGACGTGGACCTGGACGGGAACGACGTGGAGTCGCACGTGGCGGTGCGGCTGCGGGCGCTGGAGGCGAAGATCGCCGCCTCCCCCGCCGTGGCCGGCGTGGTGCTCAGCCTCTCCTCCCCCGACGAGAAGTCGCTGGTGCCCTGACCTCCTCAGGGCACCAGCAGCACCCTCAGAGCTTCAGCAACGCGGCCGTGACCTCGTCGGGGTGGGTCAGCATCGACTGGTGCCCGCCGGTGAGCATCACCGGAGTGAGCCCCAGCCGGGCCGCGAACTCGGTGCCCGGCCGGGCCAGCGCCTGATCGTTCTCACTGAGCAGATAGTGGACGTCGGTGCCCACCTCGGTCAGCAGCGGCGCCTCGAGAGCGTCGGTGAAGTAGGCACCCGGCTGCGGCGCGAGCAGATCGAAGAACAGGTCGCTCAGATCCGGCGTGGCATCGGGCAGGAGTATCGGCACCCGCTCGGGGACGACCGAGATGGTGCCGTCGGGTGCGGCGTCGATCGCGGCCCGGATCATCTCCGCATAGGCCTGGTTCTCGTCGACCATGGCCGTACCGGGTTCCGGCACCACGGCGTTGTAGTAGACGACCCGGTCGACCGTATCCCGGCCGAGCCGGTGCGCGGCGCCGGTGACGACGTAGCCGCCCCAGCTGTGGCCGACCAGGGTGACCGGCCTCCCCGGTTCCGTCAGCTCCGTCACGGTGCTGACCACGTGGTCGATCGCGTCGGACAAGCGCAGCCCGGTGCGGTCGTCACCGTCGCCCAGCCCGGGAAGGGTCACCGTGACGGCTCGGGCACCGGCCGCCCGCAGCCTCCGGGCGACCGGGGTCCAGGCCCAGCCGCCCTGCCAGGCGCCGGGTATCAGAACATAGGTGGTGTCACTGACTGACATCGCTGTGTAGCCTTCCGCATCTTCTGGAACGGGGGATCACCCACACGATGCGGAGAGCGCCGGAAAGTTCGCTCACCGGCGGAACTGTTTTCAGGCCGTCTTCCCGCGCGGCTCGTGGAACAGCCGGAGCTGATCGGCCCGCCCGTTCTCCAGACGCAGCAGCCACGCGACGCCCGGCGGACAGTGGTCCGGGTTCTCCGCCGGGTTCAGCGTCTGCGTCTCGCAGACCACGATGTCCCGGCCGGCCACCAGGTTGACCACGCGCAGCCCGACCCCGGCACCGGCACTGCGGTCGATTAGTCCCACCACCGGTTCCAGACCGACCGTGCGCCGGGTGGAGTCCCAGACCGTCTCCATCCGCGGGTGGAGTTCCTGATGCAGCCCAGCCATCGAGCGGGTGCCGCCGGCCAGGTCGGAGAACAGCTCCCGGTACCGCTGCCAGGTCTCCAGATCGGGTCCCTGATAACGCGACTCGCCCGTTGCCAGCAGCAGCCCGGCCAGCGTCGCGCGGGCCTTGCTCAGCCGGCTGCGCACGGTGCCGACCGGCACCCCGCACAACGCCGCGATCTGCTCGTAGCCGGTGGTGCGCGTGAAGTACCGCAGCAGCACCACCACCCTCAGCGGAGGGGAGAGCTGGTCCAGCGCGTGCCAGATCCAGTCCCGGGCCACGTGCCGCTCGATCAGCCGGGCCGGATCACTCTCGGGATCCGCCGCCAGGTCAGGCATGCCACCCACCGGAGGCCGGGCCCGCAGGCGCATGCGACAGCCGTTGCGCACAATCATCTTCAGCCAGGGTCCGACAGCCCGGGGGTCCCGGAGGTCGCCGATCCGGGTCAGCGCGATCAGGGCGGCATCCTGCACGGCATCCTCGGCGTCGGCCGGCTCGGACAGAAAGCTCAGCGCCACCGCGAGCATGGCCGGGCGGTGCTCGGCGAGCAGCGTGCCCAGCGCAGCCACGTCTCCGGCCTGGGCGGCCAGCACCAGCTCAGAGGGGTCCCGAGCCACCGACCCGCCAGCCGGAACACTCATGCCCAGCAGTCTCGCACGGAGCTACGAGCCCTCGTAGCTGGTCCTACGTGGTCCTACGTGACTCAAACCGGACGCCCGTGACTCAAACCGGACGCCGCCGGACGGCCCACCGGGTGCCTCCGCGGTAGGCGATGGCGCATGAGGCAGGCACCAGGACGGTGACCGCGAATGTCGCCGGCTTCGGGCAGGCCGGTGGTGCCCGACGCGTGAGGCGGCGGGTATCCGTTGTGTACACCTGGTACATCCGGTACCGCGTGTACCAGGTGTACACAACGCGACGGCCGTTCTGCCATAGATCGTGCGAGCAAAGCCGCACCGAGGGCCCCACCGAGGGCCCCACCGAGGGCCCCACCGAGCCCGGCGCATGTCCCTGGCCATCGCGCCGGCGGCCGGTGTGAGAGCAGGTGCATTCGTTGCGCCCCACCCGCGAGCCGACTCCATGTGCCCACCAAGATGTGCCCACCGACATGTGCCCACCGACATGTGCCCACCCGACATGCGTTCACCCGACATAGGGCCACCCGACATGTGGCTACCGACATGCGGCCACCCGACATGCGCCCACCCGACATGCGGCCACCCGACATAGGGCCACCCGACATAGGGCCACCCGACATAGGGCCACCCGACATAGGGCCACCCGACATAGGGCCACCCGACATAGGGCCACCCGACATAGGGCCACCCGACATGTGCCCACCCGACTCCGAGTGCCCGAACGACTCCCGATCCCGTCCCTTTCGTCCGCACTGGCCACTCTGCGGTGGCGGATCCGTCACCACGGGCTTACTACTGGTTAACGCGCTCCCTAGAACTGAATTCTGAATCCCGGTCACGGGCGGGGGACGCCGCGGAGGGCGCCCGGCCGCGCCCTGGCCCCGGCTGGAAGAGGTGCCCTGATGGCCCTGCCCCCACGCCTGACCGCTCTCGTCGACAGCACCCGGGCGCCCGTCGCCCACATGACCACGCGCCGCTCCCTCGAGAATCTGGTCGCCGAAACGGAATCCGGTGACGGCCAGCTGAAACGGGCGGTCGGCGCCACCCAGCTGACCGCGCTCGGCATCGGCGGCACCATCGGCACCGGCATCTTCGTGGTGATCGGCGAAGGCGTCGGGAAGGCCGGCCCCGCGGTCGTGCTCTCGTTCGCGCTGGCCGCCGTGGCCTGCATGTTCTCCGCCCTGTCCTACGCCGAGCTGGCCTCCAGCATCCCGGTCTCGGGCAGCGCCTACACCTACTCCTACGCCACCCTCGGCGAGCTGGTGGCCTGGATCATCGGGTGGGACCTGATCCTGGAGTACGGGGTCTCGGTCGCGGGTATCGCGGTCGGCTGGGGCGGGAACTGGAACGAGTTCCTGGACAGCACCTTCGGCTGGCAGATGCCCGACGCCATCGCGAAATCGCCCGAGGACGGCGGCATTCTGAACCTACCCGCGGTCTTCATCGTGCTCGCCATCACCCTGGTCCTGGTGCTCGGCGTACGCGAGAGCGCCCGGGTGAACCTGGTGATGGTGGGCATCAAGCTGGCGATCCTGGTCTTCTTCATCATCGTCGCCTTCGCCAACTTCAAGTCCGGCAACCTGCACCCGTTCGCCCCCGCGGGCCGCGACGGGGTGGTCGGCGCCGCGTCGCTGATCTTCTTCGCCTTCATCGGTTTCGACGCGATATCCACCGGCAGCGAGGAGGCCCGCAACCCCAAGCGCGACCTGCCCATCGCCATCCTCGCCTCGCTGGCCATCGTCACCGTGTTCTACGTGCTGGTCTCGCTCGGTGCGGTCGGCCTGGCCAGCGCCGACCAGCTCAGCGGCAGCGACGCCCCCCTGGCCGCCGCTCTCGACGACGGCGCGGGCATCACCTGGGCCGCGTCCCTGCTCTCGTTCGGGGCCCTGGTCGCCATCACCAGCGTCTGCCTGGTGATCCTGTTCGGCCAGACCCGCATCTTCTACTCGATGTGCCGCGACGGTCTGCTACCGAAGGGCCTGGCCCGCATCAGCCCGCGATTCGGCACCCCGGCCCTGCTGACGGTCATGCTCGGTCTGCTGGTGGCGATCCTGGCCGCGCTGGTGCCGCTGAGCGAGATCGTCAAGCTGGTCAACATCGGCACCCTGTTCGCGTTCGTCCTGGTCAACACCGGTGTGATCATCCTGAAGTACAAGCAGCCCGACTTCCCCCGGGCCTATCGGGTGCCCCTCAACCCGCTGCTGCCGCTGCTCGGCATCGGCTTCGCGATCTACCTGATGACCACGCTGGAGGCCCAGACCTGGATCCGGTTCATCGTCTGGCTGATCGTCGGCATCGTCATCTACGCCGCCTACGGGTACCGGCACTCGCGCCTGCGCAGCGAGCCGGAGCGCGCCGCGGGTCCGATCATCGAATAAGAGCCATCACGAAAATTGAGGACGCGTGTGCGCACCGGTGCGCATACGCGTCCTCAATTTTGCTGGTCACCCGTGTCGAGAACCCGGATACGGCTCCGACCAGGGGGTGAGAACGGCAGGATGGCCGTTCTCCAGAGAACCCGGCGAAGGAGATCGACATGGCGAAGTACCTGTTGCTCAAGCACTACGGTCACGGGCCCGAGCGGATGCCCAGCCACGTCCCGATGACCGAGTGGGCACCGGAAGACGTGGACGCGCACATCGCCTTCCAGATCCAGCTCGCCGACGAGCTGCGCGAGAGCGGCGAGTTCGTCGACGCGCAGGCCATCGGGCCGGAGGTCTCCTACGCGCGGTTCGGCGGCACCGGCCAGGCCCCGGTGGTCACCGACGGCCCGTACCCGGAGTCCGGTGAGCTGGTGGCCGGCTGGTTCCTCGTCGACGTCGAGTCGCGGGAGCGGGCCGTCGAGATCGCCGCCCGCGCCTCCTCCGCCCCGGCCAAGGACGGCAAGCCGTTGTTCGAGTGGATCGAGGTGCGGCAGATCCTGGAGATGGATCCGCCCTCGGCCGACGCCTGATCCGACGCCGATCCGAGGACTGATCGTGGAACAACTCCTGCGGGACCTCTCCCCGCAGGTGCTGGCCGTCCTCGTCCGCCGCGGCACCCCGTTCGCGGCGGCCGAGGACGCCTTGCAGGAAGCGTTGCTACAGGCCTGGTCCCGGTGGCCGGAGACCGGCGAACCCGACAACCCCCGGGCCTGGCTGATCACCGTGGCCTCCCGGCGCCTGGTCGACAGCACCCGCTCGGAGGTGTCGCGGCGGCGGCGTGAAGATCTCGTGGCGCTGGAACCCGAACCGGGCCCGACCGAGCAGAACGACGACACCCTGCGCCTGCTGTTCCTCTGCTGTCACGAGTCGCTGAGCCCACCCTCGGCGGTGGCCCTGACCCTGCGAGCCGTCGGCGGGCTGACCACCCAGCAGATCGCCACGGCCTTCATGGTACCCGAAAGCACTATGGCGCAGCGTATCTCACGGGCGAAGAAGTCCCTGACGGGCGTGCGTTTCGGAGCGCCCGGCGACCTGGCCCTGGTGCTGCGGGTGCTGTACCTGATCTTCAAC
Source organism: Kineosporia mesophila (assembly GCF_021129235.1). Classification (GTDB taxonomy): domain Bacteria; phylum Actinomycetota; class Actinomycetes; order Actinomycetales; family Kineosporiaceae; genus Kineosporia; species Kineosporia mesophila. The sequence continues at coordinate 13,748 of NZ_JAJOMA010000016.1, forward strand.
GAGGGCCATCGCGGGTCGGTCGACCTGGTGGCCGAGGCCATCCGCCTGACCCGTCTGCTGGTGCGCCCCTCGCGTTCCGAACCGGAGGTGCTCGGGTTACTGGCCCTGATGCTGCTGCACGACGCCCGGCGTCCGGCGCGGTATCTCGCGAACGGTTCGCTGGTACCCCTCGACCACCAGGACCGTTCGCGCTGGAACACCGCCCGCATCGAAGAGGGGGTGCTGGCCCTGCAGACCGCCCTGGCCGCCGACCGGCTGGGCGAGTACCAGGCGCAGGCCGCGATCGCGGCCCTCCACGACGACGCCGCCACCCCGGAAGAGACCGACTGGCCGCAGATCCTGTCCTGGTACGACGAACTCCTGGCAATCCACGACACCCCGGCCGCAGCCCTCTCCCGGGCCGTGGCGGTGGGCGAGGTGGACGGACCCCAGGCCGGCCTGGCCTCGCTCTCGGCCGTGGAACCCCGCCTACCCGCGTGGCACCACCGGCTCCACGCGGTCCGGGGACACCTGCTGGAACGTTCCGGTGACAAGGAAGGCGCCGCAACGGCCTACGCCCGGGCCGCGACGCAGGCCACGAACATCGCCGAGCGGGACCACCTCACCCGGCAGGCGGCCCGTCTGCAAGCACCACCAACAACAACCCCGCCGTGATCATGCAAAACCTCCCCCGAGTTCTAGAACTCTCATCTCCACAGTTCTAGAACACCGGGGAGGTTTTGCATGATCACGGAGAGGTTTGAACCCTTCCTCGTGAGAGGCTGGGCGCCGTGACCAGCGCCGCCGTACCCGAACCCGCGACACCGCGGCGGCGGGGGCGGCCCGGCTACGACCAGGCCACGATTCTGCGCACGGCCGTGGATCTGTTCAACCGGCGCGGCTACGACGCCACGAGCATGGGCGACCTGGCCAGGGAGCTCGGGCTGACCAAGGCCGCGATCTACCACCACGTCGACGGCAAGGAACAGCTGCTCTCGGCCGCCCTCGACGACGCGCTCGACGAACTCACCGCCGCCGTCACCGAGGCCACGCAACCCACGTCGGACCTCAGCGCCTACGAACGGCTGCGGTCGGTGGTGCGGCGCAGCGTCGAGGTGCTGATGGCGCACCAGTCCAGCGTCACGTTGCTCCTGCGGGTGCGGGGCAACAGCGAGGTCGAGCTGGCCGCGCTGCAACGCCGGCGGTGGCTCGACGACCAGCTCGCCGAACTGGTCGCCCAGGCCGCGCGGGAGGGTTCGCTGCGCGCCGACATCCCGCCCCGCCTGGTCAGCCGTCTGCTCTTCGGCATGGTCAACTCGCTGGTCGAGTGGTACCACGCCGACGGCACCTACGATCCCGGCACGGTGGCCGACGCCGTGACCGACCTGGCCTTCGACGGGCTCAGGGCTCGCTGATCGGCTCGCTGATCGGCTCGCTGATCGGCTCGCTGATCGGCTCGCTGATCGGCTCGCTGATCGGCTCGCTGATCGGTTTCCCGAGAGACCGGCTGCGCCCGCGGAACTCGGCGATGACGGTCTCGGAGGCGGCGGCGGTGGCCCGGCGCACCACCGTGACGTCGTAGACCCCGGACCTTCCACGCCGGGCCCGCTCTTCGGCCCGGGCCTCGAGATGATCTCCCAGTCGCGCGGATTCGAGGAAGGTGATGTCGAATCCGGCCGCCACCGTCACATCCCCGTAGGTGTTGCAGGCGGCGGCGAACGCGGTATCGGCGACCGCGGCGATCAGCCCGCCGTGACAGATCTGATAACCGTTGGTCATGTCCGGGCGCACCAGCATGGACATGACGGCCCGCCCCGGCGCCACCGACTCCAGCCGCATCCCGAGCGCAGCACTGGCCCGGTCACCGGCCAGCATGGCGGCCACACTCCGCTCCGCCACCTCGAGCTCACGCATCGAAGTCCACCGTCACCCCGTCACTCACCGGAAAACTCTGACAGGTCAGCACGAAACCGGCCTCCACCTCGGCCGGTTCGAGGGCGTAGTTACGCCGCATGTCCACCTCCCCCTCCCGCACCACCGCCCGGCAGGTCCCGCACACGCCGCCCTTGCAGGCGAACGGCAGATCGGCCCGGGTCGCCTGAGCACCGTCCAGAATCGCGACATCCCGCGAGACCACGGCGGTCGAGCGAAGACCGTCGAGCACAGTGGTCAGTTCCGTGGTAGCCCCCTCCGGAACCGCGCAGGCCCGAAGAGGTGGCGGCGGCGGGGCATCCGCGTAGAACAGCTCGACGTGAATCTTGCCGGCGGCAACCCCGAGAGAAGCCAGTACCTTACGGGACGACTCCACCAGTTCCAGCGGACCGCACAGCCAGATCTGGTCGAAGTTCTCCACCGGCACGAGTTCGGTGAGCAGGCGGCGCACCCGTTCCGCGTCGAGGCGTCCGGAGAACAGTTCCACGTCGCGGGGTTCACGGCTGAGCACATGAACGATCTGCACCTGGGACCCGTGCGCATTCTTCAGGTCGGCCAGCTCCTCCGCGAACATCACCGTGCGGCTGGTGCGGTTGCCGTAGAGCAGCGACACCTGGGCGCCCGGATGCCGCAACACCGTCGATGCCACCGAAAGCATCGGTGTGATACCGGATCCGGCGGCGATACAGAGATGACGCTCCCCCGGTCCCGGATCGGCACGCCAGGACCCGGCCGGCGGAGACACCTCGATCTGGTCCCCGGGCCGCACCTGACGCACGAGCCAGGACGAGAACATTCCGTCCGGGATCTCCCGCACCCCGATCCGCAGAGGTTCACCCACCGCCGAGCAGATCGAGTACGAGCGGCGGTGGTCCACACCGTCGACCATCCGGCGCAGGGTCACAGACTGTCCGGCCCGGAAGGCGAAAGTCTCTTTCAGCGAGGGAGGTACGTCGAACGTGACCGCCGCGGCATCGTCACACAGCTGCCCCACACCCCGCACCCGCAGCCCGTGGAACCCGGCCATCAGATCTCCTTCACGTGCTCGAAGGGCTCGAGGCACTCATCGCAGCGGTACAGCGCCTTGCAGGCCGTGGCCCCGAACTCGGAGAGCAGCCGGGTCCGGGGTGATCCGCAGCGGGGGCAGTACAGGTTCCGCCGGGTGGGTCCGAGCGAAAGTCCCACAGAACGGCCGACGTTCCCGGGCTCCGAGAGCCCGTTCTCCCGGAGCGCCCGGCGGCCCCGATCGGTGATCCAGTCGCTCGACCACGGTGGATCGAGCTGCACCCGCACCTCGACCCGCCCGAAACCCGCATCGTTCAGCCGGTGGACCAGATCGTCCCGCATCGTCGCCATCGCCGGGCACCCCAGATAGGTGGGCGTGATCGATGCGACGACCACGTCGTCCTCCATCTCGACCGACCGCAGAACGCCGAGATCCAGGAGCGTGAGCATCGGCATCTCCGGATCGGTCACCCCGGCCGCCACCTCGGCAGGCGACGTCACCAACGCCCCCTCGGATGCGCCCGCGCGACGACCTGCATCTCGGCCAGCAGCAGACTCAGCGCCTCGGTGTGCACCCCGTCCCGGCCGAGACGACCACCGACACCGGCGAGCGGACCCCGTGAGGGCCGCTCCACCCCACTGGTGGCGAAAACTTCCCCGAGCACGGCGTCCACCGCTCCGGCGTACGTCGTCGGATCGACACCCACGCCCGCGTCGGCCAGGGCGAGATCGACAGCACCACACCGCACCAGTTCGGCCTGGTACGGCCACAGTTCGTCGAGGGCGGAGATCAGCCGGCGCCGCGACTCCCCCGTCCCGCGGGCCAGTACGAGGAACCACCGCGCCGACCAGTCCCGATGATAGGAAACCTCTTTCACGCCCCGCGCGGCCACGGCGGCAAGCACCTGGTCCCGGCTTCCGCGAAGCCGCTCCAGCAGCTCCCGACGGGCCACCGAGAAGAGCAGCAGACGGACGATGACGTGGGCGAAGTCGCCTCCCGGCACCTCGGCGAGGCGCACGTTGCGGAACTGGCCGGCGGAGCGGAAGAAGGCCAGGGCGTCTTCGGGCGGGACCGGGGACCCCTCAGGAAGAACCGGGACGACGGACGGGGAGGCCGCGGCGGCGCGGGCCAGCAGCAGCCGGGCCTGGCCGAGCAGGTCGAGCGCCAGGTTGGCCAGCGCCACATCGTCTTCCATCTCCGGCGCGCGGCTGCACCATTCGGACAGACGCTGCGACATGATCAGCGCATCATCGGCGAGACCCAGGCAGTAGAGCGCCAGATCGTCGGCGACCACGTCGTCCACCATGGTGGTGTCGACCCCGGCCAGCGGATCCTCGAAATCCGTGCCGAACGCCCACTGCGACGAATCCCCGCCGAACAGATCGTCATTCATGAAGCTTCCTCACAGGTGCGGGACGCTACCGGGAATCGTGTAGAAGGTCGGGTGCCGGTAGACCTTGTCGCCGCTCGGGTCGAACAGGGAGTCCTTCTCGTCGGGACTGGAGGCCGTGATCGCGTCGGAACGCACCACCCAGATGCTCACGCCCTCATTGCGCCGGGTGTACACGTCCCGGGCGTTGCGCAGGGCCGCCTCGTCGTCGGCGGCATGCAGCGAGCCGACGTGCACATGGTTCAGCCCGCGCTTACTCCGCACGAAGACCTCGTACAGCGGCCATTCACCCATGCCCGGGCTCTTCCTGGGCGGCGAACGCGGAGGCCGCCTCCCGCACCCACGCGCCGTCTTCGTGAGCCCGGCGGCGATGCGCGAGACGCTGGGTGTTGCAGGGACCGTCACCGCGGATCACGGCGAACAGCTCGTCCCAGTCAGGCTGCCCGAAATCGTGCTGCCCACGGTCGGCGTTCCAGGTCAGCGACGGGTCGGGCAGGCTCACCCCCAGTGCCTGCGCCTGCGGCACGGTCATGTCGACGAACTTCTGCCGCAGGTCGTCGTTCGAGTTCCGCTTGATGCCCCACGCCATCGACCGCTCGGTGTTGGGCGAACTTTCGTCCGGTGGCCCGAACATCATCAGGGAGGGCCACCAGAACCGATTCACCGACTCCTGCACCATGTCCCGCTGCTCCGGGGTACCGCGCATCATCGTCATCAGCAGTTCGTACCCCTGCCGCTGGTGGAACGACTCCTCCTTGCAGATCCGGATCATCGCGCGCCCGTACGGCCCGTACGAGGTGCGGCACAGCGGCACCTGGTTGCAGATGGCCGCGCCGTCGACCAGCCAGCCGATCGTGCCGACGTCCGCGTAGCTCAGCGTGGGGTAATTGAAGATGGACGAGTACTTCTGCTTCCCGCTCAGGAGCATCGCGACCAGGTCGTCCCGGGAGACTCCCAGCGTCTCGGCCGCGGAGTAGAGGTACAGCCCGTGGCCGGCCTCGTCCTGCACCTTGGCCAGCAGGATCGCCTTGCGGCGCAACGAGGGCGCCCGGCTGATCCAGTTACCCTCCGGCTGCATCCCGATGATCTCGGAGTGGGCGTGCTGGGCGATCTGCCGCACCAGGGTGCGCCGGTAGGCATCGGGCATCCAGTCGCGCGGTTCGATGCGGTCGTGACGGGCGATCACCTCGTCGAAGTGCGCCTGATGGTCGGCCTGGCCGGGCATCGTCGCCTCCATCATTTACTTACCGATCGGTCTGTATTAACGTGACACGAGTCGGGCAGAAGCGCAACGGCATGGCGAAAAAGACATCTGGACAACGCTGTCGAGAGGATCTGGCGTGACCACGCTGCTGGAGAGCTACGTCGCGGGGCATTGGTTCCGGGCCGATGACGACGGTGACCCCCTGCTCGACGCGACCACCGGTGACGAGGTCGCCCGCATCTGCGCCCGTGGGCTCGACTACGCGGCGATGGTGACCCACGCGCGCGAGGTCGGCGGACCGGCCGTGCGGGCCCTCACCTTCCATCAGCGGGCCAAGCTGCTGAAGACGCTGGCGCAGCATCTGAACGAGCACAAGCCGGAGCTGTACGACCTGAGCCTGCATACGGGCGCGACCACCCGCGACACGGCGGTGGACGTCGACGGTGGCATCGGCACGCTGTTCAGTTACGCGAGCAAGGGCGTGCGGGAGCTGCCGAACGACACCATCGTGTTCGACGGCGCCCTGGAGACCCTCGGTCAGCAGGGCACTTTCGTCGGCCAGCACATCTACACCTCCCGGCCGGGCGTCACCGTCCAGATCAATGCCTTCAACTTCCCGGTCTGGGGCATGCTCGAGAAGCTCGCCCCGGCCTTCCTGGCCGGCCTGCCCACGATCGTGAAACCCGCGAGCCAGACGGCCTATCTGGCCGAGCGCGCGGTGCGACTGATCATTGCCTCGGGCATCCTGCCGCCGGGTTCGCTGCAACTGGTCGCGGGCAGCGCCGGTTCCCTGCTCGACGAGCTGGGCGTGCACGACTCGGTCGCCTTCACCGGCTCCGCCCACACCGCGGGCATCCTGCGCCGCCACCCCCACGTACTCGACGCGGGCGTGCACCTGGGGGTCGAGGCCGACTCGCTGAACTGCTCGGTGCTCGGGCCCGACGTGACCGGTTCCGACCCGGAGTTCGATCTGTTCGTGAAGGGCGTCGTCACCGAGATGACGGTCAAGGCCGGGCAGAAATGCACGGCCATCCGCCGGGTGATCGTCCCTTCCCTTATGGCAGCGAGTGTTTCGGACGCCATCGCGGAACGCCTGGCGAAGGTCCGGGTGGGCGATCCCCGCGATCCGCAGGTCCGGATGGGCGCCCTGGCGAGCATCGGGCAGAGGGACGAGGTACTCAAGGCGGTGGAGGCCCTACGGGCCGGGGCGGAAGTGGTCTTCGGTGACCCTTCACGGCCAATCGGGGACGCCCGGGGTGCCTTTGTCTCGCCCCTCCTGTTGCGGGCCCACCCGGGAGCGCCCCAGCCGCACGAGGTGGAGCCCTTCGGCCCGGTCAGCACGGTGCTCACCTACGAGTCGCTCGACGAGGCCGTGGCCCTGGCGGCCCGGGGCCGGGGCAGCCTGGCCGGGTCGGTGATCACGCACTCCCCGGAGGTCGCCCGCCACCTGGTGCTGGGCCTGGCCCCGTGGCACGGCCGCATCCTCGTGCTCGACCGCGACGACGCCCGGGAGTCCACGGGCCACGGTTCCCCGCTGCCGATGCTCGTGCACGGCGGCCCGGGACGCGCGGGCGGTGGTGAGGAACTCGGCGGCGTCCGGGGTGTGCTCGGCCATCTGCAGCGCACGGCGATCCAGTCCTCCCCCGACCTGCTCACGGCGGTCACCGGCCGCTGGACCCCGGGCTCGACGCGGATCACCCCGGAACAGCACCCCTTCCGCTACTCGCTCGCCGAACTGGAGATCGGGCACAGCATCTCCACGGCCGCCCGCACCGTCACCCTCGACGACATCGAGCATTTCGCCGAGTTCACCGGTGACACCTTCTACGCCCACACCGATGCGCGGGCGGCGCAGCGGAACCCGCTCTTCGGCGGCATCGTGGCCCACGGCTACCTCGTGGTGTCGCTGGCCGCCGGCCTGTTCGTCGACCCGGCCCCGGGCCCGGTGCTGGCCAACTTCGGCGTCGACGGCCTGCGGTTCCTCACCCCGGTGAAGGCCGGCGACGCGATCTGCGTGCAGCTCACGGTGAAGCAGATCACGCCCCGCAACAGTGCCGACTACGGCGAGGTGCGGTGGGACGCGGTGGTCACCAACCAGAACGGCGACCCGGTGGCCACCTACGACGTGCTGACGCTGGTGGCGAAGGAGGCCCGATGATCGTCGAACGAGACGGTGCGGTAGCAGTTCTCACGATCGACCGGCCGAAACGTCGCAACGCCCTCGACACGGAGGCCAAGAAGTCGCTCCGCACGGCCCTCGAATCGGTCGCGGCGGCACCCGACGTGCGCGCCGTGGTGCTGACCGGCGCCGGCGGATCCTTCTGCAGCGGCCAGGACCTCGCCGAGCACGCCGCGCTGCTGAAGGCCGACCCGGCGCACGCCACCGACACGGTGGAGGCCGACTACGCCCCGATCGTCAAGGCCCTGGCCAGCATGCCCAAGCCGGTGATCGCCGCGGTGCAGGGAACGTGCGTAGGAGCCGGGCTGGCGCTGGCCCTGGCCTGCGACCTGCGGGTGTTCGCCGACGACGCCCACCTGGCCACAGCCTTCACCGCCATCGGATTTACCTGCGACACCGGCCTTTCCCTGACCCTGCCCGGTTCGGTGGGCGAGTCCCGGGCGAAAGAACTCCTGCTGCTGGGAGAGCCCTTCACCCCGGCCCAGGCGGTGACGTGGGGCATCGCCGGGCAGGTGGTGCCGGGGCCCGAGGTTCAGGAAAGGGCCCGGGCCCTGGCCGCGAAGCTGGCGGCCGGCCCCACCCGGGCCTACGCCGAGACCAAGCACCTCCTGAGCACGGCCCCCTTGTCGACGGTGCTGCACCACGAGGCCCAGGCCCAGGCCCGCCTGGCCCTGACCGCCGATCATGCCGAGGCGGTCACGGCCTTCGTGTCCAAGAGCAAGCCCGACTTCAGGGGTAACTGAACCCGGGGAGGTCTTGCCTGATCACGACCAGGAAAACGTGATCAGGCAAAACCTCCCCGTTAATCAAGCAAGCTCAATCCTCAGGCCAATCCACAGTGCACGGCCAGGGCTCTTTGTTCCCGCCCCGCCGCATCGGCGACCCGACCGCTCAGCAGTTGTGGACGTCCACCATTAATTCTTGCCGGACGCCAGGAGGTCTCGACCACGCCCCGACGATCGACCACCACGCCGTAAACACCGGTCTGCGCACCCGCGCCGCCATCGGCGTAGAACACGAAATTACCGAGGCCGTAATGAACAGCCGTACGGCCCCGCTGCACCGACGGCTCCAGGACATGGGCGTGACTGCCGACCACGACGCTCGCCCCCGCGTCCGTCAGAAGATCGCCCCCTGGAAGTGGACGTCGCCGGCGAAGGCCAGCCGTGCGCGTCCACTGCCGGAAATCTTCTTCATCACTTTTCCGGGCGACGCCGTCGGGCCCGGTGTCGCGGTCGTCACGGGAGTCCCGGGAATCAGAGTCCCGGGGGCTGCCTGCGACCAGACGTAGCCGCTGGAGGTCGAACAGGCCGCGACCAGCAGGGCTGAGCAGAGCACCGCTCGGGTCCGACGGCGTTTGCCCACGTTTGCGCTCCCCCGCCGACGGCCCCACCCGATCAGCCCCTTCAGTGGGACTGCAGATGCATCGGTAGCGCCCTGATGCCGCTTGATCACGTGGGGTCCAGATTTCTCCCTGTCCGGACAGCACGCCGACACGCCTACTAGATCTAGTTGTCGCGGGCACCCCCACCTACGGCATATGGTGCTGCCTGTTGCTGGTTCGCCCTTCCAGCCAGGGAGGGCGTCGCAAGAGGGAAGCCGGTGGAAATCCGGGACTGCCCCGCAGCGGTGAGTGGGAACGACCACCGTCAGACAGCACTGGGCCCGCGATTGCGGACCTGGGAAGCGACGGTCAGTAGGTGCGCTCACGGCGCATGCCTGCGAGTCCGAAGACCTGCCAGCAATGCGCGCACCCATCGTGGTGTGTGCGTCCGAGGTGCCGCGAGGGACGGAACCGGATGACTTCAGGCTGCCCGTTGGGGCCGGTCTGTGTTCACCCGGGCTCTCCACCGCGCACGAGGTTCTCGAAGATCGGGATGTGCGAGATGACTATCACTGTTTACAGCAAGCCTTCCTGCGTTCAATGCGACGCAACGTACCGGGCGCTGGCGAAGACTGACCTGGAGTACCAGGTCGTTGACATCACGCAGGACGACGCGGCCCGCGACCACGTCATGTCGCTGGGTTACCTGCAGGCTCCCGTCGTGATCGCCGGCGACGACCACTGGTCGGGCTACCGCCCCGACCGGATCAAGGCCCTGGTGGCGCAGACTGTCTGATCGGATGACCTCGCTGGTCTATTTCTCCAGCGCCTCCGACAACACGCACCGCTTCGTGCAGAAGCTGGATGTCGCCGCGGAACGGATTCCCCTCCGTCCCACCGACCCCTTCCTGCACGTGAGCGACCCGTACGTTCTGGTGGTACCGACGTACGGTGGGGGCAACGAGGGTGGAGCCGTGCCCCGTCAGGTGGTCCGGTTCCTCAACGACGAGGGCAACCGTTCGCTCATCCGGGGCGTGATTGCCGCCGGTAACACGAATTTCGGTGAGGCCTACTGCATCGCCGGTGACATCATCGCGGCGAAGTGCCAGGTGCCTTACCTGTACGCCTTCGAACTCATGGGAACAGCAGAGGACGTCTCACGCGTCCGAGATGGATTGGAACGATTTTGGCAGCGACAGTCGGTATGACGGACGTTCTGGAAGTGGGTATGGACTACCACTCCCTGAACGCGATGCTGAATCTCTACGGTCCGCAGGGCGAGATTCAGTTCGAGAAGGACCGGGAGGCGGCGCGGCAGTACTTCCTGCAGCACGTCAACCAGAACACGGTCTTCTTCCACGACCTGGACGAGAAGCTCGACTACCTGGTCGAGAACAAGTACTACGAAGGCGCGGTGCTCGACCAGTACGACCGGGCATTCATCAAACGGCTGTACAAGCACGCCTATTCGAAGAAGTTCCGGTTCCCGACCTTCCTCGGCGCGTTCAAGTACTACACCTCCTACACGCTGAAGACCTTTGACGGCAAGCGTTACCTGGAGCGTTTCGAGGACCGGGTCTCGATGGTCGCGCTCACGCTGGCCTCGGGTGACGAGACGTTCGCGCTCCAATTGGTGGACGAGATCATCACCGGCCGTTTCCAGCCGGCCACCCCGACCTTCCTCAACCTGGGTAAGGCCCAGCGGGGTGAGCCCGTCTCGTGTTTCCTCCTGCGCATCGAGGACAACATGGAGTCGATCGCCCGGGGCATCAACTCCTCGCTGCAGCTGAGCAAGCGCGGCGGCGGTGTGGCCCTGCTGCTGTCGAACGTGCGCGAGTACGGCGCGCCGATCAAGCACATCGAGAACCAGTCGTCCGGTGTCATTCCCGTGATGAAGCTGCTCGAAGACTCCTTCTCCTACGCCAACCAGCTCGGGGCGCGTCAGGGCGCGGGTGCGGTGTACCTGCACGCCCACCACCCCGACATCATGCAGTTCCTTGACACCAAGCGGGAGAACGCGGACGAGAAGATCCGGATCAAGACACTCTCGCTGGGCGTCGTGATCCCGGACATCACGTTCGAGCTGGCGAAGAAGAACGAGGACATGTACCTGTTCTCGCCGTACGACGTGGAGCGCGTCTACGGGGTGCCGTTCGCCGACATCAGCGTGAGCGAGAAGTACCGCGAGATGGTCGACAACGGCGCCATCCGCAAGAAGAAGATCAACGCCCGCGACTTCTTCCAGACGCTGGCCGAGCTGCAGTTCGAGTCGGGTTACCCGTACATCCTTTTCGAGGACACGGCGAACGCGGCCAACCCGATCAAGGGCCGCATCACCCACTCCAACCTGTGCTCGGAGATCCTCCAGGTCTCCACGCCGTCGACGTTCAACACCGACCTGTCCTACGACTACGTCGGCCGCGACATCTCCTGCAACCTGGGCTCGATGAACATCGCGACGGCGATGGACTCCCCCGACTTCGGCCGCACCGTCGAGACGGCGATCCGGGCGCTGACCGCGGTCTCCGACCAGACGTCCATCGAGTCGGTGCCCTCGATCAAGCGCGCCAACGCCGGCGGGCACGCCATCGGCCTGGGGCAGATGAACCTGCACGGCTATCTGGCCCGCGAGCGCATCTTCTACGGCTCGGACGAGGGCCTGGACTTCACGAACATCTACTTCTACACGGTGGCCTACCACGCCATCCGGGCGTCGAACCTGCTGGCCCGGGAGCGCGACACGCGTTTCGTCGGCTTCGAGGACTCGAAGTACGCCGACGGTTCGTACTTCACCAAGTACACCGAAAAGACCTGGGCGCCGCGCACTCCCCGGGTCAAGCAGTTGTTCGAGGACGCCGGTGTCACCATTCCCTCGCCGGAGGACTGGCGGATGCTCGCCGAGTCGGTGCGCGAGTTCGGCCTCTACAACCAGAACCTCCAGGCCGTGCCGCCGACCGGCTCGATCTCGTACATCAACAACTCGACCTCCTCGATCCACCCGATCGTGTCGAAGATCGAGATCCGCAAGGAAGGCAAGCTCGGTCGCGTGTACTACCCGGCGCCGTTCATGACGAACGACAACCTGGAGTACTACCAGGACGCCTACGAGATCGGCTACGAGAAGATCGTCGACACCTACGCCGAGGCGACTCAGCACGTCGACCAGGGTCTTTCGCTGACGCTGTTCTTCAAGGACACGGCCAGCACCCGGGACATCAACAAGGCGCAGATCTACGCGTGGCGTAAGGGCATCAAGACGCTGTACTACATCCGCCTGCGCCAGCTGGCGCTCGAAGGCACCGAGGTCGAGGGCTGCGTCTCGTGCATGCTCTGAGTTTGAGGGGATTGTCATCATGGTCAAGCTGATCAATCGCGTCTCTGCGATCAACTGGAACAAGCTGCAGGACGAGAAGGACCTGGAGGTCTGGGACCGGCTCACCGGAAACTTCTGGCTTCCGGAGAAGGTGCCGCTGTCGAACGACATCCAGTCCTGGGCCACCCTCACAGACGTCGAGAAGCAGATGACGACACGGGTTTTCACCGGCCTGACGCTGCTCGACACGATCCAGGGCACGGTCGGCGCGGTCAGCCTGATCCCGGACTCGCTGACGCCGCACGAGGAAGCCGTCTACACGAACATCGCGTTCATGGAGTCGGTGCACGCGCGGTCGTACTCCTCGATCTTCTCCACGCTGATCTCCACGCCGGAGATCGACGAGGCGTTCCGCTGGTCGGAGGAGAACCCTTCGCTGCAGCGCAAGGCCGAGATCGTGCTGGGCTACTACAACGGTGACGACCCGCTGAAGCGCAAGGTCGCCTCGACCATGCTCGAGTCGTTCCTGTTCTACTCCGGCTTCTACGCGCCGATGTTCTGGTCGAGCCGGGCGAAGCTGACGAACACGGCCGACCTGATTCGCCTGATCATCCGGGACGAGGCCGTGCACGGGTACTACATCGGGTACAAGTTCCAGAAGGGCCTGGAGCTCGTCTCGCCGGCCGAGCGGGACGAACTGAAGGACTACACGTTCTCGCTGCTGTTCGAGCTGTACGAGAACGAGGTCGAGTACACGCAGGACCTCTACGACCCGCTCGGCCTGACCGAGGACGTCAAGAAGTTCCTGCGGTACAACGCGAACAAGGCCCTGATGAACCTCGGTTACGAGGCCCTGTTCCCGAAGGACGAGACCGACGTGAACCCGGCGATCCTGTCGGCGCTCTCGCCCAACGCGGACGAGAACCACGACTTCTTCTCGGGTTCCGGCTCGTCGTACGTGATCGGCAAGGCGGTCAACACCGAGGACGAGGACTGGGACTTCTGAGCGCGCCCGCAGTGGCGAGGCCGGGCCTGAGGAGCGTTGCGGCGCTCCTCGGCCCGGCCCTCGTGGCGTCCGCCGCCTACGTCGATCCCGGCAACGTGGCGACCAACACCGCGGCCGGGGCCACGTACGGATATCTCCTGGTCTGGGTGGTCGTCGGGGCCAACCTGATCGCGGCTCTGCTGCAGTTCCTCTCGGCCAAGCTCGGGATCGTCACCGGCCGGTCGCTGCCCGCCGTGCTGCGGGAGAAGCTCTCGGGCGGCTGGCGGATCGCGTACTGGGTCCAGGCCGAGGTGGTGGCCATGGCCACGGACCTCGCCGAGATCGTCGGCGGCGCACTGGCCCTGTCGCTGCTGTTCGGTGTGCCGTTGCTCCCGGGTGCGCTGATCACCACGGCCGTGTCGGTGCTGATCCTCGGCTCGTCCCGCAACTTCCACCGCATCGTAGTGGCCATGCTGTGCGTGGTGTTCCTCGGCTTCACGGTGGGCCTGGTGTTCGCCCCGCCGTCGGCTCCCGGCGTGTTCTCCGGCCTGGTGCCCCGGCTCGAGGGCACCGACAGTCTGCTGCTGGCGGTCGGCATGCTCGGCGCCACGGTGATGCCCCACGCGATCTACGCGCACTCCGCCCTGGCGGCCGACCGGCACGGAAAGGTCTCTCCCGAGCGACTTCCCACCCTGCTGACCGCCACCCGCACCGATGTCGGCGTGGCTCTCCTGGCGGCCGGCGCGGTGAACCTGGCCCTTTTGCTGCTCGGGGCGACCGCGCTCTCCGGGGCCGGCGACATGACATCCATCGAGGGCGTGCACGCCGCGCTCGGCCACACCCTGGGCCCGCTGGCGGCCCTGTTCTTCGCCGTGGCCCTGCTGTTCTCCGGCCTGGCCTCCACCGCGGTGGGCGGCTACGCCGGGGGTGTGATCATGGGTGGGCTGCTCGCCTGGGACATCCCGGTACTGGCCCGCCGCCTGATCACGGCCGTGCCCGCCGTGATCGTGCTGGCCCTGGGCGCCGACCCGACCACCGCCCTGATCTACTCGCAGGTGGTGCTGTCGTTCGGCATCCCCTTCGCCCTGATCCCCCTGCTCGTGCTCACCTCGAGCCGGTCGGTGATGGGACCGAACCGCAACGGCCCCTGGACGACCCTCGCCGCCTCGGCCGCGTGCGTGCTCATCGTCGGGCTCAACCTGGTGCTGCTGGCGCTGACCTTCGGCTAGTTCTGGTCACCTTCAACGTGGCCAGGAGCTGCAGACGGTCGGCGTCGGCGCTGCCCGGTTCCGCGGTGAAGACGAGCATCACCGGCCCCGGATTTCCCGGCAGCGGGTAGGTGTCCCAGTCCAGTGCGATGTCGCCGACCTCGGGCACCCGGAAGGTCTTGGTGCCGCTGACCGACTCGCGCACGTCGTGCCGGGCCCACAGCCGCCGGAAGTCGTCGCTGCGGATGCTCAGTTCGCCGACGATCGCGGTGGCGCGGGGATGTGTGGGATCGGAGCCGACGGCGGAGCGCATCATGGCGATGTAGTCGAGGGCCTGCTGTTCCCAGCCCGGGCAGGTCCGTTCCCGGGTCAGGGTGTGGTCGAACAGCAGCAGGAGCATATTGAGCCGGTCGGGTGCGTGGTCGGCCGGATCGCCGAACAGCGCCTGGGCCATCGGGTTCCAGGCGAGCAGGTCCAGGTGCCGGCCGAGCACGAGCGCCGGGGTGTCCATCAGCCGCAGCAGTCGCCGGGTGCTCTCCGGGACGTGCTCCGGGCCCCGGTCCGGGTGGGTGGGCACCGGGCGGCGGGCCGCGTGGGCCAGGCCGAACAGGTGCCGGCGTTCCTCGTCGTCCAGGCCGAGCGCACCGGCGAGCGCATCCAGCACGTCGTCGGACGGGCGCACCTCCCGGCCCTGCTCCATGCGCTGGTAGTAGTCGGTGCTCAGCCCGGCGAGCAGGGCCAGTTCCTCGCGGCGCAGACCGCTCACCTTGCGCCGCCCGCCCGGTTCCAGGCCGACGTCGTGCGGGTGCAGCCGGTTGCGGCGGGCCCTCAGGAAGTCGCCGAGTTCCTGGGCGTACGGATGGCTCATCCCGCCAGTCTGCGGCCGGGACCGGGTCGGCGGGTAGGTCTCGTGGACCTAGGTGACCGAGTGCGAGCGAATGCGCCGGCGCCCCTCCTAACGTCGTCAGCTCCCCCCTCTGAGGAGCAGCAGATGTCCGGATGGACCGCAGAAAGCATTCCCGGCCAGCACGGCCGCATCGCCGTCGTGACCGGCGCGAACTCGGGTGTCGGCCTGGTCACCGCCACTGAGCTGGCCCGGCACGGTGCCCACGTGGTGCTCGCCGTGCGTAATCTCCGGGCCGGTGAGGAGGCCGCGCGCCGGATCGGCGGGGATGTCGAGGTCCGCGAGCTCGACCTGGCCTCCCTGGCCTCGGTGCGGGCCTTCGCGCAGGGCCTGACCGCTGACCACCCGGCGATCGACCTGCTGGTCAACAACGCCGGGGTGGTGCTGCTCGGCGAGCGCCGCACCACGGCCGACGGCTTCGAGCTACAGATCGGCACCAACCTGCTGGGCCACTTCGCCCTGACCGGTCTGCTGCTGGGCACCCTGCGGCCGGGAGCGCGGGTGGTGAACCTGAGCTCGATCACCCACAAGACCGCCCACCTGGACTTCGACGACCTGATGTCCGAGCGTGACTTCCGGGCCTCCCCCGCCTACGGCCGGTCCAAGCTCGCCACCACGGTCTTCGGCCTCGAACTGCATCGCCGTCTGGAGGCTGCGGGGTCGCCGGTCATCAGCGTGCTGGCCCATCCCGGTCTCACCCGTACCAACCTGACCCCGCGGGCGTGGGAACACCTCGGCCGCCCCGGCCGCGTCCTCTCGTGGATCGGGCTGCTGGCCACCCAGCCGGTGGAGCAGGGAGCCCGGCCGCAGCTATGTGCCGCGACCGACCCGGGCGTGCAGGGTGGCCAGTTCTTCGGCCCGGCCCGGCTCTGGGAGACGCGGGGTCGGGTGACGCACGCCCGCCTCAGCCCGGAAGCCACCGATCCGGCCGTGGGACAGCGGCTCTGGGCCGCATCCGAAGAGCTGACGGGCGTCCGCTACCTCTGACGCCCGTCCTCCAGGTGCTTGTGGAAGATCAGGTAGTCGCACGGGGTGGCCAGACGGGGGGCCAGGGCCGGGTAGTCGGTGGCGAAGTCGCCCGTGCGCACCAGTTCGTAGCCGGCGCGCAGGTACCAGGCGCGCAGGAAGGCCTTGTCCGGGTGCTCCCACTCGGTCGGGAAGAGCACCTCCAGCTGCATGGTGCTCAGGCCCCGCTCCCGGGCCCAGGTCTCGGCGAAGGTCATCAGCTCACTGCCGATGCCCGTGCCGCGGTGCGCCGGGTGAGCGGCGAGCATGCCGAACTCGGCCTCGCCGGTCGGGAGCTGCTGCACGCGGACCGATCCCACGAACACTCCGTCACGGTGGGCGACGGCGATCTCGCCGGCCTCCATGAACGACCGGATCTGCGCGGGGTCGGTGCGGGGTGTGCCGTCGGCCCAGATGCCCTTCTCACCGGCCTCGTACACCTCGTTGACGAGGGCCGTGACCTCGGCGACGACGTCATCCTGCGGGGCTACGAACTCGATGACCATCATGGTGACCTCCACAGACCGGGTCGGGACGGACGTCCACCCAGGGGATGTTCCCGGACCCGCACGCTACAACCTACGGAATACGCCAGGACTGGTTCTGATTGCCCGCGCAGTCCCAGAGCATCAGTGCGGCACCACTCTGCGGCACGTCGGTCGGCGTGGTCAGGCAACGTCCCGACGCCGCGTTCTGCAGCATGCTGTGCCCGTACCCGTCGTCCCCGTTCGCCTGGAAGATCTGGGCCGGCGTGCTGTTACAGCCCCAGACCTGGACCTGGTGACCGTTGCTCACATCACCCGCTCCCACGTCGAGGCACATACCCTGCGCCGACAGGGCCCCCTCGGCCGTGTAGCTCCAGCGCTGCGCCGGTGACCCGTCGCAGGGCTGCATCGTGGGCAGATCACCGTTCGTCCGCGTGCCCGGGACCGCCACGCACACATCGCCCGGGCCGGTCAGGGTCTGCATGGCCTTCTGCTTGGCCTCCGCCTGGGCCTTCAGCTCGGCGGCCCGCTGCTCCCTCGCCTTCTGCCGGGCCGCCTTCCGCTTCTCCGCCTTCTCCCGCGCCGCCTTCTCCCGCGCGGCTTCCTCGGCCTCGGCCTCCGCGGTCTCCTCGACCGGGGCCGTCTCCTCGGCCGCCGTCTCCTCGGCGGCCGCCGCGTCCGGCGTCGAGATCGCGACCGGGGTCAGGTCCGGCTCCTTGCCACCGACCAGGTTCATCGCGGCAACCACTCCGACGATGACCAGCAGCACCGCGCCGACCGCCATCAGCGGGCCGTTCCGGAACCAGCTGCTCGGCTCCTCGAACTCCGCCGGCCGGGAACGGGTCTGCCGCCA
This sequence comes from Kineosporia mesophila, assembly GCF_021129235.1. Lineage (GTDB taxonomy): Bacteria > Actinomycetota > Actinomycetes > Actinomycetales > Kineosporiaceae > Kineosporia > Kineosporia mesophila. The sequence continues at coordinate 31,515 of NZ_JAJOMA010000016.1, forward strand.
GTCCTCGGAGGGGGAGGCGGCCCGGGGGGCCCGGTCGTACGGCATCGCCGCGGGAGCCATCACCTCGGTGCGGTCCGGCCCGTAATCCGGCGTGTATTCCGGGACGCGGGCGGGCACCTGGGCAGGAGCTCCGGACGAGGACGGAATGGAAGCAAGAAGGCTCTGGTAGGAAGGGTTCTCGATCAGCGATGTCTCCGGTCGGCAATGCGCCACGATCTGCCCGGCGCCGGGTCGCGAGCCGGGTTCGGCGGCGCTGCAGGCCCTGATCAGGGCGGCGAGATCCCCGGGTACCCCGTCCACGTCGACGTCGCCGCTCAGGCTGCGCTGACTGATCATGAAACCGCTGCCCCGGCCGTAGGGAGCTCTGCCCGTCGCGGCCGCCGCCATCGTGGCGCCCAGCGCGAAGATGTCGGCCGCCGGTCCGGTCTCGTGACCGGACAGCGCCTCCGGGGCGGTGTATCCCGGCGTGCCGATCGCCATGCCGACCTGCGTGACACCCGGCTGATCCGGGTCCCGGGCGATCCCGAAGTCGATCAGCTGCGGACCGGTGACGGAGAGGATGATGTTCTGCGGCTTCAGGTCCCGATGAGACACGCGATGTGCGTGGATGTCGGCCAGCCCTTCGGCCAGGGCCGCGAACAGCCCCCGGCAGACGTCCGGGTCCAGCGCCCCGTGTTCCTCGATCACCGCGGAAAGCGTCGGCCCCGGAACGTACTCCGTCGCCAGCCAGTACGGCGCCCGCTGCACGCCGGAATCGATCAGCGCCGCGGTGAAGGCGTTACGCACCGTGCCGAGGATCTCCACCTCCCGCCGGAAGCGGGCCAGGCTCTCCGGGTGACGCTCGAATTCTCCGGCGATCACTTTGACCGCGACCGGGCGGCCCCCGGCGGTACGCCCGAGATAGACGCGGCCCATACCGCCCTGCCCCAGACGCCCGGCGAGACGGTACGGACCGACCGAGTCCGGATCGGACGCTTCCAACGGGTACACGACTTCGCCCCTCGCCACAGACCACACGGAACAAACGCCACCATTCGTACCAGTTCCCGCGACCGGCCGGGACCGAAGACCGGGCCTGTGACCCCGGCAAGGATCACTTTCTTCCCCGCGGGGCAGCGATCGGATGCTTCTGGTGATCACCCGATGATTCCCCGTGCCCGACGCGGGAGAGCCGGAGCTGCGCGGCCTCCCGTTCGGCGCTACGTCAAGAACTCCGTACCTGCGACCGAGGTCCGGCTGCCACCGGATGTAACCCTCGAAATCAGGCACGGGCCCCGGAGTTGTGATGGAGGAACCCACATGCTGGATCTGAGTCCCCGCAATGGCGACCTCGAGGCGATCGAGACCGCCTCGGTGGACGAGCTCAGGGCCCTGCAGATCGGGCGTCTGCGGTGGAGTATGCGTCACGCCTACGACCACGTGGCCCACTACCGGGCCGCGTTCGAGGCGGTGGGCGCGCATCCCGACGACCTGCACGAGCTCTCCGACCTGGCCAGACTGCCGTTCACCACGAAGGAGGACCTGCGGCGGAACTATCCCTTCGGGATGTTCGCGGTGCCCCGGGAGGACGTCGTGCGCGTGCATGCGTCGAGCGGCACCACGGGACGCCCCACGGTGGTCGGGTACACGAAGGACGACCTGGGCATGTGGGCGGACGTGGTGGCCCGCTCGATCCGCGCCGCGGGCGGCCGGCGCGGCATGGTGCTGCACAACGCCTACGGCTACGGGCTGTTCACCGGCGGTCTGGGAGCGCACGCCGGGGCCGAACGGCTGGGCTGCACCGTCGTCCCGGTCTCCGGCGGCATGACCGAGCGTCAGGTGCAGCTGATCCAGGACTTCCGGCCCGACATCATCATGGTGACCCCCTCGTACATGCTCAACGTGATCGACGAGATGGAACGTCAGGGCATCCGGCCCCGCTCCACCTCGCTGAAGATCGGGATCTTCGGCGCCGAGCCGTGGACCAACGAGCTGCGCCGCGAGATGGAGCAGCGGCTCGACCTGCACGCCGTGGACATCTACGGCCTGTCCGAGGTGATCGGGCCCGGCGTGGCCAGCGAGTGCGTCGAGACCAAGGACGGGCTGCACGTCTGGGAGGACCACTTCTACCCCGAGGTGGTCGACCCCGTCACCGGTGACGTGCTGCCCGACGGCGCCGAGGGCGAGCTGGTCCTCACCTCGCTGACCAAGCAGGCCATGCCGGTCGTCCGCTACCGCACGCGTGACCTCACCCGCCTGCTGCCCGGCACCGCCCGCACGATGCGCCGCCTGGAGAAGATCACCGGCCGCAGCGACGACATGATCATCCTGCGCGGCGTGAACCTCTTCCCGAGCCAGCTGGAGGAGCTGATCCTCGGCCTGCCCGCCCTCAGCCCCCACTTCCAGTGCGTGCTCGACCGGCGCGGCCACCTCGACTCACTGACGGTGCGTGTGGAACGCCGCGAGAACAGCACCCCGCAGGCCGCCACCACCGCGGGCGAGGCCCTGCGCCGGCTGGTGAAGGCCCGGATCGGTGTCTCGATCGAGGTCGATGTGATGGATCCGCACACCATCGAGCGCTCGGTGGGCAAGATGCGCCGCCTGGTAGATCACCGCCCTCACCGCTGACATCGCTGGTCAGAGGCCTCCGTCCCAGCCCACTGAAGGCCGATTCGGAGCATCGGGTCCGGCGGTGCTAGTCTTTTCTCGTTGGGGCTATAGCGCAGTCTGGTAGCGCACCTCGTTCGCATCGAGGGGGTCTAGGGTTCAAATCCCTATAGCTCCACCGCAGGTCAGGGGCGGTTTCCCACTCTCGGGAAGCCGCCCCTGACGGCTTTGTACAGCACCGCACCCATGAAGGGCAGACAAGATGTCAGCTCAGGTAACTCTCGGCTTCGGCGCGTTCTTCGCGGTGCTGACGGTCGTACGCCTCAGCGACCTGCTGAGCGGAAGCTCCGACGCGAACATCTGGAGCTGGCTCGTGGTCGTCGTGACCGCCACCACGGCGGGCCTGGCCTTCTGGAGCGGCTACGAGTCGTGGAAGAAGGAGAAGCGGGAGAAGCAGCAGGCCCCCTGACCGGAAGCCGAGCGTCCTGCGGCTCAGGCGTTGTCGTAGAAGATGTATGGGTTGAGAAATTCACGGCCCCACAGACTCGCCCTCTCGGCACCGGTCAGTAGCGCCTCGTCGCTTACCTCGTCCCAGGTCTTCTCAATCGTCGAGACGGTGTGATCGATGATGTCGTCCGCGTCGGAAGAGCTCAGATGGAACTCCGGTGCGACCTGACGACAGAGACGCAGCTGGCTCGCTCTCTCTCCGTTCGAGGTGATCCCGATGGCATGCGTGGCGACCTGTGTGGAGCGGGGCTGTGGGGCGAGATCGTAAGCCGGCGTGAGTGTCGCGTTCGCCCCGTCCCAGAAGACAGCATGGTTGCGCAGATGGTCATCCGTATTGCCGACACAGACGTTGAACACGAGACGTAGGTACAGCTCTTGCAAGGTGTCGTCGGGCGCCGTCCACGCACCGGCCCGCACCACGCGGGCGATCTCGGCGTAGCTACTGTGCCGTGACTCCATCTCGGACAGGCCGAGGACCGTCAGTGCTGACAGGACCAGGCGCCGGGTGCCATTCCCGGGCCTGTCGAAGCGCTCGACGAGAAGCACATCCTTGCCATTGACCGTTCGCAGGGCGACTGGGGCGACATCGACACCGACCCGGGCCGCCATCAGCATGGAAGCGGCCTCGGCCTTGACCACCGGTCGCGTGTCGGTGGTCGAGGAGAACTTGGCGATCAGATGTCGATCCCCGTCCGACAGCAAGGCCTTGGGACGGGCACCTCCGATGGACGTGCCGTGTCCAGCCGCCGCGAGAAGCCCTTCAGGCAGGCTCTGTCCAGCTTCGATCAACTCGGCGGCCTCGATGAGCTGATCGAGTGTGGCTCCCTCTCCACGATGCTCATACCGGGTCGGCGAATCCTGGAAGTCCAAGGCCCCGATACGGTCGCTCCCGCTGCCGGCCAGGTAGGTCAACTCGGAGAGCTCAGCTTCCGGATTGCCCGCCAGCCTGAGGTTGATGACCCTCCGCCCCCACGCATCCGGAGCAGCGTCTCGCAGACAGCTATGCATCGGCAGAGGACTGCGGCGCCTCCCGAGCGCATCAGCAGGGGGCCAGCCACTGCCTGTGGGATCGAAAGTGCCGGTCCCTATGGGTAGTTCGGAGCCGAACAGGGAGATCGCGCGCTCCCGCTCGCGATAGCTGCGCGCGTAGGTGAACAGCAGCACTTCCTGCCCTTGAAACGTCGCCCCGCTCCGGTTCACAGAGCCGGCGACGACCGGTTCAGTCGCACCCGGCAACCACACCCAGACGAAGAGCTACTCCCGGGACCTAGAAGTCGTCACTGATCTGGACCCTTTCGCGGCGGATCCGGGCAGGCAGGAGAGCGAGTCGCCGGCGTTCGCCAATGGCCAGGTCTTCCAGATCGGCTGGGTCGACGCTGAACAGCGGGACCCCGCAGAGCACGGCGGCCTCGAACACAGTGCCGATGGCGGTGCCCGGAACCCCGCGCTCGATCTTGCCGACCAACGGAGCGCTTACCCCCAGCCGCTCGGCCAGGTCGGCAGCCGTCCAGCCACGCTCACGCCTGGCCACGGCAATCTGCGCACCGAACGCCGCCAGAGCATGCTCGGTGGTCGGTAGATACGACCTGGCCTTCTTCACCCGACCTCGCTTAAAACAACTTTTAGAGCTCTAACTGCCGTTTTAACGACGGTACGACCTCCATGGTCAGATGCAAGACCGTAAGCCCTCAGCTCGCCGAAGAGCCGGGTCAGCGGTTCGCGAGGTGAGTGAACTCGCCCCGGCGAGCGCCTTCCAGCCACGAGGCGATCGCCCGCGGAGCCAGGGTCAGGGTCGGCCCTTCACCTCGGTCCTTGGTGTCGCGGATCTCGATCGCGCCCCGATGACGACGCATCTCGACGCAGTTGCCGTTCGCATCGCTGGCGGTCGCCTTGACCCAGGGGGTATCCATCATGGTCACGTCACGAACTCCTTGATCGGGACAGAATTACTCATAATGATGCCCCACCGCTCCTCGAAGTCGGAAAGCACTTGAGGATCTTCACTGCACTCGGCTCCCTGGTAGCCCTCGGCATAGGAGAACGGGGGCTCCGACGCCTCCACCGGGAAATTGAGCAGGGTGAACTCTCCTCGCCCGCCGGGATGCGCACCAGCCGAAGCAGGCCGGACAAGGACGTCCGTGTGGTCGGTCGCATGCTGGGCCAGGAGGTACGCAATTTGTTCTTCCATCACTTCCGACCCACCGACCTGAAGCTGAAGGGCCGCCTCCGAAAGCACAGCGATACAGCGTTTTCTCTGCGCTTCGCGAACGGCCTGCCGCCCGGCCCGCACGTCGGCCTGCCGTTCGGCGTTCCTGGTCGTGAGCCCCGGAGCTACTTCGAAGATCGCCCGCTGGTAGGCCGCCGTCTGCAACAGCCCCGGAACCAGGATCGGCGCGAAGATACGGATGCGGCAGGCGATTTCTTCGAGCTCGAGCATCGTCGTGAAGCCCGGCGTATACCCTAGGCTGCCGATCTCCTGCTCGTACCAGGTGGGCCGGGCCCCGTCATGCGCCCGGGTCGCCAGATCGATCATGCGGTCGGCCAGCTCCCGCTCGACCCCGAGCTTCTGGCAGATCCAGGCCACGGTCGAATCTTTCGGCAGAGCCTGGCGCTTGCGCCAGCGGTCCCACGAGGAACGCCGGGCCAGCCCCATCCCGGCCAGTTGTTCGTAGGTCTTCCCCGAGTCCAGGCGGACCTTCTCCAGATGCCGGGACAGCGCTCGACGCGCACTCCCGACCCTTCTCGCTACGGCCGCTGCCTCGACAGCGCCCCCCGTTCCCATCCCCGTCATGCCGATCAAGCGTAGGCGAAAATCGCGATTTCCCCCATTGGGCGCAGAAGGATCCGTATCGCGAAAGACGTCCCGTGCGGTGCGGCACCTGATGGGACAGTGACAGATTCAGAGCCCTCTCGGCATCGTAGGACGCAGGCCGGCAACCATCGGGACCGATGGGCCGGCCGGAAGGACGGCCCGGCGTCGCCCCGCCCCTTCCCGGGCGGAGCCGCAACGGGGAAGCGCCGGGCCGTCCGGCTCCATAGCTTCTTCCGCGGGAGGACTTTCCGTCATGCGCCAGATTCAGCACCCCCAGGGGCATCGCTGGGTAACTACTTCTGTCGTCGACGAGGAGGCCATCGATCATGAGCGGACGATCGGCGTCGTGGCCGTCACCGGGGACGAGGTATCGGTCCGCGTGGCCCAGCGCATCGATTTCGATCTGACGGCCGTGCCGGTCAGCATCCGGGCGAGCGCACCTCGGATCACTCTGGGCGCGCTCTTCGAGATGACACCACACCAGACCCGGGAGCTGGCCCACCATCTCTGGAAGGCCGCTTCCTTTGCCGAGGAGACCACCGGCGTCCTTCGTCCGAAACTCGTCATCGGCGCCTGAACCGGGGACGAAGCAGCTCCGGAGCGATGCCGTTCACTACTTCCTCCGCCTATGCCGCCGCAGCTACACTCCGCCCCATGGCTAAGAGATTCCCTGTGGTCGCGCGCGGTTTCGACACCCGCCAGGTCGACGACCTGTTCGACCGCGTGGAAGCGGCGATCGCGGGCGGCGACGCCACCGCGAAGGCCGCTGTGCGGCAGGAACTCAGCGGCACCGTGTTCGAGTTCGCGGCGAAGGGGTACTCCCCCACCGATGTCGCGATGGGCGTGGATCAGCGGCTGTCCGCGCTGTCCTGAACCGAACCCCAGAATGAGGGACGCCCCACACACCTGGGTGTGTGGGGCGTCCCTCATTCTGTTCGGGACTCAGGAGGCGGGAACCGACCGCACCAGGCCGCTACCCAGCTCGTAGGTGGCGGCAACGATCCCGAGGCCGTTCTTCTCCACGGCGTCTCGCACGATGCCGGATCGATTCTGCAGGAGCTCCGCGGTGGAGCGGGCGTGGTGGCGGGACAGGTCGTCGAGGCTGGTCAGGCCGGACTGCTGGCCGCTGGCGATGTCGCAGGACAGGCGCTCCACGATGTCGCGGATGTAGCCGCCGGGCACCGTGCCCTGACCGAGGGTCTTGGCGGTGGCCGCCACCGCGCCGCAGCTGTCGTGACCGAGCACGACCACCAGGTCGACCCCGAGCACGGCCACGGCGTACTCGACCGATCCGAGCACGGCGTCGTCGACCGCGTGACCGGCGGTGCGGACCACGAAGATGTCCCCCAGGCCCTGGTCGAACAGCAGCTCGGTGGGCAGCCGGGAGTCGGCGCAGCCGAGCACCATCGCGAACGGGGCCTGCCCCTGCACGAGGCTCGCCCGGCGCTCGGGGGTGCGGGAGAGCGCCGCCCCACTGAGACCGCTGGCCCAGCGCTGGTTACCCTCCTCCAGCCGCTGCCACGCCGCGTTGGCCCGCTGCTGGTCCGGAGCCTGCTGCTCCGGCGCCTGCTCCGGTGCCCGCCGCGGGCCGGGAACCGATTTCGACCCCTTGGCCTTCGCCTTGGACTTGTCCGCCTTCTTGGCCGACTTTCCCTTGACCGAATCGGTCTTCGTGCTTGCGGGGGTCATGTATTTTTTCGCCCTTCAGGGTCGGGAGTCGGAGAACAGGGCCGGCGGGTCGTCGGGCCTGAAAGGTCGGAAGATTCAGGGACAGGTCATTCGAGGATGGTGCGGGTCATGTTGGCCTGGTCGCTGAGAACGCCCTGGATCAGTTGCTGGGTCTGGTTGATCTCGTCGACGGCGTGGTGGATGTCGGCCAGCGAGCTGATGACGGCCTGCACCCGGTTCTGGATGGTGTTGACCCGCTCGCTGACGTTGGTCGTGGCCCGCTCGGTCTCGCCCGAGAGGTCCTTGACCTCCTCGGCGACGACCGCGAACCCCTTGCCCGACTGACCCGCCCGCGCGGCCTCGATGGTGGCGTTCAGCGCCAGCAGCTTGGTCTGCGCGGCGATGGTCTGGATGTCCTGCACCACCTTGTTGATCTCGGCGCTGGCCTGCCCGAGCGCGGCGACCTGGGTGTTGGCCTCCTCGGTGAGCTGACCGCCCCGCGAGGCGACCTCGGAGGCGGAGACGACGTTGCGCTCCACCTCGCCGATCGACTCCATCAGCCGCGCACCGGCGCTCTTCAGCTGCCGACTGGCGCCGAACCGCTCCATCGCCTGACCGATCAGGAAGGCGGTGTTGCGCAGCGCCATCTCGCGGCTCTTGGCCATGATCAGGGTGCGGGTGGCGAAGAAGTCGATGGTGCCGATGAACCGGCCGTTGACCGTGATCGGGAGACAGACACCCGATTTCACTCCGGCTCGTTGCGCGGCCGGACTCCGAACGCAGTCGGTCAGCTCGCCGAGGTCCTCGACGAAGACGAAGTCGTTGCGGGCCCAGGCCCGGCCCGAGAGCCCGATGCCCTGGGCGAACGACGCCGACATGGTCACGTCGCGGAACTCCGAGTTGACGTCGCCGGACTCCTTCGCGAATCGCAGCACCTGCGCCTCCTCGTCCAGGCGCCAGAACGAGCCGTACTGCCAGTCGAAGTCACGCCGGACGGCCTCCATCGCCACCCGCAGGGCATCGTCGTCGCTGGTGGCGGTGGTCAGCTCCCGGATGACCGTGGAGACCAGATCGACGTCCTGGGCCGCCTTCTCCTGACGCACGGCCTCGTGCAGACGCTCCAGGGCCGACGAGACCAGCACGCCGATCGACCGCAGCACCGCCAGACGGTCCTCGGACAGAGTCAGCACCTCGTTGGTGAAGAAGTCCATCGTGCCGACCACGTCACCCTGCTCGAACAGGGGAAAGCAGATACCGCTCCGCACACCCTGTTTCATCGCGATGGGAGCGCGGACGCAGTCGGTCATGGTGCCGAGGTCCTCGACGAACACCAGGTCACGCTGCCGCCAGGCCCGGCCGGAGAGGCCGACACCCTCGGCGAAGGACGCCTCCAGCGTGACCGACTTGAACTCCGGGCCGACGTCGCCGCTGTCCAGCGCGAACCGCAACACCTCAGCCGTGGCGTCACGCACCCAGTAGGACCCGTAAGCCCATCCGAAGTGCTGACGCACGACCTCGAGCGAGGTCTTGACCGCCTGCTCAGGGGTGCTCGCCTGACCAAGCTTGATCACCATGTCGGTAACAGCCACGACATCCGCGTGCGCCTCGCGGGCCGACTGCTGGACCGACACGGCCGAGTTCTTGGGCGATCGCTTGAACACTCACTGCTCCACTCAAAGAGGGCGGACCCCTGCCTGGATCTCCTGCATCCTTCGGCGTCACCCGGTCGGCCCTGAGCCAAACCGGCCCCCGTTTTTCGGCCAAGGGGCCCGCCGGAGCCGCAGTCAGCCCCGTGATCCACCCGTTCGGCCCCCGGGCATAACCCCGCCGTAGCCATGGTTGAGTGCGTCGGCCACAATGTAGTTGATTACTCAATCATCAGGAGGACAGCGTCATGAGCGAGCTCGTCATGGGTCTCGACACCTTCGGCGAGGTGCCGGTGGACGACCGTGGGGTCCTGGTCTCCCAGGCCGCGGCGATCCGGCAGGTCCTCGACGAGGCGGTCATCGCCGACCAGACCGGCGTGGACGTCATCGCGCTCGGCGAGCACCACCGCTCCGAGTACGCGATCTCCAGCCCGGAGACGCTGCTGGCCGGCATCGCGACCCGCACCGAGCGGATCAAGCTGGCCACCGCCGTGACCGTGCTCAGCTCCGACGACCCGGTGCGCGTGTTCCAGCGGTTCGCCACCGTCGACGCGCTCAGCAACGGACGCGCGCAGGCGATCCTCGGGCGGGGCTCCTTCACCGAGTCCTTCCCCCTGTTCGGCTACGACCTCGCCGACTACGACGTGCTGTTCGAGGAGAAGCTCGACCTGTTCGTGAAGCTCCTCGACGAGAAGCCGGTCGACTGGAGCGGCACCACGCGCCCCGCCCTGAAGAACGCCGACGTGTTCCCGAAGACCGAGGGCCGCCTGGACACCTGGGTCGGCGTCGGCGGCTCCCCGCAGTCGGTCGTGCGCACCGCGCAGTACGGCCTCAAGCTGATGCTCGCCATCATCGGGGGCCCGGCCGAGCGGTTCGCGCCCTACGTCGACCTGTACCAGAGGGCGGCGCAGGAGCTCGGCACCACCGCCCACCCCGTCGGTATGCACTCGCACGGCTTCATCGCCGACACCGACGAGCAGGCCAAGGAGCTGTACTACGGCCCGTACAAGGCCGGGCGCGACAAGATCGGCGCCGACCGGGGCTGGCCGCCCGTGACCCGGGCCCAGTTCGAGTCCGAGGTCGAGGGCGGTTCCCTCTACCTGGGCTCCCCCGAGACCGTCGCCCGCCGCATCGCCGCCTCCGTCAAGGCGCTCGGCGTGGGCCGTTTCGACCTGACCTACACCGGTGGCCCGCTGCCGGCGAGCGCCCGCTCCCGCACCGTGGAGCTTTATGGCACCAAGGTCGTCCCCATGGTCCGCGACATGCTGGAAGGCTAGGACAATGACCACCATCGGCATCCTGGGCGCCGGGAAGGTCGGCACCGTGCTGGCCCGCCTGGCCGTCGCGGCCGGCTACGAGGTGCTCATCTCCGGGTCGGGCGACCCGGCGAAGATCTCGCTCATCGTCGGTGTCCTCGCGCCCGGCGCCCAGGCGGCCACCTCGGAAGAGGTGGCCCGGCGCGCCGAGATCGCCGTGCTGGCCCTGCCTCTGGGCAAGTACCGGACCGTTCCGGCAGACGCGTTGCGCGGCAAGCTGGTCGTGGACGCCATGAACTACTGGTGGGAGGTGGACGGGGTGCGGGACGACCTCACCGACCCGCGCACCACCTCCAGTGAGGTCGTGCAGGCGTACCTGCCCACCTCCAGGGTGGTGAAAGCCTTCAATCACATGGGCTATCACGACCTGGAGGGCGGTTCGCGGCCCGCCGGCAGCCCCGACCGCAAGGCGATCGCGCTGGCGGGCGACCTGGAGGACGACGTGCGTACCGTCGCTTCTCTGGTGGACGACCTGGGTTTCGACCCGGTCGAGGTGGGCCCGCTCGCCCAGGGCGTGCGACTGCAGCCGGGTACCTCCCTGTTCGGGGCCGACACCGACGCCGCCACGATCCGGGCCCTGCTGGCGGAGCCCTTCGAGCGGACGACCCAGCCGACCGTGCCCGAAGACCTCCGCTGACGTCGCTACGGCCGAATCATGCCTCGTCGAAGCATGATTCGGCCGTTTCCGGTCAGGCGCTGAGCACCCGCAGCACCACGGCCACGACCGCGATCAGGCCGATCACGACCGCCGGCTGCCACTCCGGGTCGCCGCTGCGGATGTGCGCGATCACGGCGCCGGCGAAGTAGAGCACCACGCCGATCCCGGCGGCGACCCCGAGCGGCCACCAGGACAGGCCGATGACCAGGCCCGCGGCACCGGCCACCTCGAGCAGACCGAGCACCCAGAGCAGGTTCTCCGGCCAGCCGACCGTGCGGGAGACCTTGAGCCCCATCTCGCCGCGGGTGAACTTGCCGTAGGAAGAGGCGATCAGGAGAACGGCGAGGAGCACCGAGACGACTGCGGTGGCGATGAACATCAGGCGGGTTCCTTCACGGACGAGGTGGCGGCGATCTGGAGTGGCCACTCCAGTTGATGATGGCGAGCATAACTGGAGTGGCCTATCCAGATATTCCGGACCCCGGTAATCTGTTTCCGTGACGAGGGCAGACGCCGTACGCAACCGGGAGCGGATCATCTCCGCCGCCGCCCTGGCCTTCGCCGACCTGGGCCTGGACGCGTCGATGAACGAGATCGCCCGTCGCGCCGGCGTGGGCATCGCCACCACGCTGCGCAACTTCGCCCACCGCGACGAGCTGATCGCCACGGTGTTCAGCGACCGGATGCGCCGCTACGCCGACATCACCGAGGCCGCCGCCGCCCGGCCCGATCCGTGGCAGGGCTTCCAGCAGTGCGTCACCGAGGTGTTCGAGCTACAGGCCAGCGACCGGGGCTTCTCCCAGGTCCTGATCGGCAGCTTCCCCGCCGCACCCGCGTTCGAGGCCGAACGGGCCCGCGCCTACCGAACTTTCGACGCCCTTACGCGACGCGCCCAGGCCGCGGGCAAGCTCCGCGCCGACTTCGTGCCCAACGACATGCCGCTGATGCTCATGGCCAACGCCGGGGTGATCAGCCACACGATCGATCAGGCGCCGGGCGCCTGGCGCCGCCTGACGGCCTACTTCCTGCAGTCGCTGTCGGCCGAGCACGCGCAGCCGCTGCCCGCACCGGTGCCGACGCGCCGGCTCTACCTGTCCATGACGAAGACCTAAGAGTTCGCAGCGTCCCAGGCCTGGCCGTGGTCGTCGATCTCGCGCATGTTCGTCTCGGCCCAATCCCGCAGCACCGCCAGCGGACCGTCGAGCGAGAGACCGCGCGCCGTGAGGCCGTAGTGCACGCTCGGCGGCACGGTGGCCTCCACCCGGCGGGTCACCAGTCCGTCGCGCACCAGGCCGCGCAGCGTCACCGAGAGCATCTTCTGCGAGACCCCCGGCACCCGGCGGCGCAGTTCCGCGAAACGCACCTCGGCCGGATGGGCCTCGGCGAGCACCTTCACGATCATCGACGTCCACTTGTCGCCGATCCGGTCGAGCAGATGACGTGTCGGGCAGAGCGGACTGAACAGGTCACCCCGTGGTTTCACCGGGCTCACCACCTTCCCCGGAAGTGCCTTCTTGGCAACCCCGGTCTCCTACGGTGTGCTGGTCTCTGATGGTAACCGCCCCTGACGAGGAGACTCTTGTGCGCATCCCGGTGAACGGCATCGAGATCAACGTGACGGTGGAGGGCTCGGGCGAGCCGGTCGTGCTGCTGCACGGCTGGCCGCACACCTGGCGGGTCTGGAGCGAGGTGATCCCGGAGCTCGCCGGGCGCCACCAGGTGCTCGCCCCGGACCTGCGGGGCCTGGGCGACAGCGACCGCCCGGCCGGCGGGTACGACCTGAACACGCTGGCGGACGATGTGCTCTCCCTTCTCGATGCCCACGGGTTACGCACGGCGCACCTGGTGGGCATCGATCTGGGCGCACCGATCGCCTTCTTCACGGCCCTGCGCGATCCCGGCCGGGTCAGCCGCCTGGTGCTGACCGAGGGCCTGATCGGAACCCTGCCCGGGGCCGAGAATTTCGCGCCCCCGTGGTGGTTCGGCTTCCACCGGGTGCCCGGCCTGGCCGAGACCGTGCTGCCCGGCCACGAGGCCGAGTACCTGAACTGGTTCTACCGTTCGGGCACACTGGGACGCGGCCTGCCGGCACACATTGAAGACGCGTTCGTGCGCGCCTACAGCGGCACCGAGGGTTTGCGGGGTGGTTTCGAACACTACCGGGCCATGCCCGGGAATGCTTCCCTGATAGCCGATCTCGCGTCGAAGCGGCGTCTGACCGTACCCACCGCGGTAATCGGCGGGGCCACGGTCGGCGAGGCGACGGCGAACCAGGTGCGGCCCCTGGCCGACGATCTACAGGCCTTCCGGATCCCGGACGGTGGCCACATCCTCCCGCTGGACCGCCCGCGAGAGCTGCTGGAGATCATGGTCCCGTTCTTGGGCCGGGCCTAGCCGACGGGCTTGCCGATCCCGTCCCGCTCGAGCCGGTGCCGCAGGCCGGAGAAAACCTCACCCGGCCGGGACAGCTCGGGCCCACCCAGGCCGAGCAGCTCGTCCAGTCGTTCCTGGGAGATCTGACGGGACCGGTCCACCATCTCCTCCCCCGCCTCCGTCACCTCCAGCAGGGACGAGCGCCGGTCGGCCGGATTGGGCACCCGCCGCACCCAGCCGAGCGTCTCCAGCCGGTCGACCCCCGAGGGCGGGAGCCGGCCGGGCACGATCCTGTACTTCCACGGCGGCTCGTGGGTGGTCGGATCCCCCGCGACCGCGCTCGGCCTCACCGCGAACCTGTTGGTGCGCAACGGAATCCGGGCCCTGTCGGTGGACTACCGGCTGGCCCCGGAGCACCCGTTCCCGGCCGCGGTCGACGACGGTCCGGCCGCCTACCGCGAACTGCTCGAGCGCGGCGAGGAGGCGTCGTCCATCGCCTTCGCCGGCGACTCGGCGGGTGGCGGTCTGGCCGTCAGCACCTGCCTGGCCGCCCGCGCCGCCGGACTACCCCAGCCGGCGGCCGTCGTGGCCTTCTCGCCGGGACTGGACTTCACGATGAGCGGCGACAGCATGACCACGAAGGCGGGCATCGACCCGATCTTCACCCGCAACGACCTGGTCCCAATGAAAGCCCTGTACCCGAACGGGCAGGACCCGAAGCAGGAACTGCTGAGCCCGGCGATCGTGGGCGACCTCACCGGACTGCCGCCGCTCCTGCTGCAGGCCGGCACGAATGAGGTGCTGCTCGACGACTCCACCCGGGTCGCGGAGCGGGCGCGGGCCGCCGGGGTGGACGTGGTGCTCGACGTCGTCGCGGGCGTACCGCACGTGTTCCAGGCCTTCACCGACGTACTGGACGAGGCCGGTGCCGCCCTGGACCGGGCAGCCCTCTTCCTCACCCAGCACCTCGATGGCTGAACGATGTAGCCAGGGATCACACTCTGACCATTTTCACCACTCAGGGTGACGTAGCAGTTGCTGATCATCTATGGTGTGTGTGCTGGGCCACAGCCACTCCGGGCCGAGAGCGCTGGGAAATCCCCGTGCCTCGGGCGCATTCGCCAATGCCGGGGACCCTTTGTGTCATTGGCTCCGGAGACGACATGTCCACCACCTTCCTTGGCCCCCTGCTGTCCCCACCCCGTGGCGAGATGGCCCTGCCCACCTCCCCGGCCCACCGGCGCGACGATTCCCCGGACCAGCAGGACCAGACCACCACGCAGGGCGCCCTGCTGGTGGTCGGGCTCGTCAGGACCCCGGACGACACCCCCCTGGAGCACAAGCTCACCGAACTCCTGCTGCCCCACTACCTGAAACGGCTCACCCAGGCCGTCCGCCGGGGAGATACCCTGTGCAGGATCGGTAGCACCCGAATCGGCGTGGTCTGCCTGGGAGTTTCCGGCTGGTCACCGCTGAGCGAACTGCTCACCCGGCTGAACCGGGCCGTAGGCCCGGCCGTTCCGCTCCCGGGCGCTGAAGGGTACGCCGCCGTTTCGATCACGGCCGTTCTCACCGACGACGCCATCCGGCACCTGAAATCTCTGCACCAGTCCGAGACGGAGTAGGGAGCCCCGCACGATGACCCACGATCCCGAGGACGACCTCCGGGAAAGCCTGGCCGCCCTGGCCGGGGCCCTGACCGGCGCCCAGCCCCTGACCGCGACACTGCAGCACGTGGCTTCGCTCGCGGTCATGGCCGTTCCGGGGGCCGGCGGTGCCGGGCTGACGCTGCTCGAGCAGAGCCGTCCCGACACCGTCGTCGCCAGCGCGGGATTCGTGGAAGAGGTCGACGCCGTGCAGTACGGCGTCGGCGAGGGTCCCTGCCTGCTCGCCGTGCAGACACGCACCACCCAGTGGTCCGGGTCGCTCGGCGGCGAGGAGGCCCGCTGGCCCCGCTTCGGGCCCCAGGCCGGGCGGATGGGCGTGCACAGTGCCCTGTCCGTGCCCCTGCTGCTCTCCGATCAGGTGGTCGGAGCCCTGAACATCTACTCCCACGAGCGGAACGCCTTCGACGAGCGGTCGGTGGCGATCGGCGAGAAGTTCTCCCGGCCTGCGGCCGTCACCGCCTCGCACGCCCTTCTCCTGGAAGAGAGCCGCCGGATGACGGCTCAGCTTCAACAGGCTCTCACCAGCCGGGCGACCATCGACCAGGCCATCGGGATCGTCCTGAGCCGCACGGGCAAGACCCCGGACGAGGCGTTCGAGGTTCTGCGGCGCCAGAGCCAGCAGGACCACGTCAAGCTCAGCGAGGTCGCCGCCCAGGTCGTCGATCAGGCCATGTCCCGGGCCCGGGCCCGGCTGAGAATCCCGGGCCCGGCGGCACGGGGTGACTGATAGGACTACGGTCTCCTCAGGAGACCTGCATCGACGGCCGGCCACCGGAGCAAGGCAGAACCGGCCCTAGGGGAACGAGACGACATGACAGCAGATCCCGAACGGGACCTGCAGGACAGCGTGGCCGGGCTGGCCCGGATCCTGACCGGCACCCAGCCGTTGACGCAGACCCTGCTCCAGGTGGCCACGTTCGCCGTCTCCGCCATCCCGGGGGCCGACGGTGCCGGTGTCACGGTGCTGGAACGCCAGGGTCCCGACACGATCGTGGCCAGCAACGAGCTCGTGCGCGCGGTCGATGCCGTGCAGTACGGCATCGGTGAGGGTCCGTGTCTGCTCGCCGTACAGTCACGGTCCACCCAGCGTTCCGGATCGCTCGACGGCGAGTCACGCTGGCCGAGCTTCGGGCCGCAGGCGGGCCGGCTGGGCGTGCACAGTGCCCTGTCACTGCCCCTGCTCATCGCCGGTCAGCCGGTCGGGGCCCTGAACGTCTACGGCCGCGCGCACAACGCCTTCGACGAGCAGTCGGCCTTCATCGGCGAGGCCTTCGCCCGGCCGGCGGCCGTCACGGCGTCCCAGGCTCTCCTCCTGGAGGAGAGCCGGCGGGTGGCGGCCCAGCTGGAGCAGGCCATGACCGCCCGGACGACCATCGATCGGGCCGTCGGCATCCTGATGAGCCGGACCGGGAAGACAGCCGACGAGGCGTACGAGACTCTTCGGCAGAGGAGTACGCAGGACGGCATCGACATCGGCGAACTCGCCACCCAGATCGTGGTCCAGGCGCTCGCCCGGGCCCGCGCCCGTCGGAAGAACCCGGAATAGCCCCTCCCATACAGAACGAACACGGGCACCACTCCTGCCCGTCGCCGCAAACAGACCGGGCTCGGCGTGCTCCGCGGTGCCGGCCCGGTAATAGGCACCCACCGTGCCTCGGGAAGAGCAATTTATGGATCTGGCCGACGACACCGTGACCCGGCTGACCGAACTCGCCGAGCTCAGCGGTGCAGACCTCGTGCTGCAGTTCCGCGATCTCGTGCGCTCCGCCGTGGCCTCGAGTTCGTCCTGTGTCGCGGTGATCATCAGCCTCGGCCAGGAGCCGCCGTTCTACGCGCTCGACGACCGGCTCCGCACC
Organism: Kineosporia mesophila; assembly: GCF_021129235.1. Taxonomy (GTDB): domain Bacteria; phylum Actinomycetota; class Actinomycetes; order Actinomycetales; family Kineosporiaceae; genus Kineosporia; species Kineosporia mesophila. Next base: position 48,604 of record NZ_JAJOMA010000016.1, read on the forward strand.
GGGGCCACCACGGTGCGTTCCTCGCTGCGCGCCCAGATCGCCGCCACCGGCCCCGGGCAGCCCGTTCACCAGATCGTCCTCCTCGCCGAGACCCCCTCCGAGTACAGCCACCTGACCCCCCTCCCGCTCGGCGGCTTCGCCTCGTCCACGGGCAAAATCGACTGGCTGGTGATCGACGGCGACCTGGACGCCGCGGCCCACCTGCTCACTGACGACCCCCCGATCACCGGACCACCGAAGATGCCCACCGAACGGCTGCGCACGATCAATCAGGCCATCGGCTTCCTGCTCGACCGGGGCCTGACCCCCGACGAAGGGCACCGGGAACTGGCCGAACGGGCCCGGATCGACGGCAACGACATTTACGACCAGGCTCTCGCGGTGCTGGGCCGCGCCGACAAAGAACCCTGAGAAGGCTTCAGGCCCCGACGTACTCGGCCAGGTGCAGTCCGGTCAGGGTGGATCTGCCGGCCACCAGGTCGGCCGGGGTGCCCTCGAACACGACGGCGCCCCCGTCATGACCGGCGCCCGGGCCGAGGTCGATGATCCAGTCGGCGTGGGCCATCACGGCCTGGTGGTGCTCGATGACGATCACCGACTTGCCCGCGTCGACGAGACGGTCGAGCAGGCCGAGCAACTGCTCCACGTCGGCCAGGTGCAGACCGGTGGTGGGCTCGTCGAGCACGTAGACGCCGCCCTTCTCGCCCATGTGCACGGCCAGTTTCAGCCGCTGGCGCTCGCCGCCCGACAGCGTGGTGAGCGGCTGGCCGAGCGTGAGGTAGCCCAGGCCGACGTCGACCATCCGGTCCAGGATCTTGTGCGCAGCGGGCAGTTTCGCCTCGCCCTCGGCGAAGAACCGTTCCGCCTCGGTTACCGGCAGGGTGAGCACCTCGCTGATGTTGCGACCTCCCAGCCGGTACTCGAGCACGGACGCCTGGAAGCGGCGGCCCTCGCACTCGTCGCACGGTGTGGCAACGCCGGCCATCATCGCCAGGTCGGTGTAGATCACCCCGTTGCCGTTGCAGACGGGGCAGGCACCCTCCGAATTGGAACTGAAGAGAGCCGGTTTCACCCCGTTGGCCTTGGCGAAGGCCTTGCGGATGGGTTCCAGCACACCACTGTAGGTGGCCGGGTTGCTGCGCCGCGACCCACGGATCGCGCTCTGGTCGATGGCGACCACGTCGTCCAATGGCGCCACCGAGCCGTGAATGAGTGAGCTCTTGCCCGACCCGGCCACCCCGGTGACCACCACCAGCACACCCAGGGGGACATCGACGTCCACCATTTTGAGGTTGTTGGCATCGGCACCGCGGATCTGGAGAACCTCGGAAGCCTCCCGCACGGTCTCCTTCAGCGTGGAACGGTCGTCGAGGTGCCGGCCGGTGAGCGTGTCACTGCTCCGCAGACCCTCCACCGTGCCTTCGTAAACAACCTGACCACCGGCGGTTCCGGCGCGCGGGCCGAGGTCGACCACGTGGTCGGCGATCGCGATGGCCTCCGGCTTGTGCTCCACCACCAGCACGGTGTTGCCCTTGTCGCGCAGCTCGATCAGCAGCTTGTTCATCCGCTCGATGTCGTGCGGATGCAGGCCGATCGTGGGCTCGTCGAACACGTAGGTGACGTCGGTGAGCGCCGATCCGAGATGCCGGATCATTTTGGTGCGCTGCGATTCTCCGCCCGAGAGGGTGCCGGACGGGCGGTCCAGGCTGAGGTAGCCCAGCCCGATCTCGACGAACGAGTCGAGCGTGTGCCGCAGCTTGCCGAGCAACGGGGCCACACTCGGCTCCGTCAGCCCGCTGACCCACACCGCCAGATCGCTGATCTGCATCGTCGCGGCGTCGGCAATGCTGATGCCCTTGATCTTCACCGAGCGGGCGCCCTCGGCCAGCCGGGTACCGTCGCACTCCGGGCAGGTGGCGAAGGTGACGGCGCGCTCGACGAACGCGCGGATGTGCGGCTGCATCGCGTCGACGTCCTTGGACAGCAACGACTTCTGGAGCTTCGGGATCAGGCCCTCGTAGGTCAGGTTGATGCCCTCGACCTTGATCTTCGTCGGCTCCCGGTAGAGCAGGTCATGCATCTCCCGCTTGCCGAACTTCTTGATCGGCTTGTCCGGGTCGAAGTATCCGCTGCCGATGAAGATCCGGCCGTACCAGCCGTCCATGCTGTAGCCGGGGATGGTGAAGGGTCCTTCGCTCAAGGACTTCTCGTCGTCATAGAGCTGAGTCAGATCGATGTCGCTGACCGATCCCCGGCCCTCGCAACGCGGGCACATCCCGCCGACCCGGGTGAAGGTCGCCTTCGCGGCCCGGGTGGCGGCACCCCGCTCGACCGTGACCGCGCCACTGCCCGACGCCGAGGCGACGTTGAACGAGAAGGCGCCCGGGCCACCGATGTAGGGCTTCCCCAGACGGCTGAACAGGATGCGCAGCATGGCGTGCGCATCGGTGGCGGTGCCGACGGTGGAGCGCGGATCGGCCCCCATGCGCTGCTGGTCGACGATGATCGCCGTGGTCAGGCCCTCGAGCACATCCACGTCGGGCCGGGCCAGCGAGGGCATGAAACCCTGCACGAAGCTGGAGTAGGTCTCGTTGATCAGGCGCTGCGACTCGGCGGCGATCGTGCCGAACACCAGGGAACTCTTGCCCGATCCGGACACGCCGGTGAACACGGTCAGACGCCGCTTGGGCAGCTCGACACTGATGTCCTTGAGGTTGTTCACCCGGGCGCCGTGCACCCGGATGATCTCGTGGCTGTCGGCGACGTGCTCCTGCGGGGGCTGGGCTGCCCTGCTCATCGAGTCTCCCGATCGGTCGGCCTACCTCGGGGAGCATCGTTCCATGACAGCGCGCTGCTCCCCGATCACGCCACGACGCTAGTCGATGACCGCGACCCGGACTTCTCGATTCGTGATCAGACTTCCGGCTCACGCATCGCACGGCCTCGACCACGTCCATGGCCACGGAACGGTCAACCCCCAAACCCCCATCCGTGATCATGCAAAACCTCCCCGGAGTTCTAGAACTCTGGCGGCGAGAGTTCTAGAACTCCGGGGAGGTTTTGCATGATCACGAACAAGGAGGAGGCGGCCCCCCACACAAAAAGGGGGTGGGGGCGGCAGGATCGTGGGGTGCACACGGATCAGATCGCCATTGAAGCGGCCCAGGTCTCGGGGCTGGTCTCGTCGCAGTTTCCCCGGTGGGCGGGGTTGCCCGTGCGGCGGTTGTCGACGGAGGGCACCGTCAATGCCGTCTTCCGGATCGGGGACGGGCTGGCGGCGCGGTTTCCGTTACGGCCCGGCGACCCGCAGGAGATTGCGGAGGGGTTTGCCCAGGAGGCCGAGGCTGCGCGGAAAATAGCTGAGCACATCCGGTTCCGGGTTTCTCAGCAGCTTGCCCAGGGGGAGCCGGGATGGGGGTATCCCCTGCCGTGGGCGGTGCAGACCTGGGTCGACGGGTGCACTGCGAGCGAGGCCGACCCCTCCGGCAGCGTCGGGTTCGCCGAGGATCTGGTCGAACTCGTCCGGGATCTGCGCGGCATCGACACCGGCGGGCGGGAATTCACCGGATCCGGGCGCGGCGGGAATCTTCCTGACCACGACGACTGGATGGAGAAGTGCTTCGCGAAGAGCGGCGACATTCTCGATGTGCCCTCGTGGCGGCGGCGTTGGGAATTCTGGCGGGAATTACCGAGAACCGCGCCCGACATCATGAATCACGGTGACCTGATTCCCGGGAATGTTCTGGTCTCGCCGGAAGGGCGGCTCACCGGGGTGCTCGACGTCGGTGGTCTTGGACCGGCCGATCCCGCACTTGACCTGATCTCCGCCTGGAGCCTGCTGAGCGCGCAGACCCGGCCGATCCTGCGCGCGGGCCTGGACTGCGACGACCTGACCTGGGAACGCAGCCGGGCCTGGGCCTTCGAGCAGGCCATGGGCCTGGGCTGGTACTACGCGACGAGCAACCCGGGGATGAGCCGGCTCGGTCTGCGCATGCTCGGCCGGCTCGTCGAAACGTCTGACCTTTAGGGGTTATCCATCGAAAAGCGCCACGCCCCAAGATCACGGGACGTCACCAAATCGAGAGATCCGGGCCCGGCTATTACCTAGGGTTCCGATAAACCGACACCTGGCGCAGAATTCGGTTCGATGTCCGGCCGGAAAATGCCAGGTGATCCGCCGGACCGGCACCAGCCGCGTGGTAGCTTTCAGCGCCCATCCGCCGGACCGGTGCTTTTCGGTGCGGCCATTCTTCTTTCACCGCCGAAAGGACACGTGCGCCCGATGACAACCCGCCGGGGCCTCCTTGCCTCCATCGTCACCGTGGCCGTGATCGCGGGCGGCCTGGTGATCTGGCAGCAGGTCCGTTCCACCTGCCCCGACGCCTACAGCGCCGCAGCCACCTATCTACCCGACGACGAGGTGACGTTCAACGGCCGCGTCTGGCGCGCGACCCGCAGCACGATCAGCGACAACCCGAGCACCCGGGGTACGGCCTGGGCCGACGCCGGCACCTGCTGAGCAGCAGAAACCAGCGCCGGCCCGCAGTCACCGGCTCAGGTCAGGACGCGTCCGACAGCAGCTTCAGCATCTGCTGCACCTGGGCCGACCGGGACTCGTCGATCCGCCCGGCCAGTTCGAGCACCCCGCCGTTCTCACCGTTCCCGGTGCCGTACTGGGCGATCTCGGCCCCGTTGCCCTGCTGGGCGAGCAGCAGGTTCAGGAACGTGGTCTGGAACGTGCTGCCGGAGGCCGACTTCAGGGCCTTGATGTCGGCCTTGGTCAGCGTGCTGACCCCACCGTGCTCGGCGTGCAGGTCGCCTCCGGCCTCGAGCGGCTCACCCCAGGCCCTGAGCCAGCCCGACATCTCCGCCCGCTCGTCGTTCTCCGTGGTGCTGATGGCCTCGATCAGCGCCTCGGCCTCCTTCGACAGGGTGCCCTCGCCGGCCAGGGCCGCCAGCTTCGCCGTCTCCACCTCCCGCGCGACCATCATCTGCAGGAACATCACGTCGGCGGCGTTGTGCCCGGTCTCCCCTCCGTCACCGGACTCGGTGGCCGGCGCCGTGGCGGGCGCCGCGTGCCCACCCGAAGAGATCGACGCCGGGCCCGGGCCCGTGCTGATCGTGACGCCGTCCAGCGCGCCGCATCCCCCGAGCAGCAACGCGCACCCGGCCACCAGTGTGGCCACCGTCGAATCCCGCGCCGGACGCCTCACTTCGGCAGCCACAGCGCGAGCACCGCGGAGGGCTCCCAGCCCGGCAGGGTGGTGTGCGACTGGCGGCACTCGTAGGTCACACCCTCGTAGGTCACCGTGTCGCCGCGGTCGTACCAGGTCCAGTCCTTCCACGCCGACCCGTCGGCCGGCATCCCGGTCTCGGTGGGCGTCTTGGTGGCAGTGGCAGTGGCAGTAGCAGTAGCAGTAGCAGTAGCAGTGGGCACCGGTGCTGAGGGCGCGGTGGTGGTCCTGTCCGGCGTCGGGGTAGATGTCGAGGTGGGTTTCGGGGTGGGTGCGGTCGAACCCCCGCCCGAGCCGCCGATGTTCACGTCGACGCAGTTGTAGAAGGCATTGACGGTGTCGGCGATGTTCCAGACCGCGAGAACTGTGTGCTCTCCGGAGTAGTCACTGAGGTCGACGTCGTGCGAGACCGTCGCGTTGGGCTTGGCCCCCTTGTCGTCGAACGAGGCCACCTGCTGACCGTCGACGTAGTACACCCAGGTACTCGTCGAGTGCCGCGCGGTGAGGGTCCAGTTGAAGGTGACGTCGCCACGGACGTCGGTGGCCGGCCAGTGGCGCGACTCGTCGTCCAGCACAGCGAAGTTCGCATTGCCCCCGCTGCACTTCTTCGACCCCTTGGGGGCCTCCACGCTCTGCGGCTCGTACTGGATCGGGCCGCAGTCGGCGACGGCGCCACCGGCACACAGGGCCTGCCGGCTGGGTGGGGACGAGATGTAACCGTGAGCACTGGCCGGGCCGGCGAGAGCCACGCCGGCCAGGGCCGTGACCGTCGTCGCCAGCGGGAGGACGATCTTTTTGCGCATGGTGAAGCACTCCTGTCAGGGATGGAGTGACCGGCGGATCGGGCCGGACAGGCACCATCGTTCTCAGTCCAGGCCACCGATCTCAAGCCGACAACGATCATTTAAAGGGGCCTTGACCAGGCAATGAGCCTGGCGTACCCCTGGTGACACTTCGGGGCCGAAATCCCGCAACCCCCGGTGACCCATCCGGCACCCGACGTGACCGCGCGCAGATCAGGGACCGATTCGGATCCGCAGGCCGGGGCAATCAGCCAGGCTGGGGCACGAGCGGTCGAAAGGTTGCCCGGGCCGGTGGGAAATCTTCCCCCGGATTTACGTTATGCACGCATCGGGTTCATCGCCACCAACGCATTCTTGACACTCCCCGGACCTGCCCATGACCTGTTCCCGGGCAACCTTTTCGGTGTTTGACAGGCCATATCAAGCTGACGAGGATTCACGACGCCACCCCACGGAATCGAAAAGTTCTCCCCGGCAGCATCACTGCCCGGGGTGATTCCGTACGTCCGCCCCCGGGTGGCAACCGATGATCGGTGAGAGAAGGAATCCCGTGAGCCAACGTCGTCACCCCAACCGGCGCCGCACCGTCGCGATCGCCGCCGGGATCGCCGTGACCGGCAGCCTCGCAGCCGCCGGCACCAGTTTCGCCGTCGGGCGCTCCCCGAGCACGACCACCGCAGCCTCCACCTCGTCCTCCATTTCCGCTGCCGCCACTAAGGTGACCGTCGCCGGGCACCAGCTGGAGACACTGGGCCGGGGCGCGATCAGCGTGCACTCCAGCACCGGGAACCTGGTCAGCTGGCGGCTCCTGGCCACCGACTCCAAGACCGCGTCGTTCGACGTCTACCGCAACGGCACGCTGGTCAAGTCGGGTATCACCGGTTCCACGAACTACCTGGACAAGGGCGCTGCGGCCACGGCCACCTATACGGTGAAGACCGGCTCGGAGACGGCAACGGTGCGAAACCTGTCGGACGGGTCGCTGCGGGTGCCGCTGAAGAAGCCGGCCGGCGGGACCACCAAGGACGGTGTCGCGTACACCTACACAGCCAACGACGCCTCGGTGGCCGACCTGGACGGCGACGGCGAGTTCGAGATCGTGCTCAAGTGGGACCCGACCAACTCCAAGGACAACTCCCAGTCGGGCTACACGGGCAACGTCTACGTGGACGCGTACGAGCTCGACGGAACCCAGCTGTGGCGCATCGACCTGGGCAGGAACATCCGGGCCGGCGCGCACTACACACAGTTCCAGGCCTACGACTACGACGGTGACGGCAAGGCCGAGGTCGCGATGAAGACGGCCGACGGCACCAAGGACGGCAAGGGCACGGTGATCGGCAGCTCGAGCGCCGACTACCGCAACAGCAGCGGTTACATCCTCACCGGTCCCGAGTACCTGACCATGTTCAACGGCCAGACCGGCGCCGCCGCCTCGACCGTCGACTACACGCCCGCCCGCGGCACGGTCTCCAGCTGGGGTGACAGTTACGGCAACCGCGTCGACCGCTTCCTGGCCGGCACCGCCTACCTCAGCGGCAGCACGCCCAGCCTGATCGAGGCGCGCGGTTACTACACCCGCTCGGTCGTCACGGCCTGGGACTACAAGGGCGGAAAGCTCACCCAGCGCTGGCAGTTCGACTCGAGCAAGCAGACCACGCCGGCCAACTGGGCGGGTCAGGGCAATCACCAGCTCTCCGTGGCCGACGTGGACAGCGACGGCAAGGACGAGATCATCTACGGCTCGATGGCTCTCGACGACACCGGCAAGGGCCTGTGGACGACGAAGCTGGGCCACGGCGACACCCTGCACGTGGGTGACCTGATCCCGACCCGCGCCGGCCTCGAGGTGTTCAAGGTCCGCGAGGAGAAGAACAGCGGCCCGGCCGACTTCATCGCCGACGCGGCCACCGGCGCGATCATCAGCAAGTCGGCCAGCTGCGGCTGCGACACCGGTCGCGGCGTGGCGGAAGACATCTACGCGGGCAGCCCGGGCGCCGAGCAGTGGTCGTCCAGCGTCGACGGTGTGCGCAACACCAGCGGCACCAAGATCGGCTCCAAGCCCAGCTCCACCAACTTCCTGGTGTGGTGGGACGGCGACCTCTCCCGCGAGCTGCTCGACAGCAACAAGATCAGCAAGTGGACGCCGACCGGCGAGACCCGTCTGCTGACCGCCTCGGGCGTTCACTCCAACAACAGCACCAAGGCCACGCCGTCCCTCTCGGGCGACATCCTCGGTGACTGGCGTGAGGAAGTGATTCTGCCGGAGTCGGACGACACCGCACTGCGCATCTTCAGCACGCCGATCGAGACCTCCACCCGCCTGGTCACCCTCACCCAGGACTCGATGTACCGGGTGGCGCTGGCCTGGCAGAACACCGCCTACAACCAGCCGCCGCACCTGAGCTACGCCCTCCAGAAGTAAGCCTCACAAGGGAAAAGACCATGCAAGAGGACGAACCGGGTCTGGTGCGCGATGCCCAGGCCGGTGATCACGACGCCCTTCGGGAACTCCTGGCCCGGTACGTTCCTCTCGTCTACAACCTCGTCGGCCGGTCGGTGAGCCGGCCGGCCGACGTGGACGACGTGACACAGGAAGTCCTGCTGCGCGTCGTGCGCGACCTGCCCGGTCTGGAGAGCCCGGCCAGTTTCCGGTCGTGGCTCGTGACCATCACCGTGCACCAGATCGGTGATCACTTCCGTCGTCCCGTCACCGAGGTGCCCGCTCCGGTGAGCGACGACTGGCTTGTGGACGTCGGTGGGCGCGGCGAGATCTCTCTGGAGTTCGAGGATCTCGCCGTGCTCTGGCTGGACCTCAAGGGTCAGCACCGGGATCTGGTGCGGGCCGGTCAATGGCTCGACCAGGAGCACCGCGCGCTGCTCGCCCTCTGGTGGGAGGAGTGCGCCGGGCGGATCACCCGCACCGAGATCGCCGCCTCGCTGGACCTGGGCGAGGCCCACACCGCGGTGCGTCTGCAACGCATGCGGGAACAGCTGGAGCAGTGCCGGGTCGCGGTGGTCGCGCTGGAACGCCGACCGCTCTGCGAGGGCCTGGCCGCGATCGTCACCGACTGGGACGGCGATCCGAACACGCTGTGGCGCAAGCGGATCACCAAGCATGTGCGCACCTGCGTGGTGTGCCTGCGGGAGGCCGAGCACCAGGTCCCGACCTCACGGCTGATCGCCGGGCTGCAGCTGCTGCCGCTGCCCGCCGCGCTCATCGCCGCGCTGGTGGAGAAGGGCCTGCTGACGGCGGAGCAGTGGGAGGACGCCGAACTGGTGGCCGCCTCCACCGCCGACCCCGACAACCCCGACGACCCCCGGCACGACCTGCCCGGGGACCACACTGCCTGGAGCACCGTGCGCTGGGCCGGGCGGGTCGCCACCGTGACCACCGCCGCCACCCTGCTGCTCTTCGTCGGTGGCTTCCTCTACGACGTGAGCCAGACACCGCCGGTGCGGCAGGAGGTGCCCCGTGACACCACGGCCGTGAGCGCCGCGATGTCGACGATCTCCCCCACCCCGGCACCGGCCACGACCTCGGCCGCCACCTCGGTGAGCCCGACACCCGAACCGACGAAAACGTCCATTCGCAAGAAAGCAGTGGCCACCGACCGCTGCGCCCGCACGGGCGCCCCCGACGCGGTGTGGGCCGGCTGGACCATGCCGAACTCCGGTGAGGGGCTACCGGACCAGCACCGCTACACGGTGCGCCAGGACGGCACGGTGGTGGACGAGGTGACCTGTCTGGTCTGGCAGCGCTCGAGCGCGGCGAACTCCTACACCTATGCGGGTGCCCAGAGTTACTGCAAGAACCTGAAGCTCGCGGACGGTGACTGGAGCGTGCCGACCCGGGTCGAGCTGACCTCGCTGATCGACACCACCCGCTCCGGCCCGGCGATCGACACCAAGGCCTTCCCCGACACCCCCGTGGCCTTCTTCTGGACGTCGTCCCCGTGGGCCACGGAGCACGATCCGGCCTTCGCCTGGATCGTGAACTTCTTCGAGGGACTGACCAGCAACGCGGCCGAGGAGTCGGGCAAGTTCTCGGTGCGCTGCGTGCAGTCCGCCGGCGGCTCCGGCGCGGCGAAGTACACGATCGCCGACGGTCAGGTGAAAGACCCGATGACCGGGCTGGTCTGGCAGCGCAGCAGCTCGAGCGCGATGGCCGCCCCGAAGGCCTCCGGCTACTGCTCGAACCTCGCCCTGGGCGGTGAGAAGTGGCGTCTGCCGGGGGTTCAGGAGCTCGCCACGCTGGTCGACGAGTCACTGGTCGGCCCGGCGATCAACCGGAAGGCCTTCCCCGACACCCCGGCCCGCGGCTGGTACTGGGCCGCGAACCGGGCTGCCCCGGAGGAGGGTTCACGCTGGGCGCTGAACTACGACGACGGGTACTCGAACTACCGGGACCTGACGTCGGGTGTGGTGCGCTGCGTCAGAACTGCCTGAGGCGCACGGGAAGGGTGGACGAGCTGTTCGAGAACAGCGACGGGATCGGGATCAGGTCGTTCTCGTCCACGGCCAGTTCGATACCCGGGAACCGCTCGAACACCGCGGGGATCGCGATGTTTCCCTCCATCCGGCCGAGCGCGGCGCCCACGCAGACGTGCGCGCCCCCGCCGAAGGCCAGGTTCCGGCGCTGTTCCCGGGTGATGTCGAACTCGCCGGCGTCGGCACCGTGCTGCTTCTCGTCGCGGCCGACGGCGCTGTAGGGCGCCATGACGGCCTCGCCCTTCGGGATCGTGACCCCGGCGATCTCGACGTCTTCCAGGGGATAGCGGAACGGGAAGTTGCCGATCGGCGCGTCCCACCGCAGCGTCTCCTCGACCACCCCGGCCCATTCCCGGGGCCCTCCGGACACCGCGATCTTCCGCTGGTCGGGGTGGGTGCACAGGGCCCGCACGGCGTTGGTGATCAGGGCGACCGTGGTCTCCTGGCCGGCGCCGAGCATGATCAGCAGGGTGCCGACCAGTTCCTCGTCGCTCACGGCCTGCGGGTCTTCGGCCTGGGTCGCGATCAGGGCGCTGGTCAGATCGGCACCCGGGTTGTCGCGCCGGTACTGCACCTGGCCCGCCAGCAGCTGGTACAGGCCCATCTGGTTGGCCAGCACCTGCCCGGGGGTGAGGTCGGACCGGAAGACGTTGTCCATGAACGCCTTCAGAGCGGGCCGGGACTCCTCGGGCAGACCCATCAGCTCGGAGATCACCAGTACCGGCACCACGTCGGAGTAGTACTTGCGGAAGTCGACCACCCCGTCCTCGTCGACGTGGCCGGGCAGCTCGTCGAGCAGGCGGGTGACGATCTCCTCGACGCGCGGGCGCAGCGCCTCGACCCGGCGCGGGGTGAGCGTGCCGGTGACCAGCTTGCGCAGACGGCGGTGCTCGGAGCCGTCGGCGGTGAGCATGTTCGTCACCTTGACCATGCCGATCAGCGGCCAGTCGTCGCCCACGTGCCCGGACTTGATGTCGTTCCAGTTCTGCCAGTTCTTGCTGAACCGGTGGTCGTTGATCACCTCGGTGAGCAACGCGTGGTCGGCGATGCTCCAGGCGATCACGTCGCCGGGGAGCCTGACCCGCACCACCGGGCCGAGTTCCCGTAGGCGGGCCGCCTCGCCCTGGTGGTCACGGCCGGCCGGGTCGAGTTCGATCAAGGGAACGGTTTCGGACACAGTGGCCTCCTGGCAAGGGTGAATTCCTCGGTGGTCCGGGCTCTTCCGTGAGCTCGATCAGGTACGGGCCAGTGGTGCGCCCAGGGCCACCGTGGAGAACTCGACCGGCAGGGCCGTGGGAACCCGGGTCCAGGGGGAGGGGAACCAGGTGAGTTCTTCCGCGGGAATGCTCAGGCGCATGTCGGGCAGCAGGTTCAGCACGGTTCCGACCGCCGTGCGCACGATCACCCGGGCCGGCACCCGGGCCGGGCAGGAGTGCGGTCCGGCGGCGAAGGCCAGGTGGGCGCGGTTGCCCGGTTCGGCGAACGGGCCGTGGCCGGTCTGCATCACCGGGTCGTCGACGACGGCGCCCAGCCCGAGCACCACCACGTCACCCTTCAGAATCTTCTGGCCGCCGAGTTCGGTGTCGTGCAGGGCGTAACGAGCGGGCATGACGTTCATCGGGGGTTCCCGCCAGAGCGCCTCGTCCAGGGCGTCGTCCACCCCCAGGCTGCCGCCGCGCAGCTGGGCCGAGAACCGCGGGTCGGTGAGCAGCAGGCGCAGCGTGTGCGCGATCCACGAGGTCATCGTCTCGTTGCCGGCCCCGATCAGCGGGACCAGCGACTGCACGCGTTCCTCGAGGCTCGTCATCGACTCGTGCCGCACGATCACGCTGGTGACGTCGCCCCGGGCCGGGCCGTCCTGACGGCTCTGCACCAGGTCGACGAGGATCTGGTCGAACGCGCGGTCACCGAGCTGCGAGTCGGTCTGGCTGCCGAACAACGCGATCAGGGCGCGGCGCAGCTCCTGGCCGCCCTCCCGGTCGAGCCCGAACAGGCTGGCCAGGGCCAGGGTGGGGATCACCTGGGCGTACTCGGAGATCAGGTCGGCCGCACCGCGCTCGGAGAACCCGGCGATCAGGTCGGCGCACATCTCCTCCACCTCGCGGCGGATCGCCCGCTGGTCGATGCCCGCGACCGCCTCGTCGACGGGGCGGCGCAGCCGGCGGTGTTCCTCGCCGTCGGCCTGGAAGAGGTTGGGACGCCAGCCCATCATCGGCAGCAGACCCGAGTCCGGTGCCACCACACCGTCGTTCAGGTCGCGCCAGTTGCGGGCGTCGTGGCTGAACAGGCGTTCGTCGCGGGTGACCGTGAGCAGCTCGCGATAGCCCATCACCAGCCAGGCCGGCACGCCCGGCTCCAGCTCGACCTTCACCACCGGGCCGTGCTCGTCGCGCAGACGGCGGAAGACGACGCGGTGGTCGGGCGCACCGGTGGCCTCGATCAGGGGCGTGTGCGCGTGGGCCGGGCAGCCGGGCGGCGGGGACGTGGTCACGTGGCGTACTCCTGGGAGGAACGCGGATCGTGGGCGGCGACGTACTCGACCAGGGCGAGCAGGGCACCGGCGGACGACTTACGGTCGCGGGCGTCGCAGTCGACGACCGGGGTGCCGGGCAGCAGGTCGAGTGCGGCCCCGACCTCGTCCAGCGTGACGTCCGGGCTGTCGGGGAAGCGGTTGACCGCCACCGCGAACGGCAGGTCCCGTTCCTCCAGCTGCTCCAGGACGTCGAAACTCTCTTCCAGCCGCCGCACGTCGACCATCACCAGCACCCCGATGGCGCCCACGGCGAGGTCGGTCCAGAGGTCCCAGAACCGCCGCTGGCCGGGCGCGCCGAACAGGTAGAGCACCAGTTCGGCGTTGATCGTGATCCGGCCGAAGTCCATCGCGACGGTGGTGGTGCGCTTGTCGCTGCGGCCGCGCAGATCGTCCACGCCGACGCTGGCCTCGGTCATCACCTCCTCGGTGCGCAGCGGGGTGATCTCGCTGACCGAGCCGACAAGGGTGGTCTTGCCGACGCCGAACGCACCGACGACGAGGATCTTCGCGGAGCGGGTGACGGTGTCGGGCAGATACCGGTCAGCGGAACCCGCGGAGTCCATGCAGCACCTCCAACAGGAGCTGGGAGTCGGGAGCGGCCTGCTTCGGGGTGCCCGAGCGGGCCGAGAGGTATCCGGCGTCGATGAGGTCGGAGGCCAGCACGCCGACCAGGCTCACCGGTAGGTCGAGATGGGCCGAGGCCTCGACCAGGGAGATCAGGCGGGCGCACATCTGCACCAGGGCCCGCTCCTCCCGGGAGGCCGTGACCGGCAGCTCCCGGGTGGGATCGGGTGCGATGAGCAGGGTCTCCACCCCGACGGTGTTGCGGGTGGCGCGGGCCCGGCCCCGGGTGATGACGTAGGGACGCAGGGCCCGCGCGCAGAAGTCCGGTTCCCCAGACCTCGTCACTGGACGGGTTCCTGGCGGGCCGGACTGCTGAGGTTCGCGGCACCGATCTTGAGCACCTGCGCCTGCATCGCGCGGGCCACCTGGCGGGGGTCGACCACCGGGTCGGCGACGACGGCCAGATGGGCCCCGTCGGCGCTGCGCAGGAACAGGAAACCACCGTCGAACTCGATCATCTGGTGGCGTACGAGGCCGTCGCCGGTGCCGAACTCGTGGCCGAGGGCACGCCCCAGCGACTGGAGCCCGGAACAGGTCGCGGCCAGTCGCTCGGCCCGGTCGCGCGCGAGGCCCGGTGAGCCGGCCAGGAGCAGGCCGTCCACGCTGAAGACCACGACGTCTCGCACGCCCGGGACGATGCTCACCTCGGCGATCATCCAGCCGCGATCCTGCTGTCCGTAGTTCTGCGAGTCGCTCATCCCTGGGCGGCGTCCTTCCCGGCGGTCGAGGGTTTCACGTTCCCCCCGAGATCGGAGTCATGCGTGGTCGGGGTGCTCGTGGGTGCCGGCGACAGGTTCTCCGCCGGTTCGGCACCGGCCGGAGCGGCGGGGGTCACCGGGATCGGCTGGGACCCCTCGAAGAACCGCTCCATCCAGTCGCCGGCCTCTTCGGGGGCGACCTCGGGGGCGGACGGGACCACGGGCCGGGGTCGGCCGGCCGCAGTTTCTCCTCCGGGACGGCCCGCGTCTTTACGCCGGGCCGAACGTCGTTGCGGCAGGCGTACTTCCGAACCGTCCAGCCCATCCGGGGGCGTGGGGTCGGCCGGTGGGTCGACGCGGGTGTCGATGAGGTCCGCAGCGGCGGGCGGTGCGGCTTCCGTCGTGGGTTCCAGCGCGGCTTCCGTCGTGGGTTCCGGATCACGGACGGACGCGGGGGCCGGCAGTTCGACCGTCTCCACCAGGGTGGCGGGAACCAGCACCACGGCCCGCACCCCGCCGTAGGGCGAGATGCCCAGGTCGACGGTGAAACCGTGACGGCGGGCGAAGCGCCCGACGACGGCGAAGCCGGTCTGCGGGATCTCGCCGACGTCACCGACGCCGAGCGGACGGCGGCCGGAGACGATCTCCCGGGCCTCGGCCAGGCGGTACTCGTCGAGACCGAAACCGCTGTCGTCGATCTCGATCACGGCGCCGCGCTGCACGCCGCGCACCGCCACGGTGACCGGGGCGGAGGGCGCGGAGTACTCGGTGGCGTTGGCCAGCAGCTCGGCCACCAGGTGGATGAGCGGCTCGACGACGGACGGGACGACAGCCGCGGTCTGGTCGCCGGTCACCTGCACCCGGCTGAAGGCGACGATGCGACCCGAGGCGGCGCGCACCACGTCGACCAGGGCCAGCGCGGCGGGCCACTGCTGGCCGGGCCACTCGTCACACAGCACCTTCACGCTCTGGGCGTGGCGGGCCTGCTGGGTGGCGGCGTGGTCGACGCGCATCGTGGTCTCGAGCAGGGCCGGGTCGCCCGGGTGCTGCTCGGCCAGACCGCTCATCGCCTGCTGGATGCGGTGGGCCGAGGTCTGCACCCGCCCGGCCAGTTCGACCAGGGCCAGGCGCCGCGACTCCTCACGCTCGACCAGGGCCGAGGTCACCTGGGAGATCAGGTCGTCGATCGAGGTCGAGGCCTCCGGCAGCAGATCCGCGGTGTACCGGGCCCCCGGCACGTCCCGGCCGGCGAGGGCCGCGGGCAACCGCACCTTCACCAGATGTTCCAGTTCGTGCTGCATCTGAGCCAGGCGCTGCCGGTCGAAGGCGGCCGTGGCCTCGATCTCGGCGAGACGTGACGGCGAGAGATCCGGGGCCGACGTGAGAGCGGGAGCGGCGTGGGCACCGAACGTGGAGGCCGGCGCCGGAGGCCAGGAGATCGCACCGCGGTGGCGGGCCCAGGCCGCGGCTCCCGCGACCAGCGCCCCGACCAGCCACGGGGACGGGGAACGACGAGGAGATCGCGCTGGGCTCGTCAATGGACACCCTTCATCGCCGATGATCGGATCAAGCGTTCAGGAAAATCCCATACGAAATGGCGGTCTTCGGGCTGACCTATATATGCCGTATCGGACTAATGGGCGGAAAACCTAGCACAAATGCCTAGGAGGAAGACCACCCGTAGGCTGGGCACGTGGATGTGGCAGAGGTGCGACTGGACGTCTGGGTCTCGTCCGTGCGGCTGTTCAAGACCCGGTCGGCGGCCTCGACCGCCTGCCGCGGCGGGCACGTGTCGGTCAACGGGCACAAGGCGAAACCGTCGACGGTGGTGCGCGTGGGCGACAAGGTGGAGGCCATCACGCCCGGCGGTGAGCGCATCGCGATCGTGCTCAAGCTGATCCAGAAGCGGGTGGGGGCGGCCGTGGCCGTGACCTGTTTCGAGGACCTCACGCCCGCTCCCCCACCGAAGGAGGAGATCGTGCACGTCGCCGTGCGCGACCGCGGGGCGGGCCGGCCGACCAAGCGAGAGCGCCGTCAGCTCGACGCCTTCCGGATCCAGTAGCGGAAGATCAACTCCTCACTGGCCCACGAGACCACCGAGGACATCGTCCACCAGGTGCAGGCCATCAAAGTGCGGGCCATCCAGACGGACGCCTCCGCGGCGGTGGCCGCCATCGGGGAGATCTCCGAGGTCATCAACCACATCAGCACCGGCCGGAACACCATCACCGCCGCGGTGGCCCTGGACGCCCCGTCCTAGGAGTTGCAGGACGTGGTGCGCCGGTTCCGGGTGGGACCGGTTCAAGGGGACACCCTTGATGTCCACATAAGACGGATTGTCCGATTGGGCGCGGCCCGGCTTACTGGAGATGCGCCACCCGTCCCCGGCACCGCCCCAGATCGCGGATGCCGGACGCCCTGCGGGTGGGCCCGGCGCCGAAGGGGCAGCGGCGCACGACACCGGGGCGCGGTCCCTGCTAACGGGGGAGGGACCGCGCTCCTATGTTCGTGCCAGACCTCAGGACTTCAGTGCCGGGGGGCCGCGGTGCTCTCGCGGATCACCAGTTCCGGCCCGATGACCGTGCGGCCGGCGGGTTCACCCACGCCGGTCTCGATCTGCGCCAGCAGGGCCTTGAGACTGCGCCGGCCGACCTCTTCGAACGGCTGGCGCACGGTGGTGAGGGGCGGGCTGAAGTACCCGGCCTCGGGAATGTCGTCGAAACCGACCACGCTGATGTCGCCCGGCAGGTCGCGGCCGTTCTCCCGCAGCGCGCGCAGCACGCCGACGGCCATCGAGTCGTTGGCCACGAACACCGCGGTGACGTCGCGCATGCGGCTCAGGATCTGACCGGCGTCATACCCCGTCGCCGCACTCCAGTCACCGTGCAGCAGAGGCGGAACTTCCGCCCCGGCATCCTCGAGCGCCGCGGTCCAGCCGGCCACCCGGTCCTGGGCCTCGTAGAAGTGACCGGGACCGGAGACGTGCCACACCGTGCTGTGCCCGAGGCCCAGCAGATGTTCCGTGGCGAGCCGGGCCCCGGCGATCTGGTCCACCGAGATCACCGGCAGTGAGCTTTTCAGCGAACTCTCGACCGCGACCAGGGGAAGATGCCGGGCCATCGTGGCAAGCGACTCCCCCACCGAGGTGAGAGGTGCCACCACGACGATGCCCTCGACGCCCTGGCGTTCCAGGCGGGTGACGGCTCTCTCGACCGAACCACCCTCCCCCCAGCCGACGTTCACCACGGTGAGGATGTAGCCTTCTTCACGGGCAGCCGCTTCGACGCCGTAGAGCATCGACATCGGCCCGTAGAGCGCGCCTCCGATGGTGACCAGGCCGAGCACTTTCGACCGGCCGGTCACGAGTGTGCGGGCCGCCGAGTTCGGGCGATAACCCAGTTCGTCGATGGCGGCCAGAACGACGGCACGAGTGCGGGAACTGACGCCGTCGCTACCGTTGAGCACTCGCGAGACGGTCTGGTGAGACACCCCTGCGAGCTTGGCGACGTCGTGCATCCCGGGCCGTTTACGTTGCCCCACACTGCCCGGACTGCCGGAGTTCCCTGGATCACTGCCGGCCTGGGCCGACGCCCGGGACGGAGGAGTCATGAATCTGATCCTAACGTCGTGGGATTCACGCGCGGGATCGCTCGTGGGGAGGAGGAACCCCGGCCCGGACGCCGGAACGGCGCCACGGGCCAGGGGTTCAACCCGAAACTTCGGAACTGGCTAGCGTGAGCTAGCACCCGCCCGACGCTTGGTCCAGACGTCGAAGGCGACCGCGGCGAGCAGTACCAGACCCTTGACCAGCATGACCTGCTCGCTACCGGCGCCCAGCAGGGACATGCCGTTGTCGATGACGGCCATGATCAGACCACCGGTGATGGCGCCGATCACCTTGCCGACACCACCCTGCACAGCCGCACCACCGATGAAGGCAGCCGCGATGGCGTCCAGCTCGAAGCTGTTACCGGCGGTCGGGCCGGCCAGGTTCAGACGGCCGGAGAAGATGATGCCCGCGACGGCGGACAGCACACCCATGTTGACGAACAGCCAGAACGTCACCGACTTGACCTTGACACCGGAAAGTGTTGCGGCGTTGAGGTTGCCACCGATGGCGTAGATGTGACGGCCGAACACGGCCCGGGCGGTGATCAGCGAGTAGATGATGACCAGCGCGCCGAGCAGGAGCAGCACCCACGGCAGGTTCTTGAACCGGGCGAGCTGCACGATGACGAACATCAGCACCACGGACGGCGCGATGATCTTGAGCAGGAACACGGTCATCGACTCGACGCTCTGGCCGAGCTTCTGACGCGCCGTGCGGCCCCGCCACTGCGTCCAGACGATCGTGACGACCAGGGCCACACCGACGAGCAGAGTGATCACGTCGGCGCCACCGAGCGAGCCCAGAGCGACGTTCCCGAGCCAGCCCGGGGTGAAACCGTTGGCCATGTCCCGAACCGTGTCCGGGAACGGGCCGATGCCCTGGTTACCGAGGATCACCAGGGTGAGTGCCCGGAAGACGAGCATGCCGGCCAGGGTGACGATGAAGGCCGGGATGCCGAAGTAGGCCACCCAGTAGCCCTGCCAGGCGCCGATCAGAGCACCCATCAGCAGGGTGAGCGGGATCGCGATCGCCCAGTGCACATCATGATTGACCATGAGTACGGCGGAGAAGGCACCGGTCGCACCGAGCACCGATCCCACCGACAGGTCGATGTGACCCGCGATGATGATCAGGATCATCCCGATCGCCAGGATCAGGATGTAGCTCTTCTGCACGATGATGTTCGACAGGTTCTGCGGCTGCAGCAGGTCGCCGCCGGTCAGAATCGCGAAGAGCACCACGATCAGCGCGAACGCGATGTAGATGCCGTTCTGGCGCAGGCTGTTCGCGTTGAACGAGAACCGGCTGCGCGCGGCGGCCGGAGACTTCGGGGCCGGAGCCGGGGCCTTGGGCGCCGGGGCGGATGACGTGGAAGCCGCCACCAGGGCGGGCTCCTCGACCTTCGCGGGCTCCTCGACCTTGACCGCGTCCTCAGTCTTGACCGCGTCCTCAGTCTTGACCGCGTCGTCCGTCGTGACCGCGTCCCCGGTCTTGACCGGCCCGTCGACCGTGACCGCGTCCTCAGTCCTGACCGCGTCCTCAGTCTTGACCGGCTCGTCGACCTTGACCGGTTCCTCGGCCGTGACGGCGTCCGAGGCCTTCGGGGTGACCTTCGTGGTGACCTCGTCCGTGGGCTCCGTGACCGGTGTTCCCTCGGAGGTGACCTCGTCGGGCTTCTCGGTGTCGGGCTTGGAGGAGGAATCAGTGCTGGCCATCGTGGCTCACTCCTGCCCTCTGGTCATGTACTGCATGAGCAGCTCCTGGTTGGCTTTTTCACGGGGCACCTCACCGGTGATCCGCCCCTCCGAGAGGGTGTAGATCCGGTCGCAGATACCCAGCAGCTCAGGCAGCTCGGAGGAGATCACCAGGATCGCCTTTCCCTCCGCCGCAAGCTGGTTGATGATCTGGTAGATCTCGTACTTGGCACCGACGTCGATACCGCGCGTCGGCTCGTCGAGGATCAGCACGTCGGGGTTGGTGTAGATCCACTTGGCCAGCACGACCTTCTGCTGGTTACCACCACTGAGCTTGCCGGTGATCGAGGCCACGGTGGGCGCCTTGATCCGCAGGCTCTTGCGGAATCCCTCGGCGACGGACAGTTCCTGGTTGTCGTCGACCCAGCCGGCCTTGGCCAGCTTGCCCAGGGCCGCGGCGGAGACGTTCCGCTGGATGTTGTCGATCAGGTTGAGGCCGTAGCGCTTCCGGTCCTCGGTGGCGTAGGCGAGGCCGTGCGCAATGGCCTGCTGAACGTTCTTCGCCTCGATCGGCTTGCCGAACTTGTAGAGCTGACCGCTGATGTTCGTGCCGTAGCTGCGACCGAACACGCTCATGGCGAGCTCGGTGCGACCGGCGCCCATCAGACCGGCCAGGCCGACAACCTCGCCCTTGCGCAGGTTCAGGTTGGCGTTCCGGATCAGCACCCGACCACGCTGGGTCGGGCTGTGTACGGTCCAGTTCTCGATCCGCAGAACCTCTTCACCGATCTCGATGCTGGGATCGCGATCGGGGTAACGGTTCTCGAGCGAGCGGCCGACCATCAGCGAGATGATCCGGTCTTCGGTGACCTCGTCACGCTTCATGTGCAGGGTGTCGATCGTCTGACCGTCACGGATGATCGTGACCTGGTCGGAAATCGCTTTGATCTCGTTCAGCTTGTGCGAGATGATCACACAGGTGATGCCCTCGTCACGCAGGCCGCGTAGCAGGTCGAGCAGGTGCGCGGAGTCGTCATCGTTGAGAGCCGCGGTGGGCTCGTCGAGGATGAGCATGCGCACCTTCTTCGACATCGCCTTGGCGATCTCGACGAGCTGCTGCTTACCCACACCGAGCTCGATGATCTTGGTGGTGGGGTTCTCGTCCAGTCCGACGCGCTTCAGCAGTTTCGCTGCGCGCGCGTTCGTCTCGTCCCAGTTGATCAGGCCCCGCTTGGCCGTCTCGTTGCCCAGGAAGATGTTCTCGGCGATCGACAGCTCCGGCACCAGCGCGAGTTCCTGGTGGATGATGACGATTCCGCGCTCTTCGCTGTCCCGGATACCGGAGAACTCGCAAGTCTTGCCTTCGAAGACGATGTCGCCTTCGTACTCACCGAACGGGTAGACCCCCGACAGAACCTTCATCAGGGTGGACTTCCCGGCGCCGTTCTCACCGCAGATGGCGTGGATCTCGCCCTCCGCCACCGTGAAAGTGACGTTCTGCAGCGCCTTCACGCCCGGGAAGGTCTTCGTGATGTTACGCATTTCAAGGATATTGCTGGGCATCCGCGCTCCTCAAGAGGGATGCGCCGGTCCGCCCACCGACCGGAAGGGCTGGCCTGTGGGCGGACCGGCAGCTGGGGGTATCAGCTACTTGAGGTCAGACTCTTTGTAGTAGCCCGATTCCACGAGAACCTTCTCGTAGTTGTCCTTGTAGACGATGACCGGCTCAAGGAGCTGCGACGGCACGACCTTCTTGCCGTTGTCGTAGTCCTTGGTGTTGTTCACCTCGGGCTCTTCGCCCTTCATCACCTTGTCGGCCATGTTCACGGCGACGTCGGCGAGCTCACGCGTGTCCTTGTAGATGGTCGCGTACTGCTCACCCTTGATGATCGACTTGACCGACGCCTCCTCGGCGTCCTGGCCGGTGACGATCGGGAAGGGGTCACCCTTGCCGTAACCGGCGCTGCTCAGGGCCGAGAGGATGCCGATGCTCATGCCGTCGTACGGGGACAGCACACCGTCAACCTTGGTGTCGCCCTTGTACGCCTTGGTGATGACGTTCTCCATGCGGGCCTGAGCGGTCTCCGGCTTCCACTGGAGGGTGGCGACCGTCTTGAAGTCCGTCTCGCCGCTCTGGACCACGAGGGTCTTGTCGTCGAGGTACGGCTTCAGGGTGTCCATCGCGCCGTTGTAGAAGAACGTGGCGTTGTTGTCGTCGGGCGAACCGGCGAACAGCTCGATGTTGAACGGGCCCTTGGCGTCGCCGTCGGAACCGTCCTCCTTCTTCAGGCCGAGGCCCACGAGGAGGGAGGTGGCCTGCTGGACGCCGACCTTGTAGTTGTCGAAGCTGGCGTAGTAGTCGACAGCGTCGGTGTCACGGATCAGGCGGTCATAGGAGATGACCTTGATGCCCTGCTCCTTGGCCGACTCCAGCTGCGTGGTCAGCGCGGTGCCGTCGATCGCGGCGACGATGAGAACACGGGCGCCCTGGGCGATCTGGTTCTCGATCTGCTCGACCTGGGTCGGGATCTTGTCCTCGGCGTACTCGAGGCTGACCTTGTAACCGAGCTTCTCGAGCGCGGCCTTGACGTTGTCACCGTCATTGATCCAGCGCTCGGACGACCGGGTCGGCATGGTCACGCCGACCAGCGAGCCCTTGACGTCCTCGCCCGCCTTGGGAGCGTCTCCACCGGTCTTCTCGGCCGACCCACAGGCGGCCAGGGCCGCCATCAGGGTGAAGCCGGCGACGATCCGGGTAACTCTGCTGCGTTGCATCTGTTCTCTCCGGTGCTCTGAGACGGCCATCCTTGGCCGCCGGGCAGTTTGTGATACAGGGGAGCGTTACGTCAGAAGCCTTGCGCCAGGCGGTAGTACGCCTGGTTCCACCTCAGTTCACGGCCGAACGAACGGACGTCGGTCGAGGCGTCGATCAGTGCGAGCTCGGTCTCGAGCATGTCCGCGAGGTCGCCGAGGTGCTCACCGGTGAGAGCCGTGGACAGCACCGTGTGGTGCGGGCCACCGGCGGTGAGCCAGGCCTCGGCGGACGTCGCCAGGTCCGGCTGGGGCTTCCAGACGGCCCGGGCAACGGGGAGGTTCGGTAGTGCTTCCAGTGGTTCGACAACCTCGATCTGGTTGGCGACGAACCGGAACCGGTCGCCCATGTCGGCGATACCGATCGTGACCGCCTCGCCCGGCGCGGCGTCGAACACCATGCGCACCGGGTCCTCACGGCCTCCGATACCCAGCGGATGGATCTCGATCCTCGGCTTGCCGACGGCGATGCTCGGGCAGACCTCGAGCATGTGCGCACCGAGAATGAGCTCCTGGCCAGGCACCAGGTGGTAGGTGTAGTCCTCCATGAACGACGTGCCGCCGGGCAGGCCCTGCGCCGTCGCCTTCAGGGTGTGGAGGAGGACCGAGGTCTTCCAGTCGCCTTCGCCTCCGAAGCCGAAGCCGTCAGCCATCAGCCGCTGCACGGCCAGGCCGGGCAGCTGGCGCAGACCGCCGAGGTCTTCGAAGTTCGTGGTGAAGGCCTTGAAGTCACCCTCGGCCAGGAAGGTCCGCAGCCCGACCTCGATGCGGGCGCCGTAGCGCAGCGACTCGTGCCGCTCGCCACCCACCCGCAGCTCGGGGGCCACGTCGTAGAGGTCTTCGTACTCCGCGACCAGCGCGGTGATCGCCGCGTCGTCCACCGCGTCCACGACCTCGACCAGGTCGTTGACACCGTAGGTGTTCACCGAGGTACCGAACTTCAGCTCGGCCTCGACCTTGTCGCCCTCGGTCACCGCGACGTTCCGCATGTTGTCGCCGAACCGGGCCAGGCGCAAGGTGCGCATGGCGTGGCGGCCGGCCGCGGCGTGCGCCCAGACCCCGACCTTCGCCAGCGTGCGCGGCGAGCTGACGTGGCCGGCGACGGTCTTGCGCGGGGTGCCGAGACGGGTCTGGATGTAACCGAACTCGCGGTCGCCGTGGGCGGCCTGGTTCAGGTTCATGAAGTCCATGTCGATCTGCGCCCAGGGCAGGCCCTCGTTCGCCTGGGTGTGCAGGTGCAGCAGGGGCTTGTCGAGCGCGTCCAGGCCGGAGATCCACATCTTGGCCGGGGAGAACGTGTGCATCCAGGCGATCAGGCCGATGACGCTGTCGTCGGCGTTGGCCTCGAGCATCAGGCGGCGGATCGAGGACGAGTCCTTCAGGACCGGCTTCCAGACGATCTCGACCGGGACCTCGGCCGCGTCGTTCAGCGCCCGGGCGATGGTCTGCGACTGGGAGGCGACCTGGTCGAGCACGTCGTCGCCGTAGAGGTTCTGGCTGCCCGTGAGGAACCAGATGGTGCGGTTGGTCGTTGTCGTCATATCAAGAATCCTTGTCACGCAGGCCGATCACAGGATGCGAAGGCCCCTGGGACGACGATGGACGCCCCAGGGACCGACGCGGTCAGCGGCCGTAGACGTTCTGGTAGCGGGCGTAGAGGCTGTCGATGTCGGTCTGGTCGAGGCGGTTCACCGGGCCGAGCGTGCGAGCGATGTGCACGGTGCGCGCGACCTCTTCCAGCATCACCGCGGCCTTGACCGCAGCCTTGGCGCTCTTGCCGATCGTGAACGGGCCGTGCTGGGCCATCAGGACGGCCGGGGAGTTGTGGCCGGTCAGCGTCTCGACGATGCCGCGGCCGATCGAGTCGTCGCCGATCAGCGCGAACGGGCCGACCGGGATGTCGCCGCCGAACTCGTCCGCCATCATCGTCAGCACGCACGGGATCGACTCGCGCCGGGCCGCCCAGGCCGTGGCGTAGGTCGAGTGCGTGTGCACCACGCCGTTGACGTGCGCCATGTGCTTGTACACGTAGGCGTGCGCGGCGGTGTCGGACGACGGGGAGTGGTTGCCCTCGACCAGGTTCCCGTCGAAGTCGACCACCACCATCGACTCCGCGCCGAGCTCGTCGTAGCGCACGCCCGAGGGCTTGATCACGAGCAGGTCGGCATCGGGCACGCGGGCCGACACGTTGCCGGCGGTCCAGACCACCAGGCCGTTGGCCGGCAGTTCGGCGTGCAGGGCGGCGACCTCTTCGCGGACGGAGGAGATCGTGGAGCGGATGTCTTCGGTGATGGTCACGGCTTCCCAGCAATCTGCCCGGCGCGCACCTGGTGCCGCAGAGCCGTCAATCTCTTCGGTACGTCGTTGCCACCGCGCGCGAAGTGGTCCTGCGGCGCGGTGTGCTCACGGAACAGCGGATCAGCTGCCGCGGCTTTCGGGGTACGGGCGGCGGGGACGTTCACACCGGGGAGAACGCACTCGACCACGGTGTGCGGACGGTTGCCCCGCGACAGGGTTCCGGGGCCGACGCCGACGGCAACAGCCGCCGGATCGTCGAACAGCGGTACCGCTGTCATGGTCGTCTCCTTCGACGTACTCAAACACCAAGATTGTGAACGTTAACAACGCTCGCTGGGGTGAGAGCTTGAGGTACACGCCACATCGCTGTCAAGGACTCCTTTCGGCCCTTGCGCGCAGCCTTTGGCAAGCACTGAACCGCAGCTCAAAAGGGGCAAAGCTCTTCGTGTTGTAACCGGTACTGCACTCTGAGCTGCGCATTTGTGACCGTTAACTAGTCCCGCGCCATCCAGGTCTTTCGGCGACTCTGAAACCGGAACGGATGTGGCTGAAGTGACAACGATTTGGTCACCGCACGACGAACGGTAGCCCAAGCGCGACGAATGGACGATTCCGGACCACCAGCGGTTGGCGAGCGTGGAACGGTCCGGACGCCCGCAGTGCCGCGTCCCTGCCCCCGCCCTTGTCGAAACACCCCGTGACGCACCATAAACTGAGCGCTATCAAAGCTGGTCACGGCGGGATTGAGGGTGACGTGTGAACAAGACGGGGACAGCTCGCCGGCTCGTGCGCTACCGGCGGTACATCGACGCCCTCCGGGCCGGCCTGCTGGCCGTCGGCACCCTGGCCCTCACCGTGACCCTGGAGGTGATCGTCCTGCTCACCGCGGACGACCGGGCCCGCGGTGACGAGCTGCTCGACGCGGCCCTGCTCACGGCGGGCCTGGTCGTCGCGCCACTGGTCACCGCGGGCCTGGCGTCTCTCGTGCTGACCCGGTCAGTGCTGCACCACCGCCAGCTGCTGGCCGAAACCTGTTACTGGGTGGTCGGTTGCGACCTTGCCATAGGAATCGTGGTGGTACTGGACAGGCCCTAGTGGGCCAGCTTCAGGCCGACCACGCCGCCGACGATCATGAGCAGCAGCAGAATCTTCACCGTCGACACCGGTTCTTCGCCCGAGGCCATGGAGTACCCCACGGTCAGGACGGCGCCGATGCCCACCCAGACGGCGTAGGACGTGCCGACCGGAAGGGAGCGCATCGCCACGCCCAGCCCGGCCGTGCTGGCGAGGATGGCGACCGCGAACACCACGGTGGGAAGGGGTTTGGTGAATCCCTCGGAACGGCCCAGGGCCGTGGCCCAGACGGCCTCGAGGACACCGGAGAGACAGAGCACGAGCCACGACACGACGAGCCTCCAGATGCCGTCTTGTCGCGCTCCGGGTACGGCACCCCTCGTCCGGGAGCCACGTCGAAGTGGCCCTACGGACCAGGGAAGCACGTACCCGGAGCAGTGTCCAGCCCTCAGCCCTGTCCGGCGGGGTAGGCCTTCAGCACCTCGTCGCGGGTCGGGATACCGCTGGCCGCACCGGGCCGCTGAACGGCCAGGGCACTCACCGAGGTGGCGAAACGGGCTGCGGCGGTGAGGCGTTCGAGCAGGTCGCCAGCGGGGTCGGAGCGGTCGAGCTCGGCCGCGAGCGCGCCGCAGAACGCGTCGCCGGCTCCGGTAGTGTCGACGGCGCGGACCCGGTGGGCGGGGATCGCGACCGGTTCGCTGCCCCGTACCGCGATCAGGGAGCCCTCGGCGCCCAGGGTCAGCACCACGGCCGGAACCTGTTCCAGCAGACGGGTGATCAGTTCGGGGGCGGGGGCGGGAGCGCCGTTGAGGTCGGCGGCCTCGTGCTCGTTGACGATGAGGACGTCGAGAAGCACGAGCAGATCGGGAGAGACCTCCCGGGTGGGGGCCGCGTTGAGGAGGACCAGCCCCTGGGACGTGCGGGCCGCGTCCACCATCGAGCTCTCCGGGATCTCCTGCTGCATCAGCAGAATCTTCGCCGAGGCGACGATCTCGCGTTCCGGGTCGGTGAGTGCGGTGATGGACGCGTTGGCGCCGGGCACCACGATGATGACGTTCTCGCCGTCGTCGCCGACCGTGATCCAGGCCGTGCCGGTCGGGACGGAGGCCGTGCGGGTGCGGGTCCGGACACCGGCCCCGCGCAATTCCGACAGCAGGCGCGCAGCCGCCGCGTCGTCCCCCAAGGCTCCGACGAAAACTGTCTCCGCGCCGCTGCGACCTGCCCCGACGGCCTGGTTGGCGCCCTTGCCGCCCGGGTGCTCGGCGACGTCGGTGCCGAGGATGGTCTCCCCCGGCCCGGGGATCCGGGGCGCGCGAACCACATGGTCAAGATTCACACTGCCGACGACAACGACGGACATCCCTACAGCCTCCTTGGCGTGAAAGGACGACAGCCTAGGTCCTGACATTCCCGGGCCCGCTCAGGGCCGACGGCGGTTCAGCGCCCCGACCCCGGCCGGCAGCACCATCACGTCGGCGGGCAGCTTCGCGGTGAGGGTCTGGGCCGCCGATGTTCGCGGCGGTGGAGACCATCTCGAACCGCTGCGACGGGGCGCCGGGACGGGAGTTCCACCACCGGGGCCCCGGGCCTGATCGGGATGCTCCGCGAGCGCCGGTTCACGGGCCCGGTTCACACCGGGGCCCGAGCTGCCGAGGATCCGGTATGAGCAGGCCGGGAACCCAGACCCGCAGCGACACGTTGTGCCCGGGAGACAGATACCCCCCAGAGAGCGAGCGATGGACGACCACGACTATCCATGCCCCCGGAACTGTGCCGATCCTGACGCGGTGAAGGGGGGAACGAACTGATGTGGGTCCTGTCCCTGCTCCTGGGTGTACTGGTGGTGCTGGCGATCACTGCCGTCACCGGATACTTCGTGGCGCAGGAATTCGCGTACATGGCGGTGGACCGGTCGGCCCTGAGGGCCCGGGCGGATGCCGGTGACACGGCGGCCGAGCGGGCCCTGAAGGTCACGCAGCGCACGTCGTTCATGTTGTCGGGCGCCCAGCTGGGCATCACCGTCACCGGCCTGCTCGTCGGTTACGTGGCCGAGCCGCTGATCGGTGAGGCCCTGGGTGAGGCCCTCGGCGGTGTCGGGGTTCCCACCGGTGTCGGCATCGCGATCGGCACCGTTCTGGCCCTGCTGTTCTCCACCGCCGTGCAGATGATCTTCGGTGAGCTGTTCCCGAAGAACCTGGCCATCGCCCGGCCCGACCCGGTCGCCCTCTGGCTGGCCGGCTCGACCAGCGCCTACCTGACCGTCTTCGGCTGGCTGATCCAGATCTTCGACAAGTCCTCGAACGCCCTGCTGAAGGTGCTGGGCATCGAGCCGGCGCACGACGTGGAGCACTCGGCCACGGCCCGCGACCTGGAGCACATCGTGGCCGAGTCGGCGCAGAGCGGTGACCTGCCCCAGGAGCTGTCGCTGCTGCTCGACCGCATTCTCGACTTCCCGCAGCAAGATGTGCAGCACGCGATGATCCCGCGCACCGCCGTCGGGGTGGTGCACTCGGACGACCCGCTGACCCGGGTGCGTGAGCTGATGAGCACGGGGCACAGCCGCTACCCGGTACTGGGCCCGGACGACGCCGTGCTCGGCGTCGTGCACCTGCAGGACGTGCTGACGCTGAAGCCCGACCACCCGGGAACGGCGACGGACATCATGCGCCCCGCCACCCTGGTGCCGACCACCATGCCGCTGACCTCCCTGCTGCGACTGCTGGTGACCAAGCGGGCCCAGCTGGCCTGCGTGCTGGACGAGTGGGGCGGTTTCGCCGGCCTGATCACGTCCGAGGACCTGGCCGAAGAACTGGTCGGTGAGATCACCGACGAGCACGACCCGGCGGATTCGGGCAAGCGTCTCCGGCCCCCGCGGGCCGACGACGGCACCTGGCTGCTGCCCGGTTCCACTCCGCTGGACGAGGCGGAACGGGCCGTGGACAGCGAACTTCCGAGGGGCGACTTCGAGACCCTGGCCGGGCTGGTCATCGCCCGCCACGGTTCGCTGCCCGGGGTGGGCACGGTGGTCGAGGTGGAACTGCCCACCGACCCGGCCCTGCTGGCCCTGGACGGCGACCCACCCGTCTTCGTGATGTCCGCGGAGGTGATGCGGGTGGAGCGGCACGTCCCGGCCGAGCTCCGCCTGCGCATCGACGAGCAGAAGACCGACGAGGAGGTGGAGGCATGAGCAACCCGTTCGTGGTCGTGGCGGTGACCTTCGCGCTGATCGCCCTGTCCGCCTTCTTCGTGGCGATCGAGTTCGCCCTGCTGGCCGCCCGCCGCCACCGGCTCGAAGACCTGGCCACGTCGAGCCGTTCGGCCCGGGCCGCGCTGCGCAGCTCGAGTGAGCTGACCGTGCTGCTGGCCGGTTCGCAGCTGGGCATCACGGCCTGCACCCTGGCCCTCGGCGCGGTCACCAAACCGGCCGTGCACCACTGGCTCACCCCGCTGTTCGAGCACTGGGGCATGGGTGAGCTGCCCGCCGACGTGGCCGGCTTCGGGCTGGCCCTGATCATCGTCACCTTCCTGCACCTGGTGGTGGGTGAGATGGCGCCGAAGTCGTGGGCGATCGCGCACCCGGAGACCTCGGCCGTGCTGCTGGCCCTGCCGATGCGGGCGTTCATGGCGCTCACCCGGCCGCTGCTGAACGGGCTGAACGCGATCGCCAACTGGTGCCTGAGCCAGGTGAACGTCGACCCGGCCGAGCAGGTCGCCTCGGGCCGCGACCCGGCGGCGCTGCGCAGCCTGGTCGAGCACTCGGCCAGTGTCGGGTCGCTCGAGGCGGGGTACTCGGACCGGCTGAACAACGCCCTGCACCTGGAGACCCTGACCGTGGGGGACCTGGTGCGACGTGACGGGGGCACGACCAGCGTGCTGCCGGACGCCGACGTGCGGGCCGTGCGGGAGGCCTCCCTGTCGTCGGGCCACCTGCGGATCCTGATCGGTGAGGGCGCCACGATGAACGCCGTGGTGCACGTGCGCGACACCCTGCTGGCCCCGGACGACGCCCCCGCGCAGTCCCTGGCCCGCCCGGTGTACGCGCTGCCGGCGCAGACCAAGGTGTTCCAGGCGATGAACCAGATGCGGGAGACCCGCAGTCACCTGGCCACGGTGACGGACGGCGGCCAGTTCGTCGGGGTCATCACCCTGTCGGACCTGCTGGCGCGGCTGTTCCCGGAGTCCGAGTCGGCGATCTGACCGGGCCACGGGTCACGGGAGGGCCGGGAGAGAGTTGAGGGAGAATGGCGGACATGGCGCCGTACCGGATCTGTTTTGTCTGCACGGGCAACA
The DNA here is from genome assembly GCF_021129235.1 of Kineosporia mesophila. Taxonomy (GTDB): domain Bacteria; phylum Actinomycetota; class Actinomycetes; order Actinomycetales; family Kineosporiaceae; genus Kineosporia; species Kineosporia mesophila. The sequence goes on from NZ_JAJOMA010000016.1 coordinate 78,764, forward strand.
TCTGCCGTTCTCCCTCGGCCGAGGTGATCGCACGGGCCCGCATCCATGACGCCGGGCTGGCCGCGCAGGTCGACTCGACGGGTCTCGACAGCTATCACGTGGGTGACGGCGCCGACGAGCGCGCGGTGTGGGCGCTGAAGCGGGCCGGGTACGACGGCAGCGAGCACGTGGCCCAGCAGTTCCACGAGGGTCTGTTCGCCGAGCGCGACCTGATCGTCGCCCTCGACCGCGGCCACTTCCGGCAGCTGCACGCGATGGCGCCCGACGCGGAGTCGGCGGCGAAGATCCGGCTGCTGCGCTCGTTCGACTTCGACCTGGAAGACGTGCCCGAAGACGACCGGCGCATCGACGTGCCCGACCCGTACTACGACCGCAGCGCCGAGAACTCCGAGTTCGTCGAGATGATCGAGCAGATCGAGGCCGCGGTCGACGGCATCGTCGACTACCTCGACGAGCGTCAGGGGCACCCCGCCTAAATGGTCTTCACCAAGCAGGACCCGAACGCGCCGGCCGGTTTCTACCCGGTCGAGGCGGCCGGGCTGCGCTGGCTCGGCGAAGCCACCCCGTCCGGTGGTACCCCGGTGGCCGACGTACTCGAGGTGACCGACTCGTCCATTGTTCTGCCCCGCTACCCCACTGTGAGCCCGACACCCGAGGCGGCCCGCGAGTTCGGCCGCCGGCTCGCCCTCACACACGGCGCGGGGGCACCGCACCACGGGTGCGCGCCTCCCGGTGTCGCCGACGGGTTCATCGCCACGCTGCCCCTGCACCACCTCACCCAACCCCCGCCGCACTGGGGTGACTTCTACGCGCGCTGCCGCGTGGAGCCCTTCGCGCGCGCCGCGGAGGCTTCCGGAGGGCTGAGTGGGAGCGGGCTCAACCTCGTCCTCAAGCTCTGCGACCGACTGCGCGAAGGCGACCCGGCCCTCATCGGCCCGGAAGCGAAACCCGCCCGGCTGCATGGAGATCTGTGGTCGGGCAACATATTGTGGACGTCGGCGGGCACCGTGGTCATCGATCCCGCCGCCCACGGTGGTCACCCGGAGACCGATCTGGCCATGCTCACCCTGTTCGGCCTGCCCCATCTGGAGATCGTGATCGACGGATACCAGGAGACAGCACCTTCGGCGGACGGCTGGAGGGACCGCGTGTCCCTGCACCAGGTGCACCCGTTGCTGGTGCATGCGGTGTTGTTCGGGGCGTCGTACGGAGAGCAGGCGGCGCGGGTGGCGCGGTCGTATGTCTGAAAACCACCGGCCGGAGATGACCGCCCCTCGCGGCGCCGTGACCAGTCTGCCCGCGCGCCGCTGGCCCCGGCGACTGGCGATCTTCCTCGTGGTGGCGGTGCTGGTGATCGTGCCGACCGGCGGGCGGCTGTACTCGTTCCCGCACACCGACACGCTGGCGGACGGTGAGACGGTCGACGCGATCCTGGCCCTCGGCGGGCGCACCGAGACGGCCCTCTACGCACAGCAACTGGTGGAGCAGGGCGGGGCATCGGTGCTGATCGTGTCCGACCCGTACCCCACAGACGATCCGGATTTCCAGCCGGTGCACGATCTGTGTGCCTCGAAACCGACCGATTATCAGCTGATCTGCTTCCGCCCCGACCCGATGACCACCCGGGGGGAGGCCCGCGAACTGGGGCGCCTGGCGCAGGAGAACGACTGGGACCGGGTGGGCGTGGTGGCGGCCAAGTATCACATCAGCCGCACCCGGTCGATCGTGGACCGTTGCTACCCGGGCACTTTGCTGATGATCGAGGCGCCGCTGAGCATTCGCCCCCTGAACTGGACCTACCAGTACGTGCGCCAGACCCTGGGTTACGTGAAGGTCGCGCTGCAGGACGGCTGCTAGAGCAGACCGGCCCTCAGTGCGTAGGCCACGGCGTGGGATCGATTGCGCAGGCCCAGCCGGGCCATCACGCCGGACAGGATGTTCTTCACCGTGCGCTCGGAATACTGCATGCGCTCGGCAATCTCGGCAGTGTCGAGGCCGTCGGCGATCAGGGCGAGCACCTCTACCTCACGGCGTTCCAGGCCCGACGGGGTGAGGCCGCGAGGGATCAGCACCACCCGCTGGAGCTCGGCCATGTCGCGCACCAGACGGCTCTGTACCTCGCGGGGCAGGTCGCTGTCACCGGTGGAGATCGTGCGGATCAGCGCGGTGAACCGGTTGGAGGTGACCTGGGAGCGCCAGAGCACGCCGCGCAGGCCCACTTCCACCGCCGTGAGCAGGTCGACCTCACCGAAACGCTCGATGATCGTGGCGATCGGCAGGTCCCGACCGGCCACCAGATCGCGGATCTGGCGCAGCAACTGGGCGGAGAGGGCGTTGGCGACCACCACCAGCACATCCGCCTCGGCCAGACGGTTCATCGGTTGCAGGATCAGCTCGGACCGCCGGCCGACCAGGTTGACCACACCGGCCTCGTCGAGCTGATCAGCCGCCAGCACACTGATGCGCAGCAGCGACGTGCCCGGGGCCGGGGTGATGGTGCCGCTCGGGGTGGGTATCACAGAACGCCCTTTCGCCAGGCGTAGGCCATGGCCTGGGTACGGTTGCGCAGACGCAACCGGGAAGTGACCGCGAACAGTGTCTTCTGCACCGTGCGCTCGGAATATTGCAGGCGTCGGGCAATCTCGGGGATGGCAAGCCCTTCGGCGAGTAGTCTCAGCACATCGGCCTCACGCCCGTGCGGGGCACTTTCGGCCGCGTCCGGGGCGTGCAGACGGCGGTGCTCGTCCAGGTCGTGCACCAGCCGGGCCGCCAGTCGCCGGTGCGAGACCGGGTGCGTGACGAGGGCGTGGACGTCGGTGATCTCCGCGACCAGTCGCTGGGCGGAGATGTCGCTGCGCCAGAGGCAGGCCACCACACCCAGCGCGGACAGTCGTTCCTGGGCCTCGTCGCCCGGCGTGTCGAGCACCGCCAGGACCGGCAGCGGCCGGGCCCGGGTGGCGGCGCGGACGACGTCGGCGATCTGCGGATCCGGCCGGGGCGCGACCAGCACGATCAGGTGGGCGTCGCCGGCCCGGGAGACCGGCACCAGGCGCAGACGAGGATGCTCCGCGAGCATGCCCTCCACCCCGGCCTGACTCAGCGGGTCGGCCGCGACCAGCACGATCCGCACCTGACTGACCCGGGGCACCGGCGCGACCTCGACCAGGTACGGGGCTACCTGCGCCCGGCTCATCGCGAGACCTCCATCGAGCACCCTCCGCGTCGTTCGCCGGTCCTTTCTCCCATCACGCGACAGAGGCTCGAACTGGTTCAAAACATTACGAGAGGCGTACTTGAAACATCACACAGCGTTGCCCGAGCACCGACTCCTACCGTGACCCGATCGGTAAATCAAGACAGAAATTCAAAGTTGGACTTTTCGTGCAGACCTCTTGCCAATCACATTTTGTAACAATGCGTTCCATATCGGTTAAGTCGGCTGCGGCAACATCATGGGCGGACAAGGGGTTTACCCCCGCACCACGAGGCACTTGACGTGCCGGATCCGCCGCACTGCTTCCCGAGAGGCTGCCTCATGGTTCGACTGCTCGCGCACCGCCGTCCCACGATCCGGCGGCAGTTGCTCGCCATCGTGCTGGTTCCCTCGATCACCCTGATCGCGGTAGCGCTGACCGTCACGGGCTACCTCGCCGTCGACGCCCGGAACAGTAGTTCCCTGCAGAAGTCGGTGTCGGACGCCTCCGCACCGGCGGCCCAGGCCATCCTCGGCCTCCAGGAGGAGCGCCGCCTGTCGATGACCCTCCTGGCCGGCGGTCAACGGGCCGGGCTCGACGGGGCCCGGCAGCAGGTGGACACCTCCCTGACCGACCTGGCTGCCGTGATCGGCCCGCTGATCACGAATTCCGACTCCACCTCCGTGCAACGCCAGATGGGCGCGCTGACTCAGCAGGGCGACCAGATGACCAAGCTGCGGGCCGGGGTCGACTCCGGCCAGGTCGACATCCCCACCACCTACCTGGCCTACGGTCAGGTGATATCCGCGTTCGGCGCCAGTCTGCGCACCGCCACCCAGGAGGCCCCGAACGCTCCCTCCGCCTACGACCAGCTGACCTCGGTCGACCTCTTCTACGGGGCCGAGTCGCTCTGGCGCAGCACGAGTCTCACCGAGGTGGCGATGCTCGGCGGAAACCTGCCGGACACCCTGGCCGCGGACTTCCAGCAGCGCTTCGGCGCGTACCACTCCCAGCTGGCCTCCCTGGGCGAAGTGCTCGGCGACAGCGAGCGCGCCCAGTTGCAGACCCTGATGAGCGGCGCGAACTGGCGGCTGCTCGACCAGACCCAGACGGCGCTGAGCCGGCAACTGGCCGAGGGGAGCAAGCTCCCGAAGAACTGGTCCCCGGTCACGCTCGACCAGTGGCGGGCAGCTGTGGCCCAGGTCGGTGAGCAGCTCGCCTCGCTCTACGGGCAGCACGCCCAGAACGCGGCCGACCGCAGCGCGACGACCGTGCACGACGAGGAGGTGCGGGCCTGGACGGTCGGCGCGATCCTGCTGATGGCGGGGCTTCTCGTGGTGCTGGTGGCGGTGCAGATGTCGGGGCGGGTGGCGCAGCGGCTGCGGAACCTGCGTGACGACACCCGGCGGATGGCCGGCAGCAAGCTGCCGGAAGCCGTCGAGCTGTTGCGCCACGGCAAGGAACCGGGCACCACGATCTCGCCGCTGCGCCACGGTGACGACGAGATCGGTGAAGTGGCGCAGGCCTTCAACGAGGCGCAGGATATGGCCGTGCGGGCGGCGGCGGAGGAGGCGAAGTCCCGGGCCGGTACGCGTGACGTGTTCCTGAACATCGCCCGCCGGACCCAGGGCATCGCCTACCAGCAGCTGAAGCTCCTCGACCAGGCCCAGGAGCACGTCGAGGACCCGGTCCACCTGAAACTGCTCTTCCAGCTGGATCACCTGGCCACCCGGGCCCGGCGGCACGCCGAGAACCTGGTCATCCTGGGCGGCAAGCAGCCCGGCCGGCGCTGGAGCCGCCCGGTGCCGCTGATCGACGTGGTGCGGGGAGCGACCGGCGAGACGATCAACTACGAGCAGGTGGTGGCCCGCCGGATCCCGGACGTCTCCATCGCCTCCGACCGGGCCGCCGACGTCATCCACATCCTGGCCGAACTCATCGACAACGCCACCAGTTTCGGACCTCCCGGATCCACCGTGGAGGTGAGCGGCGAGATGGTCGGCAAGGGCATGGTGGTCGAGATCGAGGACCGCGGCCTGGGCATGAGCGCCGACCAGCGGGAGCAGCTGAACCGTCAGCTGATCGAGGTCCCGGACTTCGGCGACGTGGCCCTGTCGTCCGACACCCGGCTCGGCCTGTTCGTCGTGGGCCGGCTGGCGAGCCGTCACGACATCCGGATCACCCTGCGGGAGTCGCTCTCCTACGGCGGCACGATCGCCGTGGTGCTGCTGCCGACGTCCGTGCTGGTCGGGCCCCCGACCCCGATCAGCCCTCCCACCGGTGGTTTTCCGATGATGAACAGTGGTGCCATCCAGATGCCGGGCGTGTCCCAGGCGCAGCTCTTCCGCGCTTCCGCCACCCCGAGCGGCGTGCAGGAAACGTGATCCGTGGACGATGACGAATTCGTCTGGATGGACGACGCCGGGGGCAAGCTGGTGCGGCCGTTCTCGGTGGTCCGGGGCCGCACCCGGCCCAGCCACCGCGAGCTGGACCTCTTCCTCATGCTCGAGACCACCGCCGGCCTGAACGACCCGCAGGTGCCGGACGCCGAGTACCACAAGGTGCTGGCGCTGTGCCGGAACCCGATGTCGGTCGCCGAGGTGGCGGCCTACTCGGGCCTGCCGATGGCGGTGGCCAAGACCATCATCAACGACCTCCTGGACAACAACTATCTGACCGCGGGCACCACGGCCCAGGAACGTGACCCACGGCTCCTCATGCTGATCCTCGAAGGGCTGAAGCGGCTATGACCAGTTAGGGGTCCGTCCTAGGAGCCCGGCCGGACGGGTGGCAGGATCGCTCCCAGCGCCACGCGGTTGTGGCAGGGATCGAGAGGAACGCGGCATGACGCTGACCAACTGGGCCGGGAACGTGGTCTTCACCCCGGAACGCTACGTGCGGGCCGACCGGGTGGAGCAGGTGCAGGAGCTCGTCGCCGGGGCTCCCCGGGTGCGGGTGCTCGGGAGCGGCCACTCGTTCAGCGAGGTCGCGGCCACGGACGGGCTCCTGCTCAGCCTCGAGGACCTGCCGCTGAGCGTGGACGTCGACACCGCCACCTCCAGTGCCCGGGTCACGGCCAGCGCCCGCTTCGCCCACGTGATGCCCGCCCTGCACGCCGCCGGGCTGGCCCTGCACAACACCGGATCGCTGCCGCACATCTCGGTGGCCGGGGCCGCGGCCACGGGGACCCACGGTTCGGGTACGGGTAATCCCTGCCTGGCCGCCGGGGTGATCGGGATCGAGCTGATCGGGCCGGACGGTGAACTGCGCACGCTCGACACCGGCGACCAGGACTTCCACGGTTCGGTCATCGCGATGGGGCTGGCCGGGGTGGTGACGGCACTGACCCTGAAGGCCCAGCCCACCTTCGACGTGCGCCAGTACGTGTACGACGACCTGCCGCTGGACGCCCTGATCGCGGACTTCGACGAGATCATGGGCAGCGCCTACAGCGTCAGCGCCTTCACCCACTGGCGCCGCCCGGTGATCGACATGCTCTGGCGCAAGCAGCTGGCCTCGGCCCCCGAGCCCCCGGCCGGCTATTTCGGCGCCGCCCTGGCGGATTCGCCCCGCCACCCGATCGTCGGCATGCCCACGCAGAACGCCACCCAGCAGCTCGGCGTGCCCGGCCCCTGGCACGAGCGACTGCCGCACTTCCGGTTCGAGTTCACGCCCTCTCGCGGTGACGAGGTGCAGTCCGAGTACCTGCTGCCCGTCGAGCAGGCCGGGGCCGCGCTGGCCGCCGTGCACGCGGTGTCGGCGCAGTTCGCGGACGCCCTCCAGGTGGCCGAGATCCGCACGATCGCGGGTGACGACCTGTGGCTCAGCCCCTGCTACGGACGCACCACCGTGGCCCTGCACTTCACCTGGGTCGACGACATGAGCAAGGTGACGCCCGCCCTCGCCGCGCTGGAGGGAGCCCTGTCCAACTTCGACGCCCGCCCGCACTGGGGCAAGGTGTTCGGCCTGGGCCGCGACCGAATTCGCGCCCTCTACCCGCGCCTGGCCGACTTCGAGGAACTGGTGCACCGCACCGACCCGGCCGGCAAGTTCACCAACGAGTTCACAGCCCGCTACCTGGACCTGAGGAACTAGCGGAAGGAAGGAGGGGCCCTGCCTCGCCCTAGTCGTCGTTTTTCCGCCGCCGGCGACGGGCCAGGAGCAGGAGCAGCCAGGGCCACCACAGGTACCAGGTGCTCGCCGCCAGCACCGCTACCAGCAGGGCGCCGATGCCGATGATCAGCGGGATCAGCAGGCTCTTGGGCAGGGCCCCGTTGAACACCGTGGGGGCCGGGGTCGGGCTCGGGGTCGCGGCTTCGGGTACGGGGGATGTGGTCGGGACCGGGGAGACGGGCGACGTGGTCGGCGTGGGGACGCCGATCGTCGGGTCCCCACGGCCGGGGGTGTCGTTGCCCCCGCCACCACCGGATCCCGAACCTCCCCCACTACCCGGTTTGCCGCTGCCCGACCCACCGCTGTTGTCATTACCGCCGCCACCACCCGATCCGGTGCCGCCGCCGTCGTTTCCCCCACCCCCGCCGGTACCTTGCCCACCGGGATCGTTCTCGACCACCGTGATCCGCACGGCCTGCGTCGCGGTCTGCCCGATCGCATCGGTGATCTGCATCGTGAAGGCGTCGGTGCCCGCCTGGTCCGGGGCGGTGTAGCGGCAGAAGGCCGCACTGGCGGCGACCGAGCTGGCGCCCCGGTTCGGGATCGAGCACGCCAGCACCTTCAGGCCCGCGGACAACGAGCCCTGCGGAGCCACGGCCGTGGCCGCGTTCACCTCCACCTCGAGACTGATCGTGGCCTCCAGCAGCGGCGGAACGTAGGTGAAATCAATTTCCGCGTCTGCGCTTCCGGCCGTGTTCGTCACGGTGACCGCGGCCGGTCCCTCGGCGTGCGCGGGAGTCAGTACCGTCAGCGAGGTGGACGAGGCGGCCCGGATCCCGCTCGGCAGGGCCCGGAACAGGCGGGTCGTCGAGGCCCCGACCACCACCCCGGAACCCGGCACACCGTCGAACGTCACCGTGGTGTCCGCGTCGAAACCGGTTCCGGTGATGGTGATCGGCGTGCCGCCGGCAACCGGCCCGAAGGCCGGTGTCACCCCGGTGACGGTCGGCGCCACCGGCGGCTCCACGTAGGAGTAGCTCACCGTCCCACCGGTCGTACCGTTCGGCGTGGTCACGGAAACCAGCACCGCACCGGCAATTCCGGCCGGGACCACAGCCGTGACCGTGGAGTCGTCGACCACCGTGAAACTCGCCGGCCCGGCGCCGAACTTCACCTCGGTGGCCCCGGTGAATCCCACCCCGGTCAGCGTGACCGTATTTCCGCCCGCCTCCGGCCCGCTCGCCGGGTCGACCGACGACAGCACCGGCGTGGATTGCGGCGCCACGTAGGTGAACTGGCTGTCCGCCGCCCCTCCGGCGGTCGCCACCCGCACGGTCACCGTCCCGGCCGGGTGGGCGGGAGTGCGGAGAATGATGGACGAATCGGTCACCGAGTCCGGTGTGACACTCGCGCCGTCCACGGTCACGGTGCCCCCGGCCAGGCCGGAACCATTGATGGTCAGGGTGGTTCCGCCCGCGGTCGGGCCGGCGTCCGGCGAGAGCGTCACGATCAGGGGCACCGGGACGTAGGTGAAGGTTCCCGGCGCGGAGTCACCTCCGACGGTGGTCACCACGACATCGGCCGCACCCGAGGATCCCGGTGGGGTGACGGCCGTGATCGTCGTGTCGTCCTGAACGGTGAAAGTGACCGCCACCCCACCGATGAGCACCTTGGTCGCGCCGGTGAGACCGGCACCGCGGATCGTCACCGAGGTGCCGCCGGTCACCGGTCCGCTCACACGGGTCACCCCGGTCAGGACGGGTGCGGCCACGTAGGCGTAGGTGCTGGTGGACGTCGCCGGTGTCGGTCCCCCGGGAGCCGTCACGGTCACGTTCACCGGGCCGCCGGTCGGGGGGGTGGGCCCCACCGCCGTGATCGTGGTGTCGTTGCTGACCGTCCAGTTCGTCGCGGACAGCGCCCCGAACCGCAGGGCGGTCGCGCCGGTGAAGCCCGAACCGCGCACGGTCACCACGGAACCACCGGCCAGCGGTCCGGAAGCCGGTGTCACGCTGCTGATTCCCGGGATGTCCAGGTAGCTGAAGATCTCCGGCGCGGAGTCACCACCCGCCGTCGTGACCACCACGTTCACCGCCCCCGCGGAACCCGCCGGGCTGACCACGTCCAGGCGGTTCGCCGAGACGTACTGCACCGAGGCCGGTAGGGAACCGAACCTCACCGTCGACGCCGGGGTGAAACCGGAACCCGACAGGGTCACGGTGGTCCCCCCGGCCAACGGCCCCGAGGACGGCGCCACACCGCTCAGGACCGGTGCGACCTGGTACTCGAAAGCCCCACCCAGCAACGATGACCCGCCCGCCGTGGTGACCACGACGTCCACAATTCCAGCCGGGTGCGCGGGACTGGTCGCGACCAGCTCGGTGGCCGAGACGAACTGCACCGAACCGGCGGGCGTGCCGTCGAATGTCACCTGTGAGCTATTGGTGAAGCCGGTGCCGGTGATCGTGACGCCGGTGCCCCCGGCGGTCGGGCCGGCATCCGGAGCCAGGCTCGAGACCACCGGCACGGCCAGGTAGAGGTAGCGGCCGCCGATCGTGATCGGTGATGTGCCACCGGTTCCGCTGATCAACACGTCCACCGGCCCGGCCCCCTGGGCGGGCGCCACGGCCGAGATCTCGGTGTCACTGATGACCGAATAACTCACTGCCGCCACCGGGCCGAAGCTGACCCCGGTGGCGCTGTTGAAGTCGAAACCACTGATCACTACCGTATTCCCCCCGTTCAACGGGCCCGATGCGGGCTGAACGCCCGTGATCACCGGAACGTCGGTGTAGATGAAGTCGCTGACGGCGCCGGAATTGCCGTAGGCGGTGGTCACGACCACGCTGACGGTGGACGCCGACGGCACTGCGGGCGCAGCGGCCACGAGCCGGGTCGGACCGACGAACTGGACGGACGCGGCCGGCTGGGCACCGAAGGCGACCGTGGACGCGAGCGTGAACCCGGTGCCGTCAATGGTCACCGACGTCCCGCCGGAGAGCGGACCGGCCGCCGGAGCGAGGGCCGTGACGGTCGGAGCGGCCGCGAAAGTAAAGATGGAACCGGCCGATCCACCGGCGGTCGAGATGATCACCGCGGCCGCACCGGTGCCCGCCGGAGTGGTGAAGGCGATGGTGAAGTCGTCGGCCACGCTGAACGGCACGGCCACTCCCCCGACCCTCACACTGGTCGCACCGTCAAACCCGCTGCCCGACAATGTAACCGGGGTACCACCGGTCACCGGCCCGGAGCTGGGCGAGAGCGCACCGATGACCGGAACCGCACGATAGGTGAACCGGTCGCCGCTGCTGGTCGCGGTGGTTCCGCCCGGCCCGGTCACCCGCACGTCGACCACGCCCACGGCCTGGGCCGGGCTGGTCGCGGTGATCTGGGTGGGGCTCATCACCGCGAACCCGGTGGCAGGCACTCCACCGAATGCGACAGCCGTGGCGCCACCGAACCCGGTACCGGTGATCGTGACGATCGCGCCCCCGGCAATCGGCCCTTCGTCCGGTGAAACGCCATGGACGGAGGGGATATCGGCGTAGGTGAACATCACCGGCGCGCTGACTCCGCCCGGCGTGGTCACGACGATGTCCGCGGAACCGGCCGACCCCGGCGGGGTGGTGAAGGTGATCGTCGAGTCGTTCAGCACGGTGAACACCACGGGGACGCCGCCGATGGTGAGGCCCGTCGTCCCGATGAACCCGCTGCCCGAGAGTGTGACCACGGTACCGCCGGCAAGCGGTCCGGTGTCCGGGGCCGCGGTGCCGATCGAGGGCACCGGGGCGTAGCGGTAACGATCAGCAGAGGACGACGCGGAGACTCCGCCGGGAGCCGTCACCACGACGTCAACGGTCCCGGTTCCGGGTGGCGCGAACACGGAGATCCGGGAATCACTGCTGACGGTGAAGCCCGAGGCCGCGACCGCCCCGAAGCGCACGACCGTCGCGCCGAAGAAGCCCGAACCGTCGACCGTGACCAGCGTTCCGCCGGCCTCCGGCCCGGCGACCGGCGAGACCCCGGAAACGATCGGCACATTCGCATAGCGGAAGACACCGGTACTGGAACCACCCACGGTCGTCACCCGCACCACGGCATTACCCGGGGAACCCGCCGGAGCGACCGCGGTGATCGAAGCGTCGCTGTTCACCGTGTACGAGACGGCCGCCACCCCGTCGAAGGTCACCCCCGAAGCCCCGGTCAGCCCGGAACCCGCAAGGGTGACCGTGGTGCCACCCGAGAGAGGCCCGGCTCCCGGAGAGACGGACGAGATGGTCGGGGCATCGGTGTAGGTAAAGGTGTTCCCCGGCCCCGAAGACCCGTAGGCCGTGGTGACGACGACATTCACCCCACCCGCCGAACCGCGGACGGGCAATACCGCAATGAGCTGGGACGGGCTGATGAACTGCACCGAGGCAGCCGCCGCCCCGCCGAACGCCACGGTGGAGGCCAGGGTGAATCCGGTACCGGACACGGTCACCGCGGTACCGCCGCTCAGCGGCCCGGCATCCGGCGTCAGGGCGGTCACGGTCGGGGCGTTGACGTAGGTGAAGGTGACGGGAGCCGAGGTCCCACCCGGCGTCACTACCACCACCGGCACCGACCCGGCCGCATGAGAGGGCGTGGTCAGGGTGAGCGTCGAGCCGTCGACCAGGCTGAATCCGACGGAAACACCGTCCACGGTGACATCCGTAGCGGCCGAGAACCCGGAACCCGTGACAGTGAACGAAGTCCCGCCGGACAGAGGACCCGACGAAGGGTTCACTCGGGTAACAACGGGAACCGGCGCATACCGATACCGGCCAGCCACCGACACGGCCGAAACTCCACCAGGAGCGGTGACCACCACGTCCACAATCCCCGAACCAGCCGGAGCGAAGACAGTGATCCGCGTATCACTACTGACCGTCAGACCGGTCCCGGCAACCCCACCGAACGAAACATTCGAAGCCCCGGTAAATCCAGACCCGTCAACGGTGACCAGCGTTCCCCCGGCCTCCGGACCGGCACCCGGCGAGACCCCACTGAAAGTCGGAGAAACTTTATAGGTGAAAAGATTTCCGGTGGCGGAGGTTCCGTAGGCCGTTGCCACCACCACGTTCACAGCTCCCGCCGACCCCCGCGCCGGCGAGTCCGCGATCAGCTGCGTCGGGCTCACGTACTGCACGACAGCAGCAACGCCCCCGAACGTCACCGTCGAGCCCGGGGCGAAATCGGTACCGGTGACCGTTACCGCGGTACCGCCACCGAGCGGCCCGGCATCCGGCGAAAGACCGCTCACCGATGGAGCATCCGCATAACGGAACGAGATCGGCGCGGACGTTCCACCCGCCGTCGTCACCACCACGGCCGCGTTCCCCGGCAACCCGGGCGGAGTAACCAGAGTGACGACGGAATCACTGACCACGGTAAAAGAAACTGAACTACCGCCCACCGCTAACGAACTGACATCCGTCAGGCCGGTACCGGTCAGGGTCAGCGTCGTTCCACCCGCGGTCGGCCCGAAAACAGGAGACAGCGACGTGACCACCGGCACCGGCGCATAACGGAAGCGATCGGCCACCGAGAGAACCGAAACACCGCCCGGCCCAGTCACCGTCACATCAACACTGCCGGTACCGGCCGGAGCGGTGGCGGTGATCCGGGTGTCCGTGGAGACGGTGAAGGTGGCCACGGACGACCCGAACCGCACCTGGGTGGCATCGGTGAACCCGGTGCCGGTGATCGTGACGACGGTACCGCCGGACTCCGGGCCGGCGTCCGGGGTCAGGGCCGAGACCGAAGGCGCTGTGCAGTAGACGTATCCACCGGTCAGCGAATCCTGACCGTACGGTGTGGCCACCACCACGTCGGCCGGACCGGCGCTGCCCGCCGGCACCACGGCCGACAGCTGGGCCGGCGACACGTACTGCACCGAGGTGGCCGCGTTGCCCCCGACGGTCACGGTCGAGGTCAGGGTGAAGCCGGTTCCGGCGATGCTCACCACCGTGCCACCGGCCAGCGGCCCGGCCGAGGGGGTCACGCCGGTCAGGGTGGGTCCGGCGGCGTAGGTGAATCGATCAGAGGACGAGGTGGCTGAGGTCACGTACGGGCCCACCACGGTCACGTCGACCGTCCCGACCGCACCGGCCGGGCTCACCGCGGTGATCTGCGAGCCGCTGCTGACGGTGAACGACGCGGCCGGGACCGAGCCGAAACGCACGGCTGTCGCCCCGCTGAACCCGGAACCACTGATGACGACGACGGCGCCGCCGCCAGTAGCACCGCCGGCCGGCAGGAGTGACGCGACGACCGGGTCGGCAACGTAAATGAATGATGTTCCGGCCGAAGAAGTCCCCCCATCACCGGTGGTCACCCGAACATCCACCGGCCCCGCACTACCCGCCGGGGTGGTGGCGGTGATCTGCGTCGGCCCCACCACGGTGTACGACGTCGCCGCGACACCACCGAACGACACCCCGGTGACGCCGTAGAACTGCGTGCCGGTGATCGTCACCGATGTTCCCCCGGCCACCGGACCACTGGTGGGGCTCACCGAGGTCAGGGTGGGCGTCCCCACGTACCGGAACCGATCGACCGCGCCGGTGGCCGAGGCCCCGCCGACCGTGGTCACCGTGACGTCGGCCCGGCCGGTACCGGCCGGGGCGACGGCGGTGATCCGGGTGTCCGAGTCCACCGTGAAGGAGGCCGAATTCCCGTCGAAGCGCACGGAACTGGCCGTGGTGAAACCGGTTCCGCCGACGATCACGCTGATGCCGCCCGCCTCCGGCCCCTGGGCGGGCGAGATCCCGGTGACGGTGGGCACGGGAATGTAGGTGAAGGTACCGGGTGCCGAGGTACCGCCGTCAGCGGTCGTGACCGTGACCCCGGCCGCCCCGGCCCCGTGCGGCGGGGTCACAGCCGTGATCTGGGTATCGCTGTTCACCGTATACGTCGAAGCGTTCGTTCCACCGAACTGCACGGCCGTCGCCCCGGACCCGGTGGTGAACCCCGTCCCGGTGATGACGACCGAGGTGCCGCCCGCGATCGGCCCGTTCAGCGGTGACAGACCGGAAACGACTGGTGTGCCGACATACAGGAAGCCGGCCGCCGCCGAGGTCCCGCCCGGCGCCGTCACCACCACGGAGACCGGGCCCGCGACGTGGGCGGGAGCCTGGGCGATGATCAGCGTGTCAGTGCTGACCGCGATCACCCCGGCCGCCGCGATCCCGTCGAACGTCACCGTGGTCGCGCCGGTGAAGCTGGATCCGGTGATGGACACCAGGGTCCCGCCACCGACGGGCCCGTGCGTGGGCGAAAGCCCCGTGATGGCGGGTGCGGCCTGGTAGCTGAACCGATCGGCGACCACCACGGCAGAGGTGCCGCCGACCGCGGTGACCCGGACGTCCACTGTTCCGGCGGATCCGGGGGGAGCCACGGCAGTAATCTGGGTCGCCGAGTTGACCACGTAGGAGGTGGCCGACCCCGACCCGAACGAAACCGCCGAAGCCCCAGTGAATCCGGTACCCGTCACCACGACGGTGGAGCCGCCGGCCAGCGGTCCGGCCGAAGGAGCGACCAAGGTGACGGTCGGGGCGGCGACGTAGGTGTAGACGTCTCCCCCCACCACACCCGAGGTTCCACCGACCGTGGTGACCCGAACGTCCACTGCTCCAGCAGTTCCGGCGGGGGCAACGGCGGTGATTCGCGTGCCCGAGTCGACCGTGAACGAGGTGGCAGCAGTCGAGCCGAACGACACGGAGGAAGCACCGGTGAAGCCGATACCCGTGACCACCACGGTAGTGCCCCCACTCACCGGTCCGGCCGAAGGCGCGACAGCAGTCACCACCGGGGCAGCAACGTAGGTGTAAACGTCTCCCGCCACCACAGCCGAAGTTCCACCGACCGTGGTGACCGTGACGTCCACCGGCCCGGCCGCCTGAGCCGGAGCGAAAACCGTGATCAGCGAGCCAGAACTGACCGACACCCCGGTAGCCGCCACCCCACCGAACGAAACCCCGGTCGCCCCGCTGAATCCGGTGCCGTTGATCGTGACCACCGTGCCCCCGCCCACCGGACCGGCGACAGGCGAGACCGAGGTCACCGCAGGCGCCACGACGTAGGTGTACTGCAACGGGCTCGAACCCCCGGTGAGCCCGTAGAGCGTGCTGACCACCACGTTCACGGCCCCGGCCGATCCGGCGGGTACGGTCGCGGTGATCTGGCTGTCCGAGTTCACCGTGTAGGTGGCCGCGTTCGCCCCGAACGAGACGTCGGTGGTGGTCAGGAACCCGGTGCCGGTCAGCACCACGGTGTTGCCCCCGGCCGTCGGCCCACTGGCCGGCGAGATCGAGGTCAGCGTGGGCAGACCCTGGTAGGTGTACAGGTCGGCGGGGATGGCATCGCTCGTGCCGTAGGGGTTGGTGACCTGGACGTGCACCTGTCCGGTGGGATGCGGTGGGATACCGCGGATCTGGATCTGGGTCGGGGTCACGCTGAGGATCTGGATGGTCGGGTAGCCGTCGAAGGTCACGCTGGTGGCCCCGGTGAAACCCGTTCCGGTGATGGTGACCACCTGGGTCAGGCTGCCGATGGCCGCGCCGCCGCTCGGGTTCAGGCCGGTCACGGCGGGCGGGGCGACGAAGGTGAACCGGTCGGCGGCGCTGGTGGCCGAGACCCCGCCCGGGGCGGTCACGGTCACGTCGACCGGGCCCGCCGCGTGGGCCGGGGAGACGGCGGTGATCTGGGTGTCGGAGCTGACCGTGATGACGCCGGTGGCCGGGGTACCGCCGAACGACACGGAGGATGCGCCGGTGAAGCCCGTTCCGGTCACGGTGACGGTGGTTCCGCCCGTGGTGCTGCCGGTGGTGGGCGAGACGGCCGTCACCGTGGGCGCTGCCACGTAGCTGTACTGGCCGGCCGACGACGTGGGCGAGGTGCCGCCCAGGGTGGTCACGGTCACGTCGACCGGGCCCAGCGAGCCGGCCGGGGCCACGGCGGTGATCTGGGTGGCACTGTTCACCGTGAACGACGCGGCGTTCGACGTACCGAACCTCACCACGGACGCGCCGGTCAGGTTCGCGCCGGCGATCACCACCGAGTTGCCCCCGCCGAGCGGTCCCCGTCCGGGGCTCACCGCCGAGACGGTCGGCGCCGCGAGGTAGGTGTACCGGTCGGCCGGGGTAAGGGCCGAGATGCCGCCGGGCGTGGTCACCGTGACGTCGACCGGGCCCACGCTCCCGGAGGGTGCCACCGCGGTGATCTGCGTGGAACTGGTGACGACGAAGCTGCTCGCGGTGCCGGCCCCGAACTTCACCGCCGTCGCCCCGGTCAGGCCGGTACCGGTGACGACCACACTGGCACCCGCCGTGGTGGGGCCGGAGGCCGGGGAGAGCGCGGTCACCGTGGGGGCGTTGTAGTAGGTGAACTGGTCGGCGCTGCTGGTCGCCGAGACGCCGCCGGGGGCCGTCACGACGATGTCCACGGTGCCCGCGGTGCGGGCCGGGGCGGTGACGACCATCTGGGTGTCGCTGCTGACCGTGACCGAGGTGGCGGCCGTGCCGCCGAAGGTCACACTCGTGGCGCCGGTGAAATCCGTGCCCGTCACGGTCACGCCGGTGCCGCCCGCGATCGGGCCCGCAGGGGGCGAGACGTTCGTGACCGCCGGGGCGGCGACGTAGGTGAACCGGCCGGCGGACGAGGTGGCCGAGGTTCCGCCCACGGTCGTCACGGTCACGTCGACGGTGCCGGCGGCCCCGGCCGGGGCCACGGCGGTGATCTGCGTGGGGCTGTTCGGCACGAACGAGGTCGCGTTCAGGGCACCGAACCGCACGGCCGACGCCCCGCCCAGGGTGGTGCCGGTGATCACCACCGTGGTGCCCCCGGCGAGCGGGCCCCGGGTGGGACTGATGGACGTCACGGCGGGCGCGGTCACGTAGGTGTACTGGTCGGCGGCGGAGACCGGGGAGGTGCCGCCCGGTGTGGTCACGGTGACGTCGGCCGGGCCCGCGGTACCGGCCGGGGCGGTCGCGGTGATCTGGGTGGCGGAGTTCACCGTGAAGCCGGTCGCGGCGGTGGTCCCGAACTTCACCGCGGTCGCGCCGGTCAGGGCCGTGCCGGTGATGACGACGCTGGTGCCCGCCGAGGTGGGTCCGGAGGACGGCACCACGGCGGTCACGGTCGGCACCGCGGCGTAGGTGTAGAGGTCGGCGGAGCCGGTGGCCGAGGCGCCGCCGACGGCCGTCACGGTGACATCGACCGGCCCCACACTGCCGGCGGGAGCGACCGCGGTGAGCTGGGTGGCGCTGTTGACGGTGTAGCTGACGGCGTTCGTGGCGCCGAACCGCACGGCCGTGACCCCGGTGAAGTCGGTACCGGTGACCGTGACGTTCGTACCGGCGGTGAGCGGCCCGGTCGGGGGCGACACGTTCGTCACCGTGGGCGGGGCGACGTAGGTGTACTGGTCGGCCGTCACGGCGTCCGAGGTGCCGCCCACCGCCGTCACCGTGATGTCGATCTGCCCCGCCGAGCGGGCCGGGGCCACCGCCGTGATCTGCGTGTTGCTGTTCACGACGAAGCTGGTTGCGGTGTTCGCCCCGAACTTCACCCCCGTCGCGGTTGCCAGGTTCGTCCCGGTGATGACGGCAGAGGTTCCCCCCGCGGTCGGCCCGATGACCGGATTTACGGCCGTGACGGTGGGTTTGGGGATGTAGGAGAAGTCGTCCGTCGCCGTGTCGGCCGAGGTGCCGGCCACGTTGGTGATCCGGATGCTGGCAATGCCGGTGCCGGCCGGGGCCACGGCGGTCAGGGTCGTCCGACTGACGTTCATCGCGTAGCTCGTGGCGTTCGCCGCGCCGAACGTCACGCTGGTGATGGCGAACAGGTTGATGCCGGTGACGGTCACCGTGGTACCGCCGGTCCCCGGGCCCTGGTTCGGGGCGATCGAGCTGATGACCGGGGTGATCGGGGCGGTGGTTCCGCACTCCACGTGGGCCAGCTCGATATTGCCGGTGACCACTCCGGCCGTGGTCTTGTTCACCACGTGCACCGCATTGGTGACCATGTAGTACTGGCCGCCCGAGGTGGTGTAGGTCTGCTCGTTGAACGTGATGTAGCCGGTGTTCTGGCCGAAGAGGTCCGTCTGCTGAATCGTCGTGTTCGGCGGGATGTTGCCGGCCGGGACGGTGTTCACCGGGAGCCCGAGCAGGGTCAGCCCTGATGCCTGGACGGTGGCGGTGGCCCCGCTCGGTGTCGCTGTGCACGTCGCCGAGGCCGCGGCCAGGCTGAGAACGCCCGCGACGGACAGACCACCGGAGTTGGCGGTCGAGGAGGCGGTGTCGGTCAGGGGGTCGGCCGTGGCTGTGCTGCTCATGGCCCCGAGGGTGGTCAGGCCGCCCACCGACCCCTGGTTCGCGCTGGGGGTGGCGGGATAACTGGCCTGGGAGTAGATCGTGTTCGCCGGGCTGGCCGCGCTGCCCAGGTCCCGGCCGCCGTAGGCGCCGGCTATCACGATGCCGGCGAAGGCGTCGCTGCGCTGGGCCGTGAGCGGGATCAGCACCCAGGCCAGGAGCACGACGACCAGCACCCTGGCCGGCCAGGGTGCCGTTGTCCCCCAGGAGCGAGACGACGACATCCCACACCCCCACCGTAGAACCCGGCCGCGGGTCGACCGTTCCGGGAAAGTGCCCCGGTTCAGTCACACTCGGTTGCCGCGGCCCGGTTCTAGAGGGATGGACGGGGAGAGTTGAGTCGTAGCCCGTCCGCAGCAAGATCGCTGACTGCGAGCGATGCGCCCCTTCAACCCGCCGTGATCATGCAAAACCTCCCCAGCGTTCTAGAACTCCCACTCTCAGAGTTCTAGAATTCCGGGGAGGTTTTGCATGATCACGAGCAGGATTGTGCGGTTAAGGGGCCCAGGGGGCTTCCACGGCCCAGGTGGTGTCGGCGTCGAACGAGGGATCGGCGTCGTAGGCCGAGTTCCCGCCCGGGGTGGCCAGCCAGAGTTCGGCGTTGTAGTGCCGCAGGTACTGTCCGGGATAGTTCCAGGAGCTCAGTTTCACCCCGTTGGTGCCCTTCTCCGCGCACCAGGTGGCATCGGCGGCGAACAGCGCGGATCCGTCACTCTTGTTCTGCTTCACCCGGAAGGCCTGGTGTCGCAGGTAGGTTCCCGGATAGTTGACGGACTCCAGCGAGTAGCAGGAACTGTCGGCCAGACCCGGCACGACGTTCCAGGTCGCGTCCTGCTTGAGCAGGTCGGAGCTGGCCGTCTCGACGACCTCGGTGTAGCCGAGGCCTTCCCGGTGCCGGATGTAGCGGTTGGCGAACCCGTCGGTGGTGACCCGGATCGAGTGCCTGCCCTTCTCGATCGTGACCGGAGCCGGTGAGGGGGACGCCGCGATCAGCTTCTCGTTGGCCGCCTTCAGCCGGGCCACGTCCACCTTGACCACCTGCCGGTCGTAGGTGGCCAGACCGTTGACCTCGTTCTCCACGTCGGTCGTCTCGGTGTAGACCGAGGCCGAGAGTCCCGACGGCACGCCGGACGTGGTCATCTGGGTCCACAGGCCGACCAGACGGCGGTTCAGGCGGTCCGCCGTGCCCTGGTCCTCGTAGCTGAAGCCACCGCCCGGGAACCATTCGTGCCCGGCGACCTTCAGGCCCAGACCACCGAACTCACCGACCACCCCGGCGCGGGTCGCCGTCGGCCGGGCCGTTCCGGGCCCGGTGTAGTTGTGGTTGTCGAGCACGTCGCCGTTACCGCCGTCGACCGCGCCGCAGCAGTTCACGCCGCTCATGTTGTCGACGAGACGGGTCGGGTCGTAGGCCTTCACCATGTCGGCGATGCGGGCCTGGTCGTACTGCCCCCAGCCCTCGTTCTGCGCCACCCACAGCACCACCGACGGGGAGCTGCGGTGCTGGTCGATGATCGCCTTGAACTCCTTCTCCCACTGCGCCTTCGCGGCCGCGTCGGCCTTGTAGTCGGGGCGCATGGAGGGCATGTCCTGCCAGACCATCAGGCCCAGCCGGTCGGCCCAGTAGTACCAGCGCTGCGGTTCGACCTTGATGTGCTTGCGCACCATGTTGAAGCCGGTCGACTTCAGCAGCTCCAGGTCGTACTTCAGGGCCTCGTCGGTGGGCGCCGTGTAGATCCCGTCGGGCCAGTAGCCCTGGTCGAGAGTGCCCGACTGAAAGAGGAAGTCGCCGTTGAGCACGAGTCGCTGCTTGCCGTCGACCTGCTTCACCGCGATCGAGCGCATACCGGCGTACGAGCCCACCGTGTCGACAGTGTTCTGCCCCTTGCGCAGCTCCACCTTGACGTCGTAGAGGAAGGGGTCGTCCGGCGTCCAGAGGTGAGGCTTCGGAATCTTCAGCGAAATGGTCTGCCCGGCCGCCCCACTCGCGCTGACCACTTTCTGGCCGTTCGAGGAGACGGTGACCACCGACGTCCCCTGGCCCGTGACCGCCGCCTTGACCTTCAGCGTGGACGACGTTAGATCGGGGGTCAGGTCGACCTTGGTGATGTGCGTGGCATTGACCGGCTCCAGCCAGACCGTCTGCCAGATACCGGAGGCAGAGGTGTAGAAAATGCCGCCACCGGTCTCCGGCTGCACGCTCTGCAGTTCCTGCTTGCCCACGGCCTGCGTACCCGCGTTGCCCGGGTCCCAGACCCCGACGGTCAGCGTGTTGTCCCCGGCCTTGAGCAGGCCGGTGATGTCGTACCCGAAGGCGTCATAGCCACCGTCGTGCGTGGCACCGGCCTTGGTGCCGTTCACCCAGACGTCGGTGCGGTTGTCGACACCGTCGAAGTTCAGCCGCACCCGGTCCTGCCAGCCCGAGGGAACCACGAACGTCCTCTGATACCAGAGCCTGTCGTCACCGGTGATGCGCCGCTGGATGCCCGACAGCGCCGATTCGGCCACGAAGGGCACGCGGATCTTCTCGCTGAAACTGTCCGGCGGGGTGGTGCGGCTGCTCGGGGTGACCTCGAAGTCCCAGATCCCGTTGAGGTTCTGCCACTGCGCACGGGTCAATTGAGGACGCGGGTACTCGGGCAGGGGTTTGTCGGTGGACACCTGGTCGGTCCACGGGGTGGTCATCGGTGGGGTCTTGGGTTCCCAGACGGCGGCGGCCGAGGCCGGTCCGGCCCCACCCGCCAGCAACGTGCCCACCACGAGGACGACCGCTGCCGTGACCGACGTCCCCCGTTTGAATGTGGCTCTCCGGAATGACTGCTGACGCATGCGAGCTCCCTTCGCCGTGGCGTCAGCACATCAGGAAAACGGACAAAAGACACCTACCCTTTCGGTGAGGTGCCTTTTGCCCGTCCGGGCAACGAGAAGTGCCCAGTCGGCCTGCTGACCTGCCGACCTGCTGACCTACTGGTCGCGGCCCGCGCCCCGGGAGGGCTCCATCACGCGGATGATCGGCGTGACCCAGCCCTTCTCGGCGAAGGTGGCGAGAACGGCGTCACCCAGCGCGGTCACCTTCTCGACCGGCACCAGCGCGATCGCCGAACCACCGAAACCGCCACCGGTCATCCGCGAGCCGACGGCCCCGTTGGCCAGCGCGACCTCCACGGTCACGTCGATCTCCTCGCAGGTGATCTCGAAGTCGTCGCGCATCGAGGCGTGCGACTCGACCATCAGACGGCCGAACGTGGTCCAGTCGTCGTTACTCATCGCCTGGCCGGCGGCCACCACCCGGTCGTTCTCGGTGACGATGTGGCGGGCGCGCTTCTTCAGCACCGGGTCGGTCAGCCGGTCCAGGTCGGCGACGGTCGCCTGGCGCAGCGCGGGCACGCCGAGCTCGGCGGCGGCCTGCTCGCACGACCGGCGGCGGTCGCCGTACTCGCCACCGGCGTGGCTGTGCGCGACCCGGGTGTCCATCACGACCAGGGACAGGCCCGCGGAAGCCAGGTCGAACGGGACCTGCTGGGTGCTGAGCTCCTGCACATCGAAGAGCAGGGCGTGACCCTCGGTGCAGAGGATGGAGGCGGCCTGGTCGAGCAGACCGGTCTTGGCGCCCACGTACTCGTTCTCGGCGAACTGCGCGAGCTGCGCCAGGGCCAGGCCCTGCGGCGGGTCGGACAGCTCGGCCAGGTCGACCAGCGCGATCGCGACGGCACACTCCAGCGCGGCGGACGAGGACAGGCCCGCGCCCAGCGGCACCCGGCCGTCCAGGAACAGGTCGGCCCCCGGCAGGGCGAAGCCCTTGCTCTGCAACGCCCAGGCGACACCGGCGACGTAGGCGACCCAGCCCTCGGCCGAACCCGGCTCGAGCTGGTCCAGGTCGATCTGCGCCGTGCCCTCCTGCTGGGCGGAGGCGACGCGCAGCACCCGGCCCTCGGTCTTCGAGGCACCGACGGTGACCCGGTCGGGGATCGCGCAGGGCATCACGAAGCCGTTGTTGTAGTCGGTGTGCTCACCGATCAGGTTCACCCGGCCGGGTGAAGACCAGATGCCCTGCGGAGCGGTTCCGTAGAGGTCGGCGAAGGCGGCGGCGACGGCCTGAGTGGGTTCGACATCATTGTTCTGGGTCACGACACGCCTTCGGCGACGGGTGCACGGTCAACGGGCACGGTTCTGCTCGGGCCCACATCGTGGCCCACGAGCTCGGGCTACACCAGATTATGACTGCTCTTGAACCGGATGCTGATCGGGTTGAAGCCCCTTCTGATCACTTAGGACCGTTCTTCCACCTGTCCGGTCTATGCTCGCCGGATGTTCGCCGACGAGCGCCGCCAGAAGATTCTCGAGCTGGTCCGGGCCAACGGCGCGGTCTCCCTGCGTGAACTCGCCCGGGTCGTGGGCAGTTCCGAGGTGACGGTGCGCCGTGACCTGCGGCTGCTGGAGTCGCAGGGGCTGCTCGACCGGCGGCACGGCGGCGCCGTCTCCACCGGTGGCCTGAATCACGAGCCCAGCTACTCGGAGAAGTCCGTGGTGGCGGCCCGGGAGAAGGTCGCGATCGGGGCGCTGGCCGCGGGCCTGGTGGAGGAGGGTGACGCGATCTGCGTCGGCGCCGGCACCACCACGCAGGCCTTCGCACGGCATCTGGCCGGGTTCCGCGAGCTCACCGTGATGACCAACTCGGTGCTGGTGGCGCAGGAGCTGGCCCGTTCCCGGGGCATCGAGGTGGTGATGACCGGGGGCACGCTGCGCGGGTCGATCTACGCGCTGGTCGGGTCGGTGGCCGAGCAGGCCCTGGCCGGGATGCGGGTACGGCGGGTGTTCATGTCGGGCAACGGGCTCACTCCGGAGCGCGGGCTGTCGACACCCAACCTGGTGGTGGCCGGGATGGACCGGGCGATGGCCGCGGCGGCCGAGGAGATCGTGGTGCTGGCCGACCACACCAAGATCGGCCTGGAGACGATGGCGCAGACGGTGCCGTCCGACCAGATCGGGCACCTGGTCACCAGTGATCGCACAGCAGGGGACGCGATCGATCAGTTCCGGGCGGCCGGGACCGAGGTCCTGGTCGCGCAGTGCGCCGACGAGGTGGAGGAGTGACGCATCTGTTGTCACTTTCCGATCGGTCATGACAGATTATGTTCGAGTCTTGACAGCAGAGTCAGGACCAGCGATTAGCGAGGGTTTGCGGTGGCGATGATCCGCGACGAGACGACCATGGACGACGGCAGGCGCATCACGTATTACTACGGATCGCCGGCCTCGGTGCCCGCTGACGCGGCGGCAGCTGTCGAGCAGGACGGTGAAGAGCAGTGAGCGAACGGCGTTTCGACCCCACCAGCGGCGAGTGGATCACGTTCGCCACGCACCGCCAGAACCGCACCTTCCTGCCGCCGGCGAACGCGTGCCCGCTGTGCCCGGACCCGAAGAACGAGTGGGACGGTGAGATCCGCCGCCCCGACTACGAGGTCGCGGTGTTCGACAACCGTTTCCCGGCTCTCAGCCCGACCCCGCCGGCCCCCGACGTGGAGAGCACCGAGCTTTATCAGGTGGAGCCCGCGACCGGCCGCTGCGAGGTCATCGCCTACTCCTCCGACCACAACGCCACGCTGGCCAAGCTGGGCGCCGAGCGCATCCGTCTGCTGATCGACGCCTGGGCCGACCGCTACCAGGTGCTCGGCGCCGAGGGGCACACCTACGTGCTGCCCTTCGAGAACCGCGGTGAGGCCATCGGCGTCACCCTGCACCACCCGCACGGCCAGATCTACGCGTACGACGACATCCCGGCCCGCCCGCTGCGCAAGCTGAAGAAGGCGGCCGAGTACCGCACGCGCACCGGTCGCTGCGTGGAGTGCGACGTGGTCGCCGCCGAGCTGGACGACGGGCGCCGCATCATCGCCGAGGGCGAGCACTTCATCGCCCACGTCCCGTTCTGGGCCCGCTACCCGTACGAGGTGCGGATCTCTCCCAAGCAGCACACGCACTCGCTGGTCGCGGTCTCCGACGAGGCTCGCACCGACCTGTCACGTCTGCTGCACCGGGTCTTCACCGGCCTGGACGACCTGTTCGGTTTCCCGCTGCCGTACGTGCTGGGCATCTTCTCCTCGCCCACCAACGGCAGCCCGTCGGTGGCCGGCTGGGACGGGAGCTGGGACGACATCTCCCACCTGCACTTCCTGATCTCGCCGCCCAACCGCAGCGAGAGCAAGCTGAAGTACATCGCCGGTACCGAGCAGATGGGTGGGGCCTACTCCACCGACATCGCGCCCGAGGTTGCGGCGGCCACTCTGCGGAGCAAGATCCCCAGCTAGATCAGGGGTCCCGCGGCTCGCACGGTCAGAGCCAGACCGACCACCAGAACGAGGGACGCCGTTCCCCACGGCGCCCAGCGCGTCCAGTGCCCTGCCAGGTTTCCCGCAATCCGGAACCTGAGCAGGGCACTGTTGCGTTCGGTGTCACGCAGCCGGTCGGCGAACCGCACCAGGAGCAGCCCAACCGCGGTGAGCAGCCCGGCCATGCCCACGCCGTAACCGATCACCAGCAGGATGCCGAACCAGGTCCGCCCCAGCCCGATCGCGCCGAGCAGCACGACCAGCGCGGACGGACTCGGGACGAGCCCACCGGCCACGCCCATGCCGATCAGGGTCATCCGGCCGAGGGGGGTGCGGGAGGCGGTGGAGAGCTCGAAAAACCCGTGGCCGTGCCCATGACCGTGGCCGTGGCCGTGGCCGTGGCCATGTCCGTGGCCATGTCCGTGCTCAATCTCGGGGACCACCACCGCCACTTCTTCCGTGATCATACGAACCTTCCCCACATTCACCTCGTGCCGGGGAAGGTTCGGATGATCACGACCGGGGTTGGCAGGGGGGTGGCCGTGTCCGTGGCCGTGCCCGTGTCCGGGTTCGTCTCCCTGATCGGGACGTTCGGTCAGGTCGATGACGTGACCGTCCGCGTCCTTCATTGACCGCCGGGCCCGGACCGCCCCCACGAGAAGCCCGGTGCCGACGCCCGCGATCAGCAGCCCGCTGACCACGCCGAGGTAGGCCAGCACGGTCTCGCCCGCGACGGCCGCCGCTGCGCTGAGCAGGAGCCCGAGCACGATCACGCCCGCGGTGTGGGTGATCGTCACGGTCAGGCCGACGGTGAGGGCGTCGCGCACGGTGCCGTTGCGGCCGGCGAGATAGGCGGCGATCACGGTCTTTCCGTGTCCGGGCAGGGCCGCGTGGGAGGCGCCGAGCAGCAGGGACAGCAGCACGGCGAGCAGTCCCACTGCCGGGGTCAGGTGGCGGGTGGCAGCCAGCTCATCGAAGCGGTGGCTGAGCGCACCGGTCCAGCGGCCCAGGATTCCGGTGGTCGGCAGATCAACAGCAGAGGACGCGTCGACTCCCGATCCCGGAACCACCTCCAGTGAGGCGGTGGTCAGGGAGAGGGGCGAGCTGAGCAGGTCGTTGGGATAGGCCCGCAGCTCCTGGCTGACCGTCGCGGCCGGCACCGAGGAGGCGGCCAGTCGCGCGCCGTTCCCGGCCGTGGCTGTGATCTCACGCCAGCCGACCCGGTCGGAGCGGTAAGTGTTCCGGAACTCGATCCGGGTCGACCCGGTCAGGGCCGGGAGATCGGCCTCCAGGGTGCACTCCAGCCGGCTGGTCTCCAGTCCGGCGGCACCGGGCCGATAGTCGAAACCGCTGTGCCGCGCCAAGAACGACACGGCCGTTCCGCCCACCTCGGCGCGGGTCGCGCGGGCCAGTTCCGCGCACGACCCGACGGCGTGGGCGGAGCGTTCGGCGACCGACACGACTCCGTCGTGGTCCGCGTCCACCATTGACCGCTCTTGCACCGTCGGAATCTCGGCGCTGTCGACGACCGCCCGATCCTCGATCTTTCCGGGCGAAATACTCAGCCCGTCGTAGTGATTCACGGTGAAATTGCCCAGGGGATGAGCCTGCGCCGCTCCGGCCCCGAGAAGGATCGGCACGGTCGTGAGCAAGCCGGTGGCGAGAACCGTCAGGAGGCGTTTCATCGTCCACCGTTCTGTGATTTCAGCTTTTCGATGGTGCTTCTCGCCTGCTGCGCCCCGGCCGGTGAGAAGTACGGGTTGATGCGCAGGGCCAGTTCCAGATGGGTGCGGGCGGCGGTCCGGTCACCCAGAGCCAGCTCGATCATTCCGCGGTGGTAGCTGAAGGTCGCGTTCCGCCAGCCGAGCCGGCCTGCGATCTGGGTGTACCGCTGGGCCTCCTGGTCGTTCCCGGCCCGGTGCAGAGCCCAGGCCAGCGCGTCGGCCACCAGAACGCTCTTGCGACGCGACCATTCGGCCCGGGCGTGACGTACCGCCTCGGCGGGCGAACCGTGGTCGGCGGCGACCTGGGAGGCCATCAAATCGTCCACCACGCCGTTGGTCGCCTGGAGCCGGGTCTGGGCGTCGATCAGGGCGAACTGCTGCTGGGCCTCGTCGGGGCGGTGCATCAGCTGGAGCAGTTCGGCGTACTCCAGCAGGTACTGAGGCAGGGGCAGCCGGGCGACCACGGTGATGTAGTCGGCGCGGGCGGCGTCCAGGTCACCCGTGGCGACCAGCGCCCGGGCCCGGCCGGCGATCAGGGAGGCGTCGGTGGGATCGGCCTTCAGGCCCGCGCGATAGTGCCGCAGGGCCTGGGCCGGGTCTCCCTCGTTGAACGCCAGCTCGCCGAGATAGCGACGGCAGTAAGCAATGTCGGCCGGCTGCGAGGCCTCGGACAGGGCCCGCTCCAGCGCCTGTTCGGCGGCCTTCACGTCGCCGGCCATCTCGAGGTGGTACGAGGCCCGGGTGAACGACGGGATGCCGGGCGCCAGGTCCAGCATCTTCTGGGCCGCCTGACGGGCACCGGCGTAGTCGCCGAGCTGGGTCAGCGCGTCGTCTTCCACTCCTCGGGCGGTGGCGTCGAACGGATCGGCCTTCTCGGCCTCGTGGGCCCGGTCGAGGGCCTGGGCGAAGTCGTGGCGGGCGTTGGCCAGGGCTCCGAGACCGGTCTGCGCTGCGACGTTCTCCTGCGGCCGTTGCGCCAGAGACGTCTTCAGCGCGCCCTCGGCCTTCGGGTAGTAGGTGGGGTCGCCGCTGATCCGGGCCTGCTGCACGTAGGCCGCGCCGAGTGTGGCCCAGCCGGTCGCGTCTTTCGGGTACTCCCGCAGATGGGCCTGGGTGCGGGCGACGGCCGCGGCGAGTGATCCGTCGAACGGGGCGGCGGCCGGGCTTTCGAGATTTGCCGGGCTTTCGAGGTTTGCCGGGCTGACCGGGCCATCGGGATCGCCTGGGCCCCTCAGCACGGACACCCCCGCGGCCGCCAGGAGGAGAACCCCGGCGGCCGCGGCGATGAGCGGGGTGAGCGAACGGGTCGTCACCAGGTTGGGCGGATCAGGCCGGCTGAGCCGAGGGACGCCGGGCCGGCGAACCCGGGCGCAGCTTGCGCCCCCGGGCCAGCACGAGAGCGCCGCCACTGACGAACAGCAGCCCGAGCCCACCCGCGAGGGTCTGCCCGGTCTGGCCGCCCAGGAGCGACGAGGCCGGGTCCTGGGCGGAGGGGCCGCCGGACGCACCCGGGGCCGCGACCGCGGAAGCCGACTCCATCTGCGCCTGCTTGGCCTTCCAGCCGTTCGCCATCATCGTGTTCGGCAGCGGCAGGTACGGGAAGACCTTGCCGAACTTCTGACCGTTGGCGTTGACCTTGTCGCCGTCCTTCAGCGGAGCCACGATCTTGCCGGACTGCGCCGCACCGGCCACGGCCTGGAGCGAGATGTCGAGGACGTCGTCGGTGAGTCGGCGACCGTTCGGGAAGCCCTGGAAGTCACCGCCGATCACGCCGAGCCGGTTCGGGTTCTTGGCCGAGGGCACACCCATGTTCAGGCGCAGCATCTCGGAGGGGACGAACTTGGTGGCGTCCGCGTCGCCGTTCAGCACCTGAGAGTTCAGGTCGGCCTGGATCGGCGGCGCCGTGCCGTCGAGCGTCGGCGCGCTCTTGGCGATCCCGGTGAGGTAGATCTCGACCAGGTCGTTGCGGGGCGTGGTCGGGATCTTGAGCTTGTAGATCGCATTCAGCAGGTGAGGCAGCTCGGGATCGAGCACCTTATCCACCACCGGCGTCACGGTGTGGTCGGTCTCCGGCTTGATCGAGTTGAAGGCGTCCTTCAGCCCGGCCGGGACGACCACCTCGTTGACCAGCGGGTTACCCAGCCGGGAGACCTGCACGTAGTCGCCGCTGGCCTCGGCCTGGCCCGGCGTCAGTGTCAGGGTCTGCTTCTCGGTGCTGCTCCAGATGCCGACCACCGGGTTCTTCGTGGCGTCACCGTTGATCGCCAGCGCCGACTTGGGCACCTGGAGGGCGATGGAGTTGACGTTGTACCCGGCCAGGGTGTCGGTGCCGACCTTCTTCAGGTTGCCGCCGTAGAGCAGGTCGAAGACCCGCAGGTCGAGGAAGAACGGGTCGTCGGACTGACCCGCGAAGGTGCGACCACCCCCGTCGACCGTCTCGAACGAGGAGGTGCGCAGCTTGCCGTAGTTCGGGATCGTCGAGTTGCCGATGTTCGAGGGCGCCGCCTGGCCGGAGGCGATCGTGGTGGCCCCGGCAACGTCGCCGTCCACGATCTTCTGCAGCGTGTAGGTCTGCTTGAACAGCAGGTTCGCGTCGTCCAGCGAGGTGACCGGGCCGTTCGCGTACAGGAACGTGTCGGTGCCGCGGGAGTCTTCGGTGGTGAAGGTCCAGCGGTAGGTCAGGTCGGCGACCGCGTCACCGTCGTTGTCGATGTTGATGTCGTAGTGCGCGTTGTCCTGGAACGGGTAGAAGTTCGGGCCTCCGTTGGGCTCCTCGAACGGGATCCAGGTGCCGATCAGGGTCACCGTGTCGCTCTTGTCCGGACTGACGAACGCGTACACATCCGTGTTGTCGATCTTCGGGTCGCCGGCCGTCAGCGGCGCCTCGCGGTGGCTGGAGGCCGAGGCCGGCCCCACCCCGGCGGCGAACACCGAGCCGGCCGCCAGGCCGACCGCCACCAGGCAGCCAGTCCTCCGGCGAACCATCCTGACATCAGATCTGTCTCGCTGATTCCGCATATGCGCTCCCCCGTTCCGGTCGGGCTCCGAGACCCGTACCGCGACTTCCCCTGCCAGAAACCGCGTCCCGTTGCTAATCGGTCACAGTTAGTGGTCTGACATCACGGAACGTACACCGCAGTGGACGTCGATCACCACTTGTGGCCCAACCGTCGTCCGCCTTGCTCGACATGAATGACCCTTTCATCCGATGAATTTCGGCTTGATTGCCTCCATATCGCTCACGCTTGATCCGGAATTATTAGCGCTGAGTGACGATTTGCCTACCCAGAGCGCAAGTTGCCCGGCTGTGTCCTTGAAAAGAACATCAACGGGGACGGATGTGGCACGATCCGTGTCGTTCCAGCCACAATTTCCGGTTTCCACAACGTTGCGAGAAATGGGACGACACGAAAATGGCGGACGCGGGGGTTCCCGGAACGGTCAGGTCGGTCACGCAGGCGCGCACGGTGCCGGCCAGCAGACCGGCGGGCAGTTTCGAGGCCGAACGAACCATCCGGATGATGGGCGCACGCGTCCGGCTGCTGCGCAAGCAGCAGAACCTCACGCTGAAATCGCTCGCCGACCGCACTGGGGTCAGCGTCTCGATGCTCAGCATGGTGGAGCGTGGCCTGGCCAGCGCATCGGTGGGCACCCTGGTGTCGGTGTCGACCGCGCTGGGCGTGCACATGTCCGACCTGTTCGGCCCCGGTGACGAGGTCACCCGCTCCCCCGTCACCCGCGTCGACGAGCAGATGACGGCCACCACAGGAGCCGGCGGAGTTCACCGCATCGCCTACCGCGACCCGCGGGCCGGGGTGGAGATGACCGTGCAGCAGTACGTTCCGGGCGGCGCCAGCTCCGGGGTGCCCGAGCACTCCGACGGTCGCGAGGTCGGTGTGCTGATCTCCGGCCAGCTCACGGTCGAGCTGGACGGCGACGTGCACACCCTCAACCCCGGCGACTCGATTGCCTACCTGTCGTCCCGGCCGCACCGCATTGTCAACCGTGGCCCGGAACCGGCTCAGGCCCTTTGGGTGAGCCTGGAAGCCTGAGCCCCAGCCCACCTCCGCTCCCCGGCCCAGCTCCCGCCCCGGCCTACCTTTCACCTTTCACCTTTCACCTCTCACCTCTCACCTTTCACCTCCAGCCCAGCCCTCACCCCGGCCGACCTTTCACCCCCAGCCCAGCCCTCACCCCGACCCACCTCTCATCTCCAGCTCACCTTTCATCTCCGGCTCACTCCTCATCCGGCTCACGTCTGGTCTCCACCATCGCCCTCTTTGTCACCCGAGACGGCCCCCGCCCGCCGCAGGTACGGCGCCTGCTTGGTCTGATGTAACAGACGATGGTGAAACTCACTCAGTGCCAATGAGTCACGGGCATATAGGTCGATGCGGTCGGCCACTTCCGGCGGGACATCGTTGCGCCCTTCCCCGGCGATCCAGCGACGTAGCAACTCCGTGGGCTCATCGACTTTTGCAACCGGAAGATAGTGGTACAGCAACAGGTGGCTCATCACGTAGCGCCGGTCGTAGTCCAGATGGTTTGCCAGGAAATGCTTTTCCTGCGGTGTCAGATTGAAGTCGCGGCTCAGCGCCAGACCCAGATCGGCGAGGAAAAGGCTGCGGCCATCGGTCAGGACGTTGTGGAAATGAGCGTCGAAATGGACCATCCCGTGGGCACTCATGAAGTCCGCTGCCTCCGCCAGGCCTTGTTCCACCCAGGTCTGCGGCGCGGGATTGTGAGCCAGCCAGGTAGCGAGAGTCTGCGGCACGTATTCCATGAAGAGCACCAGGCTGTGCGTAGAGGCGGCGATGGCCTGCAACCGCCCTCTCACCGCCGCGGACCCTTCCCAGTGAGCGACGGCACCGTCGATACCACCGAACTCGGCCCCCACGTCCTGGGGAACAGAGTCCGGAAGGACGCGCCAATGGTAGAGCAGCGGAAACCCTGAGAACTGATTCGTCATAACCCACGTGGTACTGATGATGTGGGCCGCCAGCTCGCGCCAGGCACCGAAACCCGCTGACCCGATGCCGTACTGGTAGTACATCGGCAGATCGAAGAGGTTGGCAGTCGATCGAACGTTCTCGGGCAGCAGTTCCAGGTCGGTCATGGGGACCCTTTTGATGAAGACCATAGTTCCCCGAATCCGCGCCCGCCCCCATCGGCCACCGATACCCGCCCCCAGCAGGGTAGCCCCGGCCACAACCTCGCCAACCTGCCGGTCACTCAGGAGCGACAGATGAGAGGAAACGGACCGGTAGCCATTCAGGCGAGGAGTGCCTTCCATCATCAGAATCCTCCAATTCCATTTCACTAAAACATTTTACATAAAATTTTTCAAAATATTTTACTAGCAAGGACATACGGCCGAATCTCTGAGCATCTAACGCTTTGACAATGACTTCAGTGCAACCCAGATGCCAGCGGGACATCGCGTAGCCCTGGCCTCACCCCACCGTCCCGCCACCGCCGAGCGAGCGAGCGGTCAGCATCCGATCAAGCCAGTCACCTCAGCAGAGCATCCCGCCTCGTTCGCAAGTATGTTCGAATCCGTCCCGGCTACTACAGCACTCTTGCCTCAGCTTCGCAAGCTCGAAAACTCTTGCAAAATGACTCTTTCCAATTCACCCGAGCCACCTCTCATCCCAGAAATCCTCACGCGTCACTCCCGGTTTGAGCGGTCTTGCCTACGCAAAAATGACGTAGGCTGTGGACACCTGTTCGAACCAGGAGTGCGGGGGCGCGGTCATGGGAGAAGCTCTGCTGTCGGCGTGGCCGGAGGTCGATCTCCGGTCCCTGTCCGCCCTCGAACTGCATCAGGCCATCAAAAGCTCTTCCTGGTCAACGGGTTCGGAGAGCGTCTGCCTGGGATCCGTCGCAGCGTCCGAGCGGATCAAACGGAACCTCGACGCAACCCAGGCCGAATGCCTCCACCGGGCGGTCATTCTCGCGGCGCGGAGCACCCCGTCGAACACCTCCTACGACGCGCTCGACGGCATCGAGCTGGTCGGCAGTGAGATCGCCCTGAACCTCGGCCTGAGCAACCGCGACGCCATGGAACGAGTCGGGGACTCCATCGAGATCTGCGAAGACCTGCCACTGATCCTGGCCCTGGTCCGCGAAGGCAACCTGGACTGGCGGGCCGCGGTCTCGGTCAACACCCAGATGCGCATCGCCCTGCAACCCGGCACCCCCGCCTGGAACGCCGTCCAAAAAGCCCTGGCCGCCCGTCTGGCCGGCAAGAACCAACGCCAGGCACGAGACATCGCCCAGCAGGAGATCCAGAAGGTCGACCCCGAAGCCGCCCGCAAGCGTCGTGAAGCGCGCATGAAAGAACGCTGCGTCTACGCCAGCCCGCTACCCGACGGCATGGGCCAACTCCAAGCCACCCTCTCAGCCGAGCACGTCATGCTCATCCACTCCGTCCTGGACGCCCTGGCCGACGCCTGCCGCAACTACTCACGCCGCGCCGGAACCCCCGACCCCCGCACCCACCAAGAGCGCCGAGCCGACGCACTCATAGCCATCTTCCATGCCATCCACCACAACCACCCCCTGCCCTTCATCCCCCTACCACCCGACCCCACCGACACCTTCAGCACTTTCAGTGGTCGCGTCGTGCCACACGACCACCCCGACGCCCCGATCCCCTCCAAGCAAGCGACCCCTTCCGGACATGGAGCTCCCTCCGGGAATGCAACGGGATCGGGAACGCAGGCTTCTCCTACCAACCGGACTTTTTCTGGAGCACCGAATTCGTCCGGTGAAGCAAACCCGTCCAACGGATCCGCGAGGGCAGGCGCACCGAGCAGCTCTGGCCGAGCACACTCTTCAGGCCCCACGAGCAGGCCAGACGCCACCAATAGGTCGGGCGCCACCAGTACGTCAGGCTCCACTCATGAGCAAGACGCCCAGGACCGGTCAGGTAGAGCGAACTTGTCTGACAATCGGAGCCTCTCGGACGCAACCAGTGCGGCCAATCACCCGCACTCATCCAATGATCGGGAACCTTCGGATGCTCAGGCCATGTCCGATGCCCCGATTCCTCCTCACGCCTCGACCTCATCGGTTCCGCCTACCGTGTCCGACGGGGCGAATCCCTCCGATGTCTCGCAATCGTCCGACCCTGCCACGACGGACAACCTGGCCGTTATCGGTTGGTGGCTGCCGCCATCGCTGCCCAGCCAGCAGGGCCGCAAGCCCCACCTCGTCGTCACCGTCAGCGCCGACACCCTGCGAGGAGCCAACGATCTGCCCGGCGAGCTCAAGCGTTTCGGTGCTATTTCCGCCGACCTCGCCCGGGAGATCGCCCGTCAAGCCGGCCAGGTCACCGTCATCCCGGTCAACGGGACTCTCGGTCAGCACGCTCACGGACCGGGCGATCAAGCCCACTGCACCGAGACCTCACCTCGCTACAAACCACGTCAGACGGTCATCGACAAAGTCCTGGGACGCTTCCAGCAATGCGTCCACCCCGGCTGTGGCCGCGACGCCGCACAATGCGACGTCGACCATGCCACTCCCTTCGCCCAGGGCGGAAAGTCTTGCCCCTGCAACCTTGTTCCGCTGTGCCGCTTCCATCATCGCCTCAAGACACACGCCGCCTGGACCTTGCGTCTGACCCGCCCCGACGAGCCGTACCCAGAAGGAACCATCGAATGGCGTAGTCGCCTGGGTCAGCAACACATCGAGATTCCCGAACCGCTACCTGGCGAACCCGACCGCGCCACCCGGGACCGCCTTCGTCAGGAGGATTGGGAGATGGAACTGATGCGCGTCGATCCCCGCGTTCGTCCTGCATCCGAAGTCCAGGAAAAAGACCCGGGCGAGCCGCCCTTCTGAGCAGCATCACCGCATCTACAGCCGCACAAAGCAGTCATCGTGCGAACCAGTCATCCTGCGAACCGGAACCCGGAGATAGTTATGCCTATGAAAGTCATTGCTGCCAAGGCGTCCTCGACGTCCGAGCCGACCCTCACGAAGAATTCATGAGAGCGCTGATCCGGTCAGGGCTGTTATTCATCGGCCTGTCGATCCACCGCCGGGTGTGCTTGCTCAGTGCGCTTTCCTGGCCGGACCCAGAACGGCCACCGCGATGGGGCAGCCTCCGCGACTCGATCCGTTACGGCGCCCGGCGCCCCATTGCAGGGAACTACTCGTTGACCGCGCGAGGACGTTCCGGGTTTTCGTCGAGCTTGAGGATGCGCTCGATGTCGGCTGCCCGTCGCGGCATAGTGCTGCGCGACTGGTCGGAGGCGGCCGGTGTCTGCGGCTTCTCCACCGGCTCTTCCAGGGGCGGAGGTGGCCTACGGTGCACCGCGGGCTTGAGCTGGTAGGTGGGCTTCGGTACTGGTACCGGGTCCCAGGTGTCGCCGGTGACCGCGGCGTTGCGACGGGCCACCCGCTCAGGCACCGGCTTGGTGGCCTCTGCCTCAGCCTCCGCCCGGGCGCGCAGTCGGGCCGCGGTCTGGCGGCGGCGCTCTGCGTGCTCGCGGGCCATCTCGGCGGCGTACAGGTGCGCGGCGAGCA
Source organism: Kineosporia mesophila (assembly GCF_021129235.1). Classification (GTDB taxonomy): domain Bacteria; phylum Actinomycetota; class Actinomycetes; order Actinomycetales; family Kineosporiaceae; genus Kineosporia; species Kineosporia mesophila. The sequence continues at coordinate 114,043 of NZ_JAJOMA010000016.1, forward strand.
TGGTGAGCGTCTCCCGGCTACGCACGGCGGCCGTACGCGAAGCGACACCGTTGGCCGCCAGCAGGAGAGTCACAGCGATCGGAACGAAGAGGGGCACCGGTCCCACCAAGGCGAAGACCCAGGCTCCCATTGTCGAGACCAGAAGCACCGTCATGCTGCGCGCCCGACGTCTTGCCGCGACCCTGGCGCTCAGCCGTGCCGCGTCAAGATCGGTGGTGGTGAGCGTGGACTCGGGATCCGTTGCTTCGTCATCCGACCCACGCTGTTCCAGATGCTGGTCCAGGTCGGCCCGCTCGAGATTGGCCCGTCTCAGCAGGGCTTGGTCGAGGTCGGCCTGGCTGTAGGCCGCGGCGGTCCGGCCCGGCTGACTCGCCTGGTCCGAACTACCGGCCTGCTCAGAACTGCCCGGCTGACGTGAGTCACCTACCGGGCCCGTATCTCTGGCCTGACCCGAACCCTGTACCGGCCCCGGGCTGCCTGCCTGGCCCGAACCACTTCCCTGGCCCGAACCACTTGCCAGGCCCGAACCACTTGCCAGGCCTGAACCACGTCCCTGAGCCGAACCACTTCCCTGAACCGACTCCTTTACCTGGCCAGAACCGTCTACTTGACCCGAGCTGTTTCCCTCGCCCGAGCGCCTTGCCTGGGCTGAACCGCTTGCCCGGTCTGAAGTGTCTGCCTGGCTGGAGCTGTCCACCGGGCCGGAGCGACGGGTCTGCGCTGGGGCACCCGCCGGGCGGGTTCGGCCGGAACTGCCTGGTTCGCTGGAGGTACCTGTCCCGTTGGAACCGCCCGTCCCACCAGAACTGTTTTTCGGGGTCGCGGCGGCGACCTGGCCGATATCAGCTGCCTGGTCGAAGACCTGATCAGAGCGGCCGGGCCGCCTTGACGTGCTGGCCGGTCCCGAAGCACCGGCCTGTCGCGAAGAGCCGGTCTGGCCAGAAGGGCTGGTCTGGCTCGAAGCGCTGGTCTGGCTCGAAGCGCTGGTCTGGCTCGAAGCGCTGGATCGGCCTGAGTGCCGGGCCTGACCACCCTGACCCAAGCGGTTTCGGGACGACTGCTGGTCGGACCCGGGACGGCCCAGCAGTTCCTGGAACGACACCTGCGCCACTTCGGCGCTCTCCGAGATCGGCGCCGAGATGGTGACCGGAACCATGACGGACGCCGCCGGGGGCTCGACCACCCAGGCGGGTTCGTCGTCCACGTCGCTCGGGTCGATCGCCGGCATCTCGGCCCGGGGAGCTACGTTCCGGGAGGTGTAGCTGGGCTGCGCGGTGGGAGCGGCCTGGTCGTAGGGCTCACGATCCGACTGAGCCCCGGACGGGTTGTAGGTCTCGGTGTAGGTCCCGGTCTCGGTGTAGGTCCCGGTCTCGGTGTAGGCCCTGGTTTCAGGTAGGGAAGGAGTTACGGGCGCGATCTCTTGCTGCGCGTGTGCCTGCCGTGGTTGAGCAGGTTCCGGGGGCGCTTGCACCGTGGGCGGCAGTTGGACCTGGGGAACCAGAGGTGTACCGAGAGACGCCGCTCGATCCTGCGGCGCCGGCGGGTAGCTGTCCTCGCTGGTTCGGTCCGGCGCCGCCGTTGTCGTCGCCAGCGGGTTGTCCTGCTGGCGGTTCTCCGCGCTCTGTCGGTTCTCTTCGCCTGGGCGGTTCTCTGTGCTGGGTCGGCTGTCTGTGCCGGGCCGGTTCTCTGCGCCGGGTCGGCTGTCTGCGCCGGGCCGGTTCTCTGCGCCGGGCCGGTTCTCTGCGCCGGGCCGGTTCTCTGCGCTCGATCGGCTTTCTCCGAACGACGGCAGGGCGCGGGGGTCCAGGCCGAACCCGGCCAGTAGTCCGGCCTCGAGTTCCGCCATCTCTTCGTCGGACGCCTTGGACGGTGCGGCCGCCGTACCGCCGAGCGTCTCAGGCGCTGTCCCGGCCTTGGACACCACCCCAGCTTCGGGATTCGCCTCGACCCTGGCGCTCACAGCCCTGACGCTTACAGCCTCGGCACCCTTGACCTCGGCACCCTGGGCCGAAGTGGTGCCCGCTGCCGCCTGATCGGCCTTGACCTTCCGATCAGCTTCCCCGGCCTGCTCAGCTTCCCCAGCCTGCTCGGGTCTGCCGGTCCAGGGAGCTGCCGTGGTCTTCGGCGTGTTACCAACCAGGTCCGACCAGCCCTGCGCCTCGGGTTCCCTAGTTGCGGAAGCCTTGGAAGGAGCAGCCAGCCCGAAACCGGCGAGCAGCCCCGCCCCCAGCTCGTCCATGTCACCGCCGGCCTCATCCACCGGCACCGGTACTCCGGCTCCAGAAACCTTGCCCCCCGAAACCTTGCCCCCAGAAGCCTTCCCCTCCGAAGCCTCGTCGCTCCTCACCCCGCCCACCGAAGCGGGAGCTGAGGCGTCCTTGGACTGGGGCTGGTGCGCGTCCTCAAGCTGGGAGGCCGAACCCCCGAGCCGCTGCGAACCGGTCAGCGTCTCACCCGGCTGGGCACTCTGCGGCAGGTTCATGGACGACCCGGTCAGCCGCTCGGAGAGCATTTTGTCGGCGGGGATGTAGAGCAGTTCGCCGTCGGTGTCGACGATCACCCGCGGGGACGTCAGCAGCGGATCGCCGGAACGGCCGGAGCCTCCGGAACGCTCACGACGCTTCAGCACGCGCAGACCGCTGGAGAACCGATCGTGACCGCGCGATTGTGACAGTTCGTCACGGCGCCTCACCCAGTGCGGCACCAGATAGGCAGCCCACACCAGCACGATGGCAAGGAGAATGAGGCTGCTGGGCTGCACGCCAAAACGCTACGATGCCCCGCCCAAATGATCACGTAATGCCTGCGGTGTGTCGGCTGCGTTCAGGCAATCCTAAGCATTTACCTTACGTCTGTTCAGACCACCGAGTGTGTTGCTCGTGCTCTCGGGCCGCGAACACCCGTTGTGACCGGCGCCAGCGGGTGAGCATGCCGCCGGGTACGTCGTCCGCGGTGACGGCGAAGGTTGCGTGGTCACGCCAGGCTCCGTCGATGTGCAGATAGCGGCGGCGGATGCCCTCGGACCGGAAACCGAGCTTCTCCACCACCCTCAGGCTGGCGGCGTTCTCCGGACGGATATTCACCTCGAGCCGGTGCATGCCCAGACCGAAGATGCAGTGGTCGACCATCATCGCGACGGCGGTAGGAGTGATGCCCTGACCTGCGACGGAACGGTCGACCCAGTAGCCGATCTGCCCCGAGCGCAACGAGCCCCAGACGATCCCGCTGACGCTGACCTGACCGACGAGCCGGTCGTGCAGCTGCACGGCGAGCGGGATCATCCGCCCGGCGCGGGCCTCGCGGTCGAAGCTGCGCACCATGGCCCCGAAGGTCAGAGGACGCCCGGCACCTTCCGGATGGGTGGCTTCCCAGGGCGCGAGCCACTCGGCGTTCGCGGAGCGCACGGCGTTCCAGGACTTCGCATCGCGCCGCCGCAGGGGCCTCAACGTGATCAGGCCGTCGGACAGCTCGATCGGCCAGCCCAGACCGGCCCCGATCTCGGTCATCGGTGATCGCCGCCATGGATCTGCTCGACTGCGTGCACGAGCACCCCGTCGAGCACCGCCATGCCGTCGCGGCAGCCGCCCTTCGAACCGGGCAGGTTGACGATGAGCGTGCGGGACGCGATCCCGGCCAGCCCCCGGGACAGGAGAGCAGTGGGCACCCCCTTACTCACCCCGAAGCCCCGGATCGCCTCGGCCAGACCAGGAACCTCAAGATCCAGCAGAGGACGCGTCTGCTCGGGAGTGCGGTCGGTGGGCGAGAGTCCGGTGCCACCGGTGGTGAGCACCACGTCGTAGCCGTCGCTCACGGCCTTCTGCAGAGCTTCGCCGACGGGGTCGCCGTCGGGCACCACAACCGGCCCGTCCACCGAGAAGCCCAGGTCACGCAGGCCCTCGGCGAGCACGGGACCGCCTGTGTCCTCGTAGACCCCGGCTGCCGCACGGTTGGAAGCGGTGACGACGAGGGCGCGACGGGGCGCGCTGGGTACCTCAGTCACGTCGCCAGTCACCGGAACGTCCACCGCTCTTGGCCACCACCCGGACACGGCCGATCTCGGCCAGCCGGTCTACCGCTTTAATCATATCGATCAGCGCCAGACCGGCCACCGCGACGCAGGTCAGGGCCTCCATCTCGATTCCCGTGCGATCAGCGGTGCGGACGGTCGCGGTGATCTCCACCCCGTGGTCCTGCACGTCGAGGTCGACCTTCACCCCGTGCACCGCGATCGGGTGCGCCAGCGGGATCAGGTCGGGCGTGCGCTTGGCCGCCTGGATTCCCGCGATCCGCGCCACGGCGAGGGCGTCACCCTTGGGCACACCCTCACCGCGCAGCAGATCGATCACGGTGGACGAGCAGAGCACGACCCCCTGGGCCGTGGCCTCGCGAGCGGTGATCTCCTTCGCGGAGACATCGACCATGCGAGCTGCCCCGGCCTCGTCCACGTGGGTCAGGTGTTGCGCGTTCACCGGCACATCATGAGCCAGATTCCAGCACGATGTACGGCAGTTCGTCACCCTCGCTCACCTGGGTGACGTCTTCCGGCACGATGACCAGGCAGTTCGCCCCGGCCAGGTCGGCCACCAGGTGAGATCCCTGCCCTCCGACCGGCCTCACGGTGGGCCCGGCGGCCGTGACCGTGAGCAGACAGCGCGCGAACTGACGGCGGGCCGCCGGGGATCGCCAGCCCTCCACCACGGTCGCGGTCGGCGTACTCCGGTCGAGGTCGGGCCGGCCCGCCAGACGACGCAGGGCGGGCGCGACGAACACCTCGAACGACAGCAGGGCGCTGACGGGGTTGCCGGGCAGGGTGAACAGCGGGGTGCTGCGGGGCCCGATCGTGCCGAAGCCCTGCGGTTTGCCCGGCTGCATCGCGACCTGCACGAACTCCATCGTGCCGAGCTCACGCAGCACGGCCTTCACGGTGTCGTAGGCCCCGGCACTGACACCGCCGGTGGTGATCAGCAGATCGGCCTCCGCGGCGGCCGCCTCGAGCATCGACCCGACCGCCTCCGGGGTGTCGGGCATGATGCCACCGTGCCGCGCGACGGCTCCGGCAGCCTGCGCCGCGGCGAGCAGACCGTAACCGTTGGAGTCGTGGATCTGGCCGGGCTGCAACGGCTTTCCGGGCGGTACGAGCTCACTGCCGGAGGGCAGCACGACCACGCGCGGACGCGGGTGCACGGTGAGACGGTCGATACCGACCGAGGCGGCGAGCGTGACGTGGCGGGCCGTCAGCCAGGTGCCCGCGGTGAGCACCGTCTCGCCCTCACGAACGTCTTCGCCGGAACGGCGGATGTTCCTGCCCGGCGGGACCGGACGATCGATCCGGACCTGACGCACCCCACCGTCGGTCCACTCGACCTGCACCACCGAGTCGGCCCCGGCCGGCACCGGGGCGCCGGTCATGATCCGCAGCGTGGTGCCGGGCTCCAGCTCGAGCGCGTCGCCGCGCCCGGCCGGGATGTCGCCCAGCACCGGCAGATTCACCGGACTGCCCGCGGTGGCCGAGGCGACCTCGGCCGCGCGCACGGCGTAGCCGTCCATCGAGGAGTTGTCGAAGCGCGGCATGTCGATGCCGGAGACGATGTCCTGGGCGAGCACGCACCCGGCCGCCTCCGACAGCAAAACCTCCACTGCCGGAAGCGGACCCAGGTTTTTCAGGCAGAGCTTGAGATGCTCGTCGACGGAGCGCATCACTCAGCCGGCAGGCCGGCCACGAACTCCCGCAGGAAGGCTCGCAGCTCGGGACCCAGGTCGTCACGCTCACTGGCGAGCCGCACGACGGCCTTGAGGTAGTCGAGCCGGTCGCCGGTGTCGTAGCGGCGGCCCTTGAAGACGACACCGTAGACGCCGCCACCCTCGGTCGCCGGGTCGGCGGCCAGGGTCTGTAGGGCGTCGGTGAGCTGAATCTCGTTGCCCCGGCCCGGCTTGGTGTCTTTCAGCACCTCGAAGACCCGCGGGTGCAGCACGTACCGGCCGATCACCGCGAGGTTGCTCGGGGCGTCTTTCGGGTCGGGCTTCTCGACCATGCCGGTCACGCGCAGCACGTCGTCGACGCCCGTGGCCTCCACCGCGGCGCAGCCGTACAGGTGCACCTGCGTCGGGTCGACCTCCATCAGGGCCACGACACTGGCCCGGGTCTGGCGCTGGACGCCGATCATCCGGGTCAGCAGCTCGTCGCGCTCGTCGATCAGGTCGTCGCCGAGCAGCACGGCGAACGGGTCGTCGTCACCGACGTGGTGGGCGGCGCAGAGCACGGCGTGGCCGAGGCCGCGCGGGTCGCCCTGGCGGGTGTAGTGGATGTCGGCCAGGTCGGCCGACTCCCGCACCTGCTCCAGGCGGTCCTTGTCGCCCTTGGCCTCGAGGGCGGCCTCGAGCTCCCAGGCGCGGTCGAAGTGATCCTCCAGCGAGCGCTTGCCCCGCCCGGTGATCATCAGGATGTCGCCCAGCCCGGCCCGCACGGCCTCCTCGACGACGTACTGGATGGCCGGCCGGTCGACGACCGGCAGCATCTCCTTCGGCGTCGCCTTGGTGGCGGGCAGGAAGCGGGTGCCGAGCCCCGCAGCGGGGATCACGGCCTTGACCACGGCAGGGCCGGGGTTACCGTCACCCAGGGGCGCGAGGTCGGCGGGGATGGTCGGTTCCGTCATGGTCAAAACCTACCCAGAGACAGGCAGGATCGGCGCGTTGTGACTCGGCTCGGCGACTCTCCAACGGTTACGACCGTCACGTTTAGCCGCATACAGAGCGGAATCGGCCGCCTGCAGCACGTCATCTGCCGTTCGGCCGTCACGCGGGTATGCTGCCACGCCGATCGACACGGTGACCTGCTGCCGGATGTCCGCATCCTCGAAAGGCCTTGACCGGGCTGCCTGGAGGACGCGTTCGGCGACGCGACAGCCGCCGTCGGCGTCGGTGTCGCGCAGGAGGACGACGAACTCCTCTCCCCCGTAGCGCGCCACGGTGTCCGCCTCCCGCACACAGGCCAGGAGGCGGGCGGCGAAATCGTGCAGCACAATGTCACCGAAGCCGTGACCCCAGGTGTCGTTGACCATCTTGAAGTGGTCGATGTCGAGCATGAGCACAGTCAGTACGCCGTTGCCGCGCCCGGCGGCGGCGATCTCTCGCGAGAGGGAACTGACGAGCTGCGCGCGGTTGCCCAGACCGGTCAGCGGGTCGGTCATCGAGAGTCGCCGAACCTCCAGGTAGCGGCGGACATTCGTGATCGCGGCACCGGCTTGGCCGGCCAGTGCGCGCAGTCGGGTGAGGTGCAGCGCGTCGAACGGCCGGGCCCCTTCACCACGGGCCACGGCCAGCACTCCGATGAGCCGACGGCGGGCCGGGCCACGTTCGGCCGGGCTCTCCACGGGCAGGGCGTCGACCCCGATGCCGATGGCCGCCACCGGGCCCGCGCCGGGCACGTCGACCAGCTGGGGCTCACTGAAAACCTGTTGGTTCTGTGAGTTCTCGATGAGTTCGGCGAAATGCTGCTCAGCAAAGGCTGGTAAGACCGCCCGGGCCTGGTCACCCTCCGGATCGGGACGGCCGGTCTCGGAGCGCACGCTGAGCCGTTCTCCGAGAGGCCGGGCGCCGCGCGCGTCACCGGCCCGTTCGGCCGACCGCCGGTCGGCGGGGCCCTGGCTGCGGGATCCGGGTACGGATCCAGGTACGGACGAAGTGAGCGAGTTGGTCTCGCTGGGCTCTCCCGACTCGTCGGTCGCCAGGATGATCACGGCGGATGCCGCTCCGGTGCCGGACAGCGCGGTGCCCGCGATGGTGGCCAGCAGCTCGTTCAGGTCGTGGGTGTGGGCCAGCGCCTCGCCGAAGCGGTCGAGGCTGTCGGCCAGCGCCATCCGCCCGGCTTGCACCTCGTCGCCGACCGCGGCGATCTCGTCGGTGACCGGGCGGGTCAGGCGCACGATCACGATCCAGAGCGGGGCCAGGGCGAGAAGGGCCAGCGCGAGCAGCGACCAGCCGAGCAGGCGCAGGCCCCCGCCCCCGATCTCCCGGGTCGCCAGCACCCGGTAGGGCAGGCCGGGACCGGTGTCGGTGAGCCGGAAGCCGAGTCCGCCCCGGGTGCCCCCGGCCGCGCCGGTCGAGGGCAGGTTGCGCAGCAGCCGGGTCAGGGTGGCCCGGGCCCGGGCGTCGCCACTGGAGGCCAGCACCACGGTCTGGCCCCGTGCGGGCAGGACGCTGAGCTGGCCCGAGGTGCCCAGCCGGGCCCCCAGGGCACCGAGCGAGGCCCGGTCGAGGGGGAGCCACATCACCACGGTGGCCACGTCGATCTTGGTGGTACTCCCGGCCGGGATGATCTGCACCGGCGAGACCTCGGCGAGCCCGGCGGCGTCACCGGTGGATCCGGCCCGGCCGGCCCAGCACGAGGGTCCCGCGGTGCCGGACTGGACCCCGATGTTGACCACGGTCGCGCGCGCCTGGGCCGGGCCCGCTCCGGCCAGCAGCTGGGCCCGGTCGTCGTAGACCGCCACGGCGCTGCCGGGGCGGCGGGCGGCGGCCCGGTCGGCGAAGGTCTGGGCCGCCTCGGTCGTGACCGCACCTTCGCCATCACCCGAGTCGAGGGCCTCGGCGTTGCGGGTGGCGAACGCGGCGACCTCGCCGGCGGCGACCCGGGCACTGGCCCGCACCGCCTCGCAGCTGCCACTGAGCGCCACCGCGGCGGCATCGGCGTCACGGGCCGCGGCACCGACCGCGGACGACCGGGCCTGGGCGGGAGCGATCAGGCCGAGCAGCACCACGCCGGTGACCAGGGGCACGACGGTCACCACGGCGAGCACCACGGCAAGATGAGAACGCAGCCTGGCCAGCGCCTCACGGCCTGGCCGAACCGGAAGGGCCGGCCCGGTCATCGCTGGATCACCGTGATCATCTGTCCCATCGGAGAAGTCCCAGTGCTACTAGTGCGCTGTTACCAATGCGCTTTCTGGTTTCGCTGATACTGCTGGTGCAAGGTGGGGCTCATCGGACGGCTGACGACAACCGCCCGTAAACAGGTACACACCGAGAGTAGCGTCATGACGGACAGGTCTGAATCACCGGATGCCGGGAGTCCGGCCGACGTGGTCGCCGCCAAGAAGGCCTTGCGCCGTACCGTGCGCCGGAGCCGGGCGGAGCGGGACGAGGAGCTCAAACACCGGGATGCCGCCGATCTCTCGACGCGCGTGCTGGCGCTGGAGGCCGTGCGCAGGGCGTCGTGCGTGGCGGTCTACGCGTCGCTGCCGGACGAGCCGGGCACCGCGGATCTGCGCCGGGCGCTGCAGCAGCAGGGCATCAGGGTGTTGCTGCCGGTGGTGGTGGAGCCGACGAGCTCACCGGTGCTCGACTGGGGACTGGACACCGGGCACCTGGAGGACAACAACGTCCTCAATCTGTGGCAGCCCAGTGGGGAACGGCTGGGACCGGACGCGATCGCGCAGGCCGACGTTCTTCTGATCCCGGCCCTGGCTGTCGACACCAACGGTGCGCGGATGGGGCAGGGACGTGGGTACTACGACGCGACGCTGGCGCGCCTGTCGTCACTGAGGCCGGACGCGCTCGTCATCGCCCTCGTGCACGATGACGAACTGCTCGACGCCGCCACCACGCCGGTGCCGCGCGAACCGCACGACCGGCCGGTGGACGGCGTCGTCACTCCCCGACGGAGTCTCAGCTTCCCTCGGGCTTGAAGGTCTGCTCCTCGTCCTTGGCCGCCTTCACCGCGTCCGCGGTGAACGGCCAGGCGAAGTCCTCGCCCTTCAGCCAGGCGGAGACCTGGTCGTCGTAGTGCTTGTCCCAGGGGTGCCCGGAGACGCCGGTCTGGTTCACCCAGCGGCTGTTGTCCAGGTTGGACAGGTCGACGATCATCCGCATCGACGGCGCGGCGGTCACCGAGAAGTCGCCCGAGGCGTCCCACGAGAACGCGTTGACGATGGACGAGCCGCCCGGCGCCTCGTACGGGCCCTTGTTGAACAGCTTGCTGACCAGGTCGGGAACGTCGTCGCCACCCAGCGGCGTCTGCTCCAGGGTGACGCGGTGCAGCTTGCCCCAGCGCCACTTCGACGGGTCCTTGCCCAGACGCTGCGTCAGCTCCAGGCGGGCCGAGGTCATCGCCCGGCGCAGCACCTCGTCGCGGGTCTCGACCACGTCGTCGGTGCGGCCGTCGTCCCACCACTCGTCGCGCGGCTGCTTCATCAGTTCCCGGACCACCTCGAACCAGCGGTCGCCGCCGTCCGGTTTGAAGCCCTCGGGCAGCTCGTCGGAGAACGTCAGGTCGAGCAGCTTGGCCCAGACGGTGTTGAAGTACGCCGCGGCCGCCGAGTCGGTCGGCTGGGTGAAGTCCCAGTCCTTCAGCAGGTCCACGGCGGACTGGGTGAAGTCGTCGGTCTTCTGCTCCAGCAGCATCGGCACGAGCATCTCGGCGATCGGGTTGTACGTGTCGTTCTGGATCTCACGCATGTCGTCGACCGTGATCGGGTGCTCGGCGTGGGCCTTGTCGAGCAGGTCCTTGATCCGCTCGGAGCGGTAGCCGTAGTCCCAGTCACTGGTGATCTGCGCGGTGCCGTCCGGGCCGGTGACCGCCTGGTTCGCGGCGATGATGTAGCCGCTCTGCGGGTTCTCGACCCAGGGCAGGTCGCGCTTCTTGACGTAACCGGTCCAGTCGTAGCGCGAGTCCCAGCCGATCTGGGGCCAGGTGCCGTCGGCCGGCACCTTCTGGTTCTGCGTGTCACCCGTACCCCGCACCGGGATGCGGCCCGGCGCCTGGTAGCCGATGTTGCCGTCGACGTCCGCGTAGATCACGTTCTGCGCGGGGGCGTCGAGCTTCGTCACGGCCCGGCGGAACGAGGGGAAGTCCTCGGCCACGTCGAGTTCGAGGATCGCGTCCATGGCCGTGCCCGGGGTCAGCGCGGACCAGTTCAGCGCCACCCCGTAGCTGGTGCTGCGCAAGACTTTCTCGCCCGGCACCGGGGAGGTCTTCCCCGCCTCGGCGACGTCGGAGAGCACGTCGGAGACCAGTGGGCCGTGCTTGGTGGAGCGCACCTTGATCGTCACCGGGTCGCCCCCGGCCACCTTGATCGTCTCGTCCCGGGTGGTCAGCTGCAGGGTCTTGCCGTCCTGCTGGTACGTGTCGCCGGTGACCTTCTCCAGGAAGAAGTCGGTGACGTCGGGCGCCAGGTTGGTGAGACCCCAGCTGATGCGCGCGTTGTGGCCGATCACCACACCCGGCAGGCCCGCGAACGAGTAGCCGGAGACGTCGAACGGGCAGTCCGCCGACACCGTGTTGCAGTGCAGGCCGACCTGGCTCCAGACACCCGGCATCGAGACGCCCAGGTGCGGGTCGTTGGCCAGCAGCGGCAGGCCGGTCTCGGTCAGGTCGCCCGCGACCACCCAGGAGTTCGAGCCGTTGCCCTCGCTGCTGCTGCCGACCACGTCGGGCAGGGACTGGAGGGCCTTGTTCGCGGAGGTGAGCGCGTCCTGCGCGGCCTGGCTGGAGTAGACGTCGGCGACGTTCTCCGCGGTCGTGGAGGTCTTGGTGGTCTGAGTGGTCTTGGTGGCGGTCGGGACCAGGGAGGCCGACGCGTCCTCGGTGCTGGTGCTGTCGCTGGTGTTCGCGTCGGTGCCGGTGCCGGTCTTCGCGTCGCCCTCGGTCCCGCCGTCGGCCTTGCTGCCGCCCGCGTTGCCGTTGTTGCCGCCCGCGTTGCCCTTGGTGCCCGAGCCGGTCTGGTTACCCGCCGCGGCCTGGCCGTCGATGATCGTGGCGTGCTCGTCGTACGGGTACTCGGGGAACAGCTGGGCGATGCGATCGGCGTTGCGGACCACGTTGATCGCGCTGGCCCGGTTGAGTTCCTCGTCGTAGTTGCTGCGCAGGTCCCAGGCCATCGCCTTGAGCCAGGCCAGCGAGTCGACCGGGGTCCAGGGTTCGATGTCCCCGAGCTTGTTCTTGCGCTCCAGCACCGAGTAGCTCACCGACAGCTCGGACTTCGACCGGCCCTTGATGTAGGTGTTGACGCCGGCCGCGTAGGCCTCGAGGTAACTGCGCGTGGACTCACTGGCCTGCTCGTACTCCTTGGTGGCGACCTCGCGCCAGCCGAGGGTGCGCACCAGCTTGTCGGCGGTCAGGGCGTCGTCGTTCGAGCCCACCAGCTCGCTGAGGCGGCCGGCGGTGACGTGACGGCGCACATCCATCTCGAAGAAGCGGTCCTGCGCGTTGACATAGCCCTGGACACGGAACAGGTCGGTGGCGTTGTCGGCGTAGATCTGCGGAACGCCCCGGTCATCGCGGATCACACTGGCCGGGCCGGCGAGGCCGGCCATCGAGACCTCCCCGCCACGGTCGGGCAGCGGCCGGCGGATGATGGTGACGGCCAGCGCGACGACGACAACGACAGCGATCACGGCAACGACAGCGGCCCCGATGGCCGATACACGGAGGGCACGGCGACGGGTCACGGCAGGAACAATAGCCACTGTCCCGGGGCACGCCGTAACGGCCGTCTGCGGCATCACCGTGTGCTACCGATAGGATCACGTCAAGGCTGACGATGGCCTGAGAAGTGTCTGTGGGTGAGGAGAGGCCGAAAATTTGACGATCGAGCAGCTCAACCTGGCGCTGCTCGCCGGTCCGGCTGTTCTTCTGGCAGCGGTGGCCGCGGTCCGGCTGTCCACCGGCACGGGCTTACCGTCGCTTCTTCTTTACCTGGCGCTCGGCCTCGTCATCGGTGAGGGCGGCTTCGGACTGCAGTTCGAGGACGCCGAACTCACGTCGGTTCTCGGGTACGCCGCTCTCGTGCTGATCCTCGCCGAGGGTGGCCTCACAACCCGCTGGGCCACCATCAAACCCTCCGTCGCCCCGGCCGCCCTTCTCGCCACCGTGGGCACCTGCGTCTCGGTGGCCATCGCCGGAACCGGCGCCCACTTCGTCCTCAGTCTCGACTGGCCCCTCGCCCTGCTGCTCGGCGCGGCCATCTCGTCGACCGATGCCGCGGCCGTGTTCTCCGTGCTGCGCCGGGTGCCGCTGCCCCCGCGCCTGGTCGGCATGCTGGAGGCCGAGTCCGGTTTCAACGACGCCCCGGTCGTCATCATCGTCATCGCACTGACCGAGGTGGCGCACGGCAGCGCCGAGCACGGCATCGGGTACCTGCTCTACGAGGCCGGGTTCGAGCTGATCGTCGGTACCGCCATGGGTCTGGGCATCGGCTGGCTGGGCGCGTTCGCGCTGCGCCGCGTGGCCCTGCCCTCCTCCGGTCTCTACCCGATCGCGGTGTTCGCCTTCGCCATCGGCTCGTACGGGGCCGCGGCCAGTATCCACGCCTCCGGGTTCATCGCCGTCTACCTGTGCTCGCTGGTCATCGGCAACTCGCAGCTGCCGCACGGGGTGGCGGTGCGCGGCTTCGCCGAGGGCCTGGGCTGGATCGCGCAGATCGGCCTGTTCGTGATGCTCGGTCTGCTGGCCTCGCCCGAGCGGCTGCCCGCGCAGGCCGGGCCGGCCTTCCTGATCGGGCTGGTGCTGCTGCTCGTCGCCCGGCCGCTGTCGGTGCTGGCCTCGGTGTCGTGGTTCGGGGTCTCGCTGCGGGAGCAGGCCTTTCTGTCGTGGGCCGGCCTACGCGGGGCCGTGCCCGTGGTGCTGGCGACCGTGCCGGTGGCCCAGGGCGTCGAGAACTCCCGCCAGCTCTTCGACATCGTCTTCTGCCTGGTGCTGATCTTCACCGTGGTCCAGGCCCCGACGCTGCCCTGGGTGGCCAAACGCCTCGGCCTGTCCGACGACACGCCCACCATCGGCCTGGAGGTCGAGAGCGTGCCGCTCGGGGCCCAGGGCGCCGATGTGCTGGAATGCAAGGTCAGCAAGGAGTCCCGCCTGCACGGCGTCGAGATCTTCGAGCTGCGCCTGCCGCCCGGAGCGAACGTCACCCTCATCCTGCGGGACGGCGAGGCGATCGTCCCCGACAACCGCACTGCCCTGCGCCGGGGCGACGATCTGATCGTGGTCACCCCGGCAGCTGTCCGGGCCGCCACCGAGAACCGGCTCAAGGCCGTCAGCGCGGGCGGCAAGCTCTCCGGCTGGCACGACAGGGATCAGCCGGACGGTGCCCGGCGCACCGTCCCGGCCGCTCCCCCGTCCAGGGCCCTGGTCACGAAGACCCGGCCCGGCCTCCCGCCGGAGGCAACCTTCAGTGGCGTGCCCTGGGGCGGGCGAGCACTCGTACGTCGCCTCCGACCTGGCGCACGTCGACCAGATCAAGACGCCAGACGTCGGCGATCGTCGTGATACCGGCGTCGATCAGGGCGTTCGGGCCGGCGCCGAGCAACGCCGGGGCCAGGTAGGCGATCACCCGGTCGACGAGTCCCGCCTCGACCATCGCCCCCGCCAGACGCGGCCCTCCCTCCAGCAGCACGTGCCGGCGGTCCCGGACGTACAGCTGGTGCATCAGGGAGGGGAGGTCGAGGGCACTGCTCCCCTTGCTTCCGGTGACCACCCCGACCTCTTCGCCCGTCGCGATCCAGGTGGGCGCATCGTCCCCCCGGATCTTCGCGTTCTGCGGAGTGCGGTTCCGGGTGTCCGCCACCACCCGCAGCGGCTGCCGGGCCAGGGGTTTGCCATCCGCGTCGCGCACGGTCAGCAGCGGGTCGTCCGCCAGCACCGTGCCCACGCCGACCAGCATGGTGTCCACCTGCGCCCGCAGCCGGTGCACGTCACCCCGCGCCTCGACGCTGGTGATCCACTGACTCGTCCCGTCCTGCGCGGCCACCCGCCCGTCCAGCGTGGCGGCGAACTTCCAGGTGACGAACGGGCGCTGCCGGCGCACGGCGGTCAGCCAGACCTCGTTCCCCTCCCCCGGTTCCAGTCCCTGTTCGGCCTCCTGGGTGAGAACTCCGGTCTCGACGTCCACCCCCGCCTCCCGCAGCCGGACGGCCCCGCCGCAGGCCTCGTCGGAGGGATCCGGCACCGCGACCACCACCCGGGTGACCCCGGCCGCGATCAGGGCCTCCGAGCACGGCCCGGTGCGGCCGGTGTGGTTGCAGGGCTCCAAGGTGACGACCGCGGTCGTCCCCCGCGCCCGCTCCCCGGCCGCCCGCAGAGCCATCACCTCGGCATGCGGCCCACCTGCGTGTTCATGCCAGCCCTCGCCCACCACGGTGCCGTCCGGCCCCAGCAGCACGCACCCCACCACCGGGTTGGGCAGTACTGTCGCCAGCCCCCGGGCCGCCAGCCCGATCGCCTGACGCATCGCCTCGATCTCGGCGTCGCTCGCCATGTGCAGTCACGTCTCCTCGGTCTGGGGCGTTGACGAACCCCCTGGTCCCCCGGTTCGAATCGGTCCCTTTACCGGTCGCGCTGTAGTCCTGCGGTAGCGGGAATGGCCGTCCCCCCGGTCCTGTTCCACTGCCGCCAGGATGATTCTCGCTGATCACCGGGCAACCATCCGTCGGGGCGACACCCGCGGGTGCATTATGCTGTTGGCACTCAAAGGCAGAGAGTGCCAGCCCAGGCCTACAGGAGGACGACGTGCCCACGTACGTCTATGCGTGCACCGAGTGCAACCACGGCTTCGAGGCGCAGCAGGCGTTCAGCGACGACGCTCTGACCGTGTGCCCCGAGTGCGGTGGCAAGCTCCGCAAGGTCTTCAACTCGGTGGGCATCGTGTTCAAGGGCTCGGGCTTCTACCGCAACGACTCGCGCGGCTCGAACACCAGCACCACCACCCCGGCGCCCTCGTCGACCAGCTCGGACTCGTCCAGCTCCTCGTCGTCGACCTCGTCCGACAGCAAGTCGACGAGCTCCACCTCGTCCGACTCCAAGTCGTCGGGCAGCAAGTCCACCTCGGCCTCCAGCGGTAGCGCGGCCTGAGCTGATCCGCCTTCATCACCTCGCAGCCTTCGGGGCGCGGGGTGATCGGCGTTTTGCCCCGGCAGCCTTGATGCCCACACCTCCGCACAACCGCCGGTTTGTCCACAGCCGCCGGTTCGGTCCGGCGGCTGTCTTCCGACCGGCCTAGCGTTGCGGGTATGCCAGATACCGGATGGGTTCCTGGCCGGGCAGACACGCGGTCTTCCGGTGAGTCAGCACGTCATGCGGTCCGGGGCGCCTCCGACCTCCTGAGCGTCGGGCCCGGCTTGGACACCCGGGAAGTATCGACCGGACGGCCGTTTCGGCGGATCACCGAGTCCGGGCCGGCCGTTCGCTACCGGGAGCTGCGGCATCCACCTCGGCTGGGTAGCGGCCGGGTGCGCTCGGGGCGGCTCTGGTTCGCGCGTCACCGTCGTCCGATCCTGGTCATGTTGATGCTGCTCGCGGTGTGGTTCACGGTGCGGGCGGCCGGGCCGGCGTCGCCGACGATGGTCCGCGTCATGGTCGCCTCGCAGGATCTTTCGGCCGGTCGGCGGTTGTCGTCGGGTGATCTGGAAGTGGCGAGCTGGCCGGCGGGGCTGGCGCCGTCCGGCCGTCTCTCCGCCGATCCGGCCGGTCAGGTTCTGGCTGCTCCCGTGCGGGAGGGCGAGGCGCTGACCGATGCCCGGCTGCTCGGGCCGGGGCTGCTGCGAGGGCTGCCCGCCGGAACTGTTGCCGTACCCGTGCGGCTGACCGATCCGGGGAGCGCCGCCCTGGTCCGGGCCGGGGATCACGTCGATGTCATCGCCGGCACGGCCTCCACCTGGTCGGCGGACGAGGCGGGTGGTAGTTCCCGGTCGAGCCCGGCCACGATCGAGCGTCCGGCGCGGAATGCCTTGGTGCTGGCGGTTTCCGGGCACACGAGGGCGGTCGGGGGTGAAACTGGGGGCGGCGTGGGACTGGGAGCGGTCGGAGGTGGGGTGACGACCGGGGACGACGATGCGCTGGCGGGTTTACTCGTACTGGCCGTGCAGGCCGGTGAGGCGGATCGGCTGGCGGGCGCCGTGACCGGGGCGAGCGTGTCGGTGGTGGTGCTGCCGTGAAGGAGGTGGCGCTGCGTGAAGCGAGCGCCTCCGCGAGCGGCTCTTCTTGCCGGCCTGATCAGCGGCTGGTCGGGATCGCGAGCATTCGTTGCGCCCTACCCGCAATGACTGCACACGATAAACCTGTACGACCGACCAGGTCTGACTGTGTGTGACCAGCCGTCGCGCGCCCATCCCCGGCTGCGGGCTCTGTGTGACGTGGTGACCATGGCTTTGCCAGAGCGCAGGTGTTCCCTACTCGCACTACTCTCGCCGTGGTCCCACCCCCTTCCCCCGGAGGCACGACAGATCATGATCAAGGGCTTCAAAGAGTTCATCATGCGTGGCAATGTCATGGAACTCGCTATTGCGGTGGTGATCGGCACGGCGTTCAGCGCCGTGGTCACATCGGTCACCAAGGGAGTCGTCCAGCCGCTGATCGCATCGGTGGGATCCGCCAATGTCGGTGGCATGAACTTCGAGATCCGTCCCAAGGTTCCCGACAACGCCACGTTGGTGGACCTCAACGGCGTGCTGACCTCGCTGCTGAACTTCCTGATCGTCGCGGCTGTCGTCTACTTCCTGGTCGTCGTGCCGATGAACGCGCTGATGGAGCGTCGCCGCCGCGGTGAAGAGCCGGAACCGGCCACGCCGGCCGAAGACATCCTGCTGCTGCAGGAGATCCGTGACCTGCTGCGTGACCGTCCGATGCAGCAGGGTCCGCAGGGCTGAGGCGGATGGACGGCGGATGGATACGGCTGGGTGCCGGTGACGCGAATGTGAGTTCGCGACACCGGCACCTTCGCTTTGCCGCACTTGCACGGGGTGATCACCCTGGCACGATGAACGGCATGGCGATCGACTCACGGCACGTCAGCATCCGGATCAACCGCCCGGCCCGGGAGATCTACGCGTTCGTCGCGGACCCCACCCGTCTGCCCGACTGGGCGCCCGGGCTGTGCGACCGGGTGGAGCAGGTGAACGGCGACTGGGTCGCGTCGTCACCGATGGGCCAGGCGAAGCTGAAGTTCGCCCCGGAGAACGACTTCGGGGTTCTCGACCACTGGGTGTCGCTCGACGGCGGGCAGACGTTCTACAACCCGATGCGAGTGACCCCCGACGGCCCCGACCCCGACGGTCCCGTCAGTGAGATCCTCTTCACGGTGCGGCGCCTCGATGGCGTCACGGACGAGGACTTCGACCGTGACGCCGAGGCGGTCGCGTCAGATCTGGATCGCCTGAAAAGGCTCCTGGAAGGCTGATTCTCAGGAGCGGGCGGTGACGCTGAAGAAGCTCATCGACTCGGTGTCGATGTCGGCGATCCGCAGCTTGCGCTTGTCGGCCTTGAGGTAGCCCCACTTGCCGGCGATCGCGAACTTCTTGCCGTTCTTCTCGAAGCTGAACAGCTGGTTGGTCTTCTTCTTGTTGCAGACCGCGATGCTCAGCTTGCCACTGAACTTCTGCTGCAGGCAGTAGGAGTTGATCTCCTCGCTGTCGTTCAGGCTCATGATCTGGTACTTGGAGCCGACCTTCTTCAGCAGCATCGACGTGCCGTCGGTGGAAAGACCGTTCGACGCAGTCGGCTTGGAGCGGTAGAGGTCGGCCGCACCGGTGCTGCGCACGGTCACGATGCGGTTCTTGCCCTTCAGCTTCGAGGCCTTGATCAGCACCGCCTCGCCGGTGATCGGCTTCTTCGTCGCCGCCACCGAAATGGTTGACCCGTCGGACTTCTCAGCGGCCTGGGCGGTACCGGCCGTGGCCAGCCAGAGTCCGGCAGCGACGCCCGGCACAGCGGCGATCGCGGTGACGGTCTTCGCACGGTGGGAGATTCGCGCCGAGAACATTATTCCTCCTGATGGTGGCCGGTCGCCCGGGTGGCACCGGGCGACTCTCACGTGATGCTCACGCTTGGGTCATCAGGTTGGATGCAGGCCCGTCCCAGAAAGTTCGGAGCCTTCTCAGATTTTTTCTACTCCCAGTGCGGCGGACGATCCCGCTGGAGCTCGTCGTCACGACTGCTGCGCTCGTCACGGTCGCCCCATCCCTCGTCCCGGTCGTCGTCGGAGCGGTCGGGGAATGCCGGTTCTTCGTCTTCAGGTCCCACGTCGTCAGACGATACCGGCTCCGGCGCCGGGACCCCCAGCACGGAGGACGGCACCACCCCGGTGACCGGGACGGACACCCCCGCGGCGACAACGACGTCCTCCATCACCGGGGCCTGCGGAGTGAAGCCGGGCGACCACTCGTACACCTCGGGAGGCAACGGCCGGGTCATGGCGGCCTCCCAGACCTGCCGCACGCGGGCGACCTCGCCGTCGGGGTCGGCGGAGAGGTCCATGGCGGAGATCCGGTGGTACGCCCACCCCGCCCTCTCCCAGCGGGCGGGACGGTGCCGCTCCCGCTCCCGGGTGTTGCGGGAGGCGAAGGCCGGGCCGTCCAGATCGACGGCCACGAGCATGCGGCCGGGCACGCGCGGGTCGGCCACGGCGATGTCGACCGGCCAGGCCCCGTCCCCGACCCGGAGCCGCACCGGCAGCCCGGCGGCGTTGAGACGGTCACTCAGGTCGACGGCGAGCGCGTCGGAGGTCTTCGGCATGCGCCCGGTGCTGCCCGTGCCCCGACCGCCGGCGGCCAGCAGCACGTCGCGCAGCAGCCGGGCCCCGGCGGTGCGCAGCCGGTCGACCAGCAGGTCGTCGGCGGTGAAGCAGCAGACCACGGTGGTGCGGTGGCGCGACCGGCTGACGGCGGTGGTGAGCGCGGCCGCGCCCTTGTCGCCGTCGAGCACACCGAAGCGGTGCAGCACCCGGCCGTGCGGGGTGCGGGCCAGGCCGATGGAGACGATGGCGGCGTCCCGCTCGATGCCGAGCAGACGCTGGACCGGGCGGATGGTGAACGGCTCGGCCAGCCCGGCGCGGCGCTGTCCGCTGAGCCACTGGGCCAGGTCCCACCGCTCGGGCAGGCTGATGCGCAGGGCCTCCTCGATGCGCTCGGCGTGCCGCTCGCTCAGGGTGATGACGATGAGCGACTGGTCGGGGTGCTGCTGGGCGTGCCGCTCGACCAGGTCGATGACGCGGGCGACCTCACCGTCGGCGCTGACCGGGAGTTCCTCGCCCGGCGGGGGGATGGCGATGCCGTCGGTGACGGCCTCCAGGTAGAGGGGCGCGTGGACGCCGGTGCCCGGGGTCTGCTGCCAGCCCTCGGGGTAGCGGGGGGCGAGTGGGAGGAGCACGCGGCCGTCGATGCTGCGGTGGTCGCGGTCGAGGCGGCACACCTGGGCGAACGGCGCGAGCGCCTCGACGACGGACCGGCTGCCGTCGGGCGGGGCGAGGCGGCGGCGGTCGCCGGCGACGATCACCTGGCCGCCCCGGGCCAGGGCCGCGACGACCTCGGGCAGGCCGATGTGGCCGGCGTCGTCCACCACCACGGTGTCGACGACCGGGGTGACGTCCGGGTCGGCGGGGGCGAGGCAGGCGGCGACGGTGTCGGGGCTCATCACCCAGACCGGGGTGAGGGCGGAGAGCACGTCACCGCAGCGGCGCACCAGGTCGGACAGGCGCGGGCGGGAGTCGTCGCGGGTCAGCCAGGTGCGCAGGGTGCGCATCTGCTCGGGCTGGGCGGTGACGACCTTCGCGGCGCGGTGCGTGACGGCGGTGCGCACGAGCGCGGAACCGGCCTGGATGCGGGCCTGTTCGGCGGTGCGCAGATCTTCGGCGGCGGCGCGCAGGGCGTCCGGGTCATGGTCGGCCAGGCGCCGGTCCGAGCGCACGATGCTCGACCGCACGGACGACCACCAGGTCAGGTCGAACTCGCCGTCGATGTCCGCCGGCCCGACCCGGCGCTCGCGCAGGTCGTCGACGAGATCCCCGAGCCCGGCGTCGCGCAGGGCCTGCACCAGGCGGGCGCGGCGGGGCTGGCCGAGGATGCCCTGGGTGTCGCCGGACAGGTCGGCGACGTGTTTCTCCAGGTCGTCCAGCGGCATCGAGCGCAGTTCGGGCGTGGGCGTGTCGGCGAAGGTCCCGGCCAGCACGGCGATCGCGCCCATGGCCGAGGAGACCGTGGTGGCGGCCTCGGTGAGCCCGACGACGACACCCGGCGGGGACGGCACGAGGGCGTGCTCCTGCCAGCGGTGGCGCAGGTCCTGGGCCGTGCGCAGCACCTGGTGCAGGTCACCGACGTGCACCCCGGGGCGCACCAGGGCCTGGGCCTGACGCCGCAGACGGCGCCGTTCCACCCGCCCGGGGCCGCTGCCGTCGCTCGGCCGCTCACCCCGCGGGGCGACGGCCACGGCCAGCTCGGCCAGCGGGGCTTCGAACAGCTGCGGCAGCATCGAGTCGACCACGGTGCGCACGCCCAGCAGCAGGTTGATCAGCGGCAGCCACTCCTGCGCGGAGGTCGCGGGCCGCAGCCCGGCGGCGGCCGTCACGCCGTCCATCGCGATCCGGGTACGGCGCAGGCCGGCCCGCAGCACGAGCGCGGCCTCCAGCGCCTTACGGGCGTCCTCGTTGGTCGTGACCTGGGCGTCGTACCACTGGGTGTCGTCGCGGCTCAGGGTGAAGGCACCGGCGGCGGCCGCGGCGTGCAGATGGGCACGCACCCGTTCCCGGGTGATGCCGTCGAGACCGCGCAGCACCTCGTCCCCGAGCCGGACCCGGCCCGCGGGGGCGCCCGTGCGCGCGGTCAGGTCGGCCAGGGCCACCATCGCGTCGTAGGCACTGACACCCCAGGGCTGGCGCACCTCGTGCAGCGCGATCACGTCGCCGTCGAGCAGTGCCCGGGCCCGGCGGACGGTGCGGGCCGACTCGTCGTCCAGCGCGGCCTTGCCGACCGGGGGCAGCTCGCCCGAGGTACCCCCGGTCGCGGCGGCCAGGGCGGCGGTGAGGGTGTCGGTCAGCGCGGCGGTGCGGGTGGCGGGCCGGCCCCCGGGAGAGTCGCGCAGGTCGAGCACGAGATCGCCGATACCCGCGTCGTACAGCCGGCTGAGCAGGGTCTCGGTGCTGGCGCGGCGGGGGCTCAGCACGAGCACGCGACGGCCCGCGGCCACCAGCCCGGCGATCGTGGCGGCCAGCGTGTGGGTGGCACCGGCCCCGGGCGGGCCCTCGATCACCAGGTGCTCGCCCCGCAGCGCGGTCGCGACGGCGTCGTTCTGGGCCGGGTCGCAGTCGAGCACCAGCAGCTCGTCCGCGGGGTCGGCCTCGGCCGGAGGGCTCACCGGCCGGGCCCCGCGCGGGCCGAGCCGGCCCACCACGGCCAGGCGTCGCGACTCGGGTTCGCCGAGCGCGGGCTTCTGCTGCGGGATCCCACCGGCTCCCAGGGTGCCGGCCGAGGTGCTTGAGGACGAGGTGCTTGAGGACGAGGTGCTTGAGGACGAGGCGGAGCCCCCGGCGCTGCCGGCGGCGGTCGCGGGGGTGTCCGGCAGCCGCACCACGAGCGGCGCGGTCGACGCGGCCACCGCGCTGAGCAGTTCGTTGGCGGCGATCGCGGGAACCGCCGCGTCGAGGTCGGCCAGCACCGCGCCGGAACCGGCGGCGAACGTGGCCAGCACCAGGCTGCGCTCGATGGTGAAGTCGCGCAGCCCGCCGCAGTGTTCCTCGAGCCAGGCGTAGACCGGCCGCGGGTCGAAACCCTTCTCGCCGTGCGCGAGGGCGGCCAGCTCGTTGCCGTCGGCCTCGATGCCGTAGTCGTCGTTGAGCAGGCGCACCAGCTCGGGGTTGATCAGGACCGTGCCGTCCAGGTCCAGGTCGAAGTCGCTCTCGCCGCCCCGCGGGCGGATCGAGCAGCCGCGCAGCACCACCGGGGCGTTCACCGGTTCGGACGCGCCGGCGGGCCGCCAGGTGGCCACCCCGATCGACAGGCAGCAGGCCTGCACGCCGCGCTGGGCCGAGAGCACGATCGCCGCCCGGCGGATCATCCGGACCTGGTTCCACGCCACGTCGTGGGCGTCGGGTTCCCGGAACAGGCTGGACAGCCGGGTCGGCCGGCCGGCGAAGAGCTGCGCCAGGCCGGAGGGGTGCGCGTGGGTGAGTTCCAGCCAGGAGTCGCGAGCCTGCGGGCCGGTGGTGAGAAGTGTGTCAGGCAGACCGGATCCGGCCAGGGCCCGGCGCCAGGCGTCGACCGCGGCCGCGATCCGTTCGAGGTCGACGCCGGGAGCGCCCGTCGAAGACTCCGCCGGGCGCTCGACACGGGGCGTCAGGGACCGCTGGGTCAGCGGCCCCGCGGCGGACTGCTCGGGCACCACCCAACGCTAGCCCGCACTGAGCGGTGGACCCGGAAAGCGCTCTCGGCGCGCCGGAAGCACGCTCGTGCCGGTGCCCGCTCGGACGAGCGCCCCGACCCACCGGACGGACGAGTAACAAGCCTGGTGGGAAGGCGTTTCCGGGCTCCGGAGGCGGAAATTCGGTGTGACCGGTCTGACACTCGAACGTGGGTCAGCCGAAACGGGTCGGATGACCGCAGCCGGGCGCAGATGGGATCTTCTAAGCAGCCAGGAGCATCGCCAGGACCGCGGTGTCGGGGTCTTGCGTCGGATCGACGCCCACCATGCTCACCAGCCGGGTGATGGTGCCGTCCCGCTCGGCCTCCACCCAGGAGGCCCGGTGTTCCAGGCCGAGGTGCGGAACCCCCGGCAGCAGAACGCAGCCCGACGCCGCCCCGGTGGCCTCGGGGATCGAGGGCCGGCTCTCCGAGGGCGGGTGCAGGAGCAGCAGCGCGGGCGGTGTGTGCCGCCCGAACTGACCGGGCCCCGGAGCCCCGTCACCGAGCACCGGGCCCGCCGACGTCACCAGGCCGACAGCTCCCGGCAGCGGGCCCTCCGGAGTTTCCTCGACCGCCCGGAACACCGTGGTGGTCGGAACCAGACCGGGCACGGCGGCCAGCCGCACCGCCAGCAGGAGGAACTGCGCCCACTCCCGGGTGGACGAGGGCCAGCGGCCACTCACGACGAACCCGCTCAGCAGGTCGTCGCCGCCCTGATAAGGGGCGATCTCGACGTTCAGAGGGTTCAGAGAATCGGACATGCCAGCTCCCTCCACCGGGGGTCGCCGGACGGCATCAGGGACCCGAACAGGCCGATCTGCCGACGCGGCGCCCCATCGCACGTGATCACACGGTGCGGCACCAAGGCGCTGGCAGACAAGACCCCCCGAGTGCCAGCCAGGCTCTAGTCGAACTGAGTTCGACCCGTTTCGGCGTAGAGACGCGCCTGCCCCAGGCCCCGGCCCACCCCGGGAGACAGAGGTTCGGGCAGGTCAGAGGGGTCGAACCAGCCGACGGCGACCGATTCCTCGTCACCCACGACGGCCTGGCCGCCGATCGGGCGGCAGTCGAAGAAATGATCGACGAAGACCGTGCGGTCACCGTTCGGGAAGGTGACCGGGGCCGTGGTGTGGATCGCGATCAGGCCGGTGACCTCGATCTTCACACCCGTCTCCTCCAGCACCTCGCGGGTGCAGGTGAGGGACATCGGCTCCCCCGGCTCGGAGATCCCGCTCGGCAACGACCAGAGCAGGTTGTCCGACCGCTGCCCGAGCAGGATGCGCCCGGCCTCGTCCCGCACCAGAGCGGTCACACCCGGCAGCCAGAGCTCGTCGGTGCCGATCTTCTCCCGCAGCTTGAGAATGAACTCAGGGGTCGCCATGCGCCGAACGGTACCTAAGGCGTGGCCCCCCGTTCACTGAGCATGTTCTGCATCAGCGTGATCTCGGCCTGCTGACCCTTCACGATGGTCTTGCAGAGGTTGACCACCACCGGCTCGTCGGTGAGCTTCAGCGCCGCCTGGGCCATCGTCACGCCCCCCTGATGATGCTTGATCATCAGCTGCAAAAACAGGATGTCGGCCTGCTTCGTGGGCAGCGAGCGCAGTTCGTTCACCTGCTTCTGGGTGGCCATGCCGGGCATCAGGCCGTTCTCGTCGACGTGGGTGTCGTCGGAGGCGATCCCGGACAGCTCGTGCTCGGCCTCGTGCCCCTGCATCCACTGCATCGGCTGCCCGGTGCGCCCGATCGACAGGCCCCAGAGGTTGAGCCAGCCCTGCATCTGCCCCATCTGGCTGGACTGGGTCAGCGCCATGTCGGTGGTCAGGTACCGGATGTCGTCGTCCTGGGTGCGGCGCTGCACGATCGTCGCCATGTCCACCGCCTGGGCGTGGTGGTCGATCATGTCGCGGGCCAGCCCGGCCGCCGCCGAGTTGTCGGACGGCGTGGCCGGGCCCTGCACGTACGACACCAGCAGCACCATCCCGGCCAGCAGGGCGAGCCCGGCGATCGCCATCCGCACCAAGGTGCGCCCGGTCAGCCAGGAACCGCCGGACGAGGACGGCGAGCTGTCCAGCTCGTCGTCCGTGTCCGGCTCGTCCGTCGGCTCGTCGTCCTCCAGAGCTCCGGCCTCGGCCGGACCGGGCTCTCCCGTCGTCGCCATCAGGGATCAGCCCGTCGGCTCGCCGACGCCACCGGTGCAGGCGGCACCCATCTCGGGGGTCTGCTTGCCCTGCTTGTACTCCTTGATGAACTTCTCGATGCGCGGGTCGTCCGCGGTGTCGACGGACAGCTGCAGACCCCACGCGGACAGCGTGATCGGGTTGGGCAGGTCCTTGTACGGCGAGAGCACCATGTAGGTCTGGTTGCCGACGATGTCTTTCAGCTCGTCGACCTGGGCCTTCGGCAGCTTCTCCTGGTAAGTGATCCAGACCGCGCCGTGCTCCATCGCGTGCACCGCGTTCTCGTTCTGCACCGGCGCGTCGTAGATGCCGCAGTTCAGCCAGACCGGGTTGTGATCACCGCCGACGGGCGGAGTCTGGGCGTAGGTCACCGGGGTCGAGACGTGGTTCTGCGTCAGGTCCTTGTATTCCTTCAGACCGGTGAGCTTGGTGGCGGCGACCTTGGCGCTGTCGTCGCGAGCGGCCTTGATGACGGCGAAACCACCGCCGACCACCGCGATCACGATCACGAAGGCCCCTGCGGTCAGGGCGAAACGGCGCCGGCGCTCACTCGCCGCCTGTTCGGCGCGGAGCTTCGCTGCCTTGTCCGCGGTCGCCTGCCGGGATTTCCTGGCGTTGGTCATGACGGTTGCGTGCCTCTCGGGGGACTGGGCGTCGACATGTTGCTGACGGTCGGCGAAGCGCCGGGGTTCCGGACTTCACACAGGAAAGCTCGCGGCAACGCTACCGGCCCACCAGCCACGATCCAGAACAAGTTCAAGCTTCACATAGTTTTCTGTGGACGATGTGCTCGTAGATGTAACAACAGATCAGTATCGTGCGGCACCGGTAACAGGACGTGAAAGATCGGAGCGGATCCCGGAATGCAGCTGAGCCCGCACGAGCAAGAACGCTTGATGCTCTCCTACGCAGCCGATCTGGCCTGGCGGCGTAAGGACCGCGGCCTGCGGCTGAACCATCCGGAGGCCACCGCGATCATCTGCTCGTTCATCCTCGAGGGAGCCCGCGACGGGCGCCTGGTCACCGATCTGATGCAGGCCGGCCGCGAGGTCCTGACCCGGGCCGACGTGATGGACGGGGTGCCCGAGATGCTGGCCGAGGTCCAGATCGAGGCCACTTTCCCGGACGGCACGAAGCTCGTGACCGTGCACGAGCCGATCATCTGAGGAGCTGACGTGATCCCTGGTGAGGTCATTCCCGCCGACGGTGCGATCACCCTGAACGAGGGTGCGCCCCGCACCACCGTGCGCGTGGTGAACACCGGTGACCGGCCCGTGCAGGTCGGCTCGCACTTCCACTTCTCCTCGGCGAACCGGGCCCTGGAGTTCGACCGGGAACTCGCCCACGGCCGGCGGCTGGACATTGCCGCCGGCACCGCCGTGCGGTTCGAGCCCGGCGTCGACCGTGAGGTCACCCTCGTCCCGATCGCGGGCTCCCGGGTCGTTCCCGGTCTGAGCCTGCCCGCCCCCGGCACCCTGGATCAGGAAGGCTGAACAGCTTGGACCTCTCCCGCGCCCGCTACGCCCAGCTCTACGGCCCCACCGTCGGCGACAAGGTCCGCCTGGCCGACACCGACCTGGTCATCTCCCCCACCGAAGACCGCTGCGGCGGTCCCGGCCGGGCCGGTGAGGAGGCCGTGTTCGGCGGCGGCAAGGTGCTGCGCGAGTCGATGGGCCAGGGCCGCGCCACCCGCGGCGAGGGCACACCCGACCTGGTGATCACCGGTGCGCTGGTGCTCGACCACTGGGGTGTGATCAAGGCCGACGTGGGGATCCGCGACGGCCGGATCGTGGCCCTGGGCAAGGCCGGCAACCCCGAGACGATGGACGGCGTGCACCCCGATCTGGTGGTCGGGCCGAACACCGAGATCCTCGCGGGCAACGGCAAGATCCTCACGGCCGGTGGCATCGACTGCCACGTGCACTTCATCTGCCCGCAGATCGTGCCCGAGGCGCTGGGTAACGGCATCACCACGCTGATCGGTGGCGGCACCGGCCCGGCCGAGGGCACCAAGGCCACCACCGTCACGCCCGGGTCCTGGTACATGGCCCGGATGCTCGAGGCGATGGACGGCCAGCCCGTCAACGTCGCTCTCCTGGGCAAGGGCAACACCGTGTCGCACGAGGCGATGTGGGAGCAGCTGCGGGCCGGGGCCTCCGGTTTCAAGCTGCACGAGGACTGGGGCACCACCCCGGCCGCGATCGACGCCTGCCTCACCGTGGCCGACGCGAGCGGGGTGCAGGTCAGCATCCACACCGACACCCTGAACGAGGCCGGGTACGTGGAGAGCACCCTGGCCGCGATCAACGGCCGGGCGATCCACAGCTACCACACCGAGGGCGCGGGCGGCGGGCACGCACCGGACATCATCACGGTCGCGGGCTACGGCCACATCCTGCCCTCGTCCACGAACCCGACCCGGCCGCACACGATCAACACGCTGTCCGAGCACCTGGACATGCTGATGGTCTGCCACCACCTGTCACCGAGCATCCCCGAGGACCTGGCGTTCGCCGAGTCCCGGATCCGGCCGAGCACGATCGCCGCCGAGGACCTGCTGCACGACCTCGGCGCGATCTCGATGATCGGCTCGGACGCCCAGGCAATGGGCCGCATCGGCGAGGTCGTGCTGCGCACCTGGCAGACCGCGCACGTGATGAAGTCCCGGCGCGGGCTGCTCGAGGGTGACGTGGAGAACGACAATCTGCGGGCCCGGCGCTACATCTCGAAGTACACGATCTGCCCGGCCGTCGCCCACGGCATGGAGCAGGAGATCGGCTCGATCGAGAAGGGCAAGCTGGCCGACCTGGTGCTCTGGGACCCGGCTTTCTTCGGCGTTCGCCCGCAGGTGGTGCTCAAGGGCGGCATGATCGCGTGGGCCCAGATGGGCGACGCGAACGCCTCGATCCCGACCCCGCAGCCGATCCTGCCGCGCCCGATGTTCGGTGCGGCGCCGAGGGTCGCGGCGGCCACCAGCGTTCACTTCGTGGCTCCGCAGGCCATCGACGACGGGCTGGCCGGCCGGCTGAACGTGGACCGGCGCCTGGTGGCGGTCGAGAACGTGCGGCAGCGCGGTAAGGCCGACATGCCGCAGAACACGGCCACGCCCGACATCCAGGTCGACCCCGACACCTTCACGGTGCGCATCGACGGCTCGGTCTGGGAGGAGCAGCCCGCCACCTCGCTGCCGATGGCCCAGCGGTACTTCATGTTCTGAGCTGCGGTGAATTGAGGACGCAGGTGCTCGAGTCGGTCGGCAGAGAGAAAGTCAGGGTGTCCTGACTTTCCCTCTGCTACCGGGCAGCTTCCTCTACTGAGCGGTGTCCTTGTACTCCTGCTCGGTCTTGGCCGAGTGGGAGACGGAAGCGGCCGTGGTGCTCGTCCTTTCGAGCATCGCCCGCCAGGTGCGCCTGGGCGCCTTCAGCTTGCCGATGAAGATGCCCTTCTTGTTCGTGGTGAAGTACTTCGCCGTCACCCAGCCGTCCTTGGTGAGGTACTGGATCGCGACCCGGGCCCCCGGCATCGGGCTGCGCGCCGCACCGGTGCCGTAGTTGGTGCGCACCAGCTGGCCGCCGATGTAGCGGTAGGGGTGGTTGTGCACGACGACCAGCGTGAGCATGCTCGGGCGCAGCAGCCGGAACTTCGCCGCGCAGCTCTCCCCGTCGCGACTGATGGCCACCTGGTGCAGCCCGGCGTCGGAGTTCTTGTAGTCCTTGGGCTCGAAATGCTTGACCTGGAAACCCGGCCGGGAGTCGACCGCCAGGTCGGGGATGCGCACCCGCCAGTCCGCGGCGTCGGGCACCGCGAACTTCACGGACCGCGGATCGGCCCCCAGCACCAGGGTGCTCGGCGTGTAGGCGCAGGTGGCGGCGGCGGTTCTCAGACTGCCGCTCTCGGAACCGGACGGGGCGGCGTGCGCGCTGCCCGACGTGAGTGGGGTGAGGGCCAGTCCGGCGACGAGCGCCGTGACTCCCCCGAGTCTTCTGAACATGCTTGTGACGCTAGTGACTACTGGGTGGTCCGAACGAGGTTGGCCCCGGCTTGGGCCGAACACCCTACGTCCGGGGTCCGGCAAGCAGTCTGGCCAGAAGCGGGGCACAGAAGAGCATCACGAACAACCGGGCAACCTGCACCATGAGCACGAACGTGACGTCGGCCCCGCTGCCGACCGCCGTGGCCAGCACCGCGTAGAGACCGCCCGGCGTGGTGGCCAGGTAGCCCTCCAGCGGGGTGCGGCCGGTGGCGTGGGCCAGGGCCACGCCCAGGCCCGCGCTGACCACGATCAGGCCGATGATCGCGGCCACGGCCAGGGGCAGCACCGAGGCCACGGCCTTCAGGCTCTCCCGGGTGAAGCGCAGACCGACCTGCAGGCCGATCAGGGCGAAACCGACGTTCTCCAGCCAGTTCGGCACGGTCGCGGTGATCGTGCCGGTGCCGGCCAGGACCGCGGCGACGATCAGCGGGAAGAGCAGGGCGCCCGCGGGCATCGGCACGAAGCGGGCCAGGGGCAGGCCGATGACCAGGGCCAGGGCGGCGATGGCGAGCCCACCGTGTGCCGGTTCCACGCTCTCCGCGACAAGGAACGAGATCCCGGGGGCCGGCTCGGGGCTGAACACCACCTGCGCCACCAGTGGCATGCCGAGCAGGATGATCAGCACCCGCAGGTACTGCACCACGGCGACCACCCGGTCGTCGGCGCCCAGGTCCCGCGAGATCGCCACGATACCCGAGGCCCCGCCCGCGATCATGGCGAAGACGCCGGTGGCGGTGGAGATTCCGGGCTTGATCGTGAGCACGAAGCCGGCCGCCACGCTCAGCAGCAGGGTGGCCAGGCAGGACAGCAGCACGGGGAACCAGTCCGCGCCCAGGGCGGTGATGGTGCTCGGCTCCAGCGTGCTGCCGATCGCCGCGCCGAGGATCGCCTGGCCGGTGGTGAAGGCGAAACCGGGGACCGCCGGGGTGCGGGGTGCGATCAGCGCGTAGCCCAGGCCGGCGACGAGTGCGCCGAACAGTACCGGTGAGGGTAGGCCGGCCAGGTCGAGCAGTGCGGAGATGATGACAACGAGGACCAGCAGGATCAGCCAGGGCAGTGCCTTCTGTTTCACGGGCTCACCGCGGGCTTGCCGAGAAGTCTTTCCAGAAGACGCGGATCGGTGGGCCAGGCCTCCAGCAGCACGGGACGCGGGATGCTGCGGGCCGCGTACCTCAGCAGCAGCACCACGGCCACCACGTCGTCCAGGGGGCCGATGATCGGTAGGAACTCGGGTATCAGGTCGATGGGCGAGAGCACCCACAGCACGGCCACCAGCAGGGCCACCCGGGCCCGGCGCGGCACGTCGGGGTGCTGTCGCAGCCGGCGGGCGGCGGTGACGCAGGAGGGCAGGAACCCGGCCAGGTCTTTCAGCAGACCCGGCGGCAGGCGGTGGGCCAGGACCACCATCAGCAGGCAACTCAGGGCGTAGAGGCCCACGATCACGGCCACGATGACGATCCAGCTGGTCACGTGATCTTGATGACCTCACTGGCCGCGCGGGTGATCGAGTAGACGCGCCCGTTCAGCGGGGACTTGTTGATACCCATCAGGGAGAAAGTGTACGAGGCGCCCACGGTGAGGTTCGTGACGGTCGTGCTCATCTGCTTGCAGCCCTTCGCCGCCTTCACCGTGGTGAAGGTCTTCGGCGGATCGGCCCTGGGCTTGGAGTAGTCGAACTGGTTGACGTACTGGGGCACCGCGACCACCTCGTACCGCTGGGTGTCCGGGTCGCCCATGTCCCACCAGCGCACCGAGACGGAGCCGTTGCCGATGGCCTTCACCACGTAGTTGTGGGCGATGGAGACCGGGTTGTGCGGCTGCATGCAGTCGTCGCGCGGCTCGAGCTTGTAGGTCGGCATCGGGGGCGGGCCGGAGAAGATGAACCGGTGCGGATGCTCGGGCGGTGCGATCGCCGGCCGGCCGGGCTGCGCCGGTGCGGTCGGGCGGGCCACCTGGGGCACCCCGCGCACGGACGACCACTCGGGCACGTCCTCGTAGTACATCCAGTCGGCGACCTTGCCCGCCTTGAGTCCTTCCGGCTGGTCCGGGGTGGCCAGGGCGATGACGTCGGTCACCACCGGGTCGAGCGCCCCCGTGACGAACAGGCCGCCGGCCACGGCGGCCAGGCCGATCGACGCGGCCGCGAGTGTGGAACGGTTCTTCCTCCCCACCGGGCGAGAACGTCGTCCACCATTTTCCGCCCGTGCCACAGACCCTCCCCGAAACCGGACCGCATGCTGCCCTTGCCGGGGGCTTGTATCGGCAGGAGGGTGGTGTGGCTGGTCAGCGGCATGGCCCCGTCACCCGGGCGGGCGTCACCCGACCGGCGGTTCTTCATGTGACAGGAATGGCGCGTAAGGTACAGCGACTCCCGAACCATTCTGAGAGGCAGGCATGAGGCGCAAGAGCTACCTCGCGGCCGCCGCGGCGATGTTCGCCGCAACCGTGATGGCAGGCGCGCCGGCTGTCGCCGCCAGTGCCACGACCCCGGTAGCGGCCAAGAAGTCGAGCTGGACGCTGCACAGCGAGGTCAACTTCAACGGCTCCACCCTGCCTGACGGCTGCGTGAAGTACTCCGGTGAGTACACGGCCGGTAACAGCGCCTGGTCCGAGAGCAACGCCGTGATGAGCGGTGGTGAGCTCAAGCTGGAGGTCGAGAAGAAGAAGACCGACGGCCAGCCGTACACCACCGGCGGCGTGGGCTGCTGGAGCTGGGGCCAGACCTACGGCAAGTTCGAGATCAAGGCCAAGGTGCCCGCGGGCAAGGGCATCAACAGCTACATCACCCTGTCCCCGTCGAAAGACAGCAGCAACGCGCTGACCAGCATCGAGCTGCTGGCTCCGGACCAGGACACCGCCTACGTCAGCAACGGCTACGGCAAGAGCTCCGAACAGGCCTTCTCCGAGCGGAACTTCGCCGACAAGAAGTTCCACACCTACACGATCGAGTGGGCGCCCAAGCATCTCCTGGTGCGGCTGGACGGCCAGGAGATCTTCTACTCCACCAAGTCGTACAAGGGCTCGCGCTGGATCAGCATGGCCACCACCACCGGTGACGAGCTGACCGGGAAGCCGAGCTCGAAGACCAAGCTGCCGGCGGCGTTCACGATCACGCAGATGAAGATCTACCGGTACACGGGGGTCAAGCCCACGCCCGGTAAGACCCTGAGCGTGGGCACGGACGACACCGTGGTCGGCGCTACCCCCACGGCCAGTGGGTCGCCGGGCGCCACCGCCACTCCTACGGCTACCTCGACGGCCGCGGCCGCTTCAGCGGAGTCCGGCTCGTCGGGCTCGTCCGGTGGCAGAAAGCTGACCGGGGGCATCTGGCCCTGGCTCATCGGCGGCAGCATCATGGCCGTCTCGGCGATCGCGATCCTCAGCTACCCGAACCGGAAGAAGCAGCCGCCGCGACGTCAGCCGCAGCAGCCCTCCACGAGATAGCTTCCGCCGCCAGCAGATCGATCTGTACCGGCAGCAGGTCCGCGCCCGTCGCGGTGGCCAGCAGGCCACCGCCGGCCAGGGGCAGGGCGACCGCGTCGCCGTGCGTGGCCGGTTCCGGCTTCTCCAGGCCGGTGCGCACCAGCGTCGAGATCACCCGGGTGCCCCCGACCGCGACCACGGCCGAGCGCAGCGTGTGCCTCAGCAGCGGTTCGCCGTCGCGGGTGAGCACGGTGCGGCCCGACCACTCCCCGGGCCCCTCGTAGGCCCGGCCGAGCAGCACCTGTTCCACCACGCGAGCCTGACCGGAGCCGGAAAGGGTCAGCGTGGTGTGGTTCTCGTGCCGGGCACCGTGACACACCACGGTCGGCTCGGTGGCCAGGTCGAGCTGCGCGTCGTCGTCCACCCGCAGGTTCAGCTCGATCACCGAGTCCGGCCGCAGGCGCCCGGGCTGGATGATCGTCGCGCCCGCGCTGCGCACGGCGAGCCGGGCCCCGGCCCGCACGTGCACATCGATGACGGCGTGGTCACCGCCCAGCGGGCCGGCCGCGATGCCGACCAGGTGGATCTCTCCCTCACCGGTCTGCCGGGCAGCGAAATGGCCACCGCCGCGGACAGACTCGATGACGGTGCGGCCCCGCCGGTGAACTGCGACGATCTGGATCCGGGAGTCCATCTAGGCGGGCACGCGCGCCATCTGGGCCAGCACCCAGTTCGCCACGTCGGTGGCGGCCGGGTCTTCGCGCAGCGACTGCAGCACCACCGGCTTGTCACCCCGTACCTTGTGCGCGTCGCCGCTCATCACGTCCAGGTCCGCGCCGACCATCGGGGCCAGGTCGGTCTTGTTGATCACCAGCAGGTCGGCCGTGGTGACGCCCGGGCCGCCCTTGCGCGGCACCTTGTCGCCACCGGCCACGTCGACCACGAAGATCTGCACGTCGATGAGGCCCCGGCTGAACGACGCCGTGAGGTTGTCGCCGCCGCTCTCGACCAGCACCAGGTCGAGCGGGGCCAGGCGCTCGACCAGGTCGTCGATGGCGTCGAGGTTCGCGGTGATGTCGTCGCGGATCGCCGTGTGCGGGCAGCAGCCGGTCTGCACGGCAACGATGCGCTCGTCGGGCAGAACCGCGTTGCGGCGCAGGAAGTCGGCGTCTTCGGTGGTGTAGATGTCGTTGGTGACGACACCCAGCTGAAGCTTCTCGCCCAGCACCCGGCACAGGGCCGCGACCAGCGCGGTCTTGCCCGAGCCGACCGGGCCGCCGATGCCCACACGCAGCGGGCCGTGCTCACCGGAGAGCCGGCCGGGACCGGCCCGGTGCTCGTGCGGGTCTTCGCCGGGCAGCTCGTGGGGCAGGGCCGCGGGGCGTGGCACGCCCAGCCGGGCCCCACCGTCGGCGGAGTCGGAGAGATACAGGTCAGGACGCAAAGAGGCGCTCCTCTCGGGCGGCGTGGCGCTCGGCCAGCAGATCCAGCAGGGGGTCGGAATCATCGGGCAGGTGCTCGAACTCGAGGTTGTGGGCAGCCACCGCCGCGACCTGCTCGATCGCGGGGCCGAGGCGGACCGTCACGGCCGCCACCGTCACCGGGTCGAGCGCGAGCAGCCGCTGGGCCGCGGTCGAGGGCGCGCTGACCGAGAGGTAGGCGGCAGCGAGCGCAGCCCCCTGAGGGGTCACTCCACCCGCCGCGCAGGCGCAGCCCAGGGTGATCGGGTGATGGGGCCGGGGGCCGAGATCGGTCCAGCTCAGCGTGGTGGAGGGGGCGGCCCAGGTGGCCTTGGCGGTGCGCAGCAGCCCGCGCCCCTGGGCCCGGGAGGCCAGTCGCTGGGCGGGCGAGGGGGTGCGGGCGTCGGCCTCGCGGTCGAGGCGCTGGAGCTGGCCGGGGGTGGTGATCGTGGCCGCGGCGGCGGCCAGACCCGCGGTGACCAGGCCGGTCGTGCGCAGGCGGCGCTCCAGGAAGCGCTCCAGGCTCTGCACCCCGGTGATCAGCCCGTCGGTGATGGCCTGTTCGACGCCCCCCGAGTGCACGTGCCCACCACTGGGCAGACGCTGATCGGCCAGCGCGAGC
Organism: Kineosporia mesophila; assembly: GCF_021129235.1. Classification (GTDB taxonomy): domain Bacteria; phylum Actinomycetota; class Actinomycetes; order Actinomycetales; family Kineosporiaceae; genus Kineosporia; species Kineosporia mesophila. The sequence goes on from NZ_JAJOMA010000016.1 coordinate 148,914, forward strand.
AGCGCGGCGGTTCCGGGGGCGAGCACGAGGGTCATGCTAAGTCGCCCGTGTTACAAACCATCGCCCCTCCCTCCGTGATCATGCAAAGTGTCCCCCGAACCCTTCGTGATCATGCAAAACCTCCCCAGCGTTCTAGAACTCTCCTGATCACAGTTCTAGAACGCCGGGGAGGTTTTGCATGATCACGGAAGGTTTTGGGGTTTACCTTTTCGCGTCCTTCAGGGTCTGCGACCAGAGCGACTTTCCCTCGATGTCGCGCAGGTGAACGGTGAAATCCTTCGAATCGCCGTCGATCTCGACCTCGCCGAAGAACTGGGAGCCCTCCAGCGGGGAGGTGTTCGCGCGGGGCGGGGTGGCGGCGAAGACCTGCTGCGGGCCGAAGGTGGAGTCCAGGGCGTTGGGACCGAACGCGCCGGCGTGCAGGGGGCCGCTGACGAACTCCCAGAACGGGTCGAAGTCGGTGAACCCCGCGCGGGAGGGGTCGTAGTGGTGGGCCGCGGTGTAGTGCACGTCGGCGGTCAGCCACACCGTGTTGGCGATCTTGCGGCGCTTGATCTCCCGCAGGATCCAGGCGATCTGGCGCTCGCGGCCGAGGGGCGCGCCGGCCGTTCCCTGGGCCACGGCCTCGATGTCGGTGCCGTCCGGCACCACCAGGCCGATCGGCATGTCCGACTGGATCACCTTCCAGGTCGCCTTCGAGGCCTGGAGTTCCCGCACCAGCCAGCGGGCCTGCTCGCCGCCGAGAATGCCGCCGTCCGCGGAAATGCCGCCCGATTCCCGGCCCGGGGTGTTGGCGTTGCGGTAGGTGCGCATGTCGAGGATGAAGATGTCGAGCGTCGGGCCGTAGGAGACCTTGCGGTAGATCTGGTGCTCCTTCACCGTCTTCGAGCTCAGCGGCTGGTACTCGGTCCACGCCTGGTAGGCGCGGCGTTTGAGCACGTCGATGCTCTTCTCGGTGTAGCGCGCGTCGTCGAGAATCTCGCCCGGGTACCAGTTGTTGCTGACCTCGTGGTCGTCCCACTGGCAGACCAGCGGGGTGTGCGCGAGGAAGGCCCGCATCCCGGCGTCACCCAGGTTGTAGCGGTGCGCGCCGCGGAAGTCGTCGAGCGTCTCGGCGACGTGGGACTTGGCCTCTTCCAGTTCGTTCCGGTAGATCCGGCCGTCGGGCAGGGTGACATCGCCGGTGATCGGGCCGTCCGCGTAGACCGAGTCGCCGGAGTGCAGGAAGAAGTTCGCATTCCGCTGCCGCATCGCCCGGTAGATCGGGAACCCGCCGAGATCGGGGTTGCGGCCCCAGCCCTGCCCGGCCTGGTCGCCGCTCCAGAGGAAGCGCACGTCACGCGAGCGCCGCGGGGCGGTGTGCAGCAGACCGTCGACGTGCTGCCCGACCGCGCGGTGCGAGTCCGGCTCGCCGAGCACCACGCGATAGGTGACGTCCTCCCCCGCGGGCAGACCGGTGAGATCGACCCGCCCGGTGAAGTCGCTCTTCGCCGTCAGCACCGGACCCCGGTAGGTACGGCTGTGCTCGGCGAACCGGCCGGTGGGCGAGACCTGCACGAACATCCGGGCGGGACGGTCGGAGCGGGTCCAGACCACGGCGCTGTCGGCGGTGACGTCGCCGGACTGCACGCCGTGCGTGAGCGCCGCCCGATTCCGGGTGATCAACGAGGGGGAGGCGAAGCCGCTGGTGGCGGCCAGGCCGGCGACGCCGGCGGCACCGCGCAGAACACCGCGCCGGGAGAAATGGTTGGGCATGAATCTCAGGCTGGTGGCTGCCGGGGGCCACGAAGACACCGGCAAGTGACACAAAAGCGACCACTTGATGGACGACGTGCAACCGGCCCTGGGTCACTGTGCCAGTGGGTCACTGTGCCAGTGGGTCACTGGCCGAGCCCCGGCACCCCATGACCGGCACCCCGCACCCCGATGGCCTAGAGCCCCCGCGACCTCGGCCTGGTCGGCCTCCACGAACTCAACCCCTGCCCAACCCAGCCTTCGCGATCGCTCGTGACCCGCGTCCCTCATTTATCAACAGAACCAAAACACGATTGCCTCTTGCAGTCGACTCGGTAATAGGTGTTCCATGTTTACTACTTACCAAGCACCGATGAAGGAGCACCACATGACCACCGTCAAGGGCGCAGTCGCACTGGTCACCGGCGGACAGCGCGGGCTGGGCCAAGCCTTTGCCCAGGCTCTGCTCGACGAGGGCGCGGCCAAGGTCTACGTCACGGCCCGGCAGCCCACCCCGACCGAAGACCCCCGGCTGGTCCCGCTCCCCCTCGACGTGACCGACGAGCAGTCGATCCTGCGTCTGGCCGAGGCCGCGCCCGACGTGAACATCGTGATCAACAACGCCGGCACGATCGCCCCGGCGGGCCTGACCGAGATCAGCCCCGACGACACCCGGGCGGTGTTCGAGACCAACGTGTTCGGTCCGCTGCGGGTGGCCCAGGTCTTCGCGCCGATCCTGGCCGCGAACGGGGGCGGGGCGCTGGTCGACATCCACTCGGTGCTGAGCTGGATCGCGGGTTCCGGGGTGTACGGCGCCTCGAAGGCGGCGTTCTGGTCGGTGACCAACTCGCTGCGCCCGATCCTGGCCAGGTCCGGCACGCAGGTGCTGGGCGTGCACCTGGGCTACGCGAAGACCGACATGACCGCGGCCCTGGACGTGCCCAAGATCGACCCGGCCGACGTGGCCCGGGGCACGGTCGCGGCGATCCTGGCCGGCGACACCGAGTACCTGGCGGACGACGTGAGCCGGTTCGCCAAGGGCGCGCTGACCGGGCCGCCGGAGGCGCTCGCTATGGTGTGAGGTCTCCAGCGCCCGGGAAGGAGGCTGAGGATGCCTGGATTCGCTGCGACAGAACGACTGTCCACCTCGGTCGCCCCCGACTCGCTGCTGCTCACCCAGGAACTGCTCAACACCCAGGGCCCGCTGATCTACCGGATCGACCTGCTGGACGAGACCGGCACGGCGCAGGAATGGCTCGACGGGGTGCTGGACGACTGGCAGGCCGTGAATCCGGGGCAGAAGGCCGCGAGGATCCAGCTCCGGGACGTGGACCTGGCCGGTCTGGCCACGGTCCGTGACCAGCTCTACGGTCTCGTCACCGGTGAGAGCGACGTCCCGGTGCTGGAGTCCCCGGTGACCGTGACGGCCGGGCCGGACGGGGTCCAGGCATCACCCGGCGGCACCGGCATCGGCTGGATCTCGTCGGCGGTGGCCCTGGAACTGTTCCGGGCCCAGGAACAAGATCTGCTCCGCCGCCTCAAACGCTGCCAGAACCCGGACTGCGCAACGGTTTTCTATGACCGGTCGAAGAACAACAGCCGGTCCTGGCACGATGTGGCCACCTGCGGCAACCGGGCCAACGTGCGGGCCTACCGGGCCCGGCAGAAAGACTCCTGAGGGGCGGACGGGCCGCGCGCCCGGAGACGGCACGCGGCCATCCTCACCTCAGGTCAGGACCTTCTTCAGCCGGTGCTCGACCTCCAGCCGGCCACCGGCCGCGATGTCCTGGAACAGGCCGGTGGGCCGGTAGCCCAGCCGGCGGTAGACCTCCCAGGCCGGGCGGTTCGATTCGAGCACCCAGAGAATCAGCGTGCCCACCCCCTGACGCAGGGCCTGCTCCTCGATCCCCTGGAGCATGAGCCGCACCAGTCCCCGCCGGCGGAAGTCGGGGTGCACCCACACCGATTCGATGCACCGGGTCTCCAGCGGCCCCTCCTCCCGGTCCGGCTCGTCGAGCATCCCCACCAGCCCGATGATCCGCGAGCCCGATCTCGCCACCGTCCACTGCTGCTCGTGGGCCCGGCGCCGCCAGGTCCGCCGGTGCACCAGCCGCTCCCGCGCATAGTTCCCGCAGAACGCCTCCGGAGAGGTCTCCAGAGCCTTCAGCCGGGCCTCCCGCAGCACCCGCCACTCGCTCTCGTGCACCCGGAACACCGTGATGCCCCCGAGCGAACCGAAACCGTTTCCACTAAAGCCAGACTCGACAACTTGACTCGTCACCGCCGCACCCCGTCAAGACAGAAACCAGTGTCACGGACGCGCCTTCGCCGAATGAACGCGTCCGTACGCATCAGCGCTCTCGCCAGTTTCACGCGCACCACAAAGCTCTGGCAACGAAAGTCGGCGCTAGGTGCAGCGGTCATGCGGTGTCTCATTTCACTGATGAACACGAGGCATTCAGCTGGCTTCAGGTGACTTCAGGTGATGAACGCCGGACCGTCCGTAAGGACCCCGTTCCGCCCGTCGGTGCCCGATTCGACGGGAGGGGCCAGTGGGCCTCAGATTGACCCCTGTGAAGAAGGTTCTACTGATCACCCTCGGTGGCACGATCAGCTCCTCGGCCGACGGCGGGACCACCGGTGTGGTTCCCCGCAGTGGCGCCGACGAACTGGCCGCCCAGCTCGCCCCCTGGCTGCCCCACGTGCAGGTCGTGCCGCACGAGTTCCGGCTGCTGCCCTCCCCCTCACTCGGCCTCGCCGACCTCTTCGCCCTGCTGGAGCTGATCCGCAGCACCGAGGACGTCTCCGGCATCGTCGTCTCCCAGGGCACCGACACGCTGGAGGAGACCGCGTTCTTCCTCGACGTGCTCGGCGCCGGAACCCACCGCCCGGTCGTGATCACCGGGGCCATGCGCGACCGGGACACCCCGGGCGCCGACGGTGCTGCGAATCTGGTCGCCGCGGTCCACGTGGCCGCGTCGCCGCAGGCCCGGGGGGTGCTGGTGGTGTTCGCCGACCGGATCTTCGCCGGGCGCACCGTACGCAAGGAGAGCGCCGTGCACACGGACGCCTTCACCGCCTCGCCCTGGGGCGCGCTCGGCCTGGTGCGCGAGGGTCAGGCGCACCTGCCGCTGTCCGCGAGCCCGGCGCCGACCCTGCCGGTGCCCGGGCTGCCGTCCGATCTCCCGGCCGTGGCCCTCATCAGCACCGGCGTGGACGACGACCTGCGCCTCCTGCCCGGGCTGGCGGGGTTCGGTTATGCGGGTGTCGTGCTGGAGGGCATGGGTGGGGGTCATGTGACGGCCGGAGCAGTGGACGCCGTGGTCGCCTGCGACCTGCCGGTCGCCCTGTGCAGTCGAGCCGGAACGGGCCCGACCCTGCGTCACACGTACGGCTATCCGGGTGGTGAGATCGACCTGCTGGGCCGCGGCCTGCTGTGGGGCGGCCACCTCACCGGTGTGAAGGCCCGCCTCCTGCTCCTGCTCTGCCTGATGCACGGCTGGTCGGGCGAAGAACTCCGGGAACGCTTCGAGACCATCGCCGGCGGCTGAGGTCTAGAACTGATCTTCGTCTGCCATCGGATGCAGGCAGCGGTAGCTGACGCCCGGCTCCTCCACCGTCAACGGGGGCAGGGCCTCGCCGCACTCCGGCGTCGCCCGCCAGCAGCGGGTGCGAAAATTGCATCCGGACGGGGGATTCGTCGCCGACGGCACGCGGCCCCGCAACGGGATTGGCTCGGTGGCCGTAAGCAGACGCGGGGTCGCGGCGAACAGGGCGTGCGTGTAGGGGTGTCGCGACACGCCCGTCGCCGGGGCCTCCTCGGCGATCCGGCCGAGGTACATCGTCACGATGCGGTCGGACATCCGGCGCACGGTCTGGATGTCGTGCGACACGAACACCATGGCCAGGCCCAGTTCTCGTTGCAGCACGTCGAGCAGGTTGAGGATCTGCGCCCGCACCGACACGTCCAGCGCGGAGGTGGGCTCGTCGGCCACCAGCAGCGCCGGTTCCAGCGCCAGGGCCCGGGCGATCGCCACCCGCTGCCGCTGACCGCCCGAGAGCTGGGAGGGCAGGGCGTCGGCCACCGCCGTCGGCAGCCCGACGAGATCCATCAGCTCCCGCACCCGTTCGGCCCGCGAGGCGCGAGAACCCCGCTGATGCACCACGAGCGGGTCGGCGATGATGCGCTGCACCGACATTCGCCGGTTCAGCGCGGTGGAGGGATCCTGGAACACCGTGCCGATGTGGGCCCCGAACGTCAGGCGCCGTTCCCGGGCCGACATCGACCACAGCGACTTCCCCCGAAAACTCACCTCTCCCGCGCTCGGTCGCTGCAACCCGACCAGCACCCGGGCCAGTGTGGTCTTGCCGCAACCGGATTCACCCACCACGCCGACCGTCTCACCGGGCCGGATGGTCAGGGTCGCCCCGGTCAGGGCGTGCACCGCCGCGCTTCCGAAAAGCCCTTCACCGCGGATCTTATGGACGACAGACACGTCGCGTAGGTGCATCAGGTCGGTCATCTGGTCACCTCGGCCGGGTAGTGACACGCCACCAGATGCTCGCCGTCGCCGCGCAGAACGGGCCGCTCCACCGAACAGTTCTCCTGGGCCGCGGGACAGCGGTCGGCGAAGCGGCAACCGCCGGGGAAGTCTGCCGGTGACGGCACCACGCCCTTGATCTGGGCCAGCACCTGCTCCTGCTGCTCGATCGACACCACCGAGGCCAGTAACCCACGGGTGTAGTGATGTCGTGAGGCAGCGATCAGATCTGCCGTCAGGGCAGTCTCGGCCACCTGACCGGCGTACATCACCACCACCCGGTCGGTGTGCCCGGCCACCAGGGCCAGATCGTGTGACACCAGCACCAGGGCGAAACCCAGATCGGACTGCAGGCGCAGCAGCAGCTCCATCACCTGCGCCTGCACGGTGACGTCGAGAGCGGTCGTGGGTTCGTCGGCAATGATCAACTTGGGCTCACGCGACAGCGCCAGAGCGATGAGCACCCGCTGCCGCTGACCGCCGGAGAGCTCGTGCGGATAGGCCCGCAGGGTGCGCTCCGGCTCCAGCCCGACCAGCTCCAGCAACTGCGCCGGAGTACGTTTGCCGCCCCGTCGCACCACCTGCTTGAGCTGGCTCTTCACGGTCATCGCGGGGTTCAGCGAGCTGAGGGCGTCCTGATAGACCATGGCGATCTCGCGGCCCATCAGCCGGCGCCGCTCCCGGGCGGGCAGTTCCAGCAGGTCGTGGCCGTCGAAATCGATCACCCCGGAGACGACCGCCCCCGAGGGCGCCAGACCCATCACCGACAGCGCCGTCAGGGACTTGCCACACCCCGACTCACCGATCAGCCCGAGCACCTCCCCCGCCCGCACTCTGAACGAGATGTCTTGCACCACCGAGTTTCCCCGGTGCCGCGCCGGGAAGGTGACGGAGAGCCCCCGCACGTCGAGCACCACCTCGGCCGCCGAGAGATCCCGGTGACGTCCGCGCAGACGGGCCCCCACCGTCCTCAATGCATCGTCGGGCAGCACCGGCGCAACGTTCTGCGCGGCCGCCCGGGCGACATCGGCCGCCACGGCCTGCTGCGCCTGCGGCCGCGCCGAAGGAGCGGCCCAGGCGTCCGAGACCCCCTCGGCCAGCAGGTTCAGCGACAGCACGGTGATCAGGATGAGCAGGCCCGGGAAGAGTGTGGCCCACCAGCCACCGATCAGCACCAGGTCTTTCCCGTCGGCCAGCACCGAGCCCCACGACGGGTCGGGCGGCTGAATACCCGCACCGATGAACGACAGTGAGCTCTCGAACACGATCGCGTCGGCCACCAGGATGGTACAGAAAACCAGCACCGGCGCCGCGCAGTTCACCGCCACGTGCCGGGTCAGGGTGTAGAACCGCCGTGCCCCGATGGTTCTCTCCGCCGCCACGTAGTCTTCGGCGTACTGGGCCAGCACGTTCGCCCGCACCACCCGCGTCACCTGCGGCACGTAGAGAAAACCGATGGCCAGGATCAGCACCGGGATGTCGCGGCCGAACACCGCGACCAGCACCGCCGCCAGAGCGATGCCCGGGAACGCCATGACCACGTCGAGCACCCGCATCACCAGCTCGTCCACCGCCTGACCGGCCGTGGCCGTGAAGGCGCCCAGAACGGCCCCGCAGACCAGCGCGAACAGGGTGGCGAGCAGCCCGATGGCCAGCGACCAGCGGGTGCCGTAGAGCAGGCGGGTGAACACGTCTCGGCCGCTGTCGTCCACCCCGAACCAGTGGGCACCGGAGGGTCCGCCGGTGTCCGCGCTGATCTCGTTCGGACTGTAGGGCGCGATCAGAGGGGCGAGCAGCGCCAGCACCACCAGGAGCAGAAGCACCAGGAGAGCCAGCCAGGACGCCCGGCCGAGCCGACGGAAACGGATCCCCGGCCGCTCGAGAACCGCCAGCCCCGCACGGAACCTCACGAGTTCGTCCTCAATCGGGGGTTGGCCATCAGGTAGAGCACGTCGACCACGAGGTTCACCACCAGGAACCCGACCGCGATGGTGAGCACGAAGCCCTGCACCTTGGCCGTGTCACCGTCGCCGACGGCCTGGATCATGTTCTGCCCCATGCCCGGCAACGCGAACATCGTCTCGATCACGACCGCTCCGCCGAGCATGTAACCGATGCGCAGGCCGAGCACCGTCAGCGGATTCACCAGGGCATTGCGCAGCACGTTGCGACCGACCACCACCAGCGGCGGCAGACCCAGGCCCCGGGCCGTGCGCACGTAGTCCTTGTCCAGCTCCTCCACCACCGAGGTGCGGATGATCCGCGTCATCTGGGCCGCCACCGGCAGCGCCAGTGAGACCGCGGGCAGGGCCAGGGCATTGAGCCAGGGTCGCAGCCCCTCCGAGAGATTCACGTAACCCCCGGTCGGGAAGATGCCCCGGCCCACCGCGAGCCACTGGATCAGCAACAGCGCCACCCAGAACGGCGGGGCGGCCACCCCGACCAGGCTGACCAGGCGGATCAGCTGGTCGGGCCAGCGGTCGCGGAACACCGCCGCCGTGACCCCCAGCAGCGTGGCCACACTCAGCGCGATCACGATGCCGAGCGCCGTCAGCTGCACGGTCAGGGGCAGCGCTGTGCGGATCGTGTCGAGCACCGGCTGGCGAGTGATCATCGAGGTGCCGAAATCCCCGTGCAGCAGGTCGATCACGAAGTGCACGTAACGCACCGGCAGCGCGTCGTTCAGCCCGTTCGCCTCGCGGAACGCCTCCAGCTGCCCGGCCGTCGCGTTGCCCCCGTCGAACGCCGCCAGCGCCGGGTCGGTCGGCGCGAACCGCATCACCACGAAGACGAACAGGATCACCCCGAGCACCAGCGGTACGAACAGCAGCAGACGCCGAGCCAGCATCCGCGCCACCACGGTCATTTCGTGTCGATCCGCTGGGACCGCAGCACGTTGATGCCCGGATAGCCCTGGGCCTGAACGTCTCCCAGCCGGTCGGGCACCCAGGCCGTGACCAGCCGGGTGAACACCACCGGGTAGAGCACGGCCTCGTCGGCGATGGCGTCGAGCACCTTCTTGTTCTCGCTCTTCGCCGTCGCGTCGTCCTTCGCGTACGCGGCCCTGTCCATCTGGGCGTACAGCGCGTCGGCGTCGGCCCCCTGGAACCGCGCGTAGGTGGACGACCAGAGTGAGGCCGGGCTGTAGTAGAAGCGCTCGATCAGGTCGGGGTCGTTGCCGAACTGCTGCGGGTTCCCCGAGGCCGCCACCACCTGATAGTCCTCACCGCCGTCGAGCTTCGAGAACAGGGCCTTGGTGTCCTGCGCGTTCAGTGTGGTCTTCACCCCGACCGCGTCCCAGCCCTCCTTGATCACGTTGATCGTGTCGGCCACCAGCGAGGTGTTGGTCGAGCCCAGCGTGATGCTCAGGTCGCTGACCCCGGCCTCCTTCAGCAGTTGCTCGGCCTTCTCCGGGTCGTAGGCGTAGTCGGTGGACGCCTTCTGGTATGCCTCCAGCTCGGGGTTCAGATACGAGGTGGCCGCCACCCCCTGCCCCTTCAGCGCGACCGCGACGACCTTGTCGGCGTCGATCGCGTAATGCAGCGCCTGCCGCACACGCTTGTCGTCGAACGGCTTCTTCTGGGTGTTGAACATCAGGAAGACGTTGTTCTGCCCCTGCACCGCCTCGACCTCACGACCGTCTTTACGCAGCTGATCGATGTTGGCCGGCGGGATGTTGTCGGCGATCTGCGCCTGCGGCCGGGCCCCCGACACCGCCGCCACGCGCGGTGCGGCGTCGACGATCGACTTCCAGACCATCGAGTCGTACTGCGCCGGATGATCGCCGTTGTACTGGTCGTTCTTCACGAAGGTGGTGTGGTCGAGCGCGGCCTGCTCACTGATCTCGTACGGCCCCGACCCGACCGTCTTACCGGCCGCCGCCTCTTCCCACTTCCCGCCGAACACGTGCTGCGGCAGGATCATCGCGGTCTCGACCCGGTTCAGCGCATACCGGAAGGGACGCTTGAGCCGGAACTCGACCGTCGAGTCGTCCTTGGCCACCACCTTGTCCAGCCAGCCCGAGAAGAAGGCCCGCAGCTGCACGTTCTCCTGCGGATCGAGGATGCGGTCGTAGGTGAACACCACGTCGTCGGCCGTCACCGGTTTCCCGTCCGACCATTTCGCCCCTTCGCGCAACTGGAACGTGATGGTCGTGCCGTCCACCTCGTCCGGCACCGCCGCCAGGGCGACCTCCGGCTCGCGAGTGATCGGGTCACCGGCCACGAGCGGCTCGTAGACGTTGGTGAAGGCAGCCATCGAGAAGGCGGACGCGGTCTGCGTCGGGTCCCAGCTCTGGTTGTTGCCGTACCCGATCACGGCGGTGAGAGTTCCCGTGCCGGAACTACTGTCGGACGAGGCCGGACCACCGCAGGCCGCCAGCAGTACGGCGATCGCGGCCAGACCTAGCAGTGAACGGTGCATGTGGTGACTCCTTCGTCCGCCCCACCCGGCAGGTCACGAAGACCCTTGCGCCCCCAAAGCGTAGGTACGGACTGAAACTTCTGCCAAACAAGAACTTTCACTGCACTCAGGCTTGCCTTACATGGCCAGGCGCCGCCAGGCCAGCTCCGCCAGCGTCGCCGCCTGCTCGCCGAGCACCGAGTCGTCGAACACCGCCGCGGGCGAGTGCATGGACGGCCCGTGGTCCTCGCCGGCCCGGGCACCGAGGAAGACCAGCGTTCCCGGCACCTTCTCGAGAACGTACGAGAAGTCCTCCGACGCCATCCCCGGGGCGGGCAGCACCTGGAGGTGCTCGGTGCCGTGGAGTTCCTCCAGCCACCCGAGCACCCGCTGGGTCTCGTCCGGGTCGTTGTGGGTCACCGGATAGGAATTGATGACGTCCACCTCCACCGGGCATCGATGTGCGGCTCCCAGCGCGGTCACCAGGGCGGGCAGTTCGGCCTGCACGAAGTCCAGCGTCGTGCGCGACAGCGTGCGGATGTTCAGGTCGATCTCGACCATGGAAGGGATCACGTTGCCGGCCAGCGAATTGCTGGCCAGCCGGGTCACCGAGATCACCGCCGGCTCAGCCACCGCAATTCGACGGGTGACGAAACTCTGCACGGCCAGTACGATCTCGGCCGCCACCGGAACCGGGTCGACCCCCTCCTGGGGAAAGGCCGCGTGCCCGCCGGCGCCCAGCACCCGCAGCTTCATCCCGCTGGCGCCGGCCATGATCGGGCCCGGCCGGGTGACGTACAGCCCGCGCGGCGTGGCGCTGTCGACGTGGATCGCGTACGCGGCCACCGGGGTCTCACCGGCCACGTCGAGCAGGCCTTCCTCGAGCATGATCCGGCCGCCGGCGAAGCCCTCCTCACCGGGCTGGAACATGAACACGACCGTCCCCGGCAGCTCGGCCCGGCGCTCGTGCAGCAGCCTCACCGCGCCGACCAGCCCGGCGGTGTGCAGGTCGTGACCACACGCGTGCATCGCCCCGTTGCCCGAGGCGTAGTCCAGGCCGGTGTCCTCCACGATCGGCAGCCCGTCCATGTCACCGCGCAGCAGCACCACCGGCCCGGGCCGGCCGCCCCGCAGCACGGCGACCACCGAGCTGAGCCCGACGCCGGTCGTGATCTCCAGGTCGAGCCCGGCCAGGGCCTCCAGCACGGTCGCCTGGGTCTGCGGCAGGTGCAGCCCCAGTTCGGGGGTGGCGTGCAGTCGGCGGCGCAGCGCCACCAGGTTGGGCAGCAGGTGATCGGTGTCGAAGCCCATCAGGCCCTCCCGGTGTGACGGTGGATCGTGGCGGTCAGCTCGGGCCACAGCTCGCGGGGGATCGAGTGGCCCATGCCCGCGTAGACGTGCACCTCGGCGCCGTCGATCAGCGCGGCCATGTCGACGGCGGCCCGCCAGTGCAGGCTCGGGTCGTTACGCCCGTGCAGGATCAGCGTCGGAACGGTGATCGTGTGCAGGCGTTCGGTGCGGCTCGGCGCCCGCAGGATCGCGGCCCACTGCCGCGGCACCCCGTCGGGCCGGTAGCCCCGGTCGTAGGCCCGGGCCGCCACGGCGCGCGCCTCGTCCTCGTCGAACGGGTACCCGTCGCCGTCGAGGAACCTCAGCAGTCCGGTGTAGCCCTCGATCGTGTCCTCGCGTGGCCACCGCTTCTGCGGCTGGGCGAAGGCGGCACCGTCGTGCGAGCCGATCAGGTGTGCCGGGTCCTTGCCGGGGATCGTGTAGAGCAGCGTCAGGCTGCGCACGCGCTCCGGGTGGTCGAGGGCCAGCAACTGGGCGATGAAGCCGCCCATCGACTGCCCGAGCACGTGGGCGCTGTCCAGGCCCAGGTCGTCGAGCACCGCGAGCACGTCGCTCGCCATGTCGTCGAGGTCGTACCCGCCGTCGAGATCCTCCGGACCGCCGAACATCTGCGAGAGGCCGGTGTCGCGGTTGTCGAGACGGATCACCCACAGACCGGCGGCGGCGAGCTGATCGCAGAACCCCTCCGGGAAGCTGACGAGCTGGGCTCCGTGACCGGAGATCAGGACGAGCGGAGGGCTGTCGGGAGCGCCCATCGTCTCGTAGTAGATCTCGGCCCGGCCGGACCGGGATACCGGCATCGTGACACTCCTTGCGACACAGGGGGTTCACTCGATCGGGTCGGCCAGAGCAGCCGCCCGTTGCGCCGAACCATAGCGCGCAAGGTGCGCCGCTCGTCCATAGTTGAACCGAAAGTCGTTACCGCCCAGGTGCGATCAAACGCACCCGACAGGCCAGCTCGACGGCGAACCGAACGTCGGGGTCGCCCAGGTCGAGCCGGAGGGTCTTCTCGATCCGGCGGATGCGGTAGTTGACCGCGTTCGGGTGCAGGTTCAGCTCGGCCCCGGCCCGGGCCAGCGAGTTGCGATGGCCCAGGTAGGCGCGCAGGGTGAGCATCGCCTCGGTCGCCCGTTCCGGGCCGAGTTCGTCCAGCGGGGAGAGGATGTCGTCGAGCAGCGCCCGGCTCAGCGGTGAGGCGTAGAAGTCCAGCAGCACCCGGCGCAGCCCGGTGACGTCGGTGACGGTGATGCTGCCGGCCCGCCCGCCGGCCACCGCGGTCTCGGCCGCGATCCGGGCCTCCGTCGCCGACTGCCGCATCCCGGCCGCCCCCACGGCCGGTGTCCCCAGCCCGGCCGTGTAGGTCCAGCCGTCGCCCGAGACGTGCGCGACCACGTCCTCCACCACCTCACGCAGCCGGCGCTGGTGGTCGGGGGCCCCGATCTCCTCGGAGGCCACCACGATCGCGTCGTCCCGGAAGACCGCCAGGTGCCACAGCTCGTCCCGGCTCTCCGTGATCTGCAGGGTGCGCAGTTCCAGGGCCTGGGCGAGAACGGCCGGAGGACGACGCTTCTCACCACTGGCGGGGGTCGGGGTGAGCCAGGCCACGGCGTGCGAGAGCTGGAGCGGCAGACCCGCCCGCACCGCCTCGGTCGCGAACCCGTCGAGCCGCGCCGAGTCGGCGAAGACCAGCTCGATGATCAGGTCGGCCCGCGAGCGCGCGGGCCCGAAACGGTCGGCCAGTTCGCGCTGCACCGCGCGCGAGAGCAGCGCCGCGACCACCGGCAGGGCGATGTCCGTGGCGGAGTCGTGCTGGTCGGTGACCAGCCGGCCCACCGGCACCTCGCCGACACAGACGGCGTCGGGTTCGGCCCAGGTCACCGAGGGGTCGTCGGCCAGGGTCAGGGTCACGCCGAGCGCGGCGCCCGCGACCTGGAGCACCGTGCCGGAGTCGCGGGTCGCGGCCTGGCCGGCCAGCTCGATCGCCCGCCCGGCCCGGGTCAGCGCCTCGGCGGCCCCGCCGCGCAGGATCCGGTCGATGGCCACGGCCAGCTCGGAGGCCGGGGCGGGGCCGGTCAGCACGGGCAGGCCGGCCCGCTCGGCCAGTACCCGCACGGTGTGCGCCACCGGCACCTCGCCGATCAGGAGAAGGGCGGCGCTACCAGCGGCGATGGCCCGGCGCACGGCGATGTCGACCTGGTAGGAACGCACCGGGCGGCCGTCTGCCAGCGCAGCCACCACCAGACATCCGGGCGTGGCCTCGGCCAGGTCGTCGAAGGCCACGATCTCGACCCCGGAGGGCTTGGTGGTGGTCAGCGGCCCGGCGACGTGATGCACCCCGAATCGGGTGGTCTGTTCGAGAATGCCCGCCACGGTGACCGCTCCAGCCTGTTCCATCAGCACAGTTTGCCGGGATTCTCTGGTCTGACAACACATTGGGAGACGTGAGGGACGAACGTAATGTCACCTCCATGCATCACTCCCAGGCACGCCGGGTCATCGATCTGGCCGATGTCGACGCCCTGGCCGCCGGTGCCGCGATCTTCGGTACCGGCGGCGGTGGCGCCGTCCACACCAGCAGGCTGGCCACGCGATTGCGGATCGAGGAGTTCGGTCCGGTGCCGCTGGTCGGCGTCGACGAACTCACGCCCGACGACGCGGTGATCACCATGTCCGCGATGGGCGCTCCCGGGGTCGGCCTGGAGGTGCTCACCGCCGCCGGCCAGGCACAGACCCTGGTACGCGAGGTCGAGCGCTACATCGGCCGCAAGGTCACCACCGTGATGGCCACCGAGATCGGGGGCAGCAACGGGGTGACGCCGGTGGCGTGGGCCGCGCGGGCCGGGCTGGCCGTGCTCGACGCCGACCAGATGGGCCGGGCCTTCCCGATGGCCACGATGACCTCGACGAACGTGGCGAAACTGCCGATGGGCGTGGCGGTGATGTGCGACGGCATCGGCAACGTGTCGCTGCTGCACCCGGTCAACGGGGCCTGGCTGGAACGTCACGCCCGGGCGCTGACCGTGGCCAGTGGCGGGATCGCGCTCGGCGCGGGCGTTCTCCGGGTGGAGGACGCGCAGGCCGGGGCGGTGATCCGGGGCACGGTGAGCCGCGCGATCGAGGTCGGGCACCACCTGCTGGGCTCGCCGGAGCCGGTCGCGGCGCTGGTCGAGGTGCTCGGCGCCGCGCTGCTGATCACCGGGAAGGTGATCGACGTGGAGCGGGTCACCGAGGGCGGCTTCACCCGCGGCTCGGTGACGGTGGAGGGCATCGGCGGCGACCGGGACCGCCTGGTGCGCGTGGAGATCCAGAACGAGAACCTGGTGGCGCTGGAGGACGGCGAGGTCCTGGTCAGCGTGCCCGACCTGATCACCGTGGTGGATTCCGAGACGGGTGAGGCGATCTCGACCGAGAACCTGCGGTTCGGGCAGCGCATCGCGGTCCTGGCCTGGCCCTGCGACCCGCTCTGGCGCACCGAGCGCGGGCTGGAGCTCACCGGCCCCCCGGCCTTCGGTTATGACATTCCCTATGTGCCACTGACTGTTTCATCGGAAGGGGCCGTGCGATGAGCGCCCAGCTCTCGATCGGCATCGACGTCGGTGGCACGAACACCGATGCGGTGGCCCTCGACCCGGCCGGCACCGTGCTGGCCTGGACCAAGCAGCCCACCACGCCCGACGTGACCGGCGGGATCCGCGCGGCGCTGCGGGCGCTGCTCGCCGAGCTCGGCGAAAGGCGTTCGGAGGTGGGCCGGATCATGCTGGGTACCACCCACGCCACGAACGCGATCGTGCGGCGCCGCGATCTCGGCCGGGTCGCGGTGATGCGCCTGGGCGCCCCGATGGCCAGTGACTTCCCGCCGCTGGCGGGCTGGCCGGCCGACCTGCGCGAGGCGGTGCTGGCCGGTTCGGTGCTGACCGGCGGCGGGCACCTGATGGACGGGTACCCGATCTCGCCGCTCGACCGGGACGGCATCCGCCGCTTCCTCGACGGTCTCGACGGCTACGACGCGGTGGCGGTCTGCGGCATCTTCAGCCCGTCGTTCCCCGAGCAGGAGCTCGAGGTTCAGGCGCTGATCCACGATCACGCCGGGCCGGACGTCGCGGTGTCGCTGAGCCACGAGATCGGCGCCCTGGGCGTGATGGAGCGCGAGAACGCCACCGTGCTGAACGCCGCGCTGTACGGGGTCGCCCGCGACGTCACGCAGGCGCTGCTCGATGTGGTGACCGAGGAGAAGCTCAGCGCCACGACCTATTTCGCGCAGAACGACGGCACGCTGATGGCGGTCGACTACGCGGCCCACTACCCGGTGCTGACGATCGGCTCGGGGCCCGCCAACTCGATCCGCGGTGCCGCCTTCCTCTCCGGCACCGACCACGCCGTCATCATCGACGTCGGCGGCACCACCAGCGACCTCGGGGTGCTGGTCGACCGGTTCCCGCGCGAGTCCACCATGCCCCGCGAGATCGGTGGGGTGACGACCAACTTCCGGATGCCCGACGTCCTCAGTCTGGGTCTGGGTGGCGGCACCGTCGTGGATCCGGCCACCGGCGCCCCCGGGCACGACTCGGTCGGGTACCGGATCACGCAGGAGGCACTGCTCTTCGGTGGCTCCACCCCCACCCTGACCGACGCCGCGGCGCTGGCCGACGGGCGGCTGACCGGGGTCTCCCCCGAGATCGCCGCGGCCCTGCGCACCGCCCGGGCCCGGGCCCACGACCGGATCGAGTCCGCCGTGGAACGGATGTCGCTGGGCCGCACCGGGCTTGCGCTGGTGGTGGTCGGCGGCGGGGGTTTCCTGGTACCCGACCAGGTGCTCGGTGCCGGCGAGGTGCTGCGCCCGGAGCAGGGCAACGTGGCCAACGCGGTCGGGGCGGCCATCGCCCTGGCCGGCGGCCGGGCCGACCAGTTGTGCGACCACGGCGACCGGCTCGCGGCCATCGAGGCCGCCGGCAAGGCCGCGGTCGAGAAGGCGATCCAGGCCGGGGCCGACCCGCTCCGGGTGGAGATCGTCGATGTTCTGGAGACGCCGGTGTCGTACGCGACCCGGCCCACCCTCAAGGTGTCCGTCAAGGCAGCAGGGCCGCTGGCCGGCATCGGAAATCCCTGAATCCCGCTTCATGGACTGGAAGAGGAAACATGGGCAGGAAAGAGCGCATCGCGCTGATCGTTCCGCTGGGTCTCACCACGCTGGTCGCGTGCGGATCCTCCGGCAGCACCGACACCGGGCAGGACGGTGAGCCGGTCTCCGGCGGCACCTACGTCAAGGCCATCTCCTCCGACCCGGGAGACCTGAACCCGTTCACCAACGCCTCGCTGGCGGGCCGGGAAATGGTTGCCACCGCCTACGAGTCGCTGGCGAACGTCACGGCCGAGGGCGATTTCGTGCCGTGGCTGGCGGAGAGCTGGAAAGAGACGGGCACCAGCATCACGTACACGCTGAAGCCGGGCATCACCTGTTCCGACGGCACCCCGTTCACCGCCGGGACCGCCGCCGACAACATCAACTACAACGCCGTCACCAAGAACGCGACCTTCTACTTCGGGTCCCAGATCACCGCGGGCATCAGCGCCAAGGCCGACGGCAACGTACTCACCGTCACCAGCAAGACCAACGACCCGTTCCTGCTGTCCAACACCGGTACCGTCGCGATGGTCTGCGAGAGCGGCCTGAAAGATCCCGGCAGCCTGGACGACAAGCCCGCGGGCACCGGCCTCTTCGCGCTCAGCGACGCCACCGCCGGCTCGGAGTACACGTTCACCAGACGCGACGACTACACCTGGGGGCCGGACGGCGTCACCAGTGACACCGTCGGGCTGCCCGACACCTACGTGGTGCGGGTGGTGACGGACGAGTCGACCGCCGCGAACCTGCTGCTGTCCGGCGACCTGAACTCCGCCGTGGTGCTGGGCTCGGACCGGCAACGGCTCGACGCGGCGGGCCTGAAGACGGTCGGCACCCGCAACCCGGTCGGCGAGATCCTGTTCAACGAGCGCTCCGACCGGCCTACCTCCGACCCGAAGGTGCGAGAGGCGCTGAGCCTGGCCCTGAACCAGGAGGAGGTGGCCAGCGTGGTCACCGACGGCTCGGCGGAGAAGTCGAACGGGCTGGTGGTCTCCACCCCGCTGTTGTGCGTGGGAAGCGGCCCCCGGTGGACCCTTCCGGCGCAGGACGCCGCCCGGTCCGCGACCCTGCTCGACGAGGCCGGGTGGAAGCTCGGCGCCGACGGCAAGCGCACGAAAGACGGCAAGACCCTGACCGTCAAATTCATCTACGACGCCGCGACCGCCACCCACGCCGCCGCGGCCGAGCTGGTGCAGCAGACCTGGGACACGCTGGGCGTCACCACCGAGCTGTCGCCGAACGATGCGGCCGCCTGGTCCGAGCAGCTGTGGCAGACCTTCGACTGGGACACCGGTTTCGTGCAGGTCGCGCCGGGTAGCCCGGCGGTGCTGAGCAACTTCTTCGGCGGAGCGACTCCCGACAAGGGCGGCGTGAACTTCATGTTCGTCGACAACCCGGAGTACCAGGCCCTCACCGAGCAGGCCACCGCCGCCGACCCGGACAGCACCTGCGACCTCTGGCAGCAGGCCGAGACGAAGCTGATCGAGAACTTCGACGCCTTCCCCCTGGCCGACAACCTGATGAAGACCTACTTCACCGGGTCGGAGCTGGAGAACGGCAACTACACCACGCCCACCGCGATCCGGATGCTGGGCTGACATGACCACCCCCGCACCGGTACTCCTGGAACCCCCACCCAGGGCCGAGAGCCGGCTCTCCCCCCGGGCCGCGTTCGTCGTGCGACGTCTGGGACGCCTTCTGATCTCGCTGGCCCTGGTCGTCGTGGGCACCTTCCTGATCGTGCACCTGGTTCCCGGAGACCCGGTGCGGGCCGCCCTCGGCAACAGCGCCACCCCTGAGCTGGCCGAGCGCACCCGGGTCGAGCTCGGTCTCGACCAGTCGCTGCCGCAGCAGTTCGCCGGCTACCTCGGCGGCCTGCTGCGGGGCGACCTGGGTGAGTCCCTGCAGTCCCACCGGCCGGTGGGAGACGTTCTTGGACAGCGCTTCCCGGTCACCCTGACGCTGGCCGGGACGGCCTTCGCCGTCGCCGTGCTCGGAGCCCTCCCGATCGGCACGGCGACGGCGATCTCGGCCCGCGGAGGCCGGCACCGCATCCTCGACCTGGCCGTCTCCTGGGTCATCGGCATCCTGCTGGCCGTACCCGGCTTCCTGCTCGCGGTCGGCCTGATCGCCCTGTTCAGCATCAGCTGGGGCCTGCTACCGGCCGCCGGCTGGGGCGATCCACCACACACGGTGCTGCCGGTGCTGGCCCTGGGCCTCGGCTCGATGGCCTACCTGGCCCAGATCGTGCACGTCGAGATGCTGCGGGTGCTGGACGAGCCCTACCTGACCACGGCCCGGAGCAAGCGACTGCCCGCCCACCTGCTCTACCTGCGGCACGCCGTGCCCAACATGGTGACCTCCGCCCTGACCGCCGGCGGGCTCGTGCTCAGCGGGCTGGTGGCCGGAACCGTGCTGATCGAGTCGGTCTTCGCCGTTCCCGGACTGGGCAACACCATCGTTTCCTCGATCTCCGCGAAGGACTACCCGATGATCCAGGGCGTCGTGCTCGTCTACGCCCTGCTGGTGCTGGTATTGAATCTGGCCGTCGATCTGGTCCTGCTGGCCCTCGACCCGCGCTCCGCGCTCCTGGAGGGCTGATGAACCCGGCTCTGCGGCAACG
This sequence comes from Kineosporia mesophila, assembly GCF_021129235.1. Taxonomy (GTDB): domain Bacteria; phylum Actinomycetota; class Actinomycetes; order Actinomycetales; family Kineosporiaceae; genus Kineosporia; species Kineosporia mesophila. The sequence goes on from NZ_JAJOMA010000016.1 coordinate 168,685, forward strand.
TCTCACCAGCCCTCGTGGCCTGGTCACCACGGCCGGGGCCCTGGTCCTGCTCGCCCTGGTCGTGCTCGGGCCGATGATCTGGGGCGATCGGGCCACCACCACCGCGGTGGCCGACCGGCTGGCCGGGCCGGGCGCCGGTCATCTCTTCGGCACCGACGAACTCGGCCGCGACATCCTGGCCCGCACGCTCGTCGCCACCCGCACGTCCGTCCTGATCGCCCTGGGCGCCACCGCGATCTCGGTGCTGGGCGGCGTGCTGCTCGGGCTCGCGGCCACCGTGCTCCCCCGCCCGGTGCGCCGCCTGCTGGCCGGCCTGATCGACATCCTGCTGGCCTTCCCCTGGCTGCTGCTCGCCCTGTTCTTCTCCGCGATCTGGGGCGCCGGCACTGTGAGCGCCATGCTGGCCGTGGGTTTCGCCGGCATCCCGACCTTCGCCCGGCTCGGTCACACCCTGGCCGCCTCGGTGATGGGCCGCGACTACATCCGCGCCGCCCAGATCTCCGGGCTCGGCCCGGTCTCGATCGTGGCGCGCCACGTCGTCCCCAACATCCTGCCGCCCCTGACGGTGAACGCCACCGTGATGGCGGCCTCGGCCCTGCTCTCGTTCGCGGGCCTGTCCTTCCTCGGGCTCGGCGTGCAGCCGCCCTCCTACGACTGGGGCCGGCTCTTCCAGGAGGGTTTCGCCCGGATCTACGTCAACCCGGTGGCGGCCCTCGGCCCCGGTCTCGCGATCGTGCTCACCTGCCTGGTGTTCACCCAGCTCGGGGAGCTCTACAACCAGTCCGGGCGGAGGCCTTCCATCGTCAGGCGCAAGGCCGGCGCCCCACCGGCCACGCAGGACGGCGGGCCGGTGGCGCAGATCGAGGACCTGCACGTCGCCTTCCCCGACGCGAGCGGCCGGCTCGTGGAACGCGTCCGTGGTGTGTCGTTCTCCATCCAGGCGGGCGAGACCATCGGCATCGTGGGCGAGTCCGGGTCGGGCAAGTCGGTGACGTCGATGGCGCTGGCCGGGCTGCTCGACCCCACGGCCTCGGTCACCGCCCGCACCCTGACCTTTCGCGGTATCGACATGACCGCACCGTTGACCCGCACGTCCCGCGGCGTACTCGGCACCGAACTGGCGATGGTGTTCCAGGACCCGCTGACCTCGCTGAACCCCTCCCTCACGGTCGGGCGGCAGCTCACCGAGGTGGCGCAGGTGCACGGCGGGGCGAGCCGGGCCCAGGCCCGCGACCGGGCGGTGACGGCTCTGACCTCGGTCGGCATCCCCGAACCGGAACGCCGGGTGAAGCAGCTGCCGCACGAGCTCTCCGGCGGCATGCGGCAGCGGGTGATGATCGGGATGGGCCTGATGGCCCGGCCGAAACTGCTGCTGGCCGACGAGCCCACCACCGCGCTCGACGTCACGGTGCAGCGGCAGGTGCTCTCGGTGCTGCGGCGCACCCAGCGCCGCAGCGGGGCCGCGATCCTGCTCGTCTCCCACGACATCGCCCTGATCAGCGGTTTCTGCGACCGCATCCTGGTGATGCGCAACGGTGAGGTGGTCGAGACCCTGGCGGCCGCCGACCTGCACGAGGCCCGGCATCCCTACACGCGGGCCCTGATCGCCTGCGTACCCGACATGACCTCCGACCGCAGCCGGCCCCTGCCGGTGATCGGCGACGAACTTCCCGAGGAGGTGCCGTCGTGAGCACGCTGGAGTTCACCGGGCTCCATGTCCGCTACGGACACGGGCGACGGGCCCACCTGGCCGTGAACGACGTCCATCTGCAGGTACCTTCCGGGACCACCGTAGGACTGGTGGGCGAGTCCGGATCAGGCAAGTCGTCGGTCGCCGCGGCGGCCGTCGGGCTGGTGCCCAGCACCGGATCGATCACCCTCGACGGGGCCGAGATCACCCGGCAGACCCGGCGGCGCGTGCAGATGGTGTTCCAGGACCCGTTCTCGGCGCTCGACCCGCGGATGGCGGTCGGCGCCTCGATCGCCGAGGCCACCCGGGCCACCGGGCGGCGCTGGTCGTCGGCGGCCAGGCGGCAGCGCGTGGGTGAGCTGATGGAGCGGGTGCACATCGACCCGTCCCGGGCCGGAGAACTGCCGTGGCAGTTCTCCGGAGGTCAGCGCCAGCGCATCACCATCGCCCGGGCGCTGGCCGCCGAGCCCGCCGTGCTGATCGCCGACGAGATCACCTCGGCCCTCGACGCCTCGGTGCAGGGCGTGGTGCTCAACCTGATCCGCGAGTTGCAGGCCGAGCTGCATCTCACGGTGCTGTTCATCTCACACAACCTGGCCGTCGTGCGCTACGTCAGCGACAGTCTGTACGTGATGCGCCGGGGCCGGGTGGTCGAATCGGGGGCCACCGACACCGTGCTGGGTGCTCCGAAAGATCCCTACACGGCCGAGCTTCTGGCTTCGATACCGGTACTCGGCCAAGAGTTCCGTCTGGAGGACAACTGATGTCGAAGGGTCTGGTTCTGCGGGAGGCCCGGCTGCCCGGGTCGACGGGGGTCGCGGACGTGGTGCTGCTCGGCGGGAAGATCCACGCCCTGCTGCCTGCGGGAGATCCCCTGCCTGAGGACGTCGTCGAGCCCCTGGAGGAGGTGCGTCTCGACGGTCGCCGGCTGGGACCGGGCCTGTGGGACGCGCACGTGCACTTCACCCAGTGGGTGAAGGCCCGCCGCCGGCTGGACCTCTCCAGCACCCTCAGCGCCGAGCACGCCCTGACCGTGGTCACGCAGGCCCTCGCGGCCCGCCCCGACGACGGCACGGCGCTGGTCGGCTACGGGTTCCGCGACGGTCTGTGGCCGCACCCGCCGAGCCTGGCGGCGCTCGACGCGGTGGCCCCGGACCGCCCGGTCATCCTGGTCAGCGGCGACCTGCACTGCGGCTGGGTGAACACGCCGGCAGCCGGTCGGCTGGGCGTCACGCCCGACGAGTTCGGGCTGGTCCGCGAGACCGAGTGGATCAACGCCAACCACGCGATGGTGCTGGAGACCGCTCCCGACGTCACCCACTACCGGGAAGCAGCGGACGACGCGGCCCGCCGGGGTGTCGTCGGGATCGTGGACTTCGAGAGTGCCGACAACGTGGTGGAGTGGCCCGCCCGGGTGGCCGCCGGGGTCAGCGCCCTGCGCGTGCAGGTCTCGGTCTGGCCGGACCGGTTCCCCGGAGCCGTGGCCGCCGGTCTTCACACCGGCGACGTGCTCGACCCGGAGGGCCTCATCACCTTCGGCCGCCTCAAGGTGGTCGTCGACGGCTCGCTGAACACCCGCACCGCCCTGTGCCACGACCCGTACCCGGGCCTCGACCCGGCCCACCCGCACGCCTGCGGGGTGCAGAGCGTCTCCCCGGCGGAGCTTCGAGGCCTGCTGGAGACCGCGTACGGCAACGGCATCAAGGCCGCTGTGCACGCCATCGGTGACCAGGCCAACCAGCAGGTACTGGACGAGTTCGAGCGCCTCGGTGTGCCCGGCACGATCGAGCACGCGCAGCTGGTGAGCGCGGACGACTTCGAGAGATTCGGCCGGCTCGGCCTGGTCGCCAGCGTGCAGCCGGAACACGCCATGGACGACCGGGACGTCGCCGACCACCACTGGGAAGGGCGCACCGGAAGGGCTTTCGCGTTCCGTTCGCTGCTCGACGGCGGTGCGGAGCTGCACCTGGGCTCGGACGCCCCGGTGGCCCCGCTCGACCCCTGGCTGGCGATCTCCGCCGCCACCGGCCGCAGCCGCGACGGCCGCGAGCCCTGGCACCCGGAGCAGAACATCCCGGTCTCCGTGGCCCTCGACGCCAGCACCCGCACGCGCGTCGCCGTGGGCGAGCCGGCCGACCTGATCGTGCTCGATCACGACCCGACCACCCTGTCCCCCGAGAAGCTACGCGAACTACCCGTCGCCGGAACTCTTCTCGGTGGGCGCTGGACCTGGAGAGATTTCTGATGCTCGACACCCCCGCCTACGCCCTGGCCGACGAGGGGGAGGTGCGGAACCTGATCCGCACCTCCCCCTGGGCCACGTTGGTGAGCGCCACCCCCGGTGGCCTCATCGCCTCGCACTACCCGTTCCTGCTGGACGAGACCGCCTCCGGCATCGTGCTTCTGAGCCATGTCGGGGCCGACGACGCGGCGCTGCACGAGCTCGGTCAACACGAGACGCTGGTCATCTTCGAGGGTCCCAACGGCTACGTCTCGCCCAGTTGGTACGGCCGGCCGACCGGTGTGCCCACCTGGAACTACGCGGCCGTGCACGTCTACGGCCGCCCCCGCATCCTGTCGGCTCACCGCAACCTGGAGGTACTGGAGCGCCTCGTCGACCACTTCGAAGACCCGCTGCCCAACCCGTTCCGCATGCGCGGCACGCTGGAGAACTCCGCCTACGCCGACCGCATCTCGGTCGGCACCACCGGATTCGCCCTGCCCGTCGACCGTTTCGTGGGCAAGGAGAAAATGAGCCAGGACAAGCCCGGTGAGGTGGTGGCCCGCATCATCGAGACGCTGCGGCAGCCCGGCCCCTACCGCAATCCGGCCCTGGCCGACCGGATGGCCGGAGTCAACAGTGCCCTGCGGAATACCCATAGGGGGTATCCGGTTACTCCCTGAGGAAACCTCAGGGAAGGAAACAGCGCATGGAGCACACCGGCCACTCGGATCACGGGGCGATGGATACGGGCTGGCGGGCGGCGGTGCAGGCGACGCTGCACTGTCTGACCGGGTGTGCCATCGGTGAGGTGCTGGGCATGGTCGTCGGGACCGCGTTCGGGCTGCACAACGCCGCGACCGTGGTGCTCTCGATCGTGCTGGCGTTCGTCTTCGGGTACTCGCTGACGATGCGGGGTGTGCTGCGGGCCGGTGTCGCCCTGAGCACGGCCTTCACCGTCGCGCTGGCCTCGGACACGGTGTCGATCGCGGTGATGGAGGTCGCCGACAACGCGACCGTGCTCGCCATCCCCGGGGCGATGGACGCGGGGCTGAGCAGCGTGCTCTTCTGGCTGTCCCTGGTGATCTCCCTGGTCATCGCGTTCGTGGTGACCACCCCCGTCAACCATTGGCTGATCGGGCGGGGCCGGGGCCACGCGGTCGTGCACCAGTACCACAACTGATGGCGGACGTCCTCCCGCCCGAGCGGGAGGACGTCCGTTTTCTCAGAGAGACGTGTCCAGCAATTTCTGCATCTCGTCGATCTCGGCGGTCTGGCCCTGGATGATCGCCTCGGCGAGGGTCTCGATCGCGGGGCTGCTGCCCTCGTCGAGCACGGTCTCGGACATGGCCACCGCGCCCTGGTGGTGCTGGATCATCATTTCCGTCCACTCGCGGTCGAACGTGGCGCCTTGGGCGTTCTCCAGTTCGATCATCTGGGCGGCGGTCATCATGCCCGAGCCCTCGTGACTCATCCCCACCATGTCGTGGACGTGACCGGTGGCCGTCGGGACAGGCTGACTCCACCCTTTGAGAAGACCTGACATCTGAACGATCTCGGGATCCTGGGCGGCCTTGATCTGCTCGGCCAGCTTCCTGACCGGTGCACTCTGGGCCTTGTCGAGCGCCAGGTCGGCCATCGTCAGGGCCTGACCGTGATGCGGGATCATGCCGGTCGCGAATTCCACGTCGGCGCGGGTGTGATCGGCGGCCGCGGTACTCGTGCCGGCACATCCGGTGAGCACGAGAACGGCCAGGGCCACGGAGAACTTGCTGGTGCGCATGCTGAAGAAACCCTTCGTATCAGAGCGGTTCGAGTCGTCGGCGAGCGGGCAAGCGCGACTCAGGTCCGGCTGATACAGAGTTCGGTCAGTGACGGGGGCGGTCTTCGGTGCCGTCCGATGAAGGACGAGGTGGTCACGCAGTTGTTCGTAGGCCCTTCGCGGAACACACGTCGACGGAGAAGGGCCAGCCCCAGAAGCAGCAGCACGAACGCGACGGCGCCGCTCAGGACAGCCTGGCACATCGTCGTCATCTCGTGCTGATCGTGATCAGGTGCTGGGGTTCGCTCGTGCTCCAGATGGATGACGCCGGTCTGCGGGTGGTCACCGTGGCCGCCCATGGCTAAGGCATGCATGGCAAGGAGGCCCGCCAGCACCGTGATCATGGCGGCGAGCACGACCAGGCGTCTCCCCTCGGTACGGCGCACACCGTCACGGTAGTGAGGCGTGCTCCCGGGATTCCACGGTCGTAAGTACCGACCTCGAGGGGCTGATTGCCCGACCGGACCAGCGCGGCCCGGCAGCACCTCTCGCTCGACCGGACGTCGACATCCGCGTCCTCCCCTCGCCCTCCGGCGCCCACGGCGGCGGTAACGGGGAGTTCAAGATTCTCCGTTTTCCGGAAGGATCGAACGAGCCACCTCTGTTCTACGGCGAGGGTTACCTCGGAGGGCAGTACAGCGCTGCGCCCGAGGTGGTCGCGGACTCCGAGGAGAGGTACGCGGCGATCGAGAGCAGTTCCGTACCGATCAAGGAACACCTGCGATGACCAGCAACAACACCCCGTGGATCAAAGCCAGCGCCAGCACCGGTGACTGCGTCGAGATGCGGCGCCATGACGGCCTGGTCGAGGTGCGGGACACCAAGGACCAGGGCGCCGGCCCGGTCCTGCGCTCGGCTCAAGGCGGCTTCGCGGTGTGGCTGGCGGGCGCCTAGGATGGGGAGTTCGATCGCTTGGCCGGGCGGGAACGGGGCTGACTCCAGCTCGCGCAACGCGCAATCCCTGCTTCAGCGGCGGTTGTCCTTGGGTCACCGGCCTCAGAGGTCAGAGTCACTCAGCGCCTCGGACGATGTGACCTTGGACGCCCGATCGGACTTGCTCTCGCCCTGAGCTGACCCTGCGATAGCCTATGTCCTGCCGGTCGTCCTTGGACGGCCTACGCCCTCGTAGCTCAGGGGATAGAGCATCGGTTTCCTAAACCGTGTGTCGGAGGTTCGAATCCTCTCGGGGGCACCCTTGGTCGGGCCGGAATTTAGGCCTTGACCAGCAGGTCATGCCACTGCCTACATCTCAGGCGTTTCCCCCGATCCGGGGTATCTGCCCAGGCCAGGGACCGATCTTGCCCCTGCCCGGCCTTGAGCCGCGGGAACACTACCGACATTCTCACCTAATCTCACGAGGGTGAGGATGGAACGCGGCGAGTTACGTGAGCGGTTGAAGATCGGTCTGCGCTGGCGATCAGACGCAGGACAGGAGTCGCTGGCGGATGTGACCGGTTGGTGGCGCGATCCGGAGCTGCTCCAAGCACTTGGCCCCGCGCTGGCGGAGGCGAATCCGAAAGCAGCACCCACAGTCGTGGCCGGTCCAGCATCGAAGGGAATGCTGTTGGGAGCACTCGTCGCAGCTCACCTGGGCGTGGGCTTCGTCGAGGTTCGCAAGAACCCTTCCCGGGCCTATGACAGCGACGCCTGGTGGCAACGGACGACGCCGCCGGACTACCAGGATCGGCATCTGCGAATGGGTTTTCGGCGCGATCTGATCCGTTCAGGTGATCGGGTGCTGTTCGTGGATGACTGGATTGCGACCGGCGGTCAGGCGCTGACCGTTCAGGCACTGGTCGAGGACGCCGGTGCTTCATGGGCTGGGGCATCGGTCATCGTCGATAGCCTCGATGACAGCCGAGCCCGCCGTGCATTGCAGCTCAGCAGCCTCCTGCACATCCGCGAACTCTGAGCCCGGCCACAAGTTCGGCGCATCCCTCACGGGGATAGTGGTCTTCGGCTTCGTGGCGCTGTGGATGAGGGAAAGCGAGCGAACGGACCGGACTGACGAAGTCCTGGCCGAGTCAGATGACGGATAAGAGTTGAGAGCGCGGCCAGTGACGGCGTCCGCAAAGGGTGGCGCCTCTGGCTACGGCCCTTTCGGCCGGCTCGTTGGCTACAGTTAACGCTGTCGACTCCGCGACCGGCCAGGTCGTTGTCAGATACGGCTCGTACTCTTGCCCGGTGAGAATTGTTGCGTCTCCGGTCGGGAGCAGGGCATCGGGGCAGTCCCCGAGCGAGCTGCCGCGACAAGCCGTCCCCCTGCGTGGAATCGACTGAGGACCACATGGGCAAGAACAAGATGCGCAAGGCCGTCTACGACCGCGTCCAAGGCACCCTGCGCGACCATGACCAGACGTGGGCCTTCGATGAGACCGGTCGCCACTTCTTCACCGCTGAACCGGCGCCGTGCGCACTGGCCGAAGAGCCCTGGGTCGAGAATGTGCTCCTGGTGAGCGACACCCTGTGGCAGTCGGCCGTACTCGACGACGCGATTCAGTGCGGGCCGAGCGAAGAACTGCTGCTCATCCACGCTGTCGATGGTTCCGGGTACGTGCTGGGGGCGGCCGATGACGACGTGGACCTGTCGCTGCTGGCCGAACGGCTCCTTTATCCTGAGGGCGAAGCTCCCGACCCGTTCGCTCTCGCCGAGGTGATGGCCCCGTTCGGTGGGAGCAAGCCGGGGCAAGGTCTCGGCCTCATCGAAGGATCCGCCTGGGGTACTCCGCTACTGGAGCGGTTCCCGGCGGCCGGGCAGATCGCGGCATCTGTGCACCCGGTGCGCTGGAAACGCGAAGCTGAGAGCGTGCACCTCGAGTTCTGTTCGTACTCCTACGATCTGACGCGGGGTGGGTTGGTCGTTAGTCAGTGGTCAGTGCAAGTTGCGGCCGGATTCCCGGCCCAGATCGGGCTGCACGACATCGCCCTGACCCCTCACCTCGGCCCGGGAGCGCTCAGCAGCGAGGCGAGACGATCGGCGTCCGGCGATCCGGCCTCGGGATGGTAGACGACCAGGCTCTGGCCCGGCACGCCGGTGAGGTCCAGCTGCTCCAGGTGCAGCCGTAGAGGCCCGGCCACCGGGTGCCGCAGGACGGCCGGCTCGGTGTCCCGGGTGACGACGTCGTGGCGGTTCCACAGGTCGCGAAAGGTCTCGCTCTGCTCGGACAGATCGTCGATCAGGGCGAGGAAGTCCGGTCGGGTGGCCCCCTGGCCGACGGTGTCGCGGACCACGGCGACGAAACGCTCGGCCGTGGTCTGCCAGTCGACGTACAGGCTCATCTCGGACTCCACGAGGAAGAACGAGCGCAGACGATTCTTTCCCGGCACCAGCTCGGGGGAGATCTTGCGGGCGCCCTCGTTCGCGGCGAGCACGTCGAAGTGCTGCCCGGTCACGAAAGCGGGTAGCTCCAGCAGCTTTACCAGGTTCATCACGGTCGCCGGCACCTGCTCCCCGGCGTCGGCCGAGGCCGGTTCGACCATCTGGGGCAGGCCCAGCCTGGTCAGGTAGCCGGTGGCCGCCTCGTCCAGTCGCAGCGCCCGGGCCAGCGAGCGCAGCACATCCTGCGAAGGGCTGCCTCCTCGTCCCTGCTCCAGACGGAGGTAGTAGTCGGCGCTGATCCCCGCCAGGAGGGCTACCTCTTCACGACGCAGGCCCGTCACGCGCCGTCGGGCGTTGCCCTCCGGCAGGCCCACGTCTGCCGGGCGTAGCTGTCCACGGCGAGCGCGGAGATACCCCGCGAGCAGGTCGTCCGTCATGACGATCACCGTAGCCGGGCCGAGCCTGGGACTGGCGGTACCAGGAAACGCTCGGTACTGCCTGGATCCTGGTCCGGGGGCGAGTCTTGGTTCTGCGGAGCCCACCCACCCGGCGGGCCGGCGTCCTCAAACCGTCGTCGGTGATATTCAAGGACAAGGACGACTCATGGCACCTCTCCCAGCGGTTGGTTTCATCGGCCTGGGCGACCAGGGGCTGCCGATGGCCACCGCCATCGCCGAGGCCGGCTTCGCCCTGCACGTCTGGGCACGTCGTCCGGCCTCGCTCGAGCGTCTGGGCGACACCCCGGCGACAATTCACGCCACTCCGGCTGCCCTGGCCGTCGTCTGCGACATCGTCGCCGTGTGCGTCAGCACCGACGAGGACCTGCTTCAGCTGCTCTCACACGGCACCGATGGGCTGCTCGTGGGGCTGCACCCGGGGGCGATCGTGGTCAACCACGGCACCGGGACCCCCAGCAGCAGCCAGCAACTGGGCGAGCTGTGCGCCGCGACCGGCGTCCTCTACGTCGACGCCCCGGTCAGCGGTGGCCGGCCCGCCGCGCAGGCCCGCTCGCTGACCGTGCTGGCCGGTGGGGACGACGCGGCGGTCGACCGCTGCCGGCCGGTCTTCGCGGCGTTCGCCACCAACGCCGTCGCGATGGGACCGATCGGGACCGGCCAGATGGCCAAGCTCTTCAACAACGCCCTGCTGATCCTCAATCAGGCCGCGATCGCCGAGGTCGTCCGGCTGGCCGTCAGCACCGGCACCGACCCGGACCGCCTGGTAGAGGCCCTGCGCCTGGGCAGTGCCGGCAGCCGGGCCCTGAGCCTGCTGGGTGAGATGGTCCATCCCGGCACGGTGGCGCACCTGTCCGCCGTCGAGGACCTCGACGTAGACCTGTTCGCGACGGCCATGCGTGAGGCCGGCGTGGACGCGGACGATGTGGTGGCCTGGGCCCACGCCGGCGCGCACGGGCTGCCCGCTCTGGTCGAGAGTCTCCCCCGCACCGCGGCCGCGAAACCGCTGCGGTGACCGTCCATCCCTGATGTCCCGCACCCGGGTCCTCTCCGCGACCACACTGGCCGCGGACGTCATTCATCTGGAAGGAAAGCTTCATGAGCAAGCTCGCACTCGTCACCGGCGCCACCTCCGGCATCGGCCGGGCCTTCGCGCAGCGACTGGCCGCGCAGGGCTACGACCTGATCATCGTGGGGCGCCGTGAGGAGCGTCTGAAGGAGTTCGCCGAGGCCCACCCGGAGGTCGCCGTCCGCAGCATCGCCGCAGACCTGTCCACCACCGAGGGCATTGATTTTGTCGCGAAAGTGGCTGCCTCCGAAGAGATCTCGATGCTGGTGAACAACGCCGGAGTGGCGCACTACATGCCGCTGGCCGACCTGCCCGCCGAGAAGGCCCGCGAGCTGGCCCAGGTCAAGGTGCTGGCTCCGACGCTGCTCACCCGGGCCGTGGTGGGTGGCATGCAGGCCCGCGGCGAGGGCACCATCATCAACGTCGCCGGCATGATCGCCTTCAGCGGTCCCGCGCCCAGCTCGGTGATGCCGCGCCGCGCCGTCTACGCCGGTGGCCTGGCCTTCGCCGTGGCCCTGTCGCAGACGCTCAGCGCCGAACTCGAGGGCACCGGCGTCCAGGTTCAGGTCGTCTGCCCCGGGGTCGTGGCCACGGAATTCCACGAGCGCCAGGGCATGGACCTCAGTGCCGTACCCCGGATGAGCGCGGACGACGTGGTCACCGCCAGCCTGCGTGGCCTGGAACTCGGGGAGGTCGTGGTGGCCCCCGGTGTCGAGGACGCCGGGCTGCTGGACGCGGTCTTCGCGGCCGACCTGGCCGCTTTCGGCGGCCAGAGCCCCGAGCTGGCCTCCCGATACCGCACCGTCTGACCTTCCGGCACCCGACTTTCCAGCAGAGGACGCGGGTGCCCGGCTGATCGCGGCAGTCACCGCGGTCGGCCGGCGGATGGGCATCCACCGCTGATGGATGTGCTGCTACACCTGCCGTGTCCCTCAGGTATCCCGCCACCAGTACAGCGCGGTCGGGTCTTCCGGCCACGGATCCTGTGCACCTGGCTCGAACCTTTCACGGCGATCAGCCTCACCCATCGGCCGCCACCCGTCGTCAAGAGGTTCGTCAGCCGCCGCTGGACGCCCGTGGGTCATGAACCGCCGCTCCATCGCACCGAACTGGATGTAGCAACGCTGAGCTTCAACCAGGGAGAGCGCATTGGCTCCGCCCACGTGGTCGGGGTACCGCAGCTGGACGACGTCGTCCTCCCAGAAACAGACGGGGCAGATGTTGTACGACCCGGGTGGCTCCCCGAACACGAGATGCCCACAGCATGGGCAGGGATGAAGGGGAGTTGATTCCAGCATCAGCCTTTTTCAAGTCTTTTCCGGGCTTGCCGCAGCAAGTGCCGAGCCGTGTGGTTCCTGGAGTCGCTGGCCGAGACCGCTATGGCTTCCAGACGGTCCAGCCCCTCAGGCGCACCCAGGTTGGCGAGGCAGACGATGAGATCGAAGGATCCTTCTGGCCCGTGCTCGAAGAACTGCATGAGCAGGGGCAGGTAGCGCGGGTCTCCCGTATGACTCACCTGGAAGAAGGCTCCACGCATGTCCCACGGAATCTTCTGAGTGGGGTCCAGAGCGCCGACGGCCGCGGCGGCCAGATCGACGGCCCGAGGATCGCCAGTGTCCCGCAGCCCTTCCATGTCGTTACGGGTGAACAACAGGTCCCGCGCCTCCTGGGTGCCGAGCGCAATCAGGCCGGGGCGGGCCCGCTCGGCGTCCATACCCATCACCAGGCCGACGGCTTCGGGCGTACCCAGACAGGCGAGGGCCCGCACCACCTGCTGACCGATCTGGGGGTCATCGACAGCTGTCGACAACAGGTCGAAAGCCTCGGCCGTACGCACCCGCGACAACCGCATCGTCGCCTCCTGGTCGCCGGCACGACCACGTTCAAGGAGTTCTTCGACCTCCGGGAGCGTGTTCACGGGCTCACGCTCCCGGACCTGGCCCTCGAGAAATGACCGGAACGACCGGTAGGCCGTGCTCGACTCCTTGTGGACGTTCCACATCTGCCACTCATCGAGCCCGTCGAAACGGATCAGGACCGTCGTACCCGGATGCTTGTCCGTGGCGATCAACAGCCCGTCGGCGAACGGCGCCCAGGGCCACGGGTGCTGCCCGTCCTCGGTCACCGGCCCAGGCTCTGAGCCCGCCACCGGTTCGCTGAGCATCTCGGCGAACCAGGGCATGGCATCCCGCAGCCACGTCACGTCCTGGACGGGCAGGAAACCGACTCCGACAACGGACGATTCGAGCGGCGCTTCCTCAGCATCCTCGGGGTCACAGACGATGGTCGGCCCGTAGTCGTCGGCATAGGCGCCGTTGCTGAACAGCAAAAAATCCCGGTACGAAGCCGGAAGACGACAGCCCAGCCGCTCTTCCGCCTCCCGGATCTCCGTTTCGGTGGCAGCCTGCCGCAGCAGCGACCCGGTTGCCGCAGCCGCAGCGGTGAGGTGCTCATCAGTTTCGAGATCGCCGATCAGAAGTTCACTCCAGCGACTGGCCAGAACGCTCATCGGTTCCGCATCCACCATGATGGGTACATCGGATCACGCAGCGAAGGCCTGAGTAGCGTCCACGGCCACGTGTCCCCCACAACCTGATGCCCCCTCGAACATCGACATCGACTTGATGGTCGACCAGGTACCAGATACCAGGTAATTGGTTAAACTGGTCTCGTCGTCGCATCTGGAGGTGATGGATAGTGAGCACGTCAGCTCATCAGGAGCCGTTCTTCGCTCCACGTCCCCGGCTCACCGCCGCGGAGTTGCTGGCAGCCAAGGGCGTGCCCCCCATCGCATCGGTCGATGACCTTCGAGCGGACACGTTCTCCTCCGACGAGGAACTGGACGAATTTTTGGCTTTTTACCGATCCGAGCGTCAGCGCAACCTATCCTGAAGCTGTGCTTCAGCCTGTTGTCCTAGACACCGACGTTGCTTCGCGTCTGCACAAGGGAAAACTCCCAGGCTCGCTCGAAGCGCGTCTGATCGGCCGCCAGTCGCTGCTCACCTTTGTGACGCTGGCCGAACTGACCACGTGGTCACGGCTACGTCAGTGGGGTGGCCGGAGCCGCCAGGAGCTTGCTGACTGGCTCTCTGGGCAGGTTGTCCTGCCAGGAGACGAAGCGGTGGCAGTGACGTGGGGACACTTGTCGGCCTCCGCGATCCAGCGGGGCCGTCCTCGGCCGTTGAACGACATGTGGAACGCAGCTTGCTGCCTGACCCATGGTCTTCCGTTGGCCACGCTGAACGTGAAGGATTATCAGGACTTCGTCGACCATCACGAGCTACGGCTGATCGAGGGCGGGTAAGACCAGCCCGGCACCCGGTTCACCGACGCGAACAAGTCTCCACCGGCGTCCTCCAATGTCGTGGTCACCAGCCGGCCCGGTTCCCCTTCGGGAACCGGGCCAGTGCAGTCAGGCAGCCGGGGTCTCGGCGGTGGCCACGATCGTGGCGCGGGCGAGGATGTGGGAGGCCATGGTGAAGCCGAGGAAGGCCGGGGTGCCCTCGGCCGGCACGCCGATGTCCTCCACGTCCAGGGCGTGCACGGTGATGAAGTAGCGGTGCGGGCCGTGGCCGGCCGGCGGGGCGGCGCCGATGTACTGCGGCATGCGGGCGTCGTTCGGCAGCTGGATCGCTCCCTCGGGCAGGTCGGCACCGGCGGGCAGGGCGGTGACGGTGGTGGGGATGTTGGCAACGGCCCAGTGCCAGAAGCCCGACATCGTCGGGGCGTCGGGGTCGTACATGGTGACGGCGTAGCTCTTCGTGCCCTCGGGGGCTCCGGACCAGGTCAGGTCCGGCGAGATGTCCTGGCCACCGGGGCTCCCGAAGGCTCCGGACATCTGTGCCGGCGGCAGAGGCCGGCCGTCGACGGCGGCGGCGCTCCTGAGCTCGAAGGTGGGCACCTGGGGGAGGCGGTCGAACGGGTTGTTCATGCTGGTGGGCTCCATCGGCAAATCGGCGAGAGGTGGACTGCGAACACCCACAACCCTGCGACCTGCGGGAAAGCCCAGGGAGATCCTTCGCATGCTGGTGCCCGGAGTGCCACCCTCGGCTCTCGACGAACAACACCGCGGCGTAGCAGGCTGAGGCAGTGACAGCGCCCAGGGCGACGAACCGGCCCGAACTATCCGCCTTTCTCCGGGCGATGCGGGCCCGGGTGCAGCCGGGTGACGTCGGCCTGCCGGAGGTCGCGCGGCGTCGGACGCCAGGACTGAGGCGGCAGGAGGTCGCCCAGCTGGCCGCCGTCAGCATCGATTGGTACATCCGGCTGGAACAGGGTCGGGTCGGCGTTCCGGGCGCTGCCGTCCTGGACGCGGTGTCGCAGGCCCTGGTGCTGTCGGAGGCCGAGCGCCACCATCTGCACCTGATCGCCCGGGGCGAGGCGCCGCCCGCCCGGCACGTACCGGCCCCGGCCAGCGAGTCGCTTCAGACCCTGCTGCGCAGCATGCCGACGACCCCGGCCTGGATCCTGGACTTCCGCTTCGACGTGCTGGCCCACAATGCGGCCGCGGTAGCTCTTTTCGGGACCGGATTCGCCGTCGGGGGCAATACCGCGCTGCCGCTGTTTCTCGAACCCGCCTCCCGCGACTTCCAGATGGACTGGACCCGGATCGCCCGGGAGCACGTCGGTAATCTGCGGGCGAACCTCACCCGGCACCCGGACGATCCCCGGCTCCAGACCCTGGTCGGTGAGCTACGTCAGAAGAGCCCCGATTTCGCGTCCTGGTGGGACGACCAAACGGTCCAGGAGCGCACGAACGGAACCAAGCGCGTGCTTCATCCGACCGCCGGCGTCATGACCCTTCGCTACGACGTGCTGGCCGTCCAGGACGGCTCGGATCAGCGCCTTTCCGTCATCACCCCGGCGGATGCAGCAGCAGAGGACGCGTTGCGCACCATTGTTTCTCAGCACGGTGGTCTGCGTGTGGTCGGCTGAGCCGCGCATGCCGTACTACGCGCCCTCGGCCTCTTCGAAGGAACCCACGACCGCTTCACCG
The DNA here is from genome assembly GCF_021129235.1 of Kineosporia mesophila. Lineage (GTDB taxonomy): Bacteria > Actinomycetota > Actinomycetes > Actinomycetales > Kineosporiaceae > Kineosporia > Kineosporia mesophila. The sequence goes on from NZ_JAJOMA010000016.1 coordinate 184,257, forward strand.
TTCACGCGAGCCCAGGTGGTGAGGGCGATGATCGGCTCTTTGAGCGTCTGCCCGAGCTCGGTGAGGCTGTACTCCACCCGGGGCGGGGCCTCGGCGAACACCTGACGGTCGACCAGCCCGTGCTCCTGAAGGCGGCGCAGCGTCTGGGTGAGCACTTTCCGGGAGACTCCACCGATCAGATCCACCAGGTCACCGTGGCGCAGCGGGCCCTCGCTGAGCGCGAACAACGTGACCACCGCCCACTTGCTGGAGATGATCTCGATGGCCAGCCGGGCCGGGCAGTCGGCCAGGAAGACGGTTCCGGGACGCAGGCTCATGAGCCGAAGGGTACCTTCAGGTACCTAACGGCTGCCTAACGTCGAAGGAATGCCAGAAACAGCCGAGATCGAGCTCGGTGTCTACTCTCTGACCGATGTCGGCACCGGTGACAACGCCGCGCAACCGACGTCCTCGAGTCGATCGAACGAGTCGCCTCCGACGTCGCGCCCGTACTGCGTCGCGAGAACCACTCCCCCATCAACCAGTACCGAGGTCTGACATGTTCATTGCCTACACCGCTGTCGCCGTCGTCCTGGCGCTCATGAACACCGGCACCGCCACCGCGAAGATCCGGGGCCTGGAGCCCGCCGTCTCCGGAATGAAAGCTGCGGGCGTCCCTCAATCGTGGTTCGTGCCGCTGGCTCTGCTCAACCTGGCCGGTGCCGCGGGCCTGCTGATCGGTATCGGATGGCGGCCGCTGGGCATCGCCGCCGCGACCGGGCTGTTGCTGTATTTCTTCGGTGCTCTCGGTTTTCACATCCGTACCGGGGAATTCAAGGGCGCCCCGATGGCCCTGGTGTTCGCCGTACTGTCCGCCGTGGCCATCGGTCTCGGCGTCGCGTCCACCTGATCAGGGGCGCGTGAACGGCCAGCCCACCAACGCGGTGTCGGCGATCTCCTGCAGCTCCTCGCGGTTCAGTCCGCTGGCCGCCTGCACCGCGATCCCGAACGCCACCGTCATGACGTACCGGGCGAGCCGGGCCGCGTCCGCACTCTCCGGCAGGTCTTTCTCGTTGACGGCCTGCTGAAAACGGTTCTGGAGCAGTGCTCGTCCATCATTCCTCCAGGCCGCGAGGGCATGGTGCGCCGCGCTCCCCAGATCACTGATGGCCAGCGCCCCCTGGACCCCGAAACACCCGGACGGCCAGTCGGGTTGGGTGGTGGTCCGGACCGAACCGTCCAGGAACGCCTTCGCGACGGCCTGGGCGGCCGGTTCGGTCACCGCGCGCCGCCCGTAAGCGGCCGGGCCCTGGTCGTAATGGGCCAGCGCCTTGAGGAACAGCTCGTCCTTGTTGCCGAAGGCCCGGTACATGCTGGTCTTGGTGATACCCATGGCCTCGGTGAGGTCGGTGAGGCTCGCCCCGTCGTAGCCCCGCTCCCAGAAGACCCGCATGGCGCGCTCCAGCGCCGCGTCGGCGTCGAAGCCTCGTGGACGGCCGACCGGGGGCCTTCTGTCTTCCTGCACGACCTCACTCTACTACTTCGGTACCGATCGGTCCCGATGTGTTACGGTCATATTCGGTTCCGATCGGTACCGAAGTAACGAGAGGTCATGGCCATGAGTCAGCTTGAGGGCAAGACCGCTGTCGTCACCGGCGGCAGCGACGGGATCGGCCTGGGCGCGGCCGTTCGCCTGGCGCAGGAGGGCGCGCACGTCTTCATCACCGGCCGCCGCGAAGCAGAGCTGGACGCGGCCGCCAAGATCGTCGGCTCGGCGACCGCCGTGCCCGGCGACATCTCCGTCCCCGCCGACCTGGACCGGCTGTACGAGGCCGTCCGCGCCCGGGGCCGAGGTCTGGACGTGCTGTTCGCCAACGCCGGGATCGGCGGGTTCGGGCGCCTGGACGAGATGGACGTGGACCTGCTCGACCGGATCTACCAGGTCAACATCCGCGGCACGTTCCTCACCGTGCAGAAGGCCCTGCCCCTGCTGAACGAGGGATCGTCGGTCATCCTCAACGCCTCCGTCCGGGCCGACGACGGCTGGGACGGTTTCGGCGCCTACGGGGCGAGCAAGGCCGCGATCCGCCTGTTCGGCCGCACCTGGGCCAACGAACTCAAGGAGCGCGGCATCCGGGTCAACACGGTCTCGCCCGGCGCGATCTCGACCCCGGCCGTGGGCAAGATCGTCGGGAAGGAGAACGCCGAAGCGGTGGAGGCCACCTTCCGGGCGAAGGTTCCTCTGGGACGCCACGGAACCGTCGAGGAGGTGGCGGCCGCGGTCTCGTTCCTCGCCTCCCCCCAGAGCAGCTTCGTGCTCGGCACCACCCTCTACGTCGACGGTGGGGAGAACGGCATCTGAGCCGCCCTCAGGCCCCCGCCCGCAAGGGCGACCGGGGATGCGCGATGTTCAGGCCGAGGCGGTCGTCGACGGCCCGGGGGCTGAGGACGCGTCGCAGGGCCAGGACCGCCGTACCCCGGGTTCCGGAGTCGGCGCCATGAGTTGCCGCCAGGACGTCCAGGTCCCGGGCGGCCACGGTGGTGGCGTCGCGATAAAGGGTCTCCCGTAGGCCGGCCACGAGCAGGTCGTAGGCCGGGGCCATGTCGCCGCCGACGACGATGACGGCCGGATCGAGCAGAGTGACGGCGGCGGCCAGGACCGCCCCGATCGCCTGCCCGCTGCTGCGGATGGCCCGGCGGGCCACGACATCGCCTTCGAGGGCGAGGCTGACGACGTCGCGGACGTGCGCGACCTCGCGGCCCTGGGCCGTCAGGTCGCGCACCAGCGCCCACCCGCCGGCCACCGCCTCGAGGCAGCCGCTGTCGCCGCACCGGCACGGCACGTTGTGGGCGCCGCGGTACTTCACGTGTCCGATGTCACCCGCCGCACCCCGCGCTCCGTGCTGCAGAACGCCTCCGGCGACGATTCCGGCGCCCAGGCCGGTGGACGCCTTGACGATCAGGGCATCTTGATAGCGGGTGAAGTGGGCGTCGAGTTCGGCCAGGGCGATCGCGTTCGTGTCATTCTCGATCACCACGGGCGCGGACGAGAGCTCGGCGAAGTAGGGCGCGATCGGTACGCCGTCCCACCCGCGCATGATCGCCGAATTGAGGCTCGTACCGGCCACCGGGTCGACCGTGCCGGGGATGCTGACACCGATCCCGAGCACATCCGCCGGGTCCCGCCCGACCTTCAGGAGCAGGGCCCGCAACCGGCTGACCGCCCTCGGCAGCACATCGGCCGGGCCCTGCCCGACTTCCTGCTCGAGTTCGTCGGCACCGAGAACCCGCCCGGCAAGGTCACATACGGTGAACTGGGCGCGGCTGCGCCCGATGGCGGCAGCGAGCACCAGACCCGCGCCGGCCTCGAACTCCAGACGCTTGGGCGGGCGCCCGACACCGATCCCCGGTGACTCCGTCTCGGCCACCAGATGGGCCTCGACCAGCGCGTCCACCCGGGCCGCGACCGCCGTCCGCGACAACCCGGTCAGCCGGGCGACCTCCGCGCGCGACCGGGCTTCCCCGTCGCGCACCAGCTGAAGCACGTCACCGGCAGTGACCGCCGTCACAGTGCCTCTCACTGACCGATCCCCCGCACCGTTTCCACGCGTTCACTCTAATTTAGCTTTCGGAGGACAGGAGTTATGCCTTTCGGAAGCAAAACTGGTTACCCTCGTCACATGAACGGACCCACTGGGCCCATCCCGGCCATCCAGGAGATCACCGCCCGCATCGCCCGGCGCTCAGAGCTCACCCGCACCGCCTACCTCGAGCGCGTTTCCGAAGCCATCGCGGCGGGCCCGGCCCGCGGCCGGCTCGGCTGCTCGAACCTGGCTCACGGCTTCGCCGCGGGTGACGCCCAGGAGAAGACCGCCCTGCGCGGAACCACCAAGCCGAACATCGCGATCGTCTCCGCCTACAACGATCTGCTCTCGGCCCACCGTCCGTTCGAGAACTACCCCGCCCGGATCAAGAAGTCGGTCATCCGCGCGGGCGGCATCGCGCAGTTCGCCGGCGGCGTGCCGGCCATGTGCGACGGCATCACCCAGGGCCGCGACGGCATGCAGCTCTCACTCTTCAGCCGCGACGTGATCGCCATGTCCACGGCCGTGGCCCTGTCCCACGAGATGTTCGACGGCGCCATCATGCTCGGGGTCTGCGACAAGATCGTGCCCGGCCTGCTGATCGGCGCGCTGGCCTTCGGGCACCTGCCCACCGTACTGATCCCGGCCGGCCCGATGACCAGCGGCATCCCCAACGGCGAGAAGGCCCGCATCCGTAAGCAGTTCGAGCAAGGGCTCGTCGACCGGCAGACGCTGCTCGAGGCCGAGGCCGCGTCGTACCACGGCCCGGGCACCTGCACGTTCTACGGCACCGCCAACTCCAACCAGCTGCTGATGGAGGTCATGGGCCTGCACCTGCCGGGTGCGAGCCTGCCCAACCCGGGAACCGAGCTGCGTGACGCGCTGACCGATGCCGCCGCGGCGCGGGTCACGGCCGTCACGCCGCAGGGGTCGGAGTACACGCCCATCGCACACGTCATCGACGAGAAGGCTGTCGTCAACGGCGTGGTCGGGCTGCTGGCCACCGGCGGATCGACCAACCACACCATTCACCTGGTGGCGATCGCCCGCGCCGCCGGCATCACCCTGACCTGGGACGACATCAGCGACCTGGGCCGCCTCGTCCCCTTGTTGTCTCGCATCTACCCCAACGGCTCAGCCGATGTGAACCACTTCCACGCCGCCGGCGGCATCGGCCTGCTGATGCGCGAACTGCTCGACGCCGGGCTCCTGCACGACGACGTCCAGACCATTGCCGGTCCGGGGCTACGCCGCTACACCGAGGAGCCGGTGGTCGTGGACGGTGCGCTCGAATGGCGTCCGGGCCCGCCCCGGACACTGGACGCCGACGTGCTGCGCCCGGTCAGCGATCCGTTCTCCCCGGAGGGCGGAATCCGCATCGTGCACGGCAATCTCGGCCAGGCCGTGGTCAAGGTGTCCGCCGTGGCCCCGGAGCACCAGGTCATCACCGCACCGGCCCGCGTGTTCGACACCGACGAGGACTTCCTGGCGACGTTCCGGGCCGGTGACCTCGACGGCGACACCGTCGTCGTCATCCGTCAGCAGGGCCCGGCCGCCAACGGCATGCCCGAGCTGCACGGCCTGACTTCCGCGCTCGGCATCATGCAGGACCGCGGCCGGCGCGTGGCCCTGGTCACCGACGGGCGGATGTCCGGTGCCTCGGGTGCGATCCCGGCCGCCATCCACGTCACCCCCGAAGCGGCCGCCGGCGGACCCATCGCCCGGATCCAGGACGGCGACGTCATCACCCTCGACTGCCTGACCAGTACCTTGCGGGTGGATGTCGAACCGGCCGTGCTCGCCGCCCGGCCGATCGTCACCCGCACCGCGGCACCCGCTTTCGGGGCCGGACGGGAACTGTTCGCCGCGTTCCGCTCCACGGTCGGGCCGGCCGACCAGGGCGCCACCGTCTTCGGCGACGCTCTCGGCATGCTCGGCAGCGCCTCCACCGACAACTCGGCCGGCATCGAGACCGGTATCTCCCTCGACCTCGAAACCAGTGAAAGACGATACGCATGAGCACCGCACAGGCCACTCTCGCCGACACCACCACCTCGCTCCTGGACGTCTCCCCGGTGATCCCGGTCGTCGTCGTGGACGACGTCGAGAGCGCCGTACCGCTGGCCCACGCCCTTCTCGCCGGAGGCGTCGGCATCATCGAGGTGACCCTGCGCTCCCCCGCCGCGCTGGGTGCGATCCAGGCCATCGCCGCCGAGGTTCCGCAGATGCTCATCGGCGCCGGCACCGTCTGTTCCGAGCAGCAGGCCCAGGATTCGGCCGCCGCCGGTGCGCGGTTCCTGGTCAGCCCGGGCAGCACCGACCGTCTCCTCGACGGCCTGGAGCGCGTCGGGCTGCCGTTCCTGGCGGGCTGCGCGACCCCGTCAGACATGATGCGGCTCCTGGAGCGGGGCATCACCGAGGCCAAGCTCTTCCCGGCCACCGTGGTCGGCGGAACGGCGCTGCTCAAGGCGGTGGGAGGCCCGCTCCCCCAGTTGCGGTTCTGCCCGACCGGCGGCGTCACCCCGGAGTCGGCGCCGGACTTCCTGGCCCTGCCCAACGTCGGATGCGTCGGCGGAACCTGGCTGACGCCCAAGACCGCAGTGAAGGACGCCGACTGGCAGCAGATCACGGCGCTGGCCGCCGCCACCCGGACCCTGCGGTAGGTCCGGACGCAAAGTACCGCCCCGGCCGGATTTCCGGCCGGGGCGGTACTTTGCGTGGGGCTGGATCAGAAGGTGACGGCCTTGCCACCGAAGGTGGTGACCAGCTTGCCGGCCGTGTCGAACGACCAGGCGAAGGCACCGCTGTAGGCGGAGCAGCGAGAACCGTTGCTACCCGAGTAGAACTGGTTCGAGCTGTCGGCCGTGCCGGAGATCTTGTCGTTCGACCCGCTCACCTTGAAGCGGCACGAGGTGTCGCTGGTGAACGTCGACGTGCCCTCGTCGAACGCGTAGTTGCGCTCGGCGTTGTCGACGCTGAGGTTGTTCGCGATCGTCATCGAGCCGGGGTTGCTGTTGTACGTGAAGCCGTGGTGGCCGTTGTTGTAAGCAATGCTGCGCTTGACGATGTGGTTGACCTTGATGTCCGAACCGCCGAGCTTGAAACCGTTCCGGTCACCCGAGGCGTTCACCGTGCCGTTGGTCAGCGTGCCGTTGCCGTAGGACAGCGAGTCCTCGATGGTCACCGGCGAGATGGCACCGGTGTCGGGCTTGGCGAAAAGATCCCAGCCGTCGTCGATGTTGTTGTGCGACACGGTGTAACGGAAGACGTTGTTGGCGCCCACGGTGAGCTTGGCGGCGAAGCCGTCCGCGTCCTCACCGTCGGGGTCGGCGTTGTCGTGCGACTCGGAGCTGAGCACCAGGTTGCTGGCCGGCCAGTCCGCCTTCGCGACGGCCGAGGAGACCCGGGAGATCTGCAGGCCGCTGTCGCGGTTGTAGGCGGTCACGATGCGCTCGATGGTGTTGTGGCTGCCACCGACCGCGATGCCGTTGTCACCGGCCTTCTGCACAGTGAATCCGTACAGGTGCCAGTAGTTGCCGTTGAGCGCGAGACCGCGGTTCGAGTCGGCCGTGGCCATCGCCGAGAAGTCCAGCACCGGCTTCTCACCGGGGTACGCCGAGATCGTCTTGAGCGCACTGGCCGTGCCGTTGTTGCCCGCCGCGATGGTCTGCGTCGCGGACAGCGAGTAGGTGCCGCCCCGCAGGTAGATCGTGCCGCCGGCGGCCACCTTGGTGATGGCGTTGGCCAGGGTGGTCGGGGCTGCCTCGGTACCGGCCGCACCGGCCGTGCCCTTGGGCGACACGTACAGGGCCCCGGCCACCGCGGAACCACTGGACGTGGTGGTCACGGGGGCACCGGTGGTCGCCGTGGCGGCGGGCTTCGTCGTGGTGACCGGCGCACTCGTGGTCGTCGTGGTCGGCGTGGCGACCGATCCCGTGGTCACGGTGAGGTCGTCGAAGCTGGCGGTCGCGTTCCCGGTCTGCAGACCGATGCGGCCGGTGGACGCGAGCGAGCTCTTGACCGTGCCCACGACCTTGCCGTTGACGCTACCGGTGACGGTCGTGCCGGAGACGCTCAGGCTGAGGGTGTACCAGGTGTTGTTCGAGACGGTCTGCGCCGAGGTGGCGAGCACGGTGACGGTACCGCTGCTCACGGCCTGGAGCTGGACGGCGCCCGGAACCAGCGCGAGCCGGTAGAAGGTCGTCGAGCTCTTGGCGCGGGCCAGCACACCGACGAAACCGCCGGTACCGATCGAGAGCGGCTTCACGCGACCGGCGACCGTGTAGTCGGTCCAGGAGGTGTCACCGGCGAACTCGCGGGCGTTCTGGCTGCTCGCGTTGCTCTGGCGCAGCACCTTCGTGCCGTCGGTGGCGATGGCCCACGTGCCGCCCGACTTGGACCAGGCGCTGGTGCTGCCGGACTCGAAATCGGCACTGAACGCGCTGCCGGACGGTTCGGCGGCGTGAGCGCCGACAACAGTGACACCGGCGCCGATCAGTGTGACCAGACCGGCCACACCAGCGACCTGCCAGCGCCTACGAGCACGAAACTGAACCATGGGTGGTCTTTTCCCTTGTACGACGATCACCGGACGAGCTGACTGGCCCCTAGTCGTTGGGGCGGCGGGAAAGGTTGCCTGCCATCACCAACACGCAGAAAAGTCCGGGGTCGACAGAAGCGCGACGGTCGGACATTTAGTACGTGGACCTGCGGAACGGGTGAGACCGCCCGCCACCACTGCCAGGCAGCCGTACGGGCTACTTCTCCAGGAGGGGTCACCCGACGGTTTTGCCTTCGCCGATCAAGCAGTCAGCACTTGTCGTCGATCAGTCATTCGTCGAAGCAACAAACACGGCCCGGGAGAAACTCGGGTCCGGTGTTCTGGCAGAGGGAGCACGAACGTCGATGGGCGGATGGCTCACCAACCGGCGGCTGATGACCAAGATCAGCCTGGTCGCCGGGCTCATGGCACTGGTCGCCGGGATCGTCGGCGTTCTGGCGGTCTCCCGGATGGCAGACATGAGCCAGGACGCCGAGAAAATCTATTCGGATGCGCTCGTGCCCATTCAGCAGATCGCTGATGTGAACATGGATATGCAGGCTACGCGCCGCGACGTGCTCAATCACGCGATCTCTCAGGACGACGCACGGAAGGCCAAGTACGACGAGGCCATTGCCGCTGATGACAAGAAGTTCGATACGGACATCGCCGTCTACGCCAAGGCCCCGGCCAGCTCCGAACTCCTGACCGAGTTGCGCGAGGCCTGGAGCAAGTACCGGAAGGTCCGGGACGACCAGCTTCTGCCGGCCAGCCGACGCCGGGATGCCGCCGAGGTCCAGCGTGTGCGGGACAAGGAAGCCGCCCCCTTCGCCACCCAGGCGGAGGAAGCCGCGGACCAGCTCACGGCACAGGAGACGACCGCCGCTCAGGAGCGGCGCGCCAGCGCACTGCGTTCGTACCATTCCGCGCGCCTGCTGATCGTGCTGGCGCTGGCGGCCGGCATCACTCTGGCGCTCCTGATGACCTGGTGGGTGAGCCAGTCCATCCTCAAGAGCCTGCACCTGGTGTCGGAGGCCATGAGACGTCTCCGCAGCGGGGATCTGACGCAGAACGCTGAGGTGCCCGGGCAGGACGAGTTCGCCGGCATGGGAGCGGACGTCGACGTGGCCATGTCGACACTCCGTCGCACGGTGTCGGATCTGGGCGGAACGGCCGGGGTTCTGACGGGCGCCGCCGATCGCCTCTTCGAGGTGTCCGGCCAGCTCACCACCGGAGCGGCCGAGGCGTCGTCGCAGGCTGAGTCGGCGGCCGAATCGGCAGGCGACATGAACGGCAACATGACGTCGGTCATGGCCGGTGCGGAGCAGATGTCCGCATCGATCAGCGAGATCAGCACGAATGCCGCCCGCGCCGCCGCCGTGGCCCAGGAGTCGGCTCGCGTCGCCGACCAGACGAACCACGAAATCCTTCAGCTGAAGGAGGCTTCCAGCGAGATCGGCGAAGTGGTCAAGCTGATCAGCTCGATTGCCGAGCAGACGAATCTCCTCGCCCTGAACGCCACGATCGAAGCCGCGCGAGCGGGTGAGTCCGGCAAGGGGTTCGCGGTGGTCGCCGGTGAGGTCAAGGAGCTGGCCCACCAGACGGCCAGCGCCACCGAGGACATCACCAGCCGCATCAGCCTGCTTCAGGTGACCAGCGACTCGGCGGCCCAGGCCGTGAGCCGGATCAGCCAGGTGATCGAGCAGATCAACGAGTTCTCCACCACCATCGCTTCCGCGGTGGAACAGCAGTCGGCCACCACGCAGGAGATGAGCCGTTCCATCAGTGAGGCCACGACCTCCAGTGAGCACGTGATGACGGTCTTCGGCTCGGTGGCCGAGGTCAGCTCGGCGACCGCCAGCAGCGCGCTGTCCAGCCAGAAGGCGGCCGAGGACCTGACCCGGGTTGCGGAGTCACTCAACTCCTCCGTCAACGCGTTCCGCTACTAGGCCCAGAGCAGCCAGCCCAGCTGACCGATAGCTCTCGACGGGAGCACAACCATGACAGCACAGCCCGAAACACCACAGCCGGTGGTAACCGTGCCCCGGCCGGTGCTACCGGATACCACCGGGAAAAGTGGCCCCGGAACAGTCTCTCCGGGCCGGGGCACCCCGATGATCTCGGAATCGGTCCCGGATGACGTGGAAGCGGAGGCAGCACATCGGTACGGCCTCGCACTGCCGGACCTCGCCGAGGTCCGCGCGGCCCTGTCCAACGTCTACGGCGACAAGGCGGACGACCTGTGGGCCGACCTGCTGCGCCGATGCGGACTCCGGGGTCACGAGACCAGCCGCGACGCACTGCAGAAACTGTTACAGACCATGAAGAGCCAGGATCCGGTGATGGCCTTGTGCGCCCGCGCACTCAGTATCCGGCTGGACACCTATGACCATCTGACCGCGGCATATCACATTGTGAGGAGCGCATCATGAGTACCGTCAAGGAACGTCTGGGCCGGCTGGACCGGATGCAGGAGCTCACGCACTACGACTTCGACGCCCCGGGCCTGAAGCCGGCTCTGGACGCACTGTCCTGCGAGGCCACCGAATACTTCAGCATGCCGGCCTCCCTGACCAGTGTCGTGCTGGACAGCGCCCAGATCATTGCCGGTTGCCACGGACTGCGGAACTGGATGCAGTCGGTGGCCGGCATGCCGGTCGAGTGGTCGTTCTGCGCCGATGTCGTCCTGGCCGCCGAACCGTTCGTGGTCACGGACACCTCGGCCGACCCGATCCGGCGTGAGCACCCAGCCGTCACCTTTGAAGGAGTCGGAGCCTACGCCGGCGTTCCCCTCCTGACCCCCAGCGGCCATGTGCTGGGCGCGTTCTGCGTCATGGGTGGAGAGGCCCGGACCTTCACGGACACCGAGTTGACCCATCTGCGCGAACTCGGCGACGAGGCCGCCCGGCTGATGCTGGCGGAGCGACGGCTCTATCTCGACTGAGCACTGGGCTCAGTATCCCGGATCGATCTCCCCACAGGACGGCCCGGTCCGGATGCCTCAGAGCCGACGGGCGCCCCCTCGTCCAGCAGACGCCGGTACAGGGACAGGTGCGCGGCCGCCGCATCGTCCCAGGAATGTGATGCGGCCAGGGCACTTCCCCGTTCCCGCCGCGCCGGGTCGACCTCACCGGAGAGGTCGGCCAGCAGCCCCGTGGCCAGGGTCGCGGGGGACGCGGCGAATCGCACACAGTCCCCGAACACCTCGCGCAGCACCGGCAGATCACGCACGATCACCGGGCGCCGGGCGGCCAGTGCCTCCATCGCGGCCAGACCGAAACCCTCGGCGGTCGAGGGGAAGGCGAAAGCGGCGCTGGAGGCGACCAACCCGGGCAGGTCGTCCTCGGCGACCGTGCCCAGCACGGTGAACTTCACCCCCAGCCGCCAGGCCTCCCGGTCGACGGTGGACCGATAGTCGCGGTAGTCGAACAACGTCTCCCCGCCGGCCACGAGCAACCGCACCCCCGGACGTACCGCCTGCACGATCCCCATCGCCCTCACCAGGTCGATCGTGCCTTTGCGAGGCTCGATACCGCCGACCGCCAGCACGAAGTCGCCGTACTTCTCCCGCCACGAGCAGTCAGGTACCGCCGTGGCGAAGCGGGCCGCGTCCACACCGTTCGGGATGACCGTCGCCCGCAGGCCCCAGCCGTCGTAGAGCTCACCGGCCACCGCCGAGGAGACACAGACATGGGCGGCCGGCTGCACGATGGCCCGCTCGTGACAGGCCGCCAGCTCGGCCGTGGTGAAGTGGTCCAGGTGGTGCACCGTGCGCACCTTGCCCGGCACCGCATTGGCACTGATGCAGTCCTGGGCGTGGATCACGTCGTACGACCCCTCGAAGGCCCGGCGAAGGGCGTCGATCGACCGCAGGACTCGCTGCCCGACGGTTTGGCCGTCCACGGACGGGAACGGCACGGCCCGCACGGTCACCGCCGGATCCACCGTCCGGAAGAAGGCTTGGTCGCCACCTCGCGCCAGCGTCCAGACCGTCACGTCCTGCCCCGCCCTCGCCAGTGCCTCGGCCAGGGCCAGAGTGTGCACCACACCACCGCGCGGCTTGGTCGAGTAGGTGAGCAGGCTGATCCGCATATCTTCAGCATGCCTCCAAAACCTTTGACCAGCAACGAATCCACAGCTTGGCCGAAGAAGACTCAACGTTTACGTGCGACATCCAGAAGTGTTCCGGATGAAACACTTCGGTAATCGTTGCTCTCTTCACTGGAAGACATGAAGGCAACGGACGACCTCTCGGGTCACCTGCTCGCCGGTGGCCTCGACGGCCGGCACGTCTGCGTCGCGGTCATCGGCGGCGGCCAGGCCGGCCCGGCCGCCCGCCCCTGCCTCACGACCCCCCCGATCGACCACGTCCTCCTCGAGCGCCATCACGTGGGCTTTGAGT
>NZ_JAJOMA010000017.1 GCF_021129235.1 Kineosporia mesophila
GTTCTGGGTCGCGTTGGAGGTGTCGCCGTAGTTCCAGCCGGAGTCCACGTTGAGCGCACCGTTGATGGTGACGTCGTCGGGGTTCTGGCCGAGACCGGCCACCGAGGTGTAGAAGCCGAGGTTGGCCCAGACCCGGTCGTAGGTGCCCGGCTTGAACAGGAAGGCGTAGCGCTGGTCGCCGAACTGGGCCGTGGGGCTGACGTTCTGGGCGTCGAAGGCCGCGTCGAAATCCTTCTGGATGGTGTCGGCCGACGTGGACGAGTCGTAGATCTTGACGTTCTCGCCGAAGTCCGGGGTGTCGGAGGTCGGGAGCGTGGCCTCGTCGGCCGCCGGCTCGGCGGCCGTCGCGGGCCCCATCGGGCCGAACGCGAAAAGTCCCGCGATCAGGGCCAGGACCGAACCGATCAGGATCGCCAGGATCTTACGGCCACGCGGACGCGAAACGGGGGGTGGCATTGCTGACTCCTCGGTGAGCTTGACGGGAGGCGGACGCACTGCGCCACCTGGTCATTCAGGGATTGCTCACCCCGGAGAATTGTCCCCTTCGCGACCGGCGGTCAAGGCGATCGGGGCCACTTGAGGTAACCATGACGGTCCGGCGAGACCGCCATGATGTAGCTAGGACTTAAGGCCCAGCCGGGCGACCCGCCGCGTTCCGGCGGTCAGGCGGTAGGACTCCTGGAGGAGTTCCGCCACTTCCTCCCAGTCACTGGCGGCCTCCAGGTCCAGGCCGATGTAGCCCGAAGGCCCCCGATAGGCGGGCACGAAGCACCGCGGGTCCTGCTCCAGCGCCGTCCGGGAGTCGGGGTCGGCCGGCACGAGCACCGCGTGGTCGTGCGGAACCCACTCCCCCGCCTCCCGCACCGATCCGCCGTAGTAGGCGAAGACCTTGGTCGTGCAGAAGGCGGGGCGCCCGTGCGAGATCTTCTCCGCCGCGTCCGGCAGCCCCAGCGCCAGCTCCCGCACCCGGGCCAGGAGCGGGTCACAGTCCTCGAACATCGTCGGATGCGCCACGCTCACCAGCATAGGAACGCCCACCCTCCGGCGGGAGCGGCAACCACCTTCCTGTGCGTGGCCACCGCTCCCGCCGACGGGTCACGGCCGGAAGCCCGCGATCTCGGTCAGCGCACCCGCGGCCCGCTGCACCGACTCCCCGAACAGCTGCGCCCCGGCCACGGCACTGGACCCCGTCGGGTCACCGATCACCCCCGAGCCGAAGTCGTCGCTCGTCCAGCCGAAACTCACCGGGTAACCGTTGAATCCGATGTACTTCAGGTCGGCCATCGACTCCGGCACGTTGCGCTCGGCCAGAGTCAGGTCGACCAGGTCCGGGCGCAGGTGCATCACCAGGGAGGTCTCCCCGAACCCGGCGTGGATACCCATGCCCAGTTCGTCGGGCTCCCCCTCGGTGCCCCGCCCGGCCCGCTGCACCCCGGCCGGCAGGCTGAACGTGGCCAGGCCGAACTGGCGGCGCAGCTCCCGCAGCGCCACCCCGAGCAGGGCGGTGTTCCCGCCGTGCCCGTTGACGAAAACGACCGTGCGCGCGGGTGTCGTGGCGATCGACCGGCCCAGGTCGATCAGCGTCGACCACAACGACTCCGCCGACAGCCACATCGTGCCGGGGGCCCAGGCGTGCTCGTCCGACTTGGTGTAGGTCAGGGTGGGCAGCAGCCACAGGTCCAGGCCCTGCGAGCGCCCTTCCACCACGGCCGCCTCCGCCACGCTCTCGGCGATCAGCGCGTCGGTCATCAGGGGCAGGTGCGCGCCGTGGTGCTCGATGGCGCCGGTCGGGAGCACCATGATGGACGAGGTGGTCAGCTCGGTCGCGACCGCGGGCCCGGAGAGCTCGGCGAGTTTGTAGCGGCCGCTCATGCCTGCCGCCCGGTGCGAACCGTGAGCTCCTGCTGGAGTTTCCCGGGATTGAGCAGGCCCCGCGGGTCGGTGGTGCGGGCCAGCTCAGCCGTGCGCTCGGGCTGGTAGTCCACGTACCACTGGTGGCAGTTGTGGAAGCCGACGCCGAGTTCGGTCAGCCGGTCGAACCCGGCGTAGACCTCGTCGGCGCTGGAGTAGATCCCGGCCAGCATGCCGATGGGGCGGCCCTTCTGGGCCTCGATGTGCAGCATCCCGCCGGCGTAGACCTGCTCCACCTCGGCGATCCGGTCGATCAGCGCGTCGCCGGCCACCTCGAGGTGGAAGTATTTGCCCGGGAAAGACTTCTGCAGCCACTCGATCGGGTGGTTGTAGGAGATCCGGCTCATCCTCAGCATCGCCTGGGTGCCCTCACGGATCAGCTCGACGCGTCCGCCGGCCTGTTCGACCAGGGCGGTGGCGGCCTCCAGCGAGGCCTGGTCGAGGATCGCGCGCAGGCTGGCCCGCCCGGCCGGGATCCCCTCGTCGGCCGGCAGGGCCTCGGCGAGCGTCACCGGGTCGGCCGAGACCAGCCGCGGGGTGGGCTCCAGGTCCGCGAACGACCGGATCACGCTCAGGGCCTGCTCGAAGGTGCCGAAGCTGGCGAACAGGCCCTTCCACGGCTGCAGCGGTTCCAGCGCGATCTTCGCCCGGGCGATGATCCCGGCCGTGCCGTAGTTGTGGATGTACGGCTCGGCCTCGGCCCCCTCGACGTGCACCAGCCCGGCGTCCTCCCGCGCGTGCACCACGTCGAGCGCGAGCGCGAAGTCCTGGTGCAGCATGCCGTGCCGGATCGAGCCGGTGCCGCCGGAGCCACCCGACAGGAAGCCCCCGATGCTGGAGTTCGCGGTCGAGGGGTACATGAGCACCTGCTGGCCGCGGGCGTTGGCCTCGTGCTCGATCTGGGCCATCGGCACGCCGGCCTCGACCACCACGTACCCGTCGCCGAACTCGACGACGGCTCGGGCCCGGGTGGTGTCCAGGACCAGACCTCCGGACATCGGGATGGCCTGGCCGTAGTTGCCGGTGCCCTTGCCACGCGGGGTGATCGGGACCTGATGACGTACGGCGGCCGCGACCGTCGCGGCGATCAGGTCGGCGCTGGTGGGCCAGGCGACGAGCTCCGCCCGGCCCAGGGGCAGTTGACCGGCGATGATCGGCGACAACCGCGCGCCGTCCACCGACGCGCGATCCAGGGCAGCGGCGTCCTCACTGACGTTCTCCTCGCCCAGCAGGACGCGCAGTTCGGCTGCGAGAGCAGCGACACCCATTACTTCAGCCCGATCGAGGAGTCGAGGAACTCGTTGGTGAACAGGTCGGCGGCCTTCAGGCCCTTCTTCGGGGCGGTGTTGCTCGCGGTGAAGATCGGGGTGTCGATGTCGATGATCTTCTGGATCCGCCCGGCGTCGAAGTCGCCGACGTAGTCGTTGTCACCATTGCTGACGATGCCGTCGGCCAGCAGCGTCCTGACCGAGTAGTCGGCCACGCCCTGGCTGTACACCCAGCCGTTGCTGAACTGCGTGACCAGGTCGAGCACGAGCTCGTTGGTGGTCGCGGGGTCGGCGAAGTAGTCCACCTCGGCCTGCTGCAGCACCGGCACCAGCTTCTTCAGGCAGGGGCTGTCCTTCTCCAGGTCGCCGGTGCGCACCGTCATCGCCGAGGAGTAGAACGGGTAGCCGGCGTCGTGCACCAGCTGGTACTTCACCGCCTTGCCCCAGGCCTTCACCTCGGTCTGGTAGATGTACGGCTCGGCGCTGGCGAAGCCCTGCTGGGCGTCCTTGCCCTGGGCCGCGGCGAACTTGGCCGGGGTGCCGTCGTAGGTGCCGTCGGTGACGCTCTTGTCGAGCTGGCCCGAGCTGATCAGGTACTCCATGTAGGCCGCGCCGCCGAAGTAGCGCGTCACCCCGCCGCTGCTCTTGAGGGCCTGGCCCAGCGAGGCGATGTCGGTGACGCCGGGATAGGTCGACGGGTCCCACATGATCATCTGCGGGCTCTTCTCCAGCGGCGCGAACACCGCGGTGATCGGGTTGTCCTTCGACATCCGCACCGCCTCGTCGGTGTTCACGTAGCCCAGCATGATGTCCTTGTCCTGGTACATCTGGCTGGTCACCGTGGAGTACCCGATCGCCGGACCGCCGGAGCGGATCTCGACGTTCACCCCGGTCGACTTCCCCTGGGACATCAGCGGTCCCGACACCGACTTCTTGTCCGCGTCCACCGTGTAGTCCTGCCCCAGCAGCTGGTACAGGTGGCCGTGCTCGGCCTCGGGGTTCCAGTCGGTCTGGAGCACGACGGTGGCCGGGCAGTCCGCCGACAGGTCCACCGCCCCCGCGGCGGCCGGGGCGGCGCTCGCGGTCGAGGACGACGAGCCGCCACAGGCGGCCAGGGCGAGAACGGCGGCGACGGACAGACCCGTGGCCAGAGGACGACGCACCATGTTTGTTTCCTTCGAAAGTTCGGGGGTTGGGGAGTTTTCAGGACTGGTCGGCCCATTTGCCGGTCACCAGCCGGCCCAGCAGACCGAAGAGCAGGAAGACGACGACGCCCAGCAGCGACGCGGTGATGATGGCCGCGAACGTGCCCGGGCCGTTGAGGCGCGAGTTGGACACCTGGATCAGCACACCCAGGCCGGGGGTGCCGCGCTGGAAGAACTGGTCACCGACGATGGCGCCGATCACCGCCAGCCCGGCCGCGGTGCGCAGCCCGACGAAGATCGCCGGCAGCGCCGCCGGCAACTGGAGCTTGAGCAGGGTGGTGAACCGGCCGGCGCCGTTGAGCCGGAACAGTTCCCACTGCGCGCGGTCCACCGAGGCCAGGCCGAACAGGGTGTTGGAGACCATCGGGAACAGCGAGATCATCACCGTCACGATCACCCGGGAGGTGAACTCGTAGCCGAAGATGGTGCCGATCAGGGGGACGATCGCCAGGATCGGGATGGTCTGCAGGATCACCGCGTACGGGTACAGCGAGTGCTCCAGCCAGCGGGCCTGCGACATCAGCACGGCCCAGCTCATCCCGATGACCGTGGCGATGAGCAGGCCGGTCGCGGTGATGACGACGGTCTGAAGAAGGTTCTCGAGCAGCTGCTGCCGGAACTGGCCGTCGGTCAGCGCCTCCTGGAGCACCAGGTGCGGGTAGGGCACGACGAACGCCAGTTCCTTGCTCTTGTCGTACCAGGCGGCGATCGCGTACCAGAGGGCGACGACCAGGCCGAACACGATGGTCGGCTGCCACCAGGGAATGCGCTTCATCGGTGTCCTTCCCGCAGGGCGTGGGAGATCTGGCCCACCAGGGCGGCGAACTCGGGGGTGAACCGGATGTCGGGGTCGCGGGGCATGTCGAACGGGACGTCGAAGCCGGCGACGATCGTGCCCGGGCGCCCCGACATCACCAGCACCCGGGTGGACAGGTACACGGCCTCGGCCACCGAGTGGGTGATGAACAGCCCGGCGAAGTTCTGCTGCACGAAAAGCTTGAGCAGCTCGTCGTTCAGGCGCTCGCGGGTG
Source organism: Kineosporia mesophila (assembly GCF_021129235.1). Classification (GTDB taxonomy): domain Bacteria; phylum Actinomycetota; class Actinomycetes; order Actinomycetales; family Kineosporiaceae; genus Kineosporia; species Kineosporia mesophila. Next base: position 5,415 of record NZ_JAJOMA010000017.1, read on the forward strand.
ATCTCGTCCAGGGCCCCGAACGGCTCGTCGAACAGGAACAGCTCCGGGTCGAGGGTGAGCGAGCGGGCCAGGGAGGTGCGCATCCGCATACCGCCGGACAGCTGCCGGGGCAGGTGCTTCTCGAACCCGGTCAGGCCCACCAGGTCGATCGCGGCCGCGGCCCGGGCCGCGCGCTCGGCCCTGGGCACATGGTGCAGCTCGGCCAGTAGCTCCACGTTGCGCCGCACCGAGCGCCAGGCCAGCAGGGTGGCGTCCTGGAAGACGTACCCGATGCGCTGCGACGCCGTCGAGGCGGTGCCGCCCGAGACCTGTTCCAGGCCCGAGGCGATGCGCAGGAGTGTCGACTTGCCGCAGCCCGAGGGCCCCACCACCGAGACGAACTCGCCGCGGGAGACGGTCAGGTCGACGCCGGTGAGCGCTTCGGTGTCACCGAATCGCATGGACACGTCACGGAAGTCGAGGAGTACGGAGGTGTCCGCGGTCATGGTCATCCTTCGTTCGCGGATCAGAAGGCGCAATGGTGGACGACGGAGGAGCTCGCCACGAGGGCGCCCCGGTGAATCACCCGGCGCTGGGCGGGAGCCGCGGCGACCACCTCCCCGAGGCCGCCGCCCCGCACCGCCAGGAAGTCGGCGACCAGGCCGGGCCGCGCGCCGGCCGGGGGCAGGCCCAGCACCGCGCGGGCTCCGGCGGACACCGCGTGGTAGGCCTCGTCGAGATTCAGGTGCCCGGCGGTGACCAGTAGCGACGCGGTCTCCAGGGCGTCCCCGCGACCGACCGGGTTGAACGGGTCGCGCAGGTTGTCGGCGCCACCCGCGACCGGGACGCCGGCGTCCAGGAATGCCCGCAGGGCGGTCAGGCCGCGCGGGGTACCGGCCGGGTGCTCCCAGCCCTGGAGGTAGAGGTTGGTGATCGGCAGGCTGATCACGCCGATCCCGGACGCGAGCACGGCCTCGATCACCGGGACCAGGTCGGCCGCGCTCTGGGTGCCCTGGCGCACGCAGTGCCCGGCGGAGCGGACGCGGCCGGCGGGCCAGTCCCGCACGCTGTTCGCGTAGTGCAGGAGAGTCGGCTCCCGGTGCAGGTTCTCGTCGGTGTGCAGGTCGGCGCCGACACCCCGCTCGACGGCGATCGCCAGCAGCCGGTCCAGGTCGCGCAGCGGGTCGGGGGCCAGGTGGGGTGCTCCCCCGATCAGGTCGGCGCCCAGGTCCAGGGCCGCGTGTACGGTCGCGTCCGGGGTGGACGGGCCGGCCATCGCCACGATCTGGAGATCGACCAGGTGCCGCACCTGTTCGCGCAGGCCGGTCAGGGCCTCCACGCCCCGCAGCGGTTCCGGCCCGGGCAGCAGGTCGACGTGGGAGCGCACCGCCGTGGTGCCGGCCTGGAGCATCATCCGCAGCGCCGCGGTGGCCCGGGCGGCGATGCCCTGGGTGGTCATCGTGCTGCTGTGGGCCCGCCAGGAGTCGATGGCCAGACCGAGATCGCCCATCGGCGGTGAGATCTCGTCCCAGGACAGGGCCTTGTCGAGGTGGGCGTGCGGCTCGGCCGGGGCGGTCAGCAGTAGGTAGCCGGTCAGGTCGAGTTCCCCCGCCCCGGCCGCCGCCCCGGTGGACGGGGAGACCGCGGTGACCACGTCGTCCTCCATGTCGATGTCCACCACCCGCCCGTCGGGCAGGGTGGCGCCGATCAGGCGGCTGAGGTTCTGCTGAATCGCCGGCACGATGCTCCTGTCGTTCTCACGGCCGCTCAGGCCGTACGGCCCTTGCGTAGGATGACCGCGAAATGTTCCTGTGAGGAACATCGGCGAATCTAGGCACCTGTCGTTTCCGTCGTGTCACGCGCGACGTCGACGCTGTAAAGCTTCAGGGAGGCGATCACCGTCAGTGATTCAGCGGACACCAGCGATCCGGCCGCGGCCCTGGGGGCCCGGATCCGCCAGATCCGGCGCGCCCGCGGCCTGACCCTGATCCAGCTGGCCGACACGGCCGGGCTGACCCACGGATTCCTGAGCAAACTCGAGCGGGGATTGGCCAGCCCGAGCATGGCCTCGCTCGACCGGATCACCGTGGCGCTGGGTACCAGCCAGGTGGAACTCCTGGCCGGGCAGGGGAACGTGCAGGTCAGTGCCGTGCACCGGGCCGGCGAGGGCACCGCCGGCTCCTACGGGCTGGGCCGGGCGCGCCTGCTGACCACCGGGAACCGGCGCCTGCAGCCGATGCTGTACGCGGGCGACAACACCGACCCGGGCGAGTTCTACCAGCACGCCGAAGACGAGTTCATCCACGTCACGGACGGGAAGGTCCTCGTCGACCTGGGCCCCGACGGGATCGAGCCGCTGGGCCCCGGTGACTCGCTGTACCTGAGCGGCGGAACACCGCACCGCTGGAGCACGGGCGGCCCGGAGGTCTACCGGCTGTTCATCGTGAAGGAGAACCCGGACGCCCGCTGACTGCACCCCCGCGCCCTGGCCGCCGGCACGACCGTGTACCTGGAGGGTGGTCAGGAGAGCGCCTGACCCAGCCGCGCGACCAGCTCGCTCTCATCGGTACCGACGAGCCGGTAGTCCCGCACCACCACGCGTCCACCGACCACCACGTGCCGCGGGCGTCGTCCCGGACTGGCCCACAACAGCCCGGCCACCGGGTCGGCCACCGCGGCGTCCGCCACCCCGGACACGTCCCAGACGCACAGGTCCGCCGCCGCACCGGGCCGCAGGTGCCCCAGTTCCGGCCGGGCCAGCCCCGCCGCCGACCCCTGCGTGGTGGAGGCCAGCACCTCGCGGGCGCTCAGCGGACGTCCCACCAGAGCCGAGACCTGCATCGCCAGGCGGGCATCCGCGAGCAGGTGACCCGCGTCGTTGCTGCCCCCACCGCTCGTTCCCAGGCCCACCGGGATCCCGGCCTCCAGCAGCGCCGCGACCGGGGCGATCCCCCACCCCATCGGCACGTCACAGCCGGGGGCGTGCGTGGCGCTGACCCCGGCTGCCGCCAGACGCGCGATCTCGGCCGGGGTGACGTCACAGAGGTGGGCCACGGTCACGTCCGGCGCCAGCCACCCCCACTCCGCCAGCAGCTCCAGCGGACGGCGCCCGTACCGCTGCGCCGCGATCTCGACGTCCACCTGCTCGTTGGCCTGGGTGCGTCGGCGCAGCCCGAACCGGGCCGCCACCTCGGCGAGCGCCTCGAAGGTCTCCCGCCGGTCGCTGTGCACCCCGGCCGGCCCGACCGCCAGCTGGAGCATCCCGTCGTCGCCGATCCCGGTGCCGGTCCCGGGCAGCAGGGCCTCGACGATACGGGTGGCGGAGTCGGCGGCCTGCTGCGGATCGTCGCCGGCGCTGCCCCGCACGAACACCAGCCGCGCACCCAGGGCCCGGGCGGAAGCGGCCGTGGCCTGCGCCATCCCGACGTCGTCACACCCGTCCGGCCAGGTCAGATGGTGGTCGGCCACCGTGGTCACCCCGCTCAGCAGCGCCTCGGCCACCCCGACGGACGCGGCGGCCCCGGTCAGTTCCGGGGTGATACCGGCCGCACGGTACCCGGCCGCCATCACGCCGAGCCATTCGCGCATAGGGACCCCGCGGGTGCCCGGCAGCGTGCGGAACGCCGTCTGCAGCAGATGGTGATGAGCGTTGATCAGGCCGGGCGTGACCACCGCCCCCTGGGCATCCAGGGTCTCGCCACCGGTGACGGCCAGATCGGTGATCCACCCGTCCACGGCGGACAGATCCCCGGCGCTCTCGGTGGCCGGGTCGATGAGGATGCGGGTGGCGCCGGTGATCGTGAGCACGGCGGAGTTCTACCAGACGCTCCTACCCGCTCAGGTTTCGCGGTCCGGCGAGCGGTAGCCCGATCAGCCTCCGGCGATCTCCGGGGTACCGGTCAGGTGCACCCCGGCCGCGAACTCGATGATCGTCGCCGTGTCCCAGTCGAAGTTGTCCGGGAACTGGAAGATCAGCGTGTACTTGCCGGACGGAACCCACAGACGAGGATCACCGTCGAGGTACGTGTCCAAGGTCCCCGTCACATCACCGACCTTCACCGGCTTCCCCGCGTCCGACTTCGTCGAGAGCTCCGCCTCGTTCGCCACCATCACCAGGATCTTGCCGCCGAACTCGTTCGGGTCCCGGTTGCTGGCCCCCTCGTCGGCCAGCACGAGGCGACCGGCATCGGCAGCCAGCACGTCCCAGCCGACCGGGACCTTGTCGAGCGAGAAGCCCTTCGGCTGTTTCCCCTGGTAGGTGGTGAGGGCGACCGAGATGGTGGACGAGTGCGGCGCCGGGTTCCCAGTTCCGTCACCGATGCCGGCCACGGAGAAGGCGAGCACGGCAGCCACCCCGGCGGCCAGGCCGGCCGGGACCAGCGTGCGCCGGCGGGCCAGGCGGGCCCGGGCGCGGCGGCCGCGGCGGACATCAGCTTCGACCGCCAGGTCCGAAGGGCTCGCGACACCCGCAACCGCTTCTTTCATCAGATCGCGCAGATCATGCATCGTGAGCTCCGTGGGGTCCATGTACGGCGAATTGAGGAGACATCCGTTCGCGTAGCTTGTCGATTGCCCGTTTTGATTGACTTTTCACTGTTCCGGTCGAGCAGTTCATCGCTTCCGCGGTCTCTTCCACGCTCAGTTCCTGGAAGTAGCGCAGCACCAGAACGGCCCGCATCCGCACCGGAAGATCCCGAAGACCCGCGTAGAGAGCCTCGGTCCGCTCGTTCGACTCGCTCTGGTCGATCGGCATCAGGGTGCTGAGGACCAGGTTCTCGGGGATCTCGTCGGTGACCCGCTCCCGGCGCTGCCAGGGACGCCGCTTCTCGTCGATGAAGGCGTTCACGAGACAGCGCCGGGCGTAGGAGTTCTTGTGCTGGGCCAGGCGGAAGGCCGGCCATTTCACGTACAACGCGGTCAACGCGGTCTGGGTCAGGTCCTCGGCCAGGTGGTGGTCGCCGGCCGTCAGGAGGGTCGCCGTGCCCAGGAGACTGGCGCGCCGTTCCCGGACGAACGCCCGGAATTCGTCGTCATAGCCCGTCTTCATCGCGGCTCCAAATTACTCATACGTCTTTGACGGAACTCGTCGGATCGCCGGTTGCATTCACCGGCAACGAGTTTCCCTCGGCTGACCCGATCCTGCGGTCCGGTCACGCCGGTCTGTCACCCAAGCGCCCGATATTTCGGCCCCCGGGCCGGAGCCCGGAGGGCCGGTGTGACGGTCCACGTCACACCGGCCCACCGGCGGCCCACCGGGGAGAAGGCCGATCAGCCGGCGGCGATCTCCGGGGTGCCGGTCAGGTGCACACCGGCCGCGAACTCGACGATCGTCGCCGTGTCCCAGTCGAGGTTGTCCGGGAGCTGGAAGATCAGGGTGTACTTGCCGGACGGAACCCACAGACGGGGATCACCGTCGCTGAAGGTGTCCAGGCTCCCGGTCACGTCCCCGACCTTCACCGACTTCGCCGTCTTCGACTTCGTCGACAGTTCCGCCTCGTTCGCGACGGTCACCAGGATCTTGCCGGGGAACTCGTTCGGGTCCTGGTTGCTGGCCTTCTTGTCGGCCAGGACGAGCTTGCCCTGGTCGGCGGCCAGCGTGTCCCAGCCGACCGGGACCTTGTCGATGCTGAAGCCGTCGACGGCCTTGCCCTCGTACGAGGTGAGGGCGGCGGAGATGGTGGTGGTGGAGCGAGAGGGCGAGGCCACCACCGGCGAGCTGGAGCCCATCAGGGTGAAGGCGAGTGCGCCGGCGGCTACAGCGGCGGCGATCCCCGCGGGAACGAGGACGTTGCGGCGGGCAATGGTGTTGGTCATGCCCATTAGAACGGAATCCGCCTGGCGCCGGGTTGCATTCGGAACGAGCTTCCTCGGCCGAGGACATGTTGTCTGGAGATTCGCGTCCTCGGCCGAGGACCTCGTCCTCAGTGCGTCAGCCGGCTAGCCGACGCGGGCGAGCGCCACCGAGTAGGTGTGCGCCCCCTGCTTCACGGTGATCTTCTTCGGGGTCTCGCCCGCGGCCAGACCGGCGGGCAGGCTGAGCTTGTACGACAGGCCGTCCCAGGCCGGAGCGGCCAGGGACTTCTTCACGCCGTACTTGCGCACCGTGCCGTCGGCCCCGGTGACCGAGACCAGCGCGGTGCCCTTCTTGAGCAGGGTCACCGCGCGCAGTTCGGCCTGGGCCGTCTTCACCATCGCCTTGGCGTAGGGGAAGCGCTTGGCCTTGTCGGCGGACGAGCCCTTCACCCCCAGAAGCACACCGTAGATCGTGTACTTCTTACCGCCGACGGTGTCGGTGGCCGCGAAGAGCAGACAGGCACCGGCCGGTGAGGTGGTGCCGGTCTTGATCCCGATCACGTTGTCCGCACCGAGCAGCTTGTTGGTGTTGGTCAGCGAGTGCAGCGGGATCTTCACCGCCCGGGTGCTCACGATCTTGCGGAACGCCGCGCTCCTCATGGCCGCGGGGGCCAGGTCGAGCAGGTCCTCGGTACTGCTGGACGACTTCTTGTTCACCCCGTGCACATCCACGAAGGTGGTGTTGGTCATCCCCAGGGCCTTGGCGTTCTTGTTCATCCGGGCGACGAACTTGGCCTCGGTACCGGCGTCCCAGCGGGCCAGGGTGACGGCCAGGTTGGAACCCGATTCCAGGAGCAGGCCCTGCAGCAACTGCAGCTGGGTGAGGTTGACACCGGCCTTGACCTTGAGCACCGACGCACCGTCGGCCTTGAGCTGGTTGTAGGTGGTCACATCCTTCTTGGTGATCTTGATCGTTGGCCCCTTGGCCCCTGCGGCCAACGGGTGATCTTTCAGAATGGTGTATGCCGTCATCACTTTCGTGACACTGGCGATCGGCACCTGAGTAGCGCTGCTGTACTTCTGACCGATCGTGCCCAGGCCGGCCACCTCGAGGCGAGCTCGCCCCGCGCCCGGCCAATCGATCTCAGGAGCGCCTCCGGCCACCTTCTGGGTGGCCGACACCAGCAGCTTGGCCTTCGTGGCCTTCGACGCCATCGGCACGGCCGAGGCAATCTGTGGAGCCACCGGGGCAACCACGGTCACGGAGGCCACCAGGGCCGCGGCCCCGGTGATGTAGCGCTTCCGGATGGTGCTGCGACGAAAGTTCACCAGCGAAGAATACTGAAAGACGGGCTAAATGTTTCCAAACGCCAGATAAAGCGACTTGTTCCACCCAGCTGCTCGCTCCCTCTCCGGAAGGCGGTCAGCTTCTCCACCGAGGTCTCAGCATCGACCCGGACGCGGCCCGGCGGGCGGTGGGCCAGGCCGTCGAGCACCGGCACCCGGTCCACCAGCAGCTAGGGCGCCTCGCGCGAGGCCACGGCCGACCAGCTCCCGAGCAGGTGCAGAGCATCCTGCGAGGGCTGGTCGACGGCCGCGTAGGCGATCAGGATGAGGCCGCGATCGTTGGTGAGTTCCATTCCCTCACAGACAAGTTCGAGGTCGCCGACGACCGGGTGGTGAAAGCGGTTCACGCTGGCCCGGTGCTCACGGACGTTGTGCGCGGCCCACAGCTGCCGGAACTTCTCGCTACGGGTGGAGAGCTCCCCGACGAGGCCAGACAGGCGCCGGTCGTGCGGGACCCTTCCGGCTTCGGCGCGCAACAGGGAGACCGTCTGTGTCGCCGCCTCGTCCCAGTTGCGGTAAAACGCCTGCGCCCGGGGATCGAGGAAGACGAACCGGCCGAAGTTCACCGGTCGCTGCGGCTGCTCGAACAGGGGTGCGTACACCGCGGCGGCGAGATCGTTGGTGGCCACCACGTCGAGCCGGCCGTTCTGCACGAGCGCCGGGACATCGCGCATCCGGTCAAGAATGTGCTGCACGACCGGCCGGACCGGCCCGGGGTGCCCGGACTCACGTCGGCTCCGGGGGTGGGCGCCGCGATTCGCGAACCGGACCAGGTCGTGGAGGTGGTCGCGCTCGGCCTCGTCCAGCTGCAGCGCCCGGACGATCCCCTCCAGGATCGACTCGGACACCCCGCTCGCGTTGCCCCGCTCCAGGCGCACGTAGTACTCCACGCTCATCCCGGCCAGCAGCGCGACCTCCTCCCGGCGCAGGCCGGCCACGCGCCGGCGCCCACCGAAGTCCGGCAGCCCGGCCTGCTGCGGCGTGAGCCGGTTACGGCGCGAGATCAGGAACTCGCGGATCTCGTTCGGACCGTCCATACCGGCCAATCTACGGGCGCCCCGGCGATCGAGGGGGTCACCAGCATTAACCCTGTAGCCGGGGACTGCCTCGGTCTGCGGTGATCGCGAAGAGTGAACGGCGACAGCATTCCGCCCGTAGAACTCCGGGAGCACCCACACCGTGCACGTACACATCGTCAACGCCCACCTGACCTACCCGAACTGGTCGGAGGGCGCCCTCACCCGAACCATGGTCGAGGCCGCGCGAACGCACCTCCTCGACCTCGGGCACGAGATCACCCAGACCCGGATCGAGGACTCCTACGATCCCCAGATCGAGGTGCAGCGGCACCTGGACGCCCGGCTGGTGATCCTCCAGACCCCCGTCAACTGGTTCGGCGCCCCGTGGATCTACAAGCGCTACGTCGACGAGGTCTTCAACGCCGGTCTCCACAGCACCAGGTTTCTCGAGACCGACGGGCGCACCCGCTCCGACCCGTCCCGTCAGTACGGAACGGGAGGCCACCTGCACGGCCGGGGATTCCTGATCTCCTCCACCTGGAACGCTCCGAGGGACACGTTCAGCAATCCCGGCAGCGTGCTGTTCGGGGGCAAGAGCGTGGACGACCTGCTGCTCGGCCTCAGCACCAGCTACAAGTTCGTCGGCTACACCGTTCTCGAGAGCTACGGCCTGTACGACATCTTCCGCAACCCCTCCGACGTCGAGGTGGGCATCAAGGCCTACGGCGCCCACCTCGACCGGCAACTGGCGGCTCTCGACGCGCCGCCGTCGGCTACACCCGATCTGCCTTCGTGAAGGCGACCGCCCCCTTCGCCGCAACCGTGACACGCGCCTGACCCCGTGCGTCCACTGTTACCGTCGGGCCCGAACAGCGACCCTGGGTGACCGACCCACGGGTGACGTCGCAGTAGGTGCCCGCCGCCAGGCCGGTGCCGAACGTCTCGGTGTGGGGCACCTTGTCGTTGTTGAGCGCCACCCAGCCGGCCTTCCCGCGGCTGAAGGCGATCAGGTTGCCGCCGTTGTCCCACCAGTGGGTCACGGGCGCGCGGCCGACGTGGTTGTGGAAGGAGACCAGCCCGGTCACAGCCTTCTCGGCGTGCACGCAGACCCACGCCGGCGAGGCGCAGTCGGTGTCGGTGATGATGCCGTCGGCGGACGAGGGCGGCGAGGCGTCCGTGGCCTCCCAGGCGAAACTGCTGTAGACCTGCGGGGTTCCGTACCCGTAGGCGAGCAGGAACTGCTGGGCCAGCAGGTTCGTCGCGCCGTCCTTGTAGTTCAGGGAGTCACCGTTGCGCTCGGTGTCGTGGTTCTGCACGAACGTCAGGGTCCTGCCCGAGGCCGGCAGCCCCGCACCGAAGTCCCGCAACGTGGCCAGGCTGCCCGTGGCATCGGCCGGGTAACTCTTGAAGGCGTTCTTCAGCTGGATGTCCGCGTCCAGCCCGAGTACCGCGCCGGCCCCGGTGAAGGCCTCCGGCGACAGGGTTCCCGGTCCCCCGCCGAAGACCTCCAGCGCCACGTAGGGCTTGTCGCCGTCCAGCGTGCGGTTCAGCTTCTTCTGCAACGCGATCAGGTCGTCCTGGCCGACGTGCTTGGCCGCGTCCACCCGGAACCCCGAGACCCCGTAGCCGATCAGCCGGTTCAGGTAGGCCGCGAGCTCGTTGCGAACCTTCGGCTTGTCCGTGCGCAGGTCGGCCAGGCCCACCAGTTCGCACTTGCGCACCTGCTGGAGGTTGTTGAAGTCCTCGATCCCCCCGGTGGACGAGGGACAGTCGGTGCCCTTCTGGTGGAAGTCCGAGGCGTCGTACAGCCCGGCGTAGGCGAAGTGGCTGTACTTCGTACCGCCGTACGACACCGAGCCCTGCCCGGTCATGTGGTTGACCACCGCGTCGACGTAGACCTTCACCCCGGCCTTGCGGCAGGTCTTCACCATCGCCCGGAACTGCGCCTCGCTGCCCATCCGGCTGGTCAGCTCGTACGAGACCGGCTGGTAGATCTCCCACCACGGGTGCAGCACGGTGTCGCTGCCGTTGCCCAGCTCGGTGCGCCTGAGCGAGTCGGCCGGCTGCGAGACCTGCACCCCGGCGTACCCGGCCGGGCCCAGCACGTCGGTGCACTCCGAGGCCACCGAGGCCCAGTTCCACTCGAAGAGGTTCGCCATCACGTCGGTGCGGCCGGGACCGGCCTGCCCGGGTGCGGTGTCGGAGTGCTGCAGGGCCGCGATCCCGCCCAGGGGCAGTCCGATCGCCGCGAACACGGCGATGGCGGCCAGGGACGACGAGCGTGCGGACATACGGGTTCCCCCATCGGTCGACATTGACCTGACGTCATGACACGTTGCGACGCCAAGGTAACGGTGCGCGCACCGTCCCGGCCAGGCTTAGACCACACCTGATTGAGGACGCCGTGGTCGCCCCGGTTTCGCCCGTCCCGACAGCCGGTGGTCGGGATCCTGGGCGCGATGCCGCATCGTCGGCTGCCGGAACCTCCGCTCAGAGCCTGTTATCGCCAATCATGGGCGTCGGCTTCCCCGCCCGGGACCTGTGGACAACGGTTCGGAGCACGCCCGCGGGCCGGTGAGCGCGAGATACCCGCGTGCGGAGACCACGGACGTCCGCCGATGCCCCTTCGAGCCCCGAACCCGGCGGTTCGTGATCAGGCAATCCCCCGCCTTCGGCCGGGCGGTGCCCCCGCTTCCCCGAGGAAGCGGGACGCCTGATCGCGAACTCGAAGGTGACCAGCCTTCCTATTCCGCCAGGATGGATCGGGCCCGAACCACCTCGTCGCGCCCCTCCAGCACCAGACGGCGCAGCCAGGCGGGAGGCTGGGCCTGCGCCAGGTACTGTTCGGTCAGCGCGGGCAGGTCGGCCTGCGAGCGGGCCGGCGGGTAGGCGCCCCGGGCGAAGGTCTGCACGCGCTCGCTCGGCCAGACGTCGGCCACCTGTGTGAGCACGTCGAAGTAGGCCTGGGCCCACCCCTCGACCAGCTGCGTGTGCTCGGCCGCGAAGAACCCGTCCAGCGCCCACCGGAGCGTGTTCAGCGGCTGCTCACCAGCCACGAACTCCTGCCAGGCAGCTGTTTTCGCCTCCACCGAGGGAATGGCCGCCCAGCACGCCGCGGCCTGCTGACGGCCCTTGTCGGTCGGGTCGGCCGCCAGCTCGGCGTCGATGCGCTCCGGCCCCGCTCGGCCGGTCACGGCCAGGCGCAGCAGCAGGCTCCAGCGCAGGTCCGCGTCCACGACCACCCCGGACAGCAGACCCGTCCCCTCGTCCGACAGCAGTTCCTCGATCACCGACAGCTGCTCGTCCGACGACGCGGCCGTCACGAACGCCCGCACCAGGGCCAGCTGCTCGTGCGAACCGGGCTCGGCCGCCACGGCGTGCCCGAGCAGACCGTCGGCCAGCTCCTTCAGCGCCGCCGGGCGCTCGTCGGCGGGCACGTAGGCCTTCACCGCGAACACGGCCTGCGCCAGCAGCGTGCGCCGCACCGAGGCGTTGCTCACCGCGCCCACCCCGGCCATGACCACCTCGGCGTAGCGGGCGGGCGAGAGTTCGGCGTCGCGCACCAGGTCCCAGATGACGGTCCAGCTCACGGCCTGGGCCAGCGGGTCGCTGATGCGCCCGATCGAGCCGAGCACGGTGTCCAGCGACGCCTCGTCCAGCCGCACCTTGGCGTAGGTCAGGTCGTCGTCGTTGACCAGCACCAGATCGCCGCGGGCCTGGCCCAGCAGCGCCGGAACCTCGGTGCGCGGGCCCGCCACGTCGAGCTCCACCCGCCGGCGGCGCACGATCTCCCCGGCCCGGTCGTCGTACAGGCCGATCGCGATCCGGTGCGAGCGCAGCGTCGGGTGCCCCTCGGGTGCGCTCTGCACGATCGCGAAGCTGGAGAAGGCGCCGGACTCGTCGAGCCTGAAGTCGGCTCGCAGGGTGTTGGGGCCCGTGGTCTCCAGCCACTGCGCCGACCAGCCGCTCATGTCGCGGCCGGTCTCCTCGGTGAGGGCGGTCAGCAGGTCGCCGAGGGTGGCGGTGCCCCAGGCGTGACGGGCGAAGTAGCGGCGCAGCGCGGCCAGGAACGTCTCCTGCCCGATGGTCGCCACCAGCTGCTTCAGTACCGACGCGCCCTTCTGGTAGGTGATCGCGTCGAAGTTCACCTCCATCGAGCGGATGTCGGGGATGTCCGCGGCGATGGGGTGCGTGGTGGAGAGCTGGTCCTGGCGGTAGGCGCGGGCCTTCGCGCTGTCGGCGAAGGTGCCCCAGGCGTCGGTCCAGCGGGTGGCGCCGGTCTGCGAGAGGGCCGCCGCGTAGGTGGCGAACGACTCGTTGAGCCACAGGTCGTCCCACCACCGCATGGTGACCAGGTCGCCGAACCACATGTGCGCCATCTCGTGCAGGATCGTCGAGGCACGCCGCTCGTACTCGGCGTCGGTCACCCGCGAGCGGAACACATAGGTCTCGGTGAAGGTCACGCAGCCGGGGTTCTCCATCGCGCCGAGGTTGAACTCGGGCACGAAGGCCTGGTCGTACTTGCCGAACGGGTAGGCCATGCCGAACGCGGTCTGGTAGAAGTCGAAGCCGCGGCGGGTGACGTCGAGAATCTCGTCGGCGTCGAAGTGCGGCGCCAGCGACTGGCGGCACAGGGCGCGCAGCGGGATGACGATCTCGCCCGTGCCCAGGGGGTCGTTGCGGTACTCGCCGGTGGCCACGTGATACGGCCCGGCGACGATGACGGCCAGGTAGGTGGAGAGCACGTCGGTCGGCGCGAAGGTCCAGCGGCGGCCACCCTCCACCTCCTCGACCGAGGTGTGGGCCGAGTTGGAGACGACCTCCCAGTCGGCCGGGGCGGTGACGGTGAACTCGTACCGCGCCTTCAGGTCGGGCTGGTCGAAGCAGGCGAACATGCGCTGGGCGTCGGCCGTGGCGAACTGGCTGTGCAGGTACACGCGCCCGTCCACCGGGTCGGTGAAGCGGTGCAGGCCCTGCCCGGTGTGGGAGTAGTCGACGTCGGCGACGACCCGCAGCGTGTTCTCCCCCGCCAGGTCCGGCAGCGTGATGCGGCCGTCCTCCCCGGCGGGCAGGGCCACGCCGTTCAGCCCGGCCTCCAGCACGTTCGCGCCGAACAGCTCGGCGAACGTGGAGGCGCCCGGCCGGGAGGCGTCGAAGCGCACGACCGTGGCCGACCGGAACGTGTCCGGGCCGGTGGTGAGGTCGAGTTCGACGGCATATGTGTGCACGGTGAGCAGACGGCTACGCTCGGCAGCCTCATCTCGGGTCAGGTTCCCAGCCATGGGGCGAAGCCTATGCTTTCCCCTCGTGCCGGACTCCACCGCTCTTATCGCCGCCGCCCAGGCCGCCCCGGGCTTCATGCCCTCCCACGAGGGCCTGGCCCTCTACCGCGCGGCGCTGGCCGCGCCGCCGGTCGGCCCGCTGCTGGAGGTCGGGAGCTGGATGGGCAAGTCCGCCCTCTACCTGGCCGCGGCCGCTGCGGAATCAGGGACGCGGGTGGTCACCGTCGATCACCACCGCGGTTCGGAGGAGCACCAGCCCGGCTGGGAGTACCACGACCCCACCCTGATCGACCCCGCCACCGGGCTCGTCGACACCCTGCCCGCCTTCCGCCGCACGATCGCCCAGGCCGGCGCCGAGGACCTCGTGGTGGCCGTGATCGCCCGCGGCGAGACCCTGGCCCAGCTCTGGAACACCCCCCTGGCGTTCCTGTTCATCGACGGCAGCCACACCGACGACTCGGCCCAGCGCGACCTGCGCTCCTGGGCCCCCCACCTGGCTCCCGGCGGAACCCTGGCCATCCACGACGTCTTCCCCGACCCGGCCGACGGCGGCCAGGCCCCCTACCGGATGTACCGCACGGCCCTGGACAGCGGCGACTACGAGGAGCTGGACGGCACCGACTCCCTGAAACTCCTGCGCCGCCGCGACTGAGAGCGTTCACCGCCCCATTTGTACCCATTCGCGGGAAACTGGCAGCACACGAGGATCGCAGGAGTGGACGGCGCGGAGGGGACAGCGCCATCGCAGGGGTATTCGGCCTGGCCGCACCCAGTTCGGCCATCGCGGCGACCGGGCCGGAAGGTTTTCCCGTCGTGGCGGGTGCCTACATCGCCGACCACGTCGAGGGGGCCAAGAAGATCAAGGCGCCGTTGAGCCTTGCGTACGTCTGGCTGGACCGGGCACCGAAGTGGCGCGAAGGTCCCCTATGGACCTTCGGGAACGTCGACCTGGTGCTGCAACCCGACAGCAACCTGGCGATGTACCCCAAGGGTGACTACGCCGACGGGAATTACTCCCGGCACATCTGGGCCAGTAACACCACCGGGTCCGGTGCCACCCGGCTGCTCCTCCAGAGGGACGGGAACCTGGTGCTCTACACGGCGAACTATGCCCAGCACGTGTGGGCCAGCAACACCCAAAGCGCTTGTGTCGGAACGGGCCTCAATTATCCGGCCCTGTCCACCCAGGCCGACTCCAACCTGGTGATCTACTGTGCCGAGCCGTCGGTCTACTCCGACTGGAGCAAGCCCTGGGTCGCCAGCGCGCAATGGGCCACCAATACCGCGGGTTCCTGATCACAGCGGTACTGGACCGGTGCTGGGAGCCCGCAGGCTCCCAGCACCGGTTCAGCCGTCGACGGCCGGCTTGAGAACGTCGGCGCACCACTGCGCGAACGTGGTCGGGGTGCTGTTCCCGGCGGTGCGGGCGACGTTCAGGTCCAGGCCCTCGTTCTTGGCCAGAGCCATGTCCAACAGCCCCTGGGCGATGGCCTCGGAGTTGCCGAACTTCATCATGGTGGCCTTGAAATCCTCGCCCGGGATCTGCTGATACTCCACCGGGCGCCCCAGGACGTCGGAGGCGATCTGGGCCATCCCGGCGAAGGTCAGGTTCTCCGGGCCCAGGACCGGGCGCTCCTCGAAACCGGTCCAGGAGGAGTCCCGGAGCAGGTCCACGGCGACGGCGGCGATGTCCTGGGTGGCGACCGACGGCATCGCCAGGTCCGGAACGTAGGGGCCGAAATACGTTCCGGTGGACTTGATCGAGCCGGTGGCCCACAGCCAGTTGTCCATGAAGGACGGGTTGGTCAGGGCCCGGTAGGGCACCCCGGTGGCCGCGATCAGATCGTCCATCGCGAGCGTGGCGGTCACGTGCCCGGCCCGCCCGGCCACGGGCGTCCCGCGCCCGAGCGCCGAGATCCCGACCACCCGCGGGACCGGCCGGGTCGTGAGGGACTCGATGCCCGCCCGGGCGAAACCCGAGTAGGCCTCGTCCATCGACGTGGCGGCGTCATCGGCCGGGACGAGCCAGAACACGGCGTCCGCTCCCTCGAAGGCCCGGTCGACCACGTCCGCGTCGGCGTGGGAGCCGACCACGACGTCCACCCGCCCGGCGACCTGCGGGTCGAGCCGGGCCGGGTCACGGACGACGACGCGCACCTGCTCATCGTTCTCCAGCAACCCCCGCACCACGCCGGCGCCGATGTTCCCGGTCGGTGCAGTCACAACAATCATGGTTCGTCCCATCCGGAGAAGACTTTGCCCTCTCAGTGAAGGCCCAGGGGCGACCCGGAGGGAAAGACCTCTTACCTCTAGGCATATACCGTGCAGGTATGAACGACCTGGAGACCCGGCAGCTGAAGTACTTCGTGGCCGTCGCCGAGGAGAAGAACTTCAGCCGGGCCGCCGTCCGGCTGGGGATCGCGCAACCTCCTCTCTCCCGGGCCATCCGGGATCTCGAGCGTCAGCTCGGATCCCAGTTGCTGGTGCGGACCACCCGCCAGGTCACCCTCACTCCCGCCGGCGAGATGCTCCTGACCGAAGGCCGGCGGCTGATCGGGGAGGTCGAGGCGCTCGCCCGCCGCGTCCACGACGCCGGGAGGCTCGCGCGGCCCCTGCGACTGGCCCTCAAGGCCGACTACGACGGCGGGCTACTGCCGAGGATCGTCGACGCCTTCCACACCGTCCCCCTGGAACTCCTGCTCGGGGGCCGCGGCGAGCAGGTCACGGCCCTGAACAGCCATCAGGCCGACGTGGCGCTCCTGCCCACGCCGTACGACGAGACCGGCCTCGAACGCGAGGACCTGCTCACCGGGGCCCGCCTGATCGGCCTGTCCGCCGCCGACCCGCTCGCGGCCCGCACCAGCCTGCGCCTGTCCGACCTGGCCGGGCGCACCCTGCCCGACGGCACCGCCGCCGAGCTCGGCGGCCTCGAGATGCCGCCCGGCTACCGGCAGACCCGTGACCTGGCCCAGATCTTCAGCCTGGTCGAGGTCGGCCGCATCGTGTGGTTCGTGCCGGAATGGATCGCCGCCCGATTCCCCCGTCCGCACATCGCCTATCGGCCGGTCGAAGACCTGGAACCCGTGACCCTGACCGTCGCCTGGCGGGCCGGGTCACGCTCACCCGAGGTGGCCGCCTTCGTCCGTACTGTTCAGGAGGTGGCCGAGACGGCACTCCTCGATGGCCTACCCGGCGCTCGCCCGCCTGCGGCGACCGCCCTGGAAGATCTCCCGGAGCGAGCGGAACAGCTTCCGTAACAAGCCTATTGCTCCTCCGGCGGAACCCAGCCGGCCACCTGCGCGCTGACCTTCGCCAGGAGCCCGGCCAGGAGCGCGTCGTCGCCGTCCCCCAGGCCCGCCCGCAGGTGGTCGTCCAGGTGACGGAAACAACCACCAGCCGCGACGGCGACCTGGGCCAGGCCCGGTCCGAGATCGTCACCCTGGAGCAGGCCGGCGGTACGGTCTTCGCCCGGTACCCGGTCGCCACCGCGGAACAGGTGGACGAAGGCGTCGCCCGCAACGCCACCGGTCCCTGGTGGGAGCTCGGTGTCGCCGGACGCGCACGGCGCCTGCGCGCCTGGCGGCTGGAGATCGCCCGCGGGGGTGGGGAACTGGCCCGGAAGATCACCGCCGCCGCCCGGCGCGTCCACACCGGCAGTTCCGAGACCGACCAGATCGGCCCGATCCCGCTGCCCACCCAGCTCCGTTGATCCGTCAGCACATTGAGGACGCCCTGGCTCTCGGAGCGAGGGCCACGGTCAGTGGTCCCGTCCCCGGCGACAACCGCTACCTGCAACCGACGATCCTGGTCGACGTACCCAAGGACGCCCTGGTCGCCACCCAGGAGACCTTTGGTCCCGTCCTGGCCCTGGTCCGGGTCAAGGACACGGAAGAAGCCGTCGCACTGGTGAACTCGGCCCCGTACGGGCTGGGCAGCTCGGTGTTCAGCCGCGAGCGGGGACCGGCCATCGCCTCGAGACTGCGCGTCGGCATGACCAGCGTCAACGACGCCATCGCCACCTCCCGGGTGGCCGGGCTGCCCTTCGGCGGCCGTGGGCACAGTGGTTTCGGCCGCAAGCACGGGGACGAGGGCCTGCTCGAGTTCGCCTGCCCCCAGGCCATCACGGTCCGCACAGCCCCGGGCACGACCGGCTCATCCTTCGAGCGACCGGCCGGAGCCGTCGCCGCGACCCTGGCCGCGACCGTGGACCGTCTGTCCCAGAAAGGCTGACGAATTTTCTCCAGCGGCCGGCATCTGGCCTACCGGTCAGGTGCCGGCCGGGCTGTTCGGCGCCCGACCTGATTCGGCACTGGCACTCAGCGCCCAGAAGCCCGGCTCAGGACACCAGATCGTCCAGATCATCGAGGTTGTCGAGATCGTCCAGGTCGTCTGGGTTCGGCTCCCGGAGGTCCAGGTCCATCGTGCCGAACACCTGGGTCGTGGCTTTGCCGCCGTTGATCAGGTCGACCGCCAGCACCATGGCCGCTCCGGTCCAGGTGCTGTGCTCGACCGGCCAGTTCTTGCCGTCGGTGAGGACGAGGCCGGTCCAGTAGGAGCCGTCCGCCTCTCTCAGGTGCTGCATGGCCGCCACCTGCTCGGCCGCCCGCCGGGTATCGCCCATCACCGCCAGGGCCAGGGCCAGTTCGCAGGTTTCGGCTCCCGTCACCCAGGGGCGATCGGCCACGCAGCGGATGCCCTGGCCCGGCACCACGAACGTGTCCCAGCCGGCCGAGATCCGGTCCTGGGCCTGGTCACCACGCAGGGCGCCGCCCAGCACCGGGTAGTACCAGTCCATCGAGAACCGGGATTTCTCCACGAAGGCTCCCGGCCGGTGAACGATCGCCTCGCGCAGTCGGTGCGCCGACGCGTCCCACATTTTCGCGAGGTCGCCGGCCCTCAGCGTCTGGGCCAGCGTGACCCCGCACCGCAGCGCGTGATGGATGCTGGAGCAGCCGGTCAGCAGGGCCGCGGGGTCGGGGGATCCCTGCGGGGAGCGGGCCCAGCCCACGGTGCCGTCGGGGTTCTGCATCTGGAGCACGAAGGTCAGGGCATTACGCACCATCGGCCAGGCGCGCGCGACGAACTCGTCGTCACCGGTGCTCAGCCAGTGGTGCAGCACACCGACGGCCACGTAGGCGGCGTGGTTGGTCTCGGCCGTGGCCTCGACCACGATCTCCCCGCGGACCCGGCCGGGCCAGCTGCCGTCCGGGAGTTGCGTGCGCCGCAGCCAGTCGTACCCGGAGCGGGCCGCCTCGTGCAGGCCGGCGACGTCGAGGGCCATCAGGCATTCGACGTGGTCCCACGGGTCGGTCTCACCGCCCAGGAACCACGGCACCGCACCGGAGGTCTCCTGAGCTGCGGCGATACTCAGCGCGGTCGCGTGCACCTCGGCCGCGGTGGGGAACGTCAACCTGACCGCCGCTTGGGCCGGAGGCACGGGGTGACGTGCGGCTGGGGTCGAGCGGCAGCGGTGTCCATAAGCTGATGACAATATCCGGTTCGGCCCGAATCCCGGGCGCGCGGTTGGTGCGTGACGGCGTCGCGATGGATGGCGTCCGGGTCCACCCAGAGGTCCCCGTGACGAGTGCGGCCGGTCGCGCCGGAGACCTCTGCGTTGTGTACACCTGGTACATCCGGTACCGGATGTACCAGGTGTACACAACGCGACCGTGGCGGTCGCAGCACGAGCGGCGCCTCCGGGCTGGTGCGCCGGCCGACCGTGTTCGCCGGGACGAGCCGAAGGGTCGTGAGCGATCGCTGTGTGCATTCCGTGCGCCCTGACCGCGACGAACGCACACGGTCAGGGGAATCCGGGCGGAGACCGGTCAGGGTCAGGGTGCGCGGCCCGCCGCGCTAGGCGCTCTTGCGCAGGTACAGCACCACGCTCTTGCCGATGAGCGGGTTCAGGGCCCGCTCCAGCAGTTTCGTCGTGCGGGGCTTCTTCATGATGTCCCAGACCAGCAGGCGGTGGTAGGCGCGCACGATCGGGGTGTCTTCCATCCCGAAGAAGCACTTCAGCCACCAGTACACGCTGTGCAGGGCGTGGGCGTGGCCGGTACCGGTGTGCTCCAGCCCGGCGTCGTGGCAGAGCGCGGCCAGGTCGGAGGCCTTGTAGATGCGCACGTGCCCGCCCTCGTTGGCGTGGTACTCGTCCGACAGGGCCCAGCAGATCCGTTCGGGCAGCCAGCGCGGCACCGTGATCGCGGCCAGGCCACCGGGTTTGAGGACGCGGGCGATCTCGGCGATCGCGATGGCGTCGTCCTGGACGTGCTCGAGCACCTCCGAGGCGATCACCCGGTCGAACGACTCGTCGGGCAGGGGCAGCGAGCGCAGGTCACCGACCACCGGGGCGGTCCGGGCGCCGGTCGGGGTCTCCCCCGCCAGGTCCATGGCGCCGGTCCAGGTGCGGGTGGTGGCCAGGTCTTTCGCGCTCAGGTCGAGCGAGATGACGTCGGCCCCGCGCCGGTAGGCCTCGAAGGTGTGCCGGCCCTCCCCGCATCCCAGGTCGAGCAGAGTCGTTCCGGCCCGTACGTCGAGGCGGTCGTAGTCGAGCGTCAGCAAGTGCCCTCACTTTTCAGGTCGTCGATGGCGTCGCCGTACCACTGGGCCGTGCGGCTGGCCGTGAGCTGCCAGGTGAAGTGCTCGACCACCCGGGCGCGCCCGGCCGCGCCGAGGCGGGCGCGCAGGGGGGCGTCGTCCAGGAGGCGGCCGATCGAGTGGGCCAGGGCCTCGCTGTCACCGGCGGGTACGTGCAGGGCGGTGAGCCCGTCGGGGCCGGCGACCTCGGGCAGGGCCCCGGCGGTGGTGACGACCAGGGGCACGCCGCAGGCCATCGCCTCGACGGCGGGCAGGGAGAAGCCCTCGTAGCGGGAGGGCACCACGGCGACCTGGGCGCTGCGGAAGAGGTCGGCCAGGGCCTCGTCGCTGATGCCCTGCACGAACCGCACGATGCCGGTGAGACCAAGCCGGTGGATGGCCTGGTCGGCCGGGCCGCCGGGGCGGGCGGCGCCGACGACCACGAGCTCGACGGGCCGCTCGACGGCGACCTTGGCGACCGCCTCGATCAGGTCACCCAGCCCCTTGAGGGGAACGTCCGCACTGGCGACGGCGACCACGCGACCGGGCACCGCGGGCGTCCTCAATTCTGGGGTGAACGTTTCTTCGTCGACCCCTACCCCGATGACCCGCAAGCGTTCGGAGCGCACCCGGAAGGCCCGCACGATCTCGTCGCGCGAGGCCACCGAGACGGTGGTCAGCCACGGCAGCTGCCGGGCGACGCGTCCCTGCATGCGGCAGAACGCGTACCAGCGGCGCAGGGAGTAGCGGCGCTGGCGGTCGGTGGCGGCAGCCAGTTCCAGGTCGCGGTCGACCGTGATCGGGTGGTGGATGGTCGCGACCAGCGGGACGCCCCGGCGGCGCAGCTGCGCGCGCAGCCCGAGCAGCCCGTACCCCAGCGACTGGTTGTCGTGCACCACGTCGAACTCGCTCAGCCGGGAGCTGAGGTGGTGCCAGGCGCGCAGGGAGAAGGTGAGCGGCTCGGGGAACGCCGCCGTGCACATCAGGCCCCACTCCAGCACGTCGACCGGGGAGGTGAACTCGCGCAGCGCCGGGGTGCGGAACGGGTCGGGCTCGCGGTACAGATCGAGGTTGCGGATGTGGGTGAGCCGCACGCCCGGGTCGAGCTCGGGCAGCGGTGGGCTCGAGAACACCTCGACGTGGTGCCCGAGCGCCACCAGCTCCCGGGACAGGTGCCGCACGTAGATGCCCTGGCCACCGCTGTGCGGTTTGCTGCGGTACGACAACAGCGCGATGCGCAGTGCCCGGGGTGACCTGTCGATGTTCATGAACTGGTCACGATATCCGGTTCGGCGCAAATCCCAGATCTCAGGACCGGGCCGCCTGGACCTTCTGGTACGTCTGGAAAGCCTTCTGCCACAGCGGTGACAGGGTGAATTCCCACTCGCCCACGGTCTCCACGACGTGACCACCGGCACCCAGCTTGAACCGCAGCAGGCCGGCCAGCCGCTCGTTCTCGTCGAGGGTGTCGGCGATGCCCCGGAAGTCGTAGACCCAGTTGCCGCGGCCCAGGGCCGCCCGCATCGACGTCCACTGCATGGCCGTGGGAGCCTGGACCTCACGGTGGCGCGAGGTGGAGGCGCCGTAGGTGTACCAGCAGGTGCGGTCCACGTCGACGGTCAGGGCCGCTGCCAGCGGCTCCCCCTCGTACTCGCTGATCCACAGCCGCAGCACCGTCTCCGGGCCGGCGTTCAGGGCCCTCCACATCGTGGTGAAGTACCCGGCCGGGCGCGGGGTGAAGCCGTCACGCTCGCCGGTCTCGACGTAGAGGCGGTGGAAGATCGGCAGGTCGGCCAGGTCGCCCTGGCGCACGATGACGCCGGCCGCGGCCGACTTCTTCACGTTGCGGCGCCACTGCTGGTTCATGTTCTTCAGGAGCTGCTCGGGGGTGCGGTCGCGCATGTCCACGCGCACGCCCAGGCGCGGCTGCCCGGCGGTGAACTGCCCGGACTCGTCCTCCAGCGACACCCAGCCCAGGGCCTTGAGGGCCTGCTGGAGCGCGGCGCCGTCGGGGTAGGTCTCGTCCGGTGCGAGCTCCGAGAAGCGGGTGACGCCCTCGGCCGACAGGCCGCGCTTGGCCGTGGCGGTGCTCCAGTACCGGGTGGGCTGGGTCGGGCCCATCCGCACGGCGAACGCGTGCTGGCCACGCAGGTGGTCCAGGAACGGGCTGAGCCACCACGACGGTGCTTTGAGGACGCGGTCCCAGGGCAGGGTGGGCCCCTCGGGGATGTAGGCGAGACTGCGGCCGGTCCCGGGCACCGGCCGGTAGAGCACCAGGGCGGTGCCGATCACCTCGCCGTTCTCGATCCAGCCGAGGCTCTCGTTGCGCCAGGCCTTCTTCACCCCGCCCCAGGCCGGGGTCTGGGTGATGCTCGCCGAGTTCTTCACGGCGAAGCGCTCGTGATCGGCGGCCGAGATCGGCAGCACCGTCAGACCGGCATGCTGGGCCGGCCAGAGCGCCGTACCGGAGCGTGCGTCAGTTCCAGGCATGAGAAGGGAAGCCTCCGGGGCGGTCGCGCCAGGTCGGGCCGCAGGGGAGGCCTGCGACATTTATCGGGTGATTGTGACATCATCCCGCACCGGAGACCCACAGGTAACAAGCACCCGGGTGGATCAGGGTTGGGCCGGGCCGTCCCCGGTGAAGAGGCCGACCAGACCGTGAGGGGTATCGGCCCCGAAGATCAGGTCGAGGGTCTCGTGCGCGGCGACGGCCTCCTGTTCGGCGCGGGGGAACATGACCTCCTCGTAGGCGGCGAGGGCGGTCTCGAGGTCGCCCGGGTGCGCCGCGATCGCCTTCCCGAGCTCGGCCCCGTCGAGCATCGCGAGGTTGGCTCCCTCGCCCCCAGGCACGGTGACGTGCGCGGCGTCACCCAGGAGGGTCACCCCCGGGCGGCGTGACCACCGGTGGCGGTCGGGCAGCCGGTGGATGCTGCGCAGGACCGGAGCCACGTCGGCGTCGGCGATGAGGGAGACCAGTTCCGGCGCCCAGCCGTCGAACTCGGCCGCGATCGCGGCCTTCGCGGCGCGGGCGTCGGTGAAGTCGATGGCCTCGAACCACGCCGGTGGGCGTTCCAGGACCACATAGGTGTGGATGCGGTTGCCCGCCTCGCGGTGGGCCAGGAACCCGGTGCCGGGGGTCAGCACGTACAGGGCGCCGGCGCCGACCGCCTCGGCGGTGGCCGCGTGGCGTTCGTCCACGTCGTGCAGGAAGGTGTCGACGTAGCTCAGGCCGGCGTAGGTCGGCTCCTGCGGCGAGAGCAGCGCCCGGACCTTCGACCAGGTGCCGTCGGCACCCACGAGAACGTTCGTGGTGACGGTGCTTCCGTCCGCGAAGGTCAGCTCGTACCGGCCCGGGCCGGCCGGGGTCGCCTGGCGGAGCTTCTTGCCCCACCGCACGGTCCCGGCCGGCAGGGAGTCCAGCAGGATCCGGCGGATGTCGCCGCGCAGCGCCTCGGGGCGGGTCAGGGAACCGTCGTCGGGCAGTTCGGCCAGGACCGTGCCGTGCGGGTCCACGACGCGCTGGGCGCCACCGCCCCGGTGAATGATCGCCCGGTACTCCGGCGTCAGCCCGGCGATCTCGAGCGCGAGCTGACCGTTGTGCTCGTGCAGATCCAGCTGCCCGCCCTGGGTCCGGGCCTGCGCGCAGGCATCGGCGTCGTACACGGTGACCGGGACGCCGTGGCGATGCAGGACGCGGGCCAGGGTGAGCCCGCCGAGTCCGGCACCCACGACGACAACGGGACGAGCGGCAGCAGTGATGTCCATGGTGATCCCTCTTCGTCACATTGGACCACCGGTCCAATGGAGTGAGTGTTGGACCAGCGGTCCATCTCTGTCAAGCTGGTTCCCGTGACCAGCCCGGACCAGCGCAGCCCGCGCCGCAGCGACGCCCTCTCACGGGACCGGATCGTCGAGGCCAGCATCGAGATCCTCGACACCGCGGGCGAGAGCGGCCTGACCGTGCGGGCTGTCACCACCCACCTGGCGACCGGGCGGGGTGCGATCTACCACCACGTGACCGGCAAGGACGAGCTCCTGGCCGCCGCCGCCGCCGGCATCATCGACCACGTCGTGACCGGCACCGGCCCCGGCGACGAGCCCCGGAAGGCCCTGCGGGCCCTGGCCCTGAGGATCTTCGAGGCGATCGACGCGCACCCGTGGGTGGGCACGCAGCTGTCCCGCGACCCGTTCCAGCCCGCCGTCCTGCGGATCTGGTCGGGCGTCGGAGCCCACCTGCAGCGCCTGGGTGTGGACGGGCCGGCCCGCTCCGATGCCGGCGCCGCCCTGGTCAACTACGTGCTCGGGGCCGCCGCCCAGCACGCGGCGGGCGCCCGGCACGCCACCGACGACGCCGCCCGCCAGGCATTCCTGGACACCCTGGCCACCCGGTGGGCCCAGTTCGACGGCGAGGCGTCCGGATCGGCCTCACACCTGCGCGAACACGATGACCGGCAGCAGTTCCTGGCCGGGGTCGACATCTTCCTGGCCGGCCTCAGCCGTCCGGACTCCGACGCATCAGGGGACATCTGATCTTGCGGATCCGCCAGGAGGCGGTGGACTGATTGTCGCAAGGAGGTTTCGCCCGGGTTTCGAACGGATGACCCGAAACCGCGCCACCCACCTGCCGCTTGGAGGCATACATCGTGAGCACGTCCAGCAACTGGGACCCGTGGAACTACCGCGCCGAGGCCGGGGTCGGCACCGGACGCGACCTGACCGGCCTGTCCGTGCAGGCCACGGACGGCCACATCGGCAAGGTCGACGAGGCCACCTACGACACCGACAGCAGCTACATCGTGGTCGACACCGGCCCGTGGATCTTCGGTAAGAAGGTGCTGCTCCCGGCCGCCGTGATCCGCTCGGTGGACGTGGAGAAGAAGGACCTGTACGTCGACCTGACGAAGGACCAGATCAAGGAATCGCCGAAGTTCGAGGAGGGCTCCACCTCTTCGGACACGGCGCACCGCGACGACGTCGGCACGTACTACGGCAAGTACCACAACGGTCTGTAGCCCGGCGGTTCCATGACAGTTCCGCGGTAACGGCGGAACCGGTGAACGGCCCCCTGTTAGCCTGAACACGGCTATCCCCCAGGGCCGTCATTGGTTCCGCCGCATCCACGTCCCCAGGAGCAGCCGGTGTCCTACAGATTCGCCGACCGCATGGAGCGGGTCCACCCCTCGGCCATCCGCGAGCTGCTGAAGTTCGGGGACGACCCGGGCATCACCTCGTTCGGCGGCGGCTACCCCGACCCGGCCCTGTTCCCCCTCGACGAGCTGCGGTCCGTGTTCGACGAGGTGCTCCAGGAGGGCAACCGGTCGGCACTGCAGTACACCACCTCGATCGGCCTGCCCGGCCTGCGTTCCCTCATCGCCGAGCGGATGACGGCCGACGGCTCGGCCTGCGGCCCCGATGACGTCCTGGTGCTCCAGGGGGCCCAGCAGGGGCTGGATCTGGTCGCCAGGCTGCTGATCAACACCGGCGATGTGATCGTCACCGAGAACCCCACCTTCCTCGGGGCACTCATCGCCTTCAACCCGTGCCGGCCCCGCTACGCGACGGTCGACGTCGACGAGGCCGGGATGAAGACCGAGGAGCTGGAAGCGGTTCTGCGCTCCACCCCCGAGGCCCGGTTCATCTACGTCATCCCCGACTTCCAGAATCCCTCGGGTGCGACGCTCAGCCTGCAGCGGCGGGTGCGCCTGCTCGAACTGGCCTCCCGGTACGACGTTCTCGTCCTGGAAGACACGCCCTACCGCGAACTGCGCTACGCCGGAGAGCAACTGCCCACCCTGCGGTCGCTGGACACCGAGAACCGGGTGATCCACCTCGGCAGCTTCTCCAAGACACTGGCCCCGGGACTACGCATGGGGTGGGCGGTGGCCGCCCCCGGGATCCTGGAGAAGCTCGGCCTGCTGAAGCTGGCCGCCGACACCCAGAGCAGCACCCTGAACATGGCGGTCACGGCCCGGTTCCTGCAGAGGTTCGACCTGGACCAGCACATCCGTGGCGCCCGGGAGGTCTACCGGGCCAAGCGCGACCTGATGCTCGCCACCCTGGACGAGCACTTCCCCGCGCGGGTGAGCTTCACCCGCCCCGACGGCGGCCTTTTCACCTGGGTCGAGTTCCCCGGGGAGTTCGACAGCGCCCGCTTCATGAGCGAGCAGGCGCTCCCCCACGCCAAGGTCGCCTACGTCCCCGGCGCCACCTTCTTCCCCCTCGTCGAGCGCCCGAACTTCGCCCGGTTCAGCTACTCCGGGCAGTCCGACCAGGCCATGGTCGACGGGCTCGTGCGGCTCGGCCATCTTCTGCACGAGACGCTCTGACCGCCGGCCACGGCCATCGGTCACCGCACCACGGGTGAATCCAGGGGGCCGGGCCGACCGGCGTACGGGGCGGGAACGATCCCCGCAGCTATCCCCCGGTTGATGGCGTCGATCCGGGAGACCGCCCCCAGCTTGCCGAAGACGTTCCGGAGATGGCGTTTCACCGTCCCTTCGGTCGTGCCCAGCCGGCCGGCGATCTGCACGTTGCTGAGAGCCTGGGCCGCCAGGCCCAGCACCTCGGCCTCCCGTTGCGAGAGTCGCTGCACCCGAATAACTTCCCCCGGCGGCGCGAAGAGACGGTCGGCGCCGTCGGCTGAGATGGATACCGTGACGTGCCCGGGACGGGAAGCGGCCCGCACCACGGCCACGAGCTCATGGCGGCTGGTGCTCTTGTGCAGGAATCCCCGCACGTGGCGGCGCGCCAGGGCCCGGACGAAGTCTGGGTCGTCCGACATGGACAGCACCACAACGCCAATGCCGGGAGCAATGTCGGCTATCTGACCGACCAGCTCGGGCACGTCGGCACCGGGCACCCCGACATCGAGGAGCACGACGTCCGGGCGGGTCAGCCGGACCAGATCGGGAACGGCAACGACCTCGTCGGCCTCACCGACCACCTGCATATCGGTCTGGGCCTCAAGAATCTTCCGAAGACCCTCACGAAAGAGCGGATGATCATCCGCCAGGACGATCCGAATGGCAGCCGGTTCCCCCTCCCGGACTCCCTTCACCGGACTCTGACCACGACATCTAACCGAAGACCCAGCAAGGGACTG
Source organism: Kineosporia mesophila (assembly GCF_021129235.1). GTDB lineage: Bacteria > Actinomycetota > Actinomycetes > Actinomycetales > Kineosporiaceae > Kineosporia > Kineosporia mesophila. The sequence continues at coordinate 32,513 of NZ_JAJOMA010000017.1, forward strand.
CTCCGATCCGGAATCAGGGATTCAGCACCGGCACCCCCATTGGCACCAAGGAGCCACAGAATACATATCGCCCGGACCCTGTGCTCGCTCCTCGCCACCGGGCAACAGCACGGTGTGATCACCGACCGCCGCGCACCCGTCGGCCCCCACCCGGCCCGGACCCCTAGGTCCCGGCACCGAGATGGCCGACGACATGCGGCGTTGCCGAACCGGCAGCCGCCCCGGCCAAGCGCTACGGTCACCGTTCGGCAGGTACTCACCACGCCCGCCCCGGCATCGTCAAGAGCAGTCCGCCCGGGAGCCCATGAAGAATGTCACAGAACGTACCGGTATGTCCGTTCGTTGGTCATGCCCTCGATCGTCCGCTCCGGCTCCTCGGCGACACCCCGGATCCGCGGCCTCCCACCAGCGTCTCCTGTCCAGGAGGAGAACCCGGCGGACCGCAGGGAGTAGGGACGTATGTTCCCCCGGGCGGACCCGGCGTACCTCTTCCGGGGTGACACGGCGACCTTTCCGTCGTTCGAAGGATCCGCCCCCAGCGACCTTCCGATGCCCGGAACGCCCGCAGCATGGGGAGCGAGCGGTCAGCGACGACCGGGTCCGTGCATCGACCTCGAGAGGGAACGTCGTGACCTTGACCGAGACGACAGCTCGCCCTGGCGACCAGAGCCCCCAGATCGTCGGATTCTTCCCCGGGCTGGGCAGCCGAAGCCACCACCGCGATCTCGACCGCGACCACCTGGACGCGAACGACGCCGTCACGAACGACATCTACCGTTCCGCCGCAACAGTTCTCGGCTTCCCGGCGACACCCGAGCGGCTCCTGCTGCGCGCCGGGGACCTCCCACCGACCCGGCTGGCCCAGCAGAGCCTCATCGGGGCGGGCGTGCTCGTGCACGGCCTGGTGCTGCGAGCGCGGCTGATCGGCCAGGCCCGCCACCAGGGTCTGCCCGCCCAGTTCGTCGCCTACACCGGGGAGAGCTTCGGCATGCTCACCGCGGCGGTCGCGGCCGGGGCGCTGAGCGTCACCGACGGGGTCCGCACGGCCGCCGCGTTCACGCCACTGCTGCTGATGGCGGCCGAAGGTGCCCAGCCCGAGGACGATTTCACCGAGCGCCTCGCCCGCTACCGGCCCGGGCCGGCCGGGTCGGGCCTGGTGGCCGAACCGCATCACGTGATCGGGCTCCGGGGCGCCCCGGAGGTCCTGGAGCACGTCCTGGAGCAGGCCCGGGCCGAGTTCGGTCCCGACGTCGAACTGCACAAGGCCTACTCGTGGCGGCAGGTCAACGTCTACGTGCCGGTCCCGGCCCGCGACGCCTTCGACCGGTTCACCGGACGTTTCCCGGAGCTACAGGTCACCGATCTGAAGCCGCCCACCCGGTTCCTGGCCCACTCAGCGCGAATGCGCCCGGCGCGAGCGGCGTTCGAGCGATTCCTGAATGAAGAGGGCATCACGCTCTCGGCCCCCTCGGTGCCGCTCGTCCCCAACCACGGCACCGGCCTGATCCGGACCGCGGACGAGGTCAGGGAGGCGCTGGGGGCCATGGTCGACCAGGTGATGGACTCCCGCTCGACCGTGGAGATGCTCCAGCAGATCGGCCCGGACCTGGTCGTGGAGTTCGGCCCCGGCGCGCGTTCGCTGCACCTGCTGGCCGACAACCACGTACCGTTCCCGTCGACGGCCTACACCGGGGCCGCCGAGGAGACAGCGGAACTGCTCGAGGGGCTGGAACTCTCGGCGATCCTGCGGCGGGAGCTGAGGCACCGCGCCGGGCCCGGGCCGCTGGATCCGGTCCGGCGGCTCTTCCGGGCCACCGCACGATCTGCGTTCCTCGATGGCTGGGTGCGCCACACGGTGAACCAGGTCGTCGCGGACGAGCTGCTCACCGATGCGCACGCCCCGCTGCCCGGCACGGTGGATCACCGGCTGCTGGCCGTCCTCCAGCACACGCTGGCCTACCGGGACGTGGTCGATCTGCGCCGGGGCGAGATCGTTCTGCAGGCCCGGCTGAAGCGGGACGTCTTCGGCCAGATCCACGGCGTCGGCCGCCCGTACTCGGAATTGCAGGTGAGCCTGCCCGACGGTGAGACCGAGTTGCGGACGACCTCGCGTGTGCTTCATCCCGAGGTGGTCGTCCATCTCCTGGACGCGCCGGGGCACCGCGCCGGCGACGGTCACCTCCTCGGCTCCGTGCTCCGGCAGGAACCCCCCGCCCGTGAGCAGGTCCACGCCGTGCTCGCCGCCGCCGGCCTGAACGACGACGTGCTGCACGCGGGCGGGGCGAGGGCCGGGGCCGCGCGGCGCCTGCTGCTGCCCCTGGCCCTGTTCAGGACGCTGGGGCGGCATCGCCCGGCCTTGCTGGCCCAGACCGACCACTACCTGGCCGCGCTCGGCCGGGAGGGATGGCTGGCCGCCCTGGTCCTGGCCGGGTCGGCGGACAGCGCCTCCGCTCTGGCCGTGACCGCGGGCGCGGACGTCGAGGCGTTCGTCGCCGGTCTGGGCGACGCCCAGACCCCGCTGCTCGCGCCGAGCGGTACCCCGGTGCGCTCAGGCCGTGACCTCCGGGCGGTGACCCGCGGCATCCTGCGGCCGGAGGGCGGGAACAGCGGCCCGCTGCCTGTGCGTCTCAACGGCGACTGCCTGGTGATCTCGCTGGGACACCCGATCACCCCCGAGGACGTGGACGCCCGGCCCTTCCGCGGGCAGACGCTCGCGGTCACCGACCCGCACGACATCGCCCGGCGGGGGACCTGCCCGGACCTGGACGACTTCGAGAACCGGGTCCTGCGGTCGGTGACCGCCGAGAGCCGCAGCGTGCTGCGCGAGGCCCGCCAGCGCCGGGTGCTGATCAGTTCGGTGAACACGTTCCTGGCACCGGGCGAGAGTGTGCTGGGGTTCGGGGACGGGGGGAGCGAGTCCCTGACCATCTTCCTGGAACGGCCCGGCGAGAAGGACACCGTGGTCCGGAAGATCCTCAGCCCGGCGCTGATCACGGCCCGCTGGGAGGACGACGGCACCGGGGTGATGCTGCCCCCGTTCGCCAAGGCCCGCAAGCAGGCCGAGTTCCTGCAGGCGCTGCCCGAACCGGTGCGCTCGCGGTTCCCCCGCGTGACCCACGCCCAGGAGCGGGTGGTGCCGGTGCCGGAGCACCTGCGGGAGGGCCGCCCGGACACCTTCACCGAGATGGTCTACGAGATGAGCTACGTGCCCGGGGTGGAGGTGAGCCGGTACGTGGCCCGGGAGACACCGCCGCCGGCGGTCGTGGCCCGCCTCTACGAGGTGATCTTCTCGACCCTGCACCGGGAGACGCACACGGTCGGGCGGGTGCCGGCGCCGGGTTCCACCCTGGAGACCTCGTACTTCCGCAAGATCGAGGACCGGCTGAACCTGTGCCGCCGGACCGCTCCCCTCACCTTCTCGCCGGATCTGCTCGACACCGAGCACATCGTCATCAATGGCCGCCGCTACCTGAATCACGGGCCGCTGCTGCGCCGCTTCCGCCAGAACGCCGTGTTCCGCAGAGTGCTGGAGCCCCGCTGGCACGCCCTGGTGATGGGTGACACCAACACCGAGAACATCAAGATGGCGCAGGTCGAACCATTGCGCCGGGCCGCCCGGCTGATCGCCGACCAGGCATCACCGGCCCGGATCGCCGCCGCCCTGCACGACATCACCGCCGGGTCGATCGGGCTGATGTTCCTTGATCCGCGCGCCATCGGTTTCGACTCCGACGGGGCGGTCACCCGGGACGACCCGATGTACGACAACAAGCCGTGGCACAACTCGATCGGGCACTACGACGAGATGCACCACGAGCACTTCGATCTCGTCGTGGACGCCGGGCCGGGCCGGACCCCCTCGATCGACGTCGCGTTCCACGACGACAACCCCTACCGGCGTTCCTACCGGGTCCGGGACGTGGCGGTCACCGGGGCGCCGGTGCATCCGCACGCGCCGGAGGGGATGGAGGACCACTTCGCCGCCGTCATGACCTCGGCCCACGGCCTGGATCGCCCGGGTTCTTCGTACCTGCGTGAGGACCCGCACTGGCTGGTGCGTTTCGTCTTCATGATGGGTACGCACTTCACCGCCATGCCGCCCTTCCACTTCTCGTCCGAGCCGGACGGCTCGCTCTCGGACTCCCCGCAGAGCCAGCGTCGGCCCGTCGCCATCTACGGCGAGGGCGTCCAGTGGCTCAACTGGGCCCTGGAACTGCTGGAAGGAACCCGTACGCAGTTCCTGGGGGTGTGTCCCGCGGCCCTGCCGGGTGAGACCGGCCACCTCGCCGACCCCGCCGCAGCCTGAGCCGAAACATCCTCCAGGACAGGAGAGTCACATGGTTCGGCAAACTTCCGCGGCCGCCGGCCCGCGGCCGGGGACACCGACCGCGATCGGTCCCCTGACGGCCGAGCGGCGCCTGATCGCCACTCCGTGGAGCCGCATGGTGCGGGCCCTGGGACTCGGCCAGGACCCGACCGGACCGGACCCGCAGACCGGGCAGTTCGTCCGTGAGACCTTCGCCGCCCTGGTGAGGCGGGTCGGCGGCGGCAACCCGTACACCGTCTTCTGCGCCGGCCTGGCCGATCTGGTGCTGGAGGCCACCGCACCCGGAGGGCCCGCCGGACAGGAGGCCGGGCGGCGGCTGCCCGGCCTCCTGGCCGCCGCCGGGGCGGAACCGAACGCCTACTACCGGCTGACAGCGCTCTGTCTGCTGGCGGAGTCCTGGGTCAAGTGCGGGCTGGACTCCAGGGCGCTCACCCAGGGCGGTCCGGACCTCCCGGGGCTGATCCTGGCCACCCTGGACCAGATCCGCCCCGATCAGATCCAGGACGAGAACCGCGGCCGTCACGGGCAGTACGAGCGGCTGTCGGCCAGCACCTCGGCCTTCCTGGCCGTCGGGCACCTGGGGGTCGCGCACCGCCTGGTGCAGGATCAGCGTGACCGGGTGCGCGAGGCGCTGGGCCTGCTCGAGCAGATCCCGGCACCGTTCTTCCGGGGTCGCGGCGGATCGATGCTGATGTCGGTGACCGCTGCGCTCGGCCGCCCAGACCTGGTGAACGGGCAGGACCCGGACGGTGGCCCCGACCATCTGCGCGCCACGCTGGACTACCTCGACCGGGCCGGCGAGATCAACCTCCCGCCGGCCTTCCCCAGCCCGATGACCCCCGCCTTCGGGCAGATCTACCCGCTCCTGACCATGCTCAACGCGGTGGCCGCGGTGGGCCGGCCGCAGATCCTCGACGAGGGCCGCGACCGCCTGGCCCAGGCCGACGAGCTGTACCGGCGGCTGGCTCCCGCCGAGCGCACACACATGGGCCTGTACCTCCTGATCGCACTGCACAACCTGGGCCGTCTCGCCGAGCGCCGACCGGAATGGGAGGACGAGGTGACCGCCCTGGTCGGGCAGTGGCGGGAGGGCGACCCGGGCGCCGACTACTTCCTGCACGGCATCTCCTACCCGTACCTGATCGAGACGGCCCGCCTGACCGGGCGCACCGACCTCCTGCCCGAGGCGATGCTCGTCCGCCTGGCGGGCGCCTCCATCGGCCTGGAGCGATCGGCGGAACACCGGGCCAACCGGCCCTACCCGTTCAGCTACGCCGTCTCCACCCTCGGGGCCCTGAACCGGCTGGACCTGCTGAGCACCCCGGACCGGCGGTACGACGGGCAGAGCGCGACCTCCTGGGTGATCGACCGGCTCTCACCGGGCGGCCGGGCCGAGGGCAACCGCCTCTACATGCTCGACCACGCCCTGGTGCACCTGGCCCTGCGTCAGCGCGACCCCGCCCGGGCCGAGCCGGCCCTGTTCGCGGGGTTCCGGTTCGCCGCCGATCGGTAACGCCCGTGTAACCAAGCGTGATTAGGCTACTTGCAGCGGTAGCCCGCGTGCGGAATAGTTTCAGACGTCAGACATTCTTTCCTCAGCCTGGAAGGTCTCCTCATGCCTATCGGCCTTTTCGCCCTGGCCCTCGGGGGGTTCGGCATCGGCCTCACGGAGTTCGGGATCGTCGGCCTGCTCCCGGAAGTGGCTGCCGACACCGGAGTCTCGGAGTCGGTCGCCGGCTATCTCGTCTCCGGCTACGCCCTCAGCGTCGCCTTCGGGGCCGTCGCCCTGAGCGCCGCGGTGATCCGGATGGACCGCAAGAAGGTCCTGGTCGGACTCATGCTCCTGTTCATCCTGGGCAACTTGATCTCCGCCGTGGCCCCCGGGTACGGCATCCTGCTGGCCGGGCGGATCGTGGCCGCGCTGTGCCACGGTGCCTTCTTCGGGATCGGCGCCGTGGTCGCCGCCGACATGGTCGAGCAGAGCCGTAAGGGTGGGGCGATCGCCCTGATGTTCGGCGGGCTGACCCTCTCGAACGTGCTCGGTGTCCCGTTCGGCACCCTGCTGGGCCAGCAGCTGGGCTGGCGCGCCACCTTCTGGGTGATCACCGCCCTCGGCGTCGTCACGATGATCGGCATCCAGGCTCTTGTCCCCGCCACCCCGGCCCCGCAGGACACCCATCTGCAGCGCGAACTGGCCGCCTTCCGGCGTCCCCAGGCATGGGTGTCCCTCGCCGTCAGCACCCTGGCCTTCGCCGCCGTCATCGGCCCCTTCACCTACATCGCCTTCACCCTGACCGAGGAGACCGGCTTCGCGACGTCCACCCTGCCGTGGCTGCTGGTCCTCTTCGGGGTCGGCACCTTCATCGGCAACTACGTCGGGGGCCGCGCGGCAGACCGCAACCTGGACCGGACCCTGCTGACCGCCCTGGCCGTCCTGACGGTGGTTCTCGGCGTCTTCGCCCTTCTGGTGGACAGCAAGCCCGCCGCCGTCGTCCTCCTGCTCCTCATGGGCGCGGTGGGCCTGTCCGCCGCTCCCGGCCTGCAGGTGCGCATCATGGTTTACGCCCCGGACGCACCGACGGTTGCCAGCGGCGCGAACATCGCCGCCTTCAACATCGGCAACGCGATCGGCGCCTGGATCGGGGGCCTGACGATCGCCGCCGGCCTGGGCTTCGCCTCTCCCCTGTGGGTCGGCGCCGCGCTGGCCGTGGGTGGCGTGGGGGCTCTGCTCGTCGGGGCGGCGCTCCCCCGCGAGGCCACGGCCGGCGAGGCCGCCACCGTGGAGGAGCCCCTCCCGGCTCTGGCCCGCCAGCCCGAATCCGCAGGCTGAGCCGACACCGCCCGGAAACTACCCGCGTCGTCCGTTCGTTGACGACGCGGGTAGTTTCACTGGGAGAACGACGCGTCCGCCCCGAGGACGTCCGTGGACGAGGAGGCTCACACCATGTCGCTGCCTGACGAGAAGGTCGAGGCGCTGGTTCACGGCTGGCGCCAGCTCGCCGTCCTTCACACCCGGATCGCGGCACGCCTGGAGCAGGTCCTGCAGGGGCAGTTCGAGCTGAGCGTCAACGAGTACGGCGTGCTGGAACTGCTGTCCCGGCAGGAAGAACACCACCTGCGCATGGGTCAGCTGGCCACCGCCATGGCGATGAGCCAGGCCGCGACCACCCGGCTGGTCACCCGCCTCGAAGACCGGGGCCTGCTCCGGCGCTGCCTGTGCCCGGACGACCGGCGGGGCATCTACAGCGAAGCCACCGGCGAGGGCGCGGCCCTGCTCGCCCACGCGCGCCAGGAGCACAACGCCGCCCTGGAGAAGGCTCTGTGCGAGGCCCGGGAGGCCAACCCGGACATGGCTCATCTGATCGAGGCCATCGGGACCGCCGAGCGGCAGCCGGTGCTGGTCAGCTGATCCGGGCGCGGATGGCTCCGTCCCGCCCGGCCGGGGTCTCCAGCCAGGACAGCCATTTGCGCCGCACCGCGAGCTCGGGGTCGATCCCGTGGTGGTGGGCCAGGATCAGCACGTGCGCCAGCACGTCGGCCAGTTCGTCCTCCAGGCCTTCGCGCAACTGCCCGGGAGTCTTGTCCCGCGAGCGGTTCTGCCCGCTCACGGCCAGGTACGCCTGGGTGAGCTCGCCCAGTTCCTCCTGCAGTTTCAGGAGGAACCAGGCCGCGTCGCGCTCGATCCCGAAGCGCTGCGCGTAACCCTGCGAGACCTGCTCGAGCGATGCGGTCAGGCTGCGCAGATCGCCGCCCCCGGCCGTCCCTGAATCGTTCGTCATCGTGGTCCGGACCCCTGCCTCGGCGGCTGCGAGCGCACCACTGTGCCAGATCGGCCCGCACCGCCCGCTTCACCCCGGCCCCGGATCTGTCGATGGCCTGGCCATCGGGGAGTTCGAGGGGGCTGGTGTGCCAGGGTCGCGCGGCTGGCAGTGGTACACGTCGGTGTGCGGGGTGGTCGTGCTCGGCTATCTCGCCACGCCGTCGGAGCCGGCCCAGGCGCTGATCGCCGGGCTGGTGTACCTCTCGGCGACGGTCGCGATCCTCGGGGGCGTCCGGCGACGCCGGCCGCGGACCCGCTGGGCCTGGTACCTGCTGGCGGTGAAGGTCGCCCTGTTCGGGGCCGCGGAGGTCGCCTACTGGGTGCAGAGCCTGACGACCCACCGCGATGCCTTCCCCTCGGTGGCCGACGCCCTGTACCTGCCCTCGTCCCTGCTGCTGATCGTGGTCCTGATCGCCTTCACGCTGGCGCGTCACCGTGAGTGGGACCAGGCCGGGCTGCTGGACGCGGCGGTGCTCTCGATCGGGGCCGGGATGCTGGCCTGGTTGTACCTGATCTCGCCGACCGCGGACACCGGGAACCTGTCGGTGCTGGGCCGGACGGCCTCCCTGGCCTATCCGATCCTCGATCTGCTGGCCCTGGCCGTGCTGCTCCGGCTCACCATCGGCTCGGGCCGAAAACCCGCGGCCTACGGGCTCCTCGTGGGCGGCGTCATCACGCTCCTGGTCACCGACGCGGTCTACACGCTGCTCGAGCTGGCCGGGGCCTACCAGGCCGGTGGGGTCCTGGACTCCGGCTGGCTGGTGTCGCACATCCTGTTCGCGTCCGCCGCACTGCACCCGTCCATGCCCGAGCTCTCCCAGCCCAGCCCGCCGGTCCCCGAGGGCGTCATCGGCCGGCGCCGGCTGTACGCCCTGGCCGTGGCCAGCCTGATGGCCCCGCTGGTCCTGATCATCGAGTGGCTGCGCCACGAGGCCATCGACGCCCCGGTCATCGCGGGCGGCTCCATCGGCTTGTACCTGCTGGTCCTGGCCCGCCTGCACGGTGTCGTGCAGCAGCTGGCCTCCTCGCTGGACACCGCACAGTCCCAGGCCCACACCGACCTGCTCACCGGCCTGGCCAACCGCCGGCTGTTCTACTCCCGGTGGACCCGGTCGCTGGCCGAGGCCCCCGGCCCGACCGCCCTGCTGTACATGGACCTGGACGGTTTCAAGGCGGTCAACGACACCCTGGGCCACGAGACCGGTGACGCCGTCCTGCAGATGGTGGCCGACCGCATCCGGCAGGTCGTGCGCAGCGGTGACGTGATCGCGCGCCTGGGCGGTGACGAGTTCGCGATCATGCTGCCGGGGGCCACCGACGAGCACGCGGGCGACATCGCCGCCCGCATCGTCGCGGCCGTCTCGGTGCCGATGACGATCCAGGCAGCGCCGGTGCGGGTCGGGGCGAGCATCGGCGTCATCCTGGCTCCCCCGGGAGCCGACCCCGACGCCGAGATCAAGCGCGCCGACACCGCCATGTACGGGGCCAAGTCCGCGGGACGAGGCCGGGTCGTCCGGGCCTGAGCCGCAACGATCACCCCCTTCCCCAGGAGACGGAGGGCTTCTGCGCTGAGCGGCGCGCACGCCGTTGTCGTCATCGGGCCCGCCGACCACACCCGTGGGGAGGTCCGGTGGACGCCGGACCCCTCGCGGACCGTCGTCGGTCGCCTCAGATCGCCCGCAAGCGGGGGACGACGTTCTCGACCAGGCCGGTGGCCCAGGGAACCGGGTTCTCGTACGGCGGGGGCGTCAGGGCAACCAGGCTGATGCCCAGCGCCTTGAACTCCTCCATCTGGGACAGGAACGTGTCCACGTCCCCCAGGACCTCGCCGCGGAAGAGCATCGTCTTCTCGATCGCGTCGTAGTCGGTGCCCAGGCGCTCGCAGTGCCCGCGCAGCACCTCGAGCTTGTGCCGGATGGTCTCCAGGCCCTCGGCGCCCGGCGCCGCGAACAGGTTGCAGGCCTGCCCGTACTCCGCGACCAGCCGCAGGGTCTTCTGCTCCCCGCCGCCACCGATCATCACCGGAACGCTTCCCCGGCGCGGCTGCGGAAGGTTGATCGTCTCCTCGAGCTGGTAGTGCCGGCCGTGGTAGGCGCCGTCGTTGTCCGACCACATCTGCCGGCAGATCTGCAGCGTCTCCTCCAGCCGCTCGAACCGCTCGGCGGTGGACGGGAACGGCACGCCCAGACCGGCGTGCTCCCGGTCGTACCAGGCCGCCCCCAGACCGAGCATCGCGCGCTCGCGCGAGAGGACGTCCACCGTCGAGACGATCTTGGCCAGCAGACCCGGGTGCCGGTAGGTCACCCCGGTGACCAGCAGGCTCAACCGGACGTTCCTGGTGACGCCGGCCAGGTAGCCCAGCGAGGTGTACCCCTCCAGCATCGGCTCGAAGGGCCCGCCCGCGTGGAGCATCTGGAACCAGTGGTCCATCACTGTCAGCAGACTCACGCCACCCTGGTCGGCGACCAGCGCCGTCTCGGTGAAGCGGTCGGTCAGGGTCGTCTCCCACTCGGGGTGGGTGAACGTGAAGTAGTGAATGCCGAGATCCATGAAAAGCCCTCTTCCTTGCCACCACGGTTGTGCCACCGGCCGTACCCGGCCGATCAGGACGGTCACCACCCTAACCGCAGAAACGGAGGATCATCCGGATTTGCCGCTCACCGACATCTCCTGGTCACCGTGTCGGGCCGGCGTTACGGTTTTCGAACCGGTTCGACGGAGAAAAGGTGCGCATGGGTCCGACCATTGCCGATGTGGCCCGGGTCGCGGGGGTCTCCCGCAGCACGGTCTCGTACGCCTTGTCCGGCAAGCGCAGCATCTCCGGGGAGACCCGGCAGCGGATCTTCGACGCCATCCGGGATCTGGGGTTCACGGCCAACGCCGGCGCCCGGGCCCTGGCCACCCGGCGCACGATGGTGCTCGGCCTGCTGATGCAGTTCGAACCGGACGAGTTCGCCCCGGCCATGCTCCAGTACGTCATGGCCGTCACCGAGACCGCCCGCCGGAAGGGCTACGACATCCTGCTGGTGACCGACCACGACGGGCCGGCCGCGCTCCGGCGGATCACCGACTCCGGCATGGTCGACGGGGTGGTGCTGCTCGACGTGCTGCACGACGACCCCCGGCTGCCGGTCCTGCGGGAGGCCCACCGGCCCGCGGCAACGGTCGGGCTGCCCGCGGACACCGAGGGGCTGGACGTCTACGACCTCGACTTCGGCGCGGCCGCCCGCCAGATCGTCGACCACCTGCGCGATCTCGGTCATCCGGAGATCGTCCTGATCACCCCGCCCCGGCCGGTGTTCTCCCGGGGCGGCGCCTACAGCTGGCGTTTTCGCGACGCGGCGGTGGAGCAGGCGGCCCGGCGCGGCGTGCGGCTGACGGCCCACTACGGCGAGGCCGACCCGTCCCGGATCCCCGCCACCGTCGGCGCCGTTCTGGATGCCCACCCTCAGGCCACCGCCCTGATCGTGCACAACGACGCGACGGCGGCCATGCTCCCCGCGGTGCTCGGGGCCCGCGGGGTCGCGGTCCCCGGTGACCTGTCCGTGATCAGCCTCTACTCGGCGGATTTCGCCCGGACGTTCTCCCTGCCCTACACCTTCGTCGAGTCCGCTCCCGGCCTCCTCGGCCGGTCGGCGGTCGAGGCACTGGTGCACCGCCTCGATCACCCCGGTGGGCCGGACCGACCGGTCACCCGGCTCGTCGCCCCGCACCTGATCGACCGGGGATCCACCCGCTGACCCCGGCGCTCCCTTCGACGCACCCAAGTTCGTGTGGATCCCCCTCCTGAAGGAGTTCCCATGCCGAAAAAAGCTGCTCCGCGAAGGCGTCCGTTGCTCTTCGTCGTTCTCGTCCTGATCGCCGGCCTGTTCGCGGTGATCCGCCCGGCCGGGCCGGCCGCGGCCGCCGTCGACGGGATGACCGTCGACATGTCCACCTACGGTGGCACTCCCACCTACCGGGCCAGCGGCTTCATCTACGGCCTGTCGCAGAACGGGACCACGCCGGCCCAGAGCCTCCAGAGCCAGATCAAAGTGACTGAACTACGGGCCGGCGGTTCGCAGATCGGCTGCCCCAACGGCGGTTACGTCAACGGGGCCTACACCGCCCGCTGGACCACCGAGAAGGCCTACTACGCCCGGGCCAAGGCTCTGGGGGCACACTTCGAGATGATCCTGGCCGGGCTGTGGGGCGCGGACGGCGTCTGCACCGTTCCGCGCTGGCCCGGCAACGGCGGCAGCTGGACCGAGTACAACGCCTTCTTCGACCAGGTCGTCGCCGACGTCAAGGCGGCGGGCATGACCGGGTCGGACGTGCGCTGGGACCTGTGGAACGAGCCGAACATCTTCTTCTGGGGCGCCACCCAGGCCCAGTACCTGGAGATGGTCAAACGCGGCACCCAGCGCATCCGGGCCGCCCTGCCGAACGCGGTGATCGAGGGCCCGAGCTGCGCCTGCAACCCCACGGACGCGTGGTTCACCACCTACCTGGACTACGTCAAGGCCAATAACGTAGTTCCCAACATCCTCAGCTGGCATGCCCTTCCCGGCGACCCCGCTGTGGACGCCGCCAATGCCCGCACCGCTCTCAGCACCCGTGGCCTGACCGTCTCCGGTCTGGACGTCAACGAGTACGGCGCCTACGGGGCAGAGCAGCAGCCGGGCCCCTCGGCCTGGTACATCGCGCGCCTGGAACGGGGCAACGTCGACGGCGCCCGCGCGAACTGGGGCATGGTCGGCCAGACCCCCTCACTCTACGACACGATGGGCTGGCTGGTCACGGCCGGCGCCAACCAGCCGATGGGCCAGTGGTGGGTCTACCGGCGCTACGCCGAGCAGACCGGGCAGCGCACCCGGATCACCCCCGGAGCCTCGGACGCTCACGACGGCACCGTGTTCCAGAACTCCAGCACCCACACCACGATCGGCGTCTACGGGGCGACCCCCTCGGCCGCCACCGGCTCGGTGGGGGTGACCTACGCCAACATCCCGTCCTGGCAGCAGACGAACAGCACCGTTCACGTCAAGGTGGAGAGGATGCCGTCGACGAACGCCGCCGTCTCCGCCCCCACCGTGGTGTCCGACGCCCGGGTGAGCGTCACCGGTAATGCCGTCACGGTCAATCTCGACTGGACGAACAACCTCGACGCCTACGTGGTCACCCTGACCGCCTGACCGCCTGACCGCCGTTTCCCGGCGCGGTTCCTCACCGGACCGCGTCGGGAAATCCGGGGCCCGGTTCAGCGACGACGCGCCTGCGGGGTGAGTTCGGCTGCACCGTAGCTGTTGTCGTCGGGATTCAGGGTCACGCCGGGGGCCACCAGCTCGTCGATCCGGTCGAGCACGGCCTCGCTGAGCGTGATGCCGGCCGCCGGGAGCTGCGACTCCAGCTGCTCCATGGTCCGCGGGCCGATGATCGCCGACGTCACGCCCGGGTGGTTGATCGCGAAGGCCAGGGCCAGCTCGATCAGGGTGATGCCCTCCTTCTCGGCCAGCAGGGCGAGTTCCTCGACGACGTCGAGCTTGCGCTGGTTGGCCGGGCTGGACATGTCGAACCGGGCGCTCGGGCGGGCGGCCGAGGTCGGCCGGCCGGCCGCGTCCTTACGCCAGCGGCCGGACAGCCAGCCCCCGGACAGCGGGCTGTAGACCAGGGTGCCCATGCCGTGCCGCAGGGTGGTCGGCAGGACATCCTCCTCGATCCCGCGCACCAGGATCGAGTACGGCGGCTGCTCACTGACGAACCGCTCCAGATGTCGCTCCCGCGAGGCCCACTGAGCCTCCACGATCTGCGCACCGGAGTACGAGGAGGACCCGATGTAGCGGACCTTGCCCTGCCGCACCAGGTCGGTCAGGGCCCCCAGGGTCTCCTCGACGTCCATCACCGCACTGGGGCGGTGCACCTGGTACAGGTCGATGTAGTCGGTCCCCAGCCGGCGCAGGGAGTTCTCGACCTCCTGCACGATCCACTTGCGCGACCCGCCGGCGTGATTGGGCGCCTCGTCCATCGGCATGAAGAACTTCGTCGCCAGGACGATCTGGTCGCGACGGCCCTTCAGGGCCTTCCCGACGATCTCCTCCGACACCCCTCCGGAGTACACGTCGGCCGTGTCGACGAAATTGACGCCGGCGTCCAGGGCCCGGTGAATGATCCGGATCGAGTCGTCGTGGTCGTCGTTGCCCCAGGGGCCGAACATCATCGTGCCCAGGCACAGCGGGCTGACGGACAACCCGGTGCGCCCCAGAAGGCGGTATTCCATGATCTTCCTTTCGTGGAGGCAGATATCAGTCACGCGCGGGCAGCAGAACCACCAGCACGATCAGCAGGGCCAGGGCCAGCATCACGCTGCTGCCGGTGATCGCATCATGGAACTGGGCGGCCACGGCCCCGGGCGAGGTGCTGCCGGACCCGGCACGCGTCGAGATAGCCACCAGTACAGCCAGTCCCAGGGCCATGCCGAGCTGGTGGGCGGTGTTGAGCAGACCGGAGGCGGCCCCGGCGTCGGATTGCCGTACCCCGGCGATCCCGGAGCTGGTCAGGGGAGCGAACACCAGCCCCTGGCCGGCGCCCACCAGCACCATCGGCAGGGCGACGGCGGTCACGTAGGCGCCGCCGACCCCGGCCTGGCCCAGCCAGAACATCCCAGCCAGGGTCAGGGCGGTGCCGCCGGTCAGCAGCACGGCCCCCGGGATGCGGGCACCCAGGCGCGGCGCGGCCATGGCCACCCCGAAGTTCACCATCGTCATCGGCAGGAAACCCAGCCCGGCCTGCAACGGGGTGAATCCGTACGAGTTCTGCAGGAACTGGGTGGTGAAGAAGAAAAAGCCCATCATGGCGCCCAGATAGAGCAACCGCACCCCGTAGGCCCCGCTGCGCTCCCGGCTGCGGAACAGCCGCAGCGGCATGATCGGCTGCTCGGCCCGGCCCTCATGAAGCACCAGGACGATCAGGAGGACGATTCCCGCGGCCAGCGAGCCCAGGACCCGCGACGAACCCCAGCCCGCGGCGGAGGACTCGATGAAGCCGAACACCAGGGCCCCGATTCCCGCGGTCGCGCAGATGGCGCCGATCAGGTCGAATCGCCCGTCCCGGCGCGGAGTCTCGGTGAGCACGCGACGGGTGGCGACGATCATGACCAGGGCGATCGGCACGTTCACCAGGAAGGCCGCCCGCCAGGAGATCCACTCGGTGAGGGCGCCACCCACGAGCATGCCCAGGCTCGCCCCGATCCCGGCCGTGGCCGCGTAGGCGGCGACCGCGCGGCGGCGGGCCTCGCCCTCGAAGTAGACGGTGATCAGCGCCAGGGAGGTCGGGGCCACCACCGCGGCGCCGATGCCCTGCACCGCGCGCCCGGCGATCATCCACCAGCCGGTCTGGGCCAGCCCGATGAACAGGGAGGCCAGGCCGAACACGGCCAGGCCGGCCACGAACAGGCGCACCCGGCCGACGAGATCCCCGGCCCGGGCCCCGAGCAGCAGCAGACCCCCGAAGACCAGGGTGTAGCCGTCCTGCACCCACGACAGCGACGCCGGGGACAGATCCAGACTGTCGCGGATGGTGGGCAGCCCGGTGAAGATGACCGAGTTGTCCATCAGGATCATGAAGTAGCTGACCAGGATGACGGCCAGGACCGCCCCCGACCGGGCGGGAGTTCCCGTTCCGGCCGCCGGGGTGGTCACGGCCGGCGCGGGAGGTGCTGTATCTCGCATGCCACCAGTGAACGGGCCCGGCCGTGACCTGGGGAGATCCTGTCGTGGCCGGTACTGGCATTACCTCCCTGGAGATCCGGCCGGCGGGCTGATCCGTCCGGGGAGGTAATGCCAGTACCTGGCCCAGCAGGATCTCCCTCTCCGCTGCGGTATCCCCTTTCCTGGGTGAGGAGGCAGCGGATGTCCGGCCTCCACTCAAAGCCCCTTCGGAAGGAACCACCACAGGTGCGAGCCACATTCATGTACGGCGCCGGTGACGTCCGTGTCGAGCAGACAGCCGACGCCGTCATCCGGCAGCCGACCGACGCCGTCGTGCGGATCGTCCGTTCCTGCGTGTGCGGGTCGGACCTGCACCCCTTCGGCAGCATGCCCGCGGGCACCGACGGCGCCGCCATGGGCCACGAGTTCATCGGCGTCGTGGAGGAGATCGGTTCCGCCGTCACGAACCTGGTCCGGGGTGACTTCGTCATCTCCCCCTTCGCCTACTGCGACAACACCTGCGACATCTGCAAGGACGGCTTCCAGACCGCCTGCGTCAACGGCGGCTGGTACGGCCTCGGCGACGTCGGTGGCGCCCAGGCCGAGGCCGTGCGCGTCCCACAGGCTTCCGGCACCCTGGTCAAGGTCCCGGCCGGGGTCGACGAGGCGCTCTACCCGTCGCTGCTGGCCCTGTCCGACGTCTACCTCACCGGCTACCACGCCGCGTTCATGGGCAAGGTCCAGCCCGGCAGGACCGTCACGGTCATCGGTGACGGCGCGGTCGGCCTGTCGGCGGTGCTGTCGGCCCGGCAGATGGGCGCGGAGCACATCATCCTGATGGGCCGTCACACCGACCGCACCGACCTCGGCCGGACGTTCGGCGCCACCCACGTCGTCGCCGAGCGTGGCGAGGAGGGCGTGGCCCAGGTCATGGAACTGACCGGTGGTCAGGGCTCGCACATCGTCCTGGAGGCCGTCGGCCACCTGCCGGCCTACGAGCAGGCCTACGGCATCGTTCGCGCCGGTGGCGTGATCAGCCGGGTCGGCGTGCCCCAGTACGAGGACGCACCGGTGGGTTTCGGCTCGCTCTTCGGCAAGAACGTCACCCTCAACGGCGGCCCCGCCCCGGTCCGCGCCTACATCGAGGAGGTCCTTCCCGACGTCCTCGAAGGGCGCATCGACCCGGGCCAGGTCTTCGACCGCACGCTCACCCTAGACGAGGTCCCCGCCGCCTACCGGGCCATGGCCGACCGCGACGCACTCAAGGTGCAGCTGATCCCCTGATCGAAAGGCAACATCATCATGACGCCGGGCGACACCGACGCACTCTTCCCCGGGCCGATGTCCGGTCTGAGCACCACCGACCCCGAACTCGTGGATTACTTCGGTCATTTCGCGTTCGACGAGGTACTGCGGTCCGGGGAGCTGGACCCGCACACCCGCCTGATCGTGCAGCTGTCCGCCCTGATCGGGAGCGGGTCCCTGCGGGAGTTCCGGGTGCTCCTGGGTGGTGCACTCACGAGCGGGGTCACCCCGGTGCAGGTCAAGGAGATCGTTTACCAGTCGGTCGCCTACGTCGGGATGGGCCGGGCGATCGACTTCGTGCACGCCACGAACGACGTCCTGAACGACCGCGGGATCGATCTGCCCCTGCCCGGCCAGTCGACCACCACCCCGCAGACCCGCGCCGAGAAGGGCCTGGCGGTACAGAAACAGATCGTCGGGGCCGATGCTGTCGACGCGATGTACGCCAACGCCCCCGCCGACGAGCAGCACATCCAGGAACTGCTGTCGGCCAACTGCTTCGGCGACCACTACACCCGCACCGGGCTCGACCTCCAGACCCGCGAACTGGTCACCCTCGCCGTCCTGATCGGCCTGGGCGGCTGCGATCCACAGGTCAAGGGGCACGTCGTGGCCAACCTGAATGTCGGCCACGACCGGGCGCTCCTGCTCACCGTCATCACCCAGCTGCTGCCATTCGTCGGTTACCCCCGCACGCTGAACGCCCTGCGGGCGCTCGACGACGTCGCACCGTCAGACAGGACATCATGAACATCGAACCGGCCGTCCCCACGTCCAAGAACCCGCCCGAGCAGTTCGCCGGTGACGTCTGGCTCGACCCGATCGCGCTGCCGCACGAGGGCGACCAGCGGATGATCGTGGCCACCGTCCGCTTCGCGCCCGGCGCCCGCACCGCCTGGCACTCCCACGCCCGCGGCCAGTACCTGCGCGTCACCCAGGGCGTGGCCCGGTTCGGCGGCCGCGACGGGCAGATCTTCGAGGTCCACGCCGGCCAGACCCTCTACACCCCGCCCGGCCAGGAGCACTGGCACGCCGCTGCGCCCGGCTGCTTCATGGAGCACATCGCCATGATCGAGAACGCCGACGACCCGGCCGCGACCACGCAGTGGCTCGAGCACATCACCGATGACGAGTACAACGGCGTCTGAGGAATTACCGCACACCCCGGGCCGTCAGCGCATCGCCCAGCGCATCGGCGTGTTTGAGCGCGACGACCAGGAACGGCATCGCGAAGTGCCGCAGGCCCGGCGGGGCGCCGCGAGCACGCTGGGCCTCACGGACGTCGTGGGCCAGACGGGCGAGCACGGGCAGCATGGTGATGGTCACGATGAGCAGCAGGGCCACGCGCTGCCGGTCGACGCCGAGGTGGTCCAGCGGTTTCAGGCCGCGCTCGAGGGCGTCCAGCAGGGCGCCGACGGGGGTGGTCAGGGCGAGCAGGGCGCTGATCACCAGGGCCGCGCCCACCCGGGTGGTGTTCGCGGCCGCCGGTCCCGGTCCGAGGAACACCAGCTGCCCGGCTGCGGTGACCCCGATCGCCCAGCGCACGGCGACCAGCTGACGGCGCAGTTCCCGCAGGCCGATCCCGGGCACCGCGTAGCAGCCGACGGCGATGGCAGCTGCTACCGCGGGGCCCGGCCAGCTCACCGGCAGCAGGCTCACCCCGAGCACGATCACTATGAGCAGCAGCGCTTTCGGGCCGGCCGCCAGCCGGTGCCAGGGGCTGTAACCGGCGCGGTAGAGGCTCAGCACGCGAGGTGCGCCTCGTAGGCGGCGACGACCGGGGCGGGGTCGCCGATCGCGGCGATCGTCCCGTCCTGGATGAAGACCACCTGGTCACAGCGCTTCGCCAGGTCGAGGTCGTGGGTCACCAGCAGCAGCCGGTGCGAGCCCTTCCCGAGAAGGTGACCGGTGACCCGGCGGGCGTTGCGGGCGTCCAGGTACGCGGTGGGCTCGTCGGCAATCACCAGGTCGGGCTCCCGCACGAAAGCTCCGCACAGGGCGAGCAGCTGTTTCTGCCCGCCCGAGAGGTCGTGGGCCGAACGGTCGGCGATCCCGTCCAGGCCGAACCGCTCCAGCGCGGCCCGGACCCGACGCCGTTTCTCCTCCCGCGGAAGCTTGTCCGAGCGCAGGGAGAACGCGACGTCCTCGGCGACGGTCGGCATGATGATCTGCGCGTCGGGGTTGCTGAACACCATGGCCACCCGGCGCCGGAGCCGGGCCGCGTCCCGCGCCGGGTCCAGACCCAGCACGCGAACCGTGCCGCGGGTGGCCGGGGTGAGCCCGCCGACGATCCGGGCGAACGTGGACTTACCCGAACCGTTCTCGCCGATGACAGCGATCGTGCGGGCGTCCAGCGCACAGGTGACGTCGCGCAGCACCACCACGTCCCCCCACCGCACGCTGACCTCGTCCAGAAGCAACGCACTCACCGGACCACCTCGACGACCGCCGCGACCCCCATACCGCCACCGACGGACGCGGCCGCCACCCCGAGCGTTCCCGCCGGGGCACCCGCGCGGACCAGACGGCTGAACAGCCGGACCAGGCTGACCGCACCGCTGGCACCCCAGGGGTGACCCAGCGCGAGAGCGCCACCGTCGGCGCAGACCCGGGGATCGTCGTCCTCCAATCCCAGCCGGGAGAGGACGGCGAGAGACTGCGCCGCAAAGGCTTCCACGATCTCAAAGGCGGCGACGCCGGCGATCGACGCACCGGCGCTCGCGAGCGCGGCCTGTACGGCCGGGGCGGCGCCGATGCCGGGAAGGGCCGGGTCGCAGCCGACCACGGCCTGCCCCCGCACCACGAGACCGGGTGCCCGGCCTCGCATCGGTCGAGGGATCACGGCGACCACCGCCGCGCCGTCACTGATCCGGGTCGAGGTTCCCGCCGTGACCGTGCCCTCCGGGAATTGAGGACGCAGTCGGGCCAGCAGGCGTTCGTCCCACCTGATCGAGTCGTCGGCGAATACACCACTCAAAGTTACGATTTCGTGGTCGAAGCGGCCGGCGTCGTGGGCTGCGCGGGCTCGCCGGTGACTGCGGGCGGCGTGGGCGTCCTGGCGTTCGCGGGTGATCCCGTCGGCGTGGGCCAGGGCCTGGGCGGCCTCCAGCATGTCCGGGTCCGGCCAGCCGGAAGGTGCGAAGGGCGCTCGCTCGTAGATCTTTCCGCCGATCGACCGGGTCGGTGCGGTCGAGGCGCTCTCGACCCCACCGGCCAGGCGCGGACGGTCGTCGCCCGCCTGGATGGCCCGGACCGCGTCGAGGACGGCGGCCAGGCCACTGCCGCACTGCCGGTCGATGGTCGCACCCGGCACGTCCACGCCGAGCCCGGCCGCGAGCGCGGCGATCCGGGCCGGATTACCCCCGGGTCCCCGACAGTTTCCCAGCACGACGTCGGCCGGGACGAGGGTGGAACCGATGGCGGCCTCCGCGTCGGACAGCGCGCGGCGCAGGACGGGTGCGGCCAGGTCTTCGAGGCCGAGCCGGGCGAAGGCCCGGCTGCGGGTGGCGATCGGGGTGCGCCGGGCACTGACGATGACCACATCAGGGGTCCGTACCCGGTCAGGCAAGACGAGGCACCTCACCGGTGAGGGCCCGGCGCCGGGCCTCGGCGCGGGCGGGTTTTCCGGAGGCCGTGCGGGGCAGTTCCCCCACGAACCAGACGCGCGGACGATGAGCGGTGGCGAGCCCGGCCTCCACCGTGGTGCGCAGACGGCCGGCGGTCAGGGCCGGGCCGTCCGGTTCGACCAGGGCCGCGACGATCTCACCGATCCCCGGTGCCGGGATGCCGAAGACCACCGCGTCGCGGACCCCGGCGATCGTCCTCACCTGGGTTTCCACCTCGTCGGGGACGACGGTGGCCGAGGCGGTGAGGATGGCGCTGTCCGCGCGTCCGTGCAGCGTGAGCACGCCCTGGTCGAGGGACGCGAGATCGCCGACGGTGCTCCTGGCCCCGTCCGTACGCAGGGGGCCCGTCCCGCCCAGGTAGCCGAGCGCCGCGTACGGCGTGCGCACCCACAGTTCGCCGTCGCGCACGTCCAGGTCCACCCCGGGGAACGCCCGCAGTCCCGTTCCGTCGTCGAGGGCGACGAACGACAGTTCGGCCGCCCCGTAGTACGAAATGACCCGGATTCCGCGTGCTTCGGCGGCGGTCCGCAGGGACGGGTCGAGGTGGGAACCGCCCACGAGGGCGACGCGGAGCCGGGGGTGGGTGTCGAGGACGGTACGCAGGGCGTGCGGTGTTCCGTGGAACGAGGTGGCGTCCTGACTGTCGGCCACGGGCGCCGGGCCGCCGTCGAGAGCGTGGGCCAGTGAGAACAGCGTCAGGGACGAGGCCGGTGGCGCCGGGAGCAGAACCGGGCCGGTGAGGATCGTCGAGATCGCGGCGAAGGAACGCTGCCACGACGCCGCGGTGCGCAGGACGATGCGCGGTCTCCCACTGGTACCGGACGTCAGGGTCGCCCAGGCCGCTTCGCCGGGCACCGGGGCGCCGGCCACCAGGTCATGCACCGCCGACCAGTGCGCCGACGGCCAGCGCTCGTCCCCGACCAGCGGGACGTCTCCCCGGCGGCGCACCTCGCGCAGCCGGTCGAGCAGGTCGAGCAGGTCGCCGGGGAAACCCCGCAGCACGACGATCCGGGACGTCATCACGTCGCTTCCGGGCGGGAGACCTCGCGCTGCCGGGACGAGCCCCAGGTGCGGCGGAACGCGCGGGGGTAGGCCCGCAGCAGGGTGCCGACGGTGGTGGTCGCGATCGCCGCCTTGATCAGGTCGCCGGGGATGAACGCGAGACTGAGGACGACGGTGTGCCCCAGCGGCAGTCGGGTCACCAGGCTCTGGACGGGGATCCCGATCGCGTAGACCACGAGGATCCCGCCGATCAGGAGGCCGAGCGCCGTCCGGGCCAGCGTGGGCCGGCGGGACGTGGAATGCACGACGAGCCCGGTGACGAACGCCCCGGCGACCCACCCGAAGAGGTAGCCCGCGGACGGCCCGGTGAACACCCCGATGCCGCCCCGACCGCCGGCCAGCAGCGGGAGCCCGGCCGCGACGAGGACGAGCAGGACGATCATCGCCAGGGCGCCGAGCCGGGGACCGAGGATCGCCCCCGCCAGCATGACCCCGAGGGTCTGTGCGGTGATGGGTACCCCGCCGAACGCGCTGAAGCTGCCCGGCAGCCCGAGCGCCACCGTCAGCGCCGCGAAGACCGCCACGCGCGCCAGATCCGTCGCATCGATCGGCCTGACCGTTGAACCGTGCCCTTTTGCCATCGCCTCGCCCTCCTGAACGGCGTTCACCTGAACAGCGTTCATGACCATAATGGGCCGATGACCGGTTCGGGAAGCCCACCCAGACGAACACGGGACGACGTGGCCGACATGGCCCTGTACCTGCTGGACGAGCGCGGGCTGCCCGACCTGACGATGCGTCACCTGGCCACTGCCCTCGGCGTTCAGCCCAGCGCCCTGTACTGGCACTTCCCGAACAAGCAGGCTCTCCTAGCCGCGGTCAGCGAACGGATCCTCGCGCCGGTGGGCGAGGTCACGGTCGAGAACCTGTCCGTGCCCGCGGCCGTGCTCGTGGTGGGCGCCCGGATGCACGCGAGCCTGCTCGCCCACCGGGACGCCTCCGAACTGGTGTCGAGCTCACTGGCCCTCGGGCTCGTGGACTCCCCCGTGCGTCTTCCGCTACTGACCGTCGGGCGCGCCCAGGGCGTGCCCGACACCCTGTCCGAGGTGGCGGCCGAGGCGGTCATGCACTTCGTCGTCGGCTTCACGTTCCACGAACAGCAGCGCCTCGTCGCGGATGCGCTCGGGCTGCTGGAGACCGACGAAATCTCAAGCGGCCATGACACCTTCACCGACGCGCTGACGATGATTGCCCAAGGCCTCGCGGCGTCCCTGGACCGGCACCAGGGCCCGCCCGCCCCAACGGGAGAAAGCCAGGCTCCCTAGCCGGCTCGGGTTGCCCACGCCTCAGCCGAGCTGGTCGGCGGGACGCAGGAGCACCTCGTTGATCACCAGGTGCCGCGGGCGGGCCAGGACGAAGGCGATGATCTCGGCGACCTCCGCCGGGCTGACCCTGGCCACGTCGTACATCTGCTGCACCGCGTCGCGGGTGGCATCGTGCGTGATGTGGCCGGGCAGCTCGGTGTCCACCACGCCCGGCTCGATCAGGGTGACGCGCACGTCCGGCAGGACCTCCTGACGCAGCGACTCCGACCAGCCGTTCAGTCCCCACTTGGTGGCGGCGTAGACGCCGTTACCGGCCCGGGCCGTGCGCCCGGCTACCGAGGAGATGTTGACGATGTCACCGCCGCCGTCCTTGAGCTGGTCCAGGAAGACCTCGGTGGTCGTGATGGTGCCGAGCAGGTTGCTCTCGATCATCCGGCGGTAGTCCTCGCGCTGGTCCGACGAGAACGGCCCGAGCAGCATGATTCCGGCGTTGTTGACCAGCACGTCGGCGGGGCCGAGTTCGCGGGCTATCTGCTGCGCCGCGGCCAGGAGCGAGTCCCGGTCGGTGACATCGGCCTGGACCGCGAGCGCACCCTCCCCCAGCTCGGCGGCGAGGGCCTCGATCCGGTCGGCCCGGCGGGCCAGCAGCGCCACCTGGTAGCCCTCGGCGACCAGAGCGCGGGCGGTGGCCGCGCCGATCCCGGAGGAGGCGCCGGTGATGACTGCGACGCGAGCGTTCTTGATACTCATGATGTTTCCTTCAGTGGTTGTCATGGTTTGTCGGCCATTAGTTGAGTCCAGCTGCGGTGAGCCAGACTTCGAGTTCTTCGGCCGCGTCGGACACGGTCTTTCCGCGGACGGCCAGGCCCTCCCCCACCTCAGCGCCCGGCAGTGCCTTGCGGTGGTCGGCGTCGACCCCGCTCATCCCGCTCACCGCGTAGGTGACGAACGGCAGGACGGTCTTGCCGGCGTTCTCGATGAAGGTCCGCATGATCATGGGCGCCTGGGTCTCCACACCGGACTGCCGATCAGCACTGTGTCGTACCCGCTGAGGTCCGGGAGCGGTTCGGCGATCCCCGGCCGGGCGTCGTCCTCCTGCTCTTGTGAATTGCGCTGCACCGTGGGTTCGTACGCTTCGGGGTAGGGTCGGCCGCCTCGATCCGGTAGACGTCGCACTCGATGCGTTCGGTGATCATGTCGGCACGAACCTCGGTGTTCCCCACCTCCAGAACCCTTCTGCCTTCGTTGAAGTAGTTCTCACCGGTCCGGGAGAAGTACACGAGCAGGACGCCGGAGAGGCCGCTGCTCACCGCGGCGCCGCCGATTCGTCGCTGATTCGTCGCTGCCACCAGGGAACGCCCCTTCGCCGGCCCGTACCAGTGACGCCTTTCCCCGGTAATGCCAGACCCTCCCTGGCTCCTCACCCAGCACCTGACGTCGGTGACATGGACAAGCAGGTCGAGGTCCGCACCTTCCTCACCACCCGCCGCGAGCGGTTGACCCCGGACCAGGCCGGGGTACAGATGCACAGCGGCGGGCGGCGCGTCCAAGGACTGCGCCGTGCGGGACCTGGTGGCGGCCCGGAGAACGGCTGGTTCCGGCGGGCCGAGCAGGCCGGCCGGGGCCGGATCCAGGTGGCCGGCCGGGAACGCGACGTGCTGTTCCAGACCCCGCCCGACCAGGTGCACGAAGGGCTCGATGCCACCCTGCACGCCAAGTACGACCACTACGGGCCCGGCCCGGTCGGCGCGATCACCGGCCCGCAGGCCCGACCCGGCACCCTGCGCGTGGTCCCGCTGGACGCCGGCGGCTGATGCGGCGAGCACCGACCACGAGACCACGACCCGGACCGAGGTCGGGCAGGCCTACCGGACGATGTACCGCAGCAGGCTCGACCGGGACAGCGACCTGCTCCACGGCCTGCCCGATCCCGGTCACACGCTCACCCACATGACCTGCTACCGGTCATCGCGCACCGAGTGGCTGCAACAGATCGGTTCCGGCGAGACGAGGTACCTCTCGGCGCGACCGGTGAGCGTTGCGGTGGAGGTCGCCGACGGTGAGGCGACCGTCGTCGATCAGGCCGTCGTCGACACCACCCGTCCGGGGCTGCCGGGGCACCTGGAATCTGCTGACGGTCGTCGATCGGATGGGCCTGGGTGACCCGGCCGAGCCCCGGAACAAGCGGATGGAAGCACGCAATCAGCAGCTCTGCGTCATGTTTCAGATCAGTCACCGGATCACCGGCAAGCGCTGAGACAGGGCCTCAGGAACTGGAATTGTCGCCCACATGCCACATTTCGTAGTTCCCGCACTCGGCCGTGATCCCGGCCGTCGCCCGGGCCGCGGCGAGGAAATCGCCGGCCACCGACGAGGTGCCCGACGCCGCCACCGCGAGGCAGACCTGGTCGGGCGCCAGATCTGCGACCGGAACGTAACTGATCTCCGGATGGGAGTAGAACACCGTTGCCGAACGGGCCAGGAACGAGATGCCCCGGCCGGCCGCGACGTGCTCGAGCGTCTCGTCCACCCCACGCACGCGGTACCCGGCGTCGGGGTGCGGGAGCCGGGTCGGCTGCGTGCCGGCGTCCGCCGGCCACAGCAGCGGCTCGCCCGCCAGGTCGGCCTCGGTGATCTGCTCCTTGCCGGCCAGTCGGTGGCCGGCGGGCAGCACCGCCACCCGCGGCTCGACGTACAGCGGGGTGACGCGCAGGCCGGCCTCGTCGATGGGCAGGCGCACGTAGGCGATGTCGATGCGACCGTCGAGCAGCATCGCGGCCTGGTCGTCCGCTTCGATCCGCTGCATGTCCACGGTCACGCCCGGGTGCCCGGCGGCGAACTGGCGGACCGCCGGGGTGATGGTGATGCCCGCGCGGAAGCCGACCATGAGCCGCCGGCCGCTGCGCGCGGCCGCGGTCACCCGGCGGCGGATCGCCTGGGTGGAGGCCAGCAGCGGGCCGGCATCGGTCAGCAACTGGCGGCCGGCGTCGGTCAGCGCCACGCCGTGACTGTCGCGGGTCAGCAGCGGGGTGCCGAGATCTTGTTCCAGTGCGCGGATCTGCCGGCTGAGCACCGGTTGCGCGATGTGCAGCTCCTCGGCGGCGCGGCCGAAGTGCAGGGTCTGCGCGACGGCGACGAAGTAACGCAGCTTGCGCAGGTCCAGATCCATGGAGCCTCCCGGTCCGGCAATGTCCTGAGGGTATCGCAACCGCTGAAAGAGGTCTTGGACACCTCCGGGGGCCGGTGGCACCGTGAATGGCGCACCCGAAACCTCAGGAGAACACATGCGCTACGCAATTATCGGCTTCGGCAGTATCGGCCAGGCCCTCGCCAAGGCGTTCGCCCGCAGCGGCATCGAGGTGTCCGTGGCGACCACCCGCGACCCGGAGAGCATGGCCGGCACCGCGGCCGCGATCGGGCCCGAGATCGTCCCCGTCGATCTGGCTCAGGCCCTGACGGCGGACATCATCTTCCTGGCCGTGCGTTTCGAGGCACACCCGGGGGTCGCCCAGGCGCTGCCGTCCTGGACGGGAAAGACCATCGTGGATGTGACCAATGCCTACGGTGTCTCTCCCGAGCTGCTGGGAGGGAAGTCGTCGGCCCAGGTCGTTGCGCAGGCCTTCACCGGGGGAAAGGTGGTGAAGGGCTTCAACCATCTGGTCGCCGGAGTCCTGGAGCAGGATCCGGCCGTGCACGGTGGACGCCGGGTCGTGTTCCTGGCGAGCGACGACGAGGGCGCGGCAGCGCAGGTCGGTGCGCTGGCGGAAGACCTCGGATTCGCGCCAATCGAGCTCGGCGGGCTCGCGGAGGGTGGGCTGCTGGTGCAGGCGAGCGGAACCACCTGGGGTCAGCTGATCTTCAAGGATCTGGTCACGTTCGGCTGAGCGGTCCCGGGTCCACGCATCTCCCGGCGACTCTGCCGGGGCACGTCCGTGACGCGCGGGAATGGCTTGTCCCACGGGCCGTTCCCGCACTCGGGGCAGGGCGGCACGACCTGGGCCGAACTCGCCTGCCCGTAGTAGCCGCAGAAGCAGGTGTCGGACGAGGTCTCGGACGCGGGGAGCGGATCAGCCATGGAGCCATCTTCCCCGAGGTATCACCTCACGCCACTCGGTGGTACCCCGTACCGCCCTCAGAACCCGCGCCGAAGAGCCCTGACCACCGCCGTCGACAGCTCGGCCACTTTCCCGAAATCGACTTCCCCCGCGACGTCCCCGGGAAGGTGGTAGCGATGGTTCCGGAACGACGCCGTGCAGGTGAGCATCAGCGACGGGACGCCCTTGTCCCAGAACGGCGCGTGGTCGGAGCGGTCGAGGTTGCGCAGGGGCCGGGCGACCTGTGTCACCAGGCGCCCGGCCAGACCGCCCGGCCGGGGTTCCTGACCGACCAGAACACGCAATCCGTCAGCACTTTCGCGAATCGTTTCGGCAGCCCGGCGCGACGACCGCTTGCAGATCGCCAGCACGAAGTCGCCCCGGCCGCCCTGGCTCGCGATCTCGGCCGCCGCCTGCGGGAAGACCCACTTGAGCACACCCACCTGCTGGGAGCCCGGCTCGCTGGTGAAGGTCCCGACCGACTCCAGGCAGATCACGTGACGAAGCCCCCGCCGGAAGCGGCGGTCCCCGGCGAGCGCGCGCGAACCCATCTTGCCCAGCTCCTCCATGTCCACGAGGGCCAGCCGCACCACGGGCGCGTCGGGCAGCGCGGCCAGCAGCCGAGCGCACTCCAGCACCGCGGCCACCCCCGAGGCGTTGTCGTCGGCGCCCGGACTGTTCTCGACGCTGTCGACGTGCGCGATCAGGAGCACGGCCGGGGCCTCCGGGGAGTGCTGCGGGAGGTGAGCCAGCAGATTCGTGCCCTCCAGCCGGCGGTACAGCCGGACCCGGCGCCACAGGGGTGCGGTGCCGCCCTTCTCCGTGACCCCGATGGCCCAGCGCATCACGAAGGGAACGTGCCGGGTCGTCCATCCGTAACCGTCGAGCTCGGTGGCGAGGTAGTCCATGGCCTGTTGCAGGGCCTGCGGGTGGTGCCGACGCCCGCGGGGGCTGCCCGCCAGGGTCCGCACGTGCTTCTCCACCCGCTGCTCGTCGGCCGTCTCCGGTGCGCTGCTCATCTGGCGTGTCTCCTCCTGAGGTTTGCGGAGCATCCTCGCAGTCAGCAGTCAGACAGGAACCGGTGCAGGACAGCGGCCCCGAACCCCTGGGCCCGGGTGGGGACGCGTTCGTCCACCCCGTGGAACGGCGCGGTGAGGTCGAGGTCGGGCGGCAGCTGGAGAGGAGCGAAGCCGAAGTGAGGGATTTCCAGGCGCTGGACCGACCACGTCCCGTACCTGCTGCGGATCAGCGCGGCGGCCCGCGCCACCACCTCGTCGACAGCGATGATCTCAGCCACCGGCCGACAGCTGTTTCCCGCGGCAAAGGGCCTGTTCGCGCCACTGCGGGGGCACGTGCGGCGGGATGCGCTCACCGGTGACCGCGCGAGGCACCGCGGTGACCACGTCACTCATCCGGCACACGGTAGGAACCGACACCGGGCAGGTCAATCGTCGCGGCGGCGGAGCGAAACGAAAATGACTGTCAAGAAGGGAATTCTGCCTATAGACAGACGGAGGACCCGCCGTCGCCCGAGGCCGCTGGTCCGGTCACGGCCCGCGGCGCACGTGGCCCAGACGCTGGAAGAGCTCACGCGTCGGTGAGCCGGGTTCCGCGCAGTAGGTGATGAGGCGCTGCCCGGTCTCGGGGATGTGCAGCACCTGGCAGTCGAACTCCAGGGGGCCCAGGGTTTCCGAGTCGATCTTCTTGGTCACGCGGCGGCGGGCGTCGACCTCGTGAGCGGCCCACATCCGCTCGAATATGGTTGAGGTGCTGATCATCTCGGTGATCAGGGCATCCAGTCCCGGGTCGCCGGCGTAGCGGGCGTAGGAGGCCCGCAGGTCGGCCACGGTGGCCCGCGCGAAGGCGGTGGCTGATTCGCCGTCCCAGCGGGAGTCGTCCCGCGCGGCGTGGAACATCCAGCGCACCATGTTCCGGTTCCCGGTCGGGTCGTCGACCGCGTGGTGAATGAAGTGCAGGGCCAGGTCGTTCCAGGCCAGCAGATCATACTTGGCGTCGACGACGTAAGCCGGGACGTGTGTCATGCTCTCCAGCAGCAGGCGCACCGTGGTGCCGACCGCGTCGCTGATCCCCGGGGCCTGTGGTGGTGCCCCACCGGCCGCCCGGTACAGGTACTCCCGCTCGTCGCGGTTCAGCATGAACGCCCGGGCCAGCGCCGCGAGGATCTGCCGGGACGGGTTCGGCCCGCGTCCCTGCTACATCCGCACGTAGTAGTCCACGGAGATCCCCGCCAGCTGGGCCACCTCCTGGCGGCGCAGCCCCGGCGTGCGGCGACGCTCACCGTCGGGCAGACCCACATCGCGCGGTTGCAGTCGCGCCCGCCGCGCCCGCAGGAAGAGGGCGAGCCGTTCGGGGGACGTCATTGCCTCAGGATCGCGTACCGGATCCTGCGGTGGCGACGTCCCAGGGTGGTATCTCCCGTCCTAGTCTGCAGCGGTCCCTCCACAGCCGCAGGTCACGCTGCCAGGGTGAGGACATGACGACAACAGCTCTCATCACCGGAGCGAACAAGGGCATAGGTTTCGAGACCGCCCGCCTCCTGGGCGAGCGCGGTTTCACCGTGCTGGTCGGCGCGCGCTCCGAGGCCGGCGAGGGCGCGGCCCGCACCTTGCGGGAGCGTGGTCTGGACGCTCGTTCCCTGCGCATCGACGTCACCGACGATGCCTCCATCGAGCGGGCCCGGGCCGAGGTGGGGGCTGAGTTCGGACGGCTGGACGTGCTGGTGAACAACGCCGGGATAGCCTCGTCCACCGCGGTGGGCACCCGGGGCGGGCCCAGTACCGCCACCCGGGCCGCCATGCGGGAGATCTACGAGACCAATGTTTTCGGGCTCGTGGCGGTGACCAACGCGTTCCTGCCGCTGCTGCGCCGGGCCGACGCGGCGCGCATCGTGAATGTGTCCAGCCAGGTCGGGTCGTTCCGCTCGGTCGGCACTCCCGGCGAGTCACTGTGGTACGTCACGACGATTCCGTACCCGACGTCGAAGACGGCCGTGAACATGATCACGCTGATGTATGCCAAGGAACTCGCGGACACCCCGATCAAGGTCAACTCCGCCGATCCCGGCTACTGCTCCACCGATCTGACCGGCCGGACCGGCGAACGCACACCCGAACAGGGCGCCCTGGTCAGCGTCGCACTGGCCACGTTGCCGGCCGACGGGCCCAGCGGCCGGTTCTTCACCGACGGCGATCCGACGCTGAACGAGCCGCTGCCCTGGTAGTGCCCGAGCCTCGTCGCGACCCCGGCCAGGGGCTCCCTGCCATGGCACCTTTCGGCAGTGACTTCCCCGATGGAGGACTCGCGTGAGGGGTGTAATGGCAGGGCCTCCCAGCTGCGGGGTTGCGGTTCTACGGTGATCCGGTGAACCACCGCGACGAGGTCAGGACCTTCCTCACCACCCGGCGGGGACGTATCCCGCCCGAACCGGCCGCACTTCCTGTGTACGGGCGTACCTCCCGCCGGGTGCCGGGTCTGCGCCGCGGTGAGCCCGCCCAGCTCGCGGGCGTCAGCGTCGAGTACTACTCACGCCTGGAACGGGGTGACATCTCGGGCGTGTCCGACGGCGTGCTCGAGGCGCTGGCCCGGGCTCTACGACTGGACGAGTCCGAACGTGCCATCTGGCCGATCCGGCCCGGACGGCTCCATCCCCGGCCTGCAGATCGGTCTGGCCGCCGCCGCGACCCTCCTGGACATCTCCACCCTCATCGGGCTCAGAGTCGGCCCCCGTTAAAGGAATCGCCGTGACGGAACAGCGAAATCTCGGAACCAGCGGACTGTCGGTCTCGGCCATCGGCCTGGGCTGCATGACCATGACCGGCGGCTACGGCGGCCGGCCCGATCGCCAGGAGATGATCTCCCTCCTGCACCAGGCCGTCGACCTCGGCGTCACGTTCTTCGACACCGCCGAGATCTACGGCCCGCACGTCAACGAGGAACTCCTCGGCGAGGCGCTGGCCCCCTTCCACGACCGCGTGGTGATCGCCACCAAGTTCGCCCAGGACATCGATCCCGGCACCCGTACGTCCCGCGACCGGATGCTGACCCCCGACGACCTCCCCCGCGTCGTCGAGGGATCCCTGAAGCGCCTGGGCCTCGACGTCATCGATCTGTACTACCAGCACCGGGTCAACCCCGACGTGCCGATCGAGGAGTTCGCCGGCGCGGTGAAGAACCTCATCACCGCCGGAAAGGTCAAGCGCTACGGCCTGTCCGAGGCCGCCGCGGGCACGATCCGCCGGGCCCACGCCGTCGAGCCGGTCACCGCGGTCCAGAGCGAGTACAACCTGTGGTGGCGCCGCCCCGAGGACGACGTCCTCGCGGTCTGCGCCGAACTCGGCATCGGGTTCGTCCCCTTCAGCCCGCTGGGCAAGGGCTTCCTCACCGGGACCATCACCGCGTCCACCACTTTCGAGAAGGGAAACGACCTGCGGGCCAGCATCCCGCGCTTCGGCCCGGACGCCCTGCGGCACAACCTCGCCGTCGTCGACGAGGTCACCGCCATCGCCCGGACCCACGACGCCACCCCCGGCCAGATCGCCCTGGCCTGGCTCCTGGCCCGCGAACCTTGGATCGTGCCGATTCCCGGCACCACCAAGCTGCACCGGCTGGAGGAGAACCTCGCTGCCGCCCGGATCACTCTGACCGAGACCGAGATCCGTCAGCTCACCGACCTCTCCGCACGCATCCAGGTCGAGGGCGGGCGCTACCCGGAATTCCTGGAGAACCAGACCAACCTCTGAGCCGAGCAGGACGCCCTGGCGGAGCACACCCTGACCAGCGCCCGGCCGGCCTTCGAGGCCGCCGGCGACCGGCTCTGGAGGGCTCTGACGCTGTACCGGCTCGTCGAGGTCGACCTCGACGCCGCCCGGCGGGCCACCGACGGGCCGCGGCGTCCGGGTACCCGGGGTTTCGTCACCCGAGCGGGTTCTGCGACCCGGCCAGGAGACGCACCATCCACGCCAGACGGGCCGCCCGGGCATCCTGGCTGATGCGCGCCTGGGGAGCGATCCAGTCGAAGACGTGACAGCCGCCCTCCCAGACATGCAGTTCGGCCCGGCCGCCGGAAGCCCAGATCCGACCCGCGTACGCCACCACCTCGTCCCTGAGCGATTCGGCCGACCCCACGTCGAGGAAGGCCGGGGGCAGACCGGACACGTCTTTGGCGCGGGCGGGCGCAGCGTACGGTGAAACGTCCGGGCCACCGCGGTCGCCGCCGAGCAGCGAGCTCCAGCCGAGCCCGTTCCAGCTGCTGTCCCAGATGTCCAGGCCGTCCATCTGACGCACCGAGAAACTGTCGTTGTGGTCGTCCAGCATCGGCGACATGAGCAGCTGGCCGAGCAGGCGCGGACCCCCGGCGTCGCGCAGGGTCAGGGCGAGCGCGGCCGTAAGGCCGCCGCCCGCACTGGTTCCCGCGGCGATGATCCGGTCCGGGTCGAGCCCCAGCTCGGCCGCGTGCTCGACGGTCCACAGCAGGCCGGCGTGGACGTCGTCGACGGGCGCCGGGTGGGGATGCTCGGGAGCGAGCCGGTAGGCCACCGACACGAGTGTCGCCCCCAGAGCCTCGGCCTCGTCCAGCAGCGGATCGAGGACGATGCGGTGGTCTCCGCTGAACAAGCCGCCACCGTGCGTGTGGTAGATCACCGGACGCGGGCCGGGCAGGCCGGCCGGGGCGCAGATCAGCAGGCTGACCCCCGCCGGTCCGTCGACGGTCCGCTCGCTGACCACGAACCGGCCACCCCGCGAAAGTGTCTCTGCCGACGGTACTTCGGTCGCGTCCTCGGCCCGCAGAGCGGCCAGCCGGTCGGCGGTCACAGGTGCCGGAGTCAGCACGATGTGGGGCTGAAGTTCACGGTCGAACGGGACGGGTCTGGTCACCTGGTCATCATTCCCTACAGCGACCTACCTCCGGGGCCGGCCCTGACCGGCCCTGACCGGCTCTCCGGGGTCATGCCGTCAGGGCATGCCGTCATGCCTCGATCGGTCTGGCCATCTGCGCTGCGCACGTACCAGCCTGATCGTTATGAGTGACGAGAGCACGCTGATGACCATCACCGAACGTGGCATTCCCCTGTTCATGAACAACACCCTGACGATTCGGGCCGACCGGCTCGAGGAATACCGCAGCGCCCTGCTGGACGTACTGCCGCAGGCCCGGGCCGAGGCCGGGTGCCTCTACCTGAACGTGGGTTTCCTGCTCAGCGACCCGAGCGTGATCGTGCTGTCGGAGGGCTGGCGGGACCTGGTCGAGTACCGCGACGAGGTGCTGGCCCGGGACTACTTCCAGAAGTACCTCGCCCTCAGTGAGGAGACCTACGCCGAGCCGCGGGTGGTCCAGGTACTCGGCTCGCTGGAGCCGCCGGCCTGAGCACCGAGCACGTGCTGTACGAACCGCTGGGCGGTGACCGATGCGGCGTGCGCCACCACCGCGATCTCCGGGCGGCTGGGAGAGAGGTCCTCCACCCGGCGGATCCGGATGCCCTTCATTCCCGGGCTCGCCATCTCCGTAACGGTGGAGGAGGGGACGAAGGCGATGGCCTTGCCCAGCCGGACGGCGGCCACCACGTCGCTCGCGCTTCGCACCGCCGGACCGCGACGCCAGTGGTGCCCGTCGACATCGGCCCCCGCCCAGTGACCCGCCTCGGGCACTGACATCCCCGCCCAGAACGTGATCGGATCGTCCCAGAGATCGGACACGGCCAGAGTCGGCTGGTCGGCGCGGGGGTGGTCGGCCCGCAGCACCACCACCCGCGCCTCCGGCCCGAGCGGAACGACCTGCAGATCCCGCTGGTCGTAACAGTCGCGCAGGAAGGCGACGTCCACTTCGCCGCTCCGCAGTGCCTCCGGCTGCGACTCCCAGTCCCGGGCCGCCACGTCGATGCTCACGCCCGGATTGGCCGCCTCGAACGACTCGCACACGGCCGCGCATCGCGTGACGTCGCAGGCGCGGGCCGTCACCCGCAGCGACGCGGGCCCGGGCTGGATCGCACGAACCCGCTCCAGCGCGGCGCGACTGCGTTCCAGGACATCGTAGGCATCTGCCAGCAGCACTGAACCGGCCTGGGTCAGCCGCGTGGCCCGGGGGCCTCTGTCGAAGAGCCGCCGGCCGACCGTACGTTCCAGCGATCGCAGCGCCCGCGACAGTGCGGGCTGAGTGATCTGTAGCCGTTGCGCCGCCCTGGTGATGCTTCCGGTCTCGGACACGGCGATGAGATAGGTCAGGTGTCGTAGCTCCAGGTCCGGCATTCAGCGATTCTAGATCTCTGCCCTCAGCCGTTCTTGCCATTGCCCTTCCGCGCAATCCCCCTGCGACCGACGGCCGGACCGTGTTCCCGCTCGACCCGGACGCCCCGTTCCCTGGCCCCGTCATCGTGACCGCGTCTGTGCGAAACCTGTGCTCGGGATGGGCAACCCCGTGCCCTTTTGCTCGTCTCCACCTCGCCGGGCCGGGCAACGATCCGACCGGCACGATCACGACTTCCCAGGGCCCGCCAAGCTGACCGCACCGACCTGAGGAAGGCCCGGAGATCTTCTCTCGGCAGGTCAGAGGCCCTCTGGGCAAATCTTTTACGACATCGACCGACCTCGGCCGAGAGTTCTCGGCGGCAAATCCCACGGTTCCGGTGCGGCTCTTTACGCAGTAATGTCCCACTTCATGTCGGACACCGGATCGGAGGACGGGTTGGCCCAAGCTCATCTCCATGGTTTGGCTCATGCCCTGGGACATCGAAAAAGTCATCTCGCCGAGTCCGAAACCGCCGGACTCCTGGAGTCTTCCGCTGTCGATCTGCTGAGCTCAGGCTTCGCCTGGCACTATCGCTGCGAGGACGACCAAAGTGCCTACGACCTGGCCCTGGCCGCGGTGCGGGCGCTCCCCGAAGGCAGCCTGGCCGACGGCGCCGACGCGATCATCTACTCGACGTGCCTGCCCGGGAACGGGAACATCGGCACTGCTGAGACCTGGCGTTCCTCCCGGGACGTACGGCATTTGATGGAGTTCCCGGCCAGTCACCTGCAGGCTGAACTCGAACTCGACCGGGCTGTGGTGATCGGCCTCACCCAGCAGGGCTGCACCGGCTTCCTGGGCTCACTGCGGCTGGCGAGTTCACTGCTGGCGAGCGAACCGGAATGGGAGCGGGTGCTGTGCGTGACCGCCGACCGTTTCCCGCCCGGCTCGGTCTACGAACAGTCCTTCAACCTGATCTCGGACGGCGCCGCTGCCTGCGTAGTTGCCCGTTCGCCAGGTACTTTCCGGATTCTTGGGACGCATCACATCACCAACGGCGGGATGGCCGCAGCGACCGGTGAGGAGTCGATCGGCAGCTACTTCTCCTACACTCAGCTGCTCGTTCGCGAAACCCTCCGGCGCACCGGCCTGACCATGGCCGACATCGACTGGATCGTGCCGCAGAACACCAACGCCGCGGCCTGGAAGATCCTCTCCCGGATGCTCGGGATCGACGAGAACCAGGTGCACATGCCCTCGCTGCCCGAATCGGCGCACGCCATCTCCTCCGACCACGCGATCAACCTTTCCGACCTCACCGCTTCCGGGCGACTCCGAAAGGGCCAGCGGGTCATGCTGCTGGTCGCCGGGCACGGCCTGAACTGGCAGAGCACCGTGCTGGAGGTGACCGCATGAGCACCGCCACCATCCGCGACGCCATCGCCTCGATCTCCGGCACCGTCGAACGCCTCAGCCAGCTCTCCCAGGACAAGTACAGCAACCCCTACACCAGTCTGACCTGGCCCGGGACCATCGACCCGGAGAACGTCTGGTTCTTCAGTCCCGAGCACGTCAGCCTGCACGGCACTCGATACTGGGACCAGCTGGACGACACCGCCCAGCACCGGCTGGCTTTCGAGGAGGCTGCCAACTTCTTCAGCCTCAACATCCATGGCGAGAAACTGGCGATCGAGGGTCTGGCCACCCGTCTGTACCGCCCGGACCTCGCGGAGATCTCCGGCTATCTGCACCATTTCCTCGATGAGGAGAACAAGCACAGCATCTACTTCGGCGGGTTCTGCCAGCGCTACGCCAAGGTCTACCGCAGCCTGAACGTGCCGTTCGGCGGGAAGCTCGGCCGGGAGATCGACGACCTGCTGTTCTTCGCCCAGGTGATGCTGTTCGAGGAGCACTCCGACTGGTACAACGTGCACCAGGCCAAGGACTCCCGGCTGGACCCGCTGGCGGTCTTCATCAACGCCGCCCACCACGCCGACGAGTCCCGGCACCTGGTCTTCAACCGGGCCATCGTGCAGGCCTTCTGGGACACCTACCGGGCCGGCTGGGACGAGGCGACGGTGGCCGGGATCCGGGCCCAGCTCGCCCAGTTCCTCAACGCCACCTGGCGGGAGTACTACAACCCCGACGTCTACGCCACCGTCGGTTTCGCCGACCCGTGGCAGGTGGCCGAGGACGCCTGGGCGTCACCGGTGCAGCGCGCGCGGCGTCGCCGTGTCTCAGCCAAGTGCCTGCGCTTTCTCAGCAAGATCGACCTGTTGCCGGAGGAACCCACCGATGTCTTCTGAAAGCCCCGACGCCTTGGTCGCCTGGGTCAACCACCGGGGCCGCGACCTGCCCGAGGACGGGGTCACCGAGGACCTCCCGCTGCTGGCCGGGCGTCATCTCACCTCCCTGCACATCCCCGAGCTCATCCTGCTGCTGGAACGCATCAGCGGGCGGGAGGTCGAGGTGGACCGACTGCAGGCCGGCGACTTCCAGGACCTGCGCACCATTCGCGCGAAATTCCTGGCCCCCGCGCGGTGACCGCCACTCTGACGAGCGCCGGGCTGACCTGGCTGCCCTCCGGGCAGGCCATGCTCGCCGGGCCGCTCCAGCAGCTCTTCCTCGAATGCGACACCGCCCTCGCCGCCCTGGCCGGCGACACCGGCGCCGAACCCGCCGAGCACCCGGTCTTTCTCGCCGTCGATGACCTGGAACGGATCAACTACCTGGCCTCGTTCCCGCACCTGGCCACCTTCCCGGTCACGCTCGAGGAGTCCGGTCTGCCGGCTTTCGCCGCCGACCCGGTGGACGAGTCCGGTGCCGTGCGACTGAGGGGGATCTCGCCGGTCCGCAACGTGATCACCCCGGCTGCCTGCTATCACGTGTATGTGCAGCTGCGTGACCAGCGCATCGAGGGCCCGCGCTACCTGACCTTCCGCAACACCTGCGTCCGGCGGGAGACGGAATATCAGCCGCTACGCCGGCAGTGGAGCTTCCGGATGCGCGAGATCGTCTGCCTCGGAAGCCGGGCCCAGGTCAAGGCCTTTCTGGATCGCTATCGGGATCTGGTGTCCGGTCTGCTGATCGAGCTGGGACTGGAGGTCTCCTGGCAGATCGCCACCGACCCGTTCTTCCAGCCGTCCCGGAACCCGGCCTACCTGGCCCAGCGCCTGAACCCGACCAAGCACGAGGCGGTTTTCGGCGGCGACCTGGCGATCGCCTCGGTCAACCTGCACGAGGACCATTTCGGTGAAGCGTTCTCGATCAGCACGGACGAAGGGCCCGTCTCCAGCGGGTGCGTCGCGTTCGGGCTGGAGCGCTGGCTGTACGCGATCACCACCCGGTACGGCGCCGACCCGGCGAACTGGCCCGATCCGGTCGCAGCGGCCGGGCGGGTTCTGGAGAGGCACCGATGAGCAGCACGATCGTTCTGACCGGCGGCACCGGGTATCTCGGAAGCCGTCTGGCCGAGCGATTGCTCGAGATCACAGATCACCGCCTGGTACTGCTCGCGCGTGACCCGCAACGGGCCCGGCAGTTCATCGACGCGTGGGGAGCCGACGGGCAGAAACGGGTGGACGTCGTCCCCACCGATCTGCGCGACGGCACCATCGAGGGGGTGGCCCGGGATTCGGTGACCCACGTGGTGCACTCCGCGGCGCTGATCTTCTTCAACGTGGAGAAGCTGGATGCCCAGGCGGTCAACGTGGACGGAACCCGGGCTGTCACCGAGTTCGCCCGCCGCTGCCCGAATCTGCAGCGGTATCTGGCCTTCTCCAGCCTGTACAGCGCGGGCACCCGCACCGGCCGGATCCTCGAGCAGCCGCACCCGCCGGAGTCGGCCTTCGCCAACCATTACGAGTGGTCCAAGGCGCGTTCTGAGCAGGAGGTGCTGGACGGGGCCTCCGGGCTTCCGCTGACCATCGTGCGGCCGGGCACAGTGATCGCCGACGGCCCGGACGGGCGGGTCACGCAGTACAACGCCTTCCACAACACCCTGAAACTGTTCTTCTACGGCTTGCTCTCGCTGATGCCGGGGGATGCCGCCACCCCGATGTACCTGACCACAGCCGACTTCACCGCGACAGCAGCGGCGCATCTGCTGCTCAGCCCACGGGGCGAGGGCATCTACCACCTCGGCCCCGACCCGGACGAGACGCAGACGCTCGGCGAACTGATCGACCAGGCGTTCGACGTGTTCGAGAGCGATCCAGCCTTTCGCCGGCGGCGTCTGCTGCGCCCGGAGTTCTGTGACGTGGAGACCTTCCGTCACCTGGTCGACGCCTCCCGAAGCCTGGGCACCAGTCCGATGTCTCAGGCCCTGCAGTCGGTGGCGCCGTTCGCCGAGCAGATGTTCAAGCGCAAGCATTTCGATACCACTCGCCTGCACGCGGCCTGGCCCGAGCACCCGGGAACGGACTCCCCGTCGCTCACCCACGCCGTCATCGACCGTCTCGTCGCCTCTCGCTGGGGACGGAATCAGGAGGGCACGTCATGGACCTGAGTGAGAACGACCGCTGGCTACTGAGTTACTACCGCAGTTCAGAGATCAACGCCGCGCTGTTCTTCGGCCGCGTGGCCCGGATCGTCAAGGGGGGCCCGCTCCAGGTGGAGGTCACCCATCACTTCTCCGACGAGGCCAACCACGCCCGCTACTGGACCGACTGCATCGACGACCTGGGTGCCACCGCGATCAAACTCCGCGAGTCCTACCAGGACCAGTACCTGGAGGCGATCGGCACACCGGTGAACCTGATGGAGGTGATGGCGGTCACCCAGGTGCTGGAGAAGCGGGTGATCAGCCAATATCACCGGCACCTGAGGGTTCCGGACATCCATCCGCGGGTCCGGCAGACCATCCAGCAAATCATGGTGGACGAGCGCTGGCACATCCAGTACGTCCGGGACGCCTTGCACGACATGGGGAACCGGTACGGTCACGACCGCATCGCCGACACCGTGGCCCGCTACACCGCGGCGGACGAGGAGGTCTACCGGAAAACGGTGGCCGAGCACGGCGATCGGGTCTCTTACCTGAACCCCTACAGCGACATCGAGATGGACCTGCTCACCAGTGGCCAGGTCGACCTGTCGCAGACCCCGATGACCGCCGCCCAGCTGGAGTCCGCCAACCTCGCCGCCACCGTCCTGGCGACCACCGAGCAGCCGTCCGAACCGGCGTCCGCCGCTGATCAGTGACCCTCGTTCTGATCGCGGTGGCGGACCGTCCGCTGACGGAGATTTCCCTGACCCCGGGGGAAGCTGAACGCCTCGCCGGATTGCCCGGCGAGGGCCGGCGCCGATCCTGGCTCACCGCCCGGCATGCGCTCCGCCGCCTCTTGACAGCCTGCGAGCGCCCGTCGGACACCTCGGCCTACCGGCTCCCCTCCGAACAGCTCTCGCTCTCGCACGCGGCCGGGATCGCCGTCGCGGCGGTGCCCCTGCTGCCCGGCACGGTGAACGGGATCGGGGTGGACCTCGAACTGGACCGCGATCCGGTCCCGGCAACCGCCCGCTTCTACCTCACCCGTACCGAGCGTCAGCTGGCCGGATCGGATCCCCGGTCCCTGCTGCGCCTGTGGACGGTCAAGGAAGCCCTGTACAAGGCGGATCCGGCCAACGCGGGCACGGCCCTGTTCGAGTACGAACTGGATGATCCGGCCGCCCCGCACGGAACGGCCCGGCACCGGAGCGGAAGGCGTTTTCACTACCGGAGTGTGCCTGTGCACCGCGGCGTCCTGACCATCGCGATCCATCCGAAGAGCTCCCGAAGGAAACCGCTCATGCAGACCATTGACTACGACGCCGTTGCCCGTCAGATCAGCGTCCTCACCGGCGTCCCGATCACCCGGTTGTCCCCGGGCACTGTCCTCACCGACCTCGCGCCGGACAGCTTCACCTTCGTCGAGATGGCCGTCGACCTCCAGGAGGAGTTCGAGACCATGCTCAGCCAGGAAGACCTGAAGTCCGTCGTCACGGTCTCCGACCTGGTGACCCGCCTGCGGCAGGGCCGCGGGGATGAGTGACCCGGCGCTGCTGCTGGTGCTGCTCGGCTTCGTCGCGCTGCTGGGGATCACCCAGAAGTTCTTCCGTCGCACCGACGCCACCCGGGGGGCGGCGTGGTGGCAGACCGCCGCTCCGTTCCTGCTCGCCCCGGTGGTGCTGATCGTGGCCCGGATCCTCGGCCTGAGCCCGATCACCCCGGACAGCTGGGTGAAGGCGACCGGGCTGGTGGCGGTGGTGCCGGCGGCGGTCTCACTGGCCCTGATGTTCTGGACACTGGGTACCCACCGGATCCGGATCGCGCTGTTCCACCAGCAGGACGACGCTCCCCAGACCCTGGTCACCGAGGGGGTCTACAGCCAGATCAGGCACCCCTTCTACACCTCCTACATCCTCCTCTTCCTCGCCGTCGTCGCGGTGTTCCCGCACTGGCTGACCCTGGCCCTGCTGATCTACCTGACGGTGAACCTGACCCTGACGGCGGGTCGCGAGGAGCGCCGGCTCAGCGCCTCGCAGTTCGGCGAGCAGTACCAGCAGTACATGGCCCGGACCGGCCGATTCTTCCCGCGGAGCCTGAGGAGTCACACATGACCCGGCTACTCACCTCGGTCCTGCGCGAGCGGGCCGGCCAGAACCCCGGCCAGACGGCGCTGACCGCACTGGACGAGAACGGTGCTGCGGTCGAGACCCTGACCTGGTCCGAACTCGACACGGCCTCCCGGTCCCTGGCGACCTGTCTGCTCTCCCGCGCCGAGCCGGGCGACCGGGTCGTGCTGCCTCCGCTGCCGGGTCTGCGTTTCCACGTGGCGTTCCTCGCCTGCCTGTACGCAGGCCTGATCGCCGTCCCGGTCCCTCCGGTCGCGCTGCGGGAAGACCCGCAGCGCCCCGGCCGGCTGAACCGCCTGCTGGCGGTCTGTCTCGATGCTCAGCCGCGATGCGTCATCGTGCCCGAAGGCGATGCCGAGGCGATCAGCAAGGAATGGGCGGCCCATCCAATGCTCCGGTCGGTCACCGTGGTCGCGGCCGACTCCCGGGCCACGCCGGGGAAGCTGCCCGAGGTATCCGCCGGGTCCACCGCCTTCCTGCAGTACACCTCCGGTTCGACCTCCCGGCCGCGCGGCGTGATGATCAGCCATCGGGCGCTGGTGACCAACCAGGGCGACACCTACTCCCGGGCCGCACTGCACTGCACCCCGCGGACCCGGATCGTCAGCTGGCTGCCGCTGTACCACGACATGGGCCTCTGCCTGGGGCTGGCCCAGCCGATCTATTCCGGTATCCCGGCCTTCCAGATGGAGCCGGGCCACTTCATCGCCCGACCGGAGTCCTGGCTGCGGGCGATCGCCGCCGCCGGGCCGGACGTCCGCTCGGCCGGCCCGGACTTCGCCTACGCCTGGACTGCCCGGCGGGTGAGGAAGAAGGCCCTGGAGGGGCTGGATCTGTCCGGCTGGCGGGTCGGCGTGATCAGTGCCGAGCCCGTCCGCACCAGCACGCTGCGCGCGTTCCACGCCGCCCTCGCCGGCTGCGGGCTGTCCGAGACCATGCCGGTACCGGGCTACGGCCTCGCCGAGGCAACCTTGTTCGTGACCGGCGTGGCTGCCGATTCCGGGCCGATGATCAGGACTTTCGCCCCGTCGGCGCTACGCGAGGGGCGGGTGATCCCCGACCCCCAGGGCCAGGAACTGGTCGGGTGCGGGGCGCCCGGGCGCGAGATCACGCTCGCCTTCGTCGATCCGGAGACACGGCAGCGCCGCGAACCTGGCCACGTCGGGGAGATCTGGGTACGGACGA
Source organism: Kineosporia mesophila (assembly GCF_021129235.1). Lineage (GTDB taxonomy): Bacteria > Actinomycetota > Actinomycetes > Actinomycetales > Kineosporiaceae > Kineosporia > Kineosporia mesophila. Next base: position 74,737 of record NZ_JAJOMA010000017.1, read on the forward strand.
CGGCGGCCGGCTCCGGGTACTGGAACCGGCCGGACGACACCACGGCCACCTTCGGCGCCCGGATCGAGGGCGAGCCACAGGACGATTGGCTGCGCACGGGCGATCTCGGGTTCATGTACGACGGCCAGTTGTTCGTCGCCGGCCGTCAGAAAGACCTGATCATCCTCAACGGTGTCAACTACTACCCGCACGACGTCGAGTCACTGGCCCAACAGGCCCATCCGCTGGTCGAAGGCTCGGTCGCCGCGGCAGTTTCGTACACCGAGCCGAACCGCGTCGTGGTGGTGATCGAGGCAGCGACCGAGGCGGGCCCGGAAGAAGCCGAGCTGGCCGCCGCCGCAGTACTACGGCACATCACCTCGACGCTGCCGATACCGGCCGACGTCGTCATCACCGAGCGGGGCCGGTTGCCCCGCACCACCAGCGGCAAGATCCGCCGGGGGGAGACCGCGACCCGGCTCGCCTCCGGCCGTGTGCCGGTGCTCGCCCGTTGGCCCCGCCCGGCCGTCACCGAGGAGAATTCATGAACAACGCCGCGGTCCTGATCACCGGCTGTTCCACCGGCGTGGGAGCAGCCGCGGCCCGGCAGTTCCTGGCCCTCGGGCATCCGGTCTACGCCACCGCCCGGCAACCGGAATCCCTGGAGGACCTGGCTGCGGCCGGCGCCGTGACGATGGCACTGGACGTCCTGTCCGACGACTCCATCACCGCCGCGGTCAAGCGGGTCGAGGCCGACCATGGTGCTGTCGGTGTCCTGGTGAACAACGCCGCCTACGGAATCCAGGGCGCGATGGAGACCGCGGACCTGGACGCGATCCGGACGATGTTCGACACCAACCTGTTCGGCCTGGCCCGGACCGCCCAGCTGGCGCTGCCGGCCATGCGGGCCCGGCGGACCGGCCGCATCATCAACATCTCATCGATGGGCGGGCACTTCTCCTTGCCCGGAGCCGGTTTCCTGCACGCCACCAAGCATGCGGTAGAGGCGGTCTCCGACGCACAACGACTGGAACTGAAGCCGTTCGGCATCCATGTCGCGATCGTCGAGCCGGGCCCGATCCGCTCGGCCTTCCACGGCAAGATCAACGCCACCCTGCCATCGGCACCGGACTCCGGCCCGTACGCCGACTTCCACGAAGCCGTGCGGACCCGGATCGAGAGGGCCTACGAGCCCAGACCCTGGAACCTGGTGCTCGAGCCGGACGACGTGGCCAAGGCGATTCTCCGGGCGGCGACCGCACGTCGTCCCCGGGCCCGCTACCCCGTCGGGCTGATGGCTCACGGAACGAAGGTGCTGACCCGGATCCTGCCGGACTCCGGCATCGACGGCCTGACCCGGCTGCTCTTCCCGGTTCCACGGCAACAGGATTGAGAACACCGCGGCACCGGGACATGACGGATCGTTCATGTCCGCCGTCGTTCCCGGCGAAGTCCACTCCAGCGCATCGCGCATCGGACGGTGAAAGCGAACCCCAGCACGGCCACGACCAAGGCCGCCCCTCTCAGCCAGCCATGGAGATTCGGCGTTCCGGAAAGGATGATCACTGTGCTGAGGGCGTACTGAAGAGCGTCTCTTCGGTACGCCGCTGTCCGCGCTTCCAAGGAAGCCACCGAGCTCCTTCCTCTCGTCGGTCGGCAGTTCTCTCCGCCGGGCCCGCCGGAAGGTGCCCTGCTGCACAGGACAGGGCCAGCTATGCTAACCGGTTCAGCCCGGACCAGGACTTGCTACTCGTCTGGGGCAACCCCTAGGGGAACGCGGTGAGCGTGCACGGGATTTCCTCCCTCGAACCGGCTTATCGGCAGCAGAGCGCGGGGGTTTCGGTCCTCGCGGAAACACCGGCGATGACGTTGCCGCCCCCACTGTGGGAGCAGCTGGTGCGGAACGGATCGATCGGGGACGAGGACCTTCCGTCCCCGATGTCTCCCGAGAAGAACTGGTACACGAGGCGACTTCGCCCGGCCCGGCCGCTGGTCCAGGTGCTGGCCGAGCCGGACCTGCGGGCGGTGGTGCTGATCCGGGGGCCGGGACCATCGGTCCGGGTCGCGGACCTGGCCGCCAGCGACCGCGTCATCACGGTGCCGCTGGATGCCGAGAACTGGCGCGAGCCGGTACTGGACCCCATTGAGCAGCACCCTGCCGGTGCGGAGCTGGCCGAACGCCTCAACGGCGGTGGTCAGGTGGTCGTGGTGTTCGACGGCCTGGACCAGGTGCCCGGGCCCGACCACCGGCTGGACCTGGCGCACCGGATCGCCGCCTTCACCGAGCAGTACCGGCAGGCCCGGGTGATCGTGACCACGCGGCCCGTCGGTTACGAGCACAGCCGAGCCCGGGCAGCACTGAAGACGGCCGGGTTCGCCCACTTCACGCTGCTGGGGCCGGCGGAGCTGCCGCGCGAACGGTGGGCCGAGGCCGTGCTGACGCTGGCCGGGCAGTGGCCCGTCGGGGAGCTGACCCGTCAGGACAAGGTCGAGCTGCTGGGCGGGCTGGCCCGTCATCTGCGGGAAGAACTGGGCGGCAACCACATCGACGACACGGCCTTGGACGAATACGTCGGCGCCTTCCTCCGGGAGCGGCTCGGGCTGACGGCGGACGTCGCCACCGGCATGCTCCAGCACCTGGGTGACGGGGACGTCATTCTGACCGGGTTCGGCGCCGGGGTCTACGGTTTCACGCACCCGGAACTCCTCGACCATCTGGCCGCCGAAGAGTTCCGCAAACAGCTGTCCGACGACGATCTCGTGGCGCTGTGCGATTGGCATGGGGACGACCCGGACTGGGCCATGACCCTGCAACTGCTGATCGGCCGGGTCCCGGGCCCGCTCGCGGCCCGCTGCATCTCCACCCTGCTGACCGACGACCAGCCATGGCGCGACAACCTCAACCTTCTGCCGTATCGCCTCGTCCTCGCCCTGCGGGCCGTCGGCGAACTGCGCGACCCGTCCGTGGTCGAGGACCAGGCGGAGGCCCTTGCCCAGACGCTGATGGCCTTGCTCACCACCGCATCCGCACGCGAGAGGCGTCTCGCGCACCCTTTGTCCTTCGTGATGACGACGCCACGGCTCACCCTCGGGCCGGCCTGGCCCGGGGGCGACCTCTTCGAGAGCTGGTACGTCGACGAGCGCCCGGATCTGGGCTACTACGCCGGTCTGGTCGCTGCTCATATCCACGTGGCGCTGCTGCCGGGCGATGTCGAGACCCTCCGGGCGGCGGCGCAGGCCGAGGACTGGTTCGTGGGCCGGGCCGCCGTCGAGGCCCTGGCCACGCAGTGGCCGCAGCACCCGCAGACCCTTGCGTTCCTGCACGAGGTGACCGGCAGCGGGCCGGACGGCCTGGTGGGCGAGGTCGCGGTCCGGTTCGTGGCCGCGAACTGGCCCGAACATCCGGACACCCTTGAGTTCCTCCGGGGTGCGGCGATCGGCAGCGCGCACGAGAGAGTGCGTCAGGCCGCCCTCGAAACCCTGGCCACCGGCTGGGCCGGGCAGCCGGGCACGCTGACGCTCCTCCAGGACCGGGCCACCGATGACGAGAACTCTCTCGTCCGCCAATCAGCGGTGAGAGCCATCGCCACGGGCTGGCCCGACCGTCTGGACACCCTGCCTCTGCTCCGTGATCGGGCCCGGCACGACAAGAACAACTACGTGCGGTACGCAGCGGTCGGGAACATCATCGAGGGCTGGGGAGAACACCCCGACACCCCGTCTTTCCTGAAGAAATGCATCGTGGCCGACCGGGGGGACGAGGTGGTCCTGGTATCGCTCCGGGCCCTCGTCGAGGATCCCGCCAACCTGCCCTGGCTGCACGATCAAGCCAGGAACGGGCGCAGTTTCAATCGCGACTTCGTGGTTGATGCCATCAGCGCTCGATGGCCCGAGGATCCCGGCACCATTGCGCTGTTGTGGGAGCGTGCGACTGGCAAGTCCGACGCTGAAGCCCGTCTGGTCGCGATCGCCGAACTGGCCGCAGGTCACGCCCATCACCCGCAGACCGTGACGCTCCTGCGGAACCTGGCCGGGGCCGATGCCGACCCGAGCGTACGAAAGTCCTTGGAAGAGGCTCTGTCCGGGCCCCAGCAGCAGAGCTGAGCAATCACGGCCCGGACAGGCACTAAATGGCGGGCAGTTCGCCGCCGTCGATGTTCAGGGTCACCCCGGTGATCCACTGGGCCCGGCCGGAGGCGAGGAAGGCGACGGCCTCGGCGACGTCACGCGGGTCGCCGGGGCGCCCCAGTGGGTTGTTGGTGTCCAGGTCCGAGAGCGGAACACCCATCGCGTCGGCGAAGTTCTGGCGGATGGCATCACCGCCCGGGGTGGAGACGTTGCCGGGCAGGATCGTGGCCACACGGATCCCAGCCGGCGCGACCTCGGCCGCGAGCGCTTTGCCGTAGACGTTGAGCGCGGCCTTGGCGGCTCCGTAGTGGGCCAGCGGCGGCGAGGGCAGAAGGGCTGCGGCGGAGGAGATATTGATGATGGTGCTGCCCGCCCCGGCTTCCCGCAGCGCCGGCAGCAGCGCGTTGTTCAGCCTCACGGCGGACAGGTAGTTGAGGTTGAGCGCATCGATCCATTCCTCGTCGGGAATGGACGAGATCCCGTCGAGGTAGGCGCGGGCCGCCCCGGCGTTGTTGACGACGATGTCGACGCCACCGAGTTCACCCAGTGCCGATGCGGCGAACGCCTGCACACCCGCCGGCGTGCTGATGTCGCCCCTGATGAAGGTGGAGGCCTTCGGCGTCTCGTCGGTGGCGGTTCGGGCCGTGGTGACGACGGTCGCTCCCCCGTCGAGCAGTCGCTGGGCAACGGCCGCGCCGATGCCGCGGGAGCCACCCGTGATGACGACGCGCTTGCCGGAGAACTCGGTGGGGTCGGCCGAGACGATAGTTGTGAACATGCGGTCCAGAATACATGGTTCTGAACGTTCAGTCCAAAACTTTTGGACTAGGCGTTCAGAACGTCGTATGGTAGAGAGATGGCGCGACCACGGAAGTTCGACGAGCAAGAGGCGGTAGAAGCCGCACGTCGGCAGTTCAGCGAAACCGGCTACCACGGAACCTCTGTCGACGATCTCTCCCGAGCCACAGGCCTCAGCAAGGGCAGCCTCTACGGCGCGTTCGGCGACAAGGAAGCCCTGTTCCAGCACGTGTTCGAGGAGTACTGCACCAGCGCCGACGCAGGCGCCGCAGCCCGCCTCGAAGGCCCGGAAGACGAAGCCCTCGATCGCCTGCGCCAGTGGCTCCGGGTCCCCGAGGGCTTCGACGGCCGCCTCGGCTGCCTGCTGGCCAAGACCACCGCCGAACTGGCCTGGCAGAACGACACCATCGCGAACCGTTCCCTGGCCACGTTCGACACGCTCTTCGACAGCTGCCGCCAGCTCGTCGAGCAGGCCCAGCGCGCCGGGCACATCGACCCGGCCGCCGACCCCGAGGCGCTCGGCGGGCTCGTCGTCACCACGCATCGAGGCCTCGAGGCACTCGCCAAGGCCGGGGTCGGGGCACAGACCCTGAACCGGATCGCCGACGCCGCGATCGACAGCATCGCGCAGCCAATTCCCTGATCCCGGAGACGAGCTGCCGCCGGCGGAGTCAACGATCCGGCGAGAGGGCACTGCGAGACGGTGCGCCAGTACCGGCGCCTCGCAGCGCTACCGGTGCCGCGGACGTCTTCCGGCACGACCACATCGGCGTTCCTGCGTTCCACGTCCGGTCCCGCACGGTACCGGCAGTCGGCAAGAAGCTAGAGATCGATCCAGTACCGGCGGACAGGACCGAATGCGGTGTCCCGTACCTCTTCGAAGACACCTCCGAGACGTTCGATCGTCCTGGCCGAGGCGAGATTGTTCGTCGCGCAGACGAGGAGCACCCGGTTCAGGCCGATCCCGCGGGCTTCCCGCAGCATCTCGCCCAGGGCCCAGCCGGCCAGCCCGCGCCGTCGAGCGCTGGGACGGATGCCGAAGCCGATATGACCGGCCCACTGCACGTAGTCGTCGAACTCGTGCCGTAGCGCGATTCCTCCCCGCACCTGGCCGTCCTCGACGATCCACCGGCACGTGGCCCGCTCCGGTGGGCCGGACAGGCGTGCGGTCCAGGCCGCGAATCCGGCGGTCGAGTAGACGTCGTCGGTCGGCAACAATCCGAATCCGTCTTCATGGAGACCTGGCCCCCACTCGGCATGAGCGTCGAGCCAGGCACGGTGCAGACGCGGGGTGGGCACAATCAGTTCAGGCACGCCAAATTCTATCAAAGGTTCTATGCCGCAACTATTCCGAGCTGATCAATCATACCCGCGAACAGGTCGGGCAGGCTGATGCCCGCGGCCCGGGCCATCGTCGGAATGACGCTCTGCCGGGCGAACGAGCAGTACAGGCCCGCTTCGAGGAACCAGGGCCGGCCGGCCGGGTCGACCCGGAAGTCGAACAGGCTGTAGTGCCGGCAGTTCAGGGCCCGGTGACTGCGGCGGGCAGCGTCCCAGACCGGTGCGGTGACCGGGTCCGTGACATCGACCGTCCAGGCCCGGGTGCTGTTCTTCGCCTCCAGGCGAAGCCCGCCGTCCTCGTCCCGACCGATCTTGTCGGACTGCCCACGGATGGGCCGGGTGAGTGGGTCCAGGGCGTACTCCTCCAGCGGCAGGCAGACCAGTTCACCGTCTCTTTCCACCACACCGCAGCGTACTTCGCGTCCTACATCGACGAAGGACTCGACCAGAACACGGCGACTGTGAGCGAAGGCAGCTGCCAGCGCGCCCGGGTAGGCATCCGGAGAGCGGACCAGGGTCACCCCCACCGAGTTGTCGGCGTCCACCGGCTTGACCACGACAGGAGGAGGCAGGGTCGGGGTCTGGCCCGGGCCGAGCAACTCGGCGGAGGGCACGGGCACGCCGGCCGCGGCGACCACCGCCCGGGTGTGCGCCTTGTCCGCCGCGAGACCCATGACCGCGGCCGTGTTCCCGAGGTACGGCAGGCCCAGGAGATCGAGCAGCGAGCGGTAGGTGGTCATGCCGGGCAGGCAGAACATCTGCGGCAGGACGACCTGGGGCTGCAGGGCCGTGAGGTGCTGCACGGCGGCGGTCAGCGGGAGGGGTTCGGCCGCCGCGAGCGCCTCCTCGCCGGGGTCGGCGGGGAATGTCCAGAGCCCACCCGGTACGACGTGGGCGAGCCGCATGTCGTACCGGTCGGCGTCGGTCGTGGCGGCCCAGCAGTCCCGGGCGTAGACCAGGGACAGGTCGGCCAGGAACTCGTCGGTGGCGGAACCGGTCAGGTGCAGCACGGTCAGCGGCATCGTCAGTCACCGGCCGGTTCGACGAGCTTGCCGATGTTGAAGTCGATGCGGATCCAGGGCTTGTTGCGCACCAGGTTCCGCAGCAGCAGGAAGGGGATCTGAAGGTGATGAACCAGGAGGAACGGCAGCGGGTCGTGCGGGTCGAAGATCGCGTCCTGGCCGTTGACGATCGTGGCCAGCCGGGTTCGTACGGTGTGGGGACGGCGCAGCAGGCGCCAGATCTCGTGGTACATCCAGTAGGTGGGGCGACTGCCGGGCCGGGGCCGGTCCACGACCGGGGCGTCCTCGTCGAGGTAGGCGGCGGCCAGGCCGGGGTGGTCGTGGAACATGGTGATGGCCGAGTGGGTGCGTGGATTGCACTCGATCGGGTACACCGCTGCGTCCCGGCCGATCATGAAGTCGAAGCTCACCTGGCCCGTCAGCTTCAGCTTGCCGACGAATTCCTCCACCCAGAGCCGGATCTCAGGAATGTCGGCCATGGCGTAGTTGACCTGGAAGGCCGAGGACTCGCAGCAGCAGAACACCGTGACCTCGCCGTCGCGCACGGTGCTGTGGGTGCAGTACTCCTGTCCGTCCACGAAAGCCTGCATGATCCACGGGTTGCCGTCCGAGATCGGCCGGGAGCGGGCGAAGCCGGCCGTCTCCTCGGGCGTGGGGCGCGGTAACGGGGTCAGGTCCAGCCGGTGCACGGGGTCGTAGGCAATGCTTTTGAGGACGTAGGGGCCCGGTCGGGCGGGGAAGTCGAAGTCGGTCACCTGGTCGGGGTGGGTGATGCGGTGCGAGTCCGGCGTGGACAGGCCCAGGGACGCCGCCAGGTCCATGAACGCGTGTTTGTCGTCCAGGAGCCGGATCAGGTCGGCGTCGCTGTGCAGAACCTCGCAGTGCGGGATCAGCAATGGCTTGGCCAGCGCGTCGTACAGGCTCGCGGCCGGGCTGCAGACCGGAACGTACACGTCCACCGCTTCCTGGAGCACGATGTCCAGCAGCGCCTGGGCATAGTGCGGATCGGCCGGTTCCGGAACGACGCGGAACTCATCGACGGCGCCCGAGAACCGGTGGCCGGTGAAGCGATACCTGGCCTGTTCGAGCAGGATCACCCGGTGACCGGCTGCGTGGAAGGACCGGGCCAGGTGCAGGGCCTTGGTCATCTTGCCGCCGCTGATCATGACGGTCCGCGGGCGCGCCGCTGTGACGGGCGCCGGCGCGGGGTGGAGCCGCGAGCGCAGCAGGGCCGCCCCGGTGACGGCCAGGTTCACCGGCAGGGCCGCGCTCAGCAGGGCGAGCGCGCCGACGGTCTTGAGTGCTCGCCGGGTTTCAGGCTGCGACCAGGCCACGATGCATCACCCGGTCTCCGCTGACGTCGTGGTGGTCGGCCCGGTGCAGGACCACGCCGTTGTCCCAGATCACCACGTCGCCGGGTGACCAGGTATGACGAAGGACGTTGCCGGCCAGGGTGGAGTGGGCGTAGAGCGCCGCGATCGTCTCCTGGGCCTCGGCCTCGTCCAGGCCGCTGATCGCCACGCATCGTTGCGGGGTCGAGAGGTACAGGGAGGTGCGGCCCGAGATCGGGTGCCTGCGGAAGACCGGATGCTCCGCCTCGGTCTGGGTGCCGGCCTGCCCGGCCGGTACTCCACTGACGACGTGACGAACTGTTCTGCCCCGCAGCCGGTTGCGGACCTCACCGGTCAGGGTCTCGTAGGCACGGTACTGGTTGGTGAACAGGGTCTGCCCACCTCGCCGGGGAATCGCGACGGCCCGCAGCGCCGTATAGGCCGGGGGTTTGCTCACATAGCTGGTGTCGACGTGGAAGACGCTGCGCGGTGGGGTGGTCCGGCCCACGTTGCTGATCACGTTCAGGTCGGGGAAGCGCTCGACCGGGGTCTCCCCCGGGGTGAACATCAGGGGGCCGAAGCGCTGCAGAAACGCCCGGAAGGCCTGGTCGTCGGCGTTCTGGCCGGGCAGGATCACCACGCCGTGCTCGGCCAGAAGGCGGCGCAGATGGGGAACCGAGGAATGGGTGACGTCGGACAGCGGCAGATCGGTGAGCGTGACACCGATGGGACGAAGGACGGCGGTGTGCACTGATCTCCTTCAGGACGATGGGGTCGGGTCGACCCGGCGGATCAGGGTCAGGCCGTCGCGTAGTGGCAGGATCACCTGCTCGACGCGGTCGTCGTCGGCGACGGCCCGGTTGAAGCCGGCGATCGCGGCACCGTTGGCCGACAGGTCCGTGCCGGTCCACGGTTCACCCTGCATCAGGGTGTTGTCGACGCAGATCAGGGCGTGCGGGGCCAGCAGGTTCCCCGCCAGCAGGAGGTCGAGGTAGGAGCGGTACCCGGCCTTGTCGGCGTCCAGGAAGACCAGGTCGAACACCTCGCCGGTGCGTTCCAGGTCCCGCAGGGTCTGCTCGGCCGGGCCCACCCGGACCTCGATCTTCGACCCGTCGTCGGACCGGGCGAAGCTCTCGGCGGCGAAGGCCGCGACCGCTGCGTTCAGTTCACAGGCCACCACCCGCCCGGCCGGGGGCAGCGCCTCGGCCATGGCCAGGGCCGAGTAGCCGGTGAACATCCCGATCTCCAGGACGTGCCGGGCCCGGGTCGCGTGCACCAGCAGTTTCAGCAGCTGGCCCTCGACCTGCCCGGAGAGCATCTCCTGTTCCAGGCCCCCGTCGCCGGTGCCGGGGGCCGACCAGTCGTGGGCCCGGGTGCGTTCCTCCAGGGAACGCAGGGCCGGGGAGGCCGGGCTGCTCCATCGGTTCAGATAGGGGTCCAGGCCCGCGGCCAGCCGGCAGGCCTCGTCCAGGCCCCGCCGCAGCGCCGGATCGACCTCGGGAAGGCTGTCGGCCTGCCGGGCGAGCGCCTGCAGCTGGTGCGCCAGGATTCCGGCCGGCGTGACCGGACGAGGCTGCCGGAGGCCGCTCATGCGGTGAACATGTCCTCGCCCTGGCCACCGCGGGGGTAGCGGCTGACCGTCCGGCGGTGTTCGGCCAGGCCTGCCTCCAGCTCGTCACCGGTGAGATCGTTGGCGAAGAAGCAGGTCCCGATCGGGCGGGGCATGGCCGCGCGCAGCTTCCCGTTGCGGGTCTGCAGGATGGCCTCGGTGGCGCGGCGCAGCAGCTGCGGCGTCAGTTCGGGGCTGTCCAGGGCCAGGCCCAGCCGGCTCATCAGCCAGAAGAGCCGGTCCCGTTCACTTTCCGAGATGTAGCCCCGCAGCACGGCCAGGGTGGCGGACAGCGCCATGTCGATATTGATGGCATGCCCGTGGAAGAACGGCCGGTCGGGGGCCAGCTCGAGCAGCGGGCTCCAGGTGTGCCCGTAGGCGATCACCCGGTCCAGATCCAGCTCGTGCAGATTGGGTACCTCCAGGCGCAGCATCGTCTCGATCGCGTCGTAGGTGACCCGGTGCGCCACCTCCCGCACCTGGTCGCTGCCCTCCAGATGGCCGAACCGGGTGCGCAGCAAGTCCTCCCCGTGCTTCTCGAGCAGGTCGAAGATGCGGGAGCCGGCCACGGTCGCGATCTTGATCAGTTCGGCCATGCCGTTGCGCACCTGGTCGGCCGGCAGCGTGCGCAGGAAGGAGAAGTCCAGGATCACCTGCTGGGACGCGTGATAGGCCCCCAGCCGGTTCTTGTAGCGGCCGTGGTTGACGCCGACCTTGATCGAGACGCTGGCGTCGATCAGGCCGATCAGGGTGGTGGGCACCCGGATGTAGCTGGTCGAGCGCCGGAACGAGGCGCAGGCGAACCCGGCGACATCGGTGGTGAGACCTCCCCCGACCACCAGCACCGGTTCCTGACGCAACAGACCGAAGCGCCCGAACGCGTCCACCATCCGTTCCAGGGTGCGCAGGCTCTTGTCGGTCTCGCGCACCACGACCGGCAAGGCGGTGAGGTCGATACCGTGGTGGTCGAAGTACGCCCGCATCTGCTCGCCGTAGAGCTCGTGCACCTTCTCGTCGACCACCATCAGGCAGCGACCCAGTCCCCGGTAGGAGTCGGCTATCTCGGGGTTGTGCGGCGCGAACGCCCCGTCCACGTAGAGCAGCGAGTAGTCGATCTTCTCGTAGGCCTCCACCCGGAACTGCCGGTCCGTGGCGGTCAGGGTCGGCGCGGGATAGCTCGTCACGTTCTGCTGGTCTCCTGTCTCCACCCTGCGGGTGGGCGAGAATCACTCTGCTGCGGGTCTTTCTGCCGATCGACCTCTCGCTCAGGCGGCCGGGATCAGGTTGCGGAGTTCTTCCAGGCGCAGCTCCTCACCCACCGGAAGAGCCGGGCCGAAGTCCTGCTGCCGGGTGTTCTCGTTGGGGAAGGCGGCGCACGCGATGCCGGCGGCCGCCGCGGACCTCGCCCCACCGGGGTTGTCCTCGATCGCGACGCATGCGGTGGCGTCCACCCCGAGCTTGTCCAGGGCCAGCCGATAGGCAGCCGGGTCGGGCTTGCCGGTCTCGACGTCGGAGGCGTCCACCACGACGTCGAAGTCCGCAGCGCTCACCCCCGGTGCCAGGGCCGTGAGCAGAGCCTGGACGTTGGCGCCGGAGGTCGTCGTCACGAAGCCGATCCGGTACCCGGATTCCTTGGCCTGGGCAATGGTTTCGACCACCCCCGGACGGGACACGACCGGCGAGGAGGCCAGGCTCCGCCGGAAGAGGTCCGACTTGGTGGCGTGGACCGCGGCGGCGTCCACGTTCTCGCCCCGGGACCGGGCGTACTCCCGGACGCGGTCGGCACCGCCGTTGCTACCCAGCAGGGAGCGGTACTCCTCCTGGGTCCACTGCCAGTCCAGGCCGTGCTCGGCGAATGCCTGGTTGAAGGCCAGTCGCTGGAGCTCGGAGGTGTCGGCGAGGGTACTGATGGAACCGAACAGAAGAGCGGGCATAGTCTGACTCAATTCTGTTGTCGTAAGCCATCGGAAAGTGATCCCGCGGGACGAGCGCCCATCGGACTTAGTGAACGATCCGTTCACTACTGACAGATCTGACCATTAACCCAGAGAGACTGCAACCCCCCATGCACCCCGTCGGCGATCCCCATCCCGGTTCCTCCGAACCACCAGCCCCAGTAGTCGATCCACGTATCAGCCGCACCCGCAACGACGTGCTGCGTGCCGCACTCGGCCTGCTCACCAGCGAAGGCTGGGAAGCCGTCACCCACGCCAACCTGGCCAGCGGCGCCGGTTACTCCAAGGCCACCATCTACAAGCACTGGCCCACCCGTACCGACCTGCTGCGCGAGGCCCTGCTGCAGCTCGACGGCATCCCCCATCACCCGCCCACCGGCGACCTGCGGGCCGACCTCGTGAACGAGATGAAGGCATTCCGCAACGGGATGCGCGACTGGGGGCTCGACCGGGCGATGGCCGTTCTGGCCGAGCAGGCCCGAACCTGGGACGAACTGGTGGCGGTCCGCGACATGCTGGTGTCCGGCGGCGATCGGGTGGTGCGGGAACTACTGTCCCCCCGGTTGTCCGGGACCGAGCTGGTGGTCGGCGTCCGGATGCTGTCCGGAACCATGTTCTACTCCGCGCTGATGTACGGCCAGCTCCCGGACGACGACATCATCACCACGACGGTCGACATGCTGCTGCGCGCCATCGCACGATCGCCGCGGCCCGAGGGGGCGCCCGCCTGAAGCTCGTCCTGCGGGGCGAGGGACCGAACTTCTCGGGAGTCTGGTTCAGCATGGTCCGGCCCTCGTTCGCCTCGGCACCTGGATGGGGTATCGCCATTTCAGGCCAGACGCTCAGGCGCCGACATCCCGGGCATGGGACATCCGGGAAGCACGGCGCCGGCCGCCTGGACCCGGCTGGTTCCCGGGCTGCTGGCCTTCGCCGTCGCGCTCGCCCTGACCGCCTGGGCCCTGCACCGGCCGGCGCTCTGGCTGGACGAGGCCGCCTCCGCCGTGGCCGCACGGCGCTCCTGGCCCGATCTCTGGCAGTTGTGGGGCGGCACCGACGCCCCTCTGATGCCCTACTACCTCGTCCTCAAATTCCTCAGCGCGACAGCCTCGTTCGTCGACCCCCGGCTGACCGCCCACCCCGAGGTGCTGCTGCGCTGGCCCTCCGCCCTGGCCGCCGCCGGGGCGGTCGGGGTCCTGGTCGCCTGGCTGCGAACCGTCCTCCCGGCCGTGCCCGCCCTGGGCTGCGGCGCCGTTCTGATGGCCTTCGGGGATTTCTCCCGGTACGGCCAGGAAGCCCGGCCGTACGCCCTGGTCCTGCTGCTCGCCGTCAGCGCGACAGCCCTCTGGTGGCGGCTCATGCGTACCGAATCCCTGCCCACCACAGTCGCTTACGCTCTCTGTGTCGCCGCGCTGACCAGCTTGCACCTGCTGTCGGCGATGCTGGTCCCGGCTCACCTGGCCGCCGCCCTGCTGGTGCGCGACCGGGCCCGGCGGCAGGGGAGCGACCCGCTGATGCTGATCCTGTTGCTGTCCTCCGCCGTGCTGGCGGCGCTCCTGCTGGCCGGCCCGGCCGTGGTCGCCGCCGTGACGTTCGGCGGGGGTGCCTCCCGCTACCACCCGCTGACCGGTGGCTCCGTCCTCACCATGGTCGCCGCGCTGGTCGGCGGGATCCGGCCGTTCGTCGCCGTCGCCACCCTGGCCGCCCTCGGGATCACCCGCTGGCGACACGAGCGCGACGCCGACCTCACCCGGATCGCCGTGTGCTGGTCCTTCGTCCCCTGGTTGTTCTACCTACCGGCCGTCATCGCCCGCCCCAACCTGCTGATCGGCCGCTACCTGCTCTTCACGACGCCGGGCTGGGCGATCCTGGCCGGGCTGGGGCTCCTGACCCTGGCCGGCACCGCGGTCGCCGCCCGGACGGTGGCGCTCGGTGCGGCCGTGGCGCTGCTGATCCTGCTCCAGTGGCCGGCGCTCGAAGCGGTGCGGGCCCCGGCCGGTCACGGCCGCGACGTGCGGCCGATGGCTACCCTGCTGCGACGTCCGGCCTACCGGGACCTGCCCCTGATCGTGCCCACCAGCACCGACATGCTCCAGCTGACCGCCTATGCGCCCGACGCCGCGGGCCGGGTCGGCAACCAGGTCCTGAGCTCCGTGAACGTCTGGCCCGACCGTCTCGGGCGGACGGCGGCCCTCAGGCGACTGGCCGGTGCCCGATCCGTCGTCCTGATCGTGCGGACCGGCGCCTGCGGCCCGATGCCGTTGCTCCTCGACCATTTCCGGGTGGATTCGGCGACCCCGGCCGGGTCCCTGACCGCGATGGTACTGACCCGCCCGCCGGACCTGGTTCCGCCGCGGGGCTTTCGCCATCCGACCCCGGGCCTGCCCCCGCGCCTGATCCTTCCCTGCCCGGACGAGGTCAGCCCGGCGGACGGGCCCACCGGATCCTGATCGGGCCCCGCGCCGTCGAGGGGTCGACCACCGTGCCGCCCTGGGTGATCACCACCTGTCCCGCCGCGGTGAGCCGGCGGGCGGCGGCGCGGGCGGGCTCCATCAGGTCGCGCCAGTCCGGCCCACCGACCGCCCGGGCCGCCTCCGAAGGGCAGATGGTGGCCCCGGCCCGGCGCTGCCCGAGCAGCTCCACGATGCTCTCCTCCAGGCGCAGGCCGGTGTCGTCGACCTGGTTCCGGCGGCAGCGCTGCGAGCAGTAGCGCACGGAGTCCCAGTCCTTCGCCCACTTCTTGCGCCAGGTGATCGTGCGCCCGCAGGTGGCGCACACCTTGGTATCGGGGTTCTTCACCCTGCCACTGTGCCGCCCCCGGCGCCGGATCGCAGCACCGGGGCGAGAACCTCGTCCACCATCTCGCTCAGGTCCTTCTCGGTCAGGTGCCCGGCGGACATCACCTGCTCGTGCATCAGCTGCGGCACCGGGCGGCACACGGCGTTCCTGGCCGCGCGCGGCCATCGCGTCATCGGTGTGGACAGCTCACCGGAGATGCTCGCCCGGGCCACCGAACGCTTCCCCCGAGCTCGTTTTCGCCAGGGCGACCTGCACCACCTGCCGCTGCCGGACAATACCGTGGACCTGGTGGTGTGCGCCCTGGCCCTGGCCCCTCTGCCGACCCTGACAACGGCCTTCGCGCAGTTCGCGCGGGTCCTGCGGCCCGGTAGGCACCTGGTCGTGACCGACGTCCACCACGAACGCGTGGCCCTCGGTTCGCTCGCCCACGTGCGGTACCCGCAGGGCGAGCCCGGACTCATCCCGTCCTACCGGTACCGGGCGAGTGACTACCTCGGCGCGGCCCTGCCCAGCGGTTTTCGGGTGGAACGGTGTGAAGAGCCGTGCCCATCCACCGCGAACAGCACCGGCACCGAATCGCTGGGGGCCTGGGACGCGTGGCCGTGGTCGCTCCGGTCCAGGGTGCCCGCCGCGGTCCTGACCGCCTCGCCCGCCGTGATGCTCTGCCACTTCCGGAAAGACTGACGCCTCACCCGGCCGGCACGATGCGGTCGGCCCCGGCGCTGTCCGCCGTCGTGAGCACGGACTTCGCGAAGTCGGCGACCGGCAGCGGGTGGGAGAAGAGATAGCCCTGCCCGTAGCGGATCCCGAGCGCCAGCAGCTGTTCCCGTTGTTCCTGGGTCTCGATGCCCTCGGCGAGAATCTCCAGGTCGAGGGTCACGGCCATCGCGTTCACCGCGGCGACCAGTTGCACCTGGCCACCGTCCAGGGAGGTCACCACCGACCGGTCGAGCTTGAGCATCCGGATCGGAAAGCGGTGCAGGTACTCCAGCGACGTGTATCCGGTGCCGTAGTCGTCCAGGTAGATCTGCACCCCGGCGGCGTCGAGCACCTGCAGGGTGCGCTCGGCCGGGGTGTCCGCGGACAGCTGATGGTGCTCGGTGATCTCCAGGTGCAGCAACGACGCCGGCAGCTCCAGGCTCGACAGGGCGGCCAGGACCTGGTCAGCCAGGCGGGGGTCGTCCAGGCTGTCGCGGGTGAGGTTGACGCTGATCGGCAGGACGCGCAGGCCCTGGTCCCGCCAGCGCGCCATCTGGGTGAGCACGTCGCGCAGCACGGCCGAGTCCAGTTCCGCGTCCAGGCGGTTGCTGCTGACCAGGCCCAGGAAGGCGTCGGGGGCGAGCAGTCCCATCTCCGGGTGCAGCCACCGCACCAGGGCCTCGGCCCCGACCACTTCACCCGAGCGCAGGTCGACCAGCGGCTGGTAGCAGATCTCCAGCCGGCCGACGTCCGGGTTCTCGTTGCCCAGCAGCTGCCGGATCTGGCTGGTCAGGGTGAAGCGCCGGGCCACCTCGATCCGCATGTCCGTCTGGAAGGCCAGGGCCTGCATGCCCCCGGCCGCCTTGGCCGCGTACATCGCCACGTCGGCGTGGGTGAGCAGATCGGCGAGCGTCGTGCCGGCCTGGGCGTCGGCGATCCCGACGCTGGCACCGGTGCGCAACACCAGGCCACCGACGACGAACGGGTCTTGCAGCGTGTGCAGGAAACGCTCGGCCACCGCGGCAGCCTGGTCGGTCCGGGTGAGGACGACGAACTCGTCGCCTCCCAGCCGGGCCGCCAGGCCCTCCGGGCCGGTGGCCAGCAGCAGGCGGTCACGCAGGCGCAGCAGCAGGGCGTCACCGATGTCGTGCCCGTGGGTGTCGTTGACCTGCTTGAACTCGTCGACGTCGATGAGCAGCAGGCTGAAACCGGCCGCGGTGGGCGCCTCGTCGAAGGCCCGGGCCAGGCCCCGCCGGTTGGCCAGGTCGGTCAGCGGATCGTGCTCGGCCAGATGCTCGCTGGAGCGCAGCGCGTCGCTGCCGCGCAACAGGCACAGGCCGGCGATGACCGCGCCCGCCGCCGGGACCGACCACGCCGGGAGGCTTCTCGCGCCGCCGACCTCGGCCACCCAGCCGACCGCCGGCGGAACCAGGACCAGGGGAAGCAGTCCCAGCAGCGCGGTGGACGGGCGCCGCCGCCGGGCGAACGTCTCGGCGCCGAACGCCCAGGTCATGGACGGGTGCAGGGCCGCGGTGCCGAACAGCAGCGGCATCAGCGCGCCGAGGGCCTGGCTCGCCTCGCCCGGCAGCGACATCCGACGGCCCTGCAAGGCCGAGGACAGGTCGTAGACGATGGCCACGAACGCCGCCGCGAGCAGCAGCAGCGAGCTGGGCCCCAGTCCCCGGCGGGCCACCGAGAACCGCACGAGCATCCCGAGCAGCACCACGTCCACACTCGCGACCAGCACGGTGGTCGGGTTCGACCCCTCGCCCGTGCCGGCCCGGATGATCTGGGCGGCGACCAGCACCAGCACCACCGCGATGATCGCCAGGTCCAGGCCGGCGGCGAGCGAGCGGACCGTCTGACGGGGCCCGGAGAGCACGGCGTGCAGCACCACCCCGGCCGCGACCGCCTGCCCGGCCCAGACACAGACGGCCACCGTCGTCGTGACCTGTCCCTGCCGGTGCACGACGAGGGCGCCGACCGTCCAGAACGTCAGCGTGACGGCCAGCCACGACCAGGACGGCGCGGTGGGCCGGTACCGCCACACGCCCAGGACAATCATCGCGATCCCGGCGACCCCGGCCACCACGGTCCCGGCCGAGCGCAAATTCTCCTCGACCGTCATGAGCACGGCCACGAGCACGGCGGCGGCCAGCAGAAGCCAGGCCACCCGGGCGCCGGGTACTGCACGGCTGGAGGTCACCCTCCGGCTTCGGATCCCGACGCCGTCCTCTTGAGGTTCCGGGTGTGAGGTCAGGACTCCCCCACCCGCGTGATCGAGGAGATGGAGGAGGTGTGATCCTCCGGCACGCTCTCCAGGACGGGTGACGACCGCACGAGCCGGTTGCGGCCCGCGTGCTTGGCCTCGTACAGCGCCTCGTCCACCCGGTGCAGCAGGGCCTCGGCGTCCTCCTGCCCGTCCCAGCGGGCCGCACCGATCGAGCAGGTCTGCCCGGACGGCACGATCCCCCGCAGCGCGTCGATCGCCAGCAGGCCGTCCGCCTCGTCGTCGCACCGCACCAGGATCGCGAACTCCTCACCGCCCCAGCGGGCGATGTACCCGTCGGTGCCGAGCGCCCGCCTCCACGTCTGGGCGGCCTCGCGCAGCAGGTCGTCCCCGGCCTGGTGACCGTGCTCGTCGTTGTACTTCTTGAAATGGTCCAGGTCGAGCAGCCCGGTCAGGAGCACCGGCCCGGTCCGGGTCGCGGCGGCCAGTCCCCGGGCCAGCTCGAAGTCCCACGATCGCCGGTTGGCGACGCCGGTGAGCGGGTCGGTGCGCGCCACCTCCGACAGGCGCACCGCCTGCCGTTTCAGCACCCGCAGCAGGTCCCAGATCCGGAACGTGACCATCACCAGCAGGAGCAGCGAGCCCGCGCTGAGATAGCCCTCGTAGGAATCGGCCCGGTTCCGGGAGGTCAGCAGCAGGACGAGCGACGGCAGGCCGGCGGTGGCGGTGAGCACCACGAGCCGGGCCACCGTCAGGCCGCCGCCCGCGTCCGCCTCGGCGGCGGACACCGGGCCCGGCGCCGTCACCTTCCTGGCCTCCTGGCCGGCGCAGTCGGCGGCCACCCCGATGCCGACGAACAGCAGGGCCCACAGCACGAACATCCATCCGGGGAAGTCGTGGCCGCCCCGTAGCACGATGACGTTCTGCAGGATGTCGGCGACCAGCGTGGTCACGATGCCCGCCGTCAGCCACCACCGCGCCGGGTCCCGCGTCGCCCGGACCACGAGCATCTGCGCGACCAGGAACAGCAGCAGCACGTCGAGCAGCGGGTACACGCTGCCGAACAACCGGGCCGTCACCGTCATCCCGGTGTTGCGCACCGTCGGGAGCACGATGAAGGCCACCGTGAGCACGCCGGCGCTCACGGTGACGATGGACGCGTCCAGCAGAGGTCCGAAGGCCAGCCGGCCCGAGCGCTGGCGGTTCAGCATCAGCACGCCCACGACGAGCGGCACGTAGGCCACCACGAAGACCGCGTCGCCGGGTGAGGGGAACATCTGCGGATCGTGGATCCGGTAGTAGACGAAGAGCGCCCAGGCCGCCAGCCACGTCAGGCAGCCGAGATGGATGATCCGGAAGGCATCGCGGCGGCCCGGCGGCAGCTGCCTCACCGCCAGGGTGATGAAGACCGTCGACACGGCCATCGACACCGTGCTGGACATTCCGCGCGTCACGTTCGCGGGCATCGGCAGCGCCTGGGCCAGGGCCCCGAGCAGCGCGATCACCCCGGTCACCCGCACGGGCCAGGACGCGTCGCGCAGCGGGACGGCCGACCACGCCGACCGTCCCCACCGCCCCGGTTCTCCCCACGTCACGGGTCGGTTGTCGGACGCTTCGTGCCTGCAGCACACCGGGTGGGCCCCCCAAGGCCCCACTTGGCCCAGCGACACGACGGGCCCGTGCCGACCGACGGCCTCACGCTCCCGGCCACCGCCGCCCGGGCCGCCCGCGAGCCCCACACCTGCGCCCACCGGATCGGGACCGGCGGCCTGGCCGGCCGACTGCACGAAAACCCCTGCGAAAAGCTCTGGCTCAGCGCCGGCCGGGGTGCTCCGGGCCCTCGTCGCCGGGCACTGCCTGCTCGGCGTCGGCCGGGTCGATCAGCACCCCGTCCAGCGGATTGCCCGCTCCCACACCGGAGGTCGGGTCACCGTCCTGCGGGTCGGGCTGTCCCGGGACGGAACCGGCCGCGCGGGCCCCGGAGAAGACAGCGCCCCCGGTGCCGGCGCGCGAACCGGTCTGGCTGGCGTCCGTCTCGGCCTGCTGCGACTCGGCGTTGTTGCGGGGGTCGATCTCGTGTGGTTCCTGGGTCACGGTGTGGCTCCCTCTGGTCGACGGGCAGCCACCTAACCACGGGCGTCCGTGACCCGCGCCTCGAGCGGTTCCGGCCGGCTGAGGTGAAAACCCTGGCCGTAGGCGATGTCGAGGTCACGCAGGCAGCGGAACTCGTCCGGGGTCTCGATGCCCTCGGCGACCAGCGCCGCCCGGGTCTTCGCGCCGAACGCGACCAGGGAGGCGGCCAGCGCCTGCTTGGCCGGATCGCTGTCGATACCGCGCACCAGGCTGACGTCGAGCTTGATGATGTCCGGCATGATCGCCAGGATGTGGCGCATGCTGGCGAAGCCGGCCCCGGCGTCGTCGACCGCGATCCGCAGCCCGCGGGCGCGCAGGGGCCGCAGGCTGGCGTTGACCGTGTCGTAGTCGTCGATGACCTCGTGCTCGGTCAGTTCCATCACGATCCGGTCCAGGGGCAGCGCGCCGATCACCCGGGCGAACTCGGGCGTCAGCACGGTCGCGGGCGAGATGTTCAGCGACAGGTAGCCGTCGAGGTGGGGCAGCCCGGTGACGGCGGAGCGCACGCAGGCCAGCTCCAGTTGTGGCCCGGCGCCGTACTCCGCGGCCTGCGAGAACCACTCCACCGGTGAAGGACTACCTCCGGGGAACCGGCTCAGCGCCTCCTGCCCGACGACGCTGAGGTCGGTGAGGCTGTGGATCGGCTGGTACACCGCGGTGGGGCCGCCCCGCCCGATCACGTCGTCGACCGCCCGCAGGAAGGAGTAGCGTCGCTCGTCGCGGTCGTCCTCCACCTCGACCAGCCGCATGACGACGTCGCTGACGTTCCGCAGCACCTGGGCGTCGCGGTCGCCGAGTCCGGGTGAGGTGTGGGTGGAGAAGGCGCACAGGGTGCCGTACAGCCGGCCGTCGAGGTGGTGCAGCGGCACCCCGACGTGCGAGCCGATGCCCAGTGCCCCGGTCACCGCCAGGTCCTTCACGCTCGCGTGGGCGGTCACGTCGGGAATGACCTGCGGGAGGTCACCGTCGGCGATCATCCGGCAGTAGGTGCCCACCGACGGCTCGATCGTCCCGGCGGCGAAGGGCAGGTCGATCGAGCTGACCACGTTGCGGAACTGACGCTGTTCTCCCTGAAACCGGTTGACGAAGGCCACCTCCATACCCAGCTGGGCCTTGACCAGTTCCAGCACCGCGTCGATGTTCTGCACCGCGTGGGCGGCCGGCAGCACGGCCGGTTTGGGCCGGGCGGACTGTGAGGGCCGGCTCACCCGGCGCGAGCCGTTGCTCTTCTTGTCCTCGTACATGCGCGCGTCGGCCTGGCGCCAGGCCTCCATCAGCCCGTCGACGGCCGTGCGCTGGGCCACCCCGGCCGAGGCGGACACCCCGACCGTGGCCAGCCGGGCCAGGATGCCCTCGACCAGGCCCCGGCCCTGTTCCTGCGTGGTGTGCGGCAGCAGGAGCCCGAACTCGTCGCCGCCCAGCCGGGCCACGACGTCGCTGCCCCGCAGCCGGCCGGTGAGTTCCTCGGCCATCCGGACGATCAGCTCGTCTCCGGCCTCGTGCCCCTGTTCGTCGTTGACCTGTTTGAGACCGTTGAGATCGAGGACGACGATGGTCGCGGGGGTGCCGAAGGCGGCGGCCCGGGCCTCCTCGCGCACCATGGCCACGTCCCAGGCCCGCCGGTTGCCGACACCGGTCAGCACGTCCTGGTGGGCGGCCTGCTCGATGCGCTCGGTCTGGCGCACCTGCTCGGCGAAGCGCAGCTCGTGGGCCAGCATGATGCCCAGGATCTGGGCCTGCCGGTGAATGACGCCCATCGACGCGGCCAGTCCCGGGCGGGGTGTGTCGGACAGGCCGCAGATGGTCGCGAGCACCTCGCCGTCGGGTGCGGTGACCGGGACCACCGCGCAGGCACCGATGCTGAGCCGGTTGCGCTCGGCGATCTCCTGAAGCACCGGTACCAGGGCGACGTCCTCGGCGCACGAGGGTGCGTGGCCCTCCGTGACCAGGGCGCAGAAACTGTCCCGCCAGGGCCGGACGTCACCCGTGCCCACACCCGTCGAGGTCTCCAGCGCGGACAGCACGACCTGGGTGTCCCCGTCCCGCCGGGAGATGGACCAGTGCTCCAGGCCGACCCGGTCGCGCAGGTCCTGGAGGATCAGGGTGGCCGCGGTCCGGAACCCGATGATGTCCGCCGACGGCGGGTGCACGCCCCCTCTGCCAGCCACGCGTCACGCCTTCCCGTCGGTTCCCGCGCGCCTGGCCGGTTCTGGACAGGGCACCACGGCTGTCGAGCGGTCATCGACAGCCCCCGCCCGGGTCTGCACCCACCCCGCCCGCCTGTCACCCTTCCGGGTACATCGGTCGCCTCCGGGCGCCAGCCGGCCCCCGGGCCGGCCGAAACAGATCCCATGAGACGCGTGCATCCGGTCACCGCCGTAGTAGCAGGCCTGTCCGTCGCAGCAGCACTGCTGGCCGGGAACGCCTTCGCCGACACGATCGAGGCCAGGGCCGGCGGCATCGCCCGTCCCAGCCAGCGGCAGGCCCTGGACGCCAACGAGACGGTGCGCAACTACATCCTGGCGCACCCGGACCACCCGCTGCCCACCGTGCAACCCACGGCAACGACCACGCCACCCCGCCGGTACGCCTCCGGAATGCCCTGGAGCGACGGCGGATTCTTCGAGCACTCCGCTTCCGGGGCAGCCACTTTCGCACAGTGGCGGGGCGCCCCGCTGGACAACGTCGAGGCCTACACCGACCGTTCCACCTGGACCGCGCAGCTCAACCCCTGGTGGGCCGGCTCCGTACCGGCCGGCTTCCAGGCCGGCCGCGACGACTTCGTCCTCTCGGTACCGCTGTGGACCGACGACGGTGATGCCGGCAGCGACGAGAACTGGAAGGACCTGGGCCAGAAGGTCGCGGCCGTCGACCCGGACGCCCTCGTGCGCCTGGGCTGGGAGATGAACTGCTGCTTCTCCCGGGCGAGTGACGCGCAGGCCTGGAAGAAGCAGTTCTCCCGCGCGGTCACCCTGCTGCGCACCGCCGCGCCGGGCCTGCAGATCGTGTTCAACCCGAACGAGGGCGCCGCCCAGGGCGGCACCGTCAGCGCGATCGAGAACCTCTACGTGCCGGGCAAGGTCGACATCATCGCGATCGACGCGTACGACTGGTACGAGCCGTTCACCAGCGAGGCGAACATCAGCACCCACTTCACCAAGCCGTACGGGTGGGACTACTGGTACGAGTTCGCCCGGGAGCGCAACCTGCCCTTCGGCCTGGGTGAGTTCAGTGTCTACTCCGGGTCGGCGGCCTCCGGCGGCGACAACCCGATGTTCTTCGAGGCCGCCTACGGCTGGCTGGCCGAGCGCGAGAAGGCCGATCCCGGCTCGATCCGGTTCGTCGCCCTGTTCAACGACAGCGCGACCTACTGCGGCTGCGCCCTGTCCGACTCCAGGAACCCAAAAGCGGCTGCCGCGTACCGGAAAATGATCGACAAGCTCAGGACGAAGTGATCGGCCCGGCGGCCGGCCCGCGCCGGCCGCCGCAAGAACCCTGACGGAGGGGTCCCCGACAAGGACCACAGCGCGCCTCCGTCGAAAGCCCGAGGCCCCCGGCACCCCGCGTGACATAGTCTCGCTGGCGGACAGTGCTCACGAAAGCATCAGCGATACAGAGGTTTTCTCCGGCCAGGCGTCCAGGCAAGCAGGCGCAGACCGGACTTTCCTCTCGATCCTGTCCATTCACCAGCCGATGGGGGCAGTACATGTTCGGTAAGAAACTGGTCGTCGACATGATCGACCGTAGCTCGCAGAACCAGACCGACCGGCGACGGTTCCTGCGGGCAGCCGGTGCGGCGGGCATGGGTGCCGTCGGCGCCGGGGTCGTGGGCACCAGCGTGATGGGCGCCCTGTCAGCCAGCGCCGACAGCGTGGGCACGGCGGCCGCCCCCAGTGACGGCGCCGTGCTCAACTTCGCGCTCAACCTCGAGTACCTGGAGGCGGAGTTCTACTCCTACGCCGTGCACGGCCACGGCCTGGCCGACAAGCTGACGTCGGGCCTGCAGACCCGCGGCGGCGTGGTCGGTGGCAAGAAGGTCCCGTTCAAGACCAAGCGCATCGCGCAGTACGCCGCGGAGATCGCCGGTGACGAGCTGGCGCACGTGAAGTTCCTGCGCTCGGCCCTGGGCAAGTCCGCCGTGTCGCGGCCGAAGATCGACATCAAGAACAGCTTCACCGCCGCTGCCCGGGCCGCCGGCCTGATCAGCTCGTCGCAGACGTTCGACCCGTTCGCCAACGAGGACAACTTCCTGCTGGGCGCCTTCCTGTTCGAGGACGTCGGCGTCACCGCCTACAAGGGCGCCGCGCCACTGATCGACAACAAGGCGTACCTGGAGGCCGCCGCCGGCATCCTGGCCGTGGAGGCTTACCACGCCGCGACGATCCGCACCTCGCTCTACGAGAAGGGTCTCTACCAGGCCGCGGGCAAGATCTCGATGGCCCGCGACGCCCTCGACGGCGGCAAGGACGGCGACCAGGGCATCCGCTGGAAGGGCATGGCGAACATCGTTCCCGCCGCCCCCTCGGGCATCGCCTACAGCCGTTCGCCCGGCAAGGTTCTCAACGTCGTCTACCTCAACACCAAGTCGGTGAAGAAGGGCGGCTTCTTCCCCAACGGCGTGCACGGAGCCGTGAACACCAGCGCCTGACCGCGATCCATCGGGGTGCGTCCTGCTGGTGCGGGACGCACCCCGCCACGAACACAGGAGCTGCCCCGGCGTGCACGAACGTCAGATCACCACCGCTGTAACGGAATTGAGGACGAAGGACTCGCCCCCGCGGTCACGTCGCCCGATCCCGGTGGTCGCCGCGCTGGGCCCGGCCTTCGTGGCCGCGATCGCCTACGTCGATCCCGGCAACTTCGCCACCAACTTCCAGGCCGGTGCCAGCACCGGGTACCAGCTGGTCTGGGTGCTCGTGCTGGCCAACCTCGTGGCCATGCCGATCCAGTTCCTCTCGGCGAAACTCGGTGTGGTGACCGGCAAGAGCCTGCCGCACCTGTGCCGCGAGCGCCTGCCCCGCCCGGTCGCGTTCGCGATGTGGGCCCAGGCCGAGGTGGTGGCCATGGCCACCGACCTGGCCGAGTTCATCGGCGCCGCCGTCGGCCTGAAACTTCTCTTCCGCATGCCGTTCCCGGTGGCCGCCCTGGTGACCGCGATCGTCGCCCTGGCCGTGCTGTCGTTGCAGCGCCGCGGGCATCGTCCCTTCGAGATCGCGGTGACCGCCTCGATCCTGCTGATCGGCGCCGGGTTCGCCTACCTGACCTTCCGGGTGCCGCCCTCGGGCGCCGGTCTGGTGTCGGGGCTGCGGCCGAGCCTGCGCGGCGACGACACGCTGCTGCTGGCCGTCGGCATCATCGGCGCCACCGTCATGCCGCACGCGATCTACCTGCACTCGGGTCTGACCAGCGGCCGCATCGACGTGCGCAGCGTCGGTGAGCGGGTGCGGCTGCTGCGGGTGGGGCGGGCCGACATCGTCGTCGCCATGGGACTGGCCGGCCTGGTCAACCTCAGCATGCTGGCCGTCGCCGCGCAGATCTTCCGGCCCTCCTCCACCACCCTCACGCTCGAGAGCGTCCACTCCGGTCTGGCGCAGGCCGTCGGGGGCGGCGCCGCCCTGGCCTTCGCGGTGGCGCTGCTGGCCTCCGGCATCTCCTCCGCCAGTGTCGGCACGGCCGCCGGGCAGATCATCATGGACGGGTTCCTGGCCCGTACCTCCCGGCTGTGGCTGCGGCGCACGGTCACGATGCTCCCGGCGATCGCAGTTCTGTGCTCGGGCACCGACCCGACCCAGGTGCTGATCCTCAGCCAGGTCGTCCTCAGTTTCGGCATCCCGCCCGCCCTCATCGCCCTGACCGTGCTGACCGGACGCCGGTCGGTGATGGGCGAGCACGCGAACACACGCCGCACGACCGCCCTGATGATCGTGATCACCGGTGTCCTGAGCACGCTGAACGCCGTGGTCGTCATCCTGCAGTTCCTCTGAGAACGGTTGCCCGCACGTACGGCCGGGGCGAGGATGGGTGGGTGCGAACCACCGTCGTGGCGGACGACGCCCACCGCATCGGCTGCGAGATCCACGGGTCCGGCGACGCGCCGGTGACCGTCGTCTTCCTGCCCGCCCTGGGCGTTCCGCTGGGGTACTACGCGCCCCTGTTCGAGGCCTGGGTGCGCCGGGGCCGGCAGGTCGTCGGGGTGGAGAACCGGGGCCAGCCGCTGAGCCCCGCCACCGGCCGGTTCGGGTACAGCGACATGATCCGCCGCGATCTGCCCGCGGTCTTCGGCCTGAGCCCGGTGCAGGAGGCGTCGCGGGTCGTGCTGGCCGGGCACAGCATGGGTGGGGCCCTGGCTCTCCTGGGCACCGCCGCCCAGGTCGTGGAGCCCCGCGCGGTGGTCACGATCGCGACCGGAACCAGCTGGTGCGCGGCCGAGTTCGGGCCCTGGCGAAGGGCGCGACGGCATGCCGGCACCAGCGTGGTGCGGGCCGTCACCCGCGGGCTCGGCTACTGGCCCGGGCACCGGCTGGGCTTCGCCGGGCGACAGCCGGCCACCGTCATGCGCGACTGGGCCCACGAGGCGCACCACGGCACGTTCCGCCTGCACGGCGACCGGTACGACTACGAGGCGGCGCTGGCCCGGATGAGCACGCCCCGGCTGATGCTGGGCATCGACGGCGACCCGCTGATCAACCCGCGGGCGGTGGCGCTGCTGGCCCGGCGGGCCGGTGGCGCCGAGCGACGGCAGATCCGGGTGGACCACCCGGGCGACGACCACTTCCGCTGGGTGCGGCACACCCCCGGCCCGGTGATCGCCGGCATCGACGCCTGGCTCGACCGGATGTGACGCCACCCGGCGCCCGATCGGGGTAAAGTTGCATTTCGGACATGCCCTGTCGCACCAGTGTCGGGAGCCGCCTCGGTGATCAAGCTCGGTGTCAGCCTTCCCCAGTTCGACCGGTACGACTTGACCACCGATATTGCCTCCGCAGCAAGAGGTTTCGAGGATATCGGGTACGACAGCGTCTGGGCCTTCGAGCGCCTGCTGGTGCCCGGCGACCAGAGCGGGCCGCACGGTCTGTACGGCGCCCCCGGCCTGCCCTGGCCGGCGGCGTACCGCAACATCCCCGAGGCCCTCACGGTGCTCACCGTCGCCGGGGCGGTGACCAGCCGCGTCGAGCTGGGCACGAACGTGCTCATCGCGCCGCTGCACCTGCCCACCCGCCTGGCCAAGACCATCGCGAGCCTCGACCACATCAGTGGTGGCCGGGTGATCGCGGGCGTGGGCACCGGCTGGTCGATCGACGAGTACTCCGCCGCCGCGCCGCGGCCGATCGAGGAACGGGGTGACGCGCTGGAGGAGTTCCTGGACGTCGCCCAGGCGATCTGGGGTCCCGATCCGGTCGAGTTCCACAACGAGCGTTACGACATCGCCCCGGCCAATCTCGGCCCCAAACCGGCCCGGAAGATCCCGGTGGTGCTGGCCGGCACCACCGGTAAGGCGCTGGACCGGATCTCCCGGCGCGGCGACGGCTGGATCCCGGTGGCCGGCCCGGCCGCCGAGACCGGCGCCGGCCTGGCCCGCATCCGCGAGAGGGCAGCCGAGTACGGGCGCGACCCGCAGTCGGTGGGCTGTGTCGCCCAGCTGATCGTGAGCAGCTTCGAGCGGGTGACCACGGCGGAGCGGGCGCCCTACACCGGCGATTTCGAGCAGATCGCCGAAGACGTGGCGGCCCTGGCCGAGGTCGGCGTGGAGCACGTGTACGTCACCGCCCCGGGCGCCTCGCGCAACCTGGAGCACCTGCTGGAGAACGCGGCGGGCTTCCACGCGGCGGTACGGGCGGCGGGGGTGTAGATCCCCGCCGGGGGCCGTAATCTCGGCGCATGACCCCTGATGACGGGCCGGCCGGGCCCGGTGGCAGCGTGCTGCCGGGCCTGGTGGACATGCATGTGCACCTCGGCCTGGTCGATCACACCGCCCTGGCCGGCTCGCCGGTGGTCGAGGTGCACGACCTGGGCTGGCGGCCCGGCGCGGCCCGGCAGTGGCGCGCCGATCTGTCCCCCTCGGTGCTGGTCGAGGCGGCCGGCCCGTTCCACACCGCACCGGGTGGGTACCCGAAGGGGCGGTCGTGGGCTCCCGAGGGTGCGGTGCGGGAAATTGAGGACGAGCCGGGCGCCCGCGCGGCGGCGCTCGCCCTGGTGGGTCAGGGGGCCCACACCCTCAAGGTCACCCTGCACACGGGCGCCCCGCGCCTGTCCGACGACCTGCTGCACACCCTGGTCCGGGCCGCGCACGCCGCCGGGCTCACCGTCAGTGCCCACGCCGAGGGCGCCGGTCAGGCCGCCCGGGCCGCGGCCGCCGGGGTGGACGTGCTGGTGCACGTGCCCTGGACCGAGCCCCTCGACGAGGACACGGTGCGGGCGATGGCCGGGAACACCACCTGGATCAGTACGTTCGCCATCCACGAGCCCCCGGTCCGGGCCGTCGCCCTCGACAACGCCCGGCGTTTCCTGGCTCTCGGCGGCCGGCTGCGGTACGGCACCGACATGGGCAACGGCCCCACCCCGCTCGGGGTGAACGAGGCCGAGATCCTCGCTCTCGGTGAGGCGGGGCTGACCGGAGATGCGCTCCTGACCGCGCTCACCGGCGTCCTCCATCCAGCACCCGAACCGCCGGCCACCCGCCTGCTGTACAACGAGCGGCCCCGGCCGCGCACGGCGGCCGAATGTGCCGCCTGGTTCTCGACCGCGCAAAGACTCAGCGTTGCCCCCGTGGAGGTTTCCCCCCGATGACCACGTCCACCACCGGATCCCAGCTGCTCGCCTCGGCCGCCGGGCTCGACGCCGCCGACCCGCTGGCCGTGCTGCGCGAGCGGTTCGTGCCCGGCGACGGCGAGCTGATCGCCTACCTGGACGGCAACTCACTGGGCCGGCCGCTGATCGCCACCCGCGAGCACCTGTTCCGCTTCGTCGACGACGTCTGGGCACCCCGCCTGATCCGCGGCTGGGACGAGGGCTGGATGGACTCACCCCTCACCCTCGGCGACGCCCTGGGCGCCCTGACCCTGGGCGCGGCGGCCGGGCAGACCGTGGTCGCCGACTCCACCACGGTGATGCTCTACAAGCTGTGCCGGGCCGCGGTCTGCGCCCGTCCCGGCCGCCGGCAGATCGTGCTGGACACCGAGAACTTCCCCACCGACCGCTATGTGCTCGAGGGCATCGCGGCCGAGACCGGCACCCAGCTGGTGTGGATCGAGCCCGATCCACTGGAAGGGGTCACGGCGGACGAGGTGGCCGCGGTGGTCGGGCCCGACACCGCGCTGGTGGTGCTCAGTCACGTGGCCTTCAAGTCCGGGTTCCTGGCCGACACCCCCGCCATCACCCGCATCGCCCACGCGGCCGGCGCCCTGGTGCTGTGGGACCTGTGCCACTCGGCCGGGGTGGTGCCCGTCGAGCTGGACGCCTGGGACGTCGACCTGGCGGTCGGCTGCACCTACAAGTACCTCAACGGCGGCCCGGGTGCCCCCGCCTTCGGCTACGTCGCGAGCCGCCTGCAGGGTGAGCTGCGGCAGCCGGTGCAGGGCTGGATGGGGCACGCCGAGCCGTTCACCATGGGCCCGGGCTACGCGCCGGCGACGGGCATGCGCCGCTTCATCAGTGGAACCCCGCCGGTGGTGGGCATGCTCGCGATGCGCGACATGCTCGACCTGATCGGCGAGGCCGGGCTGGACGCGGTGCGGGCCAAGTCGAGCGCTCTGACGGCCTACGTGATCGACCTGGCCGACGAGCTGCTGACCCCCTTCGGCGTCGAGATCGCCACCCCGCGCGAGGCCGCCCGGCGCGGCGGGCACGTGATGCTGACCCACCCGTCCTTCCGCGAGCTGATTCCCGCGCTGTGGGAACGCGGCGTGATCCCGGACTTCCGCCCGCCGCAGGGCATGCGGGTCGGGCTCTCCCCGCTGAGCACGAGTTTCGGTGAGGTGGCCGCCGGTCTGGCCCTGGTGGCCCGGCTTCTGGAGGAGCGGGGGCAGGGAAGGTTAATCTCGGTGCGGTGATCCGCATCCACCTCGACGAGGTGACCCTCGCCCGCACCCGGATCGCGATCAGCCAGCTGCTCGAGATGATCCGGGGGCTGGAGATCCTGCACCGGCATCCGGTCGCGGTGCCGTGGCCCTACACCGACTGGGCCCGCACCGCCGCCGAGGTGCTGCGCACGGTGCCGGAGGCAGCCGAGCTGCGGTTGTACGGCGATCTCTACGGCACCGATCACGGTCGTCCGACACCGGACGTCTTCACGCCCGTGCCCGAAGAGGCGTTCCCCGACCTGGCGGCCGAGCTGGGCCGGCTGCGTCACACGCCGCCGGCCCGGGTGCGCGAGCAGGTGGCCAAGCACTACCCGGAGGGTGCACCCGGCTTCCTGCGGCCGTACGTCCAGGATCCGCAGGCCGCCTTCGACCGGCTGGCCGAAGCTTTCGCGGTGTTCTGGGACCGGACCATGGCCCCGTACTGGCCGGCGATGCGCACCGCCCTGGACGAGGAGGTCCTGCTGCGGGCCCGCCGGCTCGCGGCCGAGGGCGCCGACGCGCTGCTGCTGGACCTGCACGGACCGCAGATCTGGCAGGCCCCGGTGCTGAACTTCCCCAAGCACAACAAGGAATCGTCCCTGATCGCGGTCGACCAGCGGCTGCTGCTGGTCCCGCTGATGTTCGCCGAGAACACCACGATGGTCTCGACCGACCATCCGCGGATCCAGTCGATCTCCTACCAGGCCCGCGGGGCCGCGCGGCTGGCCGGGAGCGGCACGCCCCGGTCGCAGGAGGAGCCCGACCGGCTGGCCGTCCTGGTCGGCCCGGCCCGCGCCACGCTGCTGCGGGCGCTGACCCGGCCCACCACCACGACCGGGCTGGCCGACGAGCTGGGCCTGGCCCCCAGCACGGTGTCCGAGCACCTGGCCGGGCTGCTGACGGCGGGGGTCGTTCACCGGCGGCGCTCGGGCCGCAGCGTGCTGTACGAGCTGGAACCCTCTGGCGTGGCCCTGCTCTCCCTGCTGACGGCGCCCGGCGAAGCCAGGTAGGCGGCGAGGATTCGGTTGCGCCCGAATCCATACCGACCCGGGTCCGGGCTACCTACCGTGTCGATCACCACCGCCCGTGATCGATACGAGGTTTGTGTTTTGATGCGTTCTGAACGTGCTCTGTTACTCGGCGTGGCCCGGCGCCGCGCGCGACCGCTGGCGCTCGGCTGTTCCGCCTCGATGGTCCACCAGGCCTGCGAGGCGCTGGTACCGCTGGCCATCGGGCTGGCCGTCGACCACGCCGTGGACGGCGGCGGCCACGGGGCCCTGATCGTCGCCGTGTCCGCCGTCCTCGCCCTCTTCGTGGTGCTGGCGGCCTGCGGCGGATTCCAGTACTGGATCCTCAGCGTGACCCTCCAGCGGGAGGCCCACGAGCTGCGGGTGCGGGCGGCGAACCGGATCCTCGCCGATCCGGCGGCCGGACGCGGGCGGACGGCCGGGGAGCTGATGGCCGTCCTGACCTCCGACACCGCCGCCGTTGCGGCGATCATCCAGGCCGCCGCGCTGATCGGGTCCGGGTTCACCGGGCTGGCCGTGACCGTGGTCGTGCTGGTGCGCATCGACCTCGGCCTCGGACTGGGCCTGGTGCTGGCGGTTCCCCTGCTGATGGCCGGGATCGACCGGATCGGCCCCTGGCTCGAGCGCAAGGTCGCGGCCCAGCAGCAGACCGGTGGGCTGGCCGCGGCGTTCGCGGCCGAGCTGGTGACGGCGCTGCGGCCGATCCGGGGGTTCGGCGGGATCGGCGAGGCCGCCCGCCGGTACCGGGGCGTGAGCCGGCGCTCGCGCGACGCCGCTCTCGACGCGGCCACGGCGTCCGCCGTCGTGGCGGCCGCCGGTCTGGTGGCCACGGTCCTGGTGGTGATCGCGACCGCGGCGGTCGCCGGGCAGATGGCCCTGTCAGGCCGGATCACGGTGGGCGAGCTGATCACCGTGGTGGCCATGGCGTCGTTCGTCGCCGACCCGGTCCAGCGGGTGGCGAGCGGGGTGCAGAAGGTCGCGGTCTCCCGGGCCGGCGCGGCCCGCGTGGTGCCGCTGCTGTCCGCGTCCGTCATCACCTCCGGGCCGCGCGTCACCGGCTGGGAGGCCGAACTGCACCCCGGCGAGATGCTCGGCGTGGTCACCACCGATCCGGCTGTGGCGCAACGGGTCACGGACGAGCTCGCCCAGCTGACCTCGCCGCAGTTCCTGGTCGAGCCGGCGGCCGCGTACCTGCTGGGCGGCACCCGGGAGGCCGCCCTGGACACCGGGCGCGACACCGCACCGGAATGGACTGAGCGAGCCCTCAGGACGGCCGCGGCCGACACCGTGGAGACGACAGCGCTCCAGGGCGGCGGGACGAACCTCTCCGGAGGGCAACGTCAGCGCCTGGCCCTGGCCCGGGCCCTGGCCGCCGACCCCGCGGTGCTGGTGCTGCGCGACCCGCTGACGGCCGTCGACGCCGTCACCGAGGACACGATCGCCCGGCAGCTACGGCTTCTGCGTGACCAGGACCGGCACACCACCGTGGTGGTCACCACCTCGCCACCGTTGCTGATGACGTGCGACCGGGTCGTCTTCGTCCCCTCCGCGACCCGGGAGACGGTCACCGGCCCGCACCGCGTCCTGATGGAACGTCCCGACTACCGTGAGGCGGTCCTGCGATGAGCGCCCTGCCCGTGGCCACCGGCCGGCAGACCTGGACCGGACTGCGCCGCGCCGCCGCCGGGCACCGGCCCGCGGTGGCGGCCGCCGTGGCCTGGACGCTGCTGGCCAGCGTCGGCATCGTCACCCTGCCGCTGCTGCTGGGCCGGCTCGTCGACGCCGTCCGCCTCGACCGGTCCTCGAGCCTGCCGGTCCTGCTGCCGCTGATCGGGGTCGTCGGTGTGCTCGGCGCCCTGGCCACGGCCCTGGCCCAGCGGGCCACGGCCCGGCTGGGGACACTGATCGCGGCCGACATCCGGGAGCAGGCCCTGACCGGGGCGCTCGGCCTGGAACCGGCCCTGCTGGAATCCGCCGGCAGCGGGGACATCACGTCGAGGGTCACCGACGACGTCGAGAACTTCGTCGAGGCCATCCCGCTGATCGCGCAGGTGTCCACCGCCCTGACCACCGTCCTGGTCGCCGTCACCGCCGTGGCCGGGCTGGACCGGCGGCTGGCGATCGCCTTCGTCGTGGTGGCGCCGTTCTACTGGTTCGGTCTGAGCCGCTACCTGCCCCGGGCCGGCCCGCTGTACGCGCAGGAACGACGCACGGCGGCCGAGCGGGGCCAGGTCCTGCTGGAGTCGCTCCAGGGACGCCCCACGGTCACGGCCTACGGCATGGCCGCCCTACAGGCCCGGCGGGTGGAGCAGGCCTCCGCCCACAGCCTGGACGTGCGGGAGCGCACGATCGGGGTGTCGCTGTGGCTGACCAAGTCGATGAATGCGGCCGAGGCCGCCGGCCTCTGCTCGATCCTGCTGACCGGGTACTGGCTGGTCCGCGGCGATCTGGTCACGGTGGGCGCCGTGACCGCGGCGGCCCTGCTGTTCCACCGCCTGTTCGACCCGCTCGGCACGCTGCTCAGTTCCTTCGACCACGTGCAGCGCGCCGGTGCCGCCCTGGCCCGGATCATCGGGGTCGCGCTGGTGCCCACCCGCACGTACCCGGACCGGCCCGCCCCCCGCGGTGCCGTGTCCGTCCGCCTGCGCGGCGTCCGGCACTCCTACGACGGTGAGCACGACGTCGTCGACGGTGTCGACCTGGACATCCCGGCCGGTGCGTCGCTGGCCGTCGTGGGCACCAGCGGCGCCGGAAAGAGCACGCTGGCCGCCGTTCTGGCCGGCCTGTTCCCCGCCACCGCCGGAACGGTGTCACTGAACGACGGCGTCGCCGACATCCCCGTCGACGGGACGGCCCCGGCCCGGCTGCGTGACTGGGCCGCCGCGGTCTCCCAGGAGACCCACGTGTTCAGCGGAACCCTCCGCGAAGACCTGCTTTTCGCGCACCCGACCGCGAACGAGGCGAAATTGGGGGACGCCCTGGAGCAGGTGGGTGCCCACACCTGGGTCCGCGGGCTCCCGGACGGGCTCGACACCCTCGTCGGAGCGGGCGGCCATCCCCTCACCGCCGTACAGACCCAGCAACTGGCCCTGGCCCGGCTGGTCCTGCTCGACCCGCCGCTGCTGGTCATGGACGAGGCGACCGCCGAGGCCGGCAGCGCCGGCGCCCGCGACCTGGAACGGGCCGCCCTGACGCTGCTGGCGGGCCGGACCGCGGTCGTCGTCGCGCACCGGCTCTCCCAGGCCCGGGTCTGCGACCGCATCGCCGTGATGGAGCACGGCCGGATCGAGGAGCTGGGCACCCACGAGGAGCTTCTGGAGCTGGAGGGCCGGTACGCCCGGCTCTGGACCTCCTGGTCCAACTCCTGATCGTAGTCCTCGCACCGCACCGAACCCGGCGGCCCGGACCTACCGGACTACGCCCCGGCCGGCAACCTCGGTCAGGGCTGGACCAGCGTGAGCATCTCCGCCGCGATGCTGAGCGCCACCGCGGCGGGCTTCTTGTCCCCCACCCCCGCCAGCCCCACCGGACAACGGATACCCGACAGCCCGTCGGGGTGACCCGCGTCCTTCAATTTGCGGTGGAAGCTGGATGCCTTGGCCGACGACCCGATCAGGCCGATCGAGCCGAGATCGGGCGTGCGCAGGGCGTGTTCGCAGATGGCCAGATCCTCGGCGTGGTCGTGTGTCATCACCAGCACGTGCGTGCCGGCCGGGAGGTCCTTGAGCACGTGCTCGGGGGCCAGGGCCACCTGGTGCACGACCACCCGGGCGACGGCATCGTGCAGGGCGTCGAGCCTTTCGGGGGTGAACGGGTCGGTGCGGGTGTCGACGAGATGCAGTTCCAGGTCGTGCCGGGCCAGGATGCGGGCCAGTTCCAGCCCGACGTGGCCGAACCCGAACACCGCCACGGCGGGCACGGCGCGCAGGGGCTCCAGCAACAGGGTCACCTCTCCCCCGCAGCACTGCATCCCGTGCTGGTAGGGCGCTCGGTCGGACAGGTTCAGGGTGATCAGCTCGGGCCCGGCCAGGTCACCGGTACGGGCCCGTTCCACCGCCACCGCCTCGAGATTGCCGCCGCCCACGGTGCCCCACAGATCCCGCGGGCCGACGACCATTTTCGCCCCGGCCTCGCGGGGTGTGTGCCCCCGCGCCGCGACCACGGTGACCAGCACCCCGGCCTGATTGCGGCTGCGCAGGGCCTCGATGCCCTTCAGCCAGTCCATGCCGGGTCCCGTTGCTTCGAGGTGGCTTTCACCGCCCAGTAGACCTGCTCGGGTGTGGCGGGCGAGGCCAGTTCCACGCTCGCGCCGGTCGGCCCGAACGCGGCCACGGCCTGGCGCAGGGCCTCGCGCACGGCGAAGGCCAGCATGAAGGGCGGCTCACCGACAGCCTTCGAGCCGTACACCACGCCGTCCTCGGTGGCCTGCTCGAGGAACCCGACGTTGAACTCGGCCGGCATCTCGGAGAAGCTCGGGATCTTGTAGGTGCTCGCCCCGGCGGTCAGCAGGCGGCCGGTCGTGTCGTCCCAGCGCAGCTCCTCCAGCGTGAGCCAGCCCAGGCCCTGCAGGAAACCGCCCTCGACCTGGCCGATGTCGATCAAGGGGGAGATGCTGTCGCCCACGTCGTGCACGATGTCGACGCGGCGGGTCTCGTAGGCCCCGGTGAAACCGTCGACCTGCGTCTCGGCGACCGCCACCCCGTAGGCGAAGTACTTGAACGGGCTGCCCTTCATCGCCAGGCCGTTCCAGTAGATGCCCTCGGTGCGGTAATAACCCGCCGCCGACAACTGGATCCGCGCCATGTAGGCGTTGGCGACCCGCTCCTCCCAGGTGGTGCCGCGCACGTCGGTGAGCCGCTCGAGGATCTGCTCGCAGGCGTTCTTCACGGCCCCGCCGTTCAGGTCGGTGCCCGAGGACGCCGCGGTGGCCGAGGTGTTGGGCACCTTGTCGGTGCGGGTCGGGGCCAGGCGCACCTGCCCGATCGGCAGCCCCAGGGTCGTGGCCGCCACCTGGAGCATCTTGGTGTGCAGGCCCTGCCCCATCTCGGTGCCGCCGTGGTTGATCAGCACCGAGCCGTCCTTGTACACGTGCACGAGGGCGCCGGCCTGGTTGAAGGCCGTGAAGTTGAACGAGATGCCGAACTTCACCGGGGTGATCGCCAGGCCCCGCTTGCTGTGCTCGTGCGCGGCGTTCCAGGCGGTGATCTCGGCCTGGCGCCGCGCGAACGAGCTGGTCTCGAGCGCCTGCTGCCAGGTGCGCCCCAGCCGCTCGGTGTGCCGCACCGGCTGGCCGTAGGGCGTGTCCTGGCCCGGGCGGTAGAAGTTGCGGCGCCGCAGCTCGTCCGGCTCCAGGCCCAGCTGCGGGGCGCAGCGGCCGAGGATGTCCTCGATCACCAGCATGCCCTGCGGTCCGCCGAATCCCCGGAACGCGGTCTGCGAGGTCTTGTGGGTCTGCGCGACCCGGCCGGTGACGTGGATGTTCGGGATCCAGTAGGCGTTGTCGACGTGGCACAGGGCCCGGGACAGCACCGGCTCGGACAGGTCCAGGCTCCAGCCACCGTCGGCCGTGAGGGTCGCCTCCAGGGCCAGCAGGCGTCCGTCGTCGTCGAACCCGACCCGCCAGGACGCGTGGAAACCGTGACGCTTGCCGGTCATCGCCATGTCTTGCGCGCGGCTGAGCCGGATCCGCACGGGCCGGCCGGTGAGGGTGGCGCCCAGCGCGGCGACGGCGGCCAGACCGTGGGGCTGCATCTCCTTGCCACCGAAGCCACCACCCATGCGCAGGCACTGCACGGTGACGTCGTGGCTGCGCAGCCCCAGCACGTGCGCCACGATCTCCTGGGTCTCGGTGGGGTGCTGGGTGCTGGACTGGACGAAAATCTGCTCCGACTCGTCCACCATCGCCAGTGAGCTGTGCGTCTCCAGGTAGAAGTGCTCCTGCCCGGAGAATTCGAACTCCCCCTCGAACACCCTTTCCGCGGAGTCGAAATCGATGGCGCCCCGGTCCAGCACCAGGGTATTGCCCTGGTAGCTGCCCGCCGCGATGGCATCGCGCACCGCGACGATCGCCGGCAGCGGCTCGTAGTCCACCACGACCTCGAGGCTGCCCAGCCGCGCCGCCTCCAGGGTCTCTCCCAGCACCCAGCAGATCGCCTGGCCGTGGAACATGACCTCACTGGGGAACAACGGCTCGTCGTGCTTGACGCCCGCGTCGTTGACACCGGGCACGTCGTCGACGGTGAGCACCCGCACCACCCCGGGAACCCGCGCGGCGCCACTCACGTCCAGATGCGTGATCCGGGCGTGCGCGTGCGAGGAGCGCACCGGGTAGGCGTGCAGGGTTCCGGCCGTGCGATACACCAGATCATCGGTGTAGAGCGCCTTCCCGGTGACGTGCAGGCGGGCGCTCTCGTGCGGTAGTGGCTTCCCGACGGTCATGACATCTCCATCAGCTGCGCGGAGAACCGGCGCAGCGACTCGCCGAGCATCGCTGCCCGGTAGTCGGCGCTGGCCCGGTGGTCACTCATGGGGGTTCCCTCGGCGCGCAGCACTTCCGCTGCCGCCTCGACGGTTTCGGAGTTCCAGGGCTGCCCGGCGAGCGCGGCCTCGGTGGCCCGGGCGCGGATCGGGGTGGCGGCCACGCCGCCCAGGCCGATCCGGGCCGTTCGCACGACGCCGTCGTGCAGGTCGACGGCGATCGCGACGGCGACGCTGGAGATGTCGTCGTACTTGCGTTTGGCGATCTTGTGGAAGGCGGTGTGGGCGGGCGCGGGTCGCGGGATACGGACGAGGCGGATCAGCTCGCCGGGTCGGCGCACGCTGGTGCGGTAGCCGGTGAAGTACTCGCTGAGGGGCACCTCGCGCTCGCCGTCGGCCGAGCTCAGCACCAGGGTGGCGTCGAGGGCCAGCAGCGCCGGGGCCAGGTCGCCGATGGGGGACGCGGTTCCCAGGCTTCCGCCGACGGTGGCCGAATTGCGGATGAGCCGGGAGGCGAACTGGGGAAGGAGCTGGGACAGCAGCGGAACCGCGCCGTCGAGGCGTCGCTCGATCTCGGACAGGGTGAGGGCGGCACCGATCTCGGCCGACTGCGGCGTGATCCGCCACTGGCGCATCTCGTCCAGGTGGGCGACGGACAGCATCAGGGTGGGCCGGAATCCCTTGAGGTTGATGTCGACGCCCAGGTCGGTGCTGCCCGCGACGACCGTCACGTCGTCGCGCCCGGCGAGCACGTCGAGGGCGCCGGCCAGGGTGGCGGGCCGGACGAACGTGTCGGACTCGACCGCCCGGACCACCGGGGGCGCGTGCGTGCACCGGGCCGCGAGCGCGTCGTGGGCCTGGGGTCGGCCGAGGGCTTCGGCGGCGTCGCGGATCGGGCGGTAACCCGTGCAGCGGCACAGGTTCCCGCTCATGGCGTGCACGTCGAAGTGGTCACCGCGGTCGGGCCGGTAGTACTCGGCCGCCATGCTGCAGATGAAACCGGGCGTGCAGTAGCCGCACTGCGACCCGCCGCGCTCGGCCATCTCCTGCTGTACCGGATGCAGGTTCCCCGGGTCGCCGAGGCCCTCGACCGTGCGCACTTCCTGGTCGGCGAGCGTCGCGGAGGGCAGGAGGCAGGCGTTGACGGCCGTCCACTCGGTCGCGGCCGCGATGCCCGGGCGGGCCAGGAGCACCGCGCAGGCGCCGCACTCCCCTTCGGCGCAGCCTTCCTTGGCCCCGAGCAGGCCGTTGGCGCGCAGAAGATCCAGGGCGGAGACGTGGGGAGCGGCCCCGTTCAGACCGAGGGGACGCCCGTTGACCTGTGCTGTGGGTGGATTGAGCATTCTCCGGCTTCCGGACGCATCGACGGGGGGCAGATGACGTGAAGGACGACGTCAGCTCGATGCCCGTGTGCGATACGCCCCCGCACCCAGGCGGTGCCGTGGGTGTGAAGGCGGAGATCCATGGCGGTCACCGTAGAGCCAATGGTCCCGGACTTTCAAGCTGCGGCATCTTGGGCACGACGGTGTTTCGTGTCGGTAAAATTCCGTAGGCCAATCATTTCCGTCGCCCGGAGGGGCGGCGGGACCTATGCCCCTGGATTGAGCCGAACGGCCGGTGCGATAAAAACAGGCAGCGGACGCGGGAAAGGGCATCTCATGCGAATCATCATCATCGGAGCGGGAATCGGCGGTGCCAGTGCGGGCATCGCCCTGCAGCGACTCGGTCACGAGGTCGAGATCTACGAGCAGGTCACGGAGAACAAGCCGGTCGGGGCGGCGATCTCGGTGTGGTCCA
Source organism: Kineosporia mesophila (assembly GCF_021129235.1). GTDB lineage: Bacteria > Actinomycetota > Actinomycetes > Actinomycetales > Kineosporiaceae > Kineosporia > Kineosporia mesophila. The sequence continues at coordinate 114,118 of NZ_JAJOMA010000017.1, forward strand.
ACGGGGTGAAGGCCCTGAATCATCTGGGACTGGGCGCGCAGACCGCGGCCCTGGGCGGGCGGATGGACCACATGTCCTACCGGGACGGGCTGACCGGCGAGACGATGTGCCGCTTCCCCCTGGACCCGATCACCGAGCAGATGGGGCAGCGTCCCTACCCGGTGGCGCGGGCCGATCTTCAGGCGATGCTGATGGATGCCTTCGGCCTGGACCGGATCCGGTTCGGCAGGCGGCTGGAGAGCATCTCCCAGGAGCCGGGGTCGGTCACGGTGACGTTCGCGGACGGTTCCCGGGCCACAGGCGATCTGCTGATCGGCGCCGACGGGGCGAAATCCCGCACGCGAGCCTACGTTCTGGGCACCGAGCGGGAGCGCCGGTATGCCGGGTACGTGAACTTCAACGGCCTGGTCGACATCGATACGCAGGTCGGTCCGGCCGATCAGTGGACCACGTATGTGGCCGACGGGCAGCGGGTCTCGGTGATGCCGATCGCCGGGGGCCGGTTCTACTTCTTCTTCGACGTGCTCGAGCCGCAGGGCCTGGCCTACCGGCGGGCCGACGCCCGCGAGGTGCTGGCGCAGCATTTCGCCGGCTGGGCGCCCGGGGTGCAGAAGCTGATCGCGAACCTGGACCCGATGACCACGAACCGCGTCGAGGTGTTCGACATCGACCCGTTCCACACCTGGGTGAAGGGCCGCGTCGCGCTGCTGGGCGACGCCGCGCACAACACCACCCCGGACATCGGCCAGGGCGGCTGCTCGGCGCTGGAGGACACGATCATGCTGGAGCGGGTGCTGGCCACCACCACGCTGGGCGTCGAGGACAGCCTGCGGCGCTACCAGGACTCGCGCACGCAGCGGGCGGGTGAGCTGGTGCTCACGGCCCGGCGCCGGGCCGACGTGACCCACGCCAAGGACCCCGAGGCCACCCGGGCCTGGTACGAGGAGCTGCGCACCGAGGACGGCACGAACGTGATCCGGGGCATCGTGGCCAACATGGTCGGCAACCCCCTGGGCTGACCCCCCGGACCCGGTCGTGTTCGGGCAAACTCTCCCCGGGGAGAGTTTGCCCGAACACGAAGGGAGTAGGGCCCAGGAGCCGGAAAGGCCTAGGCGGAGGCTCCGGGCTTGGTGTTCTGCTGCAGTACACCTGAGTCGTCGCGGATCACGGCGCCCTTCTGCACCAGGCTGGCCTCGAGGTTGTGGCCGTGGTGGGCGCAGAACTGCAGGGTGCTGCCACTGGGGAACAGGGCCGTGACGTACGCCTGCGCACCACAGGGCACCCGCGGGTTCGCGCTGCCGGAACCCTCGCGGATCGTGGTGGTGGTGGCGTCACAACGGTCGGCCGCCGTCAGGGCCGGGACGGTGTCGAAGGCAGACGCCGGGGCCTGCATCTCGGGAGCGATGGCGGTCACAGGTAGTACCTCACTTCCTTCGGGTGATCGCGACGTCCGGCCTCAGGTTCGGGGCCCGGCGTGACGATCACCGTGTCGACACGTGCTGGTCAGCACAGACTGTCACCTTCATCGGCAGGCGCGCTGACCATTGCAGTCGACCATGCCGCCGTTCGTGGTGCTTGTGCACGTCAATGAGGCGTACTTCACCCGATGGGGCGGAGCGGGCATGTGGTGCACCTCACGGCCCACCCCTCGGTTCCCGATAACGCCGTGGGTCAGCTAACTTCCAGGGAGTCATTCCTCACCGCGGAGGCCCGTACCCGCGAGAGGACAACCCATGCGTAACCTCGCACCCGCTGCCCTGCGGGGCGGCACCGCGCTCACCGTTCCCCTGCTGCTGGGGGTCTGGACCGGCGAGACCACCCTGGCCGTGATCGCGGCCGTCGGCGCGCTGTGGGGCGTGGGGCAGGACGGCGGTGACCCGTACTGGGCGCGTACCCGGCGGCTGGCCTGGCTGGCCGGGTTCGCGGCCCTCGGGCTGCTGGCCGGTGAGGTCGCGCTGCGCACCGGGGTCGAGGCGGTGGTCACGGTCACGCTCGTGGCCGCCGGTTTCGTCTCGGGTCTGGTCAGTCCTTATGGACGGGTGGCCTCGGTGGCGGGGATGCACCTCCTCCTCGGGGCGGTCATCGGCAGCGGCATCCCGGTACCGGGCCCGTGGTGGCACGCACCGCTGGCGCTGCTGTCGGGAACCCTGCTGGTGCTCGTGCTGTCGGCCTTCCCCTGGCTGTGGGCCCGGTACGAGATCGAGCGCTCCGCCGTGCGGGCTGTCTACGCCACCGCCGCCCGGGCGCTGGAGGCCGCGGGCACCCCGGCCGCCGAGGACGCCCGCCGCCGGGTGACCGACGCTCTCGACCACGCCCAGACGGTGATGGCCCCGCACCTGGCCCGGGGCAGCCGGTCGGGACCACAGACCCCCACCGGGCGCCTCGTCCGTGCTTTCCACCTCGCCGTACCGCTGGGCGAGGCGGTGACCACCCTGCTGTGGGAGGGCCGGCCGCTGCCGGAGCTCGTCACCAGCGCGCCACTGCGCATGGAGCAGCGGCTCTTCGGGCCCGGCGACCGCGCCGGGGCCCCGACCCCGCGGTTCTCCCCCCGTTCACCCGGTGAGCAGGCCCTGGCCGGCGTGTGCGTGGCCAGCGGCGCCGGCCCGGTCCAGGACGTGCCGCTGCAGCCCCCGGCCCGGCGCTGGTCGACGCGGGCCGCGCACCTGCGCTACGCGGCCCTCCTGGCCCTGTGCGTGCTGATCACGCAGCTGGCGGCCGTGGCCCTGGACGGGCCGCGCGGCTACTGGCTGCCGATGACCGTGGCGTTCGTCTACAAGCCCGACTTCGGCCCGGTGTTCCGCCGGTCCCTGCACCGCTGCCTGGGCACGGTCGCCGGGGTGGCCGCGATCGGCGCGATCACCCTGGTCACCGGCGACCGCTACGCCCTGATCGCGGCGGTGGCCGGGTTCGGCGCCGTGATGGCCGTCGGGGTGCGGCAGCACTACGCGATCGCCACCACGGGACTGACCGGCGTGGTCTTCGTACTGCTCGACATGCTCGGCGACCACCGCGAGCTCTACTGGCCGCGCATCCTCGACACGGCGCTGGCCGCGCTCGTGGTGCTGGCCGTGCACTTCCTGCTGTGGCCGCGCTCGGCCGCCGACCGGGCCCAGGCCCGCACCGCCGACGCGGTCGCCGCCGCGCAGCGCTACCGCGACCTGGCGCCCGGCGCCGTCCCGGCGCAGCGTCACGCGCTGCGGCGCGCCGCCTATCAGCACCTCGGCGAGGCCCGCCGGGCCACCGAGGAGGCGCGCCAGGAACCCACCCGGGGCGGACGTCCGCTCCCCGCCTGGGAGCAGACCATCACCGAGGCCGAGCACCTGTGTGACGAGGTCACTGCACAGACAGTGAAACAGCAGGCCTAGCCTCGTAAGCGGCCATCCACTCGTCGAACCGGCCGGCCGGCAACGGCCGCGAGATGCCGAACCCCTGGGCGATGTCGCAGCCGACACCGGCCAGCACGCAGCGGGTCGCGTCGTCCTCGACCCCCTCGGCGACGATGCTGAGCCCCAGGTTGTGGCCGAGCTCGACGATGCTGCGCACGATCATGGCATCGGTGGCGTCCGTGGCCAGGGCGGTGACGAACGAGCGGTCGATCTTCAGCTCGTGCACCGGCAGATGCCGCAGCTGGCCGATGCTGGTGTAACCGGTGCCGAAATCGTCGATGGACAGCCCGATCCCCATCCCGGCCAGTTCGTTCAGCACACGCCGGGCCCGCTGCGGATCAGTCATGATCGCCGACTCGGTGACCTCCAGCTCCAGCAGCGCAGCGCTCACGCCGTTGGCGGTCAGCAGCTCCGCGATCTGGCCCGGCAGTTCGTCGTTGAGCAGGTTGCGGGCCGAGAGGTTGACCGCGACGCGCACCGGGGTACCGGCCTGCTGCCAGGTGCGCGCCTGGACCAGGGCGGCGTCCAGCACGTAGTGGGTCAGGGGGTGGATCAGGCCGGTCTGCTCGGCGATCGGGATGAACCGGTCCGGGGGGACGAAGCCGAGTTCCGGGTGGTTCCAGCGCACCAGCGCCTCGGCCCCGACCAGTGCCCCGGACCCGATGTCGATCTTGGGCTGGTAGTGCAGAACCAGCTCCCGGCGGCTGATCCCACGGCGCAGGTCGCTCAGCAGCACGAGCTTGTGCGAGGACTTCTCGTCGGCCGCCTGCTCGTGCACGAGCACCGGATGCCCCTGGGCCTTGGCCGTCTCCATCGCGACGTAGGCGTTGCGCAGCAGGGTGTCCGGGTCGCCACCGGGCTGCCCGGAGACCGCGAGCGCCATCGTGGCCTCCACGTCGATCTCGACGTCGCCGACGGCGAAACTCTCGTCCAGGACGGCATGTAGCCGGGCGGCGACCTCCAGGCCCTCGTCGTCGGCGGTGACGTCGGTGAGCAGCACCACGAACTCGTCGCCGCCGAGGTGGGCGACCACGTCCTCCTCGCGCACGGCCGCCCGCAGGCGCGCGCCGACCTGGGCCAGGATCTGGTCGCCCTCCAGGTGCCCGAGGGTGGTGTTGACGTCCTTGAAGTGGTTCAGGTCGATGAGCAGCACCGAGACCAGGCGGTTCTCGTCGTCCAGGGCGTCGGCCATCCGGGCGGTGAGCACGGTGCGGTTGGGCAGCCCGCTGATGTGGTCGTGCTGGGACCGGTACACCGCTCCGGCCCGCTCGGCGTCCAGCTGCCGGCGATGGCCACGGGAGATCCAGCTCAGCACGGCCGACAGGGTGAAGCCGAGCAGGAGCACGACCGGGGTCAGGTTGCGCTCGCGCTGCTCGAGCGTGCGCAGGTGGGCCAGGGCCTGGTCGGCGCGCAGGTGCTGGGCCTGGGCGGCGCTCGTCACGGCGGAGTTGAGGCGGTCGAACCACAGGTCGGCGTCCCGGTCGCGGGCGGCGGTCGCGTCCGGTGACCGTTGCGCCGCGTCGAACAGGCGCAGTACCGCGCTCTGGTAGGCCTGGTTCTCGTGGCGGACCCGGTCGATGGTCTGCTGCAGAGGTCCCCCGCCGATCCGGTCCAGGGCGTCCAGAGCGGTCTGGAAGGTCTGTGCGGCCTGGTTGTAGGCCGCCCAGGAGCCCGGGGAGGGGTGCAGCTGGAAGTCCCGGACCAGCGACTGCTCAACGGCCAGGGCCGTCACCGTGGCGTCGTAGGCCGCGGACAGATTGACGGCCGAGGTGGCCTTCTCGGTCGCCCGGTTGGTGGTCTGCGACGACCACAGCACGAACACCGCGACGGCTGCCGCGACCGCCACCAGGGCGGCCACCGCCCCGCGCCCGCGCCGGACCTGACGGCGGTCGGCCAGCCTCCGGGCGGGATCCACCTCGACGGCAGGGGCAGGTTCCTGCGGCACTGCTGCAGCATCGACCCCGGCGCCCGCTACCTTGAGCCGGCTTCAGGCGGGGCTGATCCCCCGCACGGTCAGGTCCCACATCCGGGCCGCGTGCGCCGGTGGGTCGCCGTACCGCTCGGCCACCAGGGCGATTCCGGTGATCAGGTCGATCAGGCCCTCGATGGTGACGCCGGGCGCCAGCCAGGGTCCGGCGCGCTGCACCAGGGGCGCCCCGGCGGCCGTGAGCCGGCCGGTGGAGCAGTACGTGTCCGGGCTCCCGGTCTGCTGGACCAGCGCTTCGGCCAGGCCTTTGAACGTCGCCGCGTAGGTGGTCAGCGCCCCCAGCCAGTCCAGCAGCGCAGCCCGGGGGTCGGGGGCGTCGGCCAGGTCCGCCGCCCGCGCCGCCAGACCCTCGACCTGGTCGTGGAACACCGCGTCCAGCAAGGCATGCCGGGTGGGGAAGTGCCGCCGCACGGTGCCCGACCCTACGCCGGCGGTGCGCCCGATCTGTTCCCGCGAGGCACTCGCACCGTGCTCGGCGACCGCCTCGACGGCCACGGCCAGCAGGCGCTCGTAGTTGCGGCGGGCATCGGCTCTTTGCTGCGGGGGCACCGGATCACCTCGGACGTGGACAAGTGGCGGGGTCCGCCGTATGTTAGCCGAATCCAAACGGCGGCCCCCGCCGTTTATCTTCGGGAGGACACCCATGCCGACAGCCCCCGTTCTCGTCACCGGCGCCACCGGCCGGCAGGGCGGTGCCACGGCCCGCGCCCTCCTGGACCGGGGCGCTCCGGTGCGGGTCCTCGTCCGCAATCCCGCGACCGCCAGGCATCTGAAAGATGCCGGAGCCGAGGTGGTGACCGGCGACCTGCTCGATCGTGACTCGATCGTCCGGGCCGCCCGCGGCGCCCGGGCCGTGTTCTCGGTGCAGATGCCCGCGGTGCGCGAGGGGCAGTTCGACTTCGCCGACGAGCGCGCCCAGGCCGTGAATCTCGTCGAGGCGGCCCGCGCGGCCGGGGTGCCCCGGTTCGTCCAGACCACCGTCACCGGTACGCCCGGCCGCCGGGAGCTGCAGGAGCTGCGCGAGGGCCCGTGGGCGCCGCTGGCGCCCTACTACGAGAGCAAGAGCCTGATTGAGGACGCGGTCCGCGAGGCCGGTTTCGAGCGGTGGACGATCCTGCGACCAGGAACGTTCATGGAGAACTTCCTGCCCTCGGCCGCCTATCTGTTCCCGCGAGGGGTCGAGGGCGGCATCGTCACCGTGCTGAAGCCGGCCACGATGATCTCGCTGGTCGCGGTGCCCGACGTCGGCACGGCGGCGGCCGCGGCGCTGACCGGCGACGAGCGGTTCGACCGTCTCGAACTGGAACTGGCCAGCGACTACCTGTCCATGACCGACATCGCCGAAGTGCTGAGCCGCGTTCTGGATCGTCCGCTGCCCGCCCCCGATCTCACGCCGGAGCAGGCCCTGGCGGCCGGAATGCCCGCCTACGCCACCGTCCCGCACGAGCACATGAACGTGGTCGGCCAGCCGGCCCGCCCCGCCTACGCCCGCGAACTGGGCCTGCCCCTGACCTCTTTCGAGACCTGGGCCCAGGCCACCCTTCGTCCGTGATCATGCAGAAGGGGTTGTTTCGCCAGGGGCGTGGGGGCGGTTCGGGCGCTGGGACAGGACTCCTGCCGTCAGCACCACGATCAGGCCGACCACCGGCACCACCAGCAGGCCGGCGCGCAGGCTGGTGGCGTCGGCGACCGCACCGACCACCGGGGGCGACAGCAGGAAGCCCAGGCGCATGAGCCAGGAGACGATGGTGAGGCCGGTGCCCGGGCGCAGGCCCGGGAGTTCGTCGGCCTCGTGCATGGCCGCGGGCACCAGGGTCGCGACGCCGAAACCGGCGGCGGCGAAGCCCAGGACGGTGCCCCCGACGCTCGGGAAGGCCAGGGCCAGGCCCATCCCGGCGGCGGCGAAAGCGCCGCCGGAGCGGGCGATCACGCGCTGGCCGAAGCGGTCGACCAGGCGGTCGCCGAACAGCCGGCCGACGAACTGGGCCCCGACCAGCGCGATGTAGCCGAGGGTGGCGATCGCGGCCGGGGCGCCGAGGGAGTCGCCGATGTAGAGGGTGGCCCAGGAGTTGCCCGAGTCCTCCACGACCGCGCCCGCCACGGCGATCAGCACCAGCGCGCCGACGGTCAGGGCCGTGGCCGGGCCGACCGGCAGGCGGCCGGCGGCCGCGGCCGGGGTCCCTTCCTCCACTGGTTCCACCTCGGGCCCGGGCAGGCAGAAACGCCAGGCCAGCAGGGCGATCACGGCCAGCAGCACGGACGAGAGGACGAGGTGCACGCCCCGGGAGAGTCCCAGGGCGATCGCCCCGGCCGCCATCAGTCCACCGGTCACGGCGCCGACCGACCAGATGGCGTGGAAGGAGTTGATGATCGAACGGCCGTAACGCCGCTGCACGCGCAGGCCGTGCGCGTTCTGGGCGACGTCGGCGATCGCGTCCAGGCTGCCGGCCACGAACAGGGACAGGGCGAACACGACGGTCACCGGGGCCAGGCCTGCCGCGATCACGCCGACGCCGGTCAGCACCATGCCCACCGCCGCCACCGACGCCGAGCCGAACCGCCGCACCAGCAGGCCCGCCGCCGTCCCCGCGATCAGCGCGCCGGTGGGGAAGGCCGCCACCGACAGGCCGTAGGCCGTGTTGCTCATGGCGAGTTCGGTCTTGATCTGGGGGTAGCGGGGAATCACGTTGGCGAACATCGCCCCGTTGGTGAAGAAGAGCACGCCCACCGCCGCCCGCGCACGGCGGACATCCTGATCCGGCCGAGTCGCCGTTGACTGCGTCATGCGTACGACCGTACACACCAAGCACCTGGGCTGTACAGTCGTACACATGAACGTCCGGCGCCATGACCCCGAACGCCGTAGCCGCATCATCGACGCGTGCCTGGACGTCGTCGCCGAGGTCGGGGTGGCGGGGGTGTCACACCGCAAGATCGCCGCTGCCGCCGACGTCCCGCTCGGCTCGATGACCTATCACTTCGACGGTATCGACCAGGTCCTGTACGACGCCTTCACCCGTTTCGCGCAGGCGGCCAGCAGCCAGTTCGAGGCCCGGATGAGCGCGGCCGGCACCGCGCAGGAGGCCCGGCGGGCCGTCGCCGACCTGATCGTCACCGACACCCTCAGCACCCAGCGCGAACTGGTGCTGATGCAGGAGCTGTACACGCTCGCGGCCCGCATCCCGCGTTTCCGGGGTATCACCAGCGCCTGGATGGCCGCCAGCCGCGCCGCCCTGGAGAGACACTTCGACCCGGCCACGGCCCGGCTGCTCGACGCGACGATCGAGGGCCTGAGCCTGCACCGGGCGCTCGACACCGAACCCCACGACCCCCAGGTGGCACTGGACGCCATCGACCGCATCCTGGCCACTGCCGACCGGAAGGCGCACCGACCGTGACCGACTACTTCGCCGGCGACCCCCGCACCCACCGCGAGCGCATGCTGGCCGGCGACCTGTACGTCGCCGCCGACTCCGACAACGACGAGAGCGTGCGCATTCACGAGCGGGCGGTGCGACTGCTGGAGGCCTACCGCCTCCAGTTCACCGCCGGCGATCACGCCTCGGCGCGCGCGACCCTGGCCGCGGTGCTGGGATCGGTGGGGGCCGGGGTGGCGATCCGCCCGCCGCTGTTCGTGGACTACGGCGAGAACCTGCACGTGGGTGCGCGCACCTTCATCAATTACCAGCTCACCGCGCTCGACGTGGCGGCGATCAGGATCGGCGAGGACTGCCAGATCGGGCCCGGGGTGCAGCTTCTGACGCCGACCCATCCGATCGACCCCGGCCCGCGCCGCGACAAGCTGGAGGCGGCCCGGCCCATCACGATCGGCGACAACGTCTGGCTGGGCGGCGGCGTCATCGTCTGCCCGGGCGTGAGCATCGGCGACAACTCGGTGATCGGCGCCGGTTCCGTGGTGACGAAAGACGTTCCGGCGAATGTGGTCTGCGTCGGCAACCCGGCCCGGGTCATCCGCGAGATCGGCTGACCCGGGGGGTTGCGCTCTACTCGGCCCGCAGCGCCGGGTAGTCGGGCAGGTGCGGCAGAGGGCTGGGCCGCGACACCAGCTTCTGCTCGGCCAGGTGCCGCACCCGCGGCGAGGCGGCCACCCGGTGCACGGCCTTGAGCACCTTCAGCCCGGCCCGCGATTTCGGGAACATCAGACGGGGGATGCCGGGCGGGAAGTTCTGCACCTTGTCGGCCCAGGGCCGCATCACCCGCTCGTAGCCGGCGAACGCGGCGGCCGGACCGGAACCGGCGTAGCTCTCCCCCAGTTCCCCGGCGAGCACGTAGGCGCCGGCCAGGGCCAGGCTGGTACCCATCCCGGTCGGCCCCGACCCCCAGGCCGCGTCGCCCAGCGCCACGACCCGCCCACGCGACCAGGACGGCATGGTCACCCGGGCGAAGCGCTCGAGGTAGAACTCCTGCGGGTAGGCCTCGAAACCGTCCAGGATGCGCGCCGTCTTCCATCCGGCATCGGCGAAATGGGCTCGTAGTACGTGCATCTGGGCCTCGAAACCGATCGATTCCAGCCCCAGGTCGGGGGCGAAGAAGGCCAGGTTGGCCCGGCTGGTGCCCTTGTTGTCGGGACGCAGGGCGATCATCCGGCTGTTGGTGGAGGTCATCCAGTGCCACCAGTCGTCATCGTCGTCCGTGCGGTCGATGGTGCCGTAGGCGACGTACTCCCCCAGGTCGCGCCAGACCACGTCGTCACCGAAGACCAGCGTGCGGGTGCGCGAGCGCCGGCCCTCGGCGATGACCATCAGGTCGTAGCGCTCGGTGCCGCCACTGGCCAGGGTGACCTCCACCCCCTCCGGTGACTGCTCGACGGCGGTGACGTGATCGCCGTAGCGGTGCGGGATCTCGTTCTCGGTCAGGTCCAGGAGCAGCCGGGACAGGTCGCCGCGCAGGATCTCCATCTCGGCGGTCGACCCGTCCCGCCCGGCCTCGACCGGGAATTCGGCGTAGGAGCGGCCGGTGTGGTCGAGGAAGCGGGTGCCGCGCTCACCGGTGTTCTGTTTCAGCACGGCCTCGGTCAGGCCCATCTGCTCGATGACGGCGCGCCCGGTGGTGCGGATGTCGAGGTTCTGACCGGCGACGCGCATGCTCGGCGCGCGCTCCAGGAGGGTGGGCGCGAACCCGGCGCGGCGCAGCGCCCAGGCCAGGGCGGGCCCGGCGATACTTCCCCCGGAGATCAGGACGGTGGGGCTCTGGCTGTTCATGGCATCCGTTCCCGTCGACTAATGACTTCACGATGAAGTTACATGCTTGGTGAAGTCTTGCACGTCGTAAAGTAGTCTGCGGACATGAACGAGGAGGTCCCACCCTTTCCGGCGGTGCTCGAACCCGGGCCCCGGCAGCAGGCACTCGACCTGCTGCGCACCTACGCCGGGGAGTACACCGAGCTGAACCGCCGCTCGGCCCAGGTGCTCGACCTGCACGTCACCGACGTCAACGCCCTGGTCGAGGTGCTGTGGGCCGAGCGCCTGGGCGAACCGCTCTCGCCCGTGCGCCTGGCCGAACGCGTCGGGCTCACCTCCGGCGCCACGAATGCCCTGGTCAACCGGCTGGAGAACGCCGGGTACGTGGCCCGCAGCCGGGAGCACGCCGACCGGCGCCAGGTCACCCTGCGCGCCACCGCCCTGGCCCGCAGCCGTACCGCGGACTTCTACACGCGGCCGGCCGCCTTACTGGAGAAGGCCTTCGACGCACTGGAACCGCAGTCCCTCACCGCCCTCATCGGTGCCCTGGACGTTCTCACCACCGCCCTGCACGACATCAATCAGGAACTGCACCCCTGAGCACCGTCGCTCGCCCGAGTGGCGTAAATGCCCCGCGTCGGAGAGAAAGGGAGTCTGCCCCGTCGCGGAACCACCCGATCCGGCGCGAGAAGTACACGACAGAGAGGGCCTTGATGACGCTCACCGACCCACGGGCCGGCGTGCCGGCCGCTGCGCACGACCTGGTGGTTCTGCTCGACGACGACGGATCACCCATCGGCGAGGCAGACCGGCTGACGGTGCACGACACCGCCACACCCCTGCACCTGGCCTTCTCGCTGCACCTGCTCGACATCCGCGGCCGCACCCTGGTCACCCGCCGGGCCCTGGCCAAGAAGACCTGGCCGGGGGTCTGGACCAACTCCTGCTGCGGCCACCCGCGCCCGGGTGAGGACATCGCCGCGGCCGTCGTGCGCCGCGCCGGCGAGGAACTGGGCCTCACGGTGACCGGGGTGCGGGTGGCGCTGCCCTCGTTCCGGTACCGCGCCGTCGACGCCGGCGGCGTGGTGGAGAACGAGCTGTGCCCGGTGCACGTCGCCCTGATCGACGAGTCCGCCGTCCCCGACCCCGATCCCGCCGAGGTCGCCGAATTCGCCTGGGTGCCCTGGCCCGACCTGTACGAGGCCGTGCGGCGCACCCCGTTCGCGTTCAGCCCGTGGCTGGTGCTCCAGGCCCAGGCCGTCGGACCCGACATCATGCGCCACCTGACCACCGCCGCCGAGGAGACGTGTTGACGCTGGTTCCCGCCCCGTCCCACTCCGTCCACCAGGCCCACGACAGTCACGCCGCACACCTGCACGCGGTGGAGGCCCTGCTCACCGACCGGCTCGCCGATCTGGGCACCCAGTGGCGGCGGGGCACGGCGGTGGCCGACACGGTGCTCGGCGACGACGACGTGCCGGAGCTGCTCACCACCCTGGTGATGTCCGGCGGCAAACGGCTGCGCCCGCAGATGTGCTGGTGGGGCTGGGTCGCCGCGGGCGGCTGCGACGACAGTCCCGATCTCGTGCGCCTGTCGACCGCCCTGGAACTGCTGCACGCCTTCGGGCTGGCCCAGGACGACGTGATGGACGAGTCCGCGCTGCGGCGCGGGGTGCCCACCGTGCACGTCCGGGCCGGTCGGCGGCACCGGGGCGCGGGCGCCACCGGTGACGACCGGCGTTACGGCGAGAGCATCGCGGTGCTGGCCGGCGACCTGGCCCACGTCGAGGCGGGAGCCCTGGTGTCGGGTCTGCCCGCGCCGGTGCGAACGCTGTGGTGGCAGATGAGCGTCGAGCTGGTGCGCGGACAGGCCCGCGACCTCAGCGCCGCCGCCCTGACCAGTCCCGACGACGCGATCGGCCAGGCGCTGGAGGTGGCCCACGCCAAGTCCGGCGCTTACACGATCCAGCGTCCCCTTGAGCTGGGCGCGACCCTGGGCGGTGCGGGGCAGGACGTCGTCACGGCCCTGGGCCGCTACGGCCGCCTGCTCGGCGAGGCGTTCGCCCTGCGCGACGACCTGCTCGGCGTGTGGGGCGACCCCGACGTCACCGGCAAGCCCAGCTCCGACGACCTCACGGCCGGCAAGGCGACCGTGCTGCTGGCTCTGGCCGAGCAGCGCTGCACCGGCCCCGCCCGCGCCGCCGTGGACCGCATGCGCGGCAACTCGCACGACGGGGACGACGTCGAGGTCGTGCGGAAAGCCATGGAGAGCGAGGGCGTTCGCGACCTGGTCGAGCAGCGCATCACCCGGGCCGTCACCGACGCCCACGCCGTCCTGCGCAGCGCACCCCTGCCGCCCGCCGCCGTCGAAGGACTCGAGGCGGTGTCCGAGCGCATCGCCTGGCGACGCGTCTAGCGGCCGGGCCGAAGGCATGTCCTATGATCCGCGCGTGGTCGGCGCCGAGGCACTCATGTCCAGGAATCCGGGGGCCGGGGACCCGCGCCGGCTGATCGCGCTGGTATCAGGCCTGCTGCTCGCCGTCGCGGGATGCTCCTCGCCCGCGCCGGCACCCCCGGAGGAGGTCGTCGACCTGCTCCAGCAGGACTGGCAGCACGTGCCGGGGGTGACGGCCGACGGGGACGGGTTGCGGGTCACCGCAACCGCGTTCACCATCCTTGACCATGACGGCGGGGACAGCGGGGGACGTCAGCCCAACCCGCCGCTCAATCTGGCCGGTACGCACCTGATGACCGAGGGCAACTTCTCCCTCAGCGCGCTCCTCACCGACATCACGGCCGATGCGTCCTGGGCCGTCTACGACAGCCCGCCGGTGATCGCCGATGAGTTCCGGATCGAACCAGCCGGTCTGCGGCTCACCCTCAACGGTGATGACCTCGAGGTCATCGTCTTCGACGGCTCGCACCAGCAGGATGTGACCGACCCCCGGCCGGTGTACGACGAGCACGTGACGGTCCCCGATCCGGGGGCTGCTGTCTCGGTGCGTCGATCCGGGGACACGCTCGAGATCGCGAGCGACGGGAACACCGTGGCCTCCGTGCCTTTCGGCGGGGTGTTCGAGTCGGGAGAGCTCTGGCTGGGGCTGTCGAGCGACGACGGCTCCTTCCGGGTCAGCTCGCTCACCGCCGCCGCGGCCGGGGGTGCCTCGCTGACCACCGCAGGCCCCGCCGTCGCGCAGACCGAGCCGGCGGCGGAGGGGCTGCAGGCGCTCGCCGACCGCGTCCGTCCGGGCTTCACGATCGGCGCGGCGGTCGCGCTCGGTCCGCTCGCCTCGGACGCGGACTACGCGCGGGAGTTCTTCGGCGACTTCGGGGGCATCACCCCCGAGAACGCGATGAAGCCGCAGTTCCTCTCCCCGCAGCGGGACGTCTACACCTTCGAGGAGGCCGACGCGATCCTGGACAGGGCCGAGAGCAGGGGTATGGCGGTGCACGGGCACACCATCGCCTTCACCGAAGCCATGCCTCAGTGGATGCAGGAGCTCCCCACCGGGTCCGGGGAAGAGCGCCGGGCCAGCGCCGACGCTCTGCTCGACTACGTCACCACCGTGGTGACGCACTTCAAGGGACGGCTCGCCTCGCTCGACGTCGTCAACGAGCCGTTCGACGTCGACCAGGGCACCAGCCTCCAGGAGAACATCTGGTACCGGACCTTCGGGCCCGGCTACCCGGCGATCGTCTCTCGCGCCGTCCACGACGCGGACCCCGACGTCCGGCAGTTCATCAACGAGAACGGGGCTGACGTGCCGGGCGACCGTCAGGACGCTCTGCTCGAACTGGCCCGCGACACCAACGCGCGGGGCGGTCACATCTACGGCGTCGGCCTCCAGTCCCACGTCTACGACCTGCGGACCGACGCCATCTCCACCGAGGACCTCACCGATACGCTCCACCTCTTCGAGCAGGCCGGGCTGCACGTGCGCATCTCCGAGAACGACGTCACGGACGACCGGGGAACAGACGCCCAGGCGCAGCAGTACGCCGCCGTGCTGGCCACCTGTCTGCGCTCACGCACCTGTGTCTCCTACACCACCTGGGGCGTGGACGACCGCTACGACTGGTGGATCGATGATGACGGTGGCCTGCAGCAGGGCCACGACTTCCTGTTCGACGAGGGGCACCCGACGCCGGCTCACGCGGCGATGGCGCGAGCGCTGAGGTCTTCCCGGTAGACGGGATCGACCACCACAACACCTGGCCGGCCGCTCACAGCGCGTCCACCCGTGACCGCCCGCACTTTCCTGCGCTAGGTTCTTATTGCCAAGACTTCGCAACAGGAAGACGACGTGGCTGACTACTCCCTGCCCGATCTGCCGTACGACTACTCCGCACTCGAGCCCTACATCTCCGGCACGATCATGGAGCTGCACCACTCCAGGCACCACAGCGCCTATGTGACCGGCGCGAACACGGCGATCGACCAGCTCGCCGAAGCCCGCGAGCAGAAGTCGTTCGGGGCGCTGGGCACGTACGAGAAGAACCTGTCCTTCCACCTGGCCGGCCACGTCAACCACTCGGTGTTCTGGCCGAACATGTCGCCGGACGGCGGTGACAGGCCCACCGGCGACCTGGCCGCGGCGATCGACGAGTTCTTCGGCACCTACGACGCCTTCCAGGCCCACTTCACCGCGAACGCCCTGGGCCTGCAGGGTTCCGGCTGGTCGATCCTGGCCTACGACACCCTCGCGAAACGCCTCCACATCGTTCAGCTGTACGACCACCAGGGCAACGTGGCCACCTGCCTGGTGCCCCTGCTGATGCTCGACATGTGGGAGCACGCCTTCTACCTGCAGTACACCAGTGACAAGGCCAGTTACGTGAAGCAGTGGTGGAACATCGTGAACTGGGCCGACGTTCAGTCCCGGTTCGAGCGCGCCCGCTCCCAGACCGCCGGGCTGATCGTTCCGTGACCGGCCGCCGCGCGGAGCTCCTCGAGCTGGTCGACGC
Source organism: Kineosporia mesophila (assembly GCF_021129235.1). Taxonomy (GTDB): domain Bacteria; phylum Actinomycetota; class Actinomycetes; order Actinomycetales; family Kineosporiaceae; genus Kineosporia; species Kineosporia mesophila. The sequence continues at coordinate 129,657 of NZ_JAJOMA010000017.1, forward strand.
CGCCCAGCGCGTCGCGGGCGTCATCGCCGCCCGCGATCGAGGCGACAAGGACGGCGCGGCCCAGCTTCTCGCCTCGCTGACCGACGACGGCCTGCTCGCTCAGGGCGCCCTGCTGCTGACCGACATGCTCCTTCAGGTGCACCGGGTCAGCACCGGCGACGACGTCCAGACCACCTTGCAACAGCTCAGCCTTCAGCTCGAAGCCTCCGTACGCGAGGCGTCCTGACCGAGTTTCCACCGAGCCGGGGACGACGCCGGATCATGGGACCACCTCACGTCCGAGCGGGAGGCGGGACCGGCGTAGTCCCCTTCCCCCTTCGGCCCCACCGGCGCACCACCACGTCCACCGCGACAAAGCCCACCAAGGTGACACCCAGCACCGGCAGGAACCATCCGACGGCCGCGGTCAGGGCAACGGCGACAATTACGGACGCGCGTGGGAACGTTGGCCAGGCAACGGCCTTCGGGGCGGGTCCGGTGGAGAAGCGGGTTCCGGCGGGGCGGCGCTGCCACCACATCCGGTAGCCCCAGACGATCACGCACATCAGCCCGATCGCCAGCGCGGCCAGCAGCACCTGGTTGAGCAGACCGAAGCTGGTGCCCATGTGCGCGGCGACCCCGAAACCGGTGAGCCGGGCCAGGAAAGGCCAGTCCGCGTACCGGGTGACGCCCAGCACCGCACCGGTGGCCGGGTCGATTGCGGCGCTGTCGCGGTGCACGGCCCAGGTGGCGTCGTTCTCGGTCACCACCCAGCCGTGGGACGCGTCGGCCGGCGGGGTGAGTTCCAGATCCACCTCGACACCGGCGCTCGCGGCCGCCGCCCTCACGGCGTCGGCCCGGTCGATCACCTCCGTCTCCTGGACGGTTTCGGCCGGACCACCCCCGGAACCGGGCGCCGCCTGATCGCCGTGATGCTCGTCCTTCATCGTGCTCTCGACCGTGGGCCGGCGGGCGTCGAGCGCGTCGAGGACCTCGCCGAAGTTGCCACCGGCCCACCGGGACCAGGTCAGGCCGGTGGCGGACAGGCCGAGCAACCCCACCGCGAGCCACACCCCGGTGGCCGCGTGCCAGCCCCGGGTGCGGCGGACTCCCTTGCGAGCCGTCAGGTTCGGGGTGAGCGCTCGTTCCCAGGATCCCCGCGGGTCGCGGGTGGGGCGCCGCAGTCGCTGCCACCACAGCACCAGGCCGCCGAGCACGACCACCCACAGCCAGCTGGCGGCCACCTCGCTGTAGACCCGGCCGACGTCGCCCAGGTGCAGGTTGCGATGGAAGTCGTCCAGCCAGGTGCGCAGGGGCGTGTAGTCGAACCAGGTGGTCAGGGCTCCGCGTACCTCGGCGGTGTACGGGTCGACGAAGACCGTTCTCTGCCGGTCGGTTCCCAGGCCTTCGACGTCGAGCACGACGCGGGTGGTATCGGCCTCGGTGGGGGCCGGGATGATCTTCGCGATCGTCCCCTCCGGATGCACGGCCCGGGCCGCGGCGATCTGCCGGGCCAGGGGCAGTTCCGGGTGGCCGGCGGCGCCGGCGTGCAGTTCGTGGCCGTAGACCAGGTGGTCGGCCTGCGGGCTGAACACGTAGGCCAGGCCGGTCAGCGCGGCCACGGCCAGGAACGGCGCGACCAGGATGCCGGCGTAGAAATGCAGGCGCAGCAACAGGGATCGCCACGGTTGCCTGGGCGGGCGCCGCACCGGGGGCAGCACCCGGCCCTCGTCCCGGATCTCGAGGTCGGGCCCGTTCGCCGGGCCGGCATCCGGGCCGGCATCGGCATCGGCATCGGCGGGCAGCGTCATGGCGGGCTCCAGTGACGTGAGGCGACGTGAGGTCGCGTGCGGTCGGGAACGCCGCGACACGCTTCTACGCGGCGTAGAGAACCCTAGCCAGCTTTTACGTCACGTAGAAAGTAGACGCACCAGTACGCCTGCCCGAAGAGCGAGAACACCCACACCACGCACGCCGCCCACGAGCCACGGTCGGGGCGGTGCACCGGCGGATTCAGGTGTTCGCGCGGAGTCGTGCCCTCGTACGCGGTGCGGCAGGTGCCGCGCGCCACGCGGCGGGAAGGGCACCGTCACCGTCGAGATCGACGGCCAGGAACCGGCCGGTCATCGGTACTTCGCCCCGGCCGATGGCGCAATCCGCTGCCCGGAGGGCCATTTCGACGGGACCTCGGCGGTGACGGCCCGCATGATGTCGCCGCGGCCGTACAGGAGAATGTCCTCCTCGGCCCCGGCCATCAGCCCCGGAGCCCGGGCACCATCCGGCGTGGAACCAGGGCGGCGTACGGCAGCAGCCCGCCAGGTTGCCGCGTCGCGCGACAGGGACCGCTCCGGCACTCCCGTCGCGGTGGCGGCCTCACGTTCCCGCGCCGCCCCGGACCACCCCCTCAACCATGACCTGCCCACGCCAACCACCCTCTCCCGGTGCACGACTGCGTCCATACTCTACTTATTTACTAGAGATTACTAGAGATGGACGGAAGTCGCCCCACTTCAGTGGGTTACGAACGCTCCGGCGCCAATGTGGTCACGATCCCGCCCCGTTACCTTTCGATCAGCCCCGAACGGGGTTGTCGGCCCTCGGGCCCGGCCTGACTTTCTGCCGAGGCCGAGGGTGGTCAGAGGTGGTCGATCATGGGTCGTGGCCAGCAGCTACACGTACCTCAGACGCAGCCTGCTGGTGCGCCGGCACAATCAGCACCTTGGCCAGGGCACACGGCGCCGGTCCGGGATCCGCCCACCCCGGTGGGCGACACCTGAGCGTTCCCGCCACGGACCATAACCGTTGTGCCGCTGAGATCACCGCTCGGATCCACCGCTCAGGCGCGCGCCCAGGCCACGAGCGCCTCGAAGACCGGGCGCGGATCCTGGCCGGTCTCGATTCGGCGCACACGCTCGGCCAGGGCGATGTCGAGGTCGGCGCGGTTCCTCGGGCTCATGGTCCGGTACGCGGGCGAGGCGACGAGGAACGGGGAGAACTCGAGAAGGAATTCCCCGGCCGGAGGCATCGGGTAGCTGGCCTCGATCGGATCGACGCGCACGTCCGTGAACCCGGCCTTGCTGAGCAGAGCCGCGAAGTCGTCCGCCCCCATGTGCGGAAGGTCGACGGAGAGTTCCTTACTCGTACTCCAGATGATTTCCGTGTAAGGGGACATGTGCGGCTTCGCCCAGTGCACGATCGCCACGGTGCCGCCGGGCTTGACGACCCGGCGCATTTCGGCCACCGCGTCTGGTCCGGCGTACATGACGGCCAGGACGGAGAAGGCGGCGTCGAACGAATCCGTGGGGTAGGGCAGGGCGTTGGCGTCGGCCAGATCCGCGGATGCGTTCGGGTAAGGCTCCACGCGTCCCTTCAGGTAGGTCGTGGTCAGTGGGGCGTTGTCGATACCCACCACCTGGTAGCCGCGCTCGGCGGCCTTGATCACCAGCGGCCCGGTGCCGGCCCCGACATCGAGGATCCGCGCGCCTTCCGGGAGCTCGGCCGCATCGAGCAGTTGGTCGGCGAGCTGTTCGGTGGTGGGCTCGATCCAGGCGATGGCCTGCGGCAGCATGATGTCTGTGTGGTTGACCTGGTCCTGCACGGTGTGAAGCTCCAGACGTCGATGATGTGACGTCCTCGATACAACCGGCCGCGGCTCCCCCCGCCCATGCTCCGGCGTGTGCAGAACATACGATCAGCCGCTGTGGACGTGGTGAGCGAGGCGATCGACAGCGTGCGCATCGGCCGGGCCGATGCGTGCTGGGTCACCGGCACCGGCAGTTGGGGGCTGAGCTACCCCGGTCATCCGGTCAGCGGCTTTCATGTCCTGATCCGCGGAACGGCGTTCCTGATCTCCCCCGACGAGGCTCCCCGGCAGCTCAGGTCCGGCGACGTCGTCTTCACGGCCGCAGGCGCACCTCACGGGCTGAGCCACGCACCGGTGTCGATGCAGGCTCTGCCCCCGGCCGTCCTGGGTGCGCCGCCTTCGGTCGAGGACGCGGACGCGGTGTTCCTGTGCGGGGCGTACTGGCTCGCGCACGGCACTGCTCATCCTTACCTGCGCTCGCTTCCTCCGGTCATGGCGGTGACGCCCGACGACGGGCAGCTGAAAGCGCTGACTGACCTGCTGAAGGCGGAAGTCTCCAACGCCCGGCCCGGCGGGCAGGTGTCCCGGGCGGCCTTGCTGGATCTGATGCTGACCCACGTGCTGCGCCAGTGGCTGGCCCACAACCCCGCCGATGCTCCGGACAATGACCCGGCGATCGACCCTGTCCTGCGCCAGATCCGCGAGGACCCTGCGCGGCCGTGGACGGCCCAGGAACTCAGCGATCGGGCCGGCCTGCCGCGCCGGGAGTTCTCCCGGCGCTTCACCGGTGTCACCGGACAGCCGCTGCGCTCCTACCTGAGCGAGTCCCGTCTCTCCCACGGCGCCCGCCTGCTGAAAGAGTCGGACGCCCCGCTGGCCTCGATCGCCCGCCGCGCCGGTTACTCCACGGAGTTCGCCTTCAGCGCTGCGTTCCGCCGTGAGTACGGCATTTCACCAGGCCGTTTCCGCCGGGCCGACCCAGACCCTTGACCCGCAGGCCTCGACTGTTCGTGGGTGCCGAGTTCGCACCGGAGGCGGAGACGACCGGATCCGGCTCGCCTGCACGGCGCAGCCGTCGTTGGCTGCCACGAGGACATGGGTACCGCCCTGGCCGATCGCGATGGTGGGCCTACCGGGCTCCGGCCAGGCCTTCCGGGCCCGGCCGCTTGAGCGGGAACAGCCGGCGGGATGAAAGCTGCGGTCTCGTCGTCGGTGGTGCGGGTCTGTGGGCAAGTGGTGCGAGCAGCCGGGCATGCGGTTGGACAAGTGGTGTGTGGCCGCGGCCCGGCCGTCGCCGCTCAGGCGGGCTCGACCCAGGTGTGCTGACCTTCGTGATCATGCGAACCTTCCGCGACCACCTCAGGCCGGGTCGGTCAGGTACGCCGTGGCCGCGGTGGCCAGGTGGCCCGGGTCGTCGGCGCCGCACAGCTCGCGGGCGGAGTGCATGGACAGGATCGGCACGCCGACGTCGACGGTGCGGATGCCCAGGCGGGTCGAGAGGATCGGGCCGACCGTCGAGCCGCAGGGAATGTTGTTGCGGGACACGAAGACCTGCGAGGGCACCGCGGCGTCGCGGCAGGCCCGCCGCCAGGCCGCCGCACCCGGGGCGTCGGTGGCGTAGCGCTGGTTGGCGTTGACCTTCAGCAGCGGGCCGCCGTTGGGCACGCACAGGTGTGAGGGGTCGTGGCGCTCCAGGTAGTTGGGGTGCGCGGCGTGGGAGACGTCGCACGACAGGGCACGCGCGGCGGCGAAGACCGGGTCGCGGCCCTCGGCTCCCCCGGCCAGGTGCGTCAGGAGCCGCTCCAGCAGCGGGCCGCCCGCTCCGGTGGCGCTGTCGCTACCGATCTCCTCATGGTCGAAGCCGACGAGAACCGGTGTGGTGGGCACGTTCTCACGGGATGCGGCGATCAGGGCGGTGACCCCGGCGTGCAGGGAGAGCTGGTTGTCCAGCCGCGGGGCGGCGAAGAGCTCCTCGTCGCGGCCGATCCGGGCCGGCGGGGTGAGGTCGTGCACGACCAGGTCGTGGGCGGCGATCTGCGAGGCGTCGACCCCGGTCTCGGAGGCCAGGAACTCCAGCAGGTCGCCCTCGCGGGCGGCACCCAGACCCCAGATCGGGAGCAGATGACGCTGCGGGTCGAGTTTGAGGCCCTGGTTCACCTCCCGGTCCAGGTGGATGGCCAGCTGGGGCACGCGCAGCAGCGGACGGGCGACGTTCACCGGTACCACGCTGCCGTCGTAGAGCGCCAGCCGGCCCGCCAGGCCGAGGTCGCGGTCCAGCCACGAGTTCCACAGGGCCCCGCCGTAGACCTCGACGCCGACCTGCCGCCACCCGGCAACCCCGGTGTCGGGGCGCGGCTTGACCTTCAGGGTCGGGGAGTCGGTGTGGGCGGCGAAGATCCGCAGCGGGGCCCGGCGCACGCCGTGCCCACCGGTGAACCAGGCCAGCACCGTGCCGTCGCGCACCAGGTAGCGACCGCCCGGGGTGTCGTCCCAGTCCTGCGTCTCGACCTGTTCGGTGAAGCCCGCCGCGCTCAGGCGCCGCACCGATTCGGCCACGGCGTGGTACGGGGTCGGTGATGCGGAGACGAAGGCGGCCAGATCGAGCACGGGTTCCATGGGACCAGGATATTTGGCCGGAGGCCGTTACTCGCGGCGGGCCTCGCCGTGCGCCGTGATCAGGAAGGCCGGCGCCGACCAGTAGTCGTACAACGGCGAATGGTGGACGTCGTGGTAGCCCGCCTGCGAGAGCTGCGCCTTCCAGCGTCCACTGCCCTGTTCGAAGGTGACCCGCTCGGCCCCCGGCCGCAACTGACCGACCAGCACGGGCATCAGGAAGCCCGGCGCGACCAGGTCGCGGTCGGTGCCTCCCCAGAACTCTTGTTCGGCCGCCCGGCCGATCACGGAGCGGATCAGCATTAAGTTAGGCTTGCCTATACTGTGAAAAATTCCGAACAACGGTCCGCCGAACAGGCCGGCCGAGCTCTGCTGCGCCGCTCCCTCCTCGACCAGAAGCGCCGCATGGCGCTGGCCTCCGCGCTCTCGACCGGGCACCAGGCCGGTGAGGCGGCGGTGCCGTTACTGGTCGGCCTGATCATCGACCGGGCGGTGACGACCGGCGACACCGGCCGGCTCGTCCTCTGGCTGGCGGTTCTGCTCGCGACCTTCGCGACGCTGTCGGTGTGCGGCCGGCTGGGGTTCCAGGTCGGGTTCGGCGCCAGCGTCGAGGCCGCCCGGTCGCTGCGCGTCGACGTGGCCCGGCGCACCCTCGACAGCCGGGGCAGCGCGGACAGCACGATGCTGCCCGGCGCGACGGTGAACATCGCGACCTCCGACGTGCGCCGCACCACGGCCGTGCACTACCAGGTGACGCAGGGACTGGCCGCGGCCGTCGGAGTGGTGTTCGCCAGCGTGGTGCTACTGACGGTGTCGCTGCCGCTGGGCGCGCTGGTGATGATCGGCGCCCCGTTGCTGCTGCTGGCCGTGCGGGCGATCAGTTCCCCGCTGGAGCAGCGCAGTTCGGTGCAGCAGGAGCAGGCCGCCCGGGCCGCCGGGGTGGCCACCGACCTGGTGCGCGGCGTACGGGTGATCAAAGGCCTGCGCGCGGAACGGGCCGGCAGCGAGCGCTACCGCGTCACCAGCCGCCAGGCCCTGGCCGCGAGCGTGCACAACGCCCGCACCGAGGCCGGTTTCAAGGCCGCCGTGATCGCGCTGAACGGTGGGTTCCTGGCGCTGGTGGCCCTGGTCGGCGGACGCCTGGCCGCCGACGGGTCGATCACCGTGGGCCAGCTGGTCTCGGCGGTGGGCCTGGCCCAGTTCCTGCTCGAGCCACTGTCGGGCTTCGGCGGTGTGATCGCGACCGTCGCGGCCGGGCGGGCCTCGGCGGTGCGGATCGCGGCGCTGCTCCAGGCCCCGCCGGCCGTCGTGGGCGGTGAGCTCGCACCCGGCCCGGCCGGTCGCATCGCGCTGACCGGGGTGCACGGTCCGGGGCTGGCGGGTGTCGACCTGGAGATCGAGCCCGGCCGGATCACCGGGGTACTCACCACCTCCCCCGAGGCCGCGTCGTCGCTGCGCCGCTACCTGGGGCGTGAGCTCGACCCCGACCAGGGCGAGATCGCCCTCGACGGCATCACCCTGCGCGATCTGGACCCGGAGCGGCTGCGGGAGACGGTGCTCGTCTGCCCGCACGAACCCGACCTGTTCACCGGCACTCTCGCCGCGAACGTGCTGGCCGGGCAGCCCGGCGCGGAGGCCGAGGCGGTCAAGCACGCCCTGGCCGCGGCCGGTGCCGACCAGGTGGCCGAGACGCTGCCGGGCGGGCTGGAGGCGGCGGTCTCCGAGCGCGGCCGTTCGCTGTCCGGCGGCCAGCGCCAGCGCGTCGCCCTGGCCCGCGCCCTCCTGCGTGACCCGGGCGTCCTGGTGCTGCACGACCCCACCACCGCCGTCGACACGGTCACCGAGTCGGCGCTCGCGCAGGGCCTGCGCGAGATCCGGGCCGGGCGCACCACGGTGCTGATCACATCCAGCCCCGCGCTGCTGGCCGGCGCCGACCGGGTGCTGATGCTGCACGAGGGCGTGATCGTGGCCGACGGCCCGCACGCCGACCTGATGAGCGGCCACCCCGCGTACCAGGAGGCGGTGCTGGCATGACCACCACTCTTCCCGTCAGTTCTCCCCGCCGCAGCCGGCAGGCCGTGCTGCGGCACCTGCGTGTGCACCGGGCCCCGGCGCTGCTGGGGGTCGGTTCACTGGTCGCCTCGGCCGCCGTCAGCCTGGTCACGGCCCCGCTGCTGGGTGACATCGTCGACCTCGCGGCCCGCGGCGACACCGGCCCGATCACCCGGCGCGCACTCGCCCTGGCCGGTGCCGCGCTGGTGCAGGCGCTGCTGGCCTGGATCGGACTGGCCGCGGTCGCGCGGGTCGGTGAGCAGGTGCTGGCCGGTCTGCGCGAGGCGTTCGTCGAGCACGCGCTGGGCCTGCCGCTGGAACGCATCGAGCGCGGCGGCTCCGGCGACCTGATCTCCCGGGTCACCGAGGACGTGGCGATGGTCAGCGAGGCCGTGCGCACCGCGGTGCCGCAGTTCGTGCAGGCGGCCCTGGTGATCGCCCTGACCGCGGTGGGCCTGGCCGTCCTGGACTGGCGTTTCCTGCTGGCGGCGCTGGTCGCCGTGCCGGTGCAGGTCTGGACCAGCCGCTGGTACATGCGCCGTTCCGGGCCGATGTACGCACGCACCCGGACCGCCGGCGCCGCCGAGCAGCAGCAGTGGCTGGAGAGTCTGGGCGGGGCACCCACCGTGCGGGCCTTCGGTCTGGCCGACGAGCACGTCGAGCTGGTGCGTCACCGGGTCGACGACAGCCTGAACCGGACGGTCGGTGTGGTGCGGCTGCACATGAGCTTCTTCAGCCGGCTGAATCTGGCCGAGGCGATGGGACTTTCGACCGTGCTGGTGACCGGCTTCGTGCTGGTGCGCGAAGATCTGGCGAGCGTGGGTACCGCCAGCGCCGCCGCCCTGTACTTCGTGAACCTGTTCGGCCCGATCAACCGCATGCTGTTCCTGCTCGACACCCTGCAGTCGGCCACCGCGAGCCTGGCGCGCATCGTCGGCGTCACCGAGGTGCCCACCGACGGCACCACCTCCGCGGTGCACGCCTCGGACGTACGCCCGCGCGACGGTGAGGTGGTCGCGAACGGGCTGCGTCACGCCTACGTCGAGGGCCACGACGTGCTGCACGGTCTCGACGTCACCGTCCCGGCCGGTAGCACCGTCGCCCTCGTCGGTGGCAGCGGTGGCGGGAAGAGCACCCTGGCCGCGCTGCTGGCCGGGGTCCGGCGGCCCGACCACGGCCGCATCAGTATCGGTGGGGCGGACCTGTCCGGCCTCGACCCGGCGACGATGCGCGCGTCCGTGGTTCTGGTGACCCAGGAGGTGCACGTCTTCGCGGGCACACTGGCGGCCGATCTACGTCTGGCGGCCCCCGACGCCGACGAGCAGAGGCTGATGGACGCGCTCACCGACGTCGGCGCGGACACCTGGGTCGGTGCCCTCCCGGACGGTCTGGAGACCGTGGTCGGTGAGGGTGGGCACGAACTCGGCCCACAGCAGGCCCAGCAACTCGCCCTGGCCCGGGTGCTGCTGACCGATCCGCTGGTGGCCATCCTCGACGAGGCCACCGCCGAGGCCGGCAGCGCCGGTTCCCGGGCCCTGGAGACCGCGGCCGAGCGGGTGCTGGCCGGGCGCACCGGAGTGCTCGTGGCGCACCGGTTCTCCCAGGCGGTCCTGGCCGACCTGGTCCTGGTGATGGACGGGGGCCGGGTGGTCGAGCAGGGCCGCCACGACGAGCTGGTCGCCGCCGGCGGTCGTTACGCCGGGCTGTGGGCGGCCTGGTCGGCGGGGCGCACCCCGGCTTAGGCGCGGCTCAGCGCCGGCGCGCCACCGTCAGCGACACCAGGTACTGACCGCCGCCGGCGTCCACGCTGCCCGTGACCGGCAGGCCGGGGGCCAGGCGGGAGAAACGGTCCTGCAGCCATGCGGCGGTTCTGGAGGCCTCGGCCTCGTCGGGGCAGCGGGCCACGATCTCGCGGCCACCCTTGCGGTGCAGGCGCTCGGCGACCGCGATCAGCGGGGCCGGCTCGATGATCAGCGGGCCCTCGGGCCAGGGGATCACCGGCGTGTTCGCACCCTTCTTGCTGTTGCAGGCGCGGTGGGCGAGGCGCTCGGCCCCGGCGAAGTCCCGGCCGACCTTGGCCCGCGGCTTGGCCGTGCGGGCGTCGACACTGGGCCCCCGGTCGTCGTTCACCGAGGCATTCGGATCCACCGGCTCGTCACACACCCAGCAGCGCCAGCCGTCCTGGTCGCCGACGTCCTCGAGTTGACTCATGAACCGGACCCTAGCGGTCGGGCGGCCTTCACCGTTCCGGCGGATACCGCGACGCCACCCGGGGTGTTAGCTCGTACCGGCACCCGGCTGAAGTTCCGGCGGGCCCGGAAATTCTTCCCTGTTACCCCGAAACCCTTTGTACGCTGTGGATTCCCGACCCCACCGGCGCTCGCGAGATCCCCTGTCTCCTGGCGAAACCCCCCAACCGGACCGATCCAGGAGCATTTCGTGACAGCTGACGCCTACGAGAGCGACCTCCCGCGCCCGGGCGGTCTGCCCCAGCGCGCCCGGCGGGCCGCGGCCACCGTGCTGGGACGGCGCCGGCCGATGGTCGACGCCGGGATCGAGGAGTACGCGCAGACGCACTCCAGCCCCCAGTCCCCCGCGCTGGCCGCGGTCGCCGCCGACACCCGGCGTCTCAGTGACCGCCCGTTCATGATGTCCGACGCCCCGCAGGCTCACCTGCTGGCCACCCTGGTCCATCTCGGGCGGGCCCGGAACGTGCTGGAGATCGGCACCTTCACCGGCTACTCGGCCCTGGCGATGGCCTCGGCCCTGCCGGAGGGCGGCCGGATCACCACCTGCGAGATCGACACCGGCAACGCCGCGATCGCCGCGGGCCACTTCGCCGCCTCACCGCACGCCGACCGCATCGACCTGCGCGTCGGCCCGGCCCTGCCGACCGTGCGAAACCTGCCCGGCCCGTTCGACCTGGTCTTCATCGACGCCGACAAAACCGGCTACGTCCGCTACTTCGAGGCGGTCCTGCCGAAACTCAGCCCGCACGGCGTGATCGCCGTGGACAACACGCTGCACAGCGGCCTGGTCCCGCAGGATCCGGAGGAACGCGTGATGGTGCGCGCCCTGCACGAGTTCAACACCCTGCTGCGGCACGACCGCCGGGTCGAGCAGGTGATGCTGACCGTCCGCGACGGCATCACCCTGATCCGGCTGACGTCGTAGGGCCCGGGCCGGCCTGATCGGGGAACGGGAGCACCGGCTCTACACCGAACGGCACCTTGACGCCCTCGCGGCGTGTGTGGGAATGGCGCATTAGCCTGCCGGAGTGGTTACCCGGTCCTGAGCATCTGAGCCCCTCCCGGTCGTGAAATGCCCCCGGCCCCGGCCGAGAGACGTCGTGCAAGCACAGCGGCTCTCGGGGATAGGGACGGATGACGACCACCACGGTGCGTTATGCACTGATCAGCGTGATGGTGACCATGGGCCTGCTGGTCGGCACGGCCGCGACCGGATCGGCCGCCGCCCGCGCGGCGGTGACCTTCGGGGTGGGCAGAACCTCGGCGTCCGCGCCGACGGCACCGTCGTGCCTCAGTGGCGCCGACACCTGTGCCAGCAGCGACCCCGACGTCGCGCTGGCCTGGTCCAGCGCCGTCAGCACGGCCGGCTGCCGTTTCCGCCTGACCATCGCCTGGGGTGACGGGAAGGCACCGCAGACCGTGAACCTGTCCGGGGCCGCGGCCGGAAAGGTCTGGCCGGTCACGCACACCTACCCGGGCCGGGTGTCGGCCCGGCGCCCGTACCGGATCAGCGCCCTGGCCACGGTGGTCAGCGACGCCCAGGCCCGTGGCTGCAGCATCGAGTCGGCCGCCACCACGTTCACCCTGCTGTGCACGGACCAGCAGCTCAGCGGCGCTTCCTGGAACCCGCGCTTCCCCGGCGGCAACCGTGACGTCACCGCCCTCAACGACACGTTCCGGCCCGGCGTCGAGGCGTTCATCGACGCCATGACCGACGCCGGCATCACCGTCTCGCCGCAGTCGACGATGCGCTCGCCGCAGCGCTCGTACCTGATGCACTTCAGCTACCTGGTCAGCAAGCAGCAGATCGCACCCCAGGACGTACCGGCCTACGTACCGGTGGCGGGCGAGAAGGCGGCCCGGGTCTGCTGGCTGCACCGCACCGCGAGCGGACAGCCCGACACCGCCACCTCGGTCCGGGCCGCCGCCGGCCTGCTCAGCGCCCTCGGCGTCGACTCCACGCTGCGCACGGCCCCGGCCCTGCACAGCCGCCACAACACCGGAGACGCCATCGACATGCGAACCCAGTGGCCGGCGTCCACCCTCAAGATCAAGAGGGCCGACGGCACCACGGTGAAGATCACGACCCGGCCTCAGGACGGCACGAACGCCCAGCTGATCGCCGTGGGAGCCACCTACGGCGTGCGCCACTTCAGCCCGGCCACCGTCGACCGCAACCACTGGTCGAGCGACGGGCACTGAGGCTCAGGGCCGGACGGGGATTCAGGCGAGGCGCCGCGTCGGCCACCGCGCGAGGTCGGCCTCCAGAAGGGCCGGGTCGCGGGGCGGCGCGACCTCGCCGAGGATCTCCAGGCGGGTGATCCGCTCGATGCGGAAGCCGCGGATCGCCTCCCGCAGGCGGCACCAGCCGGCGAGCAGCCAGGCGTCACCCGCGCGCAGAAGCCCCATCGTCTCGACGTCGCGGACGGTGGGGGTGCTGTCCTCGTCCTCACCGAGGTAGGTGATCCGCACGACGCGCCGGGCGGCGATCGCGTCGGAGAGCATCCCCAGCGGCACAGCGCCGTCCGCCGGGGTGACGGCGTCGACGACCTGCATCATCCCGAGCATCTCCTGCACGGGTGCGCGGTGTTCCTCGTCCATGACGGCGGCGATCTTGGCGCAGGCGCGGCGGGCCGCCCCTTGGAACGGCGACGACTCCAGCAGCGCGAGCCCGGCGAGCACCGCCAGCGACTCGGCGGCGGACAGGTTCAGCGGAGGCAGCGAGTACTCCCGCAGGATCGAGTAACCGCCCGCCGCCCCATGATCCGCGTAGAGGGGCACCCCGGCCGCCTGGAGCGACCCGATGTCACGTTCGATGGTGCGCGAGGACACGCCGAACTCGGCGGCGAGCCGGGCGGCGGACCACGGCCGACCTGCTCCGCGGAGCAGGTCGACGAGGGCGTACTGCCGCTCGGCTCGCTTCATACCTCAAGTCTGGCAGAGACAAACACGTGCGGTGTCGGCCGTCAGCTCCGCATGCTCCGCTGCCCGCCGACCGACCAGACCCGCCGGATCCGGCCGTCCTCGGCGAAGTCGAACACGTCGACACCACCCGCGCGGTGACCGCCCGCCTCGACGTCCCACAGCAGCCGGCCGTGGTCCCCGTCGATCGCATCGGCGACACCCGTGAAGACCACGCCCGGGTTCTGCGCGTGCCACCAGCCGAGATACCGCGCGAAGTCGTCGGCGGTGCGGATGTCGTCGGCGGGGGTCGACCCGTCGGGCTCGGTCACGGCGAAGTGGATGCGGAAGTCGTCGGCGCAGATCTGCCGGGCGATGTCGCCGTCGGTGTTCCACATCGTCAGCCACTCATCGAGCGAGTGCCGGGCGGTGGAGCTGGTCAGGGTGTTCACGTTCTCGGTCATGCCCCCACTCTGAGACGCCGACGCGACAACAGTATGTCGGTGTTCCTGAACGAGCCCGCGGTCACTACCTAGGACAGGCCCAGGGCCGGCTGCGGGAGGCGGGCCTGCTCGGCGTCCACCACCCGCTGCCGGGCCGCGCCAGGGTGTGCCGGTGACCGGCGCGTCACCGCGCACCGCCCGGGCGATGGAACTCTCGAGCTTGAGCAGAAGATCGGCCAGGAGAGCGATCTCGTCCTCGTCCCAGTCCGCGCTGAACAACGTCCACCGCTGGTGGCCGCGCTCGTTCAGCGCGGCCACCTTCTTCTCCCCCTCCGGCGACACCTGGAGGAAGCGCGAGCGCCGATCGCCGGGATCGGTCTGGGCCTCCAGATCCCCGGCCGCCGTCAGGGCCTGGACCTGCTGGGTGATCGCGGCCCGGGAGAGACCGAGATACTCGGCCAGGTCTTTCGGCCGCACCTTCCCGACCCGCCGGACCGCCTCCAGAAGCACGAGATCACGGGCACCGGGCCGTTTCCGGCTCGCCCTCCCGACGTTGCCGGTTACCCGGACGAGCACCTCGGTCATCCGGGCCACCTCCTGCCGGCGTCGCTCGGCTTCCTCGGGCATGCCCTCCATCCAGACCCGTTGATTAAGTAAATCAATTAGTTGGCGAGGAGATGATGAGGACGGCGACCATGACAGCCGGCCACCGTCGCTGTCGTGATCCTGCGATCCCCCAGCCTATGGCCGGGATGTGCCCTATACCGGACAACGTCATGATGACGTGCTCGTTGCAGTCGTCCTGATCCGGCGTCTCACGGCGCAGATCTGAGACCCGCCGAACGTCAGGATCCGCCGTTCTCCAGGAGCGCACGCATCCGGCGGGCAACATCGGCGACGTTGTGCCCGTCCCACTCGGGCGCGGTCCCGGCCTCGGGCACGCCGGCGAACAATGACCAGTTCGCGGTTCGGTAGTGGTTGCTGACCTGCCCGGTGGGCAGCTGCGCCACGACGATGAACCAGCCGCCCCCGAAGCAGGGTTCACCGTCGTAGTGCTTCCAGGAGCGGACGACGGGATACCCGGCCGCCAGCCAGGCCCGGACGGCGTGGGCGTGGTAGAGCAACCTGAACTCGTACAGCTCGTCGAAGGTGTGGAACCCGTCGGAGATGCTGCCGGTGCCGGTCATCGTCTGCTCCCGTCGTGTGAGACCCGCTTGAGCTGGAGTCTGGCCGGAGATAAGCTGGCAAGCTTGTCATCTCACCGGACCCGGCGTGGCGGCGGCAAGGGCCGACCACGTCGCACAGCGGGGAGAACGTACCGATGACGAACAGCAGCAAGCCGCACCGGCCGGACGTCACGACGGTCGAGATCATCGGAGGCCCTGAGGCGCTCAAACTCGAGCTGCACAGCTACGAGGCCCGGTGGGCGCAGGGCTACCAGGAGCACCGGCGGCGGATCCTCGATGCGCTGACGACGGTGGACGTCGACGTCGAGCACATCGGGTCCACGTCGGTCCCCGGCCTGGCCGCCAAGCCAATCATCGACATCGTCGTGGCGGTGCCCGACATCACCGCCGAGGAGGACTACCTCCCGTCCCTCCTGACCGCCGGTTACGAACTACGGGTGCGTGAGCCGGGGCATCGGCTGGTGCGCAGCCTGACTCGTGACGTTCACGTGCACGTGTACGAACGAGGCGACGCCGCGGTGCACGAGTACCTGCTGCTGCGTGACCATCTGCGCACCGATGCAGCCGACCGCGCCGTGTACGAGAGTGTCAAGAGGGACCTGCTCAGCCGGCGGTGGGACGACTCGAACGACTACGCCGACGCGAAGACCGAGGTGATCCTCGCGATCAAAGCGCGCGCCCGGGCCGCCCGCCCATAAACCCGCCATCCATCCGTGGGGAAGATCCGTGCGGACAGGCCGCACGGATCTTCCCCGGTCCGGCTGGTTTCAGCTGCCCAGGGCGAAGCTGGGGTGGGGCGGCTGGTTGTAGGCGGTGTTCTGCCAGGCCACGGCCTCGCGGTACATCCGGTCCAGCATCAGGGACACGTGGGAGATGCTGGTCGTGTCGGTGGTGGAGAAGATCCGCAGAGCCGTGCCGGCCGTGGTCGGCCAGATCACTTCCTCACGCCAGTCGCCGAGGATGTCGGCCTGCAGGGCCGGTACGGCCTTGGTGCCGTTGATCGAGGTGACGCCGTCGGCGGTCAGCAGGCGGGTGTCGGCGCTGGTGCCGTACTTGTCGATGTGATTGCTGTCCAGCAGTTCCCGCTGGGCGTCGCCGTCCCACCAGATGACGAAGTTGGTGCTGGAGGGCTTGCGGCCGATGTTCGTGCCGCTGGTGTTGTACAGGCCGCTGACGCCGGACGACCAGGACTCGGCGCCCGCGCTGCCCGCGTAGATGTCGTCGGAGACCCCACGGCCGTTGTCACACCCGCACGAGGCGTTCGACCAGAGGATCGCCCCGGTGCGGGCATCGGCCATCCAGGCCGCGAGTTTCGAGGTGTCCTCGTCCACCTTGAACACCTCCAGCCCGGCGCGCGAGGGGATCAGGTCGCCCACGTGGTAGGCGTCGCCGTGGCCCTGGCCGTTGACCCACAGGCCCGACCCGTTGTCGTCGACGGCCATGGCCCCGTAGAGGATCTCGTCCTTGCCGTCCGCATCCACGTCGGCGATCGAGAGCTGGTGGTTGCCCTGCCCGGTCCAGGCCGGGCCGTTGGTGGAGGAACTGCTGTCGAAGGTCCACTTCCGGGTCAGTACCCCGCCCCGGAAGTCCCAGGCCGCGATGACGCTGCGGGTGTAGTAGCCGCGGGCCATCACGATGCTGGGGTAGGAACCGTTGAGGTAGGCCGTGCCGGCCAGGAACCGGTCGACGCGGTTGCCGTACGAGTCGCCCCACGACGACACGGTCCCCCGGGCCGGCACGTAGTCGGCCGTGGCCAGGGCTTTTCCGGTCTGGCCGCTGAACACGGTGAGGAACTCGGGGCCGCTCAGGATGTAGCCGGAGCTGTTGCGGTAGTCGGCGCCGGAGCTGCCGATCACCACCCCGGTGCCGTCCTTGGTGGCGTCGGCGGTCTTCATCGCCACCTCGGCCTTGCCGTCACCGTCGTAGTCGAACACCTGGAACTGCGTGTAATGCGCTCCGGCACGGATGTTCCGGCCCATGTCGATGCGCCACAGCCGGGTGCCGTTCAGTTCGTAGGCGTCGATGAGGACGTTGCCGGTGTAACCGCTCTGGGAGTTGTCCTTGGCGTTGGACGGGTCCCACTTCAGCACGATCTCGTAGGCACCGTCACCGTCCAGGTCACCGACGGACGCGTCCCCGGGGGCGTAGGTGTACGCCACCCCGTCGGGTGTGGTCCCGCCGGCGGGTTTGCTGAGCGGCACGTCCATGGACGAGGCGGCCAGCGCGGTCGCCGAGGCCCCGGGTGCGGTCGCGAGCGTTGGGACGCCGTCACTCACGGCCCGCACGGTGTAGGAAGCCCCGGCGGGCGCATCGGCGTCGGTGAAGTTGGTGCCGGCGGTGACGGGCTGGTCGTTGACCTTGACCGAACCCCGGTAGACGTCGAAGGCCGCACCGGCCGGGTCGGACGGGAGCAGGCGCCAGGACAGGAAGTTGTTCTCCCCGGAGCGAAGCACCACCAAACCCCGGTCGAGTTTATCCCCGGATGCCTCAGCTGCGGCGGAAGGATCTGCCGCGGTGCGGTTCTGAACGGTCTCGGCGTGGGCCGAGCGGGTGCCCAGCCCGATGATCAGGACAGTCAGGACGAGGATCAGCAGGCGTTGCTGACGCAGCGATGTGGACGGACTCATGACAGGCTCCCACGTGGTCAGGGGAACGGGCCCGGAATCCGCGGCCGGTGCCGGACGGCGCGGAACGACCCGCTCGCTGTGAGATCGGAACGATCTCACTGTCACGAGCGCCCCGTCGTTCCGTCAACGACGGGGCGCCCGGCGTGAGACTGCCGGAATCGGCCAGCGGACGCGGGTCGTGCGGGGGGCGGCTCCGGTCACCGATTCCGGGCCCGAGAACCACTGTCGGGAAAATAGTTTCCCGGTTCCTCGACCTGCCGAAGTATCACGTCGCGGGAAGGGCCCGATACGGGTCTCGTTCACGGATGACACTCGTGGACGCAGCTTTCGAGGCTACCCCTGACAGGCGGCGGTGACAATGACGGATCGCCCCGTCCATCTCCGCACTTCGGCCTGGAAAGTATTTTCCCGGCCATCATTCAGTCGTCGTCGCCGAAGGCGGTGACGGCTGCGTAGTAGACCACGGCGATCGACCGGCAGGTGGCCCGCAGCGGGTTGAGGGATCCGTAGGCGTAGTTGCAGTTGGTGTACAGGTCCTGCTTGAAGGCCGCGTCGCAGGCGGCCTTGTGATCACCGGGTACCTCGTAGCACATGTCGTGCGTGGCGCACGGCCCGCGGAAGTCGGCGCTGGCCCAGGAGTCCGGCGAGCTGGTGCAGTAGTCGTGGAGGCTGCCCAGTTCCGGGTTGTACACGTAGCCGGCCGGCACCGACACGAAGGCGGCGGCCCGGAGAAGGCTCGGGGGCGCGACGTCGGTGGTGGCCCCGACCGGTGCGTAGTCCGAGAAGATGACGGTCGCGGGTACCGCGTCCCCCTCGTCCACCGTGACCGTCTGGATCAGGTCAGTGCCGTCGATGCGGTAGGTCGTCGGCAGGAACGAACCGTCCTGCGCCACCGTGTAGGGCTCGTCGTAGGCGCCCACCACGGTCCCGTCGGCGTCCTCCACCACCACCCCGTCGGAGAACTCGCCGCCCTCGGCGACATTCGCGTCCAGCGGACGCAGGCGTCCACCATCGGGAACCTCGGCGGCGAACTGGAACGAATACGTCCCGGGCTCGGTGATCTGCTCGGGCGTGAGCGCCGTGGTGGCGACGGACGACACCACGGTGATCGATTCCGTCGCCGCATTCGCGGAGGCCGGGGACCAGGCCGTCACCGCCACCCCGATGATCCCGCCGAGTAAGCCCAACCTGATACGCGCCGCTGCCTTCATGGCCTGGTCACACTCCTGATTATTAGTGAATGCGTTGCGGTGAAAGACTTTCCGAAAACCAGAACCACGTTCTTCGGTAACCGGAGTGAATTTAACCGGTGACATCAATAGGCGTCAACAAATAGTCGGCCGGCTCGTGACCGGTTCTGCGAAAGGATCGGAAATTACCCGCAGGTCTCGGCCACGACGTCGCCGGGAGAGGCATACGTTGCAGTGCATGATGAGTTCCCGCTTGCGATTCCCTGTCGCCGCAACGGCGACTGTCTGTCTCGGTTTCCTGGCCACCGTGGGTGCCTCCGGTGCCGGCGCGGCCACCGTCGGCCGGCAACCCGCGTTCGACCCCCGTCCCGGGAGCGCCGGCATCGGCGACCGGCTGTACCCGACGCTCGGCAACGGGGGTTACGACGCGCGTCACTACGACCTGAGCGTGAGATACGCGAGCAGTGATCCGGCGTCCGGCATCGACGGCACAGTCACCCTGAAGGCCAAGGCCACGCAGGATCTTTCGAGCTTCGACCTGGATTTCAGTGGGGACGCGGTCGGTGGCGTCACGGTCGACGGCAAGCCCGCGACGTTCAGCCGGGTGGGCGAGGAACTGGTGATCACCCCGGCCCGGGCGCTGTACCGCGGGGAGACCTTCCGGGTGACCGTCAGCCACTTCACCGCCAGGCCGACGGTGGCGAACCCGGACCAGCTGCTGTCCACGGTCTTCTTCATCACCCCGGACGGCTCGGCGACGTCGGGGCAGCCGAACGCGATGCACGCGGTGTACCCGTCCAACGACCATCCCCGCGACAAGGCCTCGTTCACCATCGAGATGAACGTGCCGACCGGTGAGACGGCCGTGGCCAACGGGGTTCTGAAGAGCACGAAGTCCACCGGCGACGGGCGCACCACCTGGACCTACGAGCAGCGCCAGCCGATGGCCACCGAGCTGACGCAGCTGGCGGCCGGGAAGTTCACCGTCATCGACCAGGGAGACGTGAACGGGGTCCCGGTGCGCGACGTGGTCCCGACCCGCTTGGTGGACGAGTACCGGTCCAGGCTCGCTGTCTCCAGGAGCCAGATCACCTGGATGCAGAAGCAGGTCCGGAAGTATCCGTTCGACCTGTACGGATCGCTGGTGGTGGACACCGAACTGGGCTTCGCGCTGGAGACTCAGACCCTGTCTCTCTACGACACCCCGTGGTGGACATACCCGCAGTCGGTGTGGGAGCCGGTGATGACACACGAACTGGCGCACCAGTGGTTCGGGGACGACGTGGCTCCCTGGGAGTGGAGCGACGTCTGGCTGAACGAGGGCCACGCCACCTGGTATGAGCTGCTGTACGCCGCGGACCGGGGCATGCTGCCCGGTTCTTTCGACGACACGATGAAGGGTCTCTACCGCGACGCGAACTCCGAGCGGGCCGAGAACGGGCCGGTGGCCCAGCCCCTCAGCGGTGACGTCTACGACGTGTTCAACAGCAATGTCTACGGCGGTGGCGCCCTGGTGCTGTACGCGCTGCGGCAGAAGATCGGCACGCCCGACTTCGTGAAGCTGGAGCGGGCCTGGACGAAGAAGTACTCCGGCGAGAGCGCGTCCACGGCCGACTTCATCGCCCTGGCCTCGAAGGTGTCGGGCCAGGATCTGAGCGTGTTCCTGCAGGACTGGCTGTACGGCACCACGGTGCCGCCGATGCCTGGTCACCCGGACTGGGTCGCTGCGGACCCCGGGACCAGCATCACGCAGAAGTCGCTGCCGGACGGCATCACTCAGCTGGGCCGGGCGGCCCGTCGCTGACCTGCTGACCTGCTGACCTGCTGACGCGCCGACGGACGCCGGGTTCCGGGCCCGGCGTCCGTCGCACGGTTCAGCGGGAGGCGAGCACCGCCGTCGTGAACTCCTCGCGGGTCAGCGGCAGCGGGTTGGCCTTCGTCGACGACGCGGCCAGCGCCCCCTCGACGAGTTCGTCCACATCGGCGTCCCGCAGGCCCAGTTCGGTCAGGCCGGGAACACCCAGATCACGGACGAGGGCACCCAGCGCGGCGACGGCCTGCTCGGCGCCGGCCTGCGGGTCGCCCGTGACCAGGGGGCCGAGAGCATCGAGACGGCCCTGCGCCACCGGGTCGGGAGCGCGACGCAACGCCGCCAGGTCGGCCTCGAGCACCGCCGGCAGGAACGCCGCGCACAGGGCTCCGTGCGGGGCGCCGAGCATGCCACCGGCCACCCCGGCCAGACCGTGCACCGCGCCCAGACCGGCGTTGGCCAGGCACACTCCACCCAGGAGGGAGGCCAGCGCCAGGTCCGCGCGCACCTCCGGGTCGTCGGTGCCCTCGGCGGCGGCACGTGGCAAGGCCCGCAGTGACGCGGCCAGGCCCTGCCGGGCCAGGGCATCGGTGACCGGGTTGGCCCGGCGCGAGATCAGCGGCTCGATCAGCTGCACCAGCGCGTCCAGCCCGCCGTGCACCAGAGGATCACGCGGCAGGCCCTGCAACAGGTCCGGATCGACGACCGCGGCCAGCGCCAGCAGGGCCGGCGACCGCAGGCTCACCTTCACCCGCCCGGCCGTGAGCACCGCGTTGCGGGTGACCTCCGAGCCGGTACCGGCCGTGGTCGGTACCGCCACCCACGGCAGCACCGGCCCGGACAGCGCCTGACCACGGCCGACCACCTCCAGGTGGTCGAGCGGGTCGCCGTTGCCGACCAGGGCCGCCACCGCCTTGGCGGTGTCCAGGACCGAACCGCCACCCACACCCAGCACCGCGGAGACACCCGCGCGACGGGCCGTGCCCACCGCGTCCCCCACCGCGTCCACTGTCGGCTCACCCACGACCCGGACCGTCGTGACCGTGACCCCCGCCTTCTCCAGGCGCTCGCGCAGCGGCGCCGCGTGCCGGTCGCCCGACCCGGTGACCAGCAGCACACCGCCCTCACCGGCGGCCCGGGCCACCACGTCGGCGGCCTCGGCGGCCCGTCCCGCGCCGAAGCGCACGTCTCCGGGCAGCGTGAGCGCGAAGGGCTTCACCGCTGCGCCCCGACGACGAAAGCTACGGAGCAGGGCACGAAAAGGTTCTCGGACATGCCAGCACGCTACCGGTGGGACCTTCGTCCCCCGCGACCGTGCCCCCAACCTCGTTCGTCCCCTCATCCTTGTTCGTGATCATGCAAAGTTTCCCCGGGGAGACTTTGCATGATCACGAACAAGGATGAGGGAGGTTCACCGGGCCAGCTGTGAGAGCAGACGCTCGGTGCCCTCGTGCAGCGACCGGACCGCGACCTCGGGCTGCTCGGTGTACCCGGCGACCATCGCGCCGTCGCGCATCATCACGAACTGGCGACCCGCGATCTCGGCCTCACCGGGCGAGATCTGCCCGATGATCGCCATCACGGTGTCCAGGAACCACGCCCGGTGCTCGGAAACGACCTGACGTACGGGATGTTCCGGGTCGGGGTACTCGGCGGCGGCGTTGATGAACGGGCAGCCCCGGAACCCGGGCCGGCAGATGCCGTCACCGATGCCGTGGGCGATGGCCCGCAGGGAGTCGGCCGGAGACAGGGCCCGATCCGTCAGACCGGCCAGGCCGGTCCGGAGCTTCTGGTCCTCGGCCCGCAGGTAGGCGACCACCAGGTCGTCCTTGCTCGGGAAGTGGCGGTAGAACGTGGCCCGCGTGACCTGACCCTCGCTGACCAGGCGGTCGATGCCGACCCGCCCGATGCCCTCGGAGTAGAAGAGGCCGGCGGCGGTGCGCAGGAGGCGCTCACGGGGTTCGGACACGACTGGCATGTCGCCCACTTTACTAGACAGAACGATCGTTCTTGACAGTTGCCACCTGCATGGTCCAAGCTCGAACCATCAAAGAGAACGACCGATCTCTCTACCCAGGAGTCCTCATCATGGCCAGCACCCGACGCATCACCTTCGCCGTCACCGCAGCCCTGGCCGCCGGCGCAGCGATCGCCGTCCCCGCCGTCTCGTACGCCGCGACCTCCGACCACCGCACCACCCCGGTCGTGGCGAGCGCGCCGGTCACGAAGAGCGTGCCCTCCGGGCAGAAGCCCACCGTCGTCCTGGTGCACGGCGCCTGGGCCGACTCCGGCAGCTGGTCGTCCGTGATCCAGCGTCTGCGCAAGGACGGCTACCCCGTCCGCGCCGCCGGCAACCCGCTGCGCGGCATCGCGGAGGATGCCGCCTCGGTGCGCAGTCTCGTGGACAGCATCGACGGCCCGGTCGTGCTGGTCGGGCACTCCTACGGCGGCGCCGTGATCAGCGCGGCGGCGGCCGGTGACGACAAGGTGAAGTCACTCGTCTACCTGACCGCGTTCGCCCCCGAGAAGGGCGAGAGCGTGGGCGATCTGGCCGGCCGCAAGGTGGCCAACCCGATTCCCGTGGCGCCCACGGTCCCGGTGCCGACCAGTGACGGGGGCACCGACCTCTACCTCGACCCGGCCGGTTTCCGCAGCGTGTTCGCCGCCGACGTGCCGAAGCGCGCCGCCGCCGTCCTGGCCGCCACCCAGCGACCGATCGCGGCCGCGGCGTTCGGTGAGAAGGCCACGGCCGCAGCCTGGAGCACCATTCCTTCCTGGTACCTGGTGGCCACGAAGGACCAGGCCATCGCCCCCGAGACCCAGCGGTTCATGGCCCGGCGCGCCGGTTCCACGATCAGCCAGGTCAGCTCCTCGCACGCGGTGATGGTCAGCCACCCGGCCAAGGTCACCCAGGTGATCGAGGCCGCAGCCCGCTGACCCGACCGGCCGGGTGGGGGACGACATCCCCACCCGGCCGTCTCGTCCTTCCATCCTCCCCCGGCGGAGTTGGCGCCATCATGAGCCGGGTGAAAAGTGAATCGAGTGCGTGGCACTTCGGCGACCGGTACTACAGCGTGGTGATGGCGAGCGATGTCGGAGATCGGGACGGCATCGGCCTGGAGCTGGAAGATGTGGCCCCTGCCCCTGGCCGAGGGCTGGTGATGGAGGTCTTCCGCGACGACGACTCCGGCATGTCGACCCTGAGGTGTTTCACGAGCGATCCCTTGCCTCTGGAGCTGGTCGAACGCTTCCTCGCACAGGCGCAGGAGTCACTCACGCACATCGCTCCGTCGAACTGATACCCGGTGATCTCACAGTGCGGACACAACGCCCTCAACTGCTGAGATCGTCTCGCGAGGACCTTCCGGGTGAGTGCTGTCAGGGCCCCGGCCATGACCGCCCGGGTGTTTTCGTCCGTGATCAGGCCGTCCTCGCCGATCATCCCGGCGGAGACCGGGCCGGGAGAGAGGTGGGATTCACGGTGGGCCTGCGAGATATGACGGCAATGCGACGACGCCGAGTTGTTCGATCGGCGGCGGAGGCTGCCCGAGAGCAGCCGGATGTCGGGCATCAGTTCTTGTCGTTCTGATCCGCTGCTTCCAGCACGAAGCGCTCGAAGTCTCCGTCCGGACCGGCGTGCTTGAACCCGGTGCGGGTCAGCACGCCCTGGGAGGATTGGTTGGAGCCCAGAGCGCGGGCCACGATCTGGTCGACGCCCGCCTGGGTGAAGGCCCAGCGGACGAGTGCGGCGAGCGCCTCCGAGGCGTAACCCGCACCGCGGGCGGCTTCTGCGAGGCCGAAGCCGACCTCGACCGTGCCGTCGGCGGGCGGCCGGTGGAAGCCCATCTCACCGATCACCAGTCCGTCTGCCGTGCGCACGAGGTGGTACATGCCGAACCCGAACCGCAGGTCGCCGGGGCCGCGGCGCCCGAACCCGGTGGCGGCGTTCTTGCTGCCGGGCAACGGGTATCCGGGGATCCAGTCGGGTGCGGCGGCGTGCGGGTCGAGCAGCTCGGCCACCTGGGCCGGGGTCAGCTCGCGCAGGCTCAGGCGGGCCGTGGTGAGCTGGTGGGTTGTCGGCAAGTCGGTGGTCCTCAGCGCGTCAGAGTATGAAAGGCGCCCGACCCTACTCCTGGAACGGGTTGTGCCGGCTGGCTTCACGGCCGCCGGTCGAGCCCGTTCAGCGTGACTACCTCAGGCCGGCGTCGGAGAGGCCATGAGCATGACGATCTCGACGGGCTCGTCGGTGCTGCGGTAGAGGTGGGCCTGGTCACCGGCGAAGCTGAGCAGGTCGCCGGGGCCGAGCATCGCCGGATCGGCGGCGGGGCCGGCGGTGACGGTGCCGCTGCCCACCATGAGGATCTCCGTGGTGCCGGGTGCGTGGGCGACGCCGTCGACCTGGGTGTGCGGGGGTAGGCGCAGGCGCCACATCTCGACGCTGTTGCCTCCCCCGACGCGCCGAAGCAGTTCCCGGGCCGGGCCCTCGTCGGGCATGGGAGTGCCCCGCAGCAGGAGGGGCCCGGGGTCGGTGCCGCGGGTCAGCAGGTCGGTCAGCGGGATTCTCAGCGCGACGGCCAGGGCGTCGAGGGTGTCGACCGTGGGATTGGCCTGGCCGGCCTCCAGCGCGGAGACCGTCGCCTTGCTGAGACCGGCCTGCCGGGCGAGTTCGGCCGCGCTGAGCCCCCGTTGCGTGCGGCGCAGCCGGATCTGGGCCGCGATCGCCGCCGCCAGCGACCCACTCTCGTTTGATATACTAGCCATAAGTTCAATATATCGAACGCTAGGGCCGGTGTCCGGCCAGGACGTGAGGACGGGCCATGGAAGCGATCGACCAGGCAGACGTGATCCCGGGGCGGGCGGAACTGGCTGCGGCGATGGAGCGCCTGGCCGGGAAGGTCCGGCGCACCCCCACGCTGGATCTGCCCGCCGGTGACCTCTCCCCCGTACCCGTGACGCTCAAGCTCGAGATGCTGCAGCACACGGGTTCTTTCAAGGCGCGCGGGGCGCTGAACGCCGTCCTCACCGCCCCGGCCGGAACCCGCTCCATCTGCGCGGCCTCCGGCGGCAACCACGGCGCCGCCGTCGCCTGGGCCGCGGCCCGGGCCGGACTGCCGGCGCACGTGTTCGTTCCCGCGACCGTCCCGGCCGCCAAGGCCGCCCTCATCGAGGGGTACGGCGCAACGCTGCACCGCATCGACGGTTTCTACGCCGACGCGCTGGCTGCCAGCCATGCCCATGCCCAGGAGCACGGCGCCCATCACGTGGACGCCTACGATGCCCCCGCTGTCGTGGCCGGGCAGAGCACACTGGGCCAGGAGCTGACCGAGCAGATCGAGCCGGGCCGCCCGGTGCTGGTCGGCTGCGGCGGGGGTGGGCTCTTCTCAGGCGTCAGTCTGGCCCTCGAGGGCCGAAACCCCGTCGTGGCGGTCGAACCCGCCGCCGCGCCCACGCTGACCCGGACGCTGGAGGCCGGGCAGGTCGTCGACGTGGATGTCAGCGGCGTCGCGGTGGACAGCCTCGGCGCGCGCCGCGCCGGGGATATTGCCGCCGCCGTCGCCCAGCGACTCGGCTCCACCACGCTCCTCGTTCCCGACGAGGCGATTATACAGACGCAGCTTTATCTTTGGAGCAACCTGCGCCTCGCTGTGGAGCCCGGCGGGGCAACCGCACTGGCCGCCGTCCTCAGCGGGGAGTCGCTGGGCAGGCATCCGGTCGTCGTGCTCTCCGGGGCGAACGGACCGGCCCTGCGCTGAACCGGCCGTCACGTCAGTGTGCGCCCTCGTCGGCGTGCACCAGCATCTGGTTGCTCACCCAGGCGTGCAGCTCAAGGGCCGGCAGGGGCGGGCTGTACACGTAGCCCTGCACCTCGTCACAGCCCAGTTCGCGCAGAAGTCTCAGCGTGCCGGACTGTTCCGCACCCTCGGCGACGATCCGCAGGCCGAGCTGGTGGGCCAGCTGCACCGTGCCCGAGACGATGGCGCGCACCCGCACGTCGTGCTGGATGCGGGAGACGAAGGCCCGGTCGATCTTCAGCTCGGTGGCGGGCAGGTCGCTGAGGTAGGCCAGGGAGGAGTAGCCCGTGCCGTAGTCGTCGATGCTGAGCCCGAAACCGGCGTCCACGATGACCGCGCACATCCGCAGCGAGTGTTCCGGATCTTTCATCAGGGTGGTCTCGGTGACCTCGAACGTGACGGCGGACGGGTCGATACCGGCGCTCACGATTTCCTGCAGCACCTTCGGGAACACCGGGTCGGCCAGGCAACTGGTGGACAGGTTGACCGAGACCCGCATCGGGCCCAGGCCGGTGCGCTCCCAGAGGGCGGCGTCGCGCAGGGCGCTCCAGACCACGAACTGGGTCAGCTCCCGCATCCGGCCGTGGCGTTCGACCAGGTCCAGGAACGAGACCGGGGCCAGGAGGCCGCGCACGGGATGCTGCCAGCGCACCAGCGCCTCGACCCCGGCGACCCGGCCGGTGCTCATCGAGACCTGGGGCTGGTAGAAGACCTCGAACGGCAGGTCGTCCACCCGGCCACTGCCGTCGAACGCCGCGAGCAGGTCCTGGGTCAGCTGGTTCTGGTCGCGGCGCTGGGCGTCGAGTTCCCGGTCGTAGACGCTGACCTGGACACCGGTGGTCTTGGCCACGTACATGGCGGCGTCGGCCCGGCGGAACAGCTCATTGTCGTCGAGGTTTCCGTGCTCGGCGCCGAATGCCTGGTCGTGGCGGGCCACCCCGATGCTCAGGCCGACTGCGGCCGGCGTGCCGGAGTCGTTACGGGTGGTCCGGGCCGCCTGCACCGACTCGACCAGCCTCCAGGCCACCCCGACCGCGTCCGCACCGGTGGTGTGCGGCAGCAGCACGGCGAACTCGTCGCCTCCCAGCCGCGCCACCAGACCACCCGGAGGGGTCGCCTGTCGCAGGTGCCCGGCCGTCGCGGTCAGTACCTCGTCACCGACGGCGTGGCCGAAACTGTCGTTGATGTCCTTGAAGTCGTCCAGGTCGATGATGAGCAGCGACGTGACCCCGCCCCGGCGCACCCCGTCGGCCAGCTCCCGGGTGAACGCACGCCGGTTGGCCAGGCCGGTCAGGTCGTCGGTCAGGGCTTCCTGGCGGCGCACCGCGAGACTGGCCAGATCGCGGATCAGGTGCAGCCCCCGGGTGCTGGCCCCGAGGATCGACAGCCCGGCCAGCACCACGGCCGTCGTCGTCAGGCCGGGGTCCAGGCGCGTGCTGAGCAGGAGCACGGCCACCCCGCTCATCAGTACCACCAGCGCGCCCAGCGTGGCCTCGTGGGTGGTGGCCGGCTGCGGTTCCACCGGACGCTGCGGGGCCAGCGAACAGAGCGCCAGCACACCGAGCATCACCACCCAGCCGATGGTGAACGAGTACTGCTGACCGGTCAGGAGCGAACGGGTCAGCCCGTCGGCCAGCAGACCGGTCGAGGGGGCCAGCACGGTGCCGGCCAGGGCCAGGGTGCCCGAGGCCAGGCCCGCCCAGGCCCGCGGATCGCCGAAGGCCGACCCCAGCTGGGCCACCGAGGCGGTGGTTCCGAGCAGGACGAAGGCGGCGCCCAGACAGAGCAGGTGCAGTTGCACGGCTGCCCACGGACCGGGCTGGTCCTGCCCGTACAACCAGATCAGCGCGAGGTTTCCCAGGGCCGCCACGGCGAGGGTGGCGCTCAGTCCGTTGAGTACGTCACCCGGGTCGGCGGTGATGGTCCGGGTGCGGTTCCACAGGATCAGGCCCTGGTAGATCAGGAAGCAGGACGCCAGCACCCCGGCCGGGAACACGTACGGCCCGCTCCGGTCGGTGCCCGTCATCACGCGCGCCACCAGGTCGGCGACCGCGGCCACGGTCATGACCATGCCCGCCGCGCTGAACCACGACCAGATCCGGTGCCCGCCCAGATGCCGCCGGGAGGTCCGCACCACCATCACGGCGGTGAAGGCGGCCAGCACCGCGGCCCGGGCACTGGCGCCGGCCTGCGACCACGACTCCGGCGCCAGGACCACCGCAGCGACCACCCCGGCCACCGCCACCGCCGACCACAACGGCACCGACAGCAGTCCACGCGTCCACACGCCGCGTAGCCGTGCCCGGGACCGGGCGTCGTTCGCTACCTGCACCATGGACGGCCACTTCTTCCCACGAATGTCACCGAGGGGTGACCGACTCAGACCTGCATCGCCGAGACCCAGGCTTCTGCGGGCTCTGAGGCACGTCGGCCGTCACGCGGTGAATCTGACGAAGCCGTGAACAGATGCTCCGTGCGGGTGAGAGCGCCACCCGTTCGCCAAGTTCCGACCGCGCAGACCCGGGTGTCGCGAACAGGCGTCACGAACAGGCGTCACGAACAGGCGCTCAGCCGGCCGGAGCCGGCGCGACCGCGCCGTCGTTGTGTACACCTGGTACAGGCGGTACCGGGTGTACCAGGTGTACACAACGAGGGGGAGCTGCTGGACGCAGGCCGCGGACGATCAGCAGACCTCGGAGACGTCCTGCGCGCTGGAAGGATCGGTCGGCTCCGGAGTCGCTTCCTCGTCCTTGCTCTTCTTCTTCGTCGTCGTCACCGCGGCACTGGAACTGACGGTGGGGGCCGGGCTGGTGGTCAGCGTGACACCGGGTGTGGCACCAGGTATGGCACCGTCGGCCGGACTGCTCGTGGCGCTGGCACTGGGTGTAGCTGTCGCGCTCACGGCCGCCTTCTCGGACTTCTCGATGGCCTTGGTGACCTGCCGGTGGATCAGGTCGTAGTCCGGGTCGGTGCGGTCGGCGACCACGTCGTCCGTAAAGGGAAGGCTGGTGACCTCGGCGCCCTGCACCCGCGTGGCCAGGTCCACCCAGGCCTGGATGTCCGACTGCGGGATGCCCGTGGACATGTTGTCCTTCAGCGCCTTGGCGATCTTCGGGAAGTTCTTGGCCACGGTCACCGGGTCGGCCTGATCGGTCACGGCCGCGATCACGCACCGCTGGCGGCGCATCCGGTCGTAGTCGCTGGTGCTCCACCGCGAGCGCGCGAACCACAGCGCGCGCCAGCCGTTCATGTGCTGGTTGTCGCCGGGCTCGATGTAGCCGATGGTCTCGTCCGGGCGCTCGGAGTTACCGCCGATGGGCAGTCGCTCGTCGACGTTCAGGGTGACGCCGCCGATGGCGTCGATGAGGTCCTGGAAACCCTTGAGGTTGAGCATGGCGTAGGTGTCGATCGTGAGACCGGTGACCCCGGTGACGGCGTCCTCGGTGGCCTTCAGGCCCGGGTTCTCGTACTTGGCGTAGCCGGGGGCGTCCAGGGCCCAGGTCCAGACGGCGTTGAGCAGGCACGACTCGTCCGCGCACCGGTAGCCGTCGGGCCACGCCTCGGCTCCGGGGCTGTCCTTGCGGAACGGCACCCGTTCCAGGTTGCGGGGCAGGCTGAACAGCACGGTGTTGCCGCTGGCGGGCTGAATACTGGCCACGATCAGGGTGTCCGGGCGGATGCCCTCCCGGTCGGCGCCGGCGTCGGACCCGATCAGCAGCACGTTGATGCGCTCGGTGCCGGCCCAGGGATCCTCTTCGACGGCGGCGGGTTTGACGACGTCCGCGTCGGCGTCCACGTCACCGGCGCTGTCGAAAACGCTCAGGACGAGGTCGCGCTGGACCAGGGCGTAATCGGTGACGCCGTAGGTGGGCACGCCGATGCCGGCCACCAGGACGACCACGACGAGCCAGCCGACGATCTTCTGGTTGCGGGCCAGTGGGACGCGGCGGTGCAGCTGGGTGCCGGTCAGCACGACGATCAGGGCCCAGAGGACGCCGGTCCCGACGGCAACGATCGCGAGGACGAGGAGCCGGTGCGGGTCGACGGCGAACGAGACCCCGCGCCGCAGGATGTCGCCGCGCAGGGCCCAGACCGCGAGCCAGGCCAGGGCCACGACGGCGACCCCGAGAACGAGCGCCCCGATCCGGCGACGGCCGGCCGCCAGCAGGCCCAGGCCCGGGATCAGTGACCCGACCACAGTCCAGGCCAGGACCCAGGTCAGGCCGCGATCGGTGGGGGTGGCGTCGCCGGTGGGGGCAGGCTCGTCAGCGGGTACGGCGTCATCAGAGGATGCGATCTCGTCGGGGGACGCCGTGTCATCAGTGGGCACCGTGTCATCGGTGGGCACCGGGTCATCGGTGGGCACCGGGTCGCTGTTAGGCACCGGGTCATCAGTGGGCACCGGGTCGCTGTTGGGCACCGGGTCATCGGTGGGCACTGTGTCTCTGTTCGGCACCGGGTCGCTGTTGAGCACCGTGTCATCGGTGGACACTGTGTCGCTGTTGGGCGCCGGGTCGCTGGTGGGCGCCGGATCGCTATTGGGCGCCGGGTTGTCGGTGGACACCGGGTTGTCGGTGGACGCTTCTCGGGCGGGCGAGGTCGTGTCCTCGGTGGACGCGGCGTCGCCTGTGGAAACGGTGTCGCTCACGGACGCGGTATCAGCGGGGGACGCGGTACCGGCCGACCCCGGCTGCTCGCCGTCCGCTGTGGTGTCCGGTGTGGGCTCCGCCGGTTTCAGCGGAGTCTCGTCCTCACCGGTGGGGTGAGCGTCAGCGGGACTCACCCGCGCCTCCTGTCGTCCTCAGCAGTTCACGATGAAAGACGACCGGCAGCAAGGGGCTGCCGGCCGTCCCTCGCTCCCCGCGGTGAACCGGTCGGCGGTCACTCAGCGGATTGACAAGGTCGCGCAAAGTGGTTGCCCGGCGCGTGCTTTAACTGTAGAGCCAGATTCGGATCCGCGACATCCGTGAGGACCCCGGGCGTTGAACACATCTGAACTTCACAGCCGGTCGGGCTCAGCGGCGCCGGCCGGCCATCCACTGCCAGACGTGGGTGCCGTCGATGCTCGGGTCGTTGCGGGCCAGATAGATCCAGGACCAGTGGCCGGGGAACCGGTAGCCGTCGCGTTCGACGTGCTCGTAGAGGGTGGCCCGGGAATGAGGGACGAGGTCGTGGGCGTGCATCGTGTTGGCCACCGGGTCCACGGTGGTGTCGTCCAGGGAGGCGATCAGCCAGGTCGGTGTGGTGATCGCCCGCAGGTCCGCGTCGGGGACCAGCGGTGGGGTGCCCGCGACGACTCCGCAGACGGGCACCGAGGCGGCGAACAGGCGGGGATAGACCGTGGTCATCTTCAAACTCATGTAGCCGCCGTTGCTGCACCCGGCCACGTAGATCCGGTCGGGGTCGATGTCGCGCCGGGCGCAGACCTCCCGCACGACCTGGCGGATGAGCGGCGCGAAGCGGGGTCCGTCCTCCATCCAGTAGGAGGTGCTCTGCGGGGCGACGACGTGGGCGCCGCCGAAGATCTGCTGCGCCGGCCCGGTGGCGAAGCCGAGCGCACCCCGGTTGGCGCGCAGCGTGGTCTCGTTGTCGTAGTAGCCGTCGGGCAGCGAGGCTCCTTCTCCCCCGCCGTGCAGCCAGACCACGAGCGGGCGCCGGCCCCGGCGCGGCGGTGAGTAGAGCCGGTACTTCAGGCCCGCCGCGCTCTCGTGGTACCCGAAGGCGTCCACCTCTGGATTGACCAGCCCGCCCTGCACGAAACGGGATATCAGCAGCGGCTTTCCGTGACGCCGGGTAAGAGGGGCGCGTTGCGTGAGGGTGTAGACCAGGTCGAGCCGAACGTTGCGCCCCCGGCTGGCAATGTAGCCCAGCGTGCCGGCGCCGGCCTGCCCCTCGCCGTGCTCCAGCTCGAGCACGATGTTGCCGCGCCGGTCGAGCCGCGCCGCGGTCACCGGGCGGTCGAGGTCGTACAGGGCACCCGCCTCGGGGGTGATGGGGCTGGTCGCCCGAGCGTGCACGGTGAAGGTCTCGCGGGAGAGGCTGTCCGGGGCGATCGGCCCCAGCCGCGCGGTGTCGAGCGTGATCGTGGTGACCTGTTCACCGCCGTCGAGCGTCTCGGCGCCGAGAAGGAACCCGGTGCCGGCCGAACGGCCGGACGAACGGGTGGCGGACGCGTGGGCGGGGAGGCCGGGAACGACCACTCCGGCAGTGATTCCCAGGCCGGCGGTGAGAACGCCCCGACGGCTGATCGGAAGAGACATACGAGCTCCTTGTCCTTGTCTTCCTTGACGTTTGGACATGGGAATGCTTGATGCTCGAGCGCCCACAATGTAACCCGGCCGAAAACCGGGCACAATAGCCCCGACCGGCGCAACCCGCGGGCGGTCCGGCTCAGTTCTCGGCCGACTCCGCCGTGCGCTGCCCGGCCGAGACCGCGTCCTGCCAGGCGCTTTCCGGGCTCTTGCCGCCCTCCACGTTGGCCAGTTCGGTGACGTACGAAGAGGCGATGGCGGCGTTGCCGGGCGCGTCGTAGACGGTGGGCAGCTGCTGCGCGGCCGGGCCGAAGACCTCGATGGTGGACTGCCCGCCGTAGAAGGGCTGCCCGGCGGTGAGGGCGGGCAGCGCATAGGCCGCGGGAACGGCGGGGAAGACGGCCGCCTCGGTGAACGCCTTGCCCTCGTTCTGCGGGGTGAGCAGCTCCCGGATGTAGGCGAACGCCAGCTCGGGGTCCCGGCAGGTGGCGGGCAGGGTGAGGTAGGAACCGCCGATGTTGCCCGGGCCGCCGGGACAGGCGGCCACCCGCCAGTCCCCGAAGGTTCCCGGCGCCACCGAGGCGATGTCCAGACCGTTCCAGGCCGGGCCCAGGTGCCCGGTAATCACCCCGGCCTCCAGGGCCGAGCCGAACGCGGCGTCGGCGTAGAGACCGGCCTGCAGTCCCTCGGTGATCGAGCGGACGGCCAGGTCCCAGGCGGTGCGGACGGTGTCGCCGTCACCGATGAAACCGCCGTCGCGGGCGATGAAGGTCTGAGCCTGCTGCGCGAGGGCCACGGCGAACACGTCGGTGGAGTTGCGGACGGAGAACGTGCCCGGCAGGCGGCGTTTCAGCTGGCGGGCGCAGGCGAACCAGCCCTCCCACGACGACATCCGGCCGGCCAGGGTCTCCACGTCGGTGGGCAGGCCGGCCCGCTTCCACAGGTCGGCCCGCAGGAACAGGGCGGTGGGGCCGAGGTCGATCGGCAGGCCGATCTGCTTGCCGTCGCCGGTGGCCGCCTGAGCGTACTTGGCCGGGGCGAAGGAGTCCGCGATCTCCCGGGCCCCCAGGGTGTTCAGGTCCAGGAAGAACCGGGAGAGGGTCAGGAAGGTGGGCATGTCCTCACCCTTGACGCCGGTGATGTCGGGCACCGTGGTGCCGGCCGACAGCGTGGTGGTCAGCCGCTGCCCGAAGTCACCCGGCACGATCTTCGTGGTGATGTCGGCCCGCCCGACGAAACTCGCGGTCACGTTCTTGACCACGGCGTCGGACAGGGCACCGTCCCAGCACCAGAACGTCAATGGCCTGCCGGGGGCACGCGGCGTGCCGCTCCCCTCCTCACCGCAGGCCGCGAGTGCTCCCGCCAGGCCCATCGCACCGGTGGCGGACAGGAACGTTCGGCGGGTCAGCGTCATGTCAGGCTCCGGGAGGGGTGGCCCGGCTGCGCCGGGATCCCGGTCGCCCGGGGTGGGATGAGTTGCCGGGGAAGAATTTCCGCTGCTTCCGGGGTGAGCGGGCGGGAGAACAGGTAGCCCTGGGCCTCTTCGCAGCCGTCGGCCCGCACCCGGGCCAGCTGGTCCTGTGTCTCGATGCCCTCGGCGATGACGCGCAGTTGGAAGGTCTGTGCGGCCCGCGTGATCAGGGTGGCGAGCTGGTGGTGGCCGATGTCGTCGGAATCGATGAAGCTGCGGTCGATCTTGAGGATGTCGGCCGGGGTGCCGGACAGCGCGCTGATCGAGGTGAAGCCGGTGCCGAAGTCGTCGATGGCCACCTGCACCCCCCGTTCGCGCAACAGCCGCAGGTGCTCGCGGGCACGCGGGTCGTCGGTGAGTACGGTCTCGGTGATCTCGACGACCAGGAGCGTGGGCGGCAGGCCGCTGGCGGCCAGGGCGTCCGCGACGTCGTCGAGGATCCGGTTGTCGGCCAGGTGCCGTCCGGAGATGTTCACCGCGATCGTGGGCTCGTTCTCCCCCGGCACGAATCCGGCCTGCCCCGCCGCCCGCCAGCGGGCGGTGCGGTCGGTCGCCTCGTGCAGCACCCAGCGGCCCAGGTCGCAGACGAACGACGAGGCCTCCGCGGCGGCGATGAAGATGTCCGGGCGCACCGGGCCCACACCCGGGCGGTTCCAGCGGGCCAGGGCCTCGAACCCGACCAGGACGCCGGTGGTCAGGTTCACCACCGGCTGGTAGTTCAGGTGCAGTTCCCCGGCCTCCAGGCCGGCGCGCAGCGCGATCTCCATCTCGGCCCGTTCCGACAGCTCGGCCCGCAGGCCGTCGTCGAAGATCTCGGCCCGGCCGCGGCCCAGCCGCTTGGCCCGGTAGGCCGCCACGTCGGCCTCGGCGATCAGGCTGTCGGCCGTGCTGGTCGCCGACGAGACCGCCACCCCGACGCTGGCACCGATCCGAACCTGCTTGACGGTGGTGCCGCCCACATTCATCGGGCCCGACCAGCTGACCGCGCTGATCACCCGGCGTCCCAGATCGAGCAGCACGTCGGGGTCGCGGATGCCCTCGATCGTCACGACGAACTCGTCGCCGCCCAGCCGCCCGGCCGCGTCCCCGGGCCGCAGGGTGGCGGTCAGGCGGTCAGCCACCTCGCACAGCACCTGGTCACCGACCGCGTGCCCGTGGGTGTCGTTGACCAGCTTGAACCCGTCCAGGTCGATGAACAGCACCCCGGTGCCGGGCGCGCCCTCGCGCCGGCGGTCCTCGCCGGCCAGCAGCCCGGCCAGGTGCCCGAGGATCTGGGCCCGGTTGGCCAGGCCGGTCAGGGCGTCGTGCGTGGCCTGGTGGGTGAGTTCGTCCTGCAGCGCCTCCCGGGCCCGGAAGCCCTCCACGATCTGCTCGACCGAGGCGTGCACGACGTCTCCCAGCGGCCCCGGCAGCGGTTCCTGCCGCAGCAGCGTCTCGGCGTTCCCGTTCACCACCGCCCGGGCCTGTTCCTGCACGCGCCGCAGCCCCGCGACGGCCGACGACAGGGCCAGCGCGGCCGTGCGCAGCTCGCGAGGGCCTCGTGGCACGACATCCACCAGATGACCCTGGCTGATCTCCTGGGCACCGGCGGCCAGCGAGCGCATCGACGAGGTCAGCCAGCGCGCCACCAGCCCGGCGTTCGCCAGGGACAGCAGGACCAAGGCCAGGCAGAGGGTGAGAGTGGTGCGACGCTGGGTCAGGGCCGCGGTGTGATCGTCGCCGGCCCCGGCGGTCACCTCGGCCACGGCATCCTGCAGCACCACGGCCAGGGCGTCGTCGCGACGCCGGCTGCGCTCGCCGAGACCGGGCAGGGCGCCGGTCGGCAGCACCTGCCGGGTGGGGTCCAGGGCCTGCCGGGTCAGGAGCTGCGAGAACGCGGTGACGGTGGCGTTGTTCTGGTAGATCGCCCAGTTGTGCCGCACCGGGCCGGTGGTGAAGTCGTCAGCGTAGTCGGCCAGCTTGGTGTAAGTGCCCCAGGAGGCGATCCAGCCGCTCTGGGCGATGCCGGCGAGCGCGGCCGGCAGCACCCGGGAGGCGAAGAGCTCACCCAGTTGCCGGCTGGCGGCCTCGCTCAGCGACAGGAGCTGGTTGAGGTCCTGCAGGGCCGCGACGCTGCGGGAGCTGAGCCCGGCGGAGACCGCCTCGGTGCTGGCCCAGCGCTGCCCCGAGGCCAGTTTCGAGGAGCTGAGCCCGAAGTTGCGCACCACGTTCACCAGCGGCTGACCGCTCTGGTCGGCCGCCGACCGGGCGAAGGCGATGGAGTTGCGGGCATCGGTCACGACCGCGAGCAGCTTCCGGTCCGAGGAACCGGCCAGAGCGGCGGAGATCGTCCGGTCGGTCAGGGCGCGGGCCTGCTCGACGACCGCGGGCTCGGTGACCCGCAGGGTCGCGCTGCGGTCAGGCGGGAACCCGGCCCGGGTGGCCGTCGCCTCGTCCGCGACCACGTGCACGAGCATCGTGGGCAGCAGCTCGGCGTCGGCGGCCCGGCGGGCGGCGTCGAGCAGCTCCACGGCGGAGACCAGACGCTGGGCCCGCAGGGCCCGGTCGGCCGCCCGGTCGGCCGCGACCACCGACACCCCGCCGATGAACGCGGTGGCCACCAGGGGCAGCAGGGTGAGCACGGCCAGGGGCTGCCAGACCGGCCGGCCCCGCTGCCCGAGCAGAGCCCGCCGCCGGGCGCGGCCGCTCACCGGCATGCGCCCCGGCCGGGACCCTGGTTGATCGGCACCGACAGTATGTCGGCACCCGTCCGCCGGGGGTTGAGCGTCCCCGCCCCCGGCCGTGATCATGCGAACCGGCCAGGAAACCAGACCCCCTGTTCGTGATCATGCACAAGAAGGTGGCCAACCTTCGTGCTCACCGCGCTAGACGGCCGGGCGCAGGGGCGTGGCGGGGTGTGCCGGCTCACCGACCAGGTGGGCCCGCACCCGCCACCCGCCCAGGGGCGAGCGGCCCACCTCGAGTGGCCCGCCGCCGGCCGCCG